>CAVYPL010000029.1:0-34191 GCA_963770355.1 uncultured Alphaproteobacteria bacterium | reverse complement strand
CTTTTCGGCAACGTGACCGCTGACGCGATCCATCCAAGATTTTGTCTGTTGGGCACCCAACACGATAGATCGCGTTCGCAATCGTCGTGATCGTTGGGGATGGACTGAAAGCACACCGACCGGCCCTCGGGGCAATGGTTCCCCGGCAAATCGCCGCCGGTCCGTTTAGGAACATGAGGGAAGGCGGCGGATTGCCTCCGTAGTGTTCACCTAGTACGCGAGAGGGCCCTCCATGTATCACCACGTTAAAAAACTAATGTTCACCGTGCGCGTCGACGAGCCCGACGTCCGTTTTGGCAACATGCTCCTGGAGCAGTTTGGCGGCGCTAACGGCGAGTTGGCCGCTGCGATGCAGTACTCTATCCAGGGATTAAACTGCGAAGATCCGGACCGAAAGGATCTTCTGATGGACATCGGCACCGAGGAACTCAGCCATCTTGAAATCGTCGGATGTCTGGCGCGAATGCACCTTAAGCCTTCGAAGTTCGACCGCCACGCGGCCGAGGCCGACCCGCTCATCGCCATCGCCGGCGGCGGCGGGGTCAATCTGTTCAATTCGCAGGGTAACCCATGGACCGCTGATTACCTCAAGATAACCGGCGAACTCGACGTTGACCTCCGCAGCAATATCGCGGCCGAAGCCAGAGCCAAGATTGTCTACGAGAGGCTCATCAACTTTTGCGATGATTCCGGTACGAAGGATGCGCTTCAGTTCCTGATGACCAGAGAGATCACCCATATGAAGGCCTTTACAGCAGCGCTGGAAAGCATGAAGAAGCCAGCTTTCAGCATTGGCAAGCTCGCGCCCACACCCGGGCTCGTGAACCAGTTCTTCAACGATTCCACCGGAACTGGCGATGACGGAGAAATCGACACGCGAGGCCCGTGGAACCAAGGTGCTGATTGGGAATTCGTTGATTTACCGGCGCTTTCACAGACCGATGCCGGCGTGAATGGCTCTCAACCGATTAAGACGGAGAGTTCCCCTCCCCTTGCACCGCAGGGGATGGCCGAGCTTCTGGTCGACGCACTGCGGGACATCCTGCATGCGGAGAAACAACTCACTAAGGCGCTGCCAAAAATGGCTAAGGCCGCACGGTTCGATCGGCTGCGAGAATTGTTTGAGCATCATCTCTTGGAAACCGAGCAGCAGATAGGACGCCTGAATGAGTGTCTTTCGCTCCTCGGTGAAACACCTCGCGCGAAGCCCTGCAAGGGCATGATGGGCCTGGTCGAGGAAGGCCAGGAGGTGATGGAAAAAGGCGAAGAAAAGGAGGATGCGCCGGCAGACCTTGCTCTCATTGGGGCGGCCCAGCGCGTCGAGCACTACGAAATCTCCGGCTACACCACCGCCAAGAACTTGGCCCAGCAGCTTCGCCACAGCGCGATCGTGGAGTTGTTGTCTAAGTCACTAGCTGAGGAAGAAAATTCCGATCAGCTTCTAAACCAGGTTGCTCGGACTTTGATGTCAGTTGCTCAGATGCCCGCAGCGGTCGAGCGCATCGAGAGCGAATAGGATTCCGTCCGGCGTGCCCGCAAGGCGCGCCGGACCCTTTTTACAGCCTCTCTTCTCGTTGGTCGCAGCTCGAGAAGCCGCAATGCGGGGTAAACCAAATGCAGCAAATCAATGAATGATGATCGTAGCCCACTATTGGACTTGATGACTTGCGTCAATTGCAAACAAACGATGCAGTTGGAGAAGGTCGCGCCAGATGATAACGGCAATGATCTCATTCAATACCGGTGCAAGATTTGTCAACATGTGGAAACGGTACGGCTTTTTCGCCAGTCCTGGACAGCCTGATGGCAAATCATCAAGATGGCAACGATACCGGTTGTGTAAATCCTCACCGGCGTTGGCTCAAAAGTCTCAGCAATCATTATTCGATGCCGAGCGAGACAACGCGCTTGTAGCGATAGGAATGATTCCCACGACTTCCGCGAGAACCGTCTCGGTCGTTAGTTCATCCATGTTCGTTCCCGCAGACGACGCAATGCCTTTGGCTTCTGTGCGAGACTGCTCTAATGGCAATTATGACGTGCTCTTGGGCCTATCTACCCACACCTCTCGGAATTCCTCCGGCCCCTTGAGCAGACGCTTCTTGCGCGTGGCCTGATCGTTAGGGGTGGCCGTAGCGTCGGTCATCTCATCAATCGCCTTTCCGGCCATCTCGCGCGCGCGGAGCTTCTGTCCGTCACTAGGCCGCCGGCCTTTTGCTTTCACTGTTAGGCCAAGTTCGACTAAGCGACGTGTTGCCTCTGAAAGCGAAGGCAAATCCGGCTGATTTTCAGCCCACCTCACAATGGCCGTGCGCAGTACGGGTGTCGCGCAAAATCCCATAGGATCGCGTTCGGTCGCGAGGGGACCGCGCTTCATTGGTTTAGCCTTTGTTGACATGCGCAAATAGTTCGAAAAAGCTGAAAGCGCCGATCGCAACAGTCGCTAAACCCGCAATCGTCCAAGCCAGAGCCGAACCTGCCGCTATCGTTCCGCCGACAATGCAAACGCCCCCAGCAGCTATTCCAAGGGAGATTAGATATGCGACAGCGGTTTCGGTCTCCCAAAGTATGAACCGGGAACTGGTCATTTGGACGATACAAGGTCGGGAGATGCTAGCGGCACCTGAACAGCGGGCAGACCTTCGATTTGTCGCGCTCTGCGGAGCAACTCATCACGCCGGACACCATGCGGCGTACCGCGAGCTTCTTTACGCAGACGCTCCGCTCGTACGGATGGGTTCTGATCAAAGCGATATACTTGATTGACGGGCTCTTGCTTCATAACGCTACGCCCTTTGATTGGAGGATGGCGGGGAGTGCCCCTGCGCGCAAAACGTTGTTCGATCGGTGGCAGCTCTGCAGTGCGACTACGCCGGGTTTGTATTGAACAACATCGCGCCAGCGACGAGCAGCACAAGAAAGATCGGCAGCAATACTGGCGGTACCAGCCACTCGCGAATATTGAATGCAGATGATTTCGACATTGGCCGCCTTTGGTTGAGGCGGGAGCACAGGCGCTCTCAGTCACCGATAGCAGCCCGGGGCACGCGGTGATAGTATCAATATAGAGGCCGCCTGTCGAATAGCGAGGAAGATTTCGTTATTTTTTGGGAGTTCCCCGAGGCCTCGAGATATGCGAGCACCACGCCGCGCCTAACAGCCACAGACTATTTCACGAGCCCTTGGCGTCGCTAAGCGGCGGCATCTCTAAGTCCTTAGATCGATGCCCCGCACGATGATGCCAGCGGGAGTGCCTTCGAACTCCCGCGCCAGGAACTTGCGGGACGCGCACGCCTCGATGCGGTCGCGCAATCGCACGAACTGTTCCTCCCGCTGATTGGCCGGCGTCCGTGGCACGTGTTCCAGATCATCCATGGCCGCAGCGCTGACGGCGCACGGCACTTCCCTGGCGTCATCCATCATGGAAAACAACAGCACCATCCGGTCTTCTTCGTAACCTCTGATGTTACCGCGCACGAGCGTCATCAGGCTTTCCTCCCGGAATGGACCGAACTCAGATCTTCTTTTTCGCTGCCGGCGGATTGATTTCGGCGATCCGGCGCAGGCAGTCGGCTTCGGAAGAATGCGGCCCCGAGACGAAGGTTCCGCTAACCTTGGTCGAGTACCAGCCGGATTCCACACCGAGACGAAGCGATTCTTCAGTCATGACGTGACGGGGCGAGAGATTTTGCATCAGGTGCTTTCGGTTGGGCCGTTCCATTTTGGCTGGAACGCGCCGGATAAAGTGCTCACTCATCGAGCGAACACCGGTTTGTTCAGGTCTCTTCCCCCGAGAGTCGGGCAAGGTCCTCAAGTACCGCGGCCACGAGGTCGCGGTGATGCGTGTCGTTCGGCGCGAGACTGGCCGAATAGAGATTGAGGACGTAGCGCGCTTTGGCCACCGCCTCGGGCCACGACGTGGCCGGCGCGGCAAGGATCTGGGTTTCCAGCACGCCCTGCGTGTCGCGCAGCAGCTTCGCGTTGACCTCGACTTCCGCAACCACACGGCGGATATCGGTTGCCTTCTGCGCTGCCATGCCGCGATGTTTGTCGAGTTCGATCGGGATCTCAGTCATGCGGCGCGCTCGCGTCAATGCGTTGCGCGTCGGAAAGATCGACCGCGCTGATTGAGATCATTTCCATCGCGGAACGTTGCGGCGGCGCACCGGGTACCATAATCATGGTGGCGACGCGCCGAAAGCTCGGGAACGAAAGGCCCTCGATCATCTCCTCGTCGGTGACGACTTCGTAAGCCCCCGGTGCGAGTTGACGGTCAATGCCCTTGATGCGGAACGAGTGCTTGAAATGAACTATTTCGCGGCGAGAGCGCATGGTCATGCCCGCAGCCCGGCGTATCTGCACGCGACGACATGATGTTGTTCGGACATCGTGCCATCGTGCGCGCTTTTGCGGCAATTAGCTATCGCTTTCTCTGCGGTAGGTCGCATTTGATCGAATAAGGCAGCCAAAGCCTTGTATTCGATGGTTTTCGTAGCCATTTCGAGCGCTCAGCAGGTGGAAAGGTATTTCGAATGAAGTTGCGCGTCGGATTCGAAATGCTCTACGATTTTCCACAGCCGACGCCGATGATCATGGTACTGGGCACACACTTTACCCGTGCGTCCGATGTCATTGTGCCGGATTTCCTCACCACCGACCCCGTCGTCGAGATCACGCCCTATCGCGACCTGTTCGGCAATTGGTGTAGCCGCATTGTCGCGCCCGCCGGTCGCATGCGCCTTGCCGCCGATGGCATCGTTCGCGACAGCGGCCTGCCTGATCCAGTGTTCGCGTCGGCGGTTCAGCATGCGGTCGAGGATCTACCCGCGGACGTCCTGGTCTATCTGCTCGGCAGCCGCTATTGCGAGACTGACCGGCTTTCGGAAATCGCCTGGCAATTGTTTGCGAACACGCCGCCGGGCTGGGCGCGGGTCCAGGCAATCTGTGATTTCGTTCACCGTCACATCGCCTTCGGATACGAGCACGCGCGCGCCAGCAAGACGGCGTGGGAAGCCTATGAGGAAGGCAACGGCGTCTGCCGCGACTACGCTCATCTCGCCCTCGCGTTCTGCCGCTGCATGAATATTCCCGCGCGCTATTGCACAGGATACCTAAGCGACATCGGTACGCCCAAACCCTGGGCCGTGGGGGATTTCGCCGGCTGGTTTGAAGCCTATATCGGCGGGCATTGGCACACCTTCGATCCGCGCAACAACGTGCCGAGGATCGGCCGCGTGCTGATCGCACAGGGGCGCGATGCTTCCGATGTCCCGATCACCCAGACGTTCGGCCCAAACACACTGGTCTCTTTCAAGGTCTGGACCGATGAGATCGCGTGACGAGGATGATCTCACTTTCGAGTTTGGCACGAAACGGACGTCCCAAACTAGCACCGCGATTGTCGCTATCAGGGGATGCTGCGGTTGGAGCCTTAACGGAATAGTTTGGCTCGTCGGTTTAAGATAAGCGCGCCTTTTGATCGCCCTACGGGTTGCCGATTTTGGGCGGCAAAAGTGTCAATAGTCCCGCAGCGACGAACGCCAGTAATGCCGCAAGCTGAAAGGTCTGATGGAAGGCATCAAAGAAGCCATGCCTGATTTGCAGGATTTCAAACAGCATCAAGACGACTGAGGCCGCGGCTACGGTGCCCAGCGTTCGCGTCAGAAGCGCGAGACTCCCTGCCACGCCACGATCCCTGAGCGGAAGCGCCGCGGTCACGATATCCGAATAGGTAAGCTGGAATAGGCCGAGCCCGACGCCCTGTATGACCAGCCCCGCAACCCGCAGGACTGTCGGGGTCTGTTCTGTCCATGCACCCAGCAAGAGAAGGCCGGCGCCAATAGCAGCGGCACCTGCAACAGCCAGCCGCTCAGCGGAGATTCGCGGCCCGATGAGGCGACCGCCGATCGGCGCGGCCAGCACGGCGCCTGCCGCTCCCGCGGCGAGTACGGCTCCGCTCTCTGTAAGCGTGTAGGCAGGTATGCGTGTTAAGTAGTAGGGCACCAACAGCCACACTGAAAAAGCCGCGAGATTCGCGAGCACGCTAATGAGGTTCAGCAGCGCAAAGCCCGGCAGCTTAAGAATTTCGACCGCGATGATCGGATGCTTCGTGCGGGACTGACGGAAGATGAAGCCTGCAAAGGCGAGTATCGATAGCAGTCCAAGCCAGATGGCCGTGAACTCGCGAAGGCGGTTGAGCGTCATCAGCATTGTTACCAAACCCAACGTCAACGCGATGCCGCCGGCGATGTCAAAGCGCTCACTTGCCGGATGCGGAGTCGATGCGGGCATGCCGCGCAAAAACAACAATGCTGCGATTGCAATCGGAATCCGGAACCAAAAGACCGCAGTCCAATCCCACATTGCCGTCAGGGCACCGCCGAGCAGCGGACCGAGCATCAAGCCAAGCGCCATCATCATGGTATAGATGCCGAGCGATCGGCTGCGTCGTTCTTCGCCGTAGAGAGATGTCACCAGTGCCGCGCCGCAGCTCAGCACCAGCGCCGCGCCGACACCTTGCAAGCAGCGAAAGACCAACATCGCGCCGTAGCTGGGTGCGCAGCTGACGAGAAGCAACGCCACGGCGCTCCAGACAAGTCCGGCCCGGTAGACGATCGCGTGACCGATGGTGTCGCCGATGCGACCGAGTACCAACAGGAGGCTTGCGTAGGTCAGTACATAGCAAATCACGACCCACTGGATATCGCCGATCGTGAGCTCGAATCCCCGGGTAATGGCGGGGAACGCAATATTGACTGACGTGTCGAGCTGTGCTGTTGCCGTGCCCAGCCCGATCATCGCGACCTGCCACCTCTTTGAGCGGAGCAGGCCGACTGATGCTGTAGGAGCGTTGGATTCGGCTATAAGGGGCACGTTAAGCCAATCACACTGGCGCGAAGGCGATTGCGCCGGCGCTATCGACATCACGCGTCAGCTTGCCGGTCGATGCAAGCATGTTGAGATGGGCAAGGGCCTCGCCAAATGCCTGGCGCGGATTGGCATACAGCACCCGCGGGAACACTTCTTGCGCGACCGCAAACGCCGTCGTCTTGCTGGTGATGACGGAAGCTACGTCGTCGAGCCGCACCAGATGATGTTCGCGCATCTGGGCGATTCGTGTATGCAGCGCGCGAAACGGCAGACCGTGCGAGGGCAGCACCAGCGTGTCCGGCGGCAGCGTCTCGAGCCGCATCAGCGAATCCAGATATTCCTTCATCGGGTTGGCATCCGGCTGGGCTGCCGGCACGATTACCGATGGCGTCATGTGCGACAGGATCTGATCGCCTGCGATCAGGATTTTGTCGCTCTCGCAATAAAACGACGCATGTTCGGGCGAATGGCCGCCTGCGGTGATCACCCGCCACTCCCGTTGCCCCATGGCGACCACATCGCCGTCGCGGATGCGGATGAATTCACGCGGCGGCCGCAGGCCAAGATAGTTTGACCGACGCAGGGATCCTATGATGCTGGCGGCATCATCGTCCGATGCACCATTTCGTTTCATGAAGGAAGTAAACTGTTCGTCCGGCCCTTCCTCACGCTCATGCCACATCTTCCACCCATTGAGCCATTCGGCCAGCGGAAGGCGTGCCGCGCATTTCGATTCCTTCACCAAATATCCGGCAAAGCCGAAATGGTCGAGATGTGCATGTGTTAAAGTGAGGTTCTGCAACGGACGACTGCGGAGCAGTCCTCGCCAAAGCTTGTCCCAGATCTCAAAAATGTCGTCGGTATTCATGCCGCAGTCGACCAGTGTCCATCCGGGTCCGTTGTCGAGCAGCCAGCAATTGACGTGATTGGGTGGTGTCGGCACCGGTAGCCGAACCCAGAACAGTCCGGGCAGGACGTCCGTCAGTTCGCCATAGGCTGGCGGACGTTGGACTGAAAATTTCAGATCGTCCGACATTTGTTACCCCGGCCGTGTCACATGTCTATTTTCAGCCTGCGCTCGTATGATGGGCGCAATGCGGGACGGCCAGAAAGAAACGGGACAGCCCGATCATTCCGTTCAGTTTACGCGATTTCATGAGCCCATCAACGCTGATAGGCGACGGGTTCAGCGATGGGCCGGGAACGAAAAAATCTCTAATCCGAGCCTTGTGAAAGCTGCTTGCCCAAAAAGTCTGACGAACGCTCTCGCAAGAGGCCGCACCAATTATGATGCGGCCGCAGCAGATTGTCGGGATGAACACATAACGGTTAACCTCCCAGAGACGCGCCAATTGTCATTGGAGCCTAAGCTGCATGTGGATTGACGACAGTATACCCACGCAGTGAGCGCGCGTGTATCCTCGTTGCGTGACCGCCCGAGTTCGCATCATAAGCCATCCAAGTATCGCCTTCGACATGCTGTTCCAGGACGAAAACGTGGCCGTGACGCGCGGCAACCATTCCCGGCGCTGGCGCTGTTCGTGGAAACCGTAGCCAGTTGGATGCGAGATTCAATCCCGGCACGATATGGCCAAACACACGGATCGACGCGCCGCAGCCACAGAAGGAATGAGGGCAACCTGCCGGACGCCCACTGATGGTTTGACCGCGAGCGGCCGTAACCGCCGCTACTTCGCGACGATAACTGCCCGCGCCATGGTCGCGCTGCGCATATGACGTAGTTTTGACGCGCCCGGTTTGCGAAAAAGAGAAGTCGCAAGGCATCGTCAGATTGCATCCCGGTGCTTGACCAACAATGCGAGAATGACGGGCTTCGGAAGTGGTTGTTGCAACGGCAATGAAAAAGAACGCAACAATTACTGGTTTAAACATACTAGGGCTCCGGTTTAATTGACCCAGCCCTAAAAAATAGAAACCACTAACTCTTTGGCCAAAATGGGACGGTCCGCGCGTATGTTCCACCGATGGAACCCATATAAAGGCAGAAAGAACACAGTTTCGATTAATCGTAACCGTTGATGTTAATAGCGACCAATAGTTGACGCACCGAAGTCGACGCCTTGAACTATGATCCCCCAATTGCGGGATCTAAATCATGGTCATTGAAGCGCTTATTTTTCTAGCTCTGGTGGTCGCGGCAGGCGTTGTTATCGTCAAGGTGTACGAATGGCGCCAGGACGTCTTGTACGGGCCGTATATCGGTCGAAGGTCGGAGCGGAATCAATAATCTGGACGGAAATCGCCTGGAACGTCCCGCTCAGCTTGTTTGAAGCAACTTTTCGTTAATCCTTTCCGGTTCACTGTCCCCCCAAGCCCGGTGTGGGACATTTTTGGCGCGTTTTAATCTAAAGCCGCCCCCAATCTTAATTGAGCTGCTCCTCGCCCATACAGCCATTGTGGAAATGGGATCTTGCCAAACACGAACGCTCACCGCTGGATAAATCCGGTTGCCGCCTTTGCGCTATCGATTTTAGTCGCTTTGGTCGCCGGCCTGATTATCGCTTTTGGGATAATTTGGGCTTTTTCCTAATCCGTTGTTTCGCCGGTGGCCCATCGTCCGTTCTTCAGCTGGAAGATCTAGTCAGTCCGATTGATCGGCCATCGCAATTCTGACGGATCGTTCCTTTCCGCATTCCCTTAAATTGCTTACTCGCACTTGCAACGGAATACAAAACCACGACGAACAGAATTGCCCAAAGACTGGCGGTCAACAGCGTTGTCATGAGCCGCGCGCGCATCATGGTGCTTTCTGTGCCGTCGTGTCGTCTTGCTGCGGCGTCCCGCTCCGAGCTAGTTCTCGAAGCGTCGCTAAGGTTCCGCGGGATGCACCGCAGCCCCCGCACGGAATGACGGTTGTTTCTGGAGCTTGCGCCAGGGGGATACGGGGAGCGGCGATGCTCATGCTTCCGCACTCGGTACAGACGAAATTGAATTTCGGATTTTCGAGCATATCGGTCAGCTCTCTGTCCAACTGTTGCCCCCTTGGGCGGACCGCCGCTCTTGCGACGGCCCTGATCGCGCGAGCGCGTCGGCCGGAACGGGGGTGTAGCGGCCAGCGCCCACGCGCGACTGCAGGGCACGATAGAGCGCAGGCGTTGGCACGCAACAAAGGTCTGTTATTAAGCTGAATATCGACGCCGACGGTTAAATCTGGAACCGTCATCAGACGGCTGGCCAGCGATCAGCATCGCCAGTGGCGTCAATCCTGAAGCCTCCGGCGCCTCTCGCAATGAGAGAGCGCGCCTTCCGCGGCATAAAGGATGCAGCCGCGATGATGCTTTGGCTCGGCATCCCGCCGTCCGTGCTCGCCATTGCCGACGAGGGTGATCGAATAACCTCATCGCCGCGGTGCATGGGTACAAATTGGCAAAGCCGACCGGCGTCCGCTCTCGGGAATAATCGGACGCCCTGCGACGTCGACTAGCGACCCAAAGCGAACATCCGCCCGGCGGGTTGCTCTTGGATAACGAGTGTTTTGTTTCCCGGATTTGAACCGTGCCCTAAAGAACCGCGGACTAATCTGTCCGCGTCGGGGAGCGGACAGCCAGCTATACCATCGAAAGGATGTCAGGGCTTTACATACGACCAGCCTTGCTCCTGCAATTCCATGACGCGTACAACGCCGGACTTCACGAGATTCGCTTGCGGAATAATGGGAATGTCCTTGTTCTCGGCCTTGCTCATATTTTCTTTGGTATTTCCACAAGCCTTGAAGGAGATTTCAGGCGTGCTCAGTGCGATCGTCTCGATCCGCGCTTTCACCGGCGAGGTGTCGTTGCGCAGCATATGCAGACCGGGGCCGTAGGTGATGACTTCGATGGAGACTTTCTCGCCGAGACCCTTGTAGTATTCCGCGACGTTCATCGCATTGTTGAGCGCTAAATTCATCATCGCGGGTTCGTTGCTGTTTACCTGCAATATGAGACGGTGCTGCGCCTGCTTGGTAGCGATATGCCGCTTCGACATCGACGTTGTCGTATGCTTTCGCTCCTGTGCGGCTAATGGCGGCGTGACCATCATCAGAACGACCCCGCCCGTCGCCGCTGCTCTCATCGCGTTTCCAAATCTCGTCATCATGCACTCCCTATTGTGTGTCCTGGTCGATCACATCAGTTGCGTGGTTTGGCAACGGCTTGCGGCCATTTGCATGCCGCGGCCAGCTTGTCTCGCACGGGCTTCAGCCCGCCGAGCCAGAAATGCCCCTCAAGGGCCGTACCCGTTCGGAGAGCAAGACGGACAAACATGCTGCCCTCCTCCGGGAGCGACTGCAACAAGCGCACGATATCGCCCTTAAACGCGACGCCGGATCCAAAGGATGGCACTCCTGCCGCGGCTTGCACAGGCTCGTTGCTATTGATGCGGTAGGAAACGGCGTAGTCATCGCCGCGAGCTGAGATCGCCACTCCTGCGACCACGAGTTCAGTGCGGCCATTGCGACAGAAGATGGTAAGTTGCATCGCGGGGCTGTCGGGGCTGTCGCGCGACGGTGTAACGGCAACAACGATCGGCGAATAATCCACGGGCGAGATGGTCTCGCTAACCAGCCAGTTGTTGGTCGCCAACGCCGCTCGCGGCGGCGCGCTGACGCCCTGTGCGAGAGCAACTTCGCCAGAAAGCGCGTAAGCGGCAAACAGCGTGATCGTGGCGGTCCTCATTGCGTTGCTTGCTTTGCGCGCGCCTGCCGATCCAGCCATGCCTGCGCCGCGGAAGAGCGGGCTAATCCGGGGACCGTCGCAGCGAGATTGATCGACTTCCATTTCGGGTCGAAGCCGGGCGCCTGCAACCGGTCAATCCGGGAAAACAGATAGTCGACGAGGCGAGCGACGCGCTTATAACGATTCGACCGCTCTTGCCAGTTGAAGGCGACCAGAACGGTCGGGACCGCAATCGTCGATACGCGTTCACCTTGTTTGATAAGACTGGGATAGTCGGACGCCTCCAATACAGAAGGAAGGTAGTAATCTTCGAATTTCCTGTCGTAATCAACCGGAAGAAACTTGAAGCCAGGCTCCCAGCGCCCACGAACGAAAGGATCGACTGGCTTTGATGTGATGAAGACGACGGCAGCTATCTCGCCTTTGCGCATCTGCTCCAGCGCGACCTGATGCGGAATGAAGGTCTTTTCGACCTCGACGCCCAATCGGCTGAAGATCAGCGGCCCCGAATAGGCGGCGGCCGTGCCCAAGGTGTTGAAATTCACCTTCTTGCCGGCGAGATCCTGCAGGCTCTGGATCTCCGGCCGAACGAATATGTGCAGTTCTGACGGGAACAGGTTGAGAAGGTAGACCACGCGGTTCTGAATGTCCGGTACCTGAACCTTGTACTCTTCGAGCGCGTCGGAATTGATGATCGCTGTGTCGATGCCCTGCAGATACAGCAGCGCATTTAGATTCTCTACCGGCCCCCGGGTTACGATGGGCAGGACAAGCAGGTTCGGCCCATCATCGACCACGCGGGCAATCTCGGCAGCAAAGCGGATAGGCGCGCCCTCAAGCTGGCCGCCAGCCAGCCCCACCGACCAGGCATTCATCCTCTCCTTTTGCAACAGGTATTGCGACGCGTTGCGCGGCGCGCGGCCGCTTTGCGTTTGGGCATCTACATTGGCCGGGTGAAGCACCAGGATGACCGGCGCCCACACGGCAAGCAGCCTGAAAAAATGCACTCGGAAAAATCGATTCATCAAAAGTCCCTCTGGTGCGTCAAATTCCAATTCCCCCATCATCGCCGTTGCGCTGGATGATACATGAACGCACAGAAATGATCCCTCATTAACGCAGCGCGTTAAGTCGATCCCTCGCTTTCTGAATGCCGCCGGCTGAAGCCTTCGCATAGAGCTCGCGCGCCTTCGACGCATCGCCGCGCGTCCCATAGGTCCCCCAACTGGAGAGAACGTGAGGATCGTACGTCTCCGCGAGCGCGAAGACAGCCTCGGCGCTGCCCAACTCCACAGCACGTTCGAACACGATCCGCGCCGCACCGATATTTCCCTGGGCGAGCAGCGCACTGGCACGCGCCATCAATCTGGATGTTTCAGGATTGCCTTGCACCTCTGAGGTCGCCGGCTGCTCCGCTGCGGCCGGCTGCGCCACCGAGTTTGTTTGAGAGTTTGTTTGACCGGTCTGGCTGTTCGCGGGGCGACCGGGCGCTGCTGCGCGCGCGCCGATCGCGCGCTGCGCGGTCTCAAGATCGCGCGCCAGCGTTGCGACCTTGTCGCGCTCTGCCTGCAAGGATCGCCGCAACTCTGCCGCCGTTGCTTCGGCGGCCTTTCTGATCTGAGCTGCTTCGTCGCCTGTTTTGCTCGCGAGTGCTACTTTCGTCTCGAGGTCGCGGCGTGCCGTCGCAAGTTCGTTCGCCAACGCGCCGCTGCGCGCGCGTTCTTCATCGAGCGCCTGTCGGTTCCGGTCTGTGCTGGCCGTCAGCGCCTGTCGTGCAACGTCAAGTTCCTGCGTGAGAGCGGCAGTCCGTTCGCGCTCTTGGCCGAGCGTTTGTGCTGCGGCGGCGGCTTCCGATTGCAGCTTGAGATTGGTCTCTTCGACGGTGCGACGGGCTTCAGCGAGGTCCTTCGAAAGGATCCGCTGATCTTGCTCGTTCTCTGAAGATCGGCTCGCTTGGTTGACGACTGGTCCGCCGATCGTGCCGACCTCGAAGATATTATGGAGACCGGTTATTCGCCTGGCATAGGAGATAATGTCGTCGCTGAAGTAGATGCTTGTGAATGCTGCGACGAGCAGGCTTGCCGCGATCGAGGTGGCCGTAAACTTCCACCGCGACTGCGAGGCGCGCTTGGTTTCGATCGGTGCGGTCCACCCCCCGCCTGCTGCAACGGTCGGAGGAGCAGGCGTAACCGAACGCGATGCAATCATGGCGTGGGCAATAGGCGTCTGTGACGCCGCGCACCTTAAGTGGAAAGAGGGGTCGGTCTCCTGCTGCAGATCCGTGCCGTGCATTGTATGCCAATACGCCGGCGTAATCTTGATCGGCTTATCGCTTTCATCGACCCACCCACGCGCCTCGGGCGACCAACAAGCGATCTTGTATTTGCCGCTCGCATCCTCCTCGAGGATGACGAACGTTCCATCCCTTGGTGCGGTCTCAATGAAGCGGCGCATTAGACGCCCATTCTGATGATGTTACCGGCCACTTCCCTGTCATCTTACCATTACAGAGCTAAACAGAGCTAAGGGCAGAAACAAAGGATTTTCTATACTGCTGAAGTTCAATTCGAGCTCTTGAGGGCCGCCGACGTCGGGAAGAACGCACCGCTGCAGTCTAGCCCAGCCGCCGCGTCGGGCCCTTCCACCCGTGTTCAAACGGCGGCTGGATGGCTGGAACCGGAACCGGAGCGACCCGCGCTCGCGCTTCGGAGCCATGGCGGACTGAGTCGGCTACCGAAGCTTCCGCAGCCCGTCAACCCAAAGAAGGCTTAGACTCCGGTTGCAACCCTTAATATGCTCGCCCCGATTCTTGGGGGTGGGTATGAGACGCTGCGCTGTTGCGATCGTAATTCTGCTGGGTGTGATCTTCGCGAATTCAAATGCGCAAGCTCGCGGGCCCTACGGTTCTATTGACGTCGGAAACTGGAAGGGCGGGGCCTACACGGACGACCGAACCGGGGCGTTTTCGTATTGTGCGGCGGGCACGCAATACACCAGCGGTATCTATTTTGTCGTCACCATCGACAGCAGCGCCGGCTGGGGCTTGGGATTCGCGCATGAAAAATGGACTTTGACGTCCGGGCAAGCTTTTCCGCTTGCGCTGACCTTTGACGGCCAGGCGCCCGTCAACGTGCACGGCGTCCCCATCAGCGACAAACTGGTCCGCGTGCCGATGCCGAACAACTCCTCGCTCATTGCCCAGTTTCGAAAGGCGAAAGCGATGACGGCCTACACGCAGGGGCAACTCTTCCAGTTCAACCTTGATCAGACCGCGCAGTTGTTGCCCGTGCTTGCCAACTGTGTCGCCAAGATGAAGCAATTCGGCGTCGCGAGCGCCGGAGATTTCTCCGTCCCGGTTGCAAAGCCGGCGGCCGCGGCGGCGCCAGCGCCGGCGAGTCCCGCGCAGACGAAGCCCGACAAGCTCTTCGACGTGACCGGCACCGGTTTCCTGGTGAGCCCTAACGGACACCTCGTGACCAATCAGCACGTCGTCGACGGATGTGTCGGCGATATCTCGGGCAATTTGACCGGAGAGGCGCCGGTCAAATTGCGTCTTGTTTCAAGCGACGAGACCAATGACCTTGCTTTGCTGCAGGCGCCCGGTTCGTTCAAGGACGTAGCAACGATCAGGGACAAGGCGATCCAGTCCGGCGATAATGTAGTAGCGATCGGTTATCCGTTTCATGGACTGCTGACGTCCGATTTTACGGTGACCACGGGGATAGTAAGCTCGCTCAGCGGCGTTCTCAACGATACGCGCTTCCTGCAAATCAGCGCGGCCGTTCAACCCGGCAACAGTGGCGGACCGCTGCTGGCCTCCAGTGGTGAAGTGGTCGGCGTGGTCGCCGCAAAACTGAATGCCCTGAAATTCGCAAGAGCCACCGGCAACATACCCGAGAACATCAACTTCGCCATAAAAACGGGTGCTCTGCGAGACTTTCTGGATAACAGCGTGGTGCCGTACAAAACCTCCGATACCAAGACCGAATTGAAGACGCCAGACATCGCCCGCAATGCCAGGGCCTTCACGCTTTTGATTTCCTGCAAGGCAAAAGCCAAGACCGAAAGCGCGAGGAATTAGGGAGTGATCGGGGCCTGCGACGCGGGACGGCTATTCCCTCACATACTTCTGCACGCGCCAGTTCAGCGTGTCGGCCACGAAAATCTCGTCGCGGGGGCTCACGGCGATGTAGTGGGCCTCGCCGTATTTGCCTGATGTCTTGCCCGGCCCCGCTCCGGCTATCATTCCGACCACCTTCCCGGCCAGATCGAGTTTCATGATTTCGCCGGTGTGGCCGTGCGCCAGCCAGATGTGCTGATCGGCGCCCATGAATAGCCCGCAGGGTGGGCCGGGGTGCTGCGATTCGCGGATGTAGGTGCCGTCGGCGTCAAAGACCTGGATGCGGGCGTTGTTGCGGTCAGCGATGTAGAGCAGACCTTGTGCGTCGAAAACGAGCGAGTGTGGCAGATCGAATTCGCCCGGTCCCTTTCCTTTGCCGCCCCAGGTCTTGATGAATGTGCCGTCCTTGTCGAACTTCAGGACGCGTGAGTCACCCTTGCCGTGCCCTTGCAGCACGAAGATGTCGCCGGTCGGCCCGACGACCGCCTCGTTCGGTTCGTGGAATAGTCGCAGGTGCCCAAACGGATGCCACTCACCGGTGTGGCCTTTGACGCCTAGCACCATTTCGATCCGCCCGGACGGATCGAATTTGTAGACCATGTTCGATGCAACATCAGTTGCCCAAATATTATCCTGTGCGTCGATCCGCAGACCGTGCGACCGTTCGAACAGCCCGTCGCCAAAACCGCGGATGAAATTACCGTCGGGATCGAATTCCATCAGCGGCATCACCCCGCGATGGATGACGAAGATGTTGCCTTTGGAATTGAACGCAACGCCCGATGTGCCGCGAAAGTTCATGCCGGGCGGCAACTTGAACGATTCGGCAACGGCGACGTATGGAAGTGGGGGAGCTACGATATTCACAATACGAGTATCACATCCGGAAGGGCGGACGTAAAGTACGCCACCTCGCCGACCCGGCCATCAAAGAGGATGACGATGCTGGAGAAATTCGAGCGCTATCCGCTGACCTTCGGGCCGACTTATATCGAGAAGCTGGCGCGGCTCACGCGCCATCTCGGCGGCAAGGTCGAACTCTACGCCAAGCGCGAGGACTGCAATTCGGGGCTGGCCTTCGGCGGAAACAAGCTGCGCAAGCTGGAATATATAGTGCCCGACGCGATTGCGTCCAATGCCGATACGCTGGTTTCGATCGGCGGCGTGCAATCCAACCACACCCGCATGGTCGCAGCCGTCGCAGCCAAGATCGGCATGAAGTGCCGTCTGGTGCAGGAAAGCTGGGTGCCGCATGAGGACGCCGTCTACGACCGCGTGGGCAATATTCTGCTCAGCCGCGTGATGGGCGCCGACGTCCAGATGGTGGATGAAGGCTTCGATATCGGCATTCGCCAAAGCTGGGAGCAGGCGATCGCGGATGTGAAGGCAAAGGGCGGCAAGCCCTATGCGATCCCGGCTGGCGCTTCCGTGCATAAATATGGCGGCCTCGGTTATGTCGGTTTCGCCGAAGAGGTGCGAGCGCAGGAGAAGGAGCTTGGCTTCGCCTTCGATTATATCGTGGTCTGCACGGTTACCGGCTCGACCCACGCCGGCATGCTTGTGGGATTTGCCAAGGACGGCCGGGAGCGCAACGTGATCGGTATCGATGCGTCTTTTACACCTGCGCAGACCAAGGCCCAGGTGCTCGATATTGCCCGCAACACCGCTCACCTCGTTGAATTGGGCAAGGAGATCGTCGAAGACGACGTCGTTCTTATCGAAGACTATGCCTATCCGGCCTATGGCGTTCCCTCGGAAGCGACCAAGGAAGCGATCCGGCTCTGCGCGCGCCTCGAAGGCATGATCACGGATCCGGTCTATGAGGGGAAATCGATGCAGGGCATGATCGATCTCGTGAACAAGGGCTATTTCCCGAGCGGGTCGAAAGTCCTCTACGCCCATCTCGGCGGTGCGCCGGCGATCAATGGATACGCATACGCGTTTCGTAATGGGTGAGACGAAGACTGCTCGCGTAGCGTGTTCGGATAACTCTCGGTTTCGCCCCATTTCGCCATCGAAACGGCCGTACGCGGGCATCCAAATAACAAACTTGCGTGGCGATCTCGCCAGGCGCGGTCCTTTGTATCGTCCTTGCAGGGCTGAATGCCCGCATGGATCAATGGAGCGTGCGATGAGCGAAATCGAATTCGAACGGATAATGGATGCCGTGCAGAAGGCGGTCATGCTCGTGCCGGTGCAGGAAGCGTTGGCCGGATTTTCGACTTTCGAGGAGCGACCGAAAGCGGCGAATGACAATTTCAATCATCTCTGGCCGATTATCCCATTTCCCGAAGGCTGGCACTTCGCTTAGGTGTTCGGGATGATGATGCGATCGGTCTTCGAAATCGTGAAGGCCCCAATGGGCTGGACGGTGTATGCCGACAACGTAAAAATCGGCGGCGTCTACGATTTAAGGGGCGCCGCCTTGGAGGCTGCCGCGCTGGCCGCATCCTTCACCGTCGACGACGGTGGAGGTGTGCAGATCAATGTGCCAGGCACAGAGGAAGAAAAGCCAAAATGGATGGTCGCGTTTGAAATAGCGGCGGCCATTTTGCCAAACGAAGAACCGCCGGCTCACCCCTTGCCCGAACGGGCCGCGGGGGAGGTCTGACGATACGGCTAAACCGACCTCACGTCGCCGCCTTCACCAGCGTAATCAGCTCATCTCCATAATGCTCCAGCTTCTTGTCGCCGATGCCGGGGATGTTGCGAAGTTCGTTCAGCGTCGCCGGACGCGACGCGGCGATGCCGTCGATGGTTGAATCGTGCAGCACGACATAAGCGGGCACGCCACGTTTGCGCGCGATCTCGGAGCGCCACGCGCGGAGAGCGGTTTGCAAACCTGGATCGCCGCTTGCCGTCTGGCCGGCAGGACGCGGTGCCAGATCGCCGCGCCTTGATTTGGTCCGGTTGGCGCGAACGCGGGTGCCGGCGGGCGCTTCGCGCAGCATCACTTCGGTCTCGCCCTTCAACACGCCTCGCGCACTCCCCGTCAGCTTCAACGCACCGAAGGCTTCGCTGTCGGCCTGAAGGTGACCCATGGCCACGAGCTGGCGAATGACGCCGCGCCATTGCTTTTCGTTGAGCTCAGCGCCGATGCCGAACACGGATATCTTGTCGTGTCCGAATTGCTTGACACGCTCGGTCAGGCGGCCGACCAGCACATCGATCAGATGCATGGCGCCAAAACGTTGCCCGGTGCGATAGGCGCAGGACAACAGCTTTTGCGCGGCAACCTTGCCGTCACGAAGCTGGGGCGGTGACAGGCAGTTGTCGCAATTGCCGCAATTGCCGCCGCTCACGGCCTCGCCGAAATAGCCGAGCAGGCGGCTGCGCCTGCATCCCGCGGTTTCGGCCAGTCCAACCAGCGCGTCGAGCTTGCCGATCGACACCCGCTTGAACGTGTCGGAGCCGGTGGATTCGTCGATCATGCGGCGCTGCTGCACGATGTCGGATAGCCCATAGGCCATCCAGGCGCTGGATGGCTTGCCGTCGCGGCCCGCGCGCCCGGTCTCCTGGTAATAGGCCTCGATGCTCTTCGGCAGGTCGAGATGCGCGACGAACCGCACGTCGGGCTTGTCGATGCCCATGCCGAACGCGATGGTGGCGACGATGACGATGCCATCCTCGTTGATAAAGCGGTCCTGATTGCGCGCTCGCATGCCGGCGTCGAGGCCTGCGTGATAGGGCAACGCCGGGATGCCGGCGGCGGTCAACGCGGTGGCGGTGTCCTCGACCTTGGCCCGCGACAGGCAATAGACGATGCCGGCATCGCCCGAATGGCGTTCGCTGATGAAAGCCCTGAGCTGGGTTGGGGCGTTTTGTTTTTCGACAATTTCATAACGGATGTTCGGGCGGTCGAAACTGGCGACAAAGCTGGGTGCACCCGAAAGCCCGAGCCGCTCGACGATCTCCTTGCGCGTCAGTTCGTCGGCGGTCGCAGTCAGCGCGATGCGGGGCACGTCCGGAAAACGCTCCGCGATCACGGACAGGCCGATATATTCCGGGCGGAAATCATGTCCCCATTGCGATACGCAATGCGCCTCGTCAATCGCAAACAGCGCGATATTGGCCCGGCCGAGCAAAGTGAGGCAGCGCGCCGTCAACAGACGTTCGGGCGCGACGTAGAGCAGGTCGAGATCGCCGGCGATCAGCCGCCGCTCGACTTCGGAGGCTTCCTCGAACGACAGGGTGGAATTCAGTACGGCTGCATTGACGCCGGCTTCGAGCAGGCCCGCGACCTGGTCGCGCATCAGCGCGATCAGCGGTGACACGACGATG
The DNA here is from genome assembly GCA_963770355.1 of uncultured Alphaproteobacteria bacterium. Lineage (GTDB taxonomy): Bacteria > Pseudomonadota > Alphaproteobacteria > Rhizobiales > Xanthobacteraceae > Bradyrhizobium. Next base: position 14,244 of record CAVYPL010000029.1, on the reverse strand, counting down.
CCGCAGCCGTTACGTAACAGAGCGGGCAATTGATAGCACAGAGACTTGCCGCCGCCGGTCGGCATCAGCACCAGGCAATTGCCGCCGTCGGTGACATGGCGGACGATCTCCTCCTGCGCACCCCGGAAGGCCGGGAGGCCGAACACCGAGTTCAGGGCGGACAACGCGTCGGGGGTGGTGGCGGAGACACAGTTGCGGGCTGCGGGAGCAGGCATCGGGGTGAGGTAGTCCGGTTAATGGCCGTGCGGCAGCCGGCTTTGAGACAGAAACTGCGGATTCGATCAATTCAAGTAGGCCGAAAAGATCGTGGCAAGTCTATGCCTGATTCGACGCTCCCGCGGCGTATTTCGGGGACATTCACAAGAGTCAACTGCCAGTGATCGGACCTCTCATAAGTGAACGACAGCGCGAGATTTGTGTTAGAAGACCACCCAAACAACAAGCCCAAAGGGGAGCGTATGACGGGATCGGCGCGGATCGTCGCGAGCATCGCTGCCGTCGTGCTGGTTGTCGGTGCGGCAGCGGCTTTTGCGATCGCCTGGCGGCCAGCGCTCGCCGCGATCGATCCTCCGGCGGCGCAATCTTTCGATGCCGCCCTCGTCAAGAAGGGCCGGGAGCTGGCGGCGATCGGCAATTGCAACGATTGCCATACCGTGCGCGGGGCCAAGAATTTTGCCGGCGGCCTGCCGGTGCCGACCCCGTTCGGGACGATCTTCTCCTCCAACATCACGCCGGATGCCGAGACCGGGATCGGGCGATGGTCGGAGGCCGCCTTTCAGCGCGCGATGCGGTCCGGCGTCAACCGTGAAGGCCAGCACCTCTATCCGACATTCCCCTACGATCACTTCACCAATGTCAGCGACGAGGACGACCGGGCGCTCTATGCATTCCTGATGACGCGGCAGCCGGTTCGCGCGCCGGCGCGCGAAAATCAGCTTTCCTTCCCGTTCAACCAGCGGCTCGCCATTGCGGGATGGAAATTGCTGTTCCTTCGTCACGACACCTATCAACCCGACCCGAAACAAAGCGCCGAGTGGAATCGCGGCGCCTACCTTGTCGAAGGATTGGCGCATTGTGGCGCGTGCCACACGCCGCGCAATGCGCTGGGCGCGGAACGTGTCAGCGCGCAGTTTGCCGGCGGCGACGTCGACAATTGGCACGCTTATGCGATCAACGACCAGTCCCGCTCGCCGGTGCCTTGGACCGCCGATGCCCTATATGCCTATTTGCGCGATGGTTTTCATCCCGATCACGGCACCGCGCGCGGACCGATGGCGGAGGTGGTCAGCAATCTGTCTTCCGTGCCGTCAAGCGACGTTCGCGCCATCGCGGTCTATATGGCCAGCGTCTCCGGGGCGCCGGCGTCGGACCGCAAGGGAGATGAGGCGGCAAAGTCGTCGGCTCAGGCTTCGCAGAGCAACCCGGCAGGTGCAGCGATCTACGCGGCCGCCTGCGCGTCATGCCATGAGAGCGGCAGGCCGCTACCCTATGGTGGAATTGATCTCGCTCTCAGCACCGCGATCTCAAGTCCCGATCCGCGCAATCTCGCCAACATCGTGCTGTCGGGTGTCCGCCCCGTGGAAGGCGAGCGCAGCCCGATCATGCCGGGTTTTGCCGCCAGCATGAACGATGAACAGGCATCTAGGCTGTTGAGCTATTTGCGGGCGCGGTTCAGCAAACAGCCGGCATGGACCGGTCTCGATAAGACCATCGCGGATGCACGCCGCACCCAAACCGTATTTCTCCAGACATCGCCCGGGCCGCGCAATGCGCCCGCCGATCCCACCCAGCGAGACAAGCCATGATGACATTGAAGGTCAATGGTCGGGAGCATCAGGTCGATGCGGAGCCAGATACGCCGCTGCTCTACGTGCTGCGTGACGACCTCCAGCTCAACGCCGCCAAGTTCGGCTGTGGTCTGGGGCAATGTGGCTCCTGCACGGTGATCGTCGACGGCAAGGCCGTACTCTCCTGCGTGACGCCGATGGTTCTGCTCGAGGGCAAGCAGGTGACGACGCTCGAAGGCCTCGGCACGATTGCAGAGCCGGCGCCGATCCAGCGCGCCTTCATGGAAGAGCAGGCGGCGCAATGCGGCTATTGCATCGCGGGGATGATGATGCGGGCGCAGGCCCTGCTGCAACGAAATTCCAAGCCGACCGACGAACAGATCCGCGCCGAACTCGAACCTCAACTGTGCCGCTGCGGCACCCATATGCGGATCCTACGTGCCGTGCACCGGGCGATCAGGCTGATGGATACTGCGGATGCTGCGCCAGCCAACAGGAGCGCCCAATGAACGCCCCTGTCATTCTCGATCGCCGGCGCGTCCTCACGGGTGGCGGCGCGCTGATCGTCAGCTTCTCGCTAGCTGACGCCTTCGCGCAACAACAGGAGGCCCCGGCTGCGGCGCCCGCGCCGAGCCCGCCCGGCAGTTTGAAGACCTCGCCCTATCTCGATTCCTGGATTCGGATCGATGCCGATGGCAGCATCACGGTATTCACCGGCAAGGCCGAGCTCGGACAGGGGTTCAAGACGGCGGCCCACCAGATCGCTGCCGAAGAACTCGACGTGCCTTTTGCCTCGCTGAAGGTTGTTACCGCCGACACCAAACTCACGGCGAATGAGGGCTATACGTCCGGCAGCAATTCCATGAAGGATGGCGGCACCGCGATCCAGAATGCAGCGGCGCAGGTGCGCGCGCTGCTGATCGTGGAAGCCGCCAGGCGTTTCGATCTGCCCGCTGAAAACTTGCGGACGGAAAACGGCGCGGTGATCGCCCCTGACGGCAGGCGCTCGACCTATGGCGAACTCGTCGCCGCCGATATGCTGCATGTACAGGCGCAGCCGAAGTCGAAGCTGAAGGACCCGTCGATATACAAGGTGATGGGCCAGTCCGTGCCGCGCGTCGATATCCCCGCCAAAGTCACCGGCGGCGCGGCCTACGTGCATGACATGCGATTGCCCGGAATGCTGCATGCGCGTGTGGTGCGTCCGCCGAGCTATGGCGCGCAGCTGACCGAATGCGACACGTCCGCCATCGAGAAACTTCCCGGGGTCATCAAGATCGTGCGGGACGGCAATTTCCTCGCGGTCGTTGCCGAGAGAGAATTCCAGTCCGTCAAGGCGATGAACGCGCTGGCCGCCGCGGCGAAATGGAAAGAGACCGCCAGCCTGCCGAAGCAGGATGACCTGCTCAACGTGCTGACCAACCTTCCTTCGCAGAACACGACTATTTTTGAGCGCAGCAATCCTGCGGCCACGGGCGTGAAGACCATCGAGGCCACCTATACGCGGCCCTATCAGGCGCATGGATCGATCGGGCCGTCCTGCGCGGTCGCCCAATTCGTCGACGGTGCGATGACGGTGTGGTCGCATACGCAGGGCGTCTATCCCGACCGTCAGGGCATCGCGGAGATGTTGCGAATGCCGCCGGCCAGCGTCCGCCTGATTCATGTCGAAGGATCCGGCTGTTACGGCCATAACGGCGCCGACGATGCCGCGGCCGATGCCGCGCTGATCGCGCGGGCGCTGCCCGGCCGCCCCGTCCGCGTACAGTGGATGCGCGAGCAGGAACATGCCTGGGAGCCCTATGGCCCGGCGATGGTAACGAAACTGAAGGCCACGCTCGACAGCGCCGGAAAAATCGCCGACTGGAATTTTGAGGTTTTCAGCAACACCCATTCGATGCGGCCAGGTGGCGCCGGGTCGATGCTGGCTGCCCAGCATATGGCGCAGCCTTTTGCGGTGCCTGCGCCAAAGCCGCTGCCATTGCCGGAAGGTGGCGGCGATCGCAATGCGATCCCGTTCTACAATTTTCCCAACGCGCATGTGGTCCATCACTTCATCCCGGCGATGCCGCTGCGAATTTCGGCGATGCGCGCGCTCGGCGCCTACCACAATGTGTTCTCGATCGAGAGTTTTATGGACGAACTCGCCGTACTCGCCGGCGCCGATCCCGTCGAGTTCAGGCTGAAACATCTCGACGACCAGCGCGGGCGTGACGTGATCGAAAAGGCGGCACAGGGCTTTGGGTGGAAGAAGGATCGAAAGCCGCCGCCGGATCGCGGCTTCGGTTTTGCCTTTGCGCGCTACAAGAATCTGGCGGCCTATTGCGCCGTTGCTTGCGAAGTCGAAGTGAACCGCGAGACCGGCCGTCCGCGGCTGGTACGCGCGGTGGCCGCCGTCGACAGCGGCCAGGTGGTCAATCCGGACGGGCTGACCAACCAGATCGAGGGCGCGATCGTACAGTCGATGAGCTGGACGCTGTATGAGGCCGTGACGTTCGACGACACCAGGATCACCAGCACCGACTGGCAGACCTACCCGATCCTGCGTTTCAATTCGGTACCTGAGAGTATCCAGGTCCACATCATCAACCGCCCCGGCCAGCCGTTCCTCGGTAGCGGCGAGACCGGGCAGGGCCCGGCGGCGGCGTCGATCGCGAACGCCATCGCCAACGCCACCGGAAAGCGGTTGCGCAACCTGCCGCTGACGCGCAAGCGCATCAAGGACGCGATCGACGCGTGAGATAGAGCGTTTTCGAGCGAAGTGGACTCCGGTTCGCGTGAAGAAAACGCGTCAAAACAAAAGACTGACCTACTGATAGCTCGCCACGATGTCCGACACCGCTCGCTCAAGCTGCTGCGCCGTGGCGCATTGGCGCACGACGGTGCAGAAGGTCGAATAGCGCGGCATTTCGGAATCGCCCCAACCCCAGGCCATACGGCCCTCGGGATTGAGCCAGACCAGCCGCTTCGAACGCTCGCCGATGCGGCGCAGGATATCGGCACGCGGGTCGAGATTGTTGCTGCGGGCATCGCCGAGCACGATCACGGTGGTCTGCGGCGTGATCGCGTTCATCCATTCGTCTTCGAAATCGACAAAGGAATTGCCGTAATCCGATGAGCCGAAGCCGACCTTGGACATGATCTCGGCCATCGCTTCTTCCGGCGATTTGGATTCCAGGATGTCGCTGACCTCGATCAGATGTCCGGAAAACGCAAACGAGCGGACGTCGGAGACAACCTCATGCAGGCTGTGGATCAATAGCAGGAAGAAATCGGATACCCGCGCCACCGAGCCTGAGACGTCGCAAAGCGCAACGATTTTCGGTTTGTCGCGGTGCCGTCGTTTCCAGGCGGTGAGGAACGGCACGCCACCCCACGCCGCGTTTCTCCGGATGGTCCGGCGCACGTCGAGATGGCCGCGCCGCTGGCGTTTGCGCGGCTTGCTGTAGCGCTCGCGCAGGCGACGCGCGATCTGGCGGATCAGATGCCGCATCTGCTCGACCTGCCGCGGTTCGATCCGCGACAATGGCGCATTGCGCAAAATCTCGTTGCGGAGGTTCTCTGCCTCCTCGCGCCCGTAGAGCATCAGCGCCTGAGAGACGGTCTCGCGAACGGTGTCTCGCAGCCCGTCGAGTGCAGCCGTCAACCGCTCCGCCAGTGCGGGGTTCGTTGCCGTCAGATTGTCGAGGTCGTCGCGAAGGCGCTGGATGCCCATTTGATCGAGGATGCGGCCGGAGAATATCCCGCGCTGCGTGAAGTAGCGGATATCGGACAGCGAAGCCGCGCTCGCCGCGTTCGCCATCGCGGCCGCGATCTCGTTGCGGTCCTGCGCCAGCAACATCTGCGCAAGAGGGCCGAGCCCCTCGGCCTGTTCGTCGCCACCGCCGGCATCGCCGGGGGAATCGGCCGCGGCGCCGGATTCCGGCGCGTCCTTCTCGTCCGTTTCGCTGTCTTCGGGCGGGGGTTGGGACGGCTCCGGCTGATCGAAGAACAGATCGAAGCAATCGCCGAGCGCTTTCTTCTCATCCTGGGTCTTGGCGAGCGTCAGCAGAAAGGTATCGCGCAGGACACTCCGATCGGTGAAGCCGATTTTTGCCACCGCCCGCATCGCGTCGATGCTTTCGGCCGGCGAGAGCCTTACTCCCGCGCCCCGCGCCGCACGAAAGAAGCGATGCAGGTTCTCTCTCATCTCTCGCTCTATCCGAAGACGTTTTGACGGGTGGCCTTGGCAATGAAGGTGGAGACCTGAGGCATCGTGGCCTCGATATCCGCCTCGTATTTCAGCAACACATTGAGCGTGTCCTTGACGATCTCATGGCCGAGTTCGGGCGCCTGCAGCAGCACCAGCACACGGGCCCAATCGATGGTTTCGCTCACCGACGGCAGTTTCTTCAGATCGAGCGTGCGGACCTCGTGGATGAATCCCACCATCTGCTTGCGCAATGTTTGCGAAATGCCGGGCACGCGGCTTTCGACGATCCGCTCTTCAAGTTTCTGTTCGGGGAAGCCGATGTGCAAATGCAGGCAGCGGCGCTTCAGCGCGTCGCCGAGATCGCGCTCGCTGTTCGAGGTCAGGATCACGGTCGGCGCGGCGACCGCGACAACCGTTCCCAGTTCCGGGATGGTGACCTGAAAATCGCTGAGGATTTCCAATAGCAAGGATTCGAATTCGGCATCCGATTTGTCGATTTCGTCGATCAAGAGCACGCAGCCAGCGGGCTGCTCCAGCGCCTGCAACAGCGGGCGCGGTTCGACGAATTCCTTGGAGAAGAACACGTCGCCGAAATCGTGCAATTGTTCCAGCGCGGCATGCAGCGTTTCGGCGCCGCCGAGTACCTCGCCGAGCTTGTCTTTCAGGATCTGCGTGTACAGAAGCTGCTTGGCGTATTTCCACTCATAGAGCGCCTTGGCTTCGTCCAACCCTTCATAGCATTGCAGACGGATCATCTTCAGCCCGCGCCACGCCGCGATCGCTTTCGCAAGCTCGGTCTTGCCGACGCCGGCGGGACCTTCGACGAGTATGGGTTTTTCGATCTGCTGCGAAAGATAGACCGCGGTCGCGATTTGCCGGCTCGCAATATAGCCTTGCGCGGCAAGACCGCTTTCCACTGCCTCGATCGAGGCCGAAGGCCGATTTTCAGCCACGCGTTTCAACTCCGAAATTCACTGGATTTCAGAGAGTTCTGCCTGTGTTCCAGGTAAAGAACAAGCACCGTTTATTCATGGGAGCCCGCGATTTCTGGACATTTTCCGTCTAGCGCAATGCCAGCCCGGTCGCCGCCTCCAGTTCCCCAATCGCCTGTGCGCCGTTGAGCACCTTGATCGTGGTCATGCCCATGTCGCGCGCCGGCTTCAGGTTGACGCCGAGATCGTCGAGATAGACGCAGTTCTTCGGGTCTACTTTCAGCGTCTCGACCATCATCTGGTAGATGCGCGGGTCGGGCTTTCTGAGGCCGATTTTCGCGGACTCGATGACATGGTCGAACAGCACCATTACTTCGGCGACATAGAGCGAGCGGCCGCTGCGGCTGCCGATCGCGTTGGCAGGAAGATTGTTGGTGATGCAGCCGGTCTTGAAGCTGGCTTTCACGCGCTTGAGCGCCTCGACCATCTCGGGGCGCAGATCGCCAGAGAGTAACGGCAACACGTCCTTGCCGCGAACTTCCGCGCCGAGCGCCTTCGATTCGACCGCGAATAATTCGTCAAAGGCGTCGATGTCCACTTCGGCGCGCTCGAATTTGGCCCAGGCGTTTTCAAGATGATTGGCGGCGTTGGTGCGTCGGATGATATCGGCGGGCAACCCGCGCTCGGTCTCGAACCGCGCAAACGCCTCGAACGGCGAAGTGGTCAATACCCCGCCGAAATCCCAGATCACTGCCTCGATCATTATTCCCTGCCGACATCAATGCGTTGGAGAGCGGCTAACACGGAATGCTTGATAGAACCAGCCCGATCCGCCGCTTGGCGATAGGCACCGTGCGGGTTATTGCTTCGCAGATGAAAACACTCTTAGTGGCAATTACCAGTTTTGCGCTGCTGATATCGACGCCGGCCGACGCCATCGTTGGCGGTGGTGCGCCGACGACCGAAGGCATTGGCCGTTCCGTCATCACCATCGTCGGTTCGCGCGGCAATTTCTGTACGGGCGCGCTGATCGCGCCAAAGGTGGTGTTGACGGCCGCGCATTGCGTGCAACCCGGCGCGGATTACAGGATCGTCGAATATGGCGCGGACAAGCAGCCGTCGCTGCGAGACGTCAAGACGGTGGCGATACATCCGGGCTTCAACATGCAGGCGATGCTGGGGCATCGCGCCACTGCCGATGTAGCGTTGCTGCAATTGGCAGCGCCTGCCGCCGGAAAATCACCGTCGGTGCTCGGCGCTCCGAACATTCCAATCGTCGTCGGCAGCCGCTTTACCATTGCCGGCATCGGCGTGACCGTGCGCGGTGACGGCAAGAGCGGCGGTACCATCCGCGCCGCGGGACTGGTCGCGACGGGCAAGCCGGGAACGCTGCAGATTCGTTTGGTCGATCCCGTGGGCCAGGGAGTGCGCGACGGGCTCGGTGCCTGCACCGGTGATTCCGGTGCACCGGTGTTCGAGGACAAAGAAGGCGGTCCGGCCGTCATTGGCGTCGTCAGTTGGTCGACCGGAGCGAACGGCAGCGCGGGCTGCGGCGGAATGACCGGCGTCACGCCGCTGACGCTCTACCGCGACTGGCTGTTGCAAACCGCGCGGCAGTGGGGTGCGGGGTTGTGACGAAAGCAATTGCGTTCATCACATCCTTCGGCCTATCCGACCCCGGCTGCCAATATCAATGTCCGGCCGCCTTGTTCGCAGCAGCATTGTTGAGCACGATCAGGCCGTCGACGGCGACACCGACCTTGCTATTGATCAGGAAAGGATTGACGTCGATCGACGCGATGCGCGTTCCTGCGTCCGCCATCAAATTGGATAGCCCGACCAGCGCCTTCACGGCGGACGCCTCATGCAGCGCGGGCTTGCCGCGGTAGCCCTTCATCTTCACGCCGGCCTTGGTCTTGTGGATCAGCTGCTTCGCTTCGTCCGCGTCGAGCGGCGCGCCGGCGAGCGCGACATCCTTCATCAATTCGATATCGACGCCGCCGGTGCCGAACAGCACCACCGGTCCCATCTCGGCGTCGAGCGAGGCGCCGACCACGAGTTCGAGGTCGGCCTTGACCTGCTGCGCGATCAAAATGCCTTCGAGCTTCGGCTTGCTCTTGATCTTCTTCACCCGCGCGGTGATGTCGTTGAACGCCTTCTTCACCTCGGCCGCATTGTTGAGGTTCAGAACCACACCGCCAATATCCGATTTGTGCAGGATGTCGGCGCTGACCACCTTGGCGACCACCGGGAAGCCGATCTTCTTTGCGATCTTGACGGCTTCCGCGGCGGTTTGCGCGACCTCTTCCTTTGATACCGGAATGCCGTAGGCCCTGAGCAGCTTCTTCGAGGCGACCTCGTCGAGCGCCGCGGCGCCATTGGCGCTCTTGAGCGCCTTTTCCAGCACCGCCCGCGCGGAGGCCTTCGAGCTCGACTTGATATCCGGGACCTCCTTGCGCAGTGACGCATAATCGATCAGTGATTTGATTGCGCCTACCGCGCGGTCGAGCCCCTGCATGACCGCGATGTTCGGCAGCGATTTGCGCAGGCCCTTGGTGAACTCGGTAAAGCCGATGGACATCGCGCTGATATAGACCACGGGCTTGGAGGCGGCGCCGGCCATGTCGTTGACGATGCGCAAGTTGCGTTCGCGCAGTTCGTGCGGCGCCTTCGGCAGTTCGGCATCGATGATGACGATATCGGTATCGGGATCGTCGATCATGATCTTGATCGACTGCATGTAGACGGAGGGGTCGACCACCGCGGCGAAGCCTGCATCGAGCGGATTGCCGACGATGCTGCCGGGGCCGAGCATCTTTGTCAGTTTTTCGGTGGCGCTGGGGCTGAGCGACGCAAAGTTCAACCCGGCCGAATAGAACGCGTCGATCAGGAGACCGCGCTTGCCGCCGGACAGCGACACCGCAGCAAGACGGTTGCTCTTCGGCGGATCGGCATGCACGAAGCATTCGGTAGTCTCGATCAGTTCATCCAGCCCGCGCACGCGGATCACGCCTTCGCGCGTCGAGATCGCATCGAAGGTTTCGATGGAGCCCGCGAGTGCACCGGTATGCGCCATTGCAGCGGCGCGGCCACCTTCGGAGGCGCCGAGTTTTAGCGCTATTACGGGTTTGCCGGCGGCGCGTGCGGCCTTGCAGGCCTCGCGGAACACTTTCGTATTCCGCACGCCTTCGAGATACACCACAATGACGCGAATGCTCGGATCGGCCGCGAAATAGGCCATCAAGTCGGGCGTCTCGAGCCCGGTCTCGTTGCCGGTCGTCACCATGTAGCCGACGCCGACGCCGCGATCCTCCAGCGTCTGGCGGATAGCCATCACGATCGCACCGGACTGTCCGGCAATCGCGACGGGACCCGCTTCCATGGTGACGATGCGGTCGTCGATATTGGTGAAGAGATTTTCGCCGGCGCTTAAGTTGCCAAGGCAATTCGGGCCGGTGACAGCAAGTCCGGTCTCGCGCACCGCCTGTTGCAATTCAACCGCCAGCCGTTGGCTTTCGGCATCCTGCAATTCGCTGAAGCCCGAGGTGACGATGGTCGCGGAGCGAGCGCCGGCGGCGGCCGCGTCGCGGATCACCTGCACCGCGAAGCGGGCCGGCACCAACACCAGGACGTGGTCGGGCTTTTCCGGCAGGCTCGCGAAATCCTTATAACAAGGCACGCCCCAGATCGTTTCGCGCTTGGAATTGATCGGGAAAAGTCCGCCCTTGTATTGGTACTTGACGAGGTTGTTCCAGATGCGCTCGGCATAGTTCCCGGGCTTGTCGGTCGCGCCAACCAGCACGATGTTACGCGGATGCAGCATCGCATGGATGCGCTTGACGATGTCGCTCGCATTGGACGAAGGCGACCATTTTCCGGTCGGGTGCGACGCGTTACCTGCCTGAGCTTCCATGAAAGTCCCTTACCTTGTTGTTTCCTTTGGCCGCGATCGATCGAGGGCGATCGCCACGCGCCATGATTTTCTTCCTTTTTATTGAGACTTGAGGGGGGTGGCAACACACGTTGGGCAGGCATCGCCCTTCGCTTTGCACATGATATCCCGGCATGCGGATAATTTTGCGCGGTTTGCCGACAAATTCGCGATGTTCTTGCCGGGGGGATTGAGAAGCGGTCATTCCGGGTCTGCGTCTTGCGACGCATTCCCGGAATGAGCTGAGCTTTATCTAACCACCAGTCTCGGCGCTGATGATGTCGCCGAACAGCTCCCATTGGCCGCTCTTGAACCGCATCATCTTGAGCTGTTCGATCGGAGCAAAGTCATTGGGGCCGGTGTTGACCCTGATGCCGGGGATCAGCGTATCCGGCGTGAAGTCTTTCAGGCTGGCGGCCTGCTTCATCACGTTTTCCCGGGTCAGATTGTCGCCGGATTGTTTCAGCACCTGCACCATGGTCTGCGCCGCGGCGTAGCCATAGACCAGATTGGCGTCGGCGATGTTGGCGCCCGGCATGTATTTGTCGACGAACGTCATGAACTTCTTCATGCCGGCATCGTCCTTCCACTGCGGGTCGGATGCGTCCTTGAGATAGCCGGCCGACAGCACGCCTTCGGATGCATCAAACCCGGCCGGCTTCATGACCGCGCCGATCGAAATCGAGACGTCGGTCATGACGTGCATCGGCTTCCATTCCAACTCGTGCATCTTCTTGATCGCCTGGGCCGCGAATTTCGGCGTCGAGATGTTGACGAACACGTCCGCACCTGTGCCCTTCAGCTTGACGATATGGGAATCGATCGATGGTTCGGTGGTCTCGTAGCTCTCCTCGGCGACGATGATGCTTGAGGCCTTGTCGCCGAATACTTCCTTCAGGCCGGCGACGTAATCCTTGCCGAAATCGTCATTGGCGTAGAACACCGCGACCTTGGCGCCGGGCTTGTTGGCCAGGATGTATTTCGCAAAAATTCTTGCTTCGACGCGGTAGCTCGGCTGAAAGCCCATGGTCCAGGGAAATTCCTTCGGATCGTTCCACTTGCTGGCGCCGGTGGCGAGGAAGAGCTGCGGGACCTTCTTGGCATTGTGATATTTCTGGACCGCGGTCTGGGTCGGTGTGCCCAGCGCATTGAACACCAGGAACACTTCGTCGCTCTCGATCAGCTTGCGGACCTGCTCCACCGTCTTCGGCGGGCTGTAGCCGTCGTCATAGGAGATCCAGTTGATCTTGCGGCCGTTCACGCCGCCCTGATCGTTGATCATCTTGAAATAAGCTTCCTCGGTCTTGCCGATGATGCCGTAGGCGGAGGCAGGCCCGCTATAGGCCTCGACATTGCCGATCTTGATTTCGGTGTCGGAGGCGCCGGTGTCGTATTTCTTTTGAGCTATGGCGCCTTGGGTGGTGAGGAGGGAGAGGGCCGCGGCTGCGGCAAGCAAAGACATTTTCTTGTTGTTCATGAACGCTTATTCCCTGGTTTCTTTGTGATTGGGGACTGACGAGGCGAAATCGCAGCCGGTCCCGGCAGACGGCTACGAGGCAATGGCTTGTTTGTCGGTGGCTTTCGGGGTGCTGAAATTCTTTCGTAGTGTCGGTTTATGGATTTTCCCGGTCGCGTTGCGCGGCAGGGCGTCGACGAACTCGATCAGGCGCGGGCATTTGAACCGCGCGAGATTGGCTGCACAATGCGCATGAATTTCCGCGGCGGCAAGCGTATGGCCGGGCTTGACCGCCACGATCGCCATGCCGACTTCGCCCCACTGCTCGTTGGGGATACCGATGACGGCGGCTTCGGCGATAGCGGTAAGCTGATGCAGCACGCTCTCGACCTCGGCGGGATAGACGTTCTCGCCGCCGGAAATGTACATGTCCTTCCAGCGGTCGACGATGTAGTAAAAGCCCTCCTCGTCGATCCGCGTGGCGTCGCCGGTGTGCAGCCAGCCGTCGGTGAAGGAGGACGCATTGGCGTCCGGCCGGTTCCAGTAGCCGGGCGTGACGTTCGGTCCCTTGACCCAGAGTTCGCCGAGCTCGCCGACAGCGGCGTCGGTCCCGTCGGGGCGAACGATCCGCACTTCCGTATGCAGCACCGGCTTGCCGGAGGAGCCGGCCTTTCGCGCGGCATCCTCGCGGTCGAGCGTCAGCACCGCGGGCGAGGTCTCGGTCATGCCGTAGCCCTGCTGCAGCGCGACGCCGCGTTGCTTCCCAGGTTTTCAAGCAGCGGCACCGGCATCGGCGCGCCGCCGACACCGCCGATCACCAGCCGGCTGAAGTCGGACGTCGCAAAAGCCGGATGCTGCGCCATGAACTGGTAGATCGCGGGCACGCCGAAAAACTGGTTGATGCCCTGCGCGGGATCGGTGATCAATTGCAGCGCCGCGCCCGGATCGAACGCGCGCATGATCAGCACGGTGCCGCCGGCGTGCAGCACCGGGTTGGTGTAGCAATTGAGCCCGCCGGTGTGGAACAGCGGCAGCACGGTGAGCAGCACCGACGACGGCGAGATATAGGCGGGGCCGCCGAGATTGACGCAATTCCAGAACGTCATGCCGTGGGTGATGATCGCGCCCTTGGGCTGGCCGGTGGTGCCCGAGGTGTACATGATGGTCGAGATGTCATCGAGCGTGACGTCTTCGGCCTGGTCGAGCGGTTTTGACGCCGCGATCGCGGCCTCATAGGAGCCGCCTGGCACCGAGCCGCAGCGCGGACGAAACGTTGCAGAGTTTTGCGACTGTCAGCGCGACTTCGGCGAGATCGGTGTCGTGGATCATCACCTTGGGCGAGGAATCGCCGACGATGAATTGCAGCTCGGGCACGGTGAGGCGGGTGTTCAGCGGCAGGAACACGGCGCCGATCCGGCAGCAGGCGAACTGCACTTCCAAAGTATCGGTCGTGTTCAGCGCCAGCACTGCGACCCGGTCGCCGCGCGCGACCTTCAGTTTGTCGCGCAGATGCGTGGCGAGACGTGAAATGCGCGCGTCGAACTGCGCGTAGGAGAAGCGGCGCTGGCTGGCGAGATCGATGGCCGCGATTTTATCCGGCGTGCGGCGGCCGAAATGGGCGATCCAGTCGTAATAGCGAACCGACAAATCTTCCTCCGATGTCCTCTGCGGTCTGGCGCCGCCTGGTTTCCTATGCCCTATCTCCAGGATGGAGCGGCCCCGTACTCGGATACTGTCTTGCGTTGAGTGGCTGTCAGATGCAAAGGCACGGCTTCGCGATCCCGCAGCGCGTTGCGCCCGGGTTGTGGTGTCAAGAAACGCCGACCCCCCAAAAAGAGGGTGCGGGGAATGCCGGGTGCACGCTGCACCCGCGGTCTCGTGTGCAAAGGCTGTGCGAAAAAACGCACACGAGCATACAGGTTCAGCGGAAACACTCCGGCATCCCC
>CAVYPL010000028.1:0-83937 GCA_963770355.1 uncultured Alphaproteobacteria bacterium | reverse complement strand
CCGTGGCAGTGCTTGTAGCGCTTGCCGGAGCCGCAGGGGCAATCTTCGTTACGGCCGACCTTACCCCAGCTTGCGGGATTCTTGGGGTCGCGATCGGCGGCAGCGGTCTGAGGCACCAGCGACACGTTGGCGAACGCCATTTCGTCTTCGCCGGTATTCGGATCAAGCTTGTGCACTTCCATCGGCGGCAGCGCGGGCTGCTGCTCTTCCGGCGGTACGATTTCGACGCGCATCAATTGCGCCGTCACCGCCTCGCGCAGATGCGCGATCATCGCCTCGAACAGGCTGAAGGCTTCCGACTTGTATTCCTGCAACGGATCGCGCTGGCCATAGCCGCGCAGCCCGATCACCTGGCGCAGATGGTCGAGCATGATCAGGTGCTCGCGCCAGAGATGATCCAGCGTCTGCAGCAAAATGGTCTTCTCGACGTAGCGCATCACGTCGGGGCCCCATTGCGCGACCTTGGCCGCCATGTGCTCGTCGACATGCTTCTCGATGCGCGACAGTAATTCCTCGTCGGCGATGCCCTCTTCCTTGGCCCATTCATCGACCGGTAAATCGACGTCGAGCACGCGCTTCAATTCATCCTTGAGACCGGCGACGTCCCACTGCTCGGCATAGACATGCTCGGGCACGTGTTTTGTCACCACATCCTCGACGAAGGCGTGACGCATGTCCGCCACCGTCTCGGCGACACTGTCGTCCTTCATCAGGTCGATGCGCTGGTCGAAGATCACCTTGCGCTGGTCGTTCTGAACATTGTCGAATTTGAGCAGGTTCTTGCGGATGTCGAAGTTTCGGGCTTCGACCTTCTGCTGCGCCTTCTCCAGCGCCTTGTTGATCCAGGGATGGATGATGGCTTCGCCCTCTTTGAGGCCAAGCCGCGTCAGCATGGAATCGAGCCGATCGGACCCGAAGATCCGCATCAGATCGTCTTCCAGCGACAGGAAGAACTTCGAGCGCCCGGGGTCGCCCTGACGGCCGGAGCGGCCGCGCAACTGGTTGTCGATGCGCCGCGATTCATGACGTTCGGAGCCGATGATGTAGAGACCGCCCGGCTTGGTTACGGTCTTGGCGGGTTTCGATCCCTTGGCGGGCTCGACCTCGACCACGTCTTCCGCCTTCAGCACGATCTCGCGGAAGCGTTCGATATCGGCCTTGATGCGCTCGATCTTGGCGGCCTTCTCGGCCTCGTCGGTGATGCCTGCGGTCTCCTGCAGGATCCGCATATCGAGCGAACCGCCGAGTTTGATGTCGGTACCGCGGCCGGCCATGTTGGTCGCGATCGTGATCGCGCCGGGCACACCGGCCTCGGCCACGATATAGGCTTCCTGTTCGTGGAAGCGCGCGTTCAAGACCGCGAACAGCTTTGCAGGCTTGCCCGCACGCGCAGCGGCATAGAGTTTTTCCATGCCGGATTCCGCACCGAAATCGATCTGCTTGTAGCCGTGCTTCTTGAGATAATCGGCCAGCACTTCGGATTTTTCGATCGAGGCGGTACCGACCAGCACCGGCTGCAACCGCGCATTGGCGCGCTCGATTTCGGCCAGGATCGCGTCGTATTTCTCGTTCTGGGTACGGTAGACCTCATCGTCCTCGTCGAGACGCGCCACCGGCACGTTGGTCGGAATTTCCACGACCTCGAGCTTGTAGATGTCGAACAATTCGTCGGCCTCGGTCAGCGCCGTGCCGGTCATGCCCGCAAGTTTTTCGTACATGCGGAAATAATTCTGGAAGGTGATCGAGGCCAGCGTCTGGTTTTCCGGCTGGACCTGAACGTGTTCCTTGGCTTCCAGCGCCTGGTGCAGGCCTTCGGAATAACGCCGGCCCTGCATCATGCGGCCGGTGAATTCGTCGATGATGACGACTTCGCCGTCGCGGACGATGTAGTCCTTGTCGCGATTGAACAGCGAATGCGCACGTAGCGCCTGGTTGATGTGGTGAACGACCGAGACGTTCTCGACGTCGTAGAGCGAGGCGCCCTTGAGCTGGCCGGCGTCGCGCAGCAGCGTTTCGATCTTCTCCATGCCGGCTTCGGTGAGCGTCACCGTGCGCTGCTTCTCATCGACGTCGAAATCGGTCTTGTCGAGCTTGGGCAGGAAGGTATCGATGGTGTTGTAGAACTCCGAGCGGTCGTCGAGCGGGCCGGAGATGATCAAGGGCGTGCGCGCCTCGTCGATCAGGATCGAGTCGACTTCGTCGACGATGGCGTAGAAATGCGAGCGCTGGACCATGTCTTCCAGGCGGTACTTCATGTTGTCGCGCAGATAGTCGAAACCGTATTCGTTGTTGGTGCCGTAGGTGATGTCGCGCGAATAGGCTTCCTTGCGCTCGGCATCGTCAAGGCCGTGGACGATCACGCCGGTGGTCATGCCGAGGAAAGAGTAGATCTGGCCCATCCATTCGGAGTCGCGGCGGGCGAGGTAGTCGTTGACGGTGACGACGTGGACGCCCTTGCCGGCCAGCGCGTTGAGATAGACCGCGAGTGTCGCCACCAGCGTCTTGCCTTCGCCGGTCTTCATCTCGGCGATATCGCCTTCATGCAGCACCATACCGCCGATCAACTGCACGTCGAAATGTCGCTGGCCAAGCGTACGCTTGGCTGCCTCGCGCACGGTGGCGAATGCGGGAACCAAGATGTCGTCGAGCGTCTTGCCGCCGGCAAGCTGTGCACGGAACTCCACGGTACGGGCTTTCAGCGCGTCATCCGACAGCGCGACGAGCTCGGGCTCCAGCGCATTGATGGCGTTGACGCGGGACTGGTAACCCTTCACCCGCCGGTCGTTGGCGGAGCCGAAAAACTTGCGGGCGAGCGCGCCGATCATGCCAAATTCCTGCGTTTGCCGTTACTTGCGTTACAGCCGTGACGTGGTCCACCAAATTGCCTATCAACTCACCGTGACGCATCGCGGCAAAATACCCCTGGCCCGGGGGTCATCCGCCTAATGAGTGGGAATTAAGCAATCCAAGGTTCAACGGCAAAAAGCGCAGTAAAATAAGCGCTATCGCCGCCGATACGATCCGGCACAGATATGGCTGGGCTAGGGCCTTGTCAACGTGACTCAGATGTCAACGAATTCATCATTTTGTCAGACTTTTCGCGTTGCTAACGCCCTGCGATTGGGCGAGTGTCCGGCCGCCCCCTAGGTATTCCCATCTTCAAGACAAGGATTTTGCATGACCTCCCCGTTCCCGGAAACGAAAACCGGCCTGCGCTTCGGCCTGGCCACCTTGAAGGCCTCCTTGGTCGTGACGGGCTGCCTGGCGGCGGTTTTGGCCGCCGGCCTTCCGGTCCGCGCCGAGGACAATCCCGTTCTCGCCAAGGTTAACGGCGTGGAGATCCGCCAGAGCGACGTTGCGCTCGCCGAGGAGGAACTCGGCCCCAGCCTCGCGCAGATGGACCCGGCGACCAAGAAGGACAACGTGCTGGCCTTCCTGATCGACATGAAGATTGTCTCCAAGGCCGCCGAGGACAAGAAGCTCGAGAATTCCGAGGAGTTCAAGAAGCGGCTCGCCTTCACCCGCAGCCGGCTTCTGATGGACAGCCTGCTTGCCAGCGAAGGCAAGGCCGCCACCACCGACGAGGCCATGAAGAAGGTTTATGAGGAGGCCTCCAAGCAGATCACCGGCGAGCAGGAAGTTCATGCCCGTCACATCCTGGTCGAGACCGAGGACGAGGCCAAGGCGATCAAAGCCGAACTCGACAAGGGCGGCGATTTCGCCGAACTCGCCAAGAAGAAGTCCAAGGACCCCGGCGCCTCCGACGGCGGCGATCTGGGCTTCTTCACCAAGGAACAAATGGTGCCGGAATTCTCCACGGTCGCGTTCGCGCTCGAGCCCGGCAAGATCTCCGATCCCGTGAAGTCGCAATTCGGCTGGCACATCATCAAGGTCGAGGAAAAGCGTAGCCGCAAGGCGCCCGACTTCGAGCAGGTCAAGAGCCAGATCGAGACCTATGTGACGCGCAAGGCCCAGGCCGATTACGTGACGAAGCTGCGCGAGGCCGCCAAGGTCGAGCGCATGGACAAGCCGGCCGAGGCGGCCAAGACTGACGCCAAGACCGACACCAAGCCGGCGGACGCGGCAAAGCCTGCGGATTCCAAGATGGCGCCCGCGAAGAAGTAAGACAAATTCCGCGTCGTCCCGGCCCTCACCGGGACGACGCGTATGGTGATCACGTCGGGCTGGTGATCACATTGGGCGCCCTCTCCCGCTCGGGCGTTTGAGGTGATACAGAGCGCTTCCTTCTCCAAGCCGGAAGCCTCCCATGTCCACCGCCATCTCTCCCCTCGCCCCGACCGACGTCCCCGAGATGCCCGCGATTGCGGGCGTGAAACTTGCAACCGCTGCCGCCGGGATCCGCTACAAGGGACGCACCGACGTGCTGCTTGCGGTCATGGACAGGGGCACGACGGTTGCCGGCGTCTTCACCAAGTCGAAATGCCCGTCGGCACCGGTGGAATGGTGCCGCGCCAAACTCGCCCGCGGCGGGTCTTCCAAGGGAGGACTTGCTCGTGCCTTGGTGGTGAATTCCGGCAATGCCAATGCATTCACCGGCAAGACCGGGCGGCAGTCGACGACGCTGACGGCGTCGATCGCGGCCAAAGCGGTCGGTTGCAGCACCAATGAAGTATTTCTCGCGTCCACCGGCGTGATCGGCGAACCGCTGGACGCCACCAAGTTCGACGGTGTGCTCGCGACGCTCGCCGGCAGCGCTGCCCCTGACGACTGGATGGGCGCGGCCAAGGCGATCATGACCACCGACACCTTTCCGAAGGTCGCGACCGCGACGGTGAAGCTTGGCAAAACCAAGGTCACCATCAACGGCATGGCCAAGGGCGCCGGAATGATCGCGCCCGACATGGCGACCATGCTGTCGTTCGTGTTCACCGACGCGCCGTTATCGTCGGCCGTACTGCAATCGCTGCTCAAGACCGGCGTCGAAGACACGTTCAACGCCGTCACCATCGATAGCGACACCTCGACGTCGGATACGTTGCTGGCCTTTGCCACCGGGACGGCCGCCGCGAACGGCGCACCCAGGATCACGCGCGCTGGCGATGTCAGGCTAAAGCCATTTGCAAAAGCGTTCCGCGAGGTGCTCGCCAATCTTGCCGAGCAGGTGGCGCGCGACGGCGAAGGCGCCCGCAAGCTGGTCGAGATCATCGTCGACGGCGCGACCACCAAGGCCTCGGCGCGCAAGATCGCGATGTCGGTGGCGAACTCGCCGCTGGTGAAGACAGCGATCGCCGGCGAGGACGCCAATTGGGGCCGCGTGGTGATGGCGATCGGCAAGGCCGGCGAGCCGGCCAACCGCGACAAAATTTCGATCTCGTTCAACGGCATTCGCGTGGCCAAAAGCGGCGCGCGCGATCCGTCCTACAACGAGGCGGAAGTCTCCGAGGTGATGAAGCATCCCAAAATCCAGATCAAGATCGCGCTTGGGCTCGGCAAGGGCCGCGACCGGGTGCTGACCTGCGACCTCACCAAGGAATATGTCGCGATCAACGGCGACTACCGCTCGTGAACGACGTACGGTCGGAAGCATCCACGCATGGCTGACATCAAGCTTACCCTTGTTGTCGCCTGCGCGCTCGTCGATGCCGACAAACGCGTGCTGCTTGCGCAGCGGCCCGAGGGCAAGACGCTCGCAGGCCTATGGGAATTTCCCGGCGGCAAGGTCGAACCCGGCGAGCGGCCCGAGCAAACCTTGATCCGCGAACTGCACGAAGAGATCGGCATCACCGTGAGCGAGCCGTGCCTGGCGCCGCTGACCTTTGCCAGCCACGCTTATGAGACCTTCCATCTGCTGATGCCGCTCTATATCTGCCGCCGCTGGGAGGGCACGGTCACCGCGCGCGAAGGACAGCAATTAGCCTGGGTGCGTGCCAACAAGCTGCGCGACTACCCGATGCCGGCAGCAGATATTCCGCTGATCCCGCATTTGATTGACTTGTTGCTCTGAATCACGGTCCTCATCCTGAGGAGCGGCGTCTTCGCCGCGTCTCGAAGGATGGCGGCATCGGGCTTTCATGGTTCGCCCGGCGATGCAAAGCATCGTCCGGAGACGCGCCTTCGGCGCTCCTCACCATGAGGGATAGTTCAGGTCCTCTGCCCCCGCTTCACCGCCGCTTCCAGACTCGTCTTCGCCGAACCTGGCCGCAACGGTTTCGGCTGGTTCTCATGCGGCGCCCAGCCGGACAGCCAGATCACGTCGAAAGTTGCGTAGATGCGTCCATCGGGATCGGAAAAGCGCTGTCTGTAAATCTGCGCCATCCGCATCATGGTGGCGACGCGGGTCGGCGTCCGCCGCCGCTCGATCATGATATTGGTCGCGCCCATCCGACGGAGATCGGCCATCAACCCAAACACGTTGTCGTAGCGAACCACCACATCATCGACATCGGTGACCGGCAGCGCAAATCCTGCGCGCTGCAACAGCGCGCCGACATCGCGCAGATCGGCGAACGGCGCGACCCGTGGCGACACCCCGCCTTCGCATTCGGCTTCCGCTTCAGCAAAGGATTGCCTGAGCTCCGTCAACGTATCGCCGCCGAGCATCGCCGCCAGCAACAACCCGTCCGGCCTCAGCGCGCGGCGAATCTGCGCCAGCACGCCCGGCAGGTCGTTGACGAACTGGAAGGCGAGCGCGGAAACCGCGAGATCGAGTGATTCCGGCGGCAATGGCAGCGTTTCTGTGTCGTCCGGCTCGATGCGTGCAATGGACTTGAACCGATCGGCCACCGGCTTTCGCAGCAACTCACCGGGCGTCCAGATGTCGGCGACGTCGGAGAAATTCCGCGTCACCGCCTGCAGGCGCTCTTCCATATCTTCCGCGACGCGATCGAGCAGGAACGTGACCGGCCCACCGCGCCGCGCGCGGTTGAGCCGCGCGCGCAGCAGCGTACGGTCGAACAGCATTGGCGCGGTGGACGGGTTCGAAGCCATAGCGGTTGGTACGCTGACCGCCCCGTCTCTGGCAATCCTGCGCTTGAGCATCGCCGGCTCCGGCGATAGCCTCGCGTCATGGACGCCGAGGCATCACCACCACGCTCGATCTCGAGCCATCTGCGCGGCGCGCTCGAGGCGTGCCGGGGTGCGTTGGCGCACATTCCGCGGCTCGCGCTCGACATCGCGTTGCCGACGCTGTGCGTGTCGTGCCGCGAACCGGTCGCCGGCGAGGGCGTCTGTGCGGAATGCTGGGCAAAATTGTCGTTCATCGCTCAGCCATTCTGCCCGCGGCTCGGTATTCCCTTTGTCTACGATCCCGGCCCCGAATTGCTGTCGATGGAGGCGATCGCCAATCCACCGGCCTACCAGCGCGCCCGCGCCGCGGTGCGCTATGACGATGTCGCGCGCACGCTGGTGCATGCGCTGAAGTACCAGGACCGCACGGATCTGGCGCCTGCGATGGGCCGCTGGATGGCGCGGGCCGGCCAGGAATTAATCACCGAAGCCGACATACTGGTGCCGGTTCCCCTGCACTGGAAGCGGAGCTGGAGCCGCCGCTATAACCAGTCCGGCGCGTTGGCAAGGGTGATTTCGCGTCAAACCGGCGTGAAACTGGCACCCGAAGCACTACAGCGCATCCGCGCGACCGAACAGCAGATCGGGCTATCCCGGGCACAACGCGCAACCAACGTGCAGGGCGCGTTCAAAGTCGCCGGTGACCGCATCGCCGATATCCAGGGCCGCCGCGTCATCCTGATTGACGACGTCCTGACCTCCGGCGCCACGGTGGATGCCTGCGCGCGCGCCCTGTTGCGCGCCAAAGCCGCGCAAGTCGACGTGCTGGTATTCGCGCGGGTCGTGGATAGCCACAAATAACCCCGCCGGTAATGGCCGCCGCGCCCCACGGCTGACGTCCCGGCGTTCGCGCGGGTTGTGGACACCCATAAAGGTCCCATATAATCGGACAATCTTCCCAGACAGAGCGCGCCATGACTGCTGCCGTTGAAATCTATACTCGTCCGGGCTGCGGGTATTGCTCCGCCGCCAAATCGCTGCTGACGCGCAAGAAGGCCGCGTTCACCGAATTGAACGTGGCCAGCGACCCGACCTATCGCGAGCAGATGTACGATCGTGCCGGCGCCGGCTCGACGTTCCCGCAGATCTTCATCGGCGCAACCCATGTCGGCGGCTGCGACGAGCTTTACGCCCTTGATCGCGAGGGCAAGCTCGACGCCATGCTGGCGGGAGAAAAGGCCTCTTCATGAGCGCTGACAACATTTTCACCGCCGCCATGGTGCAGATGCGCACCGGGTTGTTGCCCGAGCCGAGCCTGGAGCAGGGAACAAGACTGATCCGCGAGGCCGCCGCGCAGGGCGCGGACTATGTGCTCACCCCCGAGGTGAGCAATATGATGCAGTTGAACCGCAAGGCGCTGTTCGAGCATCTAGCCAGCGAAGAAGACGACAAGTCGCTGAAGGCGTATCGCGCGCTCGCGGCGGAACTGAAGATCCATCTTCATATCGGTTCGCTGGCGCTGCGCTTCTCACCGGAGCGTGCCGTCAACCGGTCGTTCCTGATCGGGCCGGACGGCAATGTGCTCGCCTGCTACGACAAGATCCATATGTTCGATATCGATCTGCCCGGCGGCGAGAGCTACCGCGAATTGGCCAATTACCAGCCCGGCGAAACCGCCGTGATCTCGGACCTGCCATGGGGCCGTATCGGGCTCACGATCTGCTACGACGTGCGTTTTCCGGCGCTCTATCGCGCGCTGGCTGAAGCCGGCGCGTCGTTCCTCACCGTTCCCTCCGCCTTCACCAAAAAGACCGGCGAAGCGCATTGGCACACGCTGCTGCGCGCCCGCGCCATCGAGAACGGTTGCTTCGTGTTCGCGGCCGCCCAGGCCGGGATGCACGAGAACAAGCGCGAGACGTTTGGGCACTCGTTGATCATCGCGCCCTGGGGCGAGATTCTCGCCGAGGGCGGCGTCGAGCCCGGCGTATTCCTGGCCGAGATCGATCCCTCCAAGGTCGAGACCGCGCGGAAAACCGTACCCTCGCTGCAGCATGGCAGACGTTTTGGCATCGCCGATCCCAAGGCCGGTCCCGAACATCTGCACCTCGTCCGGGGTTCGGCATGATCCGGTACAGCCTGCGCTGCGAGCGGGGCCACGCCTTCGAAAGCTGGTTTCAAAGCTCTTCGGCCTATGAATCCCAAGAGAAGCGCAAGCTGGTAAGCTGCCCTGCCTGTGGCTCGACCAAGGTCGAGCGCGCCATCATGGCGCCGCAGATCGTCACCAGGAAAGGCCGTGCCAAGGCCGCAGTGCCGGCGGAGGCCGCGGACGCGCCTGCGACGGAGGCCGCGCAGGAATCGGCACAAGCATCGGCACAAGCATCGACGCCGCTGTTGATGGCGCAGGAGCGCGAGCTGCGCGCCAAGCTGAAGGAATTGCGCGATCACATCGTGAAAAATGCCGACAATGTCGGCGAGAAATTTCCCAACGAAGCGCGCAAGATGCACTATGGCGATATCGAACATCGCCCGATCTACGGCGAGGCCTCGCCCGACGAAGCCCGCGCCCTGATCGAGGAAGGCGTCGAAGTATCGCCGCTGCCGGTGCTCCCGGACGACCGGAATTGATTTATAGCGTTTTCGAGCGAAGTGGATACCGGCTCGCGTCGAAAACGCGTCAAACAAAAGACTAGAGCCCGGTTCTATCACTCAAAACCGATAGGGCTCTAGGCCGCCACCAGCAGCGCCACGCCAATCACGATCAACACGATGCCGGACAGTTCGCGCGCCGATAGCGGCTGCTTGAACGAGTAATATGCCACGCCCTGCGCGAACAACACCTCGACCAGTGCCAGCGTGCGCACATTGGCGGCTGCCGTCAGTGCAAAGGCCAGGAACCAGAATTGCGATGCGAACGCGCCCATGAAGCCCGCGAGCATCGAGGGTCGCCACAATCCCAAAATCGCCTTCAGCACGTCGGGCGCGCGCGCCAGCAGATAAATCGTCAGCACCAGCGTTTGCACGAATAGCCCGAACACCAGTGTATACGACGCCGCCGTCACGAAGGAGACGCCGGGCACCGTGATGATGGCGCCGCGAAAGCCGATCGCCGACAGCGCAAAGGCGCCGGCGGCGACGAGGCCGATGATGGTCGGCTTCCATTCCGCAAAACTCTTTTCGCCGCCCGGCCGCAGCGCAGTGATAACGACGCCGATGGTCGCGATCAGGATCGCGATCACCTTCAGCGTCGTCAGGTGATCGCCGAGAAAGATGAAGCCGAAGATCGCAGTCTGGATCGCCTCGGTCTTCAGGTAAGCCGTCGTCACCACGAAGGAGCGATCGTTCATGGCGAGCAGCATCAAGCCGGTCGCGATGATCTGGCTGAGCGCACCCAGCATCAGCCACGGCCAGAACGCCGCCGTCGGCCACGGCACATGATCGCCGCTCACCGCCACCACGACCGCAAAGAAGACGATCGAAAACGGAAAGCCGAACAGGAATCGGATATTGGTCGCGCCCCACGTCCCGAGCGGCCCCGTCAACTGCCGCTGCATCGCATTGCGCGCGACCTGGCCGAGCGCAGCGGTGATGGTGAAGGGAATCCAGAGCGAGGCGATGGAGAACATGGGAGTACCGGCGGGAAAGATGCAGCACCGTGCCGGGCGGGGCTGAAGAGGTCAACCGGAACGGCGCATGACAGGATTGCGGCCCGCTCCCTCGCCCCGCCGCCCTTGCGGGGAGAGGGTTGGGGTGAGGGGCTCTATGCGCGAAGCTGGTGCAAGTTGTTGGACCCGCACCCCCTCACCCGGATTGCTTCGCAATCCGAATTTCCCGCAAGTGGGAGGAGGTAAGCAAGCCGGCTACACCCCCTCCGCCACCACCATGTAGTTCACGTCCATGTCGGACGAGATGCTCCATTTGTCGGCGAGCGGGCTGTAGACCACGCCGGCCTGTTCGGTGATGGTGAGCTTGTTGTTGGCCAGATGCTGCGCGAGTTCGTCGGGAGTGACGAACTTGTCCCATTGATGAGTGCCGCGCGGCAGCCAGCGCAGCACATACTCCGCGCCGACGATCGCCAGCGCAAAGCTCTTCCAGTTACGGTTCAAGGTCGAGACCACCATCAAGCCGCCCGGCTTAAGCATCTGCGTACAACGCTTGAGGAACGCGCCGACATCGGTGACGTGCTCGATCACCTCCATCGCCAGCACGATGTCGAAGCGTTCGCGCACGTCCATCTCTTCAGCTGTGGTGCAACGATAGTCGATCGACAGATGCCCCTTGTCGGCATGCAGCTTGGCGGCGGCGATATTGGTGGCGGACGGATCGATCCCGATCACCTGCGCGCCCAGTCTTGTGAACGGCTCGCACAACAGCCCCGCGCCGCAACCGATATCGAGGATGCGCAGGCCGGACAGGCAATTGAGGCTTTTGACGTTGCGCTCGAATTTCCGGCAGGCGGCATCGCGGATATAGCTCAGCCGTAGCGGATTGATCTTGTGCAGCGGGGCCATCTTGCCCTTGGGGTCCCACCACTCGTCCGACAGTTTTGAGAATTTCGCGACTTCGGCCGGGTCGACCGTGCTGCCCGAAGCGCCTGGAGAATTGGCGGGAGAATTTTGGTGCGTAGCCATGGATGACGCGCCGTCCCTATCGCGCGGTAATGGAATTACGGAATTCTAACGGTGCGGCGATGGTCTTGATCGTCTCGGCGCCTTCGCCGACCCCGCGAACGGTCACGTCGCCATAGTTCATGATGCGGCCGAGAATGCTCTGGTTGACGTCGACGCTCTCGACCTTGTCGAGGCTCATCTCGAAGGTGCGCCGCTTGATGAAGCCGGTCTTGTGGACGACACGCAGATTGGTGACGTCGGTCTCGGTGGTCCAGCGATGGAACCAGCCGGTAAACGTCCAGTACAGCGCCGCCAGCGCTACGATCGCCGCCAGCGAAAGGCAAACCAGCACCAGCATGTCGCCGCCGACCAATCGGGAGAAAATCAGCAAGACGAGCGCCACGATCCAGGCCGCGATCGCCGGCAAATAGAACATCCAGTGCGCATTGGTCGAATAGAGCACTTTCTCGCCGGGTTGCAGGATCTCGTCGATATAACGCCCCATACGCCCGTCCTGAATTAACCCGCCATCACAGCATTTTACGCCATTTCCGGGGTGAAAACGAACCCGGTGGCTTGCCCCCGGCCGCGCCGCTATGTATACGCCGCTTTCGGCCCGGGCGCTCCATTTTCCGTGCGGGTCACCTTACTTATCCTCACAGGGAATGCACGCGTCGTCATGGGCCGCCTCGTGATGAAATTCGGCGGTACCTCCGTCGCCAATATCGACCGAATCCGCAACGTCGCGCGTCACGTCAAACGCGAAGTCGATGCCGGGCACGACGTTGCCGTGGTGGTGTCGGCCATGTCCGGCAAGACCAATGAGCTGGTGGGGTGGGCCAGCGATGCTTCGCCGATGCATGACGCGCGCGAATATGACGCCGTGGTGGCGTCCGGCGAACAGGTCACGTCCGGACTGCTCGCGATCGCTCTGCAGGCGATCGGCATTCAGGCCCGTTCCTGGCAGGGCTGGCAAATCCCGATCAAGACCTCCGACGCCCACGCCTCGGCGCGGATTCTCGATATCGACGGCACCGAGATCATCAACCGCTTCAAGGACCGCAAAGAAGTCGCCGTCATCGCCGGCTTCCAGGGTATCAATCCGCAGACCAGCCGAATCACGACGCTGGGCCGCGGCGGTTCGGACACCTCGGCAGTGGCGATTGCGGCTGCCATCCATGCCGACCGCTGCGATATCTATACCGACGTCGACGGCGTCTACACGACTGACCCGCGCGTGGTTCCCAAGGCCCGCAGGCTCGACAGAATAGCTTTCGAGGACATGCTCGAACTGGCGTCGCAGGGCGCCAAGGTGCTGCAGGTGCGCTCGGTGGAACTCGGCATGGTGCACAACATGCCAATCTTCGTCCGGTCGAGCTTCGACAAGCCCGAAGACATCGATCCCTATGCCAACCAGCCGCCGGGTACGCTGATCTGCAGCGAGGAGGAAATCATGGAAAGCCACGTTGTCACCGGCATCGCCTTCTCGAAGGACGAAGCCCAGATCTCCGTGCGCCAGATCGAGGACAAGCCCGGCGTCGCCGCGGCGATCTTCGGGCCGCTCGCCGACGCCAATATCAATGTCGACATGATCGTGCAGAACGTCTCCGAGGACGGCAAGACCACCGATCTCACTTTTACCGTTCCGGCTTCCGACTACAACCGCGCCCGCGACACCATCACCGCGTCCAAGGCCAAGATCGGCTATGCACGGCTCGATAGCGCCACGGATGTGGCGAAGGTTTCGGTGATCGGTAGCGGCATGCGCAGCCATGCCGGCGTCGCCGCGAAAGCATTCGCGGCGCTGGCCGGGCGCAACATCAACATCCGCGCCATCACCACCTCCGAGATCAAGTTTTCGGTGCTGATCGACGCCGCCTACACCGAACTCGCGGTGCGAACGCTGCACACGCTCTACGGACTCGACCAAGCCTAGAATGATTTTCCCTGGTTTGTCTGGCGCATGATCTGATCGCCAAACCGTCGACACTTTGGCGGTTCATGCACTTCGCGCCCGCAGCATCAGGCTGACGTAGACGTTACGGCTATTGGCAGGCGTTTTGCTTGGCAAAACAAGCCTCGATTGGCTATACGGCCTGATAGGTGAGCTGCCGCAAACTGTGCCACAGTTTTGGCGGTCCTGATTCGGCCGGGATCTGGGCTTGCGGCGGTGCCGAATGAATAAAATTGTTGTTTTTCGTGAGTTTCACGCCAGCTGCCGGGCACCCGGTGGGCTGGCTTTGCGGGGGAGGACATCGGCACATGCGGAGCGCGTCGGGAGGCCCCCGCGTCTTGTTGAGACGGCTCCGCGAAACCATGGCGGAGCAGGTCTCCGCCCAGGAGCGGCTGGACAAGATCGTTGTGCTGATCGCGGCCAATATGGTGGCCGAGGTCTGCTCGACCTATGTGCTGCGCGTCGATAACACGCTCGAACTCTACGCCACCGAAGGTTTGAACCGCGGCGCCGTGCACAGAACAGTCTTGAGCGCGCATGAAGGCCTCGTCGGCCTCGTCGCCAGCGAGGCGACCCCGCTCAACCTCTCCGACGCGCAAAGCCACCCGGCGTTCTCGTTCCGCCCGGAAACGGGAGAAGAAATCTATCATTCGTTCCTCGGCGTGCCGATCCTGCGCGCCGGCAACACGCTCGGCGTACTGGTGGTGCAGAACCGCGCCAAGCGCACCTATGTCGAGGAAGAGGTAGAAGCGCTGCAGACCACCGCCATGGTGCTGGCGGAGATGATCGCCTCCGGCGAACTGGCGGCCCTGGCGCAACCCGGCGCCGAGCCCGCGGCGCGGCATTCCCTGCACAAGACCGGCGCGATCCTGTCCGACGGCATCGCGCTCGGCCATGTGGTGCTGCACGAGCCGCGCGTCGTCATCACCAATTACATTGCCGAGGACCTGCCGAAGGAAATCAAGAAGCTGGACGCGGCGCTGACCAAGCTGCGCGCCGATCTCGACCGTATGCTGGAGCGCGGCGACGTTGCCGAAGGCGGCGAGCATCGCGAGGTGCTGGAAGCCTACCGCATGTTCGCCAACGACCACGGCTGGTCGCACAAGCTGCATGAGGCGGTCGCCACCGGCCTCACCGCCGAAGCCGCCGTCGAACGCGTGCAGTCCGATAC
Organism: uncultured Alphaproteobacteria bacterium; assembly: GCA_963770355.1. Taxonomy (GTDB): domain Bacteria; phylum Pseudomonadota; class Alphaproteobacteria; order Rhizobiales; family Xanthobacteraceae; genus Bradyrhizobium. The sequence goes on along the minus strand of CAVYPL010000028.1, from coordinate 69,239 downwards.
CCGTGCGCGCATGCTGCGCTCGACCGATCCCTATTTGCGCGATCGCCTGCATGACCTCGAGGATCTCGGCCATCGCCTGATGCGGCAACTGGTCGGCCAGGACCATGCGCCGTCGCGCGAACAATTGCCCGAGAACGCCATCCTGATCGCGCGCGCAATGGGGCCGGCGGCGTTGCTCGACTACGACCGCAAACGCCTGCGCGGGCTGGTGCTGGAGGAAGGTACCGCCAATTCCCACGTCTCGATCGTGGCGCGCGCGCTTGGCATTCCCGCCGTCGGCGAAGTGCCGAACGCGCCCGGTATTGCCGATCCCGGCGACGCCATCATCGTCGACGGCACCTCGGGCTCGATCTATGTCCGCCCATCGGCCGAAATCGAATCGGCCTATGCCGAGCGGGTGCGGTTTCGCGCGCGGCGGCAGGCGCAATATGCGGCGCTGCGCGACCTGCCTTGCGTCACCAAGGATGGCCAGCCGGTCGAACTGATGATCAATGCGGGTCTCGCGATCGACCTGCCGCATATCGACGACACCGGCAGCGCAGGCATCGGGCTGTTTCGTACCGAACTGCAATTCATGGTCGGCCAGAGCCTGCCGCGCTCCAGCGACCAGCTCGCGCTCTATCGCACGGTGCTGGATGCCGCCGGCGCCAAGCCCGTCACGTTCCGCACTCTCGATATCGGCGGCGACAAGGCGCTGCCCTATATGGAGACCGTGATCGAGGAAAATCCCGCGCTCGGATGGCGCGCGATAAGGCTCGGGCTGGACCGACCGGGATTGCTGCGCGGCCAAATTCGCGCATTGTTGCGAGCCGGCGGCGGCCGCGCACTGAAAATCATGTTTCCGATGATTTCCGAGGTTGCCGAATTCGATGCCGCCAAAGCCATCGTCGAGCGCGAGTTGACATATCTGCGCCAGCACGGCCACGCGCTGCCGGAGCGCATCGACGTCGGCACCATGGTGGAAGTACCGGCGCTGCTCTATCAGCTCGACGAACTCCTGAAGAAGGTCGATTTCCTTTCGGTCGGGTCGAACGACCTGTTCCAGTTCATGTTCGCCGTCGATCGCGGCAACGCTAAAGTTTCCGAACGATTCGACACCATGTCGGCGCCGATCCTGCGGGCGTTGCGCGATATCGTGCGGAAAGCGCAAGCGGCGAACAAGGGCGTGTCGTTATGCGGCGAGATGGCCTCAAAGCCGCTCGGGGCGCTGGCGCTGATTGCACTGGGTTACCGCTCGCTGTCGCTGTCGGCCACCGCCCACGGCCCGGTCAAGGCGCTGATCCTCGACCTCGATGCCAAAAAGGCCGAAGCGATGATGACTCCGTTGCTCGACGCGCCGTCCGGCAGCGTTTCGATCCGGAAGAAGCTGACGGAATTCGCGGAAGCCGAGGGGCTGTCGTTGTAGCGAGGCTCTGTCCCGCAACGCCCTCCCCGTCCTTCCCGTAAGCTGAGAACGTCCCATGTTACCCGAAGCCAAACTCGATATCCTGCTCGCCCATCACGCCTCGCTAGAGGCCGAATTGCTTGGCCAGGTCAATTCCGAGAAATACGTTCAGATCACGCGCGAGCTTGCCGAACTCAATCCGCTGATCGACGCCGTCAAAACCTATCGCGCGGCGCGTGCCGAGATTTCGGATACCGAGGCCTTGTTGGCGGATTCCGCAACGGACGCCGAAATGCGCAGCATGGCGGAAGCCGAGCTCGAGACACTGCAGGCGCGTGTGGGTGAGCTTGAGCAGAAGATCCGCGTCGCGCTGTTGCCGAAAGACGCCATGGACGACCGTAACGTGGTGCTGGAAATCCGCGCCGGCACTGGCGGCGACGAGGCTTCGCTGTTCGCCGGTGATCTGTTCCGCATGTACGAGCGCTTCGCCGCCTTGCAGGGCTGGAAGGTCGAAGTGATCTCCGCCAGCGAAGGCACCATGGGTGGCTACAAGGAAATCGTCGCCGAGGTGCAGGGCCGCGGCGCGTTTGCAAAACTGAAATTCGAATCCGGCGTGCATCGGGTGCAGCGCGTGCCCGATACCGAAACGCAGGGACGCATTCACACCTCGGCGGCAACCGTCGCGGTGCTGCCCGAGGTCGAGGATGTCGATGTCGACGTCAAGAACGACGATTTGCGGATCGAGACCATGCGCGCGCAGGGCGCGGGCGGTCAGCACGTCAACAAGACCGAATCCGCGATTCGCATCACCCATATTCCGACCGGTATCGTGGTGATGATGCAGGATAGCCGCTCGCAGCATAAGAATCGCGCGTCCGCGATGAACATCCTGCGCTCGCGAATCTATGACGCCGAACGCCAGCGCGTAGACGCCGCACGCTCCGCCGATCGCCGCGAAAAGGTCGGCTCCGGCGACCGCAGCGAGCGCATCCGCACCTATAATTTCCCGCAGGGCCGCGTCACTGATCACCGCATCAATTTGACGCTTTATAAATTGCCGCAGGTGATTTCGGGCGAAGCATTGGGCGAACTGATCGACGCGCTGACGACCGAACATCAGGCCGCCCAGCTCGCCGCCCAGGGCGCGGCGGCGTGAACGCCGCCGGATCCTTCGCCGGACAAACCGTCGAGGCCGCGCGGCGCTTGCTTACCGCGCGACTGAATTCCGGCGGAATCGATTCGGCTGAACTCGATACGCGAATACTTATCGGCGCCGTGCTTGGGCTCGATCTGACCGGCCTGATCATATCAGCGCGGCGGATACTCGCCTCCGAGGAGTCGGCGCGTCTTGAAGCGTTCGCAGCGCGCCGTCTCGCGGGCGAACCGGTGGCACGAATTCTCGGCGAGAAGGAATTCTGGGGGCTGCCGCTGAAACTCTCGGCGGAGACGTTGGTGCCGCGGCCCGATACCGAGACAGTGGTTGAACTGGCGCTGGAGTTAATGCGTGCAGACGGCGAGCTCAATCGCCCAACGCGCATCGCCGATCTCGGTACCGGTTCGGGCGCGATCCTGCTGGCGCTATTGTCCGAACTGCCCGCGGCGCATGGCTTCGGCACCGACATCTCGGCAGATGCCTTGCAGACCGCGGCCGTCAATGCGGCGCGCGCGCGGCTGTCCGATCGCGTGACATTCATCGCGTGCGATTATGCAACCGGCCTTTCGGGCTCCTTCGACCTGATCGTGTCGAATCCGCCTTATATCCGCTCGGCGGATATCGCCGCGCTGGCAATAGAAGTTCGCAATCACGATCCGCTCGCCGCGCTCGATGGCGGCAGCTGACGGACTTGACGCCTACCGTACGCTCATCCCGCAGGCCGCGTGTCTTCTGGCGCCGGGCGCCGCACTGGTTGTAGAAGCCGGTGAGGGCCAGAGCGGCCAGATCCACGGTTTGATGGCGGCTGAAGGGTTAACGCCGGCAGGCGCACCCAAGGCCGACCTGGCCGGCATTGCACGGGCCGTCGCGGGCCGGAAAATGCCCCGATAAAGTCCTATTGGAACGCAAAAAAACCCCTTGGAATATTCCCCGGGAGCGACTACGTTCCGCCCACAACATCGGTCCAGGGTTGCTGGCCCCGTAGGTAATAACGGGTGGAGGCCAGAGTTCTCGAAACGAGAGCCCGCCGAGTGAAAGGTTCCAAAACGCAGGTCCAATCGAGCGCAATAGCTAGGGCTGTGCTGCTCTCGACCGCAAAGCGAACGAAAGCCTGATATTGCGCTTGAAGACTTACGCAACAAACAGTCTCGCGAAATATGGTCATGCCGGACCCGGTCCGGATTCTGGGCTCGCTTTGGCAGGCTGAATGATTTGATCCGATCGGCGACGATCGCCGGCGGTTGAGGAACGCGTCTTTGCTGAACGCGATGGCTGGCGACTTTGACGACATGAATTTGAACGGCATCCTGATTCGGTGCGCGCAGGTTTGCGCCCGGGTTGGATGAAACTACGACGGCAACTGCATAACTTTTCAGGGCTGGAATAAAAGGCGACACATGAGAAACGGTCAAAACAACAAGCGGATGCGTAACCGGAATAACAACAATAATAACAACAACAATAATAATAACCGGCGCGGTCAAAACCCGATGACCCGGGTGTTCGAATCGAACGGGCCCGACATCAAGATCCGCGGCACCGCTTCGCATGTCGCGGAAAAATACGTCCAACTGGCGCGCGACGCGCGCTCCTCCGGCGATCCGGTTGCGGCCGAGAATTACTACCAGCACGCCGAACATTATTTCCGTCTGATCGCTGCCGCCCAGGAGCAATTCCGGCAGAACCAGCCGCAGCCGCGCACCGACAATGAAATGCCGGCCACCGATGAAGGCGAGGACGAGGGCGAGAGCTTCTCGCATTTCGGCCAGGAGCCTGGCTTCGTTCCGGCACAGCCGCAGCCGTTCGTGCCGCGCGAAAACAATCAGCGCGATCACAATCAACGCGACTTCAATCAACGCGATCAGCAGCGCGAGGGGCAGCCCTACCAGCGCGACCAGCAGCCGCGCGAACACCGGGAGCGTGAGCACCGTCCGCAGCCGCAATATCAACCGCAACCCCAGCCGCAGCCGGTTATCGCCGACGCTGGCGTCGATCGCCTGCCCTCCTTCATCACAGGACCGCAGCCGCAGGTGAACAGCGCACCCGGCGGTTTCGAAGGCAATGGTGGCGGCGAACGTTTCCCGCGCCGTCGCCGCCGGCCGCACGGCCCGCGCCCCGACAACGCAGCCGCACCGGCCGCCCCGAGCGAAGATTTCAATCCGGGGAATGAGTAAGTAGCGCGGCTATCGCAATAGGCGTTCAGAATCGGTGAGGGTGGGCAAAGCGAAAGCGGCCCACCCTTTTTTTATCCCCTTGCCGTCGAAGACGGCACCAGCACCGGCTCTAGCGACGGAATCAGCCGCGTGCGTTCGCGATGCGCGGGGATGGCGCGATAGACCTGCTTGGTCGCTTCCACGATATGGACACCGGCGAACGGCAGCGACAACGCCGCGCCGACGCGCTCCCAGGCCATCGCCGAACGCAGGAACCAGCCTTTGCCGACCGGCGGCAGGAACAGCGCCTCGCCCCACGCCGTGGGCGTGAACCAGGTCTGTCGCAACAATTGCGTGATCTGCGCGCGGGAATAAGGCCGGCCATGCCCGAACGGCGTGTTATCGGTGCGGGTCCACACCCCGCGGCGGTTCGGGATCACCGCGATCAGGCGGCCCGACGGCGACAGCACCCGCCACACCTCGCGCAACAACCGCTCCGGATCGTCGGACATTTCCAGCGCATGCACCAGCAGGATGCGGTCGACCGCGGCATCCGGCAGCGGCATCGAGAATTCATCGATCAGGGTCGCCAGCGCCGGCCGGGCCGTCGGCCATTTCAGCACTCCCTGGGCCGCCGGCATGAAGGCGATGCAGCGCTCGGAGTCTTCGCGGAACAGGCCGAGATAGGGCGTCGGATAGCCGAGCCCGAGGACGCGCTGGCCCTCCGCGTTGGGCCATCGTTCCCTAATGCCGCGATTGATTAGCTGCCGCGCCACGATGCCGAGGCGCTGCGAGTAGAAATCGCGGAGGTCGATGACGTCGATGGTCATAATTCCAATCTAACACGCCAATGTGCCGCGCGGATTGCAGAAATTGGCATTGCCGCGCGAGCGTTAACGCCATATTTCTCACTATATAAGGCGCGCTGGCGTTAGACCCTTTTTGTTCGGAGATACCATGGCTGCGGAAATTCGCACGTTCACCTGCCTTAGCGACAATTTCGGCTACCTGATCCACGACCCCAAGACCAAGGCAACCGCCTCGATCGACGCGCCGGAGGCTGGCCCCATCATCAAGGCGCTGGAGCGCGAAGGCTGGACGCTGACGGACATTCTCGTCACCCATCATCATCATGACCATGTCGGCGGCGTCGCCGAGCTGAAGCAGAAATACAATTGCCGCGTGGTCGCCCCGCACGACAAGTCCACCAAGATCGCCAATGTCGATCTGCGCGCGGCCAATGGCGACGTCATCAAGGTCGGGGGCCTGTTGGCGCGCGTGCTGGAAACGCCCGGCCATACGCTCGACCACATCTCCTACGTGTTCGACGGCGAGAAAGCGGTGTTTGCCGCCGACACGCTGTTCTCGATCGGCTGCGGCCGGGTGTTCGAGGGCACCTATCCCATGATGTGGGATTCACTGTTGAAGCTGCGTGCCCTGCCGGACGATTTCAAACTCTATTGCGGCCACGAATATACCGCCTCCAACGTCAAATTCGCGCTGACCGTCGAGTCTGACAACCCCGTACTGAAAGCCCGCGCCGAACAAGTGACGCGGCTGCGCGCCGAGAACAAGCCGACGGTTCCGACGCTGCTGGGCGAAGAGAAAAAGGCCAACGTATTCCTGCGCGCCGATGAGCCGTCGGTGGCGGCAAAACTGCACATGAAGGGCGCAAGTGCCGCCGACATATTCGGCGAGTTGCGCGAGCGCAAGAACAAGTCTTGATGGCGTTCCCGCCGCAGGCCTCCGACATCATCGCGCGGCTCGAATTGAAGCCGCATCCGGAAGGCGGACATTATCGCGAGACGTTTCGCGATTCTCGCAGCGACGCCGATGGGCGCTCGCGATCGACTGCGATCTATTTCCTGCTGGCGCGCGGCGAGCGCTCGCACTGGCATCGCATCGATGCCGTCGAGGTCTGGCATTATTACGCAGGCCACGCACTGACGCTGCAAATCGCTGACGACACCGGACTGCGCAGCATCCGGCTCGGCAGCAATCTTGCGGCCGGCGAAGTGCCGCAGGCGGTCGTGCCGCCGCGTGCATGGCAGGCGGCCGAGAGCAATGGCGACTGGACGCTGGTTGGATGTACCGTCGCGCCGGGCTTTGATTTTGCAACGTTCGAACTGGCGCCGAAGGATTGGATGCCGTCTTCGTAGGTGGGCACATCCCCTTACGTCTTCTTCCAGACCATATCTTTCGCCGCGATCAGGCCGCCACCGGCGATCAGGATTGCGGCGATGGCGATTGTGGCGGTCGGTTTGGCAAAGCCAGCCAGAATCAAGAACGAAGTCGAGAGCAGCGGCGTCGCGTAGGACGCGGCACCGAGCACGCGGATATCGCCGCGCTTCATGCCGATGTCCCACGTGAAGAAAGCGGCGCCCACCGGGCCGATGCCGAGCGCGACGATGGCGAGCCACTGCGTCGCGGTCTCCGGCCAGATCGTGGTCTCGACCAGGCCATGGACCAGCGCAGCCAGCGCCGCGGTCGCGAGGCAAAAGCCTGCGACCGCATCGGTCGGCACCGCCTTGAGCTTGCGCGACATCACCGAATAGGCCGCCCAGACAAAGGCGGCGACGAACGCCGCGGCCAGCCCCGGGATCTGGCCGGGCGCAAAGCCGCCGCCGCTGTTGCCGGTGAACAGCAGCACCGTGCCGGCCAGCCCCAACAGCGCACCGACAATGTGATGCCGCGCCAGCCGTTCGCCCGGCAGGAACGACGAAAACAGCACGATCAAGAGCGGCCAGAGATAATTCAACAGGCCGGCCTCAGCCGGAGGCGCGAAGCGCAGCGCCAGAAAATACAGCGCGTGATAGCCGAACAACCCGCCGACGCCGACCACCCACGCAATGAGTGGTTGCCGCAATGCATTGATTGCCGCGGGCCGCCAGATCCAGCTCGCGAACGCCACCGCGGCGCCGATCGCGAAGGTCATTGCGGCGAGCTGGAATGCGGGAATTTTTCCGGTCGACACCGTCAGGACTGACAGCAGCGACCACATCAGGATTGCGGTCAATCCGATCAAGGTAGCGGTGCGCGGGGTCATGGGGGATTCGTCATTGCGAGCGAAGCGAAGCAATCCAGCTATCCTACATCAAAATACTGGATTGCTTCGTCGCTTATGCTCCTCGCAATGACGAGGAGCAATGATCACGCGTGATATTGCCCGCCATTCACAGTCAGCGTCGATCCCGTGATGAAGCCGGCGTCGTCGGCGGCGAGGAACACCACCGCGCGCGCGATCTCCTCGGGCTCGCCGAGGCGATTGACCGGGATCTGCGGGATCACGCTCTTCTCCAGCACCTCCTTCGGCACCGCCTGCACCATTTCGGTGTTGATATAGCCGGGGCAGATCACGTTCACGGTGATACCGCCCTTAGCGTTCTCCAGCGCGAGCGCCTTGGTGAAGCCGATATCGCCGGCCTTGGCCGCCGAGTAATTAACCTGACCGAACTGGCCTTTTTGGCCGTTGATCGAGGAGATAGAGATGACACGGCCGAATTTGCGGGCCCGCATGCCCTCGATCACCTGGCGCGTCATGTTGAACAGTGAGCCGAGATTGGTGTTGATCACGGCATTCCACTGCTCGAGCGTCATCTTGTGGAAGGCAGTATCCTTGGTGATGCCGGCATTGTTGATGAGAACCTCAACCGGGCCAAGGTCGGCCTCGACTTTCTTGACGCCTGCCGCGCAGGCGTCAAACGAGCTGACATCCCATTTGTAGGTGGGGATGCCCGTGTCAGCCTTGAACTTCTCGGCGGCGGCATCATTGCCGGCGTAGCTTGCGGCGACCTTGTAGCCCGCGTCCTTCAGCGCTTTGCTGATCGCAGCCCCGATGCCTCGCGTACCCCCCGTAACCAATGCAACACGTGCCATGTCGGTCTCCTCCCTGGTAGTCTTTTGTAAACTGGAATTGTCGCGGCCTTTTGACGAAGCCTGCTCTTCAAGTTTTCGTTGCGTCCCTCCATCTTCTTATTGAGCATCATCCTTTTCGGAAAACCGCTACCCACTTTTCCGGATCATGCTCTAGAATTGCACCAGAGATGAAAATGCCCGGCGCGAGACCGGGCATTTCATTTTTATCCAGTTGAGCCGCGGTTGACAGATGAAGTTTTCATCATTCAACGCATCCTGCTGCTTTTAGTTCAGTCGCGTGCAATGCACATCGCAATGCCCATGCCGCCGCCGATGCAAAGGGTGGCGAGGCCCTTCTTGGCGTCGCGCTTCTGCATTTCGTGCAGCAGCGTCACCAGCACGCGCGCACCGGAGGCACCGACGGGGTGACCGATCGCGATCGCGCCGCCATTGACGTTGACCTTGGCGGTATCCCAGCCGAGATCCTTGTTGACCGCGCAGGCCTGCGCCGCAAACGCCTCGTTGGCTTCGATCAGGTCGAGGTCGCCGATGCTCCAACCAGCCTTCTTCAGAGCGGCGCGGGAAGCCGGGATCGGTCCGGTACCCATGATCTTGGGATCGACGCCGGCCTGGCCCCACGACACGATGCGGCCGAGCACTTTCTTGCCTTCCTTGGCGGCCTGCCTGGCGGTCATCAGCACCACGGCGGCGGCGCCGTCATTAATGCCGGACGCCGAGCCGGCGGTGACGGTGCCGTCCTTTTCGAAAGCCGGCTTGAGCTTGGCCATTGCGTCGATCGTCGCGCCATGGCGCGGATATTCGTCGTCGCTGACGATGATATCGCCCTTGCGGGTCTTGATAGTGACCGGCGTGATCTCGTCCTTGAACTTGCCGGCCTTCTGCGCGGCCTCGGCCTTGTTCTGCGAATGAACCGCGAATTCGTCCTGCTGCGAACGGGTGATCTGGTACTGCCGCGCGACGTTCTCGGCGGTGTTGCCCATGTGGTAGCCGTTGAAGGCGTCCCACAATCCGTCCTTGATCATGGTGTCGACGAGTTCAAGCCCACCCATCTTGACGCCGCTGCGCAGATACTGCGCGTGGGGGGCCATGCTCATGGATTCCTGTCCGCCAGCGACCACGATTTCGGAGTCGCCGTTAAGCAGGGCCTGATAGCCGAGCGCGACCGTGCGCAGGCCGGAGCCGCAGAGCTGGTTGACGCCCCAGGCCGGGCTTTCCACCGGAATGCCGGCAGCGATCGAGGCCTGACGGGCCGGGTTCTGACCCTGCGCCGCGGTCAGGATCTGACCCATGATGACCTCGGAGACGCGGCCCGGCTCGATGCCCGCCCGCTCTAGTGCGGCCTTGATGGCGACGGCGCCGAGATCATGGGCCGGCATGGTGGCGAACGCACCGTTGAAACTACCGACGGGGGTGCGGGTGGCGCTGACGATGACGACATCGTCTGACATAGGCATCTCCTTTGAGATTCTTGGGCTTGAGGTTTTTTGACGGCGGGCGGCCGGATGGCGGGCCTGTCTCTTGGACCTATCCTGTTAACCTAGGCATCAAGTGTCAATCGGCCAGAGGGCAAAATCGCGCCGCGGCGCATTCAAAATAATCGCCCCGGGGGTTTCCATAGCAGTCTCCATGCCTTGTAATTAACCGTGCCGCACAAAACGGTAGCCGAACCGCATTGAAAATGCTTACTTTGCTGCGTTGCGTGCTCGTCTGCCCGCCGGCGATGCCGTCGGGTTCCCCGCTCTCGGTGTCGATGTGTGAGCCCATGGCAAAGTCAGAACAACCCACCACGATCAAGAAATACGCCAACCGGCGGCTCTATAATACCGGCACCAGCACCTATGTGACGCTCGAGGATCTCGCAGCGATGGTGAAGGACGGCGAGGATTTCCTCGTTTATGACGCCAAGACCGGTGACGACATCACCCGCTCGGTGCTGGCGCAAATCATCTTCGAACAGGAAAACAAGGCGGGGCAGAATTTGCTGCCGACCACGTTTCTCCGACAATTGATCCGCTTCTACGGCGACAGCATGCAGATGGTGGTGCCGAAATATCTCGAGCAGTCGATCGATACACTGACGCGCGAGCAGGAAAAATTCCGCAAGCAGCTCACCAACACTTTCAGCGGCACTCCCTTTGCTCCCCTGGAAGAACATGTCCGCCGCAACATGGAATTGTTTCAGCAGACCTTCTCGATGTTCAAGCCATTCGTACCGCCGCGCGGTGGCGGGGCCATCGAACCCGAAAAAGCGCTGGAGTCGGCGCCCGAGGAAGACAATATCGACGATCTTCGCCGTCAGATGAAGGACATGCAGGAACGGCTCGAGCGCATGTCGAAAGAGCCGAAGAAGGAAGAGTAGTTTTTCTTCCTCGTTATCTCGCTCAGTTTTCTTTGTCGTCCCTGCGAACGCAGGGACGACGCGAGAGTTTCAATTCACTTGAAAGCCGATTAACCCACCGCCGGCAACACCGTCTCGGCCGGCACGCTCCACGGCCGTTGCGGTGAAGCAAGGCCTATCAGGCGGCCCTGGATGTAGTCGCAACCCCATTCGCGCAGCATGACGGCGGACTCTTCGTCCTGCACCCACTCCGCCACCGTCTTGATTTGCAACCGTCGCGCCAGATCGATCAGCGTCTGCACGAAGGCGCGATCGTCCGCCGAACGCGCGATATTCTGCACGAAGGCGCCGTCAATTTTCACGATGTCCACGCCGAGCTTGCGCAGATTGCGGAACGACGTGTAGCCGGCGCCGAAATCGTCGATCGCGATTCTGCTGCCGAAATTCTTCAAGCGCGTGACGAAGCCGCGAACGTCGTCGATATCCTGGATCGCGACCGTTTCTGTGATCTCGACGATCAACCGCTCGCCGACGCCGGGATGGGCCCGCATCAGCGATTCAATTCCGGTCCACCAGTCCTGATCCATCGTGGTGTCGGGCGAGATGTTGAGCGAGAGTTGCACGTTCGACGAGGCGGCGAGTTCGGCCACCGCCAGTTCGAGCACGCGGTGATCGACCAGCCGGATCAGGCCCAATTTCTCCGCGACAGGAACGATATCCGGCGCCAGCAGCGCCTGCCCGTCGTCCTGCTCCATCCGCACCAGGCACTCGTAAAACGCCGGCTGCCGTGAGCGCGCCTCGACCACCGGCTCGAACGCGGTCACGATCCGCCGCTCGTTGAGCGCGGTCACGATCTCGTCGGTGACGCGGATATTGACGCGACGCTGGGCGTCGCGCTCGACATTCGGACGCCACAGCGAGAACGATCCCGAGCGGCGGCGCTTTGCAGCATCGAGCGTTTCCTGGGCGCGGTTGATCGCCTCGTCGGCGGTGCGGGCGTAGCGCGGCACGCTGATGGCGCCGATCGACGCCGTCACCGACACCGGTCCGGATTTCGTCGGAACCACCTCGTCGCGAATGCCGGCCAGGAATCGTTCGGCGGCGATATTGATGTCGTCGACGGTGCAATTGCGCAGGATCAATCCGAATTTGTTGCCGGAGAATCGCCCGAGCACGTCGCCGCCGCGCAGCCGCGTGCGAATTCGCTTCCCGACTTCGGCGATCACGGCGTCCGCCACATCGAAGCCAAAGGCGTCGTTAACGCGCGCCAGATGATCGATGCCGATCAACATGAAGGCGCAGGACGACCGCAAGCGCGCGGCTTCCTCGATCAACTCGGCGAGCGATGCGATCAAGTGGGTGCGATTGAGTTCGCCGGTCAGGGGATCGTGCCGCGACAGTTTCAGCAATTGCTCGTCACGGGCGTGGCGCTCATTGTCGACGCGGACGATGCCTTGGGCGCGCAGCGGCCTGCCGTCGGGCCCGGCAAACCAGCAACCGGTCTCCTCGATCCAGATCACGGGCGCAGACGTCGAGGTCCTCACACCATATTCGATCCGGTAAGCCACCCCCTCGCCGCTGCGCAGCGGCGCCGATTGGCCGAGCGCCTCCATCCGGATCGAGCGCGACGGCTCGATCAGTTTGGCAAACTCGCTGGCCTTCGCCAGCGACTCCGGGGGAATGTCGGCGAAAACGGAAGCCGCGTTGTTGCTCCAGGCGATGGTATCCGCAGCCACATCCCAGACGAATGCCGCCTGCCCGAGCGAAGCAAGGATAGCGGAGGCTTGGGGGACAGCGGGCATCAAGATCGCCTCGATTCGGGACACCATCGGATGATTCCTGGGCGTCAGGATAGTAGTTCTTTCGAATCAGACCAGCGCGTATTCCACAAAAACTGGGTGCGAGTTTGGCGATCAGAGTACGCGCAACTTCTTAAGGGAGAGCATTTTCCTCCCAAAGCGGCTTCCAGCTTGCCGCGAAATGCGCTGTGCATAGTTCATAAAGAATCTGGAAACCATGTTTCACAGCCGTCACAAACCTCCGGGGAACGAATCGGCACGGACCGGCATAGGCCTTGCGAGGATCAGATCGCAGTGGGGCGTAACGTCCCAAAACGTGACAGCTCAGTCAGTTACGGTGTGCGATGCTGGATATCGATCGATCAGAAGAGATCTTGGAAGGCGAGGTCCTCGCGGGCGATGAGCCGGCCTGTGTCGAACTGGTCCCGTTGACCCAGTCCGTGTACTGGTCGTCGAAAGCCGCGATGGCACGCCCCGATCCGAGCTTCGTCACCCATCTGATCGCAACCGCGGCACGGGAGCCGCAGACCCGCAGCCTGCGCCGGGCGTCGCTGGCCGACGCGCAGACGGCGTATGGCGCCGATCGAGCCCGGCGCTACGGCCTCGGATTCCGGACGCGGCAAACGATCTAGATCTTATTACCTGGAATGCGAGATCAGCGCTGCGGTGTGTCCGGCGGCGGCGAGCCGCTGCCTGGCTGCAGTCCCGGTGACTGGACTTCCGGGGAGGTCGCCGGAGGGTGCGCCGGCGACGGCTCCGGGTGATCTGGCAGCACGGATTCGGCGACGGACGCTGCCGGCGGTGCCGACGTCGCGGGCGCAGGTGCAGGTGCAGGCGCAGGATCGAATTGAGGTTCGGCGGCCGGCGTCTCGGTTTTTTGGGCGCCCTTTTTGGACACCGCAGGTATTGAGGCCATTGCCGCGCCACGCCGCGTGCGTAAGGCAAGGCCGGACAGGAAATCCGTCAGCGAAAGCAGCGTCAGCAGGAAATAGGTCGAGGTGCCGAATTTCGGCCATAGCACGAACTCGGCCGCGGCAGCGCCAAACACAATCAGCGACAGCAGATGATCGGTGAGATATTTCGCGCCGGGGCGCGCGCCCTTGATGACTTCGGACAGCAGCAGCAGGATGCCAAGCGCGAGCAGCACGTCGCTCAGCGTCAACGGCCACTCCGCGCCCGACATCAATGTCAGCTTCACCAGCGAATCGGTGAAGGAAACGCCGGGCATCAGGAAGACGATGATGTTGTAGATCGCGAGCGGAATCAGAAGCAGCGGAAAACCGACCATGGACATCGGCGAGGCCTTCTTAAGGAAAACCGGAACGTTCCCGCAGTGAAGCTCTTTCGCCCACCGCCGGGAACCGTCTTACCGCATTCGTTGGCTGAATTCAGGCAGGCGCCGCAGCACCGTGCCTGATGCCGATCACGATTCCTTCTTGGCCTTCAGAACCTGCCGGCCCTTGTACATGCCGGTCTTCAGGTCGAGGTGGTGCGGACGGCGCAATTCGCCGGAATCCTTGTCCTCGGCATAGGTCGGCTTCTTCAGCGCGTCCGCCGAGCGGCGCATGCCACGCCGCGAGGGCGATGTTTTTCTTCTGGGAACGGCCATAACGGTCCTCTAGGGATGTTGTCGGAGGCATCGTCCGGTTGCGGACCGCCCTGCGCTTCAAGCGCGGGCTGCGATGCCGATAAGGTCGCGCTTATAGAGGATGGGATGGCGTAAAGCTAGCGCCGGGTACGGTAAAAACGGGCAAAAATTGGCTCAAAAGGCACGATTTTCGCGCCAGCAGCGCGCTAACGCCGCAGCATTGGCCCGCACCATGTAGATCCCGGCCAGACGGCGCACCCCGGGACCGGGATTGCGGGCGCTGCGCTTGACCGGATTGGGCAGGATCGCCGCCAACAGGGCGGCCTCGCGCGGCGACAGGCTCCCCGCCGAATGGCCGAAGGCGAATATCGACCCGGCTTCGGCGCCGAACTGCCCGGAAGGCCCGAGTTCGGCGATGTTGAGGTAGATTTCGAGGATCCGCTGCTTGGGCAGCATCAGATCGATCCACATCGCCAGCGGCAGTTCCAAAGCCTTGCGGACCACGCTGCGGCCAGGCCACAGGAACAGGTTTTTGGTCACCTGCTGGGTGATGGTCGAACCGCCGCCCGCAACCTCGCCATCTTCGGCGTCGTCGATTGCATCTTGCAGCGCGCCCCAATCGATCCCGTGATGGCTGCAGAACTTGGCGTCCTCGGAGCCCACCACCGAACGCGGCAGGGAGGGCGAAATCGCGTTGAAATCGATCCATTGCCGCGACACGGGCGCGCCCTTGAGCCAGCGCCAGGCCATCAATGTCGAGACCGGATGGCCGGTGCGATAGAACGGCGTCACCAGATAAGGCAGCAACAGCACCACCAGCAACAGCAGCAACAAAATTCGGACAATGCGCAAATCTGGTGCTTCCGGATCATGCCCTAGGCGGCCCCGAGCCGACCAATAAGCCCGCAACCTGGCGACATCTCCATGATATTTCGCAGGTTTTCCAGCACTTTTAAGGCGTATCGACCCCGCCGCCGGAATTGACGAAGGGCGTGCCATCAACGATTGTCCGGCCAAATTGATCTGGAGCCATTCTTAAATGACGACCGTGACTTTCGATTTTTCCAAGCGCCTGGACCAGACCGCGGAGGATACCGAGGCCCTGCTGGCAAAGCTGTTGACGGATGCGCTGTTACCCGACGAGATCGCGCGGCCGAAGCGGTTGATGGACGCGATGCGCTATTCGAGCCTCGGCGGCGGTAAGCGCCTGCGCCCTTTTCTGGTGGTCGAGAGTTCGGCGGTATTCGGCGTTCCCCGCGAAGCCGCCCTGCTGGCCGGCGCCGCGCTCGAATGCATCCACTGCTATTCGCTGATCCATGACGATCTGCCGGCAATGGACAACAGCGATTTGCGCCGCGGCCGGCCCACGCTGCACAAGAAGACCGACGACGCCACCGCGATCCTCGCCGGCGACGGCCTGCTGACATTGGCGTTCGACATCATCACCCGCGACGAGATCCACAAGGACGCCACGGTACGCCTGTTGCTGACCCGTGCGCTGGCGCGTGCCTCCGGCATTGGCGGCATGGTCGGCGGCCAGATGCTCGACCTCGCCGGCGAGGGACGGTTTGGCGACCGTGAGCCGGTCGACGTCGCGCGGCTGCAGCAGATGAAGACCGGCGCGTTGTTGCGTTATGGCTGCATCGCGGGCGCGATCCTCGGCCAGTCCACGCAAAAGGAGTATCAGGCGCTCGACGATTACGGTCGTGCGCTCGGCGAAGCCTTCCAGATTGCCGACGATTTGCTCGACGTCGAAGGCGACGCCGCAGCGCTCGGCAAGCAGACCGGCCAGGACGCAGCGCTCGGCAAAACCACTTTCGTCACCCAGCTCGGCATCGACGGCGCCAAGCAGCGCGTGCGGGACCTTCTGGCGCGCGCCGATTCCGCGGTGTCGATTTTCGGCGCCAAGGGCGACGTGTTGCGGGCCACATCGCGATTTGTGGCGGAGCGTAAGAGCTAGGAAGCGCATGTCGGGCAAGGAATTCGAAGAGCACCTTGTTCGGTTCAGAAAGATGCCGAGGCCGGTCCGCGTGGTCTATGCGCGGCCGCGCACCTTCATTGCGATCGCGATCGGAATTGTCGCGTTCTTTCTGCTGCCCGGTTCGCTGCGGCTGGTGACCCGGCTTCTGGTCAGCTGGGATATCTCGGTCGCGTTTTATCTGGTGCTGGTCTTCACCATGGTGTTCCGCAGCGGGCTTGCGCATATCCGCCGCAACGCCGCGATGCAGGACGACGGCCGCTTTCTGATATTGCTGGTGACCGCACTCGGCGCCTTTGCCAGTATCGCCGCCATCGTGTTCGAACTCGGCGCTTCCAACCGCAGCGTCCCCGGGCTGATCCTGGCGACGGTGACGATCGCGTTGTCATGGGCGGCGGTACACACCGCATTTTCACTACATTACGCACATGAATATTATCGCGGCGACAAGCCCGGCGGCCTGCAGTTTCCCAGCGGCGACGCGCGCGACGAGGCCGACTATTGGGACTTTGTCTATTTCTCGTTCGTGATTGGCATGACCGCGCAGGTATCCGACGTCGGCATCACCGACAAGATCATCCGCCGCACCGCGACCGTACACGGCATCATCTCGTTTGTGTTCAATACGGCGCTGGTCGCGTTGATGGTCAATATCGCCGCCAGCGCGATCTAGCGCGATTGACCGGTTCGTGGCTTAATTCGATCAGAACAAACTTCAATCAGCGGGAGGAACAACCGTGAGCCATGACCGATCCACCGTCGAAGCCGTCGTCCAGCATTATTTCGACGGCCTGTACGAAGGCGACGCCGACAAGATCGGCGAGATCTTTCATCCCACCGCAGACTTGCGTTGGCTGGAAAAAGGCGAATTGCAGGTCCTGACCGTGCCTGACTGGCTCGACCGCGTGCGCAAACGCGCATCGGCCAAGGCCGAAGGCAAGCCGCGCGAGGATTTTATCGTCACGATCGACCGCTCCGATGAGTCTACCGCCTTCATCAAGGTGCGCTGCCAGTTGCCGCCGCGTTACTTCACCGACTATCTGGTTGCGATGAAGCTCGCCGACGGCTGGAGGATCGTTTCGAAATCCTATCGCTACGATCTGCGCGACTGAGGACGATCCAGACGGCCTCGACCGGCCTGGGATTGCTCCGCGAACACCGGCTCGCCCGGTGACGCCCGATCGCGGGCTGGTCACAAAATTGCATGGAACATCGGGAACCGGCCCTGTCCGTGGCCGCCGGCAGACCCGCGGATTGACCTCGCGGGTTTTCCCTGCGAACTGGGACCAACATGGACGCCAAATTTCAAATCTTCTTGATCCTGCTCATCGTGCTGGCAGGTACAGCGCTGATCGCACGGCGAATCAACGTGGCACCCGCCATCCTGCTGCTGCTCGCCGGTATTGCCCTGGCCTTCGTGCCGGGCATGCCTTCGGTGGAATTACCGCCCGAAGTGGTGCTGTTGCTGGTATTGCCGCCGCTGATCTATTCGGCGAGCGTTGCGATGAGCTGGCGCGAGTTCAAATTCAATCTCCGCCCGATCATCCTGCTGTCCGTTGGCTCCGTGATTTTTACCGCCTTCGCGGTCGCGGCTGCGACGCATTACCTGATCGGGCTACCGTGGAGCGTCGGCTTCCTGCTAGGGGCCATCGTCGCGCCACCGGACGTCGTGGCGCCGCTGGCGGTTGCCCGCAAGCTCGGCATGCCGCGCCGGATCCTCGTCGTGCTCGAGGGCGAGGGCCTGGCTAACGATGCCACTGCACTGATTCTCTATCGCTTCGCGGTGGCAGCAATTTCGACGGGCGTGTTTTCGCTGCCCAAAGCAGGCGGCACATTCGTCGCCATCGTCGTTGCCGAATTGCTGTTCGGCTTGGCCGTTGGCTGGCTCAGCTTGCGGATGCGCCACCGCGCGCGGGATCCGCAGGTCGAGATCACGCTGTCGCTCATCACACCCTACATGGCCTATTGGGTCCCCGAGCATTTCGGTGGCTCCGGCGTGATCGCGACCGTTGCCTGCGGGCTCTATATGAGCTGGAACGGTCCGCTGTTGATCTCGTCCGCGACGCGTCTGCAGGGCATCTTCTTCTGGGACCTCGTCATCTACCTGATCGAGGGCTTCCTGTTCCTGCTCACGGGCTTCCAGATGCGGTTACTGTTCGAGAAATCGAAGGCGTTTCCGATCGAGGACATCCTGTTCGCGGTCGGGCTGGTCACCGCCATGGTTATCATCGCGCGGTTTGCATGGGTCTTTCCCGCAATCTATTTGCCTCGGCTCATGAGCAAGCGCTTGCGCGCACGCGATCCACTGCCGCCATGGCGCAATGCGTTTGTGATCGCTTTTACCGGTGTACGCGGCGCGGTGTCGCTGGCCGCAGCGCTGGCGCTGCCGTTCGCGCTGCCAAACGGCGACGCGTTCCCCTATCGCGACCAGATCCAGTTCGTTTCATTCGGTGTCATTTTCATCACCTTGGTTGGACTGGGACTTGGATTGCAGCCGGTGGTGCGATGGCTCGGACTTTCCAAGGACGGCCGCAACGAACATATCGCCGAACATGAAGCTGAGATCGCAGCGCGGCGTGAGGCGCTCGATGCGGCATTGAAGTCGCTCGATGCCATTACCGACGACCGAGAACTTTCCGACGAGGTCGTAAAATTGTTGCGCGCACGGCACGAGGTCCGTGCCAACCAGCTGCCGGATTCGCTCGATCCCGACAGGCACGACGTTTCGGCGATGGGTACCGAATTGACGCGGGAACTGATTTCGGCGGAACGGAAATTCATCCATTCTTTGCTGCGCGACGGCAAGATCACCGACGAGACGAGGCGGCGGATCGAGCGCGATCTCGATCTCGAGGAAGCGAGTTTGAGCAACCGGGAATATCGGATAATTCCGCTGTAATCTTCTACTCCGCCGCCGCGTTACGTCCGGGACCGCCGACATAGCCGTCTTCATCGCCAAAGCGCTCGATCATGACGGCGGTCAGATCCTTGGCCTTGCTGGTCACGCAAGCGCCGGAACGCACGGTGTAGCGGTCCTGATGCTTGAGATGCGGCGGCGCCTCGCCCTGCTGCAGCGCGCGGGCGGTTTCCATCACCAGTTTGCGGAAATGCATGATGCCCAAATCCGTGGGGCCAAGATGCTCGCGGGTGCGGTCGACGATGAGGCCCTGGCTGTCCTGCACCGCGGCGTCCTGTTCGGACACGCCCTTGATGCCGGTGTAACTCCTGGTCTTCTGCAGCTTGCGATCGATCAGATAGTCGTTCGCCCTGTTGCGCAGCGGAATGTAGTTCTCGTCAACCTCCGACATCACGCCATTGCCGCGATCATAACCGTCGCGCTCGGCCTGCGTCAGCGCACGCTCCGGATTCCAGGCGTAGGTGTAGATCCAGCAACTGGTGTCCGTCACCGGGATGAAACTCTGGCCGAAGATATTCTCGCCCGGCATGGAGCTCGGCGCGTAGGCGTGCACCGGCATCAGGAACTGGGCGATGCGCCAGTAGATGGCGTCGCTTCCGGTGAGCCGTCCGCCCGCAACCGTCAGGCCAGCCTCGTGCGGATTGATCTTGATGACCGGGCGCGGATCTTCGGCAATCCATCTCATATGGTCGGTCGCAACCCGCGTTAGCGGATTCACAAAATGCTTCTTGATGTCGAGGATTTCGTTCTCTTCCTTTTCAAAGGAGAGATGCGCGAAGGTGAAATGCGCGGTGTCGATCGAGCCTTCCAGCGCCTGCACCCAGTTGCAGTCCTGCCATTTTTTGGTGACGTAGCGGTGCGAGGCCGGCACCAGCGCCATTTCCAGCGCGGGCAATTCCGGCACCTGATCCGCCGGACCCATATAGGCCCAGATCATGTCGCCCCATTCGCGCACCGGATAGGATTTGATGCGGATCAGATCCTTGGCGTTGAGATCGGGATAGGAGGTGGGCATGTCGACGCAGCGGCCGTCGGTGTCGAATTTCCAGCCGTGATAGACGCAGCGGATGCCGCATTCCTCGTTGCGGCCAAGCCAGAGATTGGCGCCGCGATGCGGGCAATATTGGTCGATGACGCCGACCACGCCGCGCGTGTCGCGGAAGGCGAGCAATTCCTCGCCCATGACGACGATCTTTTTCGGCGTGCCGTCGGCTTCCGGCAATTCCGCGGATAACAGCACCGGCATCCAGAAGCGGCGCAACAACTCGCCCATTCCCGTCCCCGCACCGCTCTCGGTCAGGAACTTGTTGTCTTCGGCGCGGAGCATCTTACGTCCTCCGGAATTTGTTTTGCTGTTGGCCGAGCTTCGCGCAGGCCACCCCAAGCGTCAACGCGTCTCCGATTAGACCGGCCTTTCCCCCTTCACCGTCACGCGCGTGCCTGCGCGTGTATGCGGCCAGTAATCCCACATCGCGCGATGTTGGGCGCAACGGTTGTCCCAGAACGCGATGGCGTTCTCGCTCCAGCGGAAGCGGCACTGGAACAGCGGATTTTCCGCGTGCTGGTAGAGATAGGCCAGCATGGCGTCGCTCTCGTCGCGGGGGACGCCGATCAGGAAGCGGGTGAAGCCGCGATTGACGTAGAGCGCCTTCTTGCCCGTCACGGGATGGGTGCGCACCACCGGATGCTCGGCGCGCGGATAGTCCGGCCGGTCGGCGACGCCGTAATTGGCGTAGAGCCCGCGATAGGTCTGCTCGCCGTCATGCAGCGCGGTGAGGCCGTCGAGATAGGCCTTCATCCGGTCCGACAGCGATTCATAAGCGGCATACATATTGGCGAACAGCGTGTCGCCGCCGCGCGGCGGGCACTGCTTGATATAGAGGATCGAACCCATCGGCGGCTCGACGTCGCAGGACACGTCGGTGTGCCATCCCTCGCCATTGGCGCGCGGTGAATCCTTGTCGGCATAGATCTTCATCAGCGCCGGATCGTCGCCCTCATGGGGCGCGGCCGGATGAATATGCAGATCGCCGAACCGGCGGCCGAAGGCGAGATGCTGCTGCGGGGTGATGTGCTGGTCGCGGAAGAAGATCACGAGGTTTTCGGCGAGCGCGCGATGGATCTCGTCCATGGTCCGGTTCGACAGCGTACCGGCGAGATCGACACCGGAAATCTCCGCGCCGATGATCGGCGTGAGCTTTTCGACGCCGATGGTCTCATAGGGTTCGGGTTCACCGGAGGTGTGCCGATAACGGGGCCCCTGCTTGCTGGACAGCGAGCTCATGCGATCCCCCTTCCGTTTTCTGACACGCCCTCATTTGTGGGGCCGTGCTTATCTTACTCCGCCGCCGTCACCGGCGCCTTGTTGCCACTGCCGTAGCGCTGGTCGATATAGTCGATCACCAGCGCCTTGAAGTCGGTGGCAATGCCGGGGCCGCGCAGGGTGCGGAACTTCTTGCCGTCGACGAACACGGGCGCAGCCGGCGCTTCGCCGGTGCCAGGCAGGGAGATGCCGATGTTCGCGTGCTTGGATTCGCCGGGGCCGTTGACGATGCAGCCCATGACGGCAACGTTGAGCGCTTCGACGCCGGGATATTGCGTCTTCCAACCCGGCATTTCCTCGCGGATGAAATCCTGGATCGAGCGCGCCAGTTCCTGGAACGTGGTCGAGGTGGTACGGCCGCAGCCCGGACATGCCGCAACCAGCGGCACGAAGGTGCGGAAACCCATGGTCTGCAGCAATTCCTGCGCGACCTGAACTTCCAGCGTGCGATCGCCGCCGGGCTCCGGTGTCAGCGAAATGCGGATGGTATCGCCGATGCCGCCCTGCAAGAGGATGCCGAGCGCCGCGGACGAGGCGACGATGCCCTTCGATCCCATGCCGGCTTCGGTGAGGCCGAGATGGATCGCGTAATCCGAACGCGAGGCGAGGGTCTGATACACCGCGATCAGGTCCTGCACGGCGGAGACCTTCGCCGACAGGATCATCTTGTTCTTGGGCATGCCGAGTTCTTGCGCGCGCGCGGCCGACAATAGCGCCGACTGCACCATGGCTTCGCGCGTCACAGCGCGCGCATCGAGCGGATCCGGCAAAGCCGTGTTTTCGTCCATCAGCTTGGTCAGCAGTTCCTGATCGAGCGAGCCCCAATTGGCGCCGATGCGAACCGGCTTGTCGTTCTTGTTCGCGATCTCGATGATGTCGGCGAATTGCGTATCGCGCTTGTTCTTGAAGCCGACATTGCCGGGATTGATGCGGTATTTGTCGAGCGCTTCGGCGCAGGCCGGATAGTCCGCCAGCAGCTTGTGGCCGATATAATGGAAGTCGCCGATCAGCGGCGTAGTGATGCCGCGCTTGCGCAGGCCATCGCGGATATGCGGAACGGCAGCGGCCGCCTCCTCGCGATCCACCGTGATGCGCACCATCTCGGAGCCCGCACGCGAGAGCGCTGCAACCTGGGCGATCGTGCCCTCGACGTCGGCGGTGTCGGTATTGGTCATCGACTGTACGACGATCGGCGCGCCCCCGCCGACGGCGACGTTGCCGACCATGACCTGGGTGGTTTTATGCCGGGCGTTGGGACCGGCGACGTCGTCTTGCGGCAGTTTTTCGGGCTTGTTCATGGGGTCTCGAATATCAGGTTTTGGCGACATTCACCAAGGGGCCGGCGGCGGTCGCGGGGGCTTCACCCAAGCTGTGGTTTTTTCTCTGTGTATTCAATGGCTTATTGCAACCGTTGGGGCCGAAAGCAATGCAAAACGGCCACGCCATCTCTCACCGCTATATTGGACAGGAATCGCCGGATTGAAAGGGCAGTTGCCGCGGGGCTGCCGCCTTTTCATGGCTGGCGGTGCGCCGTAGCATCGAGCGAAATATGGAGGAGGCAGCCATGTCAGGGCGGAACGGGCTCATCACCACGGCGGAACTTGCCGAAATCCTTGATCGACCCAGCCTTCGTCTGTTCGATTGTACGACCTACCTCGAACCCGCGCCCGAAGGCAGCGGTGTTCCCTATATCGCCGTGCCCGGACGGCACAGTTTTGAGGCGGGGCATATTCCGGGCGCGGATTTTCTGGATCTGCAGGGCGAGTTCTCCGATTCCGGCACAGAGCTTCGCTTCATGATGCCACCCGTTGCGCAGCTCGAGACAGCGTTCGGCCGTCACGGCATATCCGCAGACAGCGAAGTGGTGCTGTACAGCATCGGCACCGCGATGTGGGCGACGCGGTTCTGGTGGATGCTCAAATCGCTGGGTTTCGAAAACCTCGCGGTGCTCGACGGCGGCCTCGACAAATGGAAGCTTGAGGGGCGCGCCATCGAGACGGGACCGGCGAAGGGATACAAGCCGGCGAGTTTCACGGCGAAACCGAAGCCCGGATATTTTGTCGATAAGCGCGAAACGCTCGCCGCCAGCGCCGAGCGCAACAGCGTGGTCGTCAACGCGCTTGGCCCGCAATTCCACAAAGGCCTGGAGCCAAGCCGCTACGGCCGGCCAGGACGCGTTCCCGGCAGTTGCAACGTATCGGCGGCGACCTTGTACGATCCGCAGACGAAGGCGTTCGTCCCACTCGCGGAAGCCGAAAAGAAATTTGCGGCGCAGGGCATCACCAAAGACAAGCGCGTGGTCGCCTATTGCGGCGGCGGCATCTCGGCCACGATCGACTTGTTCATGCTGCATCGGCTCGGTTACGACAATCTTACGCTCTATGACGGTTCGATGGGCGAATGGGCGAAAGATGAATCGCTGCCGATCGAGACGGGTTAGCGGTTCGACCGTATGCCCAACGCACGCCCGGTCAGAAAAGCTTTTTCCACGTCATTGCGAGCGCTAGCGAAGCAATCCAGAAGGCCAAGAAAGAAAGCTGGATTGCTTCGTCGCAAGTGCTCCTCGCAATGACGGCTACGAAAGTAACTACGACTTCGCGATCTCGCGGCGCGATGCGCCCGGAGTTTTGCATTTCGTTGTCCCTTCTCAAAACAGAGAGGGCGCAGGGAAGACCGGGTGCGCGCTGCACCCGCGGTCTCGTGCGCAAGATGCACAAGCAAAAACGCACACGAGCATACAGGTTCAGCGGAAGCATTCCGGCCTTCCCCGCGCAATGGTTTACGGCTTATAACGTGCTCTCCCCGGTGACCGGGCTTTCTTGCCACCGTCGCTCCCGAGAAGCGTTAGCTTCCTGGAAGCTTGACACCAGCGTCGGGGTGTCAGGACCACACGACTTCGCCGTACGCATCGGCGCGCTCGTCTCGCGCGCTGCCGCGTCCACCGCATCCCACACCCAACGTTCGTGACGATCGCGAAACGCCCCTCCTTGAGGGGTGCAGGATGGCGCGAGCTGGTAGCGCTGATTTGCCCGACGGCGAAAGCGAAATATTTTTCGGCAGACGGCTGGACAGGTTTTTGCTGATTTGCCCGTCGGGCATTGCTTTACGGGGATCGCACCAACCTCGAGGGCAGATTCGTCGGCGTCAAGCAGGATTGTTCTTGAGGACTTTGAGCACAATCTTCTTTCCCATCGACCGCCAGGTTACGAACAAGCTGCTCTGCCCAACTTCAGCCGCGAACCACCCTTCCTCCTACCGGGGCTGTCGTATATGAGAGATTTGCCACGGGAGCGTACCGAGAGTCCCCAGGAACGAATTGGCGGCGTGGATGGTGCCGGCGTTAGTTAATCCAAAATCTGACACTAGATCGACATAAGCGTGGACAGGCTTTCAACCGGGGACATGGAATGGTGAAGCGATTGGCGACGGCGCAATCCACCGTGACGATGCGGCGTTGGGGATCTCCCGCCATTGTGACGCTCGCGGCGATGGCCGCACTGACGGCGCTGACCGCCGGCGCCGCGGCGAGACAGGCGCGCCCCGCGGCAGCCATCGAGGCGACGGCGCCGCGCGAGGCGGGCGAGCCGATCATGGCGATCGTGTCGATCAAGACCCAGCAGGTCACTTTCTACGACGCCGACGGCTGGATCCTGCGCGCGCCGGTATCGACAGGCACCACGGGACGTGAGACGCCGGCCGGCGTCTTCGCCGTCATCGAGAAGGACAAGGACCACCACTCGACCCTCTATGACGATGCCTGGATGCCGAACATGCAGCGCATCACCTGGAACGGCATTGCGCTGCATGGCGGGCCGCTGCCCGGCTATGCGGCCTCGCACGGCTGCATACGGATGCCCTTTGGCTTTGCGGAGACGCTGTTCGACAAGACGCGGATCGGGATGCGGGTGATCATCTCGCCGAACGACGCGGCCCCAGTCGAGTTTTCCCATCCGGCACTATTCGTGCCGAACGCGGAGGCCATTGCGGCTGTACCGGCGCGTGCCGAGACGCTCGCCCGCGAGGCTGCGGAGGCCGCCATGACGGCCGACGAGGCGAAAAAAGCCGCCGCGATAGCGGCGCGCGAGACATCGACGCTGACGGCGTCGCTGCGCAAGCTGCAGTCGCTCAAGACCCGCGCGGATGCGGCGCTCGCGTTCGCCGACAAGACGCTCACCACCGCAAAGACCGACCAGGCCAAGGCGAAGGCCGAGGAGTTGAAGCAGAAGGCCGCCCCCAAGGCCGCGGAAGCGGCGACGCAACTCGACACCGCCAAGGCCGACGCGAAGTCGAAGCTCGAAGCCGCCGCCGCCGCAAAGGACGCCGCCAAGGCGGCCGTGATCAGGAAGACCGACACGGCCAAAGCGGCGAGCGAGGCGAAGCTCGCGCTCGAGCCGGTCTCGGTCTACATCAGCCGCGCGACGCAGAAGCTTTACGTACGGCGCAACACGCACAAGGCGTGGGCGGACGGGGGCGAGGTGTTCGACGCGACCATTGAGGTTCCGGTCACGATCCGCAATCCCGACATGCCGATCGGCACACATGTGTTCACCGCGATGGCGCGCAACGACGCGGGCCTGCGCTGGAGCGTGGTCACCATCGACAGCGGGGACGACGCCAAGAATGCGCTCGACCGCATTGCCATCCCGCAGAATGTGCTTGATCGCATCGCGCCGACCGCGTTGCCGCGATCCTCGATCATCATCTCGGACGAGCCGTTGAGCAGCGAGACCAACTATCGCACCGAGTTCGTCGCGGTGCTGAGCAACCAGCCCCAGGGTGGTTTTGTGACGCGCCGGCCTACGGTCGATGTCGAGGTTGTGAGCGACAATGGCTGGGGCGACGGCGGCTTCGGCTTCTTTTTCCCGCGCAATCCAGACCCGCAAACTGGCAATACGCGCCGGCGCGGCGGCCAGAACTATCAACCGATGCAACGGGGCTTCTGGTAAGACGCGGCAC
The DNA here is from genome assembly GCA_963770355.1 of uncultured Alphaproteobacteria bacterium. Lineage (GTDB taxonomy): Bacteria > Pseudomonadota > Alphaproteobacteria > Rhizobiales > Xanthobacteraceae > Bradyrhizobium. The sequence continues at coordinate 42,774 of CAVYPL010000028.1, read as the reverse complement.
GCCGCGCGTCGGCCGCATGGCCGCTCAGAGTCATAAGTCGAAATCGTCAGACTTCCGCGAAATGTCCGATCCGGCGGTCATTCGCCGGCCTCGCCTGACGTTGCACGCAGGCAACACTTTCTGAAAAAGCTCACGAACTCGCCATTTGCGCCATTGCGCGGCCATTTCATCATCCGAACAATCGGCACGTCCGCAATGCTTGGCTGTGCAATCCGGCTCCGTTGGAGCCTTTGGAGGCTGGGATGACAAACCCGCGGCGAGTTTCGACAATGCCGGCGCCATTGTGGCCAACGGCCATCCTCGCGACTTTTGTCGGCTGTCTCGCCGCTTTCGGTTCTGCAGCAATCGAGAACACCGGCGCAGCGGCGAACATGGATATCAGCGCCCCTTCTCTTCCCACCGAGCTCGCTGCGGCCCCGCAGCCAACCTCGATGCTCAATGACGATTTCGGCCAAACCGATGTGGCGATGGCTGAGCTACCCGATGCGGCAGCCGTCGCCGCGGTCGTTTCGAATGGACCGGAACCGGTTGTCGAAACGGTCTCGACCACCTCACCGGAGGCGCCGCCAACCGAAGCAGCGCCGGTGCAAATCGCAATGGCGGACCCTGGGGATCGAGAGCCTGACAACGCCGGCAAGAGCATCAGTTCCATCGAAATCGTCGACGAGTGCCTGGTCGTGGAGATCTGCGTCGATCGCTATCTGTGGGCGCTCTATCAACGGACGCCCAAGGAGGACACCATCAAGGAGTTCTGAACGGAGGAGCGTCTCCGTGAGGAAAAGGGGCAAGATGGTGACTGTCACAAGGACATTTACCAAGCTCGTCGATGAGGATTTTGGATGGAAGGATCCAAAGGCGGCACAAAGGGCCGGCATGTCGATGATGGATTACGTGATCGGAGGCATGGATCGGAGCTTCAAGCTAAAACTCTTTCACACCCTTCACGCGGCGGAGGCGGCCGGCCTGTCGCCTGGCATCACCAGCGCGTTTCGTGACGACTACCGCCAGTCGATCGCAAGCGGCCTCAAGGCGGCGAGCAACAGGTCTTTCCATGGCGGGAGCTCCCGCGGTGGTTATGGCCATGGGCTTGCGGCCGACATTGTGAGTGTTCAGGGCGGTAGTCGCGACAAACGATTTGCTTCCTCGGAAAAGCTCTGGAAGTGGGTCGATGCGAATGGGAAGCAATTTGGAATCGGGCGCCCATATCTCGGCAGGGATCCGCCGCATGTTGCACCCGTCGACGGCCGGGAATACGCCGCACACAGCGGCGGCTCAAAGCATGCGGGATCGGACTCGAAGAAGGTCAAGCGGCTTGCCGCGCGTAACGACCGGAGCCTCGTGAAACGCCCAAGAGCTGCGGCATCGTCCAGGACGAGAACGATCTGAGACGAGAACGATCTGATCGCGCAAGCTGTCCCCTGGACGTCCCAAGCCGGATTGGCAGTCCCCGGGTTAGCAGTCCTGCGACTTGGCGGCGAACTGAACGATCAATCGCGACGTCTCACGTGGCCATCTCAATCGCCTTGCCGTTGACGCGCGTCTCGTCCTTCAAATTATCGACCGTCACATGGGTGTCGTACCAGGTGAGGCGCGGCCGGACTCCGAAACGCTTGGTCAATTCCGCCACGCGCTCCTCGGTAAACCAGGCCTCCGCGGATTCACGGCTTTCCCAGAGATAAACGCCGCCGGTGCCACTTTCGCCATTCAGGTAGTCCTTTCGGATCAATCCTTTCCTGGCGAGGCCGCGATAGATCGGCGCGCTCGAGGTGCCTCCGTTCACCGCCTGCTCCTCACTGCGCTTGGGTAGATCGAACTGAACGACAACGATGCAATTAGTCATTGGGCGGTTCCTCGGCAGTTCCTCAGGTTTATTCATCGACGATATCATGCGCCGAGTTCGGGTCCACGTCGATGCCGGCCACCGTCGAGCAGCTATGGCGATGTCCGCCTTGTGCCATCCGCCCAAAAGCCGAACGCAATCAGCCGTCTTCCCGTCATATTTCAAAAACCAAGAGTTGCATTTGAGGCACGGATTATACGTGCCAAATCGAATACCATTCAGATGGAATTCAAAATCAAGCGCAGTTCCACAACAACATTATCGGCGGTCGCGAGTGCATCTGTCGCTTTCAGATGGATCAAGAAGCGACGGAGATGGAGAGATGCGATGAAGAAGTTTTTGTTAGCTACGGTTGGCCTGGTGGCACTGGGCATGGCCGCGCCTGCGTCGGCCGCCGATATTGCCGCTCGTCCTTACAAGGCGCCGCCCCCGGTGGTTGCTGTCTACGATTGGAGCGGCTTCTACATCGGCGCCAATGGCGGCGGCGGCTGGAGCCACAAATGCTGGGACGTCAACAACTTCCTTACACCCAGGGCCGTTGCCGAAGGCTGCCACGATGCGACAGGCGGAGTGGTTGGCGGTCAGATTGGATACCGTTGGCAGAGCGCCGGCTGGGTGTTCGGTCTGGAAGCGCAAGGCGACTGGGCTGATCTGAAGTCATCCAATGTCAGTCTCTTCATTCCCGACTGGACTAACAACTCCAAGATCGAAGCGTTCGGCTTGTTCACCGGCCAAGTCGGTTATGCCTGGAACAACGTCCTTTGGTACGTGAAGGGCGGCGCGGCCGTGACGTCGGACAAATACCGGGGCACGGTGACCGCCACCGGCGCGGTGTTCGATGCGACGAGTGAAACACGCTGGGGCGGGGCCGTCGGAACGGGCCTCGAATTCGGGTTCGCACCGAATTGGTCGGTTGCGATCGAGTACGACCATCTTTTCATGGGTCGCCAAGACCTCACCTTCACATCGGCAGGCGTGTTGGCTGGTATCCCGGCCGGCAGCGTATTCCGCACCGACTCGATCCGTCAGGATGTCGATATGGTCACTGCGCGCATCAACTACCGCTTCGGTGGCCCGCTCATCGCGAGATACTGATCTAACTTTCCATCTCCGGCAAACATCAAGCCCCGGCATCGTCCGGGGCTTTTTGCATCCGCCTTGGACTCACGGCGGCTTCGGGTCCAGAAACGGGCTTTCCGCCACCCTTCTCATCCGTGTATCCTCCTCGCGCCACCTACCACAGGTTTGCGGCATTGCGCGCCGCATCAGCACAAAAGGCCGCGCTCTAAAAATCCAAAATCAAGGGAAGAAGCAATGAAACGAATACTGACCATACTCACTGCAGGCGCCGGCTTTTTCGCCTGTCTCGCAGTACCCGCGCAAGCAGCGCCGGACGTGTCGCTGGCGCGCTTCGATTGCGGCACGCCACAGGCACCCATAGTCGTCAATGAGCGCTTCTCGGATACCTATGCCTATGGCGAGCTAAAGGTTCAGTTCGTCTTCAGTTGCTATCTCGTCAAACATGGCGACGACTATCTGCTGTGGGATACGGGCCATGCCCTGACGGCGCCCAATGTCGCGCCGAAAACGAGCCTGGTCGATTACCTGGCAAAGATCGACGTCAAACCCGACCAGATCAAATATGTCGGCATCAGTCATTATCATGGCGATCACACCGGACAGATTAGCTCTTTTCCGAAGGCAACCCTGCTGATCGGCAGCAAGGAATGGGATGCGATCTCCAGCCCCAAACCGCCTGAAGGCGTGAACGTCAAGCCGTTCGAAAGCTGGATCAAGGGCGAGAGCAAGGTCGAGCCGCAACCGATCGACAAGGATGTATTTGGCGACGGCACGGTAATCATGCTGCGCACGCCGGGACACACCGCGGGCCATTCCAGCCTGCTGGTAAAACTGCCGCAGATGGGCGCCGTCATCCTTACCGGCGACGCGGTCCACTTCCGCGAAAACTACGATTCGGTCGGCGTGCCTGCATTCAACTATGATCGCGCCCAGACCGTGGCTTCGGTCGAGCGCATCAAGAAAATCGCATCGAATCTGAAGGCGACGGTCGTCATCCAACACGATGCGCGCGACATCGAAAAATTGCCGGTATTTCCTGCGTTCGCGAAGTAATCGCGGGCCCAAGAGTTGAATACCAGGCCAACCGAGGTGGTGCTGCCCTGATTTTGGGGCAGCACTCATCCCGTTCGCGTGATTCACCTTCCCCCTATCATCCTCAATACGAGGAATGTCGGACGAGCCCGAGGTAACGATGGCCGATGCGTTTTCCCTGCCGATAGCCGAGATTGCGGTATTGCTCGGCGAAGGCAAGCTCAGGGCGCGCGCACTGGCCGAAGAGGCGATCGCCAATCACGACCGTTTCGGCGCCAAGCTCATGGCCTATTCGCAATGGGCTCCCGAGCATGCGCGCAAGTGCGCCGATGCCGCGGATGCTGCCTTTGCCGTCGGTTCACGGGCGGGCTCTCTGCAGGGCATTCCGACCTCGATCAAGGATCTGTTCGCCGTCGCGGGCTTTCCGACCTATGCGGGCTCGCCCAAGCGCTTGCCGCCGAAATTCGAGATCGAGGGCCCGGTCGTCGCCAGTTTGCGCCGGCAGTTGGCGACGGTGATGGGTAAGACGCATATGGTGGAATTTGCCTTCGGCGGCGTCGGCCATAACGCGCATTACGGCGCCCCGCGCAATCCCTGGGACGCGACGGCGCACCGCTCTCCCGGCGGCTCGTCGAGCGGGGCCGGCGTCTCGCTCTGCGAGGGCTCGGCGCTCCTGGCCTTCGGCACCGATACCGCGGCCTCGGTGCGTCTGCCCGCTGCGGTGACCGGCAATGCCGGCTTGAAGCTGACCAAGGGTCGCTGGCCCACTGAAGGTATCGTGCCGCTAAGCTTCACGTTCGATACGCCCGGCATCCTGGCGCGCAGCATGGCGGATGCGGCTTTCGGTTTTGCGGCGCTCGATCCCGATCTCGGCGACGGACTTCGCCTTCCTGCGCGACGTGCCGGCCGGCGTCGACGGCATCCGCATCGGTATCGCCGATAGCTGGTTCTGGGACGGTTGCGAGAACGGTATCGGTGAAATCGTCCGGCGGGCAATCGATTCCCTCGCCCGCGCCGGGGCGATTGTGAAGGACGCATCGCTGCCCGAGGCGCGCGAAGCTTTCGAAATCTTCGTGGCGGGCGGTGTGTCGGCAATCGAATTGCGCGCGTTCCTCGATCGCGAACTGCCGGACTGGCTTGCGACGATCGATCCGGTCAACGCACCCGCGCTCAGGAATGCCGAGAATCTGCCGGCGCGAGAATACCTGTCTCGTCGTTTGCGGCTGGTCGAAGCAGCAAGAAGCGCCGCCGCGTGTTTCGACGATGTGGACGTCATCGCGACGCCGACGGTCATGTTCACGCCGCACGTTCTGACCGACGAGGGCCCGGAAAAATTCCAGGCACACAATCGCAATCTTGTGCACAATGTGGTGCCGGTGAATTATTTGACATTGTGCGCCGCGACCCTTCCCGTGGGCCTCGATCGCCTTGGCATGCCGGTCGGTTTGCAGCTTATCGCCAAGGGCGGCAATGACGAACGGCTCGTTGCCATCGCCTGCGCGGCCGAGCGCATACTGGGCACGCCGCGCGAGATTCTGGGTACGCCCCCGATGTGCAAGCGCTAGGAAAATCGGTCGACGCGCCGCCGGACTGTGGACGTCCTTCGTGGCGTGATACTGTTGAACGGGCCATGATCCGCAACCGATGAGGTCAAATGGCAGTCGATATGAAAAGGCGGGAATTCATATCCATCGTCGGCGGCGCAACAATGTGGCCACTCGCGGTGCGCGCGCAGCCCTCCGAAAAAATGCGGCGCGTCGGCGTGCTGCCGACGGGCTACCGGCAAACCGACCCGGAAGGTCAGGCGCGCATTGCTGCGTTCCGCGACACGTTAGGCAGACTGGGCTGGACCGACGGCCGCAATGTTCGGGTCGACGTCCGATGGCCGGGCGATGAGAGTGACCGGATCAGAATAGCGGCAGTCGTTGATTCGGCGCCCGATGCGATCTTGATCAGCGGCAACGCGGCCATGGCCATTCTACAAGAACTGAACAAGACGACATCGACCGTCTTCGTCCAGGTGTCGGACCCGGTTGGAGGCGGGTTCGTCAAAAGTCTCTCGCGGCCCGATGGCAATCTCACCGGCTTTCAGAATTTCGAGCCGTCGATGGGCGGCAAGTGGCTGGGGTTGCTGAAGGAGGTCGCGCCCACTGTTATGCGGGCAGCGGTGCTCGTGTTTTCGGATACGCCGGTTCATCTGGAATTCCTGCGCGCGGCCGAAGCGGTCGCACCATCGCTCGGAGTTCAAGTGTCGGCAATCAGCGTCCGGGATAGTCATGAAGTCGAGCGCGACATTTTGAGATTTGCCGATTCCCCGAATGGAGGTTTGGTCGTCCTGCCGCATCCGGCCAACATCAACAATCGCGCTCTGCTGGTTGAATTGACGGCGCGGCTTGGTGTGCCGGCGATTTATCCATTCAATTACTTTGCGACTAGCGGCGGGCTGATTTCCTATGGATTCGATCAGATCGAGCAATGGCGAGGAGCCGCGGGCTACGTCGACCGCATCCTTCGCGGCACCAAGCCCGCCGATCTGCCGGTACAGGCGCCGACGAAGTATGAACTCGTCGTCAACCTCAAAGCCGCTAGGGCGCTCGGCCTGACGATCTCGCCATCGCTGCTCGCCACCGCGGTTCAAGTGATCGAATAGCGGCTCAATGTCCGCCTTGGGTTATGAGCGGATGCGAGCTGTCACGCCGGCACATTCGGATCCGGCATGACCTTCGGATCCGGCTTGTTGACGAGGTAGAGCCCCGCGATCACCAACAGCGCTGCGGCGCCGAAGGCTAGCGTGAGCTGATCGTGCATGATGAAATAGGCGGCGACGACGCCGAACAACGGGGTGATGAAGGTGAAGGCCGATAGTTTGCTCGCCGAATAGGTTTTTACCAGCGCGAACCACAGCACGAAGGTGCATCCGACCACCCAGATGGCCTGATAGGCCAGCAGCGAAACCGACAGCAGGCCGGGCATATGAGTGATGGTTTCGCCGGACAGCCATGATGCGCAGCCCAGGATCGGGATCGATACCGCGACCTGATAGCTGAGCGCTTTTTCCGGCGCCGCGTTGCGCAAGCGCGTTCCCTTGGCGATCAGCGTGGTTGCCGCCCACAGGGCGCCGCCTCCGACGACAAGCAAGTCGCCCAGCAATACTCTGGCATCTACATTCGGCTGCGGCACACCGATCGCGAGGGCTACCCCGGCAAAACTCAAGGCGAGGCCGCTCCACTGCAGGGCTGTGAGCCGTTCGCCGAGAAACTGATAGGAGCCGAGCGCAACGAAGAAAGGCGCGGTGTAGAGAAATACCGCCGCGCGCGATGCGGAAGTGAACACCAGCCCGCTGAAGATCAGCACGAATTCGATTCCAAACAGCAAGCCCGCCAAAAGGCCGGGCCCGAGCGTGCCGTCCCGCTCGAAGAATTTCACGCCGCGCAGCCAGCCGACCAAAAGCATCACCGGCAGCGCGCCGGCGGAACGGATCAATGCCTGCATCATCGGCGGAACGTCGGGCAGTGCCAGCTTCACGGCGATCTGATTAAAACCCCAGCTTACGCAGAGCATCAGCATCAATGCGACGGCGCCCGGCGTGAGCGCACGCCCGGCGGAAGAGATCACTCGATTGGAAGACATCTATCCTCGTGCCCGGCTTGGCGCCGTGTTTTAATATTATTTCTGGCAGTGAGCACAAGTGCCGGCGATTTCGACGACAGAAAGTTTTGGCGCGAATCCGGAGGCGCGCGCCGCGGCATTCAGGCTCTGCGCCACGGGGGCCGCCGGAATTTCCCCCACCGAGCCGCAGCGATCGCAGATCAAAAACGCCACCATCGAGGTCTCGTCATGGTCATGCGCGCAAGCGAGAAAAGCGTTACGGCTTTCGATGCGGTGGACGAGGCCGTTTTCCATCAGGAAATCGAGCGCGCGATAGACCGTGATCGGCGCCGGCCGCGGCATCGATTTGGCGAGTTCGTCGATTACCTCATAGGCCCCGAGCGGGCGGTGGCTGGACAACAGCGCCTGCAGCACCTGGCGGCGGATCGGGGTGAATTTCTGCGACCGTTTCGCGCAGACCTGCTCGGCATGCGCCATCGCCTCCGCGGTGCAGCGGCCGTGATCGTGATCCGGCGCGGGAAAGGTCGGCTTTGCCAAGGTCATGTCAGCATTTTGTAGCATTTTGGCGCCCAATCCCAAAGCCCGGCGGATCGGCCGTGCCCAGCCATGTCCTGAGAGCGGGGCAGGTAATTATTAACGCGCCATGCAGAATTGATGAGCTAGCTTATTATATCCAAAGCTTATGGAGGTGAGAACTGATCATGCGCGGTTCCGTGGATATGAATTTCCTGTTTACGCTGGGTGAAGTGCAACGACTGGTGCGCGCCTATGCCGATAAACAGGCGGCGCGCTACGGCATTACCCGCGCGCAATGGGCAGTTTTGGCCAAGGTCGAACGGACCGAGGGCCTCAAGCAAACGGAACTCGCCGAACAGATGGAAATGCAGCCGATCACGCTGACCCGATTGATCGACAAGCTCTGCGACAATGGCTGGATCGAACGCCGCGGCGACGAAACCGACCGTCGCGTCAATCGCCTCTATCTGCGCAAGGCGGCGCGGCCGCTGCTCGGCAAACTCTCAGGCCTGCGCTCCGACATCACCGCGACTGCGCTGGAGGGCATCAATCCCGCCGATGCCCACCGCATGCTCACCCAACTCGAATCGATCAAGGAAAACGTTCGCAACGCGATCCAGAATCCGGCCGGCGAACCTTCCAGGAAAGAACACCGCTATGGCTGATCCCGTTCTCAAATTTCCTCCCGAACAAAAGGGCAATCCGCCTTCGCCTGCGGAGCGGCCGAAACTTGCCGCGGAACCGCGCCGCCGGCTGATGGCGGGCATGCGGCGTTATCGCCGCTTTCTGCTGCTGGTCGTGCTGCCTTCGGTGGCGCTGCTGGCCGGCGTGACCTTTTATCTCAACGGCGGCCGCTACGTGACTACCGACGACGCCTATGTCGGCGCGCAAAAAGTGCTGATCACGCCCGACATCTCCGGCAAGATCGAGAAAGTCGTCGTGAAGGAAGGCCAGCAGGTCAACGAAGGCGACGTGCTGTTCGAAATCGACCCGATACCGTTCCGACTCGCTGTCGCCCAGGCCAAGGCGACGCTTGCACAGGCCAAGGTCACCTATGACAATCTGATCGCCGACCTGAAGATCTACGGCCAGATGGGCGAACTGGCGCAGCAGGGCGTCGATTTGAAGCGGCGCGATGTCGATCGCAAGCAGGCTTTGGTCAAGAACAATTTCGGCTCGCAGCTCGACCTCGATAACTCGTCGACTGCGCTGGTCACCGCCAGCGCGCAAATGGAGCTGCTGCGGCAGAAGATCGCGACCGCCAAAGCGCAATTGCTCGGCAACCCCGACCTGCCGATCGAGGAATTTCCGCCCTATGCCCAGGCCAAAGCGGCGCTCGACCAGGCCGAGCGCAATCTCGACCACACCGTGATGCGCGCGCCGATGCCGGGCATTGCGACGCAAGTCGAGCAGATCCAGCTCGGCCGCTTCGCCATGGCAGGCGCGCCGGTGTTCAGCATCATCGACGTGTCGAACCCGTGGGTCGACGCCAATCCGAAGGAATCCGATTTCACCTATGTTGCGGTCGGCCAGTCCGTGACGCTCGACGTCGACGCATTCCCCAACCACGTGTTCAAGGGCACGGTCGGCTCGCTCTCGCCCGGCACCGGCGCGCAATTCGCGATCCTGCCGCCGCAGAACGCAACGGGCAATTTCGTCAAGATCGTGCAGCGCGTCCCGGTGCGGATCTATTTCGACAAGAACGACCAGTTCGTCCGCAAGCTGAAAGCGGGCATGAGCGTTTACGCCACGATCGACACCAACCATCGCCGTTCGCTTGCCGGCCTTCTCGGCCTCACGCCGGCGGTGGCGAACCAGGAATAATCTAACCATGCCGACGCCCGGCCCGTCACCTGCTGCGGTTCCCGGCCTGCGCCGGAACATGGTGACGATCTGCGCCATGACGGCGACCATCATGCAGGCGCTGGACACCACCATCGCCAATGTCGCGCTGCCCTATATGCAGGGCACGCTGTCGGCATCGCAAGACCAGATCAACTGGGTGCTGACGTCCTACATCGTTGCGGCAGCCATCATGACAGCGCCGGTGGGCTGGATCGCCAACCGCTTCGGGCGCAAACGTATCTTCATCCTCTGCTCGGGCGGCTTCACCATTGCCTCGGTGCTGTGCGGCCTCGCGCAGGACATCAATCAGATGGTGCTGTTTCGTTTGCTGCAGGGTGTGTTCGGCGCAGCGCTGGTGCCGCTGTCGCAAGCCGTCATGCTCGACTCCTACGCGCTGCACGAGCGCGCCAAAGCGATGTCGATCTGGGGCATGGGCGTGATGATGGGTCCGATCATGGGGCCGTCATTGGGAGCGTGGCTGACCGAGACCTATTCCTGGCACTGGGTGTTCTTCGTCAATCTGCCGTTCGGCATCTTCACCGTGCTCGGCCTCATTATCTTCATGGACGAGACCAGGAAGGACCTCAACCTGCGCTTCGACTGGTTCGGATTCAGTGCGCTTGCGATCGGTATCGGCTCACTTCAACTCGCGCTCGACCGCGGCGAGCAGCTCGGCTGGCTCGAATCCAACGAGATCATCGCCGAGTTCATTATTGCCGCCGTCGGCTTCTATTATTTCCTCGCGCATTCGTTCACGACCTCAAAGCCGTTCATCCAGTTCGCGCTGTTCAAGGACAAGAATTTCGTCGGCGGATGCGTGTTCATGGCGGTTATGGGATTGGTGCTGTATTCGACCATGGCGCTGTCATCGCCGTTCCTGCAGAACGTGATCGGCTATCCCATCATCACCGCGGGCGTGCTGCTGGCGAGCCGCGGCTGCGGCACCTTCGTCGCCATGATGCTGGTTGGACGGCTAATGCGGTATATCGAAGCGCGGACGCTGATCATCTCCGGCCTCAGCATCACCGCCTTCTCGCTGTTCGTCATGACCGGCTGGACCGACATGACCGGCGTCAACGAAATCGTCGTGATCAGCGTGCTGCAGGGTTTTGGGTTCGGGCTGGTGTTCGTGCCCTTGAGCACGGTGGCGTTCCTGACGCTGCCCAATCATCTGCGCACCGACGGCACCTCGATGCTGACGCTGATGCGCAACGTTGCCAGTTCAATCGGCATTTCGATCGTGATCTCGCAACTGACCCAGGGATCGCGGCGCGTTTATGCGGTGCTTTCCGAGCACATCAATCCGTTCAACCACGCCATGCAGATGCCCAATGTGCGCAGCATGATCGATATGTCGACCGATACCGGCCGCGCCATGGCCGACGCCATGGTCAAGCTGCAGGCGCAGATCATCGCCTTCTCGCAGGACTACCAACTGGTGATGGTGTTCATCCTGGTCGCGATCCCGCTGACGATCATGATCGGATCGAGCAAGGCCACGCTGCGTGCCCAGTCTGCTCCGCCCGAACATGCGGTGATCGAGTAACGCTGCCCTCGCCGATCGTTCAGGCGGGATCTTCAGCAGAGTAGCGTTTCGCCATCTCGGCATCGAACGCATTTCCCATCTCGGCGATCGACGGCTTCAACCCCGTGAACAATTCGAAGGCGTCCGCCGCCTGATGGATCGCAAGTTCGCGTCCGGTCATGATTTCAGCGCCCTTGGCTTTTGCCGCCGTCAGCAGCGGGGTCCAGAGCGGCGTATAGACCGCGTCGGCCACCCAGAGACCGCGATGCAATAGCGCGTCGGGCACCGCCATGCCACGGTCCGGCAGCATGCCGACCGGCGTTGCGTTGACCACGCCCACGACTTGCCGCAACGCATCCTCGACACTCTGCGCTATCTGTATTTCCTGGCGGCCCCGCAACTGCGCCGCAAGCTGCCTGGTCTTGGCGCGATCGGTATCGAAGACCCTGAGCTCGGTAACACCTGACGCTGCAAGCGCGTAAGCGATGGCCTTGCCGACGCCACCCGCGCCGATCAAAGCGACGGGGCCACGATTCGATGTGTTCACTAGATTAGTGATCGCGCGCTCAAAGCCCGTGGTGTCGGTGTTGTATCCGATCAACCGTCCGTCGCGCACGACGACCGTATTGACCGCGCCGATAGCACGCGCGCCCGGCGACAACTCGTCGAGCAGAGAGACCACAGCTTCCTTGTAGGGAAAGGTGACGTTGACGCCGGCGAAACCGAGCTTCCTGACGCCGTCGAGCAGCGCGCGCAACCCGGCTGCATCCGCACCCGCGACCTCGATCAGGTGATAATGGCAGCGGATGCCCAGGGCGTCGGCCGCCTTCTCGTGCATCGCGGGCGATGCCGACTGCGCAATCGGCGCGCCGATCAACCCGGTCAGGAATTGTTGACGTTTCGGAGATCGACGTTCAGGCATTGTCGCGGCATCCAGCCGCCTCGATGACGTTTCTGGCTGCTTCGAGCGCGCGGCGCGCCCGCACCTTCGCGTTCACCGTCTTCGCAAGCTCGACGGTCGGGACTTCAATGCTGATCGCAATATCCGCCGGCATGGCACGCGCCAACGAGACGAGGTCGATACCGCCCTCCCCGGGAAACATCCGCTCATAGCGGGCCGCATGCATCATCTCTTCTGTCGTTGCCGGCCGCGCGGCCGGGCCGTCGCATAATTGCCAGTAGTGAAGCCGATGCACGGGAACTGCGGCGAGTTCGCCGATCGAACTTTGCGATCGGTCGAAGTGCAGCGCATCGACGAGGACGCCGGCATTGGCCTGCCCGGCTCGCGCGACAATCCTGCTGGCCGTCGCAAGATTGGGGACAAAGGTCCAGGGCATGAATTCGAGATCAGCCGTCAGTCCGTGTTGGGCTGCGGCCTGGCAAAATCCTGCGAAGCGATCCGTAAAGCGATCCAGATCGGGATCGTAAGCCGCGACCAGAATATGTTTGGCGCCGAGCCGCGCACCGGTTTCGAAAAATGCGGAGAACGCGGCAATGTCGGTTTCCGGCCTGAATGCGACGACTTCCAGATCCGCAACGGTGACGCCGGTCGCATCCAGTCTGGAGAGTGTCTCCTTCAGGCTCGCTTCGTCGTCCATCAGCGGATAGGCAAGCCCTCCCGGTACGGCCGGAAGCAGCCGGATTCCGACATGGTCGTAGCCGCAAGCGGCAGCGACCTCGACCAACTCGGGCGGCGCGAGCTCAAGAACGGTCAGCGCGGCCAGAGAGAATTTCGGCATTATTCGAAATCCGCAATGCGGGCATCGAGCGCGAACATGCCCTGATAGATTTCGGGATCGCCGACGCTGCTAAATGTATCGGGAGCGATTTCGGCCGCTCTATCCAGCGCATCACGAAGCGATGCCTGGTCGAGCGCCTCGATGATCAGCAAGCCGGCGAAGAAACCTTCGTTCTGTCGCATGCCCTTTTCGACCGTCGGCACCGAAGTTCGGGCATGGTCGGTCGCGCCAATCTGTACCGCCGCGATCCCGTCGAGCGCGGCCATGTCGCCAGCCAAACGTTGCGGGTCCTTCGGCAACTGCTCGAGGCGCAGCGCGACGATGGTGGAGCCCTCGCCCCGGCCGGCCCGTGCCGCCATAATGCCGCCACCGCGGATGAAATTGCCGAGCTGCGGCATGATCCGTTGCGACCATGGCGTGGGCGCGTTGAGGCGCGCGAGATAGGCCGGCCCGTCGAGCACCTCTGGCGATTCCAGCTCATACAGAATGAAGAAGCGAGCGGGATCGCCTCGCTGGGCGCGGAACACGCGAACTCCAAGGAAGCCCTTCGTCGTCACGCGCTCGGTGGTGTGCTCGCGCGTCAGCCAATGCCGATAGTCGGTCAGATTTTTTGGCTCAACGTCGCTCCAGATCGCAAGAAAGCCCGCGCCGCGCATTTCGATCTCCTCCTGAACAATCTACGCTTTGCTGCTCGCCCGAAGGCCGTGCAGCGATGCCGGAACCGCATCCGGCAGCTTCCCCAGCTTTTGCACTGCCGCCAGAATGGCGGCGATGTAGCCGTAAGGGCCGAGGCCGCAGATAACAGCGGTCGAAGCGCTCGATGTGATCGAGTGCCGGTGCAATTCGTCTCTGGCGTGAATATTGGAGATATGAACCTCGATTTTCGGTCCTTCGAATATCTTGAGTGCATCGATCAGTGCAATCGACGTGAACGAATAGGCCGCCGGGTTCATGATGATCGCATCCACCTTGCCATGCGCCGACTGGATCAGATTGACGAGTTCGCCCTCGAGATTGGATTGGTGAAACGTAATCGAGACATCAAGATATTTTGCCAGTTCCTGGCAGCTTGCCTCGATCTCCCCAAGCGTCGTGGAGCCATAGATATGGGGCTCCCGGATGCCCAGGAAATTCAAATTCGGCCCATTCAGGATCATGATTTTGATCGGCATCTAGCCCCCCTGTATCGACAACGTAACCTAGAGCGTGATGACTTTTCTTCGAAATGTCATCCCGCTCTATCATTTTGTTTGAGCATGATCTCCGCGCAAAACGCTTCGCGTTTGTCGCGAGGGAAAACCGGTACCCACTTTTCCGGATCATGCTCTAGCCGCTGAACCATTTCGCCGGAATCGTCACCAGTTCCGGGAAAATCACCATCAGGAACAGGACGACTAGCTGCGCGATCATAAACGGCCAGACGCCCTTGATAACATCTTCCATGCTGATCTTTGAAACCCCGCAGACGACATTCAGCACCACCCCCACAGGCGGCGTGATCAGGCCGATAGCGTTGTTGATGATGAACAGGACGCCGAAATAGACGGGATCGATGCCGGCGGTCTTGATGATGGGCATCAGGATCGGCGTCAGAATAAGAATCGTCGGCGTCATGTCGAGCGCCGTACCGACGATCACCACGATGAACATGATTGCGAACATCAGCAGCGTGTTGTTGCCCATGAACGGCTTCAGCAGGTCCACGATCTGGGTGGAAATCTCCGACACCGTGATCAGCCAGGACGACACCAGCGCTGCGGCGACCAGGAACATCACGATGCTGGTCGTCACCGCCGCCGAGACGAACACCTCATACAGTTGCGAGAACTTCAGTTCGCGGTAGATGCAGGTAGCGACGAACAGCGAATAGACGGCGACAACCACCGCAGCTTCCGTCGGCGTGAAGATGCCGAAGCGCAGGCCGACGACGATGATGGCAGGTAACATCAATGCCCAGAAGCCGTCGATAACCGCCTTGAGCATTTCGGCGAACGACGCTCTCGGCGGCGGCGTCAAATTCTCCTTGCGAACGACCCACCACCAGGAGAAACACAGCCCGACGCCCAGCAGAAGGCCCGGCACGATTCCGGCCAGGAACAATTTTGAGATCGAAACCCCGGCGGCCACGCCGAAGATGACAAAGCCGATGCTGGGCGGGATGACAGGCGCAATGATCCCACCCGCCGCCACGAGACCCGCGGCATAAGCCTTGTTGTGACCTGCGGCGACCATCATCGGCACCAGAAGCGCCGCGAGCGCGGCGGCATCGGCCGCGGCAGAGCCCGAGAGCGACGCCAGAATGCAGGATGCGAGAATGGTGACGTAGCCGAGCCCGCCACGGAAATGGCCCACCGCGACGAGGGCGACATTGACGATGCGCTTCGCCAGCCCTCCCTTGTTCATCAGCTCGCCCGCGAGCATGAAGAACGGGATCGCCATCAATGGGAAACTATCGGCGCCGTTGATGACGTTCTGCGCCACGATCTGGGAATCGAACATTCCGATCGTGCTCATCAGCGCAACGCCGCAGATGATCAGCGCAAAGGCGATCGGCATGCCCAGTGCCATGGCGCCGAGCAGTGAGAAGGTGAAGACGGCGATCGTCATCAGTGCTCCTCCGATTCCCGGACCGCGACCATGTCGGCTTCACTCGCCTGACCGGAGACGACCCGGAACAGGTCGTAGAGCAGCATGACGCCGGCCGAGACCCCGAAGACCACGCCGACGAAATAGAAAATGCCGAGCGACAAACCGGTCGCGGGTGCGCGGTCATCCCAGTTGATGATGGTCTGGCGCCAGCTTCCCGCCAGCAGCAGCCAGTCGGCCAACAGCATCAGGCAATAATTGATGATGAAGCAGATCCGCTTGCCCGCGGGTCCCAGCATCCGCACCAGGCTGTCGACACCCAGATGCGCATGCTCCCGCACCGCGACGATGGCGCCGAGAAAAGTGAGCCACACCAGGAGCCAGCGCGACAATTCCTCCGAGACGGTGATTCCGGAGTTGAAACCGTAGCGAAGAACGACATTGCCGAAGACCAGCACCACCATGACCGCGAGGCACAAAGCGATGACGCCCTTGAGGAAGCCGCAATAGAGATCGAGCATTCGTTCCATGGACGCCGCCTGGGCTGTGGAGAAAAGAGAACAGAGCCGACTGGATCGGCCCTGTCTCGTCAATGTCAGCCACGCATCACTTGCGGATGCGATCGAGCTCGTCGTTGAAGAGCTTTACCGTTTCCGGCTTGAGGCCTGCGGAAATCTTGTCGACCACGGGCTGGGCGGCCTTGCGCATGCGCTCCAGCTCCGCCGGCGCCACCGCGTTGTATGTCATGCCCTTGGCCTGTAGCTCGGCGAGCGCTTTTTCAGTCTGCAGCCGCGTCTGGTCTTTCTGATAGTCGCGGCTTTCGTCGTAGGCCTCGCGCATCATGCGCTGCTCGGCCGGCGAGAGCTTGTCCCAGAAGATCTTGCTGACCAGGATGATGTTCTGGGTATAGGTGTGGTTGGTGGCCGAAACGTATTTTTGAACTTCGTAGAATTTGTTGGAGAGAATGACGGTGTAGGGATTTTCCTGGCCGTCGACGGTGCGCGTCTCCAGCGCCGAATAGAGTTCGCCGAAAGCCATCGGAATCGGATTGGCCTTAAAGGCGCTGAAGGATTCCAGATACACCGGGTTCGGAATCACGCGGAGCTTAAGACCGCTGAAGTCTTCGAGCTTGGCGATCGGCCGCGTGCTGTTGGTGACGTTGCGGAAGCCGAGCCCCCAATAGCCGAGCCCGATCAATCCGCGCGGCGGAAGCGCATCCAACATCGCCTTGCCGAAGGCGCCCCGCGCCAGCGCCTCGGCCTGATCGGTAGTGCCGACGATGAACGGAAAATCGAGCAGGCCGAATTCCGGAACGACGGTTGCGAGCGAGGTGGTGGACGCCGACAGCATCTCCTGCGTGCCGCCGCGCAGCGCCGACTGCTGCTGCAGTTCATTGCCGAGCTGGGACGAGGCGAACTCCCGCACCTTGAGCTTGCCGCCGCTCTTCGCCAGCAGGATTTCCGCGAATTTCTGCACGCCGAAGCTGACGGGATGGTCGGTGTTGTTGAGGTGGCCCCACCGGATCGTCCGCTCCTGGACCTCTTGGGCGGAAGCGACACTGGCGAAAAGCGCCCCGCTCAAGACGGCAGCGGACAGAACTGTAAACAGCCTCATCTATTCCTCCCTGAACGCGCAGGGTGCCAAGTGGCGGCTTTGGCCGCCATTTTCTGGAAAGGCACCGGCTTTTTTGCTGAAAACCATATAACGAAACCGTTGTCAAATGAGATTTGTTAAAATATATGATGTATTCTGTTTTGCATGACGAATGGCCTCTTGCTGCCAGGCGAGCGTTTTGCGGTTATGTCTGCCAGCACGAGTTGCCTGTGACGCGCCCTCACAAGCCCAAAAGCGAGACCAAGACGTTGACGGTTACGGAACATTCCCAGCCTTCTATGTCGGCCGGCGACAGCGGATACCGACGCATTCGCTCCGACATCATCTTCGGCGTCCTTACTCCGTCCGGACGCCTCAAGCTCGAATTCGATGAAGGAGGATTACGGCGTCAGCGTCAGTACGCTGCGCGAGATCCTGAACCGGCTGGCATCGGAAGGCTTTGTGGTTGCCGAGGGTCAGCGCGGCTTCGAGGTCGCGCCGGTATCGATCCAGAATCTTCGCGAGCTCGCGCAACTGCGAATCCTGCTCGAACATCATGCGATGGCGGAGTCGTTTCGTGCCGGCGACGTGGAATGGGAAGGCCGCGTGGTTTCAGCCCATCACAAGCTGGCGGCAACCGAGCGCGCGATCCTCACCGATGGCGACGACCCCGAGATTCGCAAACGCTACGACGGCGAATTTCACCAAGCCCTGATCTCGAGTTGCGGTTCGCACGAACTGATGCAGACCCATGCGGTGGTCTTCGACAAGTATTTTCGATACGCCCTGCAGTATCGCGGCAGCGCCACCATCGAGCAGCACCGGGCGCTGCTGGAATGTGCGCTGAAGCGCGACGTCGAAGGCGCAAAGTCGATCCTGACCGAACATATCAACAGCTGCGTTGCACACGCGCTCGCGATCGGAACGCTGCGCTAGAGCCTGATCGGTTCTGATTGAATCAGAACCGGGCTCTAGTCTTTTGTTTTGACGCGTTTTCTTGACGCGAACCGGTATCCACTTCGCTCGAAAACGCTCTAGTCAGGATCGCAGCGTTGCGTCCGAAGCCGCGAGGTAGGCAAACGCAATCGCCGGCCCGAGCGTGATCCCCGGTCCGGGGTAGGTTCCTCCCATCACCGACTGCATGTCGTTGCCGCACGCATAGAGGCCAGCGATCGGCCGGTTGCCGGAATCCAGCACGCGCGCAACATCGTCGGTGACAAGCCCCGCCGAGGTGCCGATGTCGGACGGGTAAAGCCGGAGCGCATAAAACGGCGCCGTCGCGATCGGGCCGAGATTGGGGTTGGCCCCGCCGGCTGACACATCGCCGTTATGATTTTGATAGACCGTGCTGCCCCTGTCGAAATCAAGATCGCGGCCGGTTTGCGCAAATCCATTCATCCTGTCGACCGTTTCGTGCAGGTTATCCGGATCGATGTTCAATCGTTGCGCCAGTTGTTCGATCGTATCTCCGACAATGAGATACCCATCGGCGACGGCGGACTTCGTGCCCCAACCGCCGGGGCGCACCATGCCGAGACCGTATTTGCGCACTGCCGCGGCATCCGCGATCAGAAACGCCGGGATGGCCGACTTGCCCTGCGCCAACATCTCCAGCGCAAACTGATGATAGGAAATCGCCTCGTTCAGAAAACGCCGCCCGTTGCTGTCGACCACCAGCGTCCCCGGTTTGCCGCGGTCGAGCACGAAGTGCGGAAACACCGCCTGCGACCCATCCCGTCGGCGCCGGATCGACGCCGGCGCCCAGAATGCGGGGCTCAAATCCCTGTCGCTGATGCGCGCACCGATCTCGATCGCCTTGTCCTGTGCATCCCCGTTCGCGCCCGATGCAACGGAAGACCATGCCTCGTCGGTTCCAAGCGCCACGGGCCGTCGCACGGCGTGGCGACTGAATCCGCCTCCCGCCAAAATCAGTCCGCCATCGATGCCGATCTCGCGCGAAACGCCGTCTGACGCCAGAACCGCATTGGTCACGCGCCCGTCGGCAACCCGGACAATTTTCGTAAGCGACGCGCGGTTGAGAATGTCCACATCCCTGCGGATCAGCGAATAGAGCAGCCGGCCGACCAGCGCGTTACCCATCACAAGCCTTGTGCCCCGGCCGTGAGCCAACCTGTCGCGCGCATGCCGCGCCAGCAGTTTCGTGGAATGCAACAACGATTTGACGGATTTCGTTGACGACAGCAGATGACCGATATCGGTTCTGTCGACCATCATTCCGCCGAGCAGCGTAAACTCCGGAAGCGGCGGACGAACCAGTTTGAACGCCTCGCCAAGCAATCGCCCGTCGAACGGCAGCGGCTCCAGCGCGCGGCCCGCGACAACAGCGCCGTCCAGTTCCGAGCGATAGTCCGGATGACGCGCATAGGCGTGCAATTTGACCTCGGAATGATTTTCCAACGCATCGACCGCTTCGGGACCGGCTCGCAGAAAGCTTGCGCGCAAGGCGGTATCCGCCCGGTTTCCGACGATCTGCTGCAGATATCGTTCGACGTTCGCAGCACTGTCGGAGGCGCCTACCGCAGACGCGTGGCGCGTATTCGGGATCCAGATCGATCCCGCCGAAAACGCCGACGTGCCGCCGACAAAATCAGTCTTCTCCACCAGCAGCGTCTTGGCGCCGCGAATGGCCGCAAACAGCGCGGCCGACATGCCGGCGGCTCCGGCGCCGATGACAACGACGTCGTAGCGCGGCGCGATGTCTGATGGTGTGGAATAGAGCAAGGACATATCCGGAGCGATGGAGAAGACGAGTATCCTCTAGCCTTCTATCGTCCATCCCGGAATGCGGCAACCAAACGCGAAAGGCCGTCGCCTCGTGCCGCGACGACAAATTGGTTGCGCACACAAACACCCTTGATGGGTACAACGGGCTCAGCTTCGAATTTCAACGCGCGGCATCGCCGAGGCACAGCACGCTCACAACACGGTTACTCCCGGTACGATTCCACTGAGGCCGCCACTATCTCTCTCGATAAAGAAGCCGGAGAAACTGGAACATGGCAGGCTTGGCGCTAGTCGTCGGAGCCAGCGGCATCGTCGGCAATAATCTCGCCAGACACCTTCGTGAACGGGGATGGAGGGTTCACGGACTGGCGCGGCACCCGCCAAACGATATCGATGGCGTAATACCTGTGGCTGCGGATCTGCTGGACGCGGCGTCGCTTCGCGCGGCCTTGCACGGCCTGGATCCAACGGCCGTGTTCATAAGTACATGGCTGCGGCAAACCACAGAGGCCGAAAATATCCGGGTCAATTCCGCGATGGTGCGCAATGTACTCGAAGCACTGTCGCCTGCCGGTTCGGTCAGGCACGTCGCGCTGGTAACGGGGCTCAAGCACTATCTGGGACCGTTCGAGTCCTACGGCAAAGGCAAGCTGCCTGCGACGCCGTTTCGTGAGGAGCAGCCGCGCCTCGGTATCGAGAATTTCTACTATGCCCAGGAAGACGAAGTGTTCGCCGCAGCGAAGCGCGACGGCTTCGGCTGGAGCATCCACCGGCCGCACACGATCATCGGCTATGCGCTCGGTAACGCGATGAACATGGGTGTGACCCTTGCGGTCTATGCCACCATCTGCCGGGAGACCGGACAACCGTTCTTGTTTCCCGGCTCCGCGACGCAATGGAACGGCCTCACCGACATGACCGATGCGAGGCTGCTGGCTCGGCATCTGGAATGGGCGGCAACGACTCCGGCAGCACGCAATCAGGCCTTCAACGTCGTCAACGGCGACGTCTTCCGGTGGAGTTGGATGTGGACGCGGCTGGCCGACTGGTTTGGGATAAATGCCGAGCCGTTTCCCGGCAAAGGCATTCCGCTGGAGCAGCAATTGACCGGCGCAGGTCCGATCTGGGCCGATCTCGCACACAAGTACGATCTCGTGGAGAAGAACATCGATCGGCTGGTCTCAGCCTGGCACACCGACGCCGACCTTGGGCGCCCGATTGAGGTCGTTACCGACATGAGCAAGAGTCGAAAACTTGGCTTCCTCGACTATCAGGCAACGGATGACAGCTTCTTCGACCTCTTCGCCCGGCTGCGCGCGGCGCGCATCATCCCATAGACGCGCGATAACTCGTCATCCCGCTCTATCTTTTTGTTTTGAGCATTTTCTTTTTCGGAAAACCGGTACCCACTTTTTCCGGATCATGCTCTCGCCGCATCGGAATCAAACGTCGAAGAACACCGTCTCGTTATCGCCCTGCAGGCGGATATCCAGACAATAGACCGCGTTGCCGCTGCCGGGCTGGCGTGTCGCGATCAGGGTCGCGCGGCGATCGGCCGGCACCAGCGCCAGCACGGGATCGGCGGCGTTGGCGGCTTCGCCGCCGAAATAGATCCGCGTGTAATTATGCAAGAGCATGCCGCGTGCGAAAATCGCCAGCAGAAGATGCGGCGCCTGCGGCTTGCCGTCGGGGTCCGCGACCTGCCCCGGCTTGATGGTGTCGAAGGCATAGCCGCCGTTCGCATCGGTGCCGCAGCGGCCGAATCCCCTAAAGGATGAATTCGGCATGGCGCGCTCGTCCTGCGGATCGGCGAAACGGCCTTGCGCATCGGCCTGCCAAATCTCCAGCATGCAATCCGGAACCGGCTGGCCGTCGCCGTCGAACACCCGGCCCTCTACACGAACGCGTTCGCCCGATGTATCCGGCGTGACGAGGTTGTTGGTGAAGGCATCGTTCCAATCGTATTTGCCGTTCGACGTCAGCCCGTAAGCGAAATACGGACCGACCGTCTGCGATGGTGTAATTCCCTGTGCCTTGGTCTGTTGCACTTACTTGGTCTCCATCGGCGTGGCGTTACGGCCGCGCAGCACAATGTTGAAGCGGTAGCACAGCGCCCATTCCGGCTGAGTATTTTCCAGGTCGAAGCTCGACACCATCCGGACCCGCGCCTTCTCGTCCGTCACCGAATTGAAGATCGGATCGAACGGGAACAAGGGATCGCCGGGGAAGTACATCTGGGTCACCAGCCGCGAGACGAAGGAATGGCCGAACACCGAGAAATGGATGTGGGCCGGACGCCACGCATTGTGGTGATTGCCCCAGGGGTAGGCGCCGGGCTTGATGGTGACGAACCGGTAATAGCCTTCGCTGTCCGACTGGGTGCGGCCGGCGCCGGTAAAGTTAGGATCGAGCGGCGCCGGATGCTGATCGACCACATGGACATAGCGGCCGCAGGCATTGGCCTGCCACAACTCGACCAGCGTATTGGGCACGCCACGACCGTCTTCATCGAGTACATGGCCGTGCACGATGATGCGTTCGCCGAGCGGCTCGCCCTTGCCCTGAAGGGTGAGGTCGTTGTCGTTCTCGCGCACCGTCTCATGGCCGTAAACCGGCCCGGTGAGTTCCGACAGCGTGTGGCGCATCGGGATCAACGGTTTTGAGGGCGAGCGCTTTACGGTGCTTTTGTAGCCGGGGGACAGCCGCGGCGGGTGCGCGGAGAGACTCTCTACGGGATAGATCAGGGTCATGCCGGTATCCTCCTAAACCGTCATTCCGGGGCGATGCGACATCTTAGCGCCGAATCTCGAATCCCGATGCAATTGCCCCTGGGTCTGGTCCTTCGGACCACCCGAATGACGGCTACTGAATAAAGTCCGTCAATTCAACTTCTCGATCGCGACAGCGACTCCCTGGCCGACGCCGACGCACATGGTGGCGAGTGCGAGCTTGCCGCCACGCTTCTCCATGCCGTGCACCGCCGTCATCGCCAGCCGCGCGCCGCTCATGCCGAGCGGATGGCCGAGCGCAATCGCGCCGCCATGCGGGTTGACGAAATCGGCGTCGTCCTTGACGCCCAATTGTCTCAGCACGGCGATGCCCTGCGAGGCGAAGGCTTCGTTGAGCTCGATCAAATCGAAATCGCTGATCTTCAGGCCGAGCCGTTCCATCAGTTTCTTCGTCGCCGGCACCGGACCGATGCCCATGATGCGCGGCGGCACCGCGGCCGAGGCGAGGCCGAGAATGCGCGCCCGCGGCGTCAGCCCGTACTTCTTCACGGCGGCCTCGGAGGCGAGAATCATCGCAGCCGCGCCATCATTGACGCCGGACGCATTGCCCGCCGTCACCGTGCCGGGATTGCGCACGATCGGCTTCAGCTTGGTGAGTCCTTCCAGCGTGGTCTCCGGGCGCGGATGCTCGTCCTTATCGACCGTAACAGGTCCGGCCTTGCCGCCCGGCACCGAGACGGGCGTGATTTCTTCGGCGAAATAACCGGACGCAATCGCAGCGCCTGCGCGCTGCTGCGAGCGGATCGCGAACGCATCCTGATCGGCGCGCGAGACCTGGAATTCCTCGGCGACATTCTCGCCAGTTTCAGGCATCGCATCGACACCATATTGCGCCTTCATCAGCGGGTTGATGAAACGCCAGCCGATGGTGGTGTCGTAAATGTCCGCCGAGCGCGCGAACGCTTCCGGCGCCTTGCCCATCACAAACGGCGCCCGCGTCATCGATTCGACGCCGCCGGCAATCGCGAGATCGATTTCACCGGCGCGGATCGCACGGCCTCCGGCGCCGACCGCATCGAGGCCCGACGCACAGAGGCGATTGAGGGTCTGGCCGGGAACCGAGTCCGGCATTCCCGCGAGCAAGAGCGCCATGCGTGCGACGTTCCGGTTGTCTTCACCGGCCTGATTGGCGCAGCCGAAAAACACTTCGTCCACTTGCGACCAATCCATATTCGGGTGCTTCGCCATCAAGGCCTTGATTGGCGCTGCAGCCAGATCGTCGGCGCGCACCTTGGCGAGCGAGCCGCCAAAGCGGCCAATCGGGGTCCGTACGGCATCGCAAATGAACACATCACGCATTGAACCTCTCCCTGAATGCCGCACTTTAGCCGTTGGGCTGCTGGAATTGATGGCGAGTTTTAGGAGCGCTGTCGCGGCAGGTCAATTGATCCCCAAGCCCGCTGCGGCGCATTCGCGGAGGGTCCGTCATGCTCCAAGGGTATTCGGGGCGTGGAAAACCCTGACAACGCGGGCAAACCGATAGGCCCGAACGGCGAAATTTTGTAGGTTGCGGCGCAATGACGATCCAGCAATCCATCCCCCTGCCCCCTGAGGCAACATCGGCCCCCGAAACCGCATCGGCTACCGAGATAGCCTCGCGCGTCACGCCAATGATGGAACAA
This sequence comes from uncultured Alphaproteobacteria bacterium, assembly GCA_963770355.1. Classification (GTDB taxonomy): domain Bacteria; phylum Pseudomonadota; class Alphaproteobacteria; order Rhizobiales; family Xanthobacteraceae; genus Bradyrhizobium. The sequence continues at coordinate 18,253 of CAVYPL010000028.1, read as the reverse complement.
TACCTTGAGATCAAGGCCGCCCATCCCGGGCTGCTGCTGTTCTACCGGATGGGCGATTTCTACGAGCTGTTCTTCGAGGACGCCGAAATCGCCTCCAAAACGCTCGGCATCGTGCTGACCAAGCGCGGCAAGCATCAGGGCATGGATATCCCGATGTGCGGCGTTCCGGTGGAACGCTCCGAGGACTATCTGCATCGCCTGATCAGCGCCGGCCACAGAGTCGCGGTATGCGAGCAGACCGAGAATCCTGCCGCCGCACGCGCCCGCGGCAACAAGAGCGTGGTGGCGCGCGGCGTGGTGCGGCTGGTGACCCCGGGCACGCTGACCGAAGACACGCTGCTGGATGCCCGCACCAATAATTACCTGCTCGCGATCGCGCGCGCCCGTGGCTCTTCCGGCGGCGACCGCATCGGGCTCGCCTGGATCGATATTTCGACGTCGGAATTCATGGTCACGGAATGTTCGACCGCCGAACTCGCGGCGACGCTGGCGCGGATCAATCCGAACGAAGTCATCGTCACCGATGCGCTCTATGGCGATGCCGATTTGGGACCGTTGCTGCGCGAACTGCCCGCCGTGACGCCGCTGACCCGCGACGTCTTCGACGGCGCCACCGCCGAACGTCGTCTCTGCGATTATTTCGCGGTCGCCACCATGGACGGCCTGTCCGCGATGTCGCGGCTGGAAGCAACTGCGGCAGCCGCGGCCGTTACCTATATCGACCGCACGCAAGTGGGAAAACGTCCGCCGCTGTCGCCGCCGTCGCGCGAGGCCGCCGGTACCACGATGGCGATCGATCCCGCCACCCGCGCCAATCTCGAACTGACGCGGACGCTCGCGGGCGAGCGACGCGGATCGCTGCTCGACGCCATCGATTGCACGGTCACGGCGGCTGGATCGCGGCTGTTGGCGCAACGGCTGGCGGCACCGCTGACCGACAGCGCGGCGATTGCGCGGCGGTTGGATGCGATCGGCGCGTTCGTCGCCGATAGCGCCACGCGTGACGATATCCGTACCACGCTCAAGGCCGCGCCCGACATGTCGCGCGCACTGGCGCGATTGTCGGTCGGACGCGGTGGCCCGCGCGATCTCGCAGGCTTGCGCGACGGTATTTTGGCTGCCGATCAGGCGCTGGCGCGACTGGAGCAGTTGGATACTCCGCCGAGTGAAATTGCCGCGGTCATGGACGCACTACGCCGTCCTTCGCGCGACCTCGCCCGCGAATTCGAGCGCGCGCTCGCCGAACAACTGCCGCTGATCAAGCGCGACGGCGGTTTCGTCCGCGAAGGCTATGAGGCCGCGCTCGACGAGACCCGCAGCCTGCGCGACGCCTCGCGCCTCGTGGTCGCGGCCATGCAGGCGCGCTATGCCGACGATACCGGCATCAAGGGTTTGAAGATCCGGCACAACAATGTGCTCGGCTATTTCGTCGAGGTTACCGCGCAACACGGCGACAAACTGATGGCGCCGCCGCTGAATGCGACCTTCATCCACCGCCAGACGCTCGCGGGACAGGTTCGCTTCACCACGTCCGAACTCGGCGAGATCGAAGCCAAGATTGCGAATGCCGGCGACCGCGCGCTCGGGCTGGAACTGGAGATCTTCGAGCGACTCTGCGCCATGGCGCTCGCGGCCAGCGACGATTTGCGCGCAGCGGCGCATGCATTTGCGCTGCTCGATGTCGCGACCGCGCTGGCAAAGCTTGCGATCGACGACAATTATGTGCGGCCCGAGGTCGACACATCGTTGGGCTTCGCCGTCGAAGGCGGCCGCCATCCGGTGGTCGAACAGGCGCTGAAGCGCGACGGCCAACCGTTCATTGCCAACGCCTGCGACCTCTCGCCGGGGCCGGGACAAAAATCCGGCCAGATCTGGCTGATCACCGGCCCGAACATGGCGGGCAAATCGACCTTCCTGCGGCAGAACGCGCTGATCGCGCTGTTGGCGCAGATCGGCTCCTACGTGCCGGCGTCACGGGCCCGGATCGGCGTCGTCGACCGGCTGTTCTCGCGCGTCGGCGCGGCCGATGATCTCGCGCGCGGACGTTCGACCTTCATGGTCGAGATGGTGGAGACCGCCGTCATCCTCAACCAGGCCAGCGAACGTTCGCTGGTCATTCTCGATGAAATCGGCCGCGGCACCGCGACCTTCGACGGATTGTCGATCGCGTGGGCTGCGATCGAGCATCTGCATGAAGCAAATCGTTGTCGCGCGCTGTTCGCGACGCATTATCACGAGCTGACCGCGCTTTCGGCAAAACTGCCGCGGATGTTCAACGCCACCGTGCGGGTCAAGGAATGGCAGGGTGACGTGGTGTTCCTGCACGAGGTGCTGCCGGGTTCGGCCGACCGTTCCTACGGCATCCAGGTCGCGAAACTCGCCGGCCTGCCGCCGGCCGTGATCGCGCGCGCCAAATCGGTGCTGGCGAAATTGGAGGCGCAGGATCGCGGCCAGACGGCGCGGGCATTGGCCGACGATTTGCCGTTGTTCGCAGTACCGTCCCGCGCCGCCGCCGAGCCGGCACCGCCGAGCGAAGCGGAATTGTTGATCGAGGCGTTAAAGGCGCTGCATCCCGACGAGATGTCGCCGCGCGACGCGCTGGAGGCACTCTATGCGCTGAAGGCGAAATTGCCGAAGAAGTAGTTGAGAGCCGTAGGGTGGGCAAAGCGAAGCGTGCCCACCACACACAACCGCAGTGCGGATGGATGGTGGGCACGGCGCGATGCGCCTTTGCCCACCCTACGTTTTTCCTACCGCCTTCCTTCGTCCGATCCACCACAGGCCCAAATTCCAGCCCACGCAGGTCGCGAGTGCGAAGCTCAATCCGATTGCGGAGCCGAACTGCAAGGCCGCAACATGCAGCACGGCGATGGCGATGCCGAGGCCGATCAATCCCCAAGCGCTGTTGGCGAGCACCGCGGCCGTCGGCGGTCCGCCGATACGGGGATGCAGGATCACCATCATGCTGGTGAACACCGCCGGAAACAGCGCGATGATGCCGCTTACTTTGGGGCCGACCCATCCCGACAAGGTAACTACCGTCGCTACCAGCGTCGCGACCAGGGATGCCCGCAGTGGAATGTCGTACCAGCGGCGCCGGATCGGCGGCATCTTGGCGTGCCGGTAACGCGCCAGCAGCGGCACACAGATGGCGAAGGCAATGGCATTCACGATCAGTCCGCCAGCGAGCGACCAAGGCACCGAACGGATGATCGAGGCGAGCGTGATCCAGACCGCCACCGCCGCGCCGGCGCTGACCAGCACGCCATGGCGCTGCGCCAGTATGACGTAGGTCAACCCCAAGAAGATCGTTGCGGCGTTGATCGGCAGGCTCGCCAGCGCGCCCTCGGCGATGAACGCCGCATTGTGGTCGAGGGAGAGGAACACGTAAGACGGCCCCGCCGAAATCGGCAGCGTCGCGATCAGCGCGCCAATCACCGGGCCCGAACGCTCGGTGATGATAGACGCGCTCACCACGAACGCAGCCGTGATCGCCATCCGTAAGCCGAGTGTCAGCAGGAAAGCGAGTTCGGGGGACATCTATCTGTCGTCCCTGCGAAAGCAGGGACCCATACGCCGCGGCCTGTCGATTTTGGGCAGCGGGGGTTGATACCTTCCGCAACGATTAGCGCCGGTGGTTATGGGTCCCTGCTTTCGCAGGGACGACACCGGGTTAATGGGCCTCACACCCTTTTCATCGACACCGAAACTTTCGGGCCGTTCCTGATGGTCTGATAGACCACGCAATAGCGCTCGGTGAGCTTTAGCAGCAGATCGAGCTTGTCCTGCGGCGCGTCGGTCTCGACGTCGAAGCGCAGACGGATTTCGGCGAAACCAACCGGGGCTTCCTTGTCGACGCCGAGCGTGCCACGGAAATCGAGATCGCCCTCGGCAATGACCTTGCCGCTCCTGAGCGGCACGTCGACGGCGGTCGCGACTGATTTCAGCGTCACGCCGGCGCAGGCGACCAGCGCCTCCAGCAGCATGTCGCCGGAGCAAAGTTCGAGCCCGGAGCCGCCGGTGGCCGGATGCAGGCCGGCAACCGCCAGCGCGCGGCCGGTCTCGACCTTGCAGGTGAGGCCTTCATTGTCGATCGAGCCTTTGGCTTTCAGCGTGATGACCGCGGCCGAAGGGTCCGATTTATAGCGTTCCTTGATCGGGGCCTGCATTGCGCGGAGTTCGGCGGCGTCCATTTTCTTCTCCCGGATTTTTTCTAAAGCGTTTTCGAGCGAAGTGGATACCGGTTCGCGTAAAGAAAACGCGTCAAACAAGAAGCTAGAGCCCGGTTCTGAATTAATCAGAACCGAAAGGCTCTACGCACCGGATGTAGTGCGAAATCGCGCCGATGTCACCACCACATCGCTTCGCCGGCGGTCGATTTCGCATCCGCATCGGGCACGTTGCGGTCCAGCGACCGATCCAGCGCGGTTAGCACCCGGCGCTTGAAATTATCGAATAGCGGTGAATTACGGTCGCGTGGCCGCGCCAGATTGATCTTGATCTCCTCGAACAGCCGGCCCGGCCGCGGCCGCATCACAAGCACGCGATCCGCCAACACCACGGCCTCGTCGACATCATGCGTCACCAGAATGAGGGTCGGCCGCGTGTCGTTCCAGAGGTCGAGCAGGTGATCCTGCAGGTCGCGCCGGGTGAAGGCGTCGAGCGCGGAGAACGGCTCGTCGAGCAGCAGCACTTCCGGTTGCGGCACCAAAGCGCGCGCGATCGCGACGCGCTGGGCCTGCCCGCCGGACAATTCGCGCGGCCAGGCATTGGCCTTGTCGGTGAGGCCGACGCGGGCCAGCGCGCGAGCGACCTTCTCGCGCCGGACATTCGCCGGCAGCTCGGAAAGGCCGAAGCCGATATTGTCGGCGACGCTGAGCCACGGCAGAAGCCGCGGCTCCTGGAAGATGATGCCGATTTTCGCATGCGGCGCCGTGATCGCGGTGTGGTCGAGCGTCACCGTGCCCGTGGTCGCGCGGTCGAGCCCGGCGATGGCGCGCAGCAGCGTCGACTTCCCACAGCCGGAGCCGCCAATGATGGCGACGATTTCGCCCAGCCTGATATCGGCGGAAAAGCGCTCCAGCGCATGGACGCCATTGGGATAGGTTTTTCCGACCCGCTCGAGCGCAAGCATCAGTTGGCTCCGCTTTGGCGGCCGAACGCATCCTGCCAGCGCAGCAATGGCGCAGTGGCGATCTCGATCAGCCAGTCGGTGGTCTTGCCGAGGATGGCGAAGATCACGATCGCCGCGACGATCTGTGCGGGTTTGCCGAGCTGCTGGCCGTCGATCAGGAGATAGCCGAGCCCCTCGGACGCGCCCATGAATTCGGCAGCGACGACGAACATCCACCCCAGGCCGAGACCGACGCGCAGCGCGACGACATAGGCCGGCAACACCGCTGGCAATAGAATCCGGCGGATCATCGCCGGACCGCTCAAACGAAACGTGCGGCCGACCTCGACGATCTTGCGGTCGACCGACAGGATCGCGCCCATCACGCCGAGATAGACCGGAAAAAATACGCCGACCGCGATCAGCGCGATTTTCGAGGTCTCGAAAATGCCGAGCCACAGGATGAACAGCGGCACCCAGGCGATCGATGGAATGGCGCGCAGCGCCTGCACGGTCGGGTCGAGCAACTGCCGCGCCAGGCCCCAATAGCCGGAAACTGCACCGAGGATCGTTCCGGCGATGACGCCAAGGCCGAAGCCCGCAGCCACGCGCGTCAAAGTCGCGCTGATATGGCGCGAGAGCTCGCCGCTACTGGCTAATTCCATGATGGTTGCGAAGATTCTCGTCGGCGGCGGCACCAGCCGGCCATTGGGCAAGCCGACCCACTTCAACCAATCCCAAATCGGTTGCGGAATCCCATGCGGCCCGGTGGTGCCAAGCCAGACCAGCAATTCCCACAGTGCCGCTAGTCCGACCGGCAGCAACAGCCCCAGCGCAGGGCGGGCATAGCGGCGCAGCCGCGCGGACGACGCTCGCGGCGTCATCGCATCGGTCCGTTCCAGCGCTGGCAATTCAACGGTCATGGCCATAGCAAGAACGCTTCTCGTAGGGGATTGCAAGGTGGCGGATGGGATGACGCGGTCCCCCTGCGCGCGTCGTCCCTGCGCCCGTGCGCAATAGGCGGGGACGACGGCCGGGGATCGTTAATGCGTCGGCAGCGGGACCTGATCGTCGATCAGGCTATCGAGCGTCGCCTTTACATCGACCTTGGCGTCGATGACACCGGCTTGTTGCAAGGCGATGCCGGCGGCGAGGATGGACTCGCGCTGCGGGGCGCCGATGCGACTGTGGGTCAATTCGGTGCGCTCCTTGAGCTGCTTGTCGACGACGTCGCCGGGCAATTTGGTGACGCCGATGAAGGTCTTCTTCAGGTCGTCGTAATTGGCCAGCGAATATTTGCGCGCTTCCTCATAGACCGCGAGCACGCGACGAACGGCGTCCGGATAGTCTTTCAGGAACTGTTCCCGGACATTGAGGATGCCCCAGGTGTTGGCGTCCGCCTTGCGGTAGAACAATTTGGCGCCATCCTCGATTTCGGCCTGCGCCATCATCGGATCGAGGCCGGCCCAGGCATCGACGTCGCCACGGATCAGCGCGGTCTTGCCATCCGCGTGCTGCAGCAGCACCGGGGTGATGTCCTTCTCGGTGAGGCCGGCGCCGAGCAGCGCCCGTACCAGGAAGATGTGCGGATCGGTGCCACGGGTCACCGCGACGCGCTTGCCCTTGAGGTCGGCCACCGAGGCGATCTTGGAATCCTTGCCCGTTACCAGCGCGGTCCATTCGGGGCGCGAATAGACATAGATCGACTTGATCGGATTGCCGTTGATCTTGGCGACCAGCGCTGCCGAACCCGCGCTGGATCCGAAATCGATCGAGCCGGCGTTGAGGAATTCGAGCGCCTTGTTGGAACCGGCCGACTGCACCCAGACGATATTGATGCCGTCCTTGGCGAATTCCTTTTCCAGCAAGCCTTTTTGCTTGAGGATCATCGACACCGGATTGTAGGTCGCCCAGTCGATATGAATTTCCTTGAGTGCCTCAGCCGCAAACGCTGTGCCGGGCAGCAATGCCGAGATCGCAATGATCGCTGCCATTGCGCGCCGTGAAATCATGGACATCGTTGCCCCTCCCTGTTTGACTCGTCAAAAACCGCTTTGTATTTCAGTAAGTTAGGCCACAACGTCAACGAGAAAATACGTGCCGTCCAGGCGGGGTTGCGGGAACAGCTTTGCCCAAACCGATCGAAATCCAGCATAGAACCACTGTTGCCTTACAATCGGTCGTGACAGCGCCCACGCCGTCCGTTATCCGGGAGATCATGGACAGCGTCGTTACAGAGACCCGCCCCGCAGCGGATGAACGTTTCGATACCACGCGGATCACCGCTGCGGTCAATGCCCTCGCCGAAAAACATGCCGGCCGCGAGGATGTATTTCGCTCGGCGATGGCGCAGTTGCTGAAGGCCGAGATGATGGCGGCGCGCACCACGGCGCAGGCCGTGCTGCTGAAAGACCGTCACGGCCGCCGCTGCGCGGAGCGGCTGTGCTTCGTTCAGGATGAAATCATCCGCATCCTCTATGCTGCGGCCACCAAGCATCTTTATCGCTCGCACATCCCCTCGGGCGCCGAGCGCATGGCGGTGGTCGCCACCGGCGGCTATGGCCGCGGGCTGATGGCGCCGGAATCCGACATCGATCTGCTGTTCATCCTGCCCTACAAGCAGACCGCCTGGGGCGAGCAGGTCGCCGAAGCCATTCTCTATTGCCTGTGGGACATGGGATTGAAGGTTGGCCACGCCACGCGCTCGGTCGATGAATTGATCCGGCAGGCCCGCGGCGACATGACGATCCGCACCGCGATTCTCGAAACGAGATTCCTCACCGGCGACCAGCCGCTCTACGACGAGCTGGTGGCGCGGTTCGACAAGGACGTGGTGCAGGGCACCGCGGCTGAATTCGTCACCGCCAAACTCGCCGAGCGCGAGGAGCGGCATCGCCGCGCCGGGCAATCGCGCTATCTGGTGGAACCCAACGTCAAGGACGGCAAGGGCGGGTTGCGCGACCTGCACACGCTGTTCTGGATCGCAAAATATGTCTACCGCGTGCGCGAGACCGACGAGCTGCTCGAGCGGGGCGTGTTCGACGCGCAGGAATACCGCACCTTCCGCCGCTGCGCCGATTTCCTGTGGTCGGTTCGCTGCAACATCCACTTCTTTTCGGGCCGCGCCGAAGAGCGGTTGTCGTTCGACATGCAGCGCGAGATCGCCGTACGGCTCGGCTATACCTCGCATCCCGGCATGCAGGATGTCGAACGCTTCATGAAGCACTACTTCCTGGTGGCGAAAGACGTCGGCGATCTCACTGCGATCCTGTGCGCGAAGCTCGAAGACGAACAGGCCAAGCCTGCGCCGGTCCTGAGCCGCATGGTGGCGCGCTTCCGGCCGAGCGCGAAGCGGCGGCGAGCGCCTGACAGCGACGATTTCATCATCGACAACAACCGCATCAATCTCGCCGCGCCCGATATCTTCAAGCACGATCCGGTCAATCTGATCCGGATTTTCCGCCTCGCGCAGAAGAACAACCTCGCCTTCCATCCCGACGCCATGCGCACGGTGACGCGCTCGCTAAAGCTGATCAATACCCAGCTCAGGGAAAATCCGGAAGCCAACCGGCTATTCATGGAGATCCTGACGTCGAACGACGCGGAAACCGTGTTGCGGCGAATGAACGAGACCGGAGTGCTCGGCCATTTCATCCGCGCCTTCGGCAAGATCGTGTCGATGATGCAGTTCAACATGTACCACCATTATACGGTGGACGAGCATCTGATCCGCTGCGTCGGCTTCCTGCAGGACATCGAGCGCGGCGGCAATGACGAGTTCACGGTGGCGAGCGACCTGTTCCGCAAGATTCGCCCCGAGCATCGCGCGGTGATCTACATCACCACACTCTTGCACGACATCGCCAAGGGCCGCCCTGAAGATCACTCGATTGCCGGCGCCAAGGTGGCGCGGCGATTGTGCCCGCGGCTCGGCTTCAATGCCGCCGACACCGAACTGGTGGCATGGCTGATCGAACAGCACCTGACGATGTCCACGGTCGCGCAGTCGCGCGACCTGTCGGATCGCAAGACGATCGAGAATTTCGCTGCCGTGGTGCAATCGGTCGAGCAGATGAAGCTTTTGACCATTCTGACCACCGCCGACATCCGCGGCGTCGGTCCCGGCGTGTGGAACGGCTGGAAGGCGCAATTAATACGTACGCTGTATTACGAGACCGAGCCGGTGCTGACCGGCGGCTTCTCGGAAGTGAACCGCGCGCAACGCATCGCGGTGGCGCAACGGGAATTCCGCGCCGCCTTTACCGAGTGGCCCGAGCAGGAACTCACCGCCTATCTCTCGCGGCACTATCCGGCCTACTGGCTCAAGGTCGAGCTGCCGCGCAAGATCCGTCATGCGCGCTTTCTCAGGGCCAGCGAACAGGCCGGCCACAAGCTCGCGATCAATGTCGGTTTCGACGAAGCGCGCGGCGTCACCGAACTGACGATTCTCGCCACCGACCATCCCTGGCTGCTGTCGATCATTGCCGGCGCCTGTGCATCGGCGGGCGCCAACATTGTCGACGCGCAGATCTACACCACCACCGACGGCCGCGCGCTCGACACCATCTCGATCTCAAGGGAATACGATCGCGACGACGACGAGGGACGGCGCGCCACCCGTATCGGCGAGATGATCGAGCAGGTGCTCGAGGGCAGATTGCGCCTGCCCGAAGTGGTGGCGCGGAAGGCTGCAGGGCGCGGCAAGGCAAGGCCGTTCGTGGTCGAGCCGGAAGTCATCATCAACAACACGTGGTCCGACCGCTACACCGTGATCGAGGTCTCCGGCCTCGACCGCCCTGGCCTGCTGTACCAGCTGACGACGGCGATCTCGAAGCTCAATCTCAATATTGCCTCCGCCCATGTCGCGACCTTCGGCGAGCGAGCCCGCGACGTGTTCTACGTCACCGATCTGCTCGGCGCCCAGATCAACGCACCGACCCGACAGGCCGCGATCAAGAGCGCGCTGCTTCATCTGCTCGCGAGCGAAGACAACATCGCGCAGCCGGCGGCGTGAGGCGTACGCAACTCTCTCCACTCGTCATTCCGGGATGCGCCTCTTGGCGCAGGCCCGGAATCCATACTCACGATCGTGGTTATGGATTCTCTGATGTGCAATTGCACATCAGAGCTCGCGCTTCGCGCGCCCCGAAATGACAACCTGAATTGAGCGGTTAAACCTCCACACCCTCGTGCTTGAGCAGCCATCGCTTCCGCTCGAGCCCGCCGCCATATTTGATCAACGAACCGTTGGCGCCGATCAGGCGGTGACAGGGCACGACCACGCTGATCGGATTTGAGCCGTTGGCATGGCCGACCGCGCGCATCGCTTGGGGCATGCCGAGTTTCGCCGCCAGCGCGCCGTAGCTCATGGTTTTTCCGGCCGGAATCCGTGGCAGCGCGGTCCAGACCTTGTGCTGGAACGGCGTGCCGGCGACACGCCATTTGATCGTGTCGAGGCGATCGAGGTCGCCCTTGAAGTATTGCGTCAATGCGGTTCTGAGATCTCTCGGAGACCGCGCATCTCTCAAGGTCACCGCGCCATATTGCAGCCGTATCAGCTCTCTCATGCGCGCCTCGTAGTCCACCCAATCCAGCGCACGGAGGACTCCATCGCTGTCGGTGACGAGCAATGCCGTTCCGATCGGTGTTTCCAGCCGATCGAGGCCAAAGGTTTCAGGCGGCTTCGCGTTCATGGACGTCATCATTCCCTGCAGATAACGGTCGGACCGCCGCACTTTTCACCGGCGGCGTGATAGCGTCCACCCGAATTCCATTTTTAGTTTGAGCATGATCCTTCCGGAAAACCGGTACCCACTTTTCCGGATCATGCTTTTGGGGGACCGCAACATGACCTTTATCGCCAATTGCCTGGTCGCGGTGGTCGCCGCGCTGCATGTCTATTTTCTGGTCCTGGAGATGTTTCTCTGGACCAAGCCGCTGGGCCTGAAGACTTTTCGCAACTCGATCGAGAAGGCGACGGAATCCGCCGTGCTGGCGGCCAATCAGGGATTGTATAACGGATTCCTCGCCGCGGGCCTGGTCTGGGGCCTCATCCATACCAATCCTGGCTTTGCATTCCAGATCAAAACCTTCTTTCTTCTCTGCGTGATTGTGGCCGGTACTTATGGCGCCGCGACCGTCAGCCGCAGGATCCTGTACGTGCAGGCTTTTCCCGCGGCGCTCGCATTAATTCTGCTTTGGCTGGCCTGAAATCGTTCACCTTTTCGGCACGCCTTGCCTTGCATTGCAGCATCCGTTCCGCCAGTATCCGCCCCCAGCGATGACGCCCGGCGAGCCGAAGCAAGGCCCAGGGCAAGATCATCGGCTCAATCACACCACATGAGGAACACAGCATTATGAGGAAGGGTATTTTCCATCTGATCACGGGTACGGCGCTCGCGGTTGCGTTGTCGGCGTCGTCGGCCTACGCGCAGAAAAAATACGATACCGGCGCGAGCGATACGGAGATCAAGATCGGCCAGACCAATCCGTTCTCGGGCCCTGCTTCTGCCTACGCCACCATCGGCAAGACCCAGGCCGCCTATATGAAGATGATCAACGATCAGGGCGGCGTGAACGGCCGCAAGATCAACTTGATTCAGTATGACGACGCCTACAGCCCGCCCAAGGCCGTGGAACAGGTGCGCAAGCTCGTCGAAAGCGACGAGGTGCTGCTGACGTTCCAGCTCCTCGGCACGCCGTCGAACGCCGCGGTCCAGAAGTATCTCAATTCAAAGAAGGTGCCGCAACTGTTCGCCGCCACCGGCGCTTCGAAGTTCACCGACCCGAAGAACTTCCCGTGGACGATGGGCTTCAACCCCAACTATTTCGTCGAGGGGCGCATCTACGGCAACTACATCATCAAGTCGCATCCGAATGCCAAGGTCGGCATCCTCTACCAGAACGACGACCTCGGTAAGGACTATTTGAACGGCATCAAGGCCGGTCTCGGCGACAAGGCCGCCAGCATGATCGTGGCGGAAGCTTCCTACGAAGTCACCGATCCGACCATCGATTCGCAGGTTCTCAAGATCAAGGACAGCGGCGCGGACCTGTTCTTCAGCGCCACGACGCCGAAGCAGGCTGCGCAGGCGATCAAGAAGATCTTCGAACTCGGCTGGCATCCGGTGCACATTCTCGACATCAACGCGACCTCGGTCGGCGCTGTCATGAAGCCGGCCGGACTGGAAGCTTCCAAGGGCGTGATCAGCGTCAACTACGGCAAGGATCCGCTCGATCCGACCTGGAAGGACGACGCCGGCATGAAGAAATATTTCGAGTTCATGGCGAAATATTACCCGGACGGAGACAAGGATTCGAGCTTCAACAGCTACGGCTACTCGACCTCGCAATTGATGATCCATGTGCTCAAAATGTGCGGCGACGACCTGACCCGAGAGAACGTCATGAAGCAGGCGACCAGCCTGAAGAACGTCGTGCTCGATCTGGCGCTGCCGGGCATCCTCGCCAACACCTCGCCGACCGACTATCGCGTCAACAAGCAGTTGCAGATGATGAAGTTCAACGGCGAGCGCTGGGAACTGTTCGGCCCCATCCTCGAGGACGCAGGTCCGGCGGGCTAGCAGGCGCTTCGATCAATCAAACGGACGATCGGCGGCCTTTCGGGGCCGCCGATTTGCTTTGGGGTTGTCATTGCCGGGCTTGACCCACGGCTGTCCGGTTTAGATTTAACATAGATTGAGGCTCATCTGACGCTGATCTTGGATGATCCGGGGTGGTGGGTCGAGCAAATGATCGATCGGCCTTCGGTGCGTGAGGTTGGCGCGGATCAGTCTGGCGAAGACGATCGGACTTTGAACGTATTTTTGAGCGGCCTGGGCCAGGCGCAGCAGCAGAAAGGCGATGAGTGCGACCGCAATCTGGATGCGGATGGCGTTCTCGGAGGTGCCGACGAAGCGGGTGATCTTGAGGGTTTGCTTGACCCAGCGGAAGAACAGTTCGATGGCCCAGCGCCGACGATAAAGATCAGCGATTTCTTGTGCGCTGGCATCGAGATCATTCGACAGGATACGCAGTACGGTTCCGCTGTCGGTCATGACCCGCACTTCGCGCACCGCGTCCTGCATTGGATTGCGACGGCTCCTGGCTTGGCGTGCGGGAAGGAAGCCGATGCGGTCGGAGAGGATGTCGCCGCCCTCGGCGAGGGCCAGTTCTTCCACCACCTCGAGCGGCGTGTTGGACTTGAAGCGGGTGACGATCCGGCAGCCGACGGCGTCGAGTTCAGCCCACCAGGCATAGTCGTAATAGCCGAGATCGAAGACATAGGTGGCGCCCGGCTCGATCGGCATCTGCTTGGCTGCGGTGATATCGTTGACCTTGGCCGCGGTCACTGCGGCATAGATCGGACGGTCGGCATCGGCGTCGTAAATCACGTGCACTTTGGCACCACAGACCCCGGCCGAGAACCGAGCCCAGTCAGCGCTGCGTTCGTTCAAGCGCGCGCTCGTGGCATCGATCAAATAGGTGGTCTCGGCAAGCTTGCGGCGAAGCCCGCGGTGGGCCTGCTTCATCATCATCGCCAACAGATCGGTGAACACGGCGACAGGTCGTTGCGCGTTCGCATCCGAGAAGGTCGACCGTCGAACCGGATCCGCCCCGACATGATAGAGCCGCAGCGCATGGCTCGAAAGTCCTGTCACGATCTCGCGCAAGCTCGCCGCGCCCGAAAGCTGGCCATAGAGCAACGCCACCAACTGGCTTTTGGTCGACAGCCGGCGCACCCGCGCATCGGCTCCGTGGTCATCCACAAGGCTATCGAACCGATGCCACGGAACGTGCTTCAGAAGTCCGTGGAATACGCTATTCTGGTGCAGCATGGCTTGATCCTTCTCCGTGTCCCAAAACGTCGCCAAACGCTTGGAACACAGAAGAATCAACGCCATGCGCCTTGTCTACAAAAATTAAACCGGACAGCCGTGGGCTTGACCCGGCAATCCATCATCTTCGCAAGAATCCTTTCCGAAGATTGATGGATGCGCGGGTCAAGCCCGCGCATGACGATCGTGGATAAACGCCCACCGGCGTTACTTCGGAATCTCACCAAACGTTTTTCCGACCGGCAGCACCGCATGCCGGATCAGTCGCGAATCCTCGACGCCTGCCTGACGGTGCTTCACCGCTTCCCGATAGATGGGATCACGGATCATCTCCGCGAACGCAGCAACGCTTGGATATTCGGCGATGAAGCAATGATCCCAGCGCTCCTCCTGAGGTCCGATCAGCATCAATTCAAATTTCCCCTGCCAAACGATCCGGCCGCCCAGCCGTTCAAACACCGGTCCGCTTTCCCTGCCATAGGCCGCATAGGCTTCCGCACCCGTCGCCTTGCGCCCGTCGGGATACGCCGCTTGTTGCCGCAGCCGGACCAGATTGAGCATGTGTATGGGGCCTGGACGGTCATTGGCCCTGAATTGCGCGAATACTTCTTTGGTCGGATCGATGTGGCCCATGCGGCGTCCCTCGTTGAATTGGCTTCAAATTCTAGAGCCTTATCGGTTCTGATTGAATCAGAACCGGGCTCTAGTTTGTTGTTCTGACGCGTTTTCTTTACGCGAACCGGTACCCACTTCGCTCGAAAACGCTATGGGTGCCCCGCCGCACCTCCTAATCCCGCGTTAACCTCTCGGTAACCGGCCCTTAAACTGCGAACGCTAGCGTGCGACGGGCGGGTGTGAGCAGCGTTTGCGTATGGCGTGGGGACGGAAAAAGAGCAGCGGACGCCAGGAACCGCAATTCGGGCTCGCCGCCGCGCTGAGCGAATTGCGCCTGTCGCCGCAGGACCGTATCTCGGTCGACGACGACAAGCCAAAAAAGGCATCCGCCAAACGCAAATCCGAGGACGAGGACGACGAGCCGCCGCGCGAACGGAAGCCGCGCGCGTCGCGAGGCGGCAGCAAACGCCGGTCGAAATCGCGCGGCACCTTCCGCATCGGACGCCTGTTCTATTGGGGCGTGGTGCTCGGCCTGTGGGCGGCGATCGCAGTGGTCGGCGTCATCATCTATGTCGGAGCGCATCTGCCACCGATCCAGTCGCTGGAAATCCCAAAGCGGCCGCCGACCATCCAGATTGTCGGCCTCGACGGCACCGTGCTGGCCTCGCGCGGCGAAATGGCCGGCACCAATGTCGCGCTAAAGGATTTGCCGCCCTACTTGCCGAAGGCATTCATCGCCATCGAGGACCGCCGCTTCTATTCGCATTACGGCGTCGATCCGATCGGCATTGCGCGCGCCGCGGTCACCAACGTGCTGCATCGCGGCGTCTCGCAAGGCGGCTCGACGCTGACCCAGCAGCTGGCGAAAAACCTGTTCCTGACCCAGGAACGCACCATGCAGCGCAAGCTGCAGGAAGTGGAACTTGCGCTCTGGTTGGAGCGCAAGCACACAAAAGCGGAAATTCTCGAGCTCTATCTCAACAGGGTCTATTTCGGTTCCGGCGCCTATGGCGTCGAGGCCGCCGCACAGAAATATTTCGGCAAATCCGCCAAGAACGTCACGGTCGCGGAAGCTGCGATGCTCGCGGGCCTGGTGAAATCGCCGTCGCGGCTGGCGCCGAACCGCAACCCCGAAGGCGCCGAGCAGCGCGCCCAGATCGTGCTCGCGGCCATGGCCGATGCCAAATTCATCACCAATGCGCAGGCGCAGGCCTCGATCGGACATCCCTCCTACAATGTGAAGCCGGCCGGCGCCGGCACCATCAATTATGTCGCGGACTGGATCGGCGAGGTGCTCGACGATCTCGTCGGTCAGATCGACCAAAGCATCGTGGTCGAAACCACCATCGATCCAAAATTGCAGAGCGTGGCAGAAGCCTCGATCATCGACGAACTGGCGGCAAAGAGCGTGAAATTCAATGTCAGCCAGGGCGCGCTGGTGGCGATGACACCTGATGGCGCCGTGCGCGCCATGGTCGGCGGCCGGAATTATGCCGAGAGCCAGTATAACCGCGCGGTCACGGCAAAGCGCCAGCCGGGTTCGGCGTTCAAGCCGTTCGTCTATCTCACCGCGATCGAAGCCGGTCTCACGCCAGAGACGATCCGGCAAGACGCGCCGCTCGACGTCAAGGGCTGGAAACCCGAGAACTACACCCACGAATATTTCGGCTCGGTGACGCTGACGCAGGCGCTGGCGATGTCGCTCAACACGGTCGCAGTGCGGCTCGGCCTCGAGGTCGGAGCAAAGAACGTGGTGCGGACCGCGCACCGGCTCGGCATTTCATCCAGGCTCGACGCCAATGCGTCGATCGCGCTCGGCACCTCCGAAGTCTCGGTCATCGAACTGGTCGGCGCCTATGTCCCGTTCGCCAATGGCGGACTCGGCATCTCCCCGCATGTGGTGACGAAGATCCGCACCAATGAGGGCAAGGTGCTGTACATGCGTTCCAACGATCAGCTCGGCCAGGTGATCGAGCCGCGCCATGTCGCTGCCATGAACACCATGATGCGGGAGACCCTGCTGAGCGGGACCGCGCGCAAGGCCGACATTCCGGGCTGGATGGCCGCCGGCAAGACCGGCACCAGCCAGGATTTCCGCGACGCCTGGTTCATCGGCTACACGTCCAACCTTGTGACCGGCGTCTGGCTCGGCAATGACGACAATTCGCCGACCAAGAAGGCGACCGGCGGCGGCTTGCCCGTCGAAGTCTGGACCCGCTTCATGCGCGCTGCCCATCAGGGCGTGCCGGTGGCTGCTCTGCCGAAGTCGCAAGCGGGCGACGGTTTTTTCTCGAACTTGCTGCAGACGGCCTCGCAAGTCAGTGCGCCGCCGGCTCAGACGCAGCCCGCCCCTGTCCCGCTCGCACCGATTCCCTCCGGCAGTTCATATCGGCCACCGCCGGCACGCGCATCGGCGCCACCCAATCCATCCGCGCGACCGGAAGCGGCGGCGGGACTGGATGGCTGGCTGATGGATCGGTTAGGTCGGTAATCGCTAATCATCATCGGCCGTCATACCTGCCACCGGGTCTCGCCTCCGGCGAGCCCGATGACAGGCTCCAGCGGGTATCCAGTACGCCGTGGCCTCTCGATTCAGTCGCTGGCGCCTCTGGAATACCGGATCGCCCGCTTTCGCGGCGATGACAGCTTCAGGTGTGGAGCGAAGCCTTAATCCTGAATGCCGTAGCGATGCAGGTCGTTGCCGTGGGTGTCGAGCCAGGACTTGGCGCGCTCGACATGGCCGCAGACCTTGCCGACGACCCGCCAGAACCGTGCCGAGTGGTTCATCTCGACGAGATGCGCGACCTCATGGGCGGCGAGATAATCGAGCACATAGGGTGGCGCGAGGATCAGCCGCCAGGAAAACGACAATGATCCGGCCGAAGTACACGAACCCCAAC
Source organism: uncultured Alphaproteobacteria bacterium (assembly GCA_963770355.1). Taxonomy (GTDB): domain Bacteria; phylum Pseudomonadota; class Alphaproteobacteria; order Rhizobiales; family Xanthobacteraceae; genus Bradyrhizobium. The sequence goes on along the minus strand of CAVYPL010000028.1, from coordinate 788 downwards.
GGCTCGATTGATCGCGGATCGATACCCGCTTGACCCGAACGCCAAGGTCTTCCGCATAAGCCTGCGACGCCTTCTGCAGATCCTTGCGCGCTTCGCGCTTGAGGTAGTCGTGGACACGCCGGTCCATATGTTCGACGCCGCCGGCGACGCAGAGAATTCTCTCACCGCTGTCGCGGATTTCCGTCCACACCGTGCCGCGCTCGCCGGCCCTATGCACGATCCGGTGCGGAATGCCGCGCAATGGCACCACTGTGCCGGAATGAAACGGTGCGGCTTTCGGCAAACGGCCAAGACGTGCGGCGATCCAGCCGCCGTGAAGCTGCGCAAACTCCTTGGCTTCCACCAGCGTGCCACGTGGCGGCATGGTCAGGATCGCTTCGCGGTCGGTCGGATGAATACGTAAGGTGTACCGCCGCGCGCGGCGGTGCCGCCGTAGCCGGATTGCGAAGAATTGCGAGCCGTGTCTGACGACGAGAGTCGCGGGTTCGGCGGGCCGCCGATAGAGGAGCGCACGAGTAGCCATGTCTGAAAGTCCGGGGAGCAGGAGTTCGCCCGGATTCTGCCATATCCGCCGCCAGTGAAATCGCTCGGCGCAAAAACAAATCATTTGCCCAATATACAGGGGCTGGCCGAAGTTCCGCCTCTACCGGCAGGGGCTGGAACCAGAAATTTTGGGTGGAACCGGCCCCTTGGCAGGGCCTCAAGGGCTGAGGCCATACTCATTCTTTCAAAGGCCCGCGAATTTGGGTTCTCTAAATCAATTCAGGGGCTTAACTCGCCCGCCGATT
>CAVYPL010000027.1:0-71709 GCA_963770355.1 uncultured Alphaproteobacteria bacterium | reverse complement strand
GTCATTCAAGCGTCGGCAAATCGACCGATCTGTTCATTTTTGAAACTCTGGGGGCGCTTAGGTGTTACTTGGTTTCATCCGCTTTGCCGGGCCAGTATTTCGATTTAGTTGAAATCCAGCGCGTGGCCTCTGCTTCGCTGCCGAAGTCTCCAACGTGGGAGTCCGGCCCGTTTCCCGTCTTCACTGACACGAACCAACGGCCACTTTTTGTCATTTGTGGTTCAAAGTGGGGGAACGTCTCTTTCATGCTCGCAATATGCGATGCTGCCGCTGCACTGTTGAGCGGTTCGATCAACTCCCGCGCCGAGAACGGCTTGGTCAAAAACGCGATGCATCCGGAGCCAAGTGCAGCTTCGCGAACGGCGGGTTTTACATTCCCAGTGATGTAGATCACCGGCACCGAGACTCCTGCGGCCGTGAGGCCGTGCCGCAACTCGATGCCTGACCCATCGCCAAGGTCGATGTCGAGAATGACACAAACCGCCGTGTCGAAATCGGTGTGGTTCCTAAAGGCTTCGGCAGATGAAAACAGGATTGGTTCGTAAGCGTGCGCCCTGAGGAAGCGCTCGACGCCAGCCCGTACCCCCGGGTCGTCGTCGACCACTAAAACGATGTTCCGATCTTGCAAGATTTCCCCATTTGTCTGCTGACACGCAACAACCCATTCGAAAGCTCAATTTGATCCGAGCCGTCGGCGGCTTTTTGTGATGATGAGTTCGGGCCGTGCGCCGTCACGGAAAGTCCGCCCGAGGCGGAGGCAATCAACCCGAGAACGGCTCTGCCTATGTCACTTCGACAATATTTTAAACCTAAAGTAATTGTCGGATGCCGCCAAATTGTTGTTCTGACGCGCCAGTAAGGAAAACCCGCCGTTTCAACCCAGCGGGTTTTCTTTGCTTCTCGGAGCTTGCCGGTTTTTCCCGAGCTGTGGCGTTCGGGAGACACCGTCCACCCGATATCAAGCGTATTGTTTCCGCATAATTCGCACGAAAACTGGGGATCAAGATTATGAAGAAAATATTGTTGGGTACGGTTGCTCTCTTTGCTGTGGGTATGGCTGGTCCTGCATCAGCTGCAGACCTTGCCTACAAGGCAGCTCCGGTTGCAGCTCCGATGATGTATGACTGGTCGGGTTTCTACATCGGTGCCAATGGCGGCTATGGCTGGGCCCGGCAGTGCCTCGACGTCACTCAACTTGGGCTCGCTACCGTATTCGCCGAAGGCTGCAACGATAAGGGTGGCGGTATTGTCGGTGGCCAGATCGGTTACCGCTGGCAGGCGGGCACCTGGGTGTTTGGTTTGGAAGCTCAGGGTGACTGGGCCAATCTTCGTACCGAGCGAGTCTTCGTGAATACGCCGTTGCTGGCCGCCACAAATACCTGGAAATCCTCCATCAATGGCCTAGGGCTCTTCACGGGTCAGGTCGGTTACGCCTGGAACGCAGCCCTGCTTTATGTGAAGGGCGGCGCTGCCGTCGCAAATCAGCGCTTCGACATCTTCAATACCGCAACCGGAATTGGCCTCGGGCAGGCAGAGCGCACCCGTTGGGGCGGAGTAATCGGTGTCGGCCTTGAGTACGGTTTCGCCCCGAATTGGACCGCTGGCATCGAATACGATTTTCTTTTCAGGGAGAGCGAAAGCCAGACTTTCTTGACGCCGAACCTGAGAGTTGGCTCTGTCACAGCCAATACCAGCACGGACATCAGCATGATCACTGGCCGCATCAGCTATAAGTTTGGCGGTTACGGCGTCCCGGTTGCAGCCAGGTACTGATCTGGTCGCATTATTCTCCAGCAAACTTGAAGCCCCGGCAATGTCCGGGGCTTTTTTGTAGCAGCCCTCTCGCTGGTCGAACTGGCTCGGGCGGAAGTGCAGAAGCGGCGGGCCGAGATCTGGGCTGAGGACAAATGACTAAGCCGGTAGACCCGACGCTTGATATCCGACTTCGGACGCTATTGGCCACGTGGAAACAGGGCCGAGGATTTCGCGCCGTGGGCGCGCATCACTATCGTAAGCGGACGGTCCCGCACAGCACGCAAACAGAACTAAACCGTGAGTTCAAAAGCGAGCGCCTCGGCAGCGACGCGGGATGGTTCATTTTCACTTTGTTGGTTCTGGCTGCTATTGATTATTTATATTTGCGAACTCAAGCGTCTGTCGGATTGTAGATCAGAGGCCGAGGTCGAAGAAGTGAGCGATGAGTTCAAGAGGGATAGCGAGATAAAAGCGCGCTATGCCCTAGCCGTTTTGAAAGCCGCTCAGCGGCCGACCGCGAAACCGCGGCGCGATTGATTCTAGGTTTATCCAGGGATCCGCCTCACCCGAACGAAATGCAGGAAGTTGCCGCGCTGCACTTTGAAGCCATCGAGGCTTTCGAAAAATTGGCCGAGGTCCTTCGCGTCTCTGCGGAGGCAGCGCTCTCCTGGTCAGCAGCGATGGCTGCCGCTTCCAAATGGCTCGGCGCGGTCGAGAGAACCCGATAAAGTTACGCTTCGCGTCACGCACCGGGCTAGATGCGGTGCAGCATAATGAGTGGCAACATCGATCGCAAGGCCGAGCGCACAGCCAGCGTCTTGCCAAGCTGCTCGAACCGATCCCGCCGCCGCTACGCAAAACTCTTTCCGGTCACTGACATTAATTTTCGTCCCCGTTCGACTGCTGCAACGCTCGATCTTACTTCACCGAGGCGCCGCCTCAGCCACCGGGTTATTTACGTGCAAAGCATTCGCGCAAGAGCCGGTCAACCACTTCATCAAGTCGGCACGGTGCGGACTGTTCCACTTTGCCGACATACTCTTGCTCATGACGAGTCTCGCGACGAGTTTCGGTAATGATTGATAGGGTGCTGACATTGCTGTGGATCGAAGCGCCAAAAGACATGACTTCTCCCCAAGTAAGCGGACTTAAGTGAAGGTCCCGCTCGAAGGGTACAGCCCGCTGACCAGGTCCCACAATTGGATCAAGGGACATTGACCCTTGGTACAATGTTCCGAAGGTCGTCCTGAACGCCGAGCGATTATACGGGCCCAGTACCTGCGTTCTTGAGCTCGATCAGCGACTTTGCCGAGAATGGCTTTGTGAGGTAGGCGATGCACCCGGATTGTAGCGCTGCCTTGCGAACGGCGGGTTTGTCGTTTCCGGTCACGTAGTCACAGGCACAGATACGTTCGCTGCTCCCTCGCGCCATCCGTTTGTCCAAGTCGGGTGTATGATACGCCCTCACCGGAGGAACCTTGGCCAGGGTGGGTCTTGCAAAAAAAGAGGGAAGTCTACTATGCGATTGTCTAAAGTCGCCGCTTTAGTTCTTGTCGTTGGAGTTACGAGCTTCATGCAACTGTCTTTGGCACGGGCCGCTTCTGACTGTTCAGCATTAATAACACTAGCGGATTGGGGCGAGAACTCGACCGGCTACATTGACATTGCGTCCGGGGGAAGTTGCTTATTTCCGATCAGGATGCGCGGCTCTGTGGGCGGCTCGGAAATTTCGCAAAAGCCGGTACACGGCAAGCTAAAAAAACTCAACATATCTACTTACGAATATACGGCGAAGGCTCGATACAAGGGAAGCGACACCTTTGCCATCAAAGCTACGGGTCAAGGGCCGACGGCTTCAGGCACGTCCGTAATTACTATAAGCGCGACGATCAAATAATTCCTCGTGTCCGCAGTACACTTGTTTTCACCCCAAGCGCAATGATCGACGCCCTACAGGCCCGACGTTTATCGCACCGGTCCGTGTGACGACAGCGTCATTGATCCGACCACCGTGCAAGCACGCGGCCCATAACGACGCCGGCAAACCACGAGGTCATGACGCGGTGCCGTCCGCGCCGTGCTACCTCTCCGCGCCAGATCGTCCAATTTTCATTCAGCGTCGGTTCGGTCGACGCCAGACCTCGGCTGTTTGCGTCGGCGGTCTACCCTGACCGCACTAGCACCGACCGCATCCTTCGCATCCAAAACAGCTTTTGCTTCGCTATGGGTCCGCGGCGAGACCAGAAGCAGTTGCTCTCGCATTTCGACGAGGCGGGCACGGCAGTATTCGCGGTAGAGGAGATCGAATATATAGGGCATGATCTTGTCTGATGGTTGGAGTTGATCTGCACTAGCCCCTCCGCACTACCACCTATCTTGAGGGCCACGACGTGAACTAGGTCACAACTCCGCGCCCGATGTGACTTCTTTCACGCCGGATTGAGCTCCCGATGGTGGCGGGTTCTTTCGCGCATTACCGACAGCAATGTGTCCTTGTCCTCCATCGCGAGATTGCTCGAATCTCGTCCGGGCCGCCGACCTAACGCCGACCCACTCGGAGGGCTCGAGTTCCGTTGATCTACATCAACTTCCCGCGCTGGGGGCGCCGCAATCTCCCCTGCTTGGAGAGTTCGTAGGGAGGTTCCCGTCATGCTCCGTTATATTCTCGCTGCTCTTGCCGCACTCGTTCTGCTCACCGCCAGCTTGATCCCCGACGATGCCTATGCCCGCGGTGGCAGGGGTGGTGGTGGCTATCGAGGCGGCGGTGGCGGCTATCGCGGCGGCGCTGTTGCAGTTCGAGGAGCTCGGGGCGGCGCTGTCGCGGTGCGCGGCGGGCGAGTAGCCGGAGGCTATCGGGGTTACGGCTATCGCGCGGCTATCGCGGTTACGGGTATCGGGGCTACGGTGTCGGTGCGGCGGCGGTGGGTGCCGCTGCGGTCGGCGCGGCTGCGGCGGGGGCCTACTACCGCGGCGGCTGCGGCTATGATGCCTATGGCAACTATATTTGCCCGAACGGTTACTAATCCGCATCGAGGCGGTCACGACAAATCGCAGCCGTGCGGCGTCGAACCGTCGGTTGTGCCTGGCAGCGAAAGGCTACCGCGACCGCGCCTATCGCGGCGGTCGCTGCCATCACTGGATCAACGGGAAGAACCGCCGCCATCCGGCTTCGAGCCGCGCACTCTGACGGGCCGCCGCGGTCCCAATAGCCGGTCTATTGTCATCCGAACCCGCCGGTCGGCCAGTAGCCCGAGCCTACATTTTGTTTTGCCGGTCTTGATCTCGTCGCCAATGCGGCATTGCCATTTCCAGACACCCGGCTCGACAGGTTCAATTTCGTATTCGACGCCTCTGTACAGCATCGTTTGACCCGCGGGCAACGGTCAACCAAAAAGCATGTAGATGCAGCCACCCACCGGGGCGGCGAGCCAGATCAGCGAAAGCCGATAATAAACGGTATGTCGCCGCATGCGTGCAACATGCGTTCACGGCGGGCAAACCGGTTGAGATGGATCAAGGGTGTCGCCAACTCTGCCAGGTGACCGTCGGTATTGACGCCGCTCCGGGCCAAGGCCTTGACATTTTTCGCACCAGCAAACCGGGCGTCCCTAGACGGTAGGCCCGTGGCGTTGGCGAGGAATATTCACGCGAAATCGTCGTGCTACCAACAACGCCGCGCACTCATCCGTTTCAAGCGCAATCTTTTGCGTAAGGAGAATGTCGCCGACGGCTAGCCGTCCCTCCGGTACGAAGCACCAGCCCATTATAGGAAAACCGGCCTCGTCGAGTTCAAAGATGTTGGTATTTTTCCCGTACCGGATACGGTACCGTTTGCCCGTGTGCGATCCCGCGACGTCGAATGATTTCGTGGCTCGAAACTGTGCGCGCTGCTCGGGCGAAAGCCATTGTGCCAAGAGTGCAAGACTGCGGGCAGTGGCGCCGCCACTTATGACGGCGCGACATTTTCTGAGAAGTGAATTGGCTACGCACACCGAGCGTTCCCATATGGGCGATGCAGAATGCGCAGCGTCATGGAGTCGTCGGGTGAGCGTGATTGCCACGTTAGCCGCCGACAAGGCGCGGATAGAATAGCGTTTCTTGTGCAGTCGGATCGAACGACCTTGTTGTCGTAACTCGACCGGCCTGATCGCGGACGGCAGCGGTAAATCCTTCGCCTACAAGCGCTTTGAACCTCTCTTCGGCCTCGGCGAGCGCCTCAGGGTTACTCGCTTCAAAAAAGTGTCGGGTGTCGCCACTGTGATCCATTACAATCTGGGTCGCCATTCTGGCCTCCTTTGGGTCGATCCGGTATTTCTCAAAATGTAGCTGATACCGAAAAGTTCCCTTGGTCGTCGATTATCCCCTTTCGGCGCCGCGGAAGGCCAGGACTTCCGAATGCATGCCCGGATCCGAATGCTGCGGGCCCAGGCCCTCACCGTCGAGGAAAGCATAGGCACTCGATGAGCAGCAGGGTACTTTCGCCGTGGTTTTGGGTTAGCATCTCGCCTTTGTAAGTAGCATTGAGGATGAATCACTTGGACGAGGAATTTAAGAAGCAGCGCGCCAGGACCGTGCGTGAGCTGGCGGAGAAAGCGATCGATCCCTTCATCAGGCGGCGCCTTCTCGACTTGGCTCTGAGGTACGATGGCTCGATTGTACCAACCCCGCTGACGCCCTTGACCTAAATCCAAGAGCCGAGGGCGCGGATCAGAGCAATAGGGTTGCGTTTGGGCAGCCGAAGCGCTTCGTAGCAGGCGTGGACAGCCGGTATTTCGCTAATTCACCGGCGGCAAAGAAAAAGCCGTCCCGGCGGGGAGCGGCTTTTTAAAGTATTCTCGCGTGCGGCAGAAATTTTTGGGCTGCCGATGGGGTCACCCGCCAGCGCGGAAGGTGACCGTCCCGATCCTCTGCCTGTGAGATCTAAAGGTTCACTAAACGGTCGAGCATGTTTTCAAGAGCATTAGGTCCGTTCGGCCTCCGCAGAGATTTCAATCCGGATTATTCCCTGCTTGGCGCCGTGACAGCTTGGGCAGACGGCCTTTTTCGCCATGACGACCATAAATCGTTTGCCGCAATCTTCGCACTTGGCGTATTGCGGGCGCTTCACGCCTCTCTTCATTCCCCTGCCCCCACTCATTCACCAGATTAAATCTTCTGGCTATGCCTCCCCTTTACACCGACTTAGCTCATTGGTGCTTCTATAAAAAAGCCGCACCGCCGAGCGGCCGGCAGCCGGGTGCCGTCCTTTTTAACCCTACCCCAGAGTGCGCGCACTCGGCTGTTTGTTAATTAGGTATGACTTTCGCTCCGGTCGGAAACTGCAACATCAACCGACCCTGAGGTTTTCGGCGGATTCTTTGCCTCGGTTCGCAACGACTTCGTAGCTCACCTTCGCGCCTTCATTTAGACTGCTGAGACCCGCCTTCTCTACGGCCGAAATGTGCACAAAGACGTCTCTGCCGCCGGTGTCGGGCTGGATGAAACCATATCCCTTGGTTGGGTTGAACCACTTCACTGTACCTGTCGCCACGTCTGCGCTCCCTGTCCTGGATCGATGCCGACAACCTAGGCGCGTCTGACGGCGCACGGCAAGAAAAAATCCGCTAGCCGTGAACCGGCGGCGCTCCCCTTGGAACGGGTACGGCTAAGATTCATTCCTCAGCCTGCGGCTTCCTGGCCCTGACGGCGCGAGGCCACAATGTGATGTCAAACAGTTCGCAGACCCCAGGATTCGCGCCGATAAGGTCCGCTCATACCCGTGTTCATACTTGCGCCCAGCCGAGGCCGGGCGTTTGCATTTCTGCGCCGCACTCAGGAACGTCGTGCCGCGGAAAGTGATGCATCACCACCAGCCTCACGACGCTTTTGCATTTGCTCGGCGCAGGTGCGCCTAGATAACGCCATGAAGTTGAACAATGCTATTTCACTCATCACGCAAAGCCATCAAATCGGTTGCTCGAACCCGAGGGGGGAGGTCATGAATTACGTGAAGAGCTTCCTCATAGCATTTCTTTTAGTTGTAGATGTAGGGTTAAGTCATGCGGCAGTACGCATCGCATATGATCGGGGCGGTCGGATCGATATCTATGTCCACAAATACCAACGGCTGGCTTCATCTGGCGAATCCGTGGTCATCGATGGTCTCTGTGCATCGGCCTGTACCATCGTCCTAAGTGCGATCCCTCATGACAAAATCTGTGTGACTTCGCGCGCAGCGCTCGGCTTCCACTCCGCGTGGGGTTTCGGTGACGACGGACGCACCTTCACTGATCCTGAAGCAACGCTGATGTTGTATTCGATGTATCCGACGCCGGTGCAGCACTGGATTACTCGGCGCGGGGGTCTGACGCCTCGACCCATCTTCCTTCGCGGAAAACCACTACAGGCGATGTATCAGGCATGCGGAATCGACGTCCCGTGAGGCATCGATCGAGCCAAATCGCTTCGACGAGCACGCGCACTGCTTCTGAGGTGAATTGCGCCGCGGTACTTTTGAATAAAAAAACCGGAGCGACGTGCGCCGCTCAGGCGTTGCCATCATCCGTTGAAAGAAAAACATCGCATGCGCCGAGGCGGTGTCGGCCATGGGCTATTGGCGGAACTCGAGTGCGCCAGCAAACTCGAGGTTTGCTTTGCCCCAGCGGAGATCAGCCGGACCGTTCATCAGGTCCGCTATTTGCAAACAAGCATATGACAAGCTTGAGCCTCCACGTCGCAATCCGCGCAGCGCACGGTTCACGGCCACACTCACACTCGGTAATCCTTCAGGAGCAGGCATGAAGCCGCATTGCGACGACGTTTTCAGCCGCCTTTCGTTTTGCAATCGGCCTCTTCGGCTGCCGGCGATAGCGATCGCGCTGCTGCTGTTACTGCCTTTCGGCCAGACTCCGACCCAGGCCGCGGCATCAGAAGCTTCGACTGCTCACGTCTACCTGCTTCGCGGCGTATTGAATATCTTCTCGCTCGGGCTAGATGACATTGCGGCAAAGCTACAGGCGAAAGGCATCCCAGTCACCGTCGCTAATTTCGTCTCCTGGTCGTCGCTTGCCGACGACGCAGCGACCAGATACCGGACCGGCCAGATCAAGACCATCATTTTGGTTGGGCACTCCTCCGGCGCGACCGCCCTGCCCGACATGGCTGCCAAGCTGGACCGCCTTGGCGTTCCCGTTAAGCTCGCGATCGGCTTGGATTCGGTTTTTCGCACCAGCCTCACAGGGCGTGTTGGGCATTACATAAACTTCTACATCGCCAATGGGGCCGGTACACCGGTGGAGAAACGCAGGGGATTCCAGGGTTCACTGGAGAATGTCAACGTGGAGAACGTGCCTGGCGTGGGGCATATGTCGATCGAAAAGAACCAGATCATGCAGCACAAGGTGATCAGCGCCATCGACGCTGTTGTTTTCGGTCGATCGGAACCGGCTTCGGTGGCAGGGAAGCCGCGTCCTGGCAACGCAAACGTTGGCAGGCGAAGCACCGCAGGCGCGGCGAAACTGAGGCATTAAACGCGGCTTCGTCGCCGCGAATGGAAATGGCCGTGATAGCGAAAGGACACACGCTGCACCTTTTTCCCGTACGACAGCATTCTACGGCGCGAGATCGGGCCGCAATTCCGCCAATTCTTCAACGATAGATGGCCGATGCGTCCCGAGCGTAGCAGCTCCGCGGCTTTCATGTCTCTGCACGTCGCAGTCATCAGCGGAGGGCAGGCACATGTACAATCGAATGCAGTTTGCTGTCATCATGATTGCGGCGATGCTTTCCGCTTGGATCCTCTCGGGCAGTTGCCATCCGGTCCTTGCAAACCCGATCGTGCGATCAACCGATGGCACCCCCGTCCACGGAAGCCGTCCCGCTCGCCACGCAAGCACGGGCGCGGGTTTATCTGTTCCGGGGCGCACTAGGTCCAATCTTTTCGCGCGGGATGGATGACCTCACCAAGCGCCTTCAACAAAGCGGCATCTCGGCTGACGTCTACGAGTTCACGATTTGCCGGCTAATTGCAGACCAAGCCATCCGCGATTACCGTAGCGCTCCCGTCCCGATCACTTTGATCGGCCACTCGATGGGTGGGCTTTGTGCGTTGATATTTGCGGACATCCTCCGGACCGAAAATATTCCCGTGAGCCTCCTCGTCACCATTGATCCAGCTCACGCCAGCCCGAAGGTGCCGCTCAATGTCGAGCGCTATATCAACATTTTCCTGTCCACTAGCATATTAGGAGGCGGCGACGTGGTGCCGGAGCCGGGGTATCAGGGACACTACGCGAGCTTCGATATGAAGGACCACGAGGAAGTCACGCACATCAACATCGATAAGATGGATACCATCCACGCGCAATTGGTGACCGCGATTTTGCAACTCGCGACCACAACTTGGATGACCAAGGACGAGGCTATGCCGCTTCGCTATGTCGTTCCTTCCGATTCGCCCCTCGAACTGTGGGACAGCGGTACATCGCGATTCGCCCGTTCGAGCGACACGCTGCAGCGGCTCGCCGCGATTAACCACGTGCCGCTCTGGTCGCTTATCCAGGCCAATCAATTGCCCGAAAGCGCGAAGTTGAAGGTTGGCCAGCGCGTCACCATTCCGCGTCGGCTCGCTCCACCGCCGACCCCGGCAACGTTGCCGAAACGATGAGTTGGTGGCCCCGCGATGTCAGCGGGGCGGCACGAATGGGACCAACATCGGAACGCGTCGGCGATACGATCCGTAAGCATCCGCGCCGAGCTCAACGCTGAGGAATACCTCCTCCATGCGGGCCTTCTGCCACATGCCAAGCGAAATCAGCGCTGCACCCAGCAGCGCCGTCACCGTACCAACCGCAACACCTGTCGCCAGCATTCCCGTTATGAGCCCGGTGTAGATCGGGTGGCGCACTAGGCCGTATGGGCCCGTGTCAATGACCCGGTGACCTTCCTTGTGCGTGATCGCATTCGACCAGAAATGTCCGAGATGTATTCTCGCCCACCATGTGAACGAGATCCCGGCAAGGGTCAGGCCCGCCAAGACGTAAATACCAAGACTACCAAACTGCCAGAGCGGCTTTTCTTCCAATACCTTTCCGGTCCATGGCGCGAATAGAATGGCGCCCAAGAGAATGGGGATGCGGTATCGCCGCGAGTCCCAGGTCATCACATGCTTTTGTGTGCGACCTGACCAGGAAGACGCAACAACCCAGCTGATAATCCATACGATCCAAATGATCGCGAGCAGTTGGGTGGGCCAGGTGGCGGTCCAGCCACTCCAGACGAAAGCTAAGCATTGACCGAGAACATCCAGCATGTCGGACTATATCGCGAATTGAATCAAAAGCTAAATCGGCGTGTGGTATTAGATGGTCGAGCGAGCGGGCTGGACGGCGCCCAATTTGGATTGCTTCTGATCGGTGCCAAGCAGATGCGCAATGGTTTCGCGCAATATGGGCTCGATCGGGCGTGGCGCGTAGCCCAACTCACATCGCGCTTTTTCAATCGATAAGTGACGAGACCGCAATGCTATCCGGACGCCTTCGGCGGTGCCGGAAGGAGGTTTGCGCGTCACATGATCGGCGATGAAGTCCAGTACCGTGCCGGCCATCTCGGCTATGGGGCCCGGAACTCGAATGCGCCGGCTACGGCAACCGCTTATCTTTGTCATGAGTTCAAGAATCTGCTTGAGCTGGACGCTTTCACCTCCGAGAACATAGCGATGTCCTAACCTTCCTCGCTCCATGGCGAGGATCAGCCCCACGGCAACATCGCGCACGTCAACGAGATTCACGATGAAATTCAGATAAAATTGAAGACGTCGGCCGAGAAAGTACCGAAGCATCGCCGTTGGCGGGGTGATATTGTGGTCATGAGGCCCGATCGGCATTGTAGGACAGCCGATCACCACTGGATACCCGGACGCCGCCGCCTGCATAGCGAAACGCTCTGCGAGCATTTTCGAGCGCGTATAGGGCCCGGGCATGTCATCGCGCGTCAACGCATCGTCTGCTGGATCGTCCGCACACACGGTGCGGAAGAGGATGGATTCCGTCGAGCAGTGCAGGAAGCGTTTCACATCGCGCCTTTGCGCCTCCTCGAGCACGATTTCAGTGCCACAGCAATTGACGGTGTGAAAATCGCCTTTCCGCGGCATCCACATCCCAGGAAGGCCGGCAAGGTGATAAACGTGCTGGACGTCGTCCATCGCCCTATGCACCAGGTCGCGATCAAGCACTGATCCCCTGACATATTCGACTTCCGGTAAGGAGCGGGGCGACGGCAGAACATCAAGGACCCTCACATCTCGACCCCCGGCAACAAGCGTTGAAACGAGGTGCGTTCCTATGAAGCCATTGCCGCCTGTAACAAGTACTTTTGTCATGCGTTGGGACGCGGCTCAGGTTTCGATTGAGTGTATGAAGAGAAGGTTTGCGGCCGCTCCTGAATGATGGTCGCGAGATCGTGCCGAAATCCCAGCACGTTGAACAATTTAGCCATCACGAACATTGGTCCGAGCAGCAAATGGGTGGGATTGTCGACCAACGCCGGCTGCCGACGCTCGAACACCCTGTGTCCAACGATTTGCGATGCGACGCCGACAACGATGAGCACGGCCGTTAGCAACCACGTTTCCGACAAACTCAGGTGGCTTACGATCAAACTTGCCACTGAAAGCAATACGACCGCCGCAATAAGGATTCCTGCTCCAAGTGCAAAGTCGAGCAGGAACCAATAGATTAGCACTGGCACGACGGCTATGGTGGCCGCGCTGGTTTGGATTCCGAACACGGTGATGTGCCAACAATTAAGTGGCAGAACGGCCGCCAGAAACAGAAACACGATACCGAATACATGCATTGCACAATTCCAGCGGTCTCGGTGATACTGGGCGTAATCAGCAAGCTGCCGTCTAAAGTATGAGTTCATGCGGTGTTCACCTTCCCTGAAGTTGCAGGGATGAAATCGGTTTCGATAAAGCCAAAGCACGCCGTCGAACACAACGTGTAGCTAAGCTAGTGTCAGCCTTAAGTAAAACGCGACAGTGCGATATTCTGTTCAACACGAGCGCAGAAGGACATCGTCACGTGGCGAAATCGTGCCGTAATTCCATCATTCCAGCGGCATGACGCGCGCGCCAAATACTCCCAAATTGGCGTTCGGGCGCGTTCGGAGACAGCAGACGCGAGTGCAACGTGAAAGACCCGGACGAGCGTGTTCTTAGCGAACACCTGGCGAGGCTAGAAACCCTTGCCAAGCCTCGGCGGGCGTCGGATTGATTGCTTGATTTAGATCAAAGACTTCGCTCGACCACTCGAAGGAAGCGGGCCTTGCAAGCCGCTCTTGCAGGCGTTTCAAACGGCCGTCCCTCCGCCGCCTACGAGACGAATCGCTTGCGCATACGGCATCCGCACCAGCCGCCAGGGTCGCGACAGGCCACTGCCCGACAGCGCAATGGTCAGATTGGTAAATCCAAGACTTTCCTGAACTTAGCAGATGCCGACTGACGCCGAGGCGGTCATCGAGATTGGTGGTCGCCTTTTTCGTTAAGCGCCCTGGCCCGCTCGAGCAAGATCAGTGCCTGATCGTCGAGTTCCTCAGTCGAAAGTTTATTCGCATCAGCCCAGCGCTCGTTAAATGATGGAATGCCGCCGAATGAACCGGAGTGGCTGGTCAAAGGCCAGTGCGGCCGCATCGTGGCGGCGGTGGCGACAATAGCCAGCAGAGCGACACCTACGAAACCTGTAATTGTCCGATGCTTGGTCATGAGAACCTCCGTTCCGCAGCCCCCATAGATCTAGGTCAAGGGAATGGTGCAGAGGTTCAATGAGGCAGGACGACATCTTCTTGTCCGACTTTGAAAATGGCGAGATGGATCCGGCCTCTTCCGGCATGCCGGCATAATGGGCCTGGAGGGGCTTAGTATCGAAACACAAGAATTGGCCCTACCGCGTTGGCCGATCCCCGCACTGGATTAAAGTCAAGAACGGCAAGCACCCCGCAAAAAACCGAGCATTGGGCTCTCTCGCGGCGTATTGTAGACCCTCTTGAACACGCCCCCTTCGGTATAGTCTGGCCGTGTTGTCACGGGGGTGAGGACGATGGCTAAGGCGCAGGGTTGGCGGGGTGCCGAAGTACATGTGCCACTCACAGGTGCCGAATATCGCGCTCTGCAATGCACGGCGCGGGGCGAGGTTTATCGAACGCACAGTAGTGTACTTTACACACACGCACCGGGCCATGCGCGAGCCAGCCGCTGTGGGCCCTAGCGACTCAACGGAAATTACTGGTTCGCCGGTCCGGCGGCGGTGGCCATGTATTTCGAATAGAATTCAGCGACGCGCTCGCGCCACATTCCGACGAACGCCCCCGATGTCAGCTTATCCACTGACTTCCACGCTTGTTTTACGGCCGGAAGAGTATTCCGCCAGATCGCGCGTTTACACCATTTCTCGCCTTTTTCCCTGCCTTCGGTGGTCGCGCACATGGATTTCCAAGCGATGCGATCAGGCCGACTGATGTGCTCGGCGGCGCCTTCCCAGCCTTGTTGATGGATCAAGTAAAGATCGCTCAAGGTCGGCTTCTGGTGCGTCACCCACTCGAACAGAATACCTTCGGTAATGACCTTGTAGGCCGCCGCAACGGCATTGTCGCGGGAACTACGAATCTGCCCGGAGCCGAATTTGCTGAACTCATATTCGCTCAGTTGGAACAGGCCGATATACGATCCGGTGCGTTGCTTGGGATCGAAACCGGACTCGATCTTGGCAACCGCTTTCATGAAATTGAAATCCAGACCGAAAGCGTCGGAAGCGCGCTTGATCTCCTCGATCGGCGTTCCGACCGGGGTGTCCTTGAGTGACCTTAAGACGATATCCGCCGGTTTCTCGGCAGGCGGCAGTTCGGACCAGACGTAATAAATGAGATACCGAAAATCCTGCGTCACCGGCGCCTTGGAGGCATCGTCGGACGCGTCGCGCGTTGTCGGCACCGGTTGGTCCATCGATTCCTGCACAGGCGGTAAATCGGCCGATAGCGTCTGTGACGGATCGGGCAACGCGGCCACGACGATCGATTCCGGCTTATCCGAGGCCGCCGTCGTGTCGGTGGCCGTCCCCGCGGCGGGTTCGGCGGCCGTCGCCACTTCGGCGCTGGCGACAACGGCGTTGCCCATTGCGATTGCCTGCGGTTCATCCGCGAGACTGGCGTTGGCGATGAGAGATGCGCGGCGGTCCTCGATTGGCGCTGCGGCGACTGGCACTGCGGCGCTGGCGTGCTCGATGCGGGTCGAACCGAATCCCGCAAGCGAGGCGATGACCCAACCGGCGAGACCAACCGTTCCGCACAAGGCCAACGCCACTTGCGCTCTTCGCCGCGGGTTCATCATCCGGTCGCCTCCACCAGAGCCACGCTGCACAGCCAAGCATGCGACGGCGATGAATCTTCGCATCAATTGTGGACGTGCAATGACGCAAATTGCGGCGTATCGATTTTTCCGGGAAGTGTCGCCCGAATGCAACGCGATGGAGCATCGTAGTTTAGCGAAAAATGATTAGCTTCGGGAACCCGCGACACGTCCTGACTACGCGCTCCGGCCCGGCGGGAGAACGACGACGATCGCACCCGGCTTCACCCGATTCACGAGATCGATGACATCCTCATTGGTCATGCGGATGCAGCCGGACGAGATCGCATGGCCGATGTATTCCGGCTGGTTGGTGCCGTGGATACGATACAGCGTGTCCTTGTTGCCTTCGTAAAGGTAGATCGCCCGCGCACCGAGCGGATTAGCCGGACCGCCCGCAACGCGCTTGGGGTAAGGACCGAGCCTGGCCTGGATCTCCGCCGTGGGGATCCAGTCCGGCCATTCAGCTATACGGCCAACTGTGGCGACGCCGGACCACGCCTGCGCTTCCTCCCCGACCGTCACGCCATAGCGGATCGCCTTGCCTCCCGGCAAAACGTAATACAGATAGCGTTCATTGCTATCGACCAGGATTGTGCCCGGCTGCTCCTTGCGCATGTAGTCGACAATATGCCGGCGATAGGTCTCTGGAATGCTCGCCTGCGCATAAGGCGGGTGGGCCAGCAACTGCCGGTCCCTCGGGGTCAAACTGGCATTCGACGACGGTGCAAGCGTCGATTGCATGCAACCCCCGAGCGCAAACCCGACCAACCCCAAAAGCAACAACGCCAGCCCGGATCTCGGCATGGCCTGTCCCCCAAAGCGTTACATTGCGCCATCTGCTTCCCAAAAAGTGCAGAAATCAAGGCGCGCCCGTAGGCTGAAGAGAAAGCATCTGCCGGGCAACGCAGGCAAGCCGCTCCCTAGAGGAAGTTGTGGTGTTACAAAGGGTGTCACAAAACCCAGCTAATGAAGGCTGGTTCACCGTCCCTTGGCGAACGCCGCGATCCTTCAAGCATATTTTGCATCCGTCGCGCTCGACGCCTTGGTCTCAGCAAGGTTGCTTATTGTTCGTTGAGTGGCGTCTCGCCGCACTTATCAGGCGCGCGGTTCGATGCTCATAGGGGCCGAGCAGACAGCGTTGACTTAGATCAATGTCCCAGCCCGGGATGGCGGTCACCGCTGTCCAACGATCCCGCGAATCGCCAAGGCAATCGATTGCTGCGTCAGGTCCTGAGAATCGTCACGCACCCGGCGACCATTATTGCAGGGGTCGTCTGCGGGCTGCTGTTCGGATTCTTTCTGCCCAGGCCGGCCCACGCGCTGGTGCCGTTCGCGAAACTTTACGTCGCTCTGCTGTCGATGAGCATGTTGCCTATCCTCGTGACGGCGCTCACTTGGGGCATCGGACAGATGTTGCGAAACGCGACGACCCGCGCGCTCTTCCCGCGCATGGTTTCGTCCTATCTGTTGCTGCTGCTGATTCCAAGCGCGGCGACGGTGCTGGTCTGCGTCGGTCTCAGCCCGGGCAAAAGCCTGGGCGAAGGCGCAGCGGCGGCGCTCGGCCAGCAGCTCGCCAGCGAGCCGGCGGTCGACTCCGGCAGTCCGATCATGGCGTTCCTGCAGGGCATGGTGCCGCCCAATATCTTTGCCGCGTTGTCGGGCGCGCATTTCATCGGCATCGTTTTTTTCTGCGTCCTACTTGGGCTTGCGCTCGGCGTCGTCAAGTCTCCCGGTGCTGACGATACGCTGCGGGTGCTGAACGCCCTCAACGAGGCATTTGCAACCATCTTCCACTGGGTGTTGATCCCGCTGCCGCTTGGCCTTTTCGCTCTCGGCGCGGCTCACGTGGCGGAGGCCGATCGGGAGTTGCTGATCGCGCTGGTTCGCTACGTCGGCTATTTCTACCTGGCGGGACTGGTGGCGGTAGCCGGGCTGACTGCGGTTCTGTCGACCGTTTGCCGCAAGGCGCCCTGGCGGGTGCTGTCCGATCTCAGCCAGCCCCTTATCATCGCCTTTGCCACCGACAACCCCCTGGCCGCACTGTATTCCGCGATCGAAGTCCTGCAGGAGCGGTTCGGCGTAGAACGCAGCGTCGTCGACACGGTTACGCCGTTTGGCGTCCTCGCCAACCAGCACGGCCAGGTGCTGCTGTTTACCTTTACCGTGCTTTTTCTCGCACAGGTCTACGGCGTGTCCCTCGGCGCGGCCGCAATCGTCATCGTCGCGGCGTCGTGCCTGATCTCGGGCGCGGCGGCAGTCGGAGGAGGTCCGGCGTTGGTGCCGATCCTCGCGCCGATCCTGTTGAATGCGCAGATCCCCGACGCGCTGGCGGTCGTGGTGCTGGCAACCACGCAGCCCGCGGTAGCGCCGCTGGTCTCGTTGCTCACCGTGCTGGGCACGGCCACGCTGACCGTCGTCACAGCAAAGCCGGGGAAATCGGCATGAATGCGAGACCGAGTCGTATGTGGGGGATGGGCGCATTGCTTGCGTTGGCGATATTGCCGCAGGCTCCGTCCGCCGCTACGCTTTCGAGCTTTCCCGATATACGCCAGGTGCAGGAGCGCGGCGCGCTCCGCGTCGGGCTGGTCGCCAAGGACATTCCGCCGTTGCTGGTTACCGGAAGCGACGGCCAGCCTATCGGCATCGAAATTGCCATGGCCAACGGCTTGGCGAGGCGCCTGGGGGTCACGCCTCAGTTCGTACGCACCGCCGCGACCCACGATGAGCTGGTGGCCCAGGTGGCTGCCGGCGAAGTCGACGTTGCGCTGTCCTCGGTTACGCGGACCGTTGAGCGGGCCCAGGCGGTGCGCTTTTCGCGCCCGTATTTGACGCAGTCGGTGGCTGTTGCCTTGAACCGGGTACGTGCGTTGCGGGAGAATGTTGCCTGTCCGGCGACGCCTGCCGATGCGGCGGCACTCGCGTCGCGGCCGGACGGACTCGGCGTCACGCGCGGCGGCGCCTATGAACAGGCGCTACGCAACCAGGACAAAAACATCAATCCGGTCGTCTTCAACACCGCAAGCGAACTCCACGACGCTCTGGAAAGCGACAGGCTACTCGCTGGTCTCGGCGGCGAGATCGAGTTGCGCCAGTTGTTCGCCCGACACCCGGCGGCTCGTATCAAGCTCAAGCTTTGCCTGGTGGGCGAGCAAAAGGACCAGATCGCTATTGCCGTGCGACCCGACGCACCCAACCTTGCCGCATGGATCGATGTCGTTCTGGACAATGTCGGCTTGCAGCTGAAGCCCAGCGGCATCTTCACCCTCGGAACCGACTGGACGTTCTGATCGGCAAGCGAGAAAACACGGCCGGCGCAGGCCGAGTCGTGGTGAGCGTTGGGGTGTCACGACCGGCAAGGTCAAAGAACGAAAATTTTAGCGCGGGGTTATGCAACCGCCGACGCTGGTTCGTTCGGGGCCAGCCAGGGGGCCTAGGAGTGCTGTGGTCACCGGCTATCGAGTTGATCCGGGACGACCAAGAAGGCTGATCCGGCTGTTAGCACCACGCCACTAGCAGCAACGCTCGATTCGACTAATGCGCGTTGGCAGATTGCGAGATGGTATCGACGGCGGCGACCGACAACACGCAGAACGGCTTGATCTAGATCAACGCCATCGCTCGACTGCCGCCAAGGATGGCGCATGGCAAAACTGGCTCTCAACAGCAAGGTTATCAGGAACAGCGCTTTCTTCCTCAGCGTTGCCCTGATGGCATGGATCGTGTTCTCCGTTTGGTGAACGCAGCCCGGCACGTCAGCGCCACTCCTCCTCGCGCTCCCGCCGCACCGCCTCGCTCACGGGCTCTTCGACTTGAGCCAACTCTTCATCTGATGGCGCGCGAGAGTTCAACCGCAATCAACGTCACCAGGTGTATCGCACACCGGCGGCTCCCCGGACACCGTTGCGCCTGCCGCCGTCGGTGTCGCCGACAGAGAGTTGATAGTCGGCATTGGCGTAGAGGCTGACATTAGTGTTCACCCTCACGCTCACGCCACCGCCGAGCTGCAGGCGGTTGGCCTGCTCCAAGAGCGGCACCAGATCGACGCCGGAATATGTCGCGGTCGCTCGCGCCGCAAAGTCCCGCCACAGATTGGCGCGCACATAGGGTTGCCACACCTGCCCGCTGTCGGTGACGATAATCCATTTACCGCGCAGGCCGATCCGCCCGCTCGCGCCTGACGTCGTGCCCAGCCCGACCTGACCCAATCCGTCATTGGCGTCGTCGAATGACACACGTTGCCAAACGACCTGCGCCTCCGGCTCCAGCACGAAGCCCGGTCCAAACACCGGCATCTGGATTGGATAGCCCGTTTCCAGCGACGAGACGAAGCCAAAGCCGGTGGTCGCAAGCCTGGCGAATTGAGTGGATGCCGCGCCTTCATAGTGCGTCGCCTGCGCCACCGCGTCGAGGTACCAGTCGCCCGGCCCGTAATGCGTCCAATAAGCCGCGCCCGACCAGGCATCGAGATTGAGGCCGCCGGTCTTACGCAGTACATAGCCGGTCAGTGCCTCGTTGGTGACGAGACCGTTCACGTCGACATTGGCATTGGCGTATCCGACATAGATGCCCGCCGCATCGCGGTGGCCCGGTATCCATTCGCCGCGCCAGAGATCGATGCCGCTCTGAAAGCCGAGCAACTGGCCGGAAGCGCGCGGATCGGCGAACGCCCTGTAACGGTTGTCGATCTGCTGGCCGAGGATCCGGCCCCAGATCGAGGGACCCGAGCCGGCGTTCAGGCAATCGGTTGGCGCTTTCGCCGGCGCCTTGCGCGGCATCCCGTCTCCCGTGTCGACGCCAGCCAGGCATGGCGTCCCTGCAATTGCGGCCAGCGAAGTATCGCCGGTGCGTTCATGCAAGGTGCCGAGTGTCGTCATCCCCAATTGCCGTGCGATCGGCTGGACCACACCGTAGGTCGCGATCTCCGGGCCGATGATCGGGAAGATACCCGGCGGCAGCGGCTCCGGCAGCGGGTCAGGTGGCAGGATCGGCGGCAGGATCGGCGGCTCTGGCGGTATCGGTCCGACGATGAAGGTCGAGCGCAGGAACCAGTCGTTGGGACTGTTGCTGGGGTCGAGGCCGCCACGGAAGAGACGATAGTCGAACGCACCGCCGCGCACCTCGCCAGGAAGCGTGAACGCGCCGGCCGCAGTCGTGCCGCCGTTGATCGCCTGCACCACCGTAATGCCATTCGCCACCGTCTCGGCGCCGGGGCCGCCTGCATTGATGATGTGCAAGAACGAATTGCCGCTAGCTGTGCCACCGTTGATGACCAGCTTGTCCGACGGGGAACCATCGGCGCCCAAAAAGGTGTTCAGTGCAATTGTCCCGCCAGCCCCGATGTAATTGGTCGTCGTCAAGACCGTGCCCGGCGCGGTGCCCGTGCCCATGTTCACCAGGCCGGCATTGATGACGCCGGGTATGGTCTGGTTGAAACCGTTGAGATCGAGCGTTCCGCCGCTCGCGACCGTCACGGGTGAATTTGGGCTGAACGTGTTCAGTGCGCCGGCCCGCAACGTACCCGCGATGACGTTCGTCGGTCCACTGTAGGTGTTGGCAGCGGTGAGCGTGGTGGTGCCCGCGAGCACGTTGACCGTCCCGCCGCCGCTGATTGCCGGCGCAAACACGTAATCTGCGGATGTGTGATTGAAGTTGATCGTACCAGTGCCGGCGCCAAACGTGACGCTCGGTGCGCTCAGCGTGCCGGGTGCAGCCGCCGGGCTGCCCGCGCCGGCGCCGATGTTCAGTGTTCCGGTCGAGCCTGCGTTCGTCGCGATCGTAACAGGCCCGCTGACAACGCCGCCGTCTGCGATCGTGAGCGCGCCGGTGCCCAAATTGCCAATGTTCACCCCGAGAATGTTGATCCAGCTGGAGCCCGCTCCGGTCACCGTCACCGTACCCAGTGAGCCAGCACCATTGCCGATGTTAGCGACGGAGCCGGTGTTATTGGTGACCATCCCGCCGTTTGCGATCGTGAGCGAGCCGGTGCCAAAACTGCCGATATTGAGCCCATTGAGCCCGACCGAAATATTGTTCCAAGTGGAGCCCGCGCCGGTCACCGTCACCGTACCGGTCGAACCGGCAGCCAATCCGACCGAGCCGCCGCCGCCGCTGTTCACCACACCGCCGTCTTGGATTGTCAGCGTGCCCGTGCCCAAGCCGCCAACCACGAGGGTTCCGGAATTCGACCATTTGGAGCCCGCTCCGGTCACCGTCGTCGTGCCCAGACCGCCCGGTAGATTGCCGATGAACCCGGCGATATCGGTCACCGTGCCTCCGTTTTGGATGGTAAGCGTGCCCGTGCCCGAGCCGCCGATCACGAGGTTTCCGGAATTGGTCCAGCTGGCGAGCGCGCCGGATACAACCACCGTGCCCTGCGAACCCGACGGACTGCCAACAAGTCCGGTGGTCGTCTTCAGCAGTCCAAGTCCCCCGCCGCCTATGGTCACCATCCCGCTGCCGCCGGCGTTTAAACCCAGGATCAGGCTATTTGCCGATGCGGGTCCTGTGACTTGCGCGGTCCCGCCGTTGTTGACGACCGCATCATCCGCCGGGGTTGGCACGCCTGCTGGGGCCCAGTTGGTGCCGGTGATCCAGTTACCCGTAGTGTCAATCCAGGTTTTGACCTGCGCCTGTGCGGGGACCGAGGCCGCTGCGACCACTCCGATTGTCGCTAGCAATCTGGAGAAGACAAATTTGCCACTAAGGCGTGCCGGCGACGTCGCACCGTGACGTGGCCCGATGGAAGACAGTCGATGCAGTTCGCGCCTCATATCGGCCCCCAAACAATCGGCAATGCCATCAATTGAAAACGGGCCTTACGAATCTCGCTGCGATCTGGGAGAGCGCAAAATTCCAAAACGCAGCTGAGTTGCAAATCAGCAGAGTCACAATCACCGACCTGCTTGCCGCAACTATGGCGATGGCGAGCGCATCGTTATTTTTCGGACGTCTGATGCGGTGCGGCCACGCAACGGACAGCAATGCAGACCAATCATCGTCACTCGGCCGCAGTCAAAAACAGCAGGCCATCGGTGGAATCTTTGATCATGAGCAGGGCGGCTTGCATCGCCGTAACGATCGGCACGATCGACAACCCGTTCCTGATGCGGAAACATGATCCAGATCAAGATGGGCGTTCGACAGGCCGCCCAAAAATTCGCGCTGTAAGTTGCTCAACCCGTTTTCTGGACTGGACGCCTTCGCGGCTGGATCGCCGGGCTGGTGTTACGGTCGGCCATCGCGATCCCAACGCCGCCGCCACTTGCTGCTGGTTGATCTGGAGCATGGCATCAATGAAACGCTGTCTCGCTGCTTTCGCAATCGCCGCCAGCCTGTACGCACCAGTTGCGCGCGCCAACGATGTCCTGGAAGCCAAGGTGCGTGCCTACGCTCCGGTCTTCTCCCTCGCCAAAGTATGTGACATCAGGATCAGTGAGGCCACCGCGGGAGACCACCGCGCCATGCTCGAAGCGGTGAAATCCGACCCGAACGCCGACAAACTGGCCTACCGCCTCCATTACGAAACACAGACGGCCTACATCAAGGCCCGCGATGGAGGTCAACGGGTCGCCTTCTGCAAGGACTTCATCGCAGCCAACAGCCAGTACGCCAAGGCACGCTTTACCGCCGTGGTCGAGGGCCACATGAGCGGCGTCAGCACCGGTGTACAGAAAGCGATTGCCCACAACGTCTGTGGTGCGCCTCCCGCCAAGCTGTCCAAGGCCGACTGGAAACCGTACGCGCAAACCAAGAAAATGCTTCAGACCGAGCAGAACTTGGCCAAGGAAAACGCCGAGACGAACGGCTGGAACGTCACCGAGGAAACGACGGCGGTCACGGAACAGTTCTGCGCGGCGGTAAAAACCCGATGAGCATCCCGGCGCAGCATTAGCCGATAGCCACCGTCACGGTCGATGAAGCCGGAGAGGCACCGCTGGTGGACCATGGCCGGAGGATGGAGCAGCGAGCGACGGGAGCAATTCGCGAGAAAGTGCCTGCACGTTAACCCTCAACTTGCGGCGGTGTGATAGTTGTCTGTGGGGGCAACGCCAATGGCCAAAACGACTGTCAAACTCGATCCCGCCGACGGCCTCATCGTCAGTGAGGAGGATCACCGGCATGGCCTTGGGGCGGGTAAAAGTCGACCGCCGCCGATGTCGCCCTGCCGTCCGACATACTTCCTCAATATCCGTCGCCCCAACGATACTGCCATGCGATAGCAACTGCCGTCAGTTCGCTTCCTGTGCGGGTTGTGATGCCGGTACTGGCGGAGAGCTTGAGTGAGTTCTGTCGATTGATCGGCAAAGCGACCGTCAAGCCAGCTCGCGTTATCGCCTGCTCGTTATCACTTTTAACGCCGTTGAGGGTCGTTCGGCCGCCCGCGAGATAGTGCCCGTCCAGCGCCATCCACACGCCGGACTGGAACGTGTAGATGACATGTCCCTGCACGGCAAAGATCGGAGCCTGCGAGAACGTATTGCCGCCGAAGAAGTCGGTGTTGTCGCTGAAGAAAGTTACGCTTGGGGCTAACTCGACGGTCCAGGGACCCCATGCTTTTGAAATCCCGAACTCGGGCCGGAATGACCAGCGATTTCCGCCTAGGTTGAGCAGCTTCGTGTTGTCATACTGCCCGACCGGCGCGGAGACCTGCATGCTTACTCCGACGATTACATCCTGCCGATAGCTGGCGAATTCCTTCGCCGAGAGCGCGGGTGCCCCGAACAAGTTGACCGAGACGCGAAATCGCGGATCGCCCAAGCCCAATATCTCCCGCTCGCGCGGCTCACCGTTCACAAGCCCATGCGCGGCGAATGACGATGTCGGCACGATCACGTCAAGCTTGGCGGACTGGCCCGCAAGCTCGAAGGACCGAACATAGGCCAGCAGCCCGGTGTTGGAGCGGAATGTGGCGTCGGCAATCGCCGTGCTGGGATCGAACGCGAGCTTGCCTTGCGAGTAAGCGTAGCCCGCGATCAGGAAATTCAACCCGATAGGCGTATTCGAGTAGGATCGCGGCTCTGCCTCCTGCGCCTTCGCATTTGAGACCACACACAATGCGGCGATCATTCCGAATGCCAAGCCGAGAGCGAGCCAGCTTGCGATACGCGCTTCAGGCGCATCGGAGCTTGCATCGACCTCGATGGGCGCGTTACTGACCGTCAATTGCACCCCAACGCCATGCCGGTTTATCGAGGCATCCTACCAAGCAGCCCTGTCGGATCAAGGGATCGAACGGTCCATTGGCAACCTTCGTCATCGTCTAAAGGAGCCACGCAAAAGGCAGATCATCGCATCGCCTTTGTGTACCAATCCGCACCTAATTTAGGCGAGATGCTTGAAATGCAAATACGTTTAAACTTCACGGTTCGACGGTCCCCGCATTAAGTCGCGCTCTTGGCAGGACCCGGATGACCAATGCGGAGGGTCTGGAGGCTACTATCGCAACTATGGCGCTGTCACGCGTGAGCCGACGACCCTGCGGGCGGCGAAGCGAGCTTATGAAGTATGCCGACGAGTTCCTTGTGTACAGGTGATGTCCGATCACTAAACGCCTCGATTGGGTTCGCCTCAGTAAGTCGGTTGAGACGTGTGAGCAGGCGAATGCGCTGACGACGGGTAAGTTTGGCCTCGGTCGAGCGCCAGCGGAAGAACAGGCGATACAGTTCACCATCTCCGAAGAGCGCGTTAAGTTCGTGTAT
Source organism: uncultured Alphaproteobacteria bacterium (assembly GCA_963770355.1). GTDB lineage: Bacteria > Pseudomonadota > Alphaproteobacteria > Rhizobiales > Xanthobacteraceae > Bradyrhizobium. The sequence continues at coordinate 46,875 of CAVYPL010000027.1, read as the reverse complement.
CGTGACGTAGACGAGAAATAGAACCATCAGCCATATCTGGATTGACAAGAAACGCGCCAACGGAAATTGATCCGCAAAATGGTCACCGAAGTCGGCGACTGCGCCACCTGCAGCGATGAAGTGGACGAGTTCCTCGGCCAGCCGCACCATCAGCACACACACCCAGTAGATCGAGCTCTTGAATAGGATGGGCTGGATCATGGGCGCACCGTCGAAGCGACGCATAAAGGGCAAGTTGTCAGTTACTAAGACGGCCTTTCCGATTAACAAGGCTGCTACTAACGCCGTGAAGAAGCCGCTGAACTCGATGCCGTGCTCCTGCAGGATGAGGCGTTTGGTCCAAAGGATCAGGTTGAAGCCGACGAGGAAGAAAATCGTCGGCGGAAGCGCATGTCTCACCTGTGCGAGCCACCAACTGAAGGCTCGCCGCACAAGTCCTGTCGGCGTGGCGGAGGTAATAGCTGGCTGGCTCATATGCTACTCTCCAAGGTTTGCGCCGAGCTATCAGGCCGCAGCGATCACCGAGCGGTGCCAGCAGACCGATGGTAACTCTGCCGAGCGTCTTCAGGTTCGGGGACAGTTTTATTGACCTACATCAACGATGGTTGATGGTTGGGAAAGCCTCGTAGCGTTAGCAAACAAACTTACGGGGCGATCTTCGAGGTTTACTTTGCCGAGCGGCGACCTATGAAGGCAGTCGCCAGTAGATAACGCCTGGGCAAGCTCGCTTATTGACGTGGCGCGGCACGGTGGAATTGGTCGCTATCGAGCCATAGCGGACATTGAGTAGGACGCGCCGCGTCCCCTGTAACTGAAACCACGGATTCTCGCAGCAAATACCCTCAGCAAATGCCGTGGCGCGGTCCCGGCAGTTTGCACCTGCCGCCGCAGTACCTTTTTCCCGATGCGACCATCGCGCTGATACCGGCGCTGGCGCCAGCCGGAGCCTCTCTATCAGTTGGCCGCCACTGTACGATGGGACAATGCACCTCAGGACAACTAGCCCTAACGGGAATTCTGAGCTTGGGTCGTCAAGTACCAACCCACATCCACATGGTACATAAGCCCCCAGCGGCCCCAGTTTCCCAAGGACTGGGGCCGTCGCTGCGAGTTCGCGTAACGGCCCTTAACTCAAAACCGGCTTTTGGCTTGATCGACGTTGCCGGGATAGTGAGCATTTTTTTCAGCGTCACTCTGATTGCCTACGTCGTGCTTTTCTTTTGGTGAAGGGCGGGCGAGAGCTGGGGCATTCCTTGTCTAGGCGGCGTCGAAAAAAGGTCCGACGCCGACCGCGCGGTGCGGAGGCCGGAGGACCTCATTTGAGTGGGTCAGCCAACCTGACACAACATTTAACACCACTCAGGTTGCAATTGCCTGTTTTTCTTGAGACGCTTCTCTGAGGGGAGCGATCAGTGCCGAGTTGCGTGCATATCGTTGACGACGATGCGTCCTTCTTGACGGCGATGGAGCGTCGTTTGAAGCACGCCGGTTACGACGTGACGACCCATCCTTCGGCCTTGCATTTGTTGGTCAACTTGCCGACCGAAAGTGTGCCGAGCTGCATCATTCTCGACGTGCGGTTACCCGGCTTGGACGGTCCGGCACTGCAGAAGCGGCTAGCCGAACTCGGCTCAACGCTGCCGATCATATTCCTCACTGGCTATACCGACATTCCCACCACCGTGCAGGCGATCAAGGCGGGTGCGGATGACTTTCTGACCAAGCCGGTCGAGTTCGACGATCTCTCTCGCGCGATAGAAAAGGCTTTCGCACACCACCAAGCCTTGCGCGGTCTGCAGGACAAACTGGACGGCGTGCGCGCCCGCCTCGGGCGATTGACGCCGCGTGAGCGGCAGGTCTTCGACCTCATCGTTCTCGGCAATACCGGTAAGCAGATCGGTCGCAGTTTGGGAACGACCGAGCGCACGATCAAGGCCCATCGCCACAGGGTGATGGAGAAAATGCAGGTCCAAACCTTGGCCGAACTAGTATCTCTTGCCGAGCGGGTCGGGGCCGTGAACGCTATCCGGTAGTTGGCAGAACGCCCCCTGAGTGATTTTTCAACGGTTTCCCGTCCTATTGTCCTATCGGACAATAGGAAATTCGTTATGCGAGGTCCATTAAGCGGGAAGCGTCGAACCTTGTCTGCGTTGCGCAGTTTGGCCGGTTCGTATCGTTTCAATTCATGAAGTAAAGATGGCGTTGACCGATAGGCAAGGAAATCTGTTTTGCCAAAGAGAAACGTTGTCCTGGTCGTCGATGACGATTCCGCAATGCTGCGAAGCATAGGGCGACTGCTGCGGCAGTTCGGCTACGATAGCGTGCTGTTTCAGTCAGCGGAGGCATTCGCAACCCACAACGATTTCAGAAATGCGGCTTGCGTCCTTCTCGACATAAACTTGGGTGGCGCTTCAGGTATCGACCTCCGACACCGTCTCAAAGCAGCCAACATATGTGTGCCGGTCATCTACATGACTGGAAACGACAAACCCGCCGTTCGCGAGGCCGCGCTGCAATCGGGGTGCGTCGCCTACCTCACCAAGCCGTTCTCGGCGGGGTCGCTGATCGTGTCGCTCGAACGAGCGTCGGCTTTGTGAGGGTTGAACCGACATGCTGTCAAAAAGGATACGACCCCCGTCAGAGCGACCGGGGCCGTAGTAAAGTGTCCCGAGGTAGAGTCTCCCGATCTCAATAGCCGTAATAGCGCGCCGCGGCGTAGCCGCCATAGGGCGGGCAATAGCTGCCGCCATACCCATACCCTCCGCCATACCCATACCCGCCACCATACCCGTAGGGGACGGCCGCGTAGCTGTAAGAGGGGTAGCCACCACCATAGTAGCCGCCGTAGCCGCCGTAATAGCCGCGGCTTGCGATGGCGCCGCCGACGATGGCTCCGGCTGCGACGCCGTAGCCGACGCCGCGATAGCCATAGCCGCGATAGCCGTAGCCGCCGCGATAACCCCATCCGCCACCGCGATACCCGACGCCACGATAGCCATAGCCGCCGCCGCGCCAGCCGCCACCCCAGCGTACTTCAGTCGTGCTTTGGTCGACCATTGATTTCATCGCTGCCACATTGGTCGGCATCGGCCCGGCCTGCGCGCCTGTGGTAAGCAGAGCGGCGGTTGCAGCGAGAATGGCAGCGCGCCGTGAACTCAACAACCTCATGACTTTCTCCCTGTACGTGCGGCCACGCTTTGGCGCAGCCCGGTGACATCCATCCTGGGCGGCGCCGCCGCGGCGAATTTGATCTGGATCAATCCACCTTCCTAGGGCTCGATGCGACCGCAATCACGCGACGCGACGCTGCCGCGTCCACCGCATCCCATCCCAACGTTCGTGACGATGGCCAACGCCCTCTTCCGGGACGGGATGGCACGAGCTGGTAGCGCTGATTTGCCCGACGGCGAAATCGAAATATTTTTGCCGAACGGGCTGGACAGATTTTTGCTGACTTGCCCGTCGGGCAGCAGATCAGGACGTAATACGTGGGTGTCACGGGTGGCAAAGCAACGGACGCGCGGGCGCGCGGCCGACAATAGAGAACCATTCACCCGAACCGGACACTACCGGACGACATGTGGAAGAAAGTTCACCGGCCTCTTGCTGTCGTGCTAGTTTTTACTTGGCCTTGAGCCTCGGCGGGAGGGAAGCCATGAGACGACGCGAATTCATCACGATTGCCGGGGCGGCTGCGGTGTGGCCGCTGCCGGCGCGCGCGCAGCAGTCTATGAAGCGCATCGCGGTGTTGATGGGTACTGCAGACGATACCGAAGGGAAGGAACGTCTCGCGGCGTTTCAACAAGGCCTTCTCGAACTTAATTGGGTTGAAGGTCGCAACATTCGCACCGAAGTGCGCTGGGGCGCCGGCGATGCCGCCCGGACCAGGGCATTCGCTACGGAATTGGTTGGCATTGCTCCAGATGTCATACTGGCGACCAACACGCCGACGGCGCGGTCTCTCAAGCAGGCTACGCAGACGATTCCGATTGTGTTCTCCGGGCTCGCCGATCCGATCACCGATGGGATCGTTGCGAGCCTGTCAAATCCACAGGGCAATATTACGGGATTCACCAGCTTCAACAACTTGATTGCGGGGAAATGGCTGCAACTGCTCAAGGAGGTTTCTGGCATCAAGCACGTCTCGGTCATCTACAACCCTGACACGGCGCCTTACGCGATATTCCTGCCGGTAATGCAAGAAGTCGCCCCTCAAATCGGTATATCGCTTGTTCACTCGCCAGTGCGCGACAAAACGGCCATCGAAAACGCAATCGACTCGGCTGCAGGTACGGCGGGCGCCGGACTTATGATCATGCCCGACGTCTTCACGGCGCTCCATCGCCAAACGATTTTCGAACGCGCGATCAACCGCCGATTGCCGACGATGTGTCCGCTTCGAACTCTTTACCGCGGCCGGCGGCCTGATGTCCTACGGCTCCAATGTCACAAGTCTGATGCGGCAGGCGGCTTCCTACGCCGACCGCATTCTGCGCGGAGAGAAACCTCGTGATCTTCCCGTACAGGAGCCGACCAAATACGATCTGATCATCAATCTCAAGACCGCCAAGGCGCTCGGCCTTGACGTGCCGGCCACGCTTCTTGCCCAGGCCGACGAGGTGATTGAATAACGCTGGCGATAAAGCGCGGTTTGCACCCTGCAAATCACCGCACGTCGAAATCATCTTCCAGCGTGATCTTCTCGAAATCGCTCACCAGCGCGTCGATCTGCATGTGCCAGCGGCCGGCAAGCGGTAGCGGCACGCCGCGTATATGCCAGTAACCGTCCGGCCCGAGCGTCGCGCGGCGCTCCAGCGGTTCGATGCCGCGCTCCGGCAAGGTCAGGGTCAGCGTCGTCTCCTTGGCCGGAAGCAGGCTGCCATCGCCCGTCATCAGTTGCAGCACGAAATCGTCGGACCCCACTTTGCCCGGCGAGATCAGCACCTGAAACATCGCCGTCTCGGTATGGATATGGACCGCGAGCGGCGCTTCCATCGCCGCAGCCAACGCGCGCGGCGGCGGCGTGAAGCGCCAGCCGGCGACTACCGCCAGAATGCAGATCACCAGCACGCATTCCAGCAGGACCGATCCCAGCAATGGCCGCGTACTCTCTCGATCCCGTGCAAGCGCGGGCGTGACGAGAAACCGGTTCAGCGCCGCAAGCGCGAGCAACATGGCCACCAGCACGAGCTTGATCGAGAGGACGATGCCGTATTTGGTGTCGACCAGCGCGCGAAAGCTCTGCAGTTGAATGACCGCGAGCACGAGGCCGGTCAGCACCAGTAAGGCGACCAACGGCACCGCAATGGCCGAGAATTGACTGATCGCTCGCGGCAAACTGCTGTCCCGCCGCCGCGCCATCACAGCGATCGGCGCCAACGCACCTGCCCAATAGGCTATGGCAACACCGTGCACGAACAGCGACGGCACTGTCAGCCATTCCGGCGATGCGGTTGCGGCGTGACCACTGGTCGCCAGTGAAAGCCCGACGCCCACCATCGCCAGCGTCGTCAGCAACCACGCGATCGTCATGGTGGGGCTTCGCCACGCGAACCCTGCGATCGTCATCGCCGCTATCGCAATCAGGAGCGACGGCCCGAGGCTGGTGGCAAGCGCGCTCGTCCATGGCGCGGATGTCAGCAGGGCGCTGAGGGGAAGATTGAGCAGATCGAGACCTTGCAGCCCTATCGACAGCACCGCACTGACGAGGCCGATCGCAAGCGAACCGGTGATCGCCCGCGCTCCGCTCGGGCCCTGCCCGATCCAGGCAGCGAAGAACACGCCGCCGACGCCGACGAACAGCCCGAGATAGACCCCGATCCGAGCCAGCCAGATCAAGATCGAAACCAGATGATCGGGCGCGGGCGCTGCGCCGCCGGTCACGACGCCGATCGAAAACACCAACGATCCTGCCACGGGATGCCCGTCCTGCGAGACGACGCGGTAGCTGAGGATTTGCGTGCCTCGTGGCAGGTCATCAGGCAGCGCGATCACGACGGATTGGTCGGCGGCGCGGATCGTGACGTCGCGCGCCTTGCCCTCGGCATCGATCAGGCTGGCGACTGTCGGCGTGACGCTCTCGTTGAACTGCAGTTGCACCGTCATCGGCGCCTGCGTCACCACGCTGCCGTCGGCGGGCTCGCTCGATACCAGCGATGCATGAGCCAACGCGCCGGTTGCAACGCAGAGCGCCATCAGCAGCGCCGCAAAGCCTGCGATGACGCGCACCATAGCGTTTTAAGGTTTCGGCATCAGCTTGACGCCCGGCGCCGGCGACTTGCTGCCATGCCCATGGCCTTCATCCCCTTCCCGTGGGATGTCGATCCAGCGGCTCACCCCCTGTTCGCATTCCTGCACCACAGGAAAATACAGCATGGTGTTCGGCTTCAGGCCGCCGGTGAGAAAAGTGGATATCACGAACTCATCGTAATTGTGGTCCGGCAGCTTGCCGCCGCTCCAGACCACTTCCTTGACACCCTCGGTGAGTTTGCTGCCGTGGTAGTCATACTCGCTGGCGTATTTGCCGCTGATCGCCTCGACGTTCCAGCCGGCCTTCGGCATCGGCTTTGCGCCGATCACGCCTTCGGGGATTTGGACGCGGATCTTGATCGTCGCCGATCCCGCGCAGCCATGCGGCACGGCGAACACCGCCTTGTAGGACGACCCGATCGTCGCCTGCTTGGGTTCCAGCGAGATATGGGCGCTGGCCGGCGACGCGGCGAGCACCAGCGCAGCAACGACAAAACCCGCCTTCGACATTGGTACGTTCTTAAATTCTCGTGCCGGATCGATCACTTCTTCATCTCCATATGACCGCCCGAATGATCCGCGGGCGCTTGCGCGCCGACGCCCTGCACGTCGAGCGACACCGTCACCTTGCCTGCCTTCTCGAATTCAAGCGTGACGGGCACCTTGTCGCCCTGCTTGAGCTGGCCTTTAAGATCGAACATCATCAGATGATGTCCGCCCGGCGCCAGCTTCACCGTCTGGCCGGGCTCGATCGTAAGCCCCTTGTCGAGCGGGCGCATCGTCATCACGCCGTTATTCATCGCCATCTCGTGAACCTCGACCTTGCCCGCGATCTCGCCGGCACCGCCGACCAGCCGATCCGCGGTCTTCCCCTTGTTCTCGATGACGAGATAGCCGCCGGCGACCTTCGCACCGCTCGGTGTGGCCCGGCTCCAGGCCTGCGTGATGACGAGATCGCCTACCTTGGCCTCCCCAGCGCACGCGGGTGCAGCGAACAGGGCTGCGAGCACCATGGCGAAGGCGAAGGAGCGTGAGAGTGGGTTCATCGGATTATCCTTGGTTGCCTGTCGCGATCTAGAAGGTGTATTTCGCCGCGAGAACGTAAGTCCTTCCCGGGAACGGATGGAACAGGAAGTATTGTTCGTTGAACAGATTATCGATTCCGAAATCGAACGAGAAATTCTTCGTGGCGTTGTAGTGCACTTTCATGTCCACCACAAAAAAGTTGTCGAAGGCGCCGAATACATGCGGGATGATATCGGTGTTATCGAGCGTCGAATATTGCTTTCCGCTATAGCGCGCCGCGACCGTGTAGGCCCAGCTTTCATTCGGCCGGTAGGTCACGCCGGCCTTGGCCCGCCAGTCCGGAACAAAGGGAACGCGCTTGCCGACCACGGTCGTCGGCAAGCCTGTCAATGGATTCGTTCCGGCCCAGCTAGGATCCGACAGGATGCGAGAATCCACATAGGTAACGCTGCCGAACAATTGAAGACCAGGGATCAGCACATTGTCTTTTTCACCGGACAATTCGACACCCTGCATCCGGATTGCATCGACATTGCTGATGGTTGTCGTCGGGGTCTGAGCGCCGGTGTTGGGATTGGCCACGAGGTTCGTCTGCGAAATGATCGCGTTGTTGGTTCGCTCCTTGAATAGCGTCAGCCGGACCCGTCCGTCGTTCCATTTGCGCTGGATGTTAAGCTCTCCCGTGAAATCCTGTTCGGGAGCAAGCAACGGGTTGGCAAAGGTCGCGACGCCGCCAACCGTTATGTTCTGATAGAGCTCGGTGACGGTTGGATAACGATAGGCTTCGCCAAAGCTGGCGGTAATGTTCCATTCCTTGTTCGGATCGAACGACAACGAGGCCTTTGGTGAGAAATTCGTCGAATTGAGTCCGGGCTGATTGATCGTAGCCGTCGAAGTGATGGCTCCGGCTGCGCTCGTCGTCGTGTTGAGGTTAAAACCGTCCAGGGCTCGCCATGTCTCCAGCCGCCCCCCAAGCGTCAGCTTTAAATTGGGAACGATCTTCCAGGCATCCTGCACCCACAAGGCGCCAGTGCGCGTTTCACCCAATCCCGACGAATAGAGTTGGCCAGTTCCCGTCGAAGGCGTCGCATACCAGATACTCGACGCGTAGACCGGGTTTTCCAGGCGATACCGATCGCCGTGGATGCCGAAGCTGACCTCATGCGGACCACCGAGGCCGAACGGACGCCAGATGCCCTTTGCGTCGGCATTCTGCCAGTTCGTCCCGTCGTTGCGCGTGATCTTGCCGTTCAGAGAATAGCCGACGCCCGAAGGCGTCACCGTGAACGGATTAAGCTGGATATCCTGCAGATAATTGTAGCTCGACGCCGACAGGTCGAAGTCGAACACGCCCTTGGTGTCGCTCTTGAGCGAAACCGCATTACTGAGATGGGTCTGGTCCCAGGTATATTTATTGCTCGCAAATCCAGCGATGCCGGCAAACGTCGGCGCGCCGGTCGCCGTCGACCTCATGTAGGTCTGCGGGTCCGACGTCTGGTGATTATTCCAGACTCCCAAAGAATAGGTCGCCTGCACCAATGGGCTCACATCATAGGCCAGCCGCAGATTGCCCGAGGTCTGCTGGGAATGCGCCAGCGCGCCGGTACCGACGACATTGGCTATCACTCCCTGTTTGTTCAGCGCGGGAAACGCGCCGGTCGTGCCAACCGGAATTCCGCTCGGGTTAGCCGCCGTTGCACCGTTGGTCGTGTAGGTCAGCGGCTGCTGGTAGCTGTCGAGATAATTGGCGCTAACGAGCCACGAGAGCCGGCCGTCGCGATTGCCCGCGGCCGCGCTGGTCTGGCTCGTCACATAGGTGTCCTTGGTGCCGTATTGGTTCCACGGCATGATCGACACCGTTTCCTTGGCAACCGCGAACGGCTTGTCAGGCATCCTCGAGGTGATCAGCAAGACACCCCCGATGGAATTGCCGGGATAGGCCGCCGCGAACGGTCCGTTGAGGAAATCGACGCGGCCGATCGCTTCGGGCGAGATCAGATTCCATTTTGGCGACGCGCCCGTGTTGTTGTTGCCGATCAGCGCCGAAATCAGGAGATCGTCGTAATAGATCAGCGTGCGCGCGCTCGAATTAAGACCCCAGCTTCGCGTCGCCAATACCGCCTGGTTGTCGCCGTCGTTGCGCTTCCGCACGAACAGGCTCGGCATGTATTTGACGGCATCCTCGGGGTCTTTGAGGCTGATCGTCTCATCGATCTGCTTGGCGGTGATGCTGAACGATTGCTGCGGAAGCTGGAATCTTGCCACCGCGGGCGGCGTCCCGAGCGACGCACTGGCGCCGGCGCCTGGCGTGTCGACGACGACGACCGGCAGTTGCCGTTCCGGCGCGGCGGCGGCCGGTTGGGTTTGCCGCCTGACGGCGGCGGTTCGATTGGCCGGCTTGCGTACGGCCCGCTTGGCCGCCGCAGGCGCATCGACCGTGACGGGCGGCAAGGCTTTTTCTTCACTGTTCTGCGCATAGGCAATACCGGCCGGCGCAAATAATCCGACCTGAATTGCGATGACGCTCACGCCGCCAAGGGCATGATACCGAAACATGGAATGGTCCTGACGCCGGCTCATCGGCCGGCCTGCTCAACTGAACCAACTGGCTCGGCCCAGGGGCCGCGCCAGTCGTGACGCTGGTCGGAAGGTCGCAGGAAATGGCTGGTGGGGCGCGAGCCTGCGCGTTCGATCCGGCACGGGATCCGTTGCGGTCAGACGTGAATTCGACCCACACCACGCGCTCGGGCGCGCGATCGAAGCTGATGGCGTCAGCAGTGAGCGGGACGTCGACCGGCGCGCCCGTCTGCAGCACGCTGCAAACCGAACAGCATCCGTCGTGGGCACGGTGCCCGGTCTGGTCGTTCTGTCCGGCTGGCGCGGTTGCATTGCCGTGACAGATCACGGCTCCGGCGAGCGGATCGGAGGCAGCTATGCTGGCCGCCCAACATGCGCCGATCGGTGCGAAAATCTGCACCAGCAGGGCGATCAGGACGATCGGTAGGAAATTTTTCAGCCGCTTGCGCATCACGGAGCCATCCAAGGCGAACTAATCACCCTGAGAGTCCGGAGTCGAGATCAGGTTCCCGGCTTTATCTTCAGGTGTTGCGGAAATAACCCGGCGGGTCCGGTGTAACGGGTCCCTCCGACCCTACCTAACTACCCGGGGGCGCCCCCTGTCGGCCGAGTCCGCAACCGCCGGTGGCTAGTTCCCAATCATTTCGCAGATTGCTGGAATTTTGAACAATCGTTGCTGAAAATGGTGACAAGGCTAGAAAGATAGTCTACGAGTGCGGGCTCAGGCTGGCCGAGAGGCTGAAGTCTGGTGGTCCAAGTCTCGGGAGGAGCCCTGACGCGCACAAGCAGCGTCGCCTCGTCAATCAAGATCAAATCCAAATTTGCGGGGAAATAGGGTCGACACAATTTTTGAGCAGGGCTTCGTGCCCTGCTCTTTTTTTCGTGTGATCGTCTCTTCTTCGGATCATCGCGCGTGCAAATCATGGCATCGGAAAATCTGATCGAGCGCAGCTTCGAACTCGCTGCCGGGCGTTGCGAAGACTTGACGCCGCTCGTCTACGACAGGCTGTTTCGCGAACATCCGGAGACGCGAACGATGTTCCGCACCGAGGGCAGCGAACTCGTCAAGGGCTCGATGCTGGCGCTCACGATCGAGGCGATCCTGGATTTCGCAGGCTCGCGTACTGGCCATTTCCGCCTGATCGAATGCGAAATATCCTCGCACGACGCCTACGGCACGCCGCGCGATCTGTTCATCGCGTTCTTCGGCGTAATCGCGCAAACGCTGCGTGAGATTCTGGGGGCGGACTGGTCTCCCGAGATCGATGCGGCGTGGCGGAAGCTGCTCGGCGAGGTCGAGGCTCTCGTGGCGCGGAGTGACGCCCAGGTCAAAGCGGCCGGCTAATCACGCTGCGCGAGCCAGATGGTGTGACGTCCGCAACTGGGGTCCTCGACGATATGTGACACGACCCGAAATCCATTTTGACCAAGCAACAAGCGATACTCGGCCGGGTCCAGGCTCGCATGATATAGGGGCTCGCCCTCGAAGCTCCCTATCGCCTCTCCATGCGAGGGACCGCTTGTAAACATCAGGGCTGCTTCCGGTGCGGCGTGTTCTCGGAATATCGGAAACATCTGCCGTTGATCGTCCAGGCAAAGATGGAAGAAACTATCCCATGCGATGACGCCGTTGAATTTCCGCCCCAATGCCAGATGGCGCATATCGGCGACGCGCCATTGGAGCCGCGGAAAACGCGTCCTGCAAATTTCGATCAAGGCGGCGGACGAATCCACGCCGGTGATTTGATGCCCGCGCTCGATGAGATATCGGGCAATCGGCTCGGCCGATCCGCACCCGATGTCGAGGATTGAGCCGGCTGATGGCAGCAGGGCACGGAACCGGTCAAGCCAGGATTTCTCGAACAGCTCGCCGGGACGCTCCCGATTGCGGACCCATTCCAGCGCCTTGCGCTGATACAGTTCGATGATTCGCGTAGCCTCCGGTGACATCCCGGACCTCTGCAAGTCGGGTCGCGCCCTACTCCCGCTCCAGGAAATTCGATCCGATATCGGCTTTCTTCTTGATGGGATCGTAATCGCAGAACACGCTGTCGGCGACCAGCGTATAGCTCGCGATGACTGTATCCTTGTTAGGCTTGACCGAGTTGAGACCTACGACCGCGGTCTGCTTGCCGCCGTTCCATTTGAAAGGCGTCGTGCTCTGCGCACGTTCGCACGCCGCGACGGCATCGGCGAAGACGGAGCCTTCGACGAAAGCCTTCACCGTTCGAAGCTGCGTCAGCATCTTCCAGTTCATGTAGAAGGATGCCGCAAGGCCTGCCGCAAGCAGTATTACCAGCCCGACTAAAACTCTCTGAAAATTCATTCCAGTTCTCCGAAACCACCAATCCCGCGTATAATTAGCTGATCGGGCGCGCTTTGTCTGAGCCGCATTGCCACTGTGCGGTGCACCCAAGGTTAACCTATCCGTAGCACGACGGGGCATACTTGCAGCCCGCCAGCATGTAGTTTGCTCGTATCGAAACCAACCGCCCATCCGCATCGAAAAATGGGCAAGCTATTTCTGCCGTTCTTGAGACCGGCTTGGTACACTTCCGGTGATGACTGACGATCTGGAAACCATCGCATTGCGTCCTACCGTCGTCGATGGCGTACGCCAGGAAGACGACTACGAGGTGGTTTGGCGGGGTCTTCCGGTTGGGCGGATCCTGAAACAGCATGACAGTCCGCATTGGTGGTGGGGTTGCAACCTCTACGGCCTGCCGGCGACCGCTAACGATCGGGGACCCGCCATTAATTTCAAGGACTGCCAGGTGCGGTTCAAGCTGGCCTGGGCCCGGATCAGGCCGACGCTTACGGAAGAAGCCATCGCGATCGCAAAGCACCACGCCGAAGAACTGCAGCCGCAGCAGTCAGGGGCAGAAGGACAAGCCGCCGCGCCCGACCCGCTTCAGGTTCTGGAGAACAACCGCGCGGCCCTTCGGCAACGGGTGCTGAAGTCGGGCTCCATCGAATTCAACGGCGGCGCGATCGATTGCCTCGTTCGCAATATTTCGGAAACTGGCGCCGCGCTCGAAGTAGCGAGCCCGCTCGCCATCCCCGAAACATTCAACCTGGTAATCTCCGGCGATCCTGCCGGCCGCCCCTGCCAGGTCGCGTGGCGCAAGGACAAGCGCATCGGCGTTGCGTTCAAATAGACCGCAGCTTTAACGCCCTGCGGTCGCCCGGTTAGGCCTGACGACCGGCTCCGGTTTCAATTTCGCCAGCGACGAATATCTGGCCAGCGAATAGTTCTTTTGGGCCGGGACGCGTCCGGAGGTCATGCAATGCTCCTGATTGGCGTCGCAAGCCATCAGGCAATTGGTTTCCTCTATGGCGGATTGATCCATCGCGGAAGCCGAACCAGCCGATGCGAGCAGTAGAAACGCCAGGCCCATGCTGCGCAGCATCGTTTGCATCTGTTCCTCCAAGCCCTAGAACGGCATTCCCATCAGCTTCGACAGCCGCTCGATATTGAGATAGCCCTGATAATACGCCCACATCGCGACGCCGAAAATGGCCGCCGAGATCAGCGTGGTCCAGATCAGTTTCCAGCCCATCCGGGCCAGGATCGGTGCGCCGGGATCGGTTCCGGGCGCACCCTCCCCGTCCTCATGCTGGCTGCGCACGCCGAACGGCAGCGTCAGGAACAGCACGATCCACCACAGCACGAAGTAGATCGCGAACGCGGTGGAGATGTTATACGCCATGCTTCAGGCCTGCTCGATTTCGACGAGCGCGCCGGAAAAATCCTTGGGGTGAAAGAACAGCACCGGCTTGCCGTGGGCGCCGATCTTGGGCTGGCCGTCGCCTAGCACCCGCGCGCCCTCTTTGATCAGGGTGTCGCGTGCCGCGATGATGTCGGGCACGTCATAGCAGATGTGGTGGATACCGCCGTCGGCATTGCGCTCGACGAATTTGGCGATCGGCGAGGCGTCGCCCAGCGGCTGGATGAACTCGATCTTGGTGTTGGGCAGCGTCACGAACACGGTGATGACGCCATGCTCCGGCAGCGGTACCGCGCCCGAAATTTCGGCGCCGAAAGCCCCGCCATAGATTTTGGCAGCCTTCTCCGCATCCTTGACTGCGATCGCGACGTGATTGAGCCGGCCCAGCATGGTCAATCCTCCTGGTCTCTACACCGTCAGAACGTGAACGAGACAGATCGGCTTCTTGCCCCAATGCTCGTTCAGTGCGGCCCGCACCGCGCGGCGCACCGATTCCGCCATCGCGTCCGGATCGCGCCGCCGCGCCCGCGGCAGGCCTTCGACCGTCGACACCACCACATCGAACACGATGTCGTCGAACGGTTCGCCGGCGCTATTCTTCTCGGGGATGCCGACGAGATCAACCTCGGGATCGTCGGCCAGCTCGCCCTTTTCGGTCATGGCGATCGCGACGAAAGCACAGCCGGCAAATCCCATCCGCCGCCGCTCCACCACCGCGCGCGATTTGGAATCCTCCAGGATCGTGCCGTCCTTGTAGAGCCGGCCCGACGGCAATTCGTCGATGATGCCGGGGTCGCCGGGCCCGAGCTTGACCAGGTCGCCGTTGCGGCAAATCAGGACCTTCGGCACGCCGGCGGTGCGCGCCAGCTTGGCATGCTCCGACAGATGCAGCGCCTCGCCGTGCACGGGGATCAGCAGTTGCGGGCGCACCCAGGAGATCATGTCGCGCAGTTCGTCGCGGCGCGGATGGCCGGAGACATGGACCAGATCGGTGCGATCGGTGATGACCTCGATGCCCTGCGTGACCAAACCATTGATGATGCTGCCGACCGCTTTCTCGTTGCCGGGAATGGTGCGCGAGGAAAAGATCACGCAGTCACCCTTGTTCAGCGTCACCTGCGGATGGTCGTCATTGGCGATGCGCGCCAGCGCTGCGCGCGGCTCGCCCTGGCTTCCCGTGCACAGCGCCAGCACCTTGTCCGGCGGGAAATGGCCGTACAGATCAGCACCGCGGAAATTCTGCACGCCATCGAGGTAGCCTGTCTCGCGAGCGACCTGCACCACGCGCTCCATGGCGCGGCCGACGACGACGACTTCGCGATCAGCGGCCTTGGCAGCATCCGCGACCGCTTTCAGGCGCGCGACGTTGGAGGCAAAGGTGGTGACGGCGACCCGGCCCTTGGCGGCTTTCACCAGCTTCGTAATGGTGGCGGCGACCTCGGTCTCCGAGGGCGAGCGCCCTTCCCGCACAGCATTGGTGGAATCGCCGACCAGCGCCAGCACGCCGGCATCGCCAAGCTCGCGCAGGCGCCGCTCGTCGGTCGGCAGGCCGATAATCGGCGTCGGATCGATCTTCCAGTCCCCGGTATGCAGCACCGTGCCGACCGAAGTGTGAATTGCCAGTGCATGCGATTCCGGAATCGAATGCGCCACCGGGATGAACTCGACACTGAACGGGCCGAGATCGATCCTGCCGCCAGACGGCACGACGGTCACCGGAATTTTCGGCGGATTGCGCTCGGCGGCGCATTTGGCCTCGAACAGCGCAGCGCTGAATTTGGTCGCGTAGATCTTGCATTGCAGCTTCGGCCAGAGATCGATAATGGCGCCGAAATGGTCTTCATGGGCATGCGTCAGCACGAGGCCCATCAGGTTTTTGCGCTCTTTCTCCAGGAACCGGATGTCGGGCATGATCAGATCGATGCCCGGCAGGTGTTCTTCGTCTCCAAAGGAAACGCCGAGATCGACCGCCAGCCACGAACGCTGGTGGCGGTTGCCGAGCCCGTAGATCGACAGGTTCATGCCGATCTCGCCGACGCCTCCCAAGGGCGCAAAGGTCAGTTCATCCGGCCGCGCCATCAGGCCGCTCCCATGGAGGCCGCTGAGCCGAAATAGACCTCACCGGCGGCGATCGGCATTCGCTTGCCCTCTGCCGTCCGCACGATCAGGCAGCCGGTTTCATCGATGGTGTCGAAGGTGCCCTCGACGGTCGCGCTTCCGGTCTGGATCGCAACCCGGTCCCCGAGGCCCGCGGCGCGTTCCAGCCACAGCCGGCGGATATCGGCAAAGCCGCGGCCATTGTCCCAGACGCCACGGAATTCGACCCAGGCGTCCGACAGCGCCATGAACAGCTCCTCAGCGCCAATCTGGACGCCAAGCGCTGCCAGCGATGTCGCGGGTGTCGGCGTGCCCTCGGGGGCTGCAACGACATTGGTGCCGATGCCGACCACGACAGCGAGGCGATTGCCGGCCACGGCTTCGGCTTCCAGCAAGATGCCGGCGAGCTTCTGCCGCTCCGCCATCACGTCGTTCGGCCATTTCAGCGAGAATTTTAGCGGGTCCGATCCGGCCCGCCGCAGGTTTGCTTCAATGCTGAGCTTCTGCAGGGCGGCCTCGAGCGCCAGCCCCGCGGCGAAGCCGAGCGTCGCCGCGGTCGCGGGCGGAACGTCCATCACTTCGAGAATGCTGCTGGCGAGATTACCGCGTGGCGCGATCCAGGCCCGCTGCCTGCGTCCACGCCCGGCGGTCTGTTCCGAGGTGACGAACCACATCGGCCCGCGCTCGCCGTCGCGGGCGCGCGACATGGCTTCTGCGTTGGTTGAACCGATCTGCTCGAAGGCAGCGAGGCGGTAACCCGCCGATGAGGCCCGGGAACCGAGCGAGAAGGTCATATTAATTTTCTGCGCATGATCTTCTCCGAAAACCGGGGTCCATTTTTCGGGATCATGCGCCAAAAAGCGACTTCGCCGCGGCCGTGGCGACGCTGACCAGCGGCCCCGGATAGACGAAGAAGAAGATGTTGAAGATACCGGCGACCGCGAGCACCGTGCGCAACTCGACACGCATCGGGTCGAGTTGACCGGCCGGCTCGTCGAAATACATCACCTTGATGATGGTGAGATAGTAAAATGCACCCACGACGCTGGTGAGCACGCCGATGACGGCGAGCGTGAACAGGCCGGCTTTGATCGCAGCCACGAACACGTACCATTTCGCGAAGAAGCCCGCGAGCGGTGGAATGCCAGCCAGCGAGAACAGCAGCATCGCGAAGAAGAATGCAAGCAGCGGATTGGTGCGCGAAAGCCCGGCAAAGTCACTGATCTGCTCGACTGCCTGGCCATTGCGTTTCATGGTCAGGATCACGGCGAAGGAGCCCAGCGTCATCGCCACATAGATCGCGATATAGACCAGCACGCCCTGCGCGCCCTCGACGGTGCCGGAAGCAAGCCCGACCAGCGCAAAGCCCATATGGCCGATCGACGAATAGGCCATCAGGCGCTTGATGTTCTTCTGTCCGATGGCGGCGAACGATCCCAGCACCATCGAGGCGATGGCGACGAACACGATGATCTGCTGCCATTGCGAAACGATGCCGGGGAATGCCGTCAGCGTCACGCGGGTGAACACCGCGAGCGCGGCGACTTTTGGCGCGGATGCGAAGAATGCCGTGACCGGCGTCGGCGCGCCCTCATAGACGTCGGGCGTCCACATGTGGAACGGCACCGCCGAAACCTTGAAGCAAAGTCCGGCGAGCAGGAATACGATACCAAAGACGATGCCGACGCTGCCGGTCGTCGCGGCGGCCGCGATGCCTGCGAAGCTGACGGTACCGGTAAAGCCGTAGATCAGCGAGGCGCCGTAGAGCAGCATGCCCGAGGACAATGCGCCGAGCACAAAGTACTTCAGTCCGGCTTCGGTGGACTTGGCATTGTCGCGATTGCTCGCGGCGACCACGTAAAGCGCGAGGCTCATCAGCTCGAGCCCGAGATAGAGCATGATCAGGTCGCCGGCCGAGATCAGTACCATCATGCCGAGCGTCGAGAGCAGCACCAGGATCGCGTATTCGAAAATCCGACGCGACGGATCGGCCAGAAACTCCACCGACAGGATCAGGGTTGCCGCCGAGCCGATCAGCGCCAAAATTTTCAGAAAACGGGCAAAATCGTCGACGATGAAGCTGCCGCCGAAGGTCGTGAGCTTGCCACCCGGCAGCATCAATTCCAGCACACCGGTCAACACCAGGAGACAGACCGCAAGGGTGGTGACGAGTCTGGTCGTCGCCTCGCCTCCGCGATAGGCGCCCAGCATCAGCAGCACCATGGATCCGGCGGCCAGCACCAGCTCCGGCAACACCGGCAGCAACTGATAACCCGCACTCTGGAAGCTCATGATGCTCTTACCTTTGACGCGTTTTCTTCATGCGAACCGGTTCCCGCTTCGCTTGAAAACGCTACGTTACTGGATCAACGCGGCTGCCTTCACGGCAGTCACGGCAGTGTTGTAATTATTGACGAGTTGCTGAACCGACGACGCCGACATGTCGAGCACCGGTTTCGGGTAGACGCCGAACAGGATCGTGAGCGCGACCAGCGGGAACAGCGTCAAGCTCTCGCGGAACGTCAGATCCTTGATACTGGCCAGCGACGGCTTGACCAGCGCGCCGAACACCACCTTGCGATAGAGCCACAGCGCATAGGCCGCCGACAGGATCACGCCCAGCGTGGCGAAGGTCGCCGTCGGGATTGAAACCTTGAAGGTACCGACCAGCGTCATGAACTCGCCGACGAAACCGCTCGTGCCGGGCAATCCGACATTGGCCATGGTGAAGACCATGAACACCAGCGCGTAGAGCGGCATCCGGTTCACCAGTCCGCCATAGGCCGCGATCTCGCGCGTATGCATGCGGTCGTAGACGATGCCGACGCAGAGGAACAGCGCGCCCGAGACGATGCCATGCGACACCATCTGGAACACACCACCGGCGACACCCTGGGTGGTGGCAGCGAAGATGCCCATGGTGACGAAGCCCATATGGGCCACTGACGAATAGGCGATCAGCTTCTTGATGTCTTCCTGCATAAGCGCCACCAGCGAGGTGTAGATGATGGCGACGGTGGACAGCGTGAAGATCAGCGGCGCGAAATCATGCGACGCCAGCGGGAACATCGGCAGCGAGAACCGCAGGAAACCGTAGCCGCCCAACTTCAAAAGGATCGCGGCCAGCACCACCGAGCCCGCGGTCGGCGCCTCGACGTGCGCGTCCGGCAGCCAGGTGTGCACCGGCCACATCGGCATCTTCACTGCAAACGAGGCAAAGAACGCCAGCCACGCCCAGGTCTGCAAGGACCGCGGCACGGCGCTGTGCATCAGGGTCGGAATATCTGTCGTGCCTGCATTCCAGTACAGCGCCATGATCGCCAGCAGCATCAGGACCGAACCGAGCAGCGTGTAGAGGAAGAATTTGAACGACGCGTAGACCCGGCGCGGGCCGCCCCAGATGCCGATGATCAGGAACATCGGGATCAGGCCGCCTTCGAAGAACAGATAGAACAGCACGAGGTCGAGCGCCGAGAAGGTGCCGACCAGCAGCGTTTCCAGAAGCAGGAACGCCATCATGTATTCGCGCACGCGCGTCGTGATCGATTTCCAACTCGCAATGATGCAGAGCGGCATCAGAGCGGTGGTCAGGATCACGAACGGCAGCGAAATGCCGTCGACGCCCATGTGGTAAGTGATGCCGCTGGCGAGCCATGAGGCCTTTTCGACGAACTGGAAATCCGCACTCGCCGGATCGAAACGCCAGACCAGGATCAGCGACACCGCAAAGGTGACCAGCGTGGTCCACAGCGCGATCCAGCGCGCATTGCGCCGCGCGGCCTCGTCGTCACCGCGGGTGATATAGATCGCCAGCGCGCCGAGAACCGGCAGGAAGGTGACGACGGAGAGAATGGGCCAGGTTGTCATCACTGGCCTCCCAAGCCGAACATGAACCAGGTGATTAGTCCGGCGACCCCGATCAGCATAGCGAAAGCATAGTGATAGAGGTAGCCGGTCTGAATTTTCACGACGTTACGGGTGACGTCGAGCACGCGCGCCGATACGCCGTCGGGACCGAAGCCGTCGATGACGAAGCCGTCGCCCTTCTTCCACAAGAAGCGGCCGAGCCACTTCGTCGGACGAACGAAGATCAGATCGTAAAGCTCGTCAAAGTACCATTTGTTGAGCAGGAACTGGTACAGCATCGGCTGCTGCTTCGCGAGTTCGACCGGAAGGTAGGGCCGGCGAATATAGAACTGAATGGCCACCACAGCTCCCAGCAACATCATCACGGTCGGCAAATATCCGAGCAGATGCGGCATGTGCTCCATGTCTTCCAGGATATGCGGGTTCATTTTCACCGAATCCCGGAAGAACTCCTCGACGCCATGGGGCCCGGTGAACAATTCCTTGAACGGGAACCCTGAAGCAACAGAACCGACGGCGAGAACACCGATCGGGATCAGCATCCAGAGCGGGCTCTCATGCGCGGCCTCGTAATGCTCCTGATCGTGCGGCTCTCCCAGGAACGTCTTGAAGATCAGCCGCCAAGAGTAAAATGAAGTGAGACCCGCCGCGACGACCGTCAGCAGGTACGCATAAGCCGAAA
Source organism: uncultured Alphaproteobacteria bacterium (assembly GCA_963770355.1). GTDB lineage: Bacteria > Pseudomonadota > Alphaproteobacteria > Rhizobiales > Xanthobacteraceae > Bradyrhizobium. Next base: position 26,649 of record CAVYPL010000027.1, on the reverse strand, counting down.
ACGGATTATGCGCCGCATAAGCGGATTCGATGATCGCATCCTTGGAGAAGTAGCCCGCAAAGAACGGAAAACCGGTCAGCGCCAGCGTCCCGACGCACATCACCGCGAACGTATAGGGGATCTTGCGCCACAACCCGCCCATGTTGCGGATGTCCTGCTCGTGATGCATCGCGTAGATCACCGAGCCGGAACCCAGGAACAACAACGCCTTGAAGAAGGCATGCGTGAACAGATGGAACATGCCGACCGAATAGGCCCCTGCTCCCATCGCCACGAACATGTAGCCGAGCTGCGAACAGGTCGAGTAAGCCACGATGCGCTTGATGTCGTTCTGAACGAGGCCCACCGTCGCCGCAAAGAAAGCGGTGGTGGCGCCGAAGAACATGACAACGGCCTGCGCAGTGGGTGCGAGTTCGAATAGCGGAGACAGCCGCGCCACCATGAACACGCCGGCGGTCACCATGGTCGCGGCGTGGATCAGCGCCGACACCGGCGTCGGGCCCTCCATGGCGTCCGGCAACCAGGTGTGCAGCAGGAACTGGGCAGATTTGCCCATCGCGCCCATGAACAGCAGCAGGCAGGTCAGCGTCAACGCATCGGCGTGCCAGCCAAAGAAATCGATGGTCTTGCCTGCCAGGCCCGGCGCGCCCGCAAAGATCGTCTCGAAATCGGTCGAACCGATCAGCATGAAAACCGAGAAAATGCCGAGCGCAAAGCCGAAATCGCCAACCCGATTGACCACGAAGGCCTTGATCGCGGCGGCGTTCGCCGACGGCTTCTGATACCAGAAGCCGATCAGCAAGTAGCTCATGAGGCCAACGCCTTCCCAGCCGAAGAACAACTGAACCAGATTGTCGGCGGTCACCAGCATCAGCATCGCGAAGGTGAACAGGCTGAGATAGCTGAAGAAGCGCGGCCGGTACGGATCCTCGTCCATGTAACCGATCGAATAAAGATGCACGAGCGACGAAATGGTATTGACCACGACCAGCATCACGGCGGTCAGCGTATCCACCCGCAGCGACCAGGCGACCTGCAGGTCGCCCGAAGTGATCCAGGGGAACAGCGCGATCCGCGCATCGTGATGCATGAATCCGACATCAACCAGCACGACCCAGGACAGGCCCGCCGCAACCAGCAGCAGACCCGTGGTGATCAGCTCGGCCGCGCGCGAGCCCGCCGCCGGCGGTTCCGTAACGTGATGATCGTCATGGCCATGGTCATCGTGGCCATGGTCGTCATGGGCGGCCGACGCATGCGCATCAGCGCCATGCCCATCGTCATGATGCTCGACGGTATCGCCGCTCGGGTTGCGCGCATGCGCCCCGAAGATGGATATCAGGCCGGCCAGAATGGCGCCCAGCAGCGGCAGAAAGACGATTGCCTGAACCATAGCTGCGTCAGCCCTTCATCAAATTAACGTCTTCAACCGCGATCGAACCGCGGTTGCGGTAATACACCACCAGTACCGCCAGACCGATCGCGGCTTCGGCCGCGGCCACCGTCAGCACCAGCAGCGCAAAAACCTGGCCGACGATGTCGCCAAGGAAGGTCGAGAACGCCACCAGGTTGATGTTGACGGCGAGCAGGATCAGTTCGATCGACATCAGGATGACGATGATGTTCTTGCGGTTGAGGAAGATGCCGAGGATCCCGAGCGTAAACAGGATCGCGCCGACCGCGAGATAGTGTCCAAGACCGATCGTCATTGCACCCACTCCGCCGCGTCCGCATCCTGCAGGCCCTGCCCCGACGCCACCTTGCGTACGCTCATGGCAAGCTCGGGCGTCCGCGCGTTCTGCACGTTGATGTCCTGCCGCTTGACGTTTGCCTTGTGGCGCAGCGTCAGCACGATGGCGCCGATCATCGCGACCAGCAGCACCATGCCGGCGATCTGGAAGTAATGGATGTACTTCGTATAGAGCACGAGACCGAGCGCTTCGGTGTTGCTGACATTGGTCGGGATCGCCGCCGTAATCGACTTGGCCGTGCCGGGGTTGATGACCCAGCTGCCGCCGACCAGCAGCAGTTCGGCGAGGAAGATCGCGCCTATCACGAGACCAATCGGCAGATACTCCAGAAAGCCCTCGCGCAGCTCGGTGAAATCGACATCGAGCATCATGATCACGAACAGGAACAGCACCGCGACCGCGCCGACATAGACGACGACCAGGATCATCGCCAGGAATTCGGCGCCCATCAGGATGAACAGACCCGACGCGTTGACGAAGGCCAGGATCAGGAACAGCACTGAGTGCACGGGATTGCGCGACACAATCACCATGACGGCCGACGCCACGCAGACGCCGGCAAACACATAAAAGAACAGCGCGGGAAGGATCATGCCCTCACCTCACCGGTACGGCGCGTCGAGTTCGATCGATTTCGCAAGCTCGCGCTCCCAGCGGTCGCCATTGGCGAGCAGTTTCGCCTTGTCATAATACAGTTCCTCGCGGGTCTCGGTCGCGAATTCGAAATTCGGTCCCTCGACGATGGCATCGACCGGGCAGGCTTCCTGGCACAGGCCGCAATAGATGCATTTCACCATGTCGATGTCGTAGCGCACGGTACGGCGGGTGCCGTCGTTGCGGCGCGGACCGGCCTCGATCGTGATCGCCTGGGCCGGGCAGATCGCCTCGCACAGCTTGCAGGCGATGCAGCGCTCCTCGCCGTTCGGATAGCGGCGCAACGCATGTTCTCCGCGAAAGCGGGGTGAAATGGGCCCCTTCTCGAAGGGATAGTTCAGCGTCGGCTTCGGCTTGAAGAAATAGCGCATGGCGAGAATGAACGCCGATACGAATTCGGACAAGAGAAGCGAGCGGGCAGTTGCGTTGACATTGATACTCATAGCGACCTCATTTCGGCGCGAGCCCCGCAAATTGCAGCACTCCGGCGACGATCACCACCATCGCCAGCGACAGCGGCAGGAACACCTTCCAGCCGAGCCGCATTAGTTGATCGTAGCGGTAGCGCGGCACGATCGCCTTCGCCATCGCAAACAGGAAGAACATGAAGAACACCTTGAGCACGAACCAGATGATTCCGGGCACCCAGGTGAACGGCGGCAGCGCGACCGGCGGCAGCCAGCCGCCGAGGAACATGATCGTGGCCAGCGCGCACATCGTGGTGATCGCGACATACTCGCCGAGCATGAACAGGAGATACGGCGTCGAGCCGTATTCCACCATGAAGCCCGCGACCAGTTCGGATTCGGCTTCCACCAGATCGAACGGCGGCCGGTTGGTTTCGGCCAGAGCCGAGACGTAGAAGACCACGAACATCGGAAACAGCGGCAGCCAGTACCACCCCAGCAGCCCGAACCTGGTGTTCTGTGCCTCGACCACCGCCGAGAGGTTCAGCGAACCGGCGCAGAGCAACACCGTGATGATGACGAAGCCGATCGAGACTTCGTAGGATACCATCTGCGCCGCGGAACGAAGCGCTGCCAGGAACGGATATTTCGAGTTCGACGACCAGCCGGCCATGATGATGCCGTAGATCGACAGCGACGAGATCGCGAAAATATACAGCACGCCGACATTGATGTCGGCGATTACCCAGCCGAGGTCCATCGGGATCACGGCCCAGGCCGCGAGCGCGAGGACACACGACACCAGCGGCGCCAGCAGGAACACGCCCTTGTTCGAGCCGGACGGAATGATCGGTTCCTTCAGCACGAATTTCAAAAGGTCGGCGAAGGATTGTAGGAGGCCCCAGGGCCCGACGACGTTGGGGCCGCGGCGGATCTGCACCGCCGCCCAGATCTTGCGGTCGGCGAGCAGGATGTAGGCGATCGCGATCAATAGCACCACGAGCAGCAACAGGCTCTGCGCGACCATCACGATCAGCGGCCAGAGAAAGCCGGTCCAGAACGAGCTTGCGAAAAATTCAGCCATTACGTCACGCTCACTCCGCTGCCGTCAGCATTCGCCCGGACGCCAGCCGGGAACATTCCGCCATCACCGCCGACGCGCGCGCGATCGGGTTGGTCAGGTAGAAATCCTCAACGGACGTCTTGAACGGCGTCTTGTCGACGCTGCCGCCCTTGGCCGCCAGCGCCTTGATGTCACCGGCCTTGCCGGCCTCGATCTGGTCGATCCGCATCAGATGCGGCGCGGCCTTGAAGATGGCCTGGCGCAACGCCTGCAGGGAATCATACGGCAGTTTCTTACCCAGAACGTCCGACAGCGCGCGGATAATCGCCCAATCCTCCCGCGCCTCGCCGGGCGGAAACGCCGCACGGCTCGCCATCTGGGCCCTGCCCTCGGTATTGACGTAGATGCCGGATTTTTCGGTATAGGCCGCGCCCGGCAGGATCACGTCGGCGCGATGCGCGCCGCGATCGCCATGGGTGCCGATATAGATCACGAACGTTCCATCGGGCACCTTGACCTCGTCGGCGCCGAGCAGGAACAGCACGTCGAGCGTGCCGAAGGTCGTCATCTGCGCCAGACTCAAGCCGCCCGCGCCCGGAGCAAAGCCGATATCGAGCGCACCCGCGCGCGAGGCCGTGTCCTGCAACACACCAAAGCCGTTCCAACCGTCCCTAAGCGCGCCAAAGTCGGCCGCGACTTTGGCCGCGAGCGCCAACACCGCCGCGCCGTCATGCCGCGCCAGCGCGCCGGCGCCGACCAGTACGATCGGGTTCTTGGCGCCCTTCAGCACATCGGCGAAGGAATGCTTGCCTGCGGCGAGATTGCCGAGCGAATCCGTGCCGGCGCCGAGATAGTCGTAATCATAGGTCAGGTCGGCCTTGGCGCCGATCACGCCGATCTTGAGCTGGCCGGTGCGCCAGCGCTTGCGGATGCGCGCGTTGAGCACGGCGGCTTCCTTGCGCGGGTTCGAACCCACGATCAGCAGCGCGTCGGCCTGCTCGATCCCGGCAATGGTCGGATTGAAGATCCAGGATGCGCGGCCGGCCTTGGCGTCGAAGGCGTCGCCGCCCTGCACCGCGAGATTGGCCGAGCCGTATTTGGCCAACAGATCCTTCAGCGCGAACATCTCTTCGACCGCTGCGACGTCGCCGGCAACGGCACCAATCCGCTTGCCGTCGCTCAATTTGGTCTTGGCAGCGATGGTGCTGAACGCTTCCTGCCAGGATGCAGCGCGGAGCTGGCCGTTCTCCCGGATATAGGGGCGATCGAGCCGCTGCGTCCGCAGCCCGTCAACCACGTGACGGGTCTTGTCGGAAATCCATTCCTCGTTCACGGACTCGTTGATGCGCGGCAGAATCCGCATCACCTCGCGGCCGCGGGTATCCACGCGAATGGCCGAGCCGACGCCGTCCATGACATCGATCGACTGGGTCTTGCCGAGCTCCCACGGACGCGCGGCAAACGCATATGGCTTCGAGGTCAGCGCACCGACCGGGCAGATATCGACGAGATTGCCCTGCAGTTCCGAGGTCAACGCCGATTCCAGATAGGTCGTGATCTCCATGTCCTCGCCGCGGCCGGTCGCGCCCATTTCCGGCGCGCCACAGACTTCCGCGGAGAAGCGAACGCAACGCGTGCACTGGATGCAGCGGTTCATCGAGGTCTTGACCAGCGCGCCCAGATATTTGTCCTCGACGGCGCGCTTGTTCTCGGCAAAGCGGGACGTATCGACGCCATAGCCCATCGCCTGGTCCTGCAGATCGCACTCCCCGCCCTGATCGCAGATCGGGCAATCCAGCGGGTGGTTGATCAGCAGGAATTCCATCACGCCTTCGCGCGCCTTCTTCACCATCGGCGAACGCGTCGAGATTTCCGGCGGCTCACCCTTGGGTCCGGGACGGCAATCGCGCACGCCCCAGGCGCAGCTTGCCACCGGCTTCGGGCCGCCCTTCACCTCGACGAGGCACATCCGGCAATTGCCGGCGATCGACAGCCGCTCGTGGTAGCAGAAGCGCGGAATTTCGGCGCCCGCGGCTTCACACGCCTGCAGCAGCGTGTACTCCGCGGGAACATCGATCTCTTTGCCATCGACGATCAGTTTGGTCATTGCGGTCAAGTCTTTCCGAGCTTGCAGTCGGGTGGTGTAACGCTGGCTGATTTCATCGACGTCCGCACCCATTGCTGGGTCTCGGTGCCGTAGGTCGCAAGATAGGCCGGCTGCGCCTGGTTCTTCTCGCAGAGGAACGGCAGATGCGGCTGCAAATCGTAGTCGCAGGACGCCTGCCATTCGCGCTTGTCGGCGAATGCGGCAATCGTCTCCTCGCAGGCGTAGAGGAAGTACGCGACAAAGCTCTCATACTGAACCCGCTCGTCGTGGTTGCCGGCCTTGATCGCGTCGTAGTCGGGTGCCGAGAATTTCGGATTCTTGAATGCGAGGTCGGTATAGCCGAGAAACGCAGCCCTTGCGCTGGCGGCGCGATTATTCGCGCGGATTTCGTTGATCTGGAACAGGATCGCAACAAAGCCGAGCAGCGCCACGGCCGCTTGCGCCATCTGCGCCAGCGTCCCGTATTTCTGCCACCAGAACATGCTCGGTTGCGACATCAGGATTACTCCGCCGCGACCATGTTCACGGGATCGCGCACGCCGATATCGTCGATGTCGGCCTTGTGCGAATATTGGTCAATGCGGGCTTCGATCTCGTGACGGAAATGCGCAATCAGGCCCTGGATCGGCCACGCAGCCGCGTCGCCCAGCGCGCAGATGGTGTGGCCTTCGACCTGCTTCGTCACCTCCAGCAGCATGTCGATCTCGCGCTTGTGGGCGCGGCCGTCGGCCATGCGCGACAACACCCGCCACATCCAGCCCGTGCCTTCGCGGCATGGCGTGCACTGGCCGCAGCTCTCATGCTTGTAGAAATAGGAGATGCGCGCGATCGCCCGGATCAGATCGGTGGATTTATCCATCACGATCACGGCTGCGGTGCCAAGACCGGAGCGCAGCTTGCCGAGGCTGTCGAAATCCATCGGCGTATCGATGATCTGTTCCGCCGGCACCATGCGCACCGACGAGCCGCCGGGGATAACGGCCTTCAGATTGTCCCAGCCGCCACGAATGCCGCCGCAATGCCGCTCGATCAGCTCCCGGAACGGAATCCCCATCGCCTCTTCGACGTTGCAGGGCCGTTCGACATGGCCGGAAATGCAAAACAGCTTGGTGCCGACATTGTTCGGCCGGCCGATGGCGGCAAACCAGGCCGCGCCGCGGCGCAGGATATCAGGCGCAACCGCAATGGATTCGACATTGTTTACGGTGGTCGGGCAACCAAACAGGCCGACATTCGCCGGGAATGGCGGCTTCAGGCGCGGCTGGCCCTTCTTGCCTTCGAGGCTTTCGAGCAGCGCGGTCTCTTCGCCGCAGATATAGGCGCCGGCGCCGTGGGCGATGTAAAGATCGAACGGCCAACCGTTGATATTGTCCTTGCCGATCAGCTTGGCCTCATAGGCCTGATCGACCGCGGCCTGCAGATGCTCGCGCTCCCGGATGAACTCGCCGCGTACATAGATGTAGCAGGCATGCGCATTCATCGCGAAGCTCGCGAGCAGGCAACCCTCGACCAGGAGATGCGGATCGTGCCGCATGATCTCGCGGTCCTTGCAGGTGCCGGGCTCGGACTCGTCGGCATTGACCACGAGGTAGCTCGGCCGGCCGTCAGTCGATTCCTTCGGCATGAACGACCACTTCAACCCGGTCGGAAAGCCTGCCCCGCCGCGCCCGCGCAGGCCGGACGCCTTCATCTCGTTGATGATCCAGTCGCGACCCTTGTCGACGATCGCCTTGGTGCCATCCCAGGCGCCGCGGCGGCGCGCACCTTCCAGGCCCCAATCATGGAGGCCGTAGAGGTTCTTGAAGATGCGATCCTTGTCGTCGAGCATGACCAAAACTTCCCAGGGGTCAACGATTGGACTGAGCGTAGGCGAGCCCCGCGGCGCATCCGCCGAAGGTCAGCGCCCACAACAGGCTGGATTCAAGCGTCGCGCTCAGGGCGTAACGCTGCAGCAGAAAAATGAATACGGCTGCCGCCACCGTGTGCATGGCGATATAGCGCCAGTTCTTCATCGCGCTGCCCTCCCGTGGCTCATTCAAGAGCCATGTGCCGTCACGCGTCATGTCGTTTCCTTCAGCGTGGTCGGTCCGCCCACCGGCGCCGAGAACTGACGGTCGATCTGCGGTCCCGGCTTCGGCGGATTGCCGGACGCAAATCCGTCCAGCACCTTGCCAAAGCTTTCCTTGGTCAGATCCTCGTAGGTGTCCTTCCAGATCAGCACCATCGGCGCGTTTACGCATGCGCCCAGGCACTCGACCTCTTCCCAGCTGAAATTGCCGTCCTTCGACAGATGGAAGGGATCGTGATGGATGCGGCTCTGGCACACCTCGATCAGATCGCCGGCGCCGCGCAAGCGGCATGGCGTGGTGCCGCAGACCTGGACATGGGCTTTCTTGCCGACCGGTTGCAGCTGGAACATCGTGTAGAAGGTCGCGACCTCGAGCACGCGGATATACGGCATCTCGAGCAGATCGGCGACCGCGCGGATCGCGGCTTCCGACACCCATCCCTCGTGCTGTTCCTGCACCCGCCACATGATCGCAATCACCGCCGACGCCTGGCGGCCCGGTGGGTACTTCGCGATCTGCGCTTTGGCCCAGGCGAGGTTCTCGTCCGAGAACGAAAAGCTCGCGGGCTGCAATTCCTTTGGTGCGAGGCGGCGGACGGACATCGTTTAGTCTCTCATTGCGCGCGGCGTCCGGCCTTCGCATTCAGCGCGTCGATCCGGTCTAGCCAGAATGCGCTTGCGGTGCCGAACACGTTGTAGCCGACATGGGTTGAAATCTTGATACGATCGAGGATCGAAAGATCGCTTACGGTTTCAAGGCGATTGCTGCGGGGATCGTAGACGATCAATTTCATCGGGGTCTGTTCGAGGATGTAGCGCGACACGGTGTGCTGCGGATCGTTGCCGTGCTCCTCGCACAGCAAGACGCTGTCACCCTGCATCAGCCGTGCGCCACCCTTCATGGCCTCGATCTCGACGCCTTCGACGTCGAGCTTGATCAGATATTTTCCGCCGGCGGCGATTTTGCCGTCATCCAGCAGGTTATCGAGCGCGATGACTGGCACTTCCTCGCCGCCCGACTGGTCGCCGGCGATGCTGAACGCCTCGTGCTTGGTGCCCGATAGGCGCGCGGTACCGCGCGTGGCGCCGATCGCGCATTTCATGACTTCGAAACGATTGCCATTGACCCTGGCATTGTTGGCGAGCTTGGGGAAATTCTGGCCCGAGGGCTCGATCGCAATCGCCTTGTGCGAACCGAACGGCTTGCTCGAAACCAGCACCGACCAGTAGCCGTAATTGGCGCCGCAATCGACCAGCGTGTAGTCGACGTCGATCGAATCGCGAAACAGCAGTTCGAGTTCATCCTCATAATGGTACGAACGATTGAGCAGCTTGCTCCAATAGCCGTCGCCATAGGGGAATTCGAAGATCGCATCGGAATTGAGTTTGATCTCGATGTCACGCTCGGGCAGCGCCTTGCGCAACAGGTTGGCGCAAAGATTGTAACCCCGATGCGAAAAATGCGACGATATCTTCGAGCCGGTCGAAAGCGCCAGCGCAGCCGTCCGCTCCCACAGGTTGGCTCCTTCAAGAGCCCCCGAGGCGCGGTCAAACTGGATGGGCGCCTGCGCCATCACCGATCGACCTCTCCGAACACGATGTCGAGCGAGCCGAGGATGGCCGAAACGTCAGCCAGCAGATGGCCGCGGCAGATGAAGTCCATCGCCTGCAAATGGGCAAAGCCCGGCGCGCGGATCTTGCACTTGTAGGGCTTGTTGGTGCCGTCGGCGACCAGATAGACGCCGAACTCGCCCTTCGGCGCCTCGACCGCGGCATAGACTTCGCCGGCCGGCACGTGGACGCCTTCGGTGTAGAGCTTGAAGTGGTGGATCAGCGCTTCCATCGAGCGCTTCATCTCGCCACGGCGCGGCGGCGCGATCTTGTTATCTTCGACCACGACCGGCCCCTGCCCGTCCGGCGCCCGCAGCTTTTGGATGCACTGCTTCATGATGCGCACGGACTGACGCATCTCTTCCATGCGGATGCAGTAGCGGTCGTAGCAATCGCCGTTCTTGCCGATGGGAATGTCGAAATCCATCTCGGCGTAGCATTCATAAGGCTGCGACTTGCGCAGGTCCCACGCGGCTCCGGAGCCGCGCACCATCACACCGGAAAAGCCCCATTCCCAGGCCTGTTTCAGCGACACCACGCCGATATCGACATTGCGCTGCTTGAAGATGCGATTGCCGGTCAGCAGGGTTTCGAGGTCGGCGACCACCTGAAGGAAGGGGTCGCACCACGCATCGATATCGTCGATCAGCTTTGGCGGCAGGTCCTGATGCACGCCGCCGAGACGGAAATAGGCCGCATGCATGCGCGAGCCGGAGGCGCGCTCATAAAACACCATCAGCTTTTCGCGCTCTTCAAAACCCCACAGCGGCGGGGTCAGCGCGCCGACGTCCATCGCCTGCGTGGTGACGTTGAGGAGATGCGACAGGATGCGGCCGATTTCGCAATAGAGCACGCGGATCAACTGCCCGCGGCGCGGCACGGCAATGCCGAGCAGCTTTTCCGCCGCCAGGCAGAATGCATGCTCCTGATTCATCGGCGCGACATAATCGAGCCGGTCGAAATACGGGATCGCCTGCAGATAGGTCTTCTGCTCGATCAGCTTCTCGGTGCCGCGATGTAGCAGCCCAATATGGGGGTCGACGCGTGCGACCACCTCGCCGTCGAGTTCCAACACCAGACGCAACACGCCGTGCGCCGCCGGGTGCTGCGGTCCAAAGTTAATCGTGAAATTGCGAAGATTTTGTTCGTTCATGGTCAGGCCTTCGGCTCAGCCTTCTCATCGCCCGGGAGCGGATAGTCCGCACCTTCCCATGGCGAGAGGAAATCGAATTTGCGGAATTCCTGGTTGAGGCGGACGGGCTCGTAGAGCACACGCTTCTCCTGGTCGTCGTAGCGGACCTCGACGAAGCCGGTAAGCGGAAAATCCTTACGCAAGGGATGGCCCTCGAAGCCGTAATCCGTCAGCAGCCGCCGCATGTCGGGATGGCCGGTGAAGATCACGCCATAGAGGTCGTAGGTTTCGCGCTCGAACCAGTCGGCACCCGGAAACACATCGATGATCGACGGCACCTGCGTGGTCTCGTCGGCCTCGGCGCGCAAACGGATGCGCGCGTTCAGCGTCGGCGACAGCAGGTGATAAACGACGTCGAAGCGCTTTTCGCGGCCGGGATAGTCCACCGCCGTCACGTCCGTAAAGTTGACGAAGCGCAAGGCCGGATCGTCGCGCAGGTGCTTGACGATTTCGACGATCTTGCTCACATCGACATCGATAGTGAGCTGGTTGAACGCGACCGAATGGGCGCTGGCCGCGCCGGGAAGCGCGCTAACAATCGTCTGCCCTAAGGCGTCGAGCTTGCCGTCGTCCATACCTGAAACCTTAGCGTTCGATGGTGCCGGTGCGCCGGATCTTCTTCTGCAGCAGCAGCACGCCGTAGAGCAGCGCTTCCGCCGTCGGCGGGCAGCCGGGCACGTAGATGTCGATCGGAACGATACGGTCGCAGCCGCGCACGACCGAGTAGGAATAGTGATAGTAGCCGCCGCCATTGGCGCACGACCCCATCGAGATCACGTAGCGCGGTTCCGGCATCTGGTCGTAGACCTTGCGCAGCGCCGGCGCCATCTTGTTGGTCAACGTGCCGGCCACGATCATGACGTCCGACTGTCGCGGCGATGCGCGCGGCGCAAAGCCGAACCGCTCGACGTCATAGCGCGGCATAGAGACCTGCATCATCTCGACCGCGCAGCAGGCCAGACCGAAGGTCATCCACATCAGCGAACCGGTGCGCGCCCAGGTGATCAAATCGTCGGTGGCGGCGACGAAAAAACCCTTATCGGAGAGTTCGTGGTTGACCTCGAGGAAGTACGGGTCATTGGCGCCGACCGGCTTGCCGGTCGAGGGATCGATAATACCTTTCGCGGCCGGTGCGATCACCGGCGAAGATCCCTGTGATACGGCGGTGGGACTCAATCCCATTCGAGCGCGCCTTTCTTCCATTCGTAAGCAAAACCAACCGTGAGGACAGCGAGAAAAACCATCATCGACCAAAAGCCGGTGGCGCCGAGCTTGCCGAACGCCACCGCCCACGGGAACAGGAACGCCACTTCGAGGTCGAAGATGATGAAGAGGATCGCGACCAGATAGAAGCGGACATCGAACTTCATGCGGGCGTCGTCAAAAGCGTTGAATCCGCATTCATAGGCGGACAGCTTTTCCGGGTCCGGCTGCTGGAACGCGACGAGGAATGGGGCAATCAGCAGCGCCAGACCGATCAGGCTTGCCACCCCGATAAAGACCACAAGTGGTAGATAATTCTGCAGGATGCCGGTCATCGGCGGAGCCTTTTCCTGCGGTTTCGGACGGCCGCAGATTCGTTGATTGGAATTATTCTTGAGGCTTAGCGCAGCGCAACAGAGGGCGCAAGACAAGCAATTTTGACGGTCCGGTCGGCACTTTCGCGCCGGGATAACCCGCAAAAGCTGCGCGTTCCGCCTCCACCCACTAACGCATTGGCGGCCGTTCGGTGCCCGAATCCCGGGCGGGGCATCTCAGCTCAAATCTTTCTCGGCGGCGAGCATCCGGGCGGCGGTATCGGTCAGGCGATCGATCTGGGCGAGCAGCACGGCCAGATCGTCTTTGCTCAATTGTTCCAGCAGGCGCCGGTTTCGTTCCTGCGCACCTGCCACAATCGTGTCATGGGCGATCAGCCCGGTCCTGGTCAAGCAGACCAGTACTTCCCGGTTATCCCTGGGGTTGACGGCCTTGGCGACCAGCTTGCGGGAGACCAATTCGGCCAGCGCACGGCTGATCTGCCCCTTGTCCATGCCTACCGCTTCCGCAAGCCGCACCACGCTCATCGGCGGCCGCCGTCCCAGCGAAGCGACCAGGCCGAACTCCACCGAGGACAGCCCCGCCAGCCGCTTGTAGCGCAGGATCGCACCGCGCTTGAGCAAATTGGCCAGCACCATCAGCCGCGACGACATCATCGCAGTGATCGGCGCCAATTCCGCTTCGTCGGCGACAACCGGTTGCGGCGGATTGGGCGTTTTCAATTTCTGACTCATCTCACAGCTCTGCCGACAAAGCTCGCCCCTGCCAAGGACTGCGGCAAGCATAGCCTAATCGTTGACATTGTCATCGATCTAGATTTCACTTTGCCCAAGACGTCAAACGACCGCGGCGCCAAAGCCGAGGCGGAGGAAACGCCATGAACGTCACACAGATGAACGTCACCCAGCGGGATCGCGATCTCGGCACGGCCTATGCGATGAAGCCGTCCACGACACGGACCGAGCTGACTTCGGTCGGGCGCGGTACGCCGATGGGGGAACTGCTGCGGCGGTACTGGCACCCGGTGGGTCTCGTGCGTGACGCCACCGATATCCCCAGAAAAGTGCGCGTGCTCGGTGAAGATCTCGTGCTTTTCCGGGACAGGCACGCCCGGGTCGGCCTGCTGCACGCCCGTTGCTGCCATCGCGGGACCACGCTCTATTACGGCAAGGTCGAGGAAGACGGCATCCGCTGCTGCTATCACGGCTGGAAGTTCGACACCGAAGGCCATTGCCTCGAGCAGCCCTGCGAACCCGAAGGCGGCCAGTTCAAGGACAAGGTGCGCCAGCCCTGGTACCCAGTGCAGGAGCTCTATGGCCTGATCTTCGCCTATATGGGACCGGCGGAAAAAAAGCCGGTGCTGCCGCGCTATGAGTGCCTGGAGAGGATGGACGACGGCGAGTTCGTCGAGGCGGACGATACGTCCATCGGCGGCGGCGGCCCGGCCGTCATTCCCTGCAACTGGCTGCAGCATTTCGAGAACGTGGTCGATCCCTACCACGTGCCGGTGCTGCACGGGTCGTTCAGCGGCCCGCAATTCACCAACATGATGGCCTCGATGCCGGAGGTGAAATTCGAGATGTCGCCGCGCGGCGTCACCGTGCGCTCGATCCGGCATCAGGACGACGGCAAGGTTTTCTACCGGGTGACGGAAGCCGCCCTCCCCACTCTGCGCGTGGTGCCCAATCCGCGCGTGGCGCAATTCGCGCGCGTCGAGTCGATCGGCTGGACGTTGCCGATCGACGATACCTCGTTCCGCATCTATGTCGCCGGCCGGGTCAGGAATTCGGGCGATATCGGGCGGATGCGCTCGAAGTTCAACGGCAAATTCTGGTGGGACATGAACGAACAGGAGCACCAGCAATTCCCCGGCGATTATGAAGCGCAGGTCGGCCAGGGGCCGGTGACGCTTCATTCCGAAGAGCATTTCGGCCAGAGCGACCGCGGCATCCTGATGATCCGGCGGATGTTGAGCGACCAGCTCGAGGCCATGGCCAACGGCCGCGATCCCATCGGCGTCGCGTTCGATGAAAGCGCAGCCGCCGTGGAATTCGAGGCGGGGAATTTCATTCGCGAAGCGTGACGAGATAATTCAGTTTGGGGGGAAGCCATATGGTCGATCTCGCGCCGCAGCTGGCTGCACAGGCGGATGTCGCCGCAAAGCCCTCGATGCGGCGATATTACGTGCTGGGAATTTTGACCGTCGTCTACGCCTTGAACTTCCTCGATCGCACTATCTTCAACGTTCTGATCGAGCCGATCAAAAAGGAGTTCACGCTCAGCGACACCACCATGGGCCTGCTCGCGGGTTTTGGTTTTGTGCTGTTCTATTCGCTGCTCGGAATTCCCATCGCGCGGGTCGCCGACCGGCTGAACCGGCGCAACATTGTCGCGATTGCGTTCGCGTTCTGGAGCGCGATGACATTTTTGTGCGGCATGGCGCAAAGCGTGACGACGCTGGCGCTGGCGAGGATCGGCGTCGGCATCGGCGAATCCGCTGGCACCCCCGCCTCGCAATCGCTGGTCGCCGATCTCTTCAACAAGAACGAACGCCCGCGCGCGCTCGGAATCTACGCCATCGGAACTTATCTTGGCGTGTTCCTCGGCTATTTCATCGGCGGTTATGTCAACCAGCACTATGGCTGGCGCATGGCGTTCTTCACCGCCGGCCTGCCCGGCATTGCGCTCGCCGCCGTGCTGTGGCTGACGATCTCCGAACCTAAGCGTGGCGCTATGGCGGAGACGTTCACGCCGGAGCCGATCGGGCCGACGCTGGGCTTCCTCGTCTCGCAAAAGACTTTTCTCATCGTACTAGTCGGCTTTTGCCTGACCACCTTCACCAATTACGCCACCGCCGTCTGGATACCGCCGTTCCTGGCGCGCGTGCATCATCTGACGAGCGCCGAGATCGGCGCCTATGCCGGCACCTATAAAGGCCTCTGCGGCATGGCGGGCACCCTCGTCGGCGGCCTGGTGGTGGCGCAGATCAGCCGCCGCGACGACCGCTGGAAATTATGGGCGCCCGCGATCATGTCCGGCCTCGCCGGTCCGGTGTTTGCGGTGTGCATGCTGACGCAGGATTTCACCACCATGGTCGCGGCATTGGCGCTAACTTCGTTTCTGGTCGGCTTCCATCTCGGCCCGATCTTTGCGATCGCGCAGACCGTAGCGAAGCCGAGCATGCGGGCGCTGGCGTCTGCGATCATCCTGTTGACCGCGACCTGTTTTGGACAGGGCGTCGGCCCGCTCGTCGTCGGCATGATCAACGACGCGCTGAAGAATGACTACGGCGCCAATGCCGTGCGCTATTCGCTGCTGTCGGCCGCGGTTACGACCACGCTCGGTGCCCTGCTGTTCGTATGGGCGGCGCGGTCGATCCGCGGCGATATTGAGCGGGCGACATAAGACTGCGCTTTTCCGGGACGCTCAATGTCGCGGCTGTCGTCCGCGGATGCGGTCGAAGCCCTGCTTTATGGCGGCGAAGCGGTTGTCGATCCTTGGCTCGTACTCAGTATCGGTGAAAATGTAGGGCCAGTCGTTTTCGATGCCTTCCCGAACCAGTTCGCCGACATAGAGTGGATCGACACCCTTGGATACCCGTTCGCTCAGCGCTTTGACATGCTCAGCGACTGGACCGTCCGTTGGCAGGTTTTCAATCCCGCCGGCGAACCGCTGAGGTAGATTGCGCCGTGAATTCATGATTTGCGTCCGGATAATGCCCGGACACAGAACGGATACCCCGATCCCCCGAGGCGCAAGGGTCGCCCGCAACCCCTCGGATAGCGCCACGACGCCATATTTGGATACGTTGTACGCAGGACCTGCTCCTGAAATCAGTCCAGCGATGGAGGCAGTCGAGACGATCTGTCCTCCCTCGCCGTGCGCTTCAATGAGAGGGCCAAAAATCTCGATCCCCCAGATCACCGACATCAGATTGACACCGAGAACCCAATTCCAACTCGCATCGGTCCATTGGCCGTAGCCGGCGCCCCCGCCGACACCGGCATTGTTGATCAGAATGTGGACCCGGCCATACCGCGCGATGGTGGCGTCCGCTGCCGTCTGGAGTTCTACCTTGAGTGAGACATCGGCTTTCACACCATCAACATCAGCGTTGGTGAGCTTCAGATCCGCCACCGCCTTGGCCAGCGCCTCCTCCTCGATATCGCAGAGCATGACCTTTACCCCTGCCTGTGACAGCGCGGTGGCGATCCCCAATCCGATACCCGATGCAGCACCCGTGACGAACGCGGTCTGTCCAGCCAAGTCTTTCATGCGCGTATGTCCTCCGTAAGTTTCTATTTCGCCAGAGCCGCTAACCGTATTCGGGTTAGTGCTTTTCAACCATGGTCATCCCGACCGGCCGTTAGCCTCGGCTTCGTGAGCACGCCGCCTAGATCAGCTTGCCCGTGTACTGCTCCAGCTTCGCCCAGGCGTCCGCGCCGTAAGTCTTCTGCCATTGCGCATAGAAGCCTGCCTTGACCAGCGCCGCCCTGAACTGCACTGGGTCGGGCTTGTTGAAGGCCATGCCTTTGGCTGTGAGTTCGGCCTGCAGCGAGCGATCCAACTCCAGCAAGTCTGCACGTTCCTTGACTGCTGCCGCATCGAAATTCGTATTGACGATGTCGAGCAGATCCGCAGGAAGGGCTGAGAGCGCGCGGCGGTTGCCGACGATCCAATAACCGCTCCAGCAATGGTTCGACAGTGCGCAGTATTTCTGCACCTCGTAGAGCTTGCCGGTCGACACCTGCGCCAGCGGGTTTTCCTGCCCCTCGACGATGTGCGTCTGCAGCGCCGAGTAAAGTTCGTTGTAGCTGATACTCGACGGCTGCGCGCCGAGCCCTGAGAAGAGCGACGTCAACAGCGCCGTGACGGGCACGCGGATCTTGAAGCCTTTGAGATCATCGACACTGTTGAGCTGCTTGTTCGACGAAGACGTTATCTGCCGGAAACCGTTGTCCCAGATTTTCTTCATCGGGATGATTCCGGCCTTGCCGATGGCCTCGCGGACGGTGTCGCCGACGCCGCCGTCCATCGCCGCCCAGACCTGGTCGTAGGACCCAAAGGCGAAGCCGATGCTCGGCAGGCCCGACATCGGCACCAAGGTCGAGAGCGTCAGGCTCGGCACCGCCAGCAAGTCGATGCCACCGGCACGGACCTGCGACAGCATTTCGGGATCGCCGCCAAGCTGGCTATTGGGAAACACCGTGACGCTCAGCCGGCCCGAAGATTGCGCGCCGATTGCCTGCGCCGCCTCGGTCAGCCGAATCGTTAATGGATGAGTCTCCGGCGTGTTGACGCCGAGCTTGAAGTCGAACTCTGCGGCGGCGCTGGCAGGCTTGCTAAGGACGGTCGCGGCCCAGGCGGCAGAAGCGGCTCCCAGTAGACCCCTGCGGGTCAGTTTCATTGTTTTCATTATTGTTTTTCTCCCAAGCGCTTGGTTGCGCCTTGTCCTCACTTACCGCCGGCCCGCCGCCTTCCGCAAGCCGGAGGGCCCGGAAACCGGCGACGAAACCGAGGATGAAACCGATCTGGCAGCCGGATGAAACCATTTTGGGGAAGCAACGAAACGATCTTGAAACAGGCCGGGCGTACCTCTGTAGCCAACAGAGGGCGGCATAGACCTGCCCGGGAGGCTACTATGAACCACTCAATTCATTCAGCGGACCGCAGCACGCATTTGAAGATCGTGGTTGTCGCGCTCGTGGCCGGCATCGCGGTAGCGGCTTTCGGTATTTCGGCACGGACCAGCTCAGATTACAGCCAGACCGCCCACGTCGTGAAGGCGGGCAAGCCGGTGGTTGTCACCAGCTCGGATGCCTCGACGGTCCGCTAAACGATAGTGATTTAAGCTAGTTGGAATGCGGCCGCCTCCGGGCGGCCTTTTGTTTGTGGGTGTCCATCCAGACTGGAACACCCTGTCTCATTCCGGCGCAGGCCTGGTTCAGTCCCCTTCCGCCGCCGGTGCCCGGCCAAAAGGCTGATCGAGCGCCGGGCGCGAAGCCGGCCCGAAAACCCCAGCCAAACGACCCGCAGCCGTCCCCGTTAACCGCGTTGCCTTCGCTTCCGCCGGTCTGACGGCCCTGCCGCGCCGGGCGGCACGATCGCTGCCCTTCCAGCTCATCTTTCCCCGCATCCGACCCGATGCGGCACATGTGCCTGGAGAATTTCATGTCCATCACCCATCACGCGCCGCCATCGGCGAGACTTGCCGATTACGTCGCCATCGCCCGCCCCGATCACTGGATCAAGCACGTGCTGATCGTACCCGGCACAGCCTTTGCGATGATCATGTCCGGAGCCGGGCCGATCGACTACGCGTCGCTGGCCGAACGGCTGGTCGCCTGCCTGTTCGTCGCGATGGCGCTATCGTCGGCCAACTACACCATCAACGAATGGCTCGACGCGCCCTTCGACGCCATGCACCCGACCAAGCGGGTACGTCCGGCGGTGCAGACGGTGATGTCGCCCACCCTCGTTTTCGCGCAATACATTCTGCTGACGACCGTCGGCATGCTCGTGGCCAACACGCTGGGTTACAGCTTCGCTCTGGTCGCCGCCGTGTTCGCGGTGTTCGGCGTGCTCTACAATGTGCGGCCGATCCGCGCCAAGGATCGCGCCTTCCTCGACGTCATCGTCGAATCCGTCAACAACCCGCTGCGCTTCCTGTTCGGCTGGTTCGCGGTCACGCCCCTTGTCGCGCCACCCGTCTCGATCCTGCTCGCTTATTGGTTCGGCGGCGCCTTCCTGATGGCGGCCAAGCGCGTCTCCGAGCACCGCGCCATCGTCGAGGCCGGCGGCACCGCGAACCTCGCGGCGTATCGCCCTTCCTTTGCCGTCTACACGCAGTCGAGCCTGGTCACGAGCTGTCTGGTTTATGCCCAGGGCTTTGCCTTCATGATGGCGATCTTCCTGCTGAAATACCGGATCGAATATCTCGTCGTCATCCCGCTCTTCATTGCGCTGTTCGCAGCCTATATGCGGCTCGCCCTGACGCCCAATTCAGCCGCAGCCCGGCCGGAGGAATTGATGCGGCAGCCGGCAATGCTGATCGGCGCGGCCGTCACCATGGCGCTGTTCGGCGTGCTGACCTTCGTCGATCTGCCATTGCTGAACAGCCTGACCAGTTCCGATCTGATCCACCTCACCCGGGTGCACTGACATGTCGATCGCAGCGCCGCTTGATACGCCACGGAACACCACAGCGTTTCTCGCCACCGCCCTGTTATTTGCGGCGCTGGCGGTGCTGCTCGACGGCCCGATCTGGCTGGTAAAACTCGTGCCGACGCAGGATGGCCCGGTGCATCTGGCACAGGCCGACCTGATCGCCCGCTTCGGCTGGGGCGGCGCGCTGCAAGAACCGGCGGCATCGTTCTATCAATGGAATCCGCGGATCGAGCCTAACTCCGCCATCTACCTGCTGCTTGCGGGCCTGATCCGGCTGACCGGCGACGCGCTGATCGCAAACAGCCTGTTCCTCAGTCTCTATGGCCTGCTCTGGATCGCCGCCGCTTACGCGGTGTCCCGCGTGGAGACCGAGCGGCCGATACTGCCGATGCTGCTGTTGCTGCCGCTGGCGTTCGGCGTCTTCATCCATTGGGGATTTTATAATTTCGCGCTCGGCGTGCCGCTGTTCCTGCTGTTCGCAAGCTTTTGGCGCAGCATGCGCGAGCGCGGCGATGCCATTGCATTCGCCGCTACCGCGTTGTTTTTGGCTGCACTTTATTTGACCCACATTACCTCGGTCGTCGCGGCGTGCCTGCTGCTTGCCGCGGATGGCGTCGCACGTGCGATACGAACGCTCGACCGTTCCGGCTTCCGCGCCGCCGGCAAGCAATTGATGATCGACGGCGCCTGGGCGGCCGCAGCCGCGTTGCCGGTATTGCTGCTGATCGCGAGCTTCCTGCTCGCGTACCAGAATATTCCGGGCGAACCGGCGGGTATCGAGGGCGGCCTTGCGCAGATCCTGCGCCGGATCGTCGCTGCCACTTATCTGTTTACCTTCACCTGGTGGGAGGTGGTCGCGCTGGCGCCGCTGTTGGCCGCATTGGTGATCGCAGGCGTTGCAGCGTTGCGGCGGATCAGATCCGGCGACCTGATGTGGCCGGTGTTTTTTATCCTCGTCGTGCTGCTGTCGCTGCTCAATCTCAAAACCGGCTCGGCCTTGCTGTCGGAGCGTCTTGCGCCCTACAGCTTCATTGCCATCGTCATGGCGATCGCGAGCCGCCAGCCCGGTGCTGCGCTCGTACGCACGCTCTGCATTGCAGCAATCGCCGGCCTGGTCGGCCAGACCGCGATACGTTCGGTGGCCTACAAAAGCTGGGCACCGACGCTGGAAAGCGAACTCGCCGCGGGTCGCGACAATCCCGGAAAAACCTTCGCCAATGCCGATTTGATCGCGCTGCGCAACAGCGCCCTGTTCGGCTGGCGCATTCGCCCCACGCTGCACGCTGCGCAAACCGCAGCGTTGACCGCCCACGGCGCCGGCCTGTCTTCGACGTTACCGTCGACACGATATTTCGGCTACTTCCCACTGCAATATGTCGCGACGCATGATTTCATGCGCGCGACGCCGGATTGGGAATCCGATCCCGATGCTGCCGCCGTGGCCAAGTTCCGCAATGCCAACCAGGGCGCTCCGCAAGTCATGATCGTCTCATCCTCCGATGAGGATGGATCGGCGCACGCCGGCAATCTTGGTTACGGCGATTGCAAAGCGAGTTCCGACGGTGCTCGCAAAATCACCGTGTGCAAGAGTTCATCCCAGTTGAGGGCTGCGCATGAGTGAGATCGCGGTAGGCGTCGCCCACATGCGTGAAGCGATCCGAAAGCACCGGCAGGCTGCCGATCGGGCCGCTGCGATATCGGCGCTTCCCTTGTCGATGCCGCTGGTGCTCGATCTCGACGGCACGCTGATCGCGGGCGATCTGCTCTACAAGAGCTTCTTCTCGATCCTGCGCCGCAATCCGCTGATCGTGTTCTCCTGCGCGGCATGGCTGCTGCGCGGCCGCGCCGCTTTGAAGCGCGAGCTTGCCTTGCGCAACCGGATCGATTGGGAGCGGCTTGCGCTGCATCGGGATGTGCTCGATCTCGCGCGGCGGGAAAAAGCCGCCGGCCGGACGATCGTGCTGGCCACCGCGGCCGACGCCGTCCTCGCCGGCCACCTCGCAGCGCGGCTCGGCTTCTTCGATCAGATGTTTGCGTCGGACGGCGAGCAAAACCTAAAGGGATCGGCGAAAGCCGAGCTTCTCAGCCAGACCTTCCCGGTCGGTTTCATCTATGCGGGCGACAGCAAGGCGGACCTCGCGGTATGGGCGCGCGCCGCCGGGATCGTTCTCGTGAATGCACGCCAATCGGTCCGTAACGCCGCGCGGACGCTGGGAAAGCCGATGCTGGAATTGTCGGGACGCGTCTGATAGGTGCGGGGGTTGTCGGCCTTACGAATTCTTAGGACCGAAAATACGCTAAGCCATTGAAATAATGGCGCGAGAGACGGGACTCGAACCCGCGGCCTCCGCCGTGACAGGGCGAAAACGCGTCAAGCCAATCAATGGAGTGTGACACTTTCAGACCCTCTCAAGGGCAACGGAAACGTTTGAAGTGTCACGGACGATGGGACTGACAAACAGAGCCATCCGGGAGCGGACGACACTCGCCAGCATGACGATAAAATCGAGTTTACCCGGTCAAGGTAAGGTTCACCAACCCGATCAGGATCAGGATCAGGATCAGGACGCTGCCGGCTGACCCTGAAAACTCAAAAGCCTCCTGCGAACCACTGCGAATGGTCGGCAAGAGGCTTCTCAGCAGAAGCGGCATGAGGGTGCCGCCAAACAAGTCCGCGGTCGGAGGCCGCAAACCATGACTGCAAATATACATGAACCCAATTCGCCGCGCAACGGTCGTGTCGACGACAGCAAGCGTGACGCCGAATATGTCAGGGACCGTTTCGTTTGGCTGGATCAGGTTGCTGCCGATCCTACGCTGCCGGCGAGCGCCTTTAAGGTCGCCTATGTGATCGCCACCAGCTTGTGGCGCACCAAGGGCACCGTGACGTTGGTGACACCCGAAATTTCAGCCACCGATCAAATCAGGGAGGCCTGGGTTGGCACCAGGGACATCGCCGACAAGATCGGTATGTCCCGCTTCACGGTCATGGCCAACGTCAATCTCCTCGAAGCCAAAGGGCATCTCGAAATCGATCGCGGGACGCAGGGTCGCGGTCATTCGAACCACTACCGGCTTGTTCGAAAAGGTGTGCACGCTAGCCTTTTAGATGGTGCGCCAGCCAAACGAAAAACCAAAACAAAAGGTGCGCCGGCTAACCTTTTAGACGGCGAAAAGGTTAGTCACCGCACCTCTAGAGGTGCGCCCACGCACCCTAAATCCCTTTGTACCCTTTGAACTACCCTCTGAGGAAGAGCGCGGGGCGCAGCAAGCGTCCCCGCGCCGGGCACCGTCTGAGTTTAAGGGTAGTGGTAAGGAACCGGAAAGCCTTAACAAGAAACTCCTGGAGCCGAGATCGTCCCCGACGACTTCCATACGGGGGCGCTTGGGCCGCCCCCTCGATCGATCGTTGTCCCGATTGATGTCATCCCCGACGGATTAATCCTCGATGAAAATGGGTTCGAATACAAACCGCCGCCGGCTCATGAGCGGCGCCCGCCACAGAAAACGTGGATGGACGCAGCCTTCGAAGGCTATGTAGGTGAACGCCCATGAGCGAGCTTGTCTCTTTCCACGGCAATGCCGCCACTCTCGCCACCGGCGGACGTCCGAACATTCGCGCGATCGTCACACACTTCACACAGCCCTTCAAGGAGACCCAGCCGTTCTTGGACGTCATCGAGGTGGTCAGGATCAACTACACTCCGGCAGTACAACGCTGCCGAAATAGGAGACCAGGTGCTGCGATCGCGATCCGCAAGGCTGTTGCTGGCCGTCTCGACGCGATCAGCAATTCACGCGACCGGCTAAGTGTTGCGATGCTTGCGCCCGACGAAGAGGATGTGAGGGTGATCTTGGCCGCGATGATGCTGGCGTTTAACGAGCAGCCTGCCACCACCTCGGGATTTTTTATCGACGTGATGGTGCTGGAGCTTCGGGAGCCTGAGAACGACGATCCGTTCTGCCTGCCTGCCATCGCAGCCGCGGCCCGCGAGATGTGGCGCACCCTTCCGGCGCCCCCATCGGTCGCCCAGTTCCTGCCATGCGTCAGAAAGCACCAGCTTCGGATCGAGACGGTGCTTAAGCAGCTGGGTGATCTGATCGACGCGGCAGACTGGGCTGAGGATCAGGGCGCTTGAGGCGACCAGCCGGCGCGCTCAGGCGGGCCAGCCTGGATCAAGTTCAACGCGGCATCCAGACTTCTTAGAAGGCCATCCCAGAAGTTTCCGTCATCTCGACGAACTGCTTTTTGAACTTGTTTTGTTGACCAGAGCTCCTGCCCCGGCAGCATCTATTCAATGTGGGCGATACTTTTCGGCGAAAATTGGGTAAGGATAGGTCATGCGAGGGCATCGAATTTAGCTGTGGTTGTCAACGAGATGCCCATCTGGTTTACGTTGTTGAAGTGCATCCTTGAGATTGAACCGCTGATGCGATCGAGCTTATAAGCTTGTGCACGATCTTCTGCCTGACCTGATCCATCGAACATTGAGCCGGCTTCTTGTCGGGCCGCCATCTCAGGATGGAGGTGCCATGCCGGAAGCGACCGCCGGTGAAGTGATCGTAAGACAATTCGACCACATATTTAGGCTTCACGGACTGCCATTCCGACGTGCTTTGAGGACGACCACGCTGCTCATATGACCGAGGTTCTGGGGTCAACACCACAGAACGCAACAACGTCGAGCATTTGCAGCGATACCAATTTGAGCCCAGACTTGGGTGACTGCGCTCATTAACTAATTAGCAATAATTCCTTGCAAACATTGCACGGTGTTGAGAAGCCGGGGACGGTCATCTCGCCCGCTTTGTACGCGACGCCGGGGACGGTGCACGCGAGCATCGCAAGTAGTCGCCGGGGACGGTGGCTTGGCCATCAGAAATAATCTGCATCTCATCTCAACAATTTTAGTGGTCGTGTCGTCCAGCTGACAAGCACGGCCGCGAACCCGTAACTCGGAGTTTGCAAAATGAAGATCGGCGAAATCGTGTCGTTGACGGCAGGGGGACCTCAAATGTCGGTCGAGACTATTCTCCAGGCTCGCTTGGGTAGGCAGCCAATTCGCTGCTTTTGGTTCGACCGAGGCAGGCTTGTCCGTGGTGTGTTTGATATCAGGGTTTTGAAGAAAGTAACCTCTGACGCCAAAGCCAGCGGTGGCTATTGAGCATTGGAATGATCTTCCGACAGGGATGCTAGTCGAGAAATGGGTTCTTCACCACAGCTCGTTTGCCGCGTTTCTGATAGACCCCATCGCGTTCAACGTCGTCTCGCTCGGCAGCCGGCATTCTGAGAGCTCAGTCGAGCGCGTTGCTTCGGAGCGAGCAGGCGGAGGGCCATCGGGGACGACGATAGCCTGACCACGGTCAACACTCACTAGAAGGCGAGACGCCTATCGAACGAACCGTTTCCGATTTGCCGAACCCCTCCCCGACGGCGAACCGACCCTTCCAAATCGGTCACCCTGACGGATTTGCCGAACGCGACGGCCACGTCCTTACTTTGAAGGACGGTGGCGACGGTGCCCCGAGGCCGGCCACTGCACGGAGATTCAATCTGCGTTTTGTGAGCAAAGCTCAGCGCGGAGGCCATCTGGCCATGTCGTGATTGACCAGTGGTCATCCGTCTTGTACAAAATTCCTCAGAAATAAGTACAAATTGAGGTTAAACCGATGCCCGAGCAGGCGAAACGCCAGCGCAAACCCGCAATCGGTTACACGCGGACCAGCTCTGCCGCAAACATCGGCGACGACAAGGACAGCGTGCCCCGCCAGCGCAGGGCCATCCAAAACTACGCGAACAAGGCGGGCTACACGATCGTCGCGTGGTTTGATGACCCTGCCGTCGTCGGTGAGGACATGATCGACGTGCGTCCTGGGTTCGCGGATGCGCTGGAGAAGATCGCCGGCAATGGTGCGCGGACCATCATCGTGGAAACCGCCAACCGCTTCGCCCGTGACCTCATCGTGCAGGAAACCGGATTCCGTCGGCTTCAGGCCGACGGCATCGCGCTGATCGCGGCCGACAAGCCCGAACTCATTTTGCGACGACACGCCAACCGCCGTGCTGGTCCGACAGATCCTCGGCGCCGTCTCCCAGTTCGACAAGGCCATGACGGTGGCAAAGCTGCGTGGCGCACGGGAGCGCAAACGCCGCAAGACCGGCGCCAAGGTCGAGGGTCGCAAAACCCTCCCTGAGACGGCCGCTGAGGCCGTCCGGATGGCTTGCAAGCTGAGCGATCAGCGTCCCCGGCTATCGCTGCGGCAGATCTCCGCAGCGCTGGCAGAGGCCGGCCACGTCTCGATCAAGGGCAAGGGCAGCAAGAGGCCGGGCGGCAATCCCTACTCGGCTTCGGCCATCGCTTCGATTCTGGAGATCGCCCAGCGCGTCAGGAAGTTGCAAGCGGCTGGCAAATCGACTGCGCTGATCGCCAACGAACTCGGTCTTTCGCAGGACGTGGTGCTCCGAGCTTTCATCGCCGAGACCGTCGACTGACCTCCCGCGAGTAACGGTAAATCCATTGATGCCGAACTGTTCAAAGATCACACTGGTGCCGCGCTGCTTTAAACTCTGAGATTAGCTTCGAACGTCTTTAGCGGACTACGCCGCCGGGGGCGGCGCAGGGCCCGGAGCTTTGGTAGACCGTTTCAACGAATTTCCGATTGACACTGAAGAGCGGCCAGCCGATCGCATTTCTAACAGCCGGCGGTCATCTTCCGTCCAAGCCTTTTTGTTGTCCCGAACCATTGGAATCGCGCCTAACCCCCTTTCTTCGTTTGGGTTAGCAGGAGCTCTTCGTTACCAGCAATGACCGTAATATATTGCCGCTCCGCCAACGCGTCGGTCCACAAGGTAACATTGGGTGCGTGTCAGCTTTGCGCCAACTGCGCCGTTCGCTGAAAGCCAGCTTGCGAAAGCTGGTAGTCATGACCTCCGGTTTGGTCATGTGGATTTGCCAGGCCTCGCGAAGCAGGATTGCATTATCGTAATCGCAAACAGGATCGGAGCGTCCCCGTCCGGCACAGTCCTTGTCCGCAAGCTCCGCGACAACGGGACAGAAGATAGCGGGCCATTACGGAACTCCCGCAAGATATT
>CAVYPL010000026.1:0-211886 GCA_963770355.1 uncultured Alphaproteobacteria bacterium | reverse complement strand
TTCGCTGGCGTGCTGCAAGGCAAACAAAAAATTGGACTCGAACTCGAGGAAGCAACTTGTCGCCGCACTCCCGTTCGGCATGTCTTCGTTTTGCAAGTACGCCCTGATCGAGAACCCCGGCTGACGGACCCCAAAAAGCGGCACGTCCTGCCTGCAAAGATGTCGGCAATATACGAGCTCCATCAGCTCACCGACGATGAATTCCCCGTCTTCGAGGCAGAGGGTCTCCTAACGCCAGGCCTTCGTCGTGCCGACGTAACCCGCTGGATAAGTAAACGGCGAGGTGAGCCTCAAAAGCCTACCTTGGCTCCCAAACTTCCCGGCACCTTCTATGCCGCTCTCAAGCCGAAACGGCAACTCGCAGACACGGAGCTTAGCAAGATTGACGATGACCTTGCTGCATTGGCTGAGCGATTTGAAATGGAGGTTGTGTACCCCGAGGCTAAGCCCCAGAAAGGGAATTTGGGAAAAAGCGCAAGGGCAGATCCGGCGAGAAGCCAAGAAGATCGTCAGTGAATTCTTCAGGCAGCGCCGGAACGAGATCGGGCGCAATCAATTCGCAAGTAGGCCCCACCTGCGGAAATATGCTGGTTTTCTTGAGGACGACGTGGAAATTGAACGTGATGCCGACCAGGATAGGATCTTCGCCGTGCTGGAAGCCATCGGCCTGAGCGACGAGTTCGAGCCCATAAGGAAGCGCAGACTACGAGACATACGGGCTCGACGCACCGTATGAGACACTGGAGTGGGAGGATGCCGTTGCTGATAAGCCGCCCCCGGCCGAGGCTAAGGCAGCCGACCTGGAGGAATTACGCCAGCAGATCAAAGCCCCTAAACCAAAGTCGATCAGGGAGATGAAGGCTCGCCTTGTAGGCGTGAAGTAAGCATGAGAGGCCAGAACTGAACGCTGTATAAATAACCACGACTGTCCTAAATACTTGGGCATCAAACCTGTCGAGGCCGCAGGCATCGGTTCGCTACCTTAAATTTTCGTAAGGCAAGCCCTTGGCAATGGCATGGCGATAAATAGCAGAGCCATCCAATCATTACTCGATCTTCGGATACCCAACCTTGTGATGAAGCTTCAAGAACAAACTGCCCTGCTACAATTTTGCGACACCAGCCATTGGGCTCGGTTGTTGGCCTGGCGCTCAACGTGGCGCACGACAATCGATGCTTATAAGCGCCACGACTTTATAAATAGCAACGACAGTCCTTACACTCGCCCTTGGGATCAAACCTGTCCAACCAAGCCGTTGATGGCTCTGTTGAGTGTGTTAGGAACATCAACAGCATTGCTCTTTTGGTTGAATGCGATCTTATAAATAGTTGGGAGTAGGGTTTTCGTCCTGCTTCCATTCACCCGTTTAATGACTTGGCGTGGTCTGTAATTCGACGCCCTGTTACGTCTGATATGAGGCGGAATACAGCTGTTCGGCGGGAACAAACATGTGCCACTACCCTCCGTTCTGCGGGGGATGAGCAGGAAGCCCCCTCCGGGTTTTGTCCTTGGGCGCATAAGCGAATGTATTTTATGAAAAGGATTGCAGGCTGAAACCGCTTGCCAAAAGATGGATTGCAAAAATCCATCACGATCAGGCTCTGGCATTCTACAACCTGAGAACTTTCCAACGGTCGTTCTGTTAGCTGTTGGTTCGTTGCGTTATTAGACTGAGCGTAAAGGGAGACAGCGTAACCGCCCCTACCTGCATGGTTGCTCAAACAGAAGTATCTGATGGCATTATACGCTAATCAGGCATGCTCCTGCCCCCATCAGGGGCAAGGAGTATCCTCCAGCATAACCGCTAATATTACTTTCGATTGTTCTTAGATTATCTTCAAGATCCAATCTTATCCAATATCAAGTTCACGAGCGTAGCGAGTATCGCCGTAGGCGATCAATATAGCTGCCAAGAAGTTGACCGTAATGATGATGGTCTATGGCAAATTCGAACTATGATGACCTACAACGACCAATCCAAAATCCAAGGCCAATCGGTTTCCATGAAACGTCGGTGTTCAAGCACTTTGGTTCTAGTAATTGACCAGTTACGGTCGTGAACGGAGTGAACGTGAACGAACGTAGTGAAGTGAACTATCCATTATGTGTGACGGCATGGTTGCAGAGTTTATTGCGGTTTCATACGCCAATGCTGGGTGTGAGGCCACCCAAGCCAAATTGAATTGGCGGTTTTTGGCGGTCGCCACGGTTTGCTAAGTAGCCATGCACGTATTTTACCGAAAAATTATTGAAGGACTATTTTATGAAAAAAAACAAATTCTCACCATTGGAATTCGAATTTAAACGTAAGCACGCCAAAGCGACGCAAAAAGACGGTAAGCGATTTGGCACCAAAACTACGTAGGCGATCACACAATCGATATGGCGGCCACCGGACTCAAAGGGCTGAAGCCACTGAGGGGATCGACCTTTGGTCCAGCCAATGAAGGGCGCTCTCTGTCTGCTGAGGAAGTAGCGAAACAACAAGAGCGCCTTCGGGAATTGGGCATAATATAAATTTGTTGTCGGCAATGTGTGGTTTGCCGATAACCGGTTCAGCCAATTGCGACGAGCCGAATGCGTCGTCTACTAACCCATCCCTGTTCCCTCGCCAAGATACGCAATCTCCACAAGAGATATCGTCTAGCTTTGTTGCTGACAATGAATAGGGAGCTTTGCCGACCAGAAAGCAAAAATACATCCTTGTCTTGCTTCTGGCTCACTTTGAACTCAACTCGACTGCACCGATGGTAGAGGGTGTATCGAAGGTCCTGTAGCTCTTGCACGTTGCAAGGCGCATTTTTCGACAGCCAACGGTGGATGTCTGTCCTTTCAGGTCGAGACTGTCTGGACAACGGTCTTGCGCTTGGTTCGTGGTGTGGGTGCCTTGACGTTGGCCGGTTCGAATTCTTCAAAATAGTCTGCAAGTATAGTGTTCATCAATATCTCCATTTTAAGCGGACCGAATGTCGGCTTCGAAGATATTTAGCGGCGTTTTAAAAGCGTATACGAATCTGCTAGCACGGAGGAGGTAGCTGCATCGGATTGCTTCCTAAAGAATATCCGTGCAGCAGGTATCATTTCCTCGGATCATGTGGAGGCGTCCGATGTTCGGTTGGTTTAAATCGGAATCCCGAGAGCGGCGCAAGAAGGTGATATCGGACCGCAAGCACCTTGAAGAGCGGGCTCGCCGCTTTATGAAAAGCTATTTGGAAGCCGATGACGAGCGAAAGCCTCACTTTTATCGTGCCGTCGAAGACGTAAGCAGGAAGTGCCGCCCGGCCGAATTAAGCTTAGGCCAATCCGATGTAACTGATAACCGCATTGCAGAAGCTACGTCGCAAACGGCAATTCAAATGGTTTTGAATCGCACGGCCCAAATAAAGGAAGATGACAGGATCGGTAATTTCGTCACTGATGCCTGCGCCACGGTAGCCCTGGCCTACCGCCGTGCGGCAGGGGTGTACGTGCAAGACGAAGAGATGCTGAAATTGGGAACTGCAGCCGTACACCTTTTAACGCTGGCCACATCCTATACGAATGCGCACAAAAAATGAAAGCGACGCATGATGTTTGTAGATTACGTGTTGGGTCCAAAATGAACGCTCACGAACTTTGATCCAATCCGGTTCGACCATTCCAAATATCGAACTCCTAGGACTGCACGTTTTCGACAAGCCGAAATGACCTAGCCCCCGGTGTTGCTCTGTGATTTGCGCTCGGCGTTCTCGACGCAGTTTTGTGACTTCTCCCTGACTTCCTTGGCTTACTCCCAGAAGCAGCCGCTTCACCTTTTGCCTAGTTGACAAGGAAGGTTTCTCTACGTTCATGTGCCGCCGTTTAAAAAAGCTGGGGGCGGAAATGACTGAGGAGAAACGGGCCGAGCTGTACACCAGCCCGGGCGGGAAGTTCATTCGATCGGATAGTTTGCGGAGGATATTGGCGCATTGGCGTTCTATGCGAAGCACAGATAAGCGATCGCACTCCATCAAATATGACGGCGACCTTTATATCGGCGATGATATCGACAAGCTGCAAGTCTGAAGACGTTTTAGTCAGCGATCCTGCTGCCCATCAGACAATGCTGGATGTGGTCAGCTCCATCTTGCAGTCCCAATTGACCTTTTCCGCTCGCCGAGGCGTGCTACGTAATGATTGTGAAGATCGGATTCGGGCGCATCGAGTTCAAGAAAGGCAAGGCGAATATTGCTCATTGGAAAAGCCGGCCCACGATGAATTGATGCTTTGATCAAGGCTGTGCGAGCGGGCGAGGTTGATGAGCAGTTGAAGCAGTAGAGCAACCAACATCTGTCCGCCAGGCAGGCTGATGATAATTCAAAGAGAGCCTGTTAAGCTGACAACAACTTGATTTCGTGGCTGGGTCGAATCGAGATTTCCATTTGAGAATGGCGGGTAAGGGGGCGGAATGCGTTTTCAACTGGGTCTTTGTTCGGTTGGCCTGTTGATGGCTACCACGATTAATGCGTCAGCAATGTCAATGAGCTTCAAGTGGTGCGGAGGACCTTCCCCGGTATTCTCCTTAAGCGGCGTTCCAAATGGAACGAAAACGCTTCAATTCCACATGATCGATCTGGACAAGCCCGATTACAATCATGGTGGCGGCAACGTCTCCTACACGGGCCAAAAGACAATCCCTTGCGGCGCATTGAACAACTATTCACCGCCCAGCCCTCCGACTGGCAGCCATAACTATCGCTTTGATGTCACAGCAGTTGGAGCAGGTGGAACACTGGGTACGGCTAGCTTCACCCGGAAATTCCCAGAGAGATAGCGTCATTTCGAGCGGCGTTGCCTGCGCAGCCCATAACTGCCCCGGCGATCATTTGACTGATTTCCGCAGCTATATTGGGTCACATGGCCATTGCGACCACTTCATAGGCTGCGGCACGGAGCCTCAATTCACCTTGAACATTTGCCCAAAGCGCCCAGCGATATCGTCCAGAAAAGTTGTTTTGATGGGCGGTTTGGTATCCTGCTCGGCCATTTTGATGGCCGGTTTAGTATCCCGCTCGGTTTCCCGTACGGGGTAGTTCTTCACAGCTGCGATATGCGCCTGTGGGGCGACTCGATTAGCGACTACCTTTTTTGCGGCTCACTTTTGCGGTGATTTTTGCAGGATCACGTTTTTCGATGATCGTCTTCGGAGCGACCTGGGCTACGATCGAAAATGTTGGCAACAAGCCTGGCGTTATCTGTTCAAATGTAAATGCCGATTGTGAGGCTGCGCCGCAACTCGCATAACGCTCGAAGGCGGTGCCATATACGGCATGCTGGTATCAAAGACCACTCTTTCGGGAAGTGTCTCGATTGAACTGATCCTGATGACAGGCCTCTGGATGCTGCTGTAAACAGGTTCGGCCGTGGGGTCGGGCAGAAGCCAATTCATGGCCAACAGCAACAGGACGAGAGCACTGCCGACGAAAACAAAATATTTCATCAGGGGCATTTGACCGCCTCCACCTCGAGACGACAAGTAAGCCCTTATTCTTGGATGAATCCTAACGGTGGATTAAAACTGAAAACTTGGTTAGCGCTGCTGCAATGCGGATTTACTGCTACTTAACCAAGGTTCGTGACTTCGAGGATGCGTCGTAAATTTCGACCTGCAACATCGGATACTTCGCAAGCAACTCGGTTGCCGCCTTCATTGCGGCCCCCTTTTCCGCAAACTGCGTCTTGAAATGTCCATCGACAACCAACGCATAACCATCACTTGGTGCGATGTCGGCACGCTGAATATTGCGGGGTTGCGGTTGCTCATTTACTTCAAGCTTTGGTTTCTTCATCAGCTTTTCGGCCTATTGGGATTGGGAACTACTCTTTTGCGTTAGTTGCTGAGGTTCTGGCAGGTCTCCGAACTGGAGGCTTGCGGTCTCCCAGCCTGCGTAAGCGCAAAACAAGACCATGACAACCCGAAAGCTAATGGACATCGCCTTCCCCTTTTTTGTTGGACGAAGACTACAGCCGATTTCTTACGAGCCGCTTAGGCGGGATGGTTTTCAGGATGTTGAGTGGATTGGTAAATGATTGGGTATGGCCGTAAATCGACTTAATCCGTCTGCGGCCACAACTGGTTGCTGAGTCACCTACGTTTATCAGGCAAGATTACTGAAGAGTTGATCATTCACCTCCAGTGACAGGGGCGGTGTGAAATCGACGTGCAGCGAATTAGGGCATACATTTTCTCAGCTGCTGACTTCCGAGCCTGCTCAATCTGAGAGGGCGCCATAAGCTGAGCAATCTGGTCTCGATTCCTGACCGCCTGGGAATGAGAGATGAGTTGGCGGGAAGAGGCAAAGGTAGCTCGACCCGCTGATAAAAGAATCATTGCGCTTCCTTGCCTTTTCCGGCTTGCCCTTTTTTCCGACGGCTGTACGTCGGCTTCTGCGATAACTTCATCCAACAGGCAGGAGCCCAACATGTCGAGCCCGATTCTTAAGTCGTTTACTTTCGTACCCCAACCCAAGCCCAGCTCTGACCCATTGATAATCAAGCGAGAACGCATAATCGCTCGATTGGAAGATCAGAGAAAGCTTCTGGCCGATCCTAACTTCGTGCGCACAGTGAAGCGCTGGGAGCGCATGGAAGGTGGGGAGAAGGTGCTCGTTGAAAAGCCGTTGCGGACGAGCAAGTGGTGGCAACCTGACCCGACCGGTGGCTGCGTGATGACCGTGAAAGTCGGGTCGAAGCGCATTGAGTTCGAAAAAGGAAAGGCCGCTATTGCCGTGGGGACACTGGAGAAGCTGCCGAGCGTGATCGAAGCGTTGATCAAGGCGGTGCGAGCTGGTGAGCTGGACGAACAGTTGAAACAGTCGAGCAAATTCGGGAGGCCTATACCTGCCCGCAAAGTCGCCTGATCGCTGGAGAGCAGGCTGGAGTGAGTGATTCTCTAGCCTGCTGATCCAGCTTCATATCAATTTTGCCCAGGGTGCGGTCGCCTAGCGGACAGCCGCTAGCCTCATAAATTTCGGATTCTTGCAATTGTTCGATTCGCTAAAGGTGCTTGGTACCAACTCACCGCCCCAGATTTTATTGCCAGCTCGCTTTGGATTTTCTTTGAAATAGCCGTTTCTCTCCAAAAAATATCGATCAATGGCAGCCTTAGCTGCATCTACCGACTCATAGTTGCTATTGTGGATCACAGCGATTGACATGCCGTTGAACACGGACTCGATCACATTTAAGAATTGCGCCCTGCATGGTAACGGAGCCAACTTTACCATCGGCGTGTGATTGGCGTTGCGATATTCGAGTTTGTTTACAAGGTGCACTTCAGCCAAAAACTTCTTTGATGAATGCCAAGATGCTGCGTCCCATGAGAAATATAGCCTTCGACAACCCGAATATTTCTGAATTCAGTGTATACATCAGAGTAATCATCTCTTCCGTGTCCTTCTTTTTCGAGAAGAAATGCGTGACCTGATTCGTGCTTAGCTCGAGCGCCGCCGTTACGATCAAATAGCCCAACGATTGTTGGTATTGAGAAATTGTCGGATATTCGCCACGACGAACTCGACGCCTTCCTCCGTGCTCTCTGACTGAAAAGGGGCCGTATTCATCGACCGAGAAGAATTGATCAGTTGGTCCGAGGCGCCGCAAGATGCGTGTGATCCTCTTCATTTTCTCCCGGTACTGCGGATCTGTACTGGTAAGAACCTCTCTTGTTTTCCTAAAGTGGTACCCCTCCGCTCGAATTATCGAGGAGATAGTGTTCACGCCGACAGGAGTTCCTTCCCTTGCGAGTACGATTTTGAGAAGCTTGATGGTCCAAGTCGTCCGATTAACGTCAAAATCCATTGGCGGTGCGTGCATTATTCGGAATAGTTGATCCCTCAGATCCTTGCGCTCCGACTTTTTGACGCCCTTGGAAGGTCGCTTCAGCAGGTTTTCAACCTCTCCAGATTGGTACTTTCGGACCAGCTCGCTAATTGCGTGGCGGGATCTTACGAGAAATTCTGCTATGAGAGGAATCGGGATACCGATCAAGAAATATGTAAGTGCTAGAGCTCGTGTTCTGTAGCATACGGACTTGTCATCCAAATATGGTTCAATGTTTGTGACAAATCCCGTTCTTTCGGTCTTTCGAATCAGACTCACAAGGGCGACTTGCTTGTATTTTCGCTGGTAGATGTGAGCCATTCGGACAATCACGGTCCGTTCAATTCTAGCCAATTTCTGGGTTTCTAGGGCAAGAGAAAGAATGCGATCGGATTGCTTTGACAGCATTTGTCATCTCCCATCGTCCTGTACACCTGCGCCGTTTTAGAACCGAACAATTGAGTATGTGAGGACACCTTGCCGTCGACCTTCGCTCTACACCGCTCGGCACCAGTCCTTGTGATGGTCCACCCCAGCGCACTCCCAGGGTATCCCCCATAAGCACCCACACTAATAGTATTATTAGTAGCCATGCTTATGAGGGGGGATAGCGTTACCTCGGAGTGCGCAGATCGCTGCTGAACCTCTTGGCGAGTCACCACAAGTCTCACCCCCAGCCACTATGTTTGATTCCATTTCAATGAGTGATATCTACGGCGAAGCCCTGCGCAGTCCATCACTGTCCAGGCGCTGCAATCGTCACGGTCCCTTCCATGATCGTTGCTCGGTCGCCGTCTCGAACAACGATGGCGGTGTAGTACCCATGCCGCTGTTGATCAGCTAGCTTGGCTCGCCATTCGCCAGCATTGAACCGTGCCCTGCGAGCATCGGCGTCCTTGCGGTTAT
Organism: uncultured Alphaproteobacteria bacterium; assembly: GCA_963770355.1. Taxonomy (GTDB): domain Bacteria; phylum Pseudomonadota; class Alphaproteobacteria; order Rhizobiales; family Xanthobacteraceae; genus Bradyrhizobium. The sequence goes on along the minus strand of CAVYPL010000026.1, from coordinate 203,140 downwards.
AGGCTTCCGCAAAATTCTTCTGAGTTCGGCATATTGGTCGTCGCTGACCCGCACGTCCTATGCGGTTGCGCCAACGGACAAAACAGCCAACGAGCATCCGACCACTACGATCATACGCACCATGGGGATTCTCCGGACGTTTCAAGCAAGGCGATTCTTCATGACAACGATCCGCAAAGAATTTCACCGGTGAAATTTTTCCAGTTTGATCTTGGCAAAGAAAATTTTTAAAGCTTGGGTCGTCCAATACGACGCTCATCGATGCGCTCAAAATTTGGGACGCTACGAACAGCATGCCCACTGCGGAAACGCACCGATAAGCTTCGCAACGCCGGGAAGGCAATTGAGTGCCCAGCTATTGTTTTCGTGAAGATCATTTCAACGAGTTATAGACAAAAGGTTGACAATCTATCTTAGGTTGCGCTACGCCATTGTTCTAGTTACAAAAAATCCAACGCATAACAAGTACAAGCACTGCCACGGCAAATACGCGTGAACCTGTCCTGCCCTCCCGCCGGGGGGCAGGTGTGTCACGGCCGGAATCTGCCGATTTTCGGTCCAGACCGCCCGAAACTTTTCCGCAAGCATTAACCTCGGAATCAGGCCGGAGATGGCATATCCCGGCGGACGGCGAATGTCCGTGACCCGGTCAACCGGTTGTTAGGGACTTGCGATCAATCTGGCGGCAGCGCGGTGCGCGAGCCGGTGACGGCACGCTTGCACCTGGAAGGCTCCTTTCAGGGCTCGATTTCGAGGACAGCGTCTTGCAAAACATCGCCAGAATTCAAGGTCGCTATTATCTAGCGATCTTTGTGCTCGCCTCGGTAACGCTTTCTTACCAGATCCTGATCACGCGGTTCTTCAGCGTGATGCTGTATTACCATTTTGCTTTCGCCGCCATCTCGCTTGCCATGCTCGGCCTCACGCGCGGGGCGATGGAGGTCTATGGCAAGCCCGAACGTTATGCTTCCGAACGGGTCGGGGTGGAATTCGCCCGCCACGCATCGTGGTTCGCGCTCGGCAGCGTCGGCGCAATGATCGCCTTCCTGTGCGCGCCGCTGATGGTGCCCGCGGAAAACGTCCCGATCGTTCTGGCGCTGGCGGCGCTCGCCTTTGTGAGTCCTTTCACGGAAGGCGGGGTCTGCATCACGCTTCTGCTGACGCGACTGCCTTATAGTGGCGGGTGGCTTTATGCGTCCGATCTTTTGGGCGCCGCGGTCGGATGCCTCGGCGTCATCTTCATTCTGCTGGTGATCGATCCGGTCAGCGCCACGCTGTGGATCGGCGCTTTCGCAGCCGCTGCCGGCTGGATGGTCGTACGGAACAATGACGACATCCGAACCTTGCGCTTGAGCGGGGCCGTCGCGCTGGCGCTGGCCGTCGTGGCCGCCCTGCATACCGGCCTTGCTTTGACCGGCAACAGCCATCTCGGTGTGGTCTGGGCCAAGGGAAATCAGCAGACGGGAACGTTGTTCGAGCGCTGGAATACCTATTCGCGCGTGCGGGTCCAGCCAAGAGACAGCGTTCCGTTCGGCTGGGGTTTCGCCCACACGCCGGAGGCCAAAATCGAGCAGCGCTTTCTCGACATCGATGCGGATGCCGGCACGGTCATCACGAAGTACGACGGCGATCTCAGCAAGTTTTCCTACCTCAGGGACGACGTGATCAATGCCGCGTATCTGGTGCAACAGCCGGTTGACGTCGCTGTCGTCGGCGTCGGTGGCGGTCGTGACATCCTCTCCGGCCTGTTTTTCGGCGCCAAGCGCATCCACGGCATTGAGATCAATCCGGCGATCTTCGAGGTCCTAACCGACAAATTCGCCGATTTCTCCGGCCATCTCGACCGCCAGCCCGGCGTGTCGATGGTCAATGCCGAAGCCCGCAGCTACATCAACCATTCATCCGATCGGTACGATCTTGTGCAGATATCGCTGATCGATACCTGGGCTGCGACGGCGGCCGGCGGTCTCACGCTCACGGAAAACCGCCTTTATACGGTGGAGGCGTGGGATGATTTCTACCGTGCGCTCAAGCCCGGCGGGATGCTTTCGGTATCGCGCTGGTACGATCCGAAAATTCATCGCGGCGAGTTCTACCGCCTGGTGGCGATCGCGGCGAGCGCGCTCCAGCACAAAGGCGTGCCTGCAGCCGAGCTGTCGCAGCACGTCATCGCCTTGAACGTCGACAACATCGTAACGGTCATTACCCGTCCGGACGCGTTCGCCGATGGACAGTGGCAGGCCGCGCGCGACAGGCTTCTGGCGCAGGGCTTCAAGATCATGCTGGGCCCGGATATAGCCTTCGACGCCGTCACGTCGACGCTGATGTCCGGCAAGGCCGATGCGGCGTTCTTCGATTCGCTGCCGGAAAATATCGCGCCCTCGACGGACGACAATCCGTTCTTCTTCTTCACATCGCGGCTCGGCGATATCGTGGCCATCCAGTCCAAGGCCACGCTGAGGAACAATGCGGCGATCACCATGACCGGGTTGCTCATCGTCATCGCGCTCGCGGCCTGCTCGTATTACATCGCCTTGCCGTTCTTCCGTCTCGCGAGACGGATACCATTATCGACACTGGCGCCGCCCGTCGGCTATTTCAGCGCGATCGGGATGGGATTCATGCTCATCGAGATATCGCAGATGCAGCGCCTGATGGTGTTCCTTGGACACCCTGTTTATGGGCTGAGCGTCGTGCTCTTCACCATTCTGCTCTTTAGCGGGATCGGCAGCGCCACGGTGAGTGCCGAGGCCCCCGGATCGCGCGCGATCGTCGTGAGGGTCGCAGCACTCCTGACCACGCTCGTGGCTGCGGGGTTGCTTACGCCCTCTGTCACCCATTGGGCGCGGTCGGAAGCAACCGACATGCGCATTCTGGTGTCGGTGCTGCTGCTGGCGCCGCCGGCATTTTGCATGGGGATGATGTTCCCGCTCGGGCTCTCGATCTGGCGCCGTCATGGGGATCTGTTGCCGTTCTTCTGGAGCACCAACGGGATCATGTCGATGCTGGCTTCGGTGCTGGGCATGGCCCTGTCGATCCAGTTCGGTATTGCCAGGACCTACGCGCTGGGCGCCTGCTTCTACGTTGTCTGCGCCATCATCATCGTCGGAAGCCGCCAGGCGAAGTCGATGCTCACGCGTGCTGCGAAGCCGGCCGTGGGGCCGGGGTTGGTACCCCAGGATAAAGCGGTTTCGTGATCCCGTTAGCCGGCACGACGGCGTCAATCATCCCGCTTTCGCAAGGGATGACAGCCACGAAAAACTTTCGCGAAGAATGCTTACTTCATTGCGCCGAAGCGGCTGTCGAATGAGTTCGACGACATGATCGGTGCCGACCCCGCAACCTAACTGTTGGCGGTAGGCGCGGGTGCCCCCTGAGCCGGCGCGTCGGACACGGACGGTTTTAGCTGCGGCTTGGCCGCGGCCTGCTTCGGTGCGGCGGTCGTTTTCGGCACGGCTGCTTCAGCGCGCGGCGGTTCGGTCCGTTTAGCTTCGATCACCTTCGGCTTTGCCGGCGGGGCGTGCTCGCGGTGGCGTCGGAGCTGCCGCCGAGGCCGACCTTGCGGGCGAGGCTGGAGAAGAAGCCGTCGGACTGTGCGTTCGGCGCCGCATTGGCGACCCGCGTCGGTCCGGCGGTCGGAGTGGGGGCCACAGCGATCTTCGGTTCTTCCGGCGCGCCGAGCAGCAGATTGTCGGAGGGCGCGCGCGGCGGATTGACGTGGGAAGGAATGGTGCCAGGTGCGCGCGACATCGACAGCAGCGACAGGCCCTGGCCGTCGCCACCTTCGGAGAGACCGGTGTTGCCGTCGGGTACGCGGGCCGCAAATATCTTGTTCATGCCGCCGTCGATGCCGGTGTTGGTTCGCGCGACCGGCGTTCCCTTTGCGATCAGCTTTGTGGTTTCCGCCGCATCGTCCTGTTGTTTTGCGCGCACGGCGTCGGCGATTTCATCTGATATCGCATAGGCCGGGCATTTACCCGAAGCATCGAAAACCGGATCGCGGGTGGCATTCGGCGCCTTGATGGCATCGAACACATACTTCTTTTCGCAGAAGTCGACCTTCGGCTCCTGCCGCGTCACCTCGAAATGATCCCAGCCTTCCTTGATCATCTTCCAGAACGGCATGTTCGGGTTGTTGCGATGCTTCGCCATGTTGACCGGCGTCATCTTGAACGGATAGGCCTGCAACTGGAACGATTTCTGGCCACCGAAGAAGGATTCGCGGCCGAGCGAATAAATCTCCGCGATCTGCTCATCGGTCATGGCGTAGCAGCCGCGCGAGGAGCAATCGCCATGCACCATCAACTGCGAGCCGGTGCGGCCCAGCGCACGGTCGAACGCGTTCGGGTAACCGGTGTTGAAGGAGAGGTAATAGGCCGACTGCGGATTCATCTGCGCCGGTGAAATATTATAGAAGCCTTCCGGCGCCTGACGGTCGCCTTCGCGCACCTTTGGGCCGAGATCGCCCGACCAGCGGCAGATCGGATAGGTCTTCAGCAGCGCAAAGCGGCCGGAGCGATCCTGCTTCCAGACCTCAAGCTCGGCCTCCTGCTTGAACAGCCGAACCAGAATCGGCGAATTCAGGTCCATGTCCTTTTCGACCATGGTCTGGATCAGCTTGGGCGGAACCGGCTGGTTGGCCTTGGCGTTGGCGGCGAGCGAGATCTCGTCGCTGTTGCAACCGGCCAGCAACACACCGGCTGCAAGGGCAGCCGAAGTGATGAGCGCGCGAACCAGCGTGCGATAGATCAAAGGCTAAGCTCCACACCCATCGGGCAATTTTCGCACCCCAACTACAGCGTCATGCCCTGAAGCCGATGTTTAAAATATTACTCTTTGGTCCCTTTTGTCGCAACCCGAATGGGTGGCACGGCCGGATCCTAGCACGGGCATGGTCAACAGGGACTAAAGACCGGGCTCTGGGCCTAATTGCGGCCAATTGCGTCGATTTGGAGAAAATCAGGCGATTTTGGCTAGATCAGCCGAGTTTGCGGCCGATATCGAGGAATTTTTGCCGCCGCTGCTTGCGGACCGCGTCCGCATCGAGGTTGCGGAGGTCGTTGAAAGCCTGCGCGATGGCGTCGCCGGTCGAGGCGATCATGGCGGCAGGGTCACGGTGGGCGCCGCCCGCGGGCTCCCTGAGGATCTGGTCGATGACGCCGAATCGCAGCATGTCCTGTGCCGTGATCTTCATGCTGGTTGCGGCTTCCTGTGCCTTGGTACCGTCTCGCCACAGGATCGAGGATGCCGCCTCCGGCGAGATCACGCTGTAGATGGCGTGCTCGAACATCAGCACGCGGTTGGCGGTGGTGATCGCAATCGCGCCGCCCGACATGCCCTCGCCGGTGATGATCGCTACATTGGGCACGCCCAGCGACAGGCAGGCGTCGGTCGAGCGCGCGATCGCTTCCGCCTGTCCGCGCTCCTCGGCGCCGATGCCGGGATAGGCGCCGGCCGAAATCGACGATCGACAGCACTGGGATGCCGAATCGATCCGCCATCTCCATCAGCCGGACGGCCTTGCGGTAGCCTTCGGGGCGCGCCATGCCGAAATTGTGCTTGATGCGGCTCTCGGTGGTGGCGCCCTTTTCCTGCCCGACCACGCAGATGCTCTCGCCGCGAAATCGGCCGAAACCGCCCATCAATGCTTCGTCCTCACCGAACTTGCGGTCGCCGGCCATCGGCGTGAATTCGGTGAGCAGCGTGTTGACGAAATCGGTGAAATGCGGCCGTTGCGGATGGCGCGCCACCAGCGTCTTCTGCCACGGCGTCAGATTGGCGTAGAGATCGTTCAGCGCCTGGGACGCCTTGTCTTCAATACGCGAAATCTCATCGCCGATGTCGCTGCCGGACGCCGCCAGCGCGCGCAATTCGTCGACCTTGGCCTCGAGTTCGGCGACGGGTTTTTCAAAGTCGAGATAGCTGCGCATCTGATCCGGCATCAAAACAATATAGGGAGGAACCTGCGTGCGGGCGAAGTGGTTTCGGTTCGGGTAGAGAAAGTCCGTATCTTCAATGCTTTAGCGGGTACCCTGAGAGAACGCGCGCGTGGCGATAGTGAACGGGTGATGGCTGTTTCGGGGGAGAAGCCTCCGAAGTCAAGGCAGCTTGGCGTTTTCGAGCGAAGTGGCCCCAGTTGGCGTGAAAAAACGCTTCAAGACAAATAACTCTTACTTCTCTGCCAGCGGATGCAGGTCGCGCACCAGGCTCTTCAGTCGCTCCTCGACCACGTGGGTGTAGATCTGGGTGGTCGAGATATCGGTGTGGCCGAGCAGCGTCTGCACGATGCGCAAATCCGCGCCATTGTGCAGGAGGTGGCTGGCGAAGGCATGGCGCAGCACGTGCGGCGACACCAACCGTGGTGCGAGACCCGACACGCCCGCCAGTTCTTTCAAGTCGCGCGCAAAATGCTGCCGCGTCAGATGTCCGCTTTCGCCGAACGAAGGAAACAGCCATTTCGAGGCCGCGGCGTTTTTCTTCTTCTCAGGCTTCTGCGCTTCCAGCGCGGCGAGGTAATCGGCCATCGCCTGCCGTGAAGCCTCGTTCAGCGGCACCAGCCGTTCCTTGTTGCCCTTGCCGCGCACCACGATCATGCGGGCGTCGCGGCGCGAGGCCGACAATGGTAGCGCCACCAGTTCGGAAACGCGCAAGCCCGTGGCGTAGAGCACTTCCAGCAGGCAATAGAGGCGCATCGCGCGCAGGCGCTGCAGGGGAGAGGCGTCCTGGGTCTCCGTCAGTTCCTTGGCGCGCGTCAGCATGCGGTCGACATCAGCGATCGACAGCACTTTCGGCAGGCCGCGGCCGCGTTTGGGGCCCGAAAGAATGGCCGCGGGGTCGTCGCTGCGGATCCGCTCGTTGAGAAGGAAGCGGAACAGATGCCGCATCGCAGATAACCGCCGCGCAACACTCGCCGATTTGAAACCCCTTGTATCGAGATCGGCGAGATAATCCCGCAGGGTCTCAGTCTCCGCGCCGGTAAAGCTTTGTCCGGCTCGGCCAAGAAACTCGGAAAAATCCGTGAGGTCGCGGCGATAGGCGTCGAGCGTATTCTCGCCCGCGCCCTGTTCCGCCGCGAGCATGTCGAGGAACAGGTTTATGAGTTTGGCATCGGAGGTCTTGGAGCGCATCCTTGAGACCATAGCGCCTATTTCTTGAGGAACTTATCTGCCGGGATGGTGACGGTCATTTCCCGCGGTTTCGGATTGACGAAATTCGCCAGCGCGAAAATCACGCCATAGCCGATCCCGGCAATAATGCCGACCACCGTCAGAAAGCGGAACAGGCTGGGCATCGGGGCGCCTTGGGCAGCGAATTAACCATTGAAATCATCAGGATCCGGCGAGCCCAACTACCTACATGTTCCCATCTCCGTTGCAAGAGTCTCTGGCAACGGCGTCGTCGAGGGTAGTATAGGTGGCGCTTGAGCGCGGAAAATCCGCAAAGCCATCAGAGTTTTTGATGACCGAGACCGCCGCACCGGCACCAGCAAGCATACCCCAGGACGCCGAAATTACGGCGGCGCTGGGACCGCGTTCGATCGTGCTGGTCGGCATGATGGGGGCCGGTAAATCCACCATCGGCCGCCGGCTGGGACTGCGGCTGCGGCTGCCGTTCCTCGATGCCGATACCGAGATCGAGGCAGCCCATGCCGGCATGACAATACCGGAAATCTTTGCGACCCATGGTGAGCCATATTTCAGGGACGGCGAAGCGCGCGTGATCGCGCGATTGCTCGACAACGGGCCGGCCGTGATTGCCACCGGCGGCGGCGCCTTCATGCGCGAGGAAACCCGCAACCGCATCCGCGACAAGGCGGTCTCGCTCTGGCTCAAGGCCGATGCCGATGTCATCATGAAGCGCGTCAAGCGTCGTGCCGACCGCCCGCTGCTGCAGACCGAGGATCCGGCTGCGACCGTTAGCCGTCTGCTCGAAGCGCGCGAGCCGGTCTATCAGAACGCCGACCTGACGATCTGGTCGCGCGACGTGCCGCACGACCGCATCGTCGACGAATGTCTCGAAGCCTTGCGCGCGCGGCTGTGTACCCAGGAGAGAACGGACGGGATGAGCGTTACGCCATGACTGCGCCACTGAAACATTCTGATCCCATCACCGTCGACGTCGCGCTCGGCGATCGCGCCTATGACATCATCATCGGCCGCGACGTGCTGCAATCGCTGGGCGCCCGCGTCGCCGCATTGCGGCCGGGCGTGCGGACGGCGATCGTCACGGACCGCACCGTCGCCAGGCATTGGCTGGAGAAAACGCAAATCTCATTGGCCGCGGCCGGCATTGCGGCGTCGCATGTCGTCGTCGAGGAAGGCGAGGGGTCGAAAACCTATGCCGGTCTCGAAAAGGTCAGCGAAGCGCTGGTCGCGGCGAAGATCGAGCGCAATGATCTCGTGATCGCGCTCGGCGGCGGCGTGGTCGGCGATCTCGCGGGCTTTGCGGCAGCGATCTTGCGCCGCGGCGTCGATTTCGTGCAGGTCCCGACCTCGCTGTTGGCGCAGGTGGATTCCTCCGTCGGCGGCAAGACCGGCATCAACTCGCCGCAGGGCAAGAACCTGCTCGGCGCGTTTCATCAGCCGGTGCTTGTCATCGCCGATACGTCGGTGCTGGACACGCTGTCGCCGCGCCAGTTCCGCGCCGGCTATGCTGAAGTAGCCAAATATGGCGTGCTCGGCGACGAGGCGTTTTTTTCGTGGCTCGAAGCGAACCACGCCGACATCTTCTCCGGCGGCGCAGCACGCGAACATGCGATCGCGACCTCCTGCCGCGCCAAAGCCGCGATCGTGTCCCGCGACGAACGCGAAACCGGCGAACGTGCCTTGCTCAATCTCGGCCACACCTTTGGCCATGCGCTGGAAGCGGCGACGGGTTTCTCGGATCGCCTGTTTCACGGTGAAGGCGTGTCCGTCGGCATGGTCCTGGCGGCAGAGTTTTCCGCCCAGCTTGGCATGATGGCGGATTCGGATGCCGCGCGCGTAGAGCGCCACCTTGCCTCGGTGGGTCTGCCGACCCATTTGCAGGACATCGCCGGCTTTACCCAGGAAGGCCTTGCGGATGCCGACGCGCTGATGGCGTTGATGGCGCAGGACAAGAAGGTCAAGCGCGGCAAGCTGACCTTCATCCTGCTGGAGGCCGTCGGCCGCGCGGTGATCGCAAACGATGTCGAACCGGCGCTGGTGCGCGATTTTCTCAAGGCCAAGCTGGCGAAAGTTTGAACTCTGTCCGGATGAAATAACTTGGACTGGATTACCTTCTCGATCGTCCTCGCGTGTCTCTTGGTTTCCGCCTTCTTTTCGGCGAGCGAGACCGCGCTGACGGGCGCCTCGCGCGCCAGCATGTTGCGGCTTTCCAAGCAGGGCAACCGCGAGGCAGGGGTCGTCTCCAGCCTGTTTGCGATGCGCGAGCGGATGATCGGCGCGCTGCTGCTCGGCAACAACATCGCCAATATCGGCGCCTCCGCACTCGCCACCGGCATCTTCACCGCCTGGTTCGGCGAGGTCGGCGTGCTCTATGCCACCGGCGTGATGACGGTGCTGGTCGTGATCTTTGCCGAAGTGCTGCCCAAGACGATCGCGATCAACGCCCCAGACCGGGTATCACTGCTGGTCGCCCGGCCGATGAAGCTTGTGGTCTATGTGCTGGGCCCGCTGCTCACGGTGATCGAGGCCGTGGTCGTCGTGTTGATGAAGGCGCTCGGCATCAAGATCGGCGCCAACCAACCGATCCTGTCGCCGACCGAGCGTCTGCGCGGCGCGGTCGACCTGCTGCATCACGAGGGCAAGGTCGAGAAGCAGGACCGCGACATGTTAGGCGGGCTGCTGGACCTGCGCGAGCTGCAGGTCTCGGATGTGATGGTTCATCGCACCGAGATGGTGATGATCAATGCCGACCTGCCGGCTGAAGATCTGGTGCGCGAGGTGCTGGCGACCGAATACACCCGCATACCGCTGTGGCGGGAGAAGCCGGAGAACATCATCGGCGTGCTGCACGCCAAGGATCTGCTGCGCGCGATCCGCGCTTCCGATGGCGATACCGCCGGCATCGACGTCTCCACCATCGCGCTGCCGCCCTGGTTCGTGCCGGAAATGCGCTCCGTCGCCGAACAGCTCAAGGCGTTTCGCCGCCGCAAGACCCACTTCGCGCTGGTGGTCGATGAATATGGCGAAGTCGAAGGCATGGTGACGCTGGAAGACATCTTGGAAGAGATCGTCGGCGATATCTCCGACGAGCACGACGTGGTGGTCGCCGGCGTCCGCACCCAGCCCGACGGTTCGGTCGTGGTCGACGGCTCGGTGCCGATCCGCGACCTCAACCGCGCCATGGACTGGCACCTGCCCGATGAAGAGGCGACCACGGTCGCAGGCCTCGTGATCCACGAGGCGCGTTCGATCCCCGAGCGTGGCCAGAGTTTTACGTTCCACGGTTTCCGTTTCCGTGTGCTGCGCCGCGAGCGCAACCGCATCACCGCGCTGCGGATCGTGCCGGTGCCGCGCGAAGCCGAGGCCGAGGAGCAAAAGCCGAAACGGGCTGGCACGGCATTCTGAATACCCTTGTTTTACCTCGCCCCGCTTGCGGGGAGAGGTCGGATTGCGAAGCAATCCGGGTGAGGGGGTACAGGTGCTTCAACTAGCATCACGTTCGCGGATAGTGCCCCTCACCCCAACCCTCTCCCCGCAAGAGCGGGGCGAGGGAGAAGGGCGCTCCATCATTCAATATCGATGGTGACGCCGCTGAGTTTCCACGCGCCCTCGGACTGGATGAATCCGAGCTCGTATTTCACGCGTTTGGGCGTTGTTTCGAAATGGCCCTTCAATTTCAACACGCCCTTGTCGTCGACCTTGGCTTCCTCATCGGCAATCATCCGCTCCGCGACCACGGCGTCGAACACCGCGTGCTTGTCGATCAGGTTCTGGAAGACGGCTTTCAGCTTCTCGGGCGGAAATTGATCGCGGAACGGCTTTGACAATTTCGCGTGGAATACCGCGAAGTTTTCGGTCGCAACCGCATCGTTGAGCGTCAGCAAGGTGCTTTTGACCAGCACCTCCTGCACAGCGGGCCCGGGCATATCGAGCGCCAAGGCCTTGATCGAGGACATCGCGGCCAGGGCGATCACAGCCGCGGCTAACGTTGAGTGTGCCCAACGACGCATCGGACGACCCATCCATCCGCGATGGCATCGGGGTCAGTCCGACCCGCACCCGCTTGCGGAACCCGGTCCATCGCACGGGTGATTGTCTCACGAAGCTGGAAACGCTTCCACCGTTTCTGGCGATCCCGGTGGGGATCGTCCGTGCCGGACCGCCTACGCGAGATATCGGATCGCCTCGGCGAGCAATGCTTCGGGCGAATGCGCCGAGGTATCCAGCGTCAGTCTTGCATCGGTCCAGGCTTCATAGGTGGCGCGCCGTTCCATGACGCGGGCCCAAGTAACTTCGGGCATGCCATCGATGTTGCGCACCCGCGCCTCGACGCGGCGGCGGTGCGTCGGCTCATCCTCGCAGATGCATTCAATGATCTTCAAATCCGCGCGATATTCTGCGGCAAGCCTTCGCCATGCTGCGCGCGGCGCCTCGACCGGATTGACGGCATCGACAATGACGGAATGTCCGAGCCGGAGATGCTCTTCCGCCAATGTTTGTGCAATCACATAGGCTGCGATACCGGTTTGATCCCGCGGCAGACCGCCGCGCCACATCGCCGCCTCGATCGGATCCACCGAGAATACCGGCAATGCCAGATGACGGGAAAGAGCCTCTGCCACCGTGCTTTTTCCGGAACCGGGCAGCCCGGTCAAAACAACGAGCCTCTGCGATGTCATCAGGCGCTCACATGTGCGGCGGGCTCGGAAATTACCGGCCCGCGGTTTCCCCTGGTGCCTGCGCCTTGATCGCCAATGCGTGCACGGAGCCCTTCAGTTCCGCTTCCAGCGTCGTATTGACCATGCGATGGCGCTCGATCCGGCTCTTCCCTTCGAAGGCTGGCGACACAATATAAACCCTGAAATGCGTCTCGCCGCCGGGCCTGTGGCCGGCATGGCCCTCATGCAGATGTGATTCGTCTGTGACGTCGAGGCTTTCCGGCAAGAAAGCTTCACGCAACTTGTTTATGATAATGTCTTTGGTGCTCATGATGGCGGCAGATACGTCTGTGACCGCTTCCCGTCAATGGCACAACGGAGAAAGAAGGTTTCGCAATGTCAAGACTTGAAGCCAGAGGCATTGCGTAGTCAAAGTCAGCCATGCCGATTGATTCATCCAAATTCTTCGATTCCATTCGCATCAAGCCCAACAAGCTGAGCGCGAAGCAGCAGGCGCAGGCGCGCGAAGAAGCCGCCATGTGCGAATGGGCAGGGTGTCAGAACAAGGGGCCGCACCGCGCGCCCAAGGGCCGCGAGAACTCGCGGGAGTATTTCCACTTCTGCCTCAATCACGTCCGCGAATACAACCAGTCCTATAATTTCTTCCAGGGCATGAATGCGGATGCCGTCGCGCGCTACCAGAAGGATGCGCTGACCGGCCATCGTCCGACCTGGAAGATGGGCGCCAACACCGCCGGCAAGAAGGGCAAGCGCGCCGCCGAGGATATCGAAGGCGCCGCCGATCCGTTCAGCATGTTCTCCGAGCTCAACGGCCGCGGCCGCTGGCGGCCCGGTCCCGGGTTTGAGGCCAAGGTCGAGACCCGCAAGGTGATGAACGCCGAGCGCAAGGCGCTGCAGGTGATGGGACTAGGTCCCGACGCGACGCTGGAATCCGTCAAGGCAAAGTACAAGGCGCTGGTGAAGCAGCACCATCCCGACGCCAATGGCGGCGACCGCTCCACCGAGGATCGCCTGATCGAGATCATCAAGGCGTATAATTACCTCAAGACCGTCGTCCGCGGCGCCTGATTGTCGTCCCTGCCTAGTGCGCAATTGCGCACGGGCGCAGGGACCCATAACCACCGACCGTGGTTGTGCGAATGGTGTCAACCTCCACTGTCCAAAATCGAGAAGCCGCAGCGTATGGGTCCCCTGCGTTCGCAGGAACGACAGTGGAGATGAAGGCTCTGCCGCCGCTGTTACTCTAGCCGCTACGCCGGCATCGGCCCGATATAGGCCGAACTCGGCCGTATCAGCCTGCCGCCACGTTGCTGTTCGCGCGCATGCGCGGTCCATCCGGCGGCGCGTGCGACCGCGAAAATCGGCGTGAACGCCTGACGTGGGATTTTCAGCGCATCGAGCAGGATCGCGGTGAAGAACTCCACGTTGGTGTCGAGCGGGCGGTCCGGATTCTTCTGCCGCAACGCGCTGCGGATATAGGCCTCGACCTCACCCGCGAACGGCAGATCGGTACCGTCGACGGCGAGCCGCTCGATGGCAGCCTTGAGCACGTCGGCGCGGGGGTCGCGGACGCGATAGACACGGTGACCGAAACCCATCAGCCGTTCACCGCGGGCGAGCGCGCTGTCGACCCATGGTTTGACGCGCTCGCTGGAGCCGATCGCATCCAGCATTTCCAGCACCGGCTCAGGCGCGCCGCCATGCAGCGGCCCCGTCAACGCGCAATAGCCGGCCGTCACCGAAGCGAACAGATCGGCATGGGTCGAAGCCACAACGCGGGTCGTGAACGTCGAGGCATTCATGCCGTGATCGCACACGGTCACAAAATAAGCGTCGAGCGCCGCCACCTCGCGCGCATCGGGCTTGCGGCCTGATATCATCGACAGCGTATCGGCGGCGTGGCTCGCGGTTGGATCGGGCGCGATCGGATCGTTGCCTTTCGCGCGCTGCACCAACGCACCGGCGATCACCGGAAACGCGCCGACGATAGTGGCCTCGTGTGCCAGTCCGGCTTCTGCGCGGAGACCCGCGATCGCCGCGCGAAAGCCGTCGACGATCGACAGTCCGTGGGTAATTCCCAATAGTTCCGGCAGCCGGGCGAATGCCCGTTCGCGGCCGGCGCCGAGCGCGGCGCGCACCGCGGCTTCGCCGATCGGTTGACCGGTCCCGCCGCTCCACAGCCTCGAGGTCACCCCCTCAAAACCGGTCTTGCGGGCCAGGTCGCCCACCCGCTCGCCGGCGATAATCAGTTCCCCACGCTCACCATCGACATGGCTGAGCACGGTTTCGGCGGCGGGTATGCCGTCCAGGCCGATCGGGGTCTTTGAAAGCTGAATGTTCATCTCGAGTCTCCTTTGCTGCCTTCAAAAATCGACCCTCTCGACAACTTGATCAATCTTGATTATGTAAATCAATATGAAAAAATCCGCCGGCCTTTACCTCTCGGCCCGTGAGGCCTCCGCCGAACTCGCGATCTCGCAAGCGACGCTCTACGCCTATGTCAGCCGCGGGCTCATTCGCTCCGAGCCATCGCAGGACTCCCGCAGCCATCGCTACCGGGCCGAGGACGTTCGAACGCTGAAAGAGCGGCGCGCGCCGGCGCCGGAGCCGCGCGGTATGCGCAGCTTCGATGCCGATTTGCCGGTGATGGATTCGTCCATTGCGACGATCACCGAGGACGGCCCGATCTATCGCGGCGTCAACTGCGTCGATCTCGCCGAGCGCGATACGCTTGAACACGCCGCGACGCTGCTGTGGGATGTCACCGGCGTCGATCCCTTTACGTCGGATAATTGCCCTTCGATCTCAGGCGAAATGCGCGCGGTCGCCGACGCCGCGCGCGGGGCCAACGCGATCGATCGCACCATCGCGGTGCTGGCGCTCGCCGCCAGCGCCGACCCGCGGGCCTTCACCCGCGCCGACGAAGGTCGCGCGATGGTCGGCGGCCGCATCATGCGCCTCGTGGTGGCGACGATGCTGAACGCGACGACATCCCCAAAACCCCTTCATTTGCAGATCGCGCGGGCCTGGGCGCCTGATAACAAGCACGCTGCCGATCTGATCCGCCGCGCGCTGGTGCTGCTGGCGGATCATGAACTCAATGCGTCCACCTTTACCGTGCGCTGCGCGGCATCGACCGGACTAAATCTCTACGATGCAATCATTGCCGGCCTCGTCGCCTTGAAGGGCCCAAAACATGGCGGCGCCGGCGTGCTGGCGGCGCAACTGCTCAAAACATTGGCCGACGGCGATGTGGCCCCTGTGATCCGCGAGCGCGTCGCGCTCGGCGAACGGTTCGCGGGCTTTGGTCACGGCGTCTACAAGCACGGCGATCCCCGTGCGCGCGCATTGCTGGAGGCTTTGGCGCGCTCGGGCGCTGCGAAAAAACTCACCCATGAGATTCCCGAACGCATCGCGGAAGCGACCGGCGAATTCGTCAACATCGATTACGCGCTCGCGGTGCTCGTGCATACGCTGGGTCTCGCGCCCGGCAACGAACTGGTGCTGTTTGCCATGGCGCGCACCGTCGGATGGATCGCGCATGCCTGCGAGCAATTGCGCCACGGCCGGCTGATCCGGCCTCGCGCGCGCTATGTCGGTCCAGCGCCGGGACGCGGCATTGCCCTCGGCCAGCTCTAACGTTTGACCGGCTTGACTGCTGCCTCGATCGCGCGGCTGCCGTGACGGCGGCGTAGCGCCCAGACCGTGAGCGCCAGGATCGGCGCGCCGACGAGTACAGCCAGCATCCAGAGAAGTTTGCCGAGCCCATGATGATGCGGCAGGCCTGCATATTGGTGGAATGCCGATACCGCCAACACGCCCGGCAGCACATGCGCCAGCGCCCACAGCAGAATTGCAGGGATGTTGACGGCGTAGAACCGCAACGGCTGCATGTCCAGCGCGCCCGCGGTAATCGGCACGAACGCGCGGATCGGCGCCACGAAGCGCGCAAAGAACACGGCGAGCACGCCCCAGCGGTGGAAGAACGCTTCGCTTTGAGCGATCACGCGCGGGTAATTGGAGAGCGGCCACGTGCCGAGGATTTCGCGCTGGCTGCGATGTCCGACCCAGAAGGCGGAGCCGTCGCCGATCAGGGCACCGGCGACCGCTGCCGCCAGCACACCTTCAAGCCTCAGGTCGCCGCCGGGCACCAGCGCGCTCAGTGCCAGGATCACGGTCGAGCCAGGGATGACCGAACCGACCACGGGAACAGCCTCCAGCAGGGCAGCGAGAAATAGCGTGAGATAAGCAAGCCATGCATGTGCCGAAACAAACGCAATCAGTGGATCTAGGAATGACGTCACAAAGTTCCTGTTTCGGTAGGCGGGTTCGATCGGCGCCTCTAATGTGGGTTCAGACCGGGCAACGCGCCATGGGGGTGGAAAGTGCCACCCGCGCCCGCCATTCGGCGGTTGGGCCGATCGATCAGGCGAAAGTGCGGCGTGATTCGCAGGGCAGCCCTACAAAAATCTGATACAGCCCCTATCTTCATGATAAAGCAGTGGAACTTTGATTGAGCCACGGGCTTCTGCCGGCCGTTGCTCTCTGCTAGGTTGAACCTAGCCCTCATCCGCAGCCATTCAACATATCTGGTTTCGGGAACGCCCGGGACCTCGGAGGATTGATGACGACCGCCGCCATGACCAAAGTACAAGAGCCCGTCGGTCTGCCCGATATGAAGGTGTCGGTCCGGCAGGTCTTCGGCATCGACAGTGACTTGGAAGTGCCAGCCTATTCCGAAGTCGACCCGCATGTGCCGGAAGTCGATTCGGACTATCGCTTCGACCGAGCCACCACGCTCGCGATCCTCGCGGGTTTTGCCAAGAACCGCCGCGTCATGGTCACCGGCTATCACGGCACCGGCAAGTCAACCCATATCGAACAGGTCGCAGCAAGGCTGAATTGGCCTTGTGTCCGCGTCAATCTCGACAGCCACATCAGCCGCATCGATCTGGTCGGCAAGGACTCCATCGTCATCAAGGACGGTAAGCAGGTCACGGAATTCCGCGACGGCATCCTGCCCTGGGCGCTACAGCACAACATCGCTTTGGTGTTCGACGAATATGACGCCGGCCGTCCCGACGTGATGTTCGTTATTCAGCGCGTGCTGGAAGTTTCTGGCCGCCTGACGCTGCTCGACCAGAACAAGGTGATCAAGCCGCACCCGGCCTTCCGCCTGTTCTCGACCGCCAACACGGTCGGCCTTGGCGATACTTCGGGCCTCTATCATGGCACCCAGCAGATCAACCAGGGCCAGATGGACCGTTGGTCGATCGTCACCACGCTGAACTATCTGGCGCATGACGAGGAAGTCGAGATCGTGCTGGCGAAAGCGCATCACTATCGCACGACCGAAGGCCGCGACATCGTCAACAAGATGGTGCGGCTCGCCGATCTCACCCGTAACGCCTTCGCCAATGGCGATTTGTCGACGGTGATGAGCCCGCGCACGGTGATCACCTGGGCCGAGAACGCCGATATTTTCACAGACATCGGCTTTTCGTTCCGCGTCACCTTCCTCAACAAGTGCGATGAGTTGGAACGGCCGCTGGTGGCTGAATTCTATCAGCGCTGCTTCAACCAGGAACTCGCCGAGAGTTCGGTAAACGTGGCGCTCAGTTAGAACATGCCGAAAATTTCCGTCGAGCGCACCATTGGACAGACCAAGAAGGCGGTGCTCGGCGGGCTCATCGGTTACAACACCGAGAAGATGGGGAAGCAGAAATACAAGCGCCTCGCCATCTCCTTGCGTGAAGGCAACAAGATCGTTGGAGGGATCGTCGGCGAGGTCTGGACCACGGTGCTGTTTATCCAGTTGTTCTGGATGGAGCAGAAGCTTCGCGGCAAGGACCATGGGACAAAGCTGATCAAGGCGATTGAAGACGAAGCGCGACGTTTTGGGGCCACGCGGTCCTATCTGGACACGATGAGTTTTCAGGCGCCCGGCTTTTACCGCACTTGCGGTTACAAGGAATTCGGTTCGATCGACGGTTACCCTGAAGGCGTCACGCGCCATTGGTTCACGAAAGCGCTATGAGCACATCCAACTCCAAATTCCGCACCGGATCCAAGGAAGCGCCGACCGAGCCGTTCAAGCGCGCGGTGACGTCATGTCTGCGCGCGATCGCGAAAAAGCCGGAGCTGGAGGTGACCTTCGCTGCCGAGCGTCCCGGTCTCGCGCCCGGCAAGGCGCGGCTGCCGGAGCCGGCGCGCAAGATGACGAAACGGGATGCTGCGATCGTGCGCGGCCATGCCGACTCGATCGCGCTGAAACTCGCCTGTCATGACCCGAAAGTGCACCGCAAGCTGATGCCGGGAAATCCGCAGGCGCGCGGCGTGTTCGAGGCGGTGGAGCAGGCCCGCGTCGAAGCCATCGGCTCGCGGCGGATGGCCGGTGTCGCGAAAAACCTCACTGCGATGCTCGACGATCATTTCCATCGCGGCAAGTTCGACGAGATCACCGATCGCGCCGACGCACCGTTGTCCGATGCGCTGGCTATGCTGGTGCGCGAGCGGCTGACCGGCCTGGCGCCGCCCGCCGCTGCAAAGAAGATGGTCGATCTCTGGCGTCCGGTGCTGGAAGACAAGATCGGCACCCGGCTCGACAAGCTCAGTCGTGTGACCGAAGACCAGGCGAAGTTCGGCGACCTCGTGCACGATCTGCTGTCGGCGCTCGATCTCGGCGACGACCGCAACGCAGAAGCCGATGACGACGAGAACCAGGACGAGAATCAGGACGGCGAGAACGATCAGTCCGGCGCCGAAGGTTCACCCGACTCGGACGCCGCGCAGGAAATGAGCGCCGATCAGGCGCAGGCATCGACCGACGAAATGTCGGAAAGCGCGATGGAAAGCGCGCAGGCGTCCACCAGCGACACCTTCGACGACGGTGAACTCGGCGACGATGAGACGCCGGGCGAGGCGACGCGGCCGAATACGCGGGGCGCCAACGAGCCGCGCGGGCCGGAATATCACGCGTTCGCGCCGAAATTCGACGAGGTGATCGCAGCCGAAGATCTCTGTGACCATGATGAGCTGGAACGGTTGCGCAGCTATCTCGACAAGCAGCTCGCTCATTTGCAGGGCATCGTCGCCCGGTTGGCCAATCGGCTGCAGCGCCGGCTGATGGCGCAGCAGAACCGCGCCTGGGAGTTCGATCTCGAAGAGGGCATTCTGGACCCGGCGCGGCTGTCGCGCGTGGTCACCGATCCCTATCATCCGCTGTCCTTCATGCACGAGAAGGAAGCGACTTTCCGCGACACCGTCGTGACGCTGCTGTTGGACAATTCCGGTTCGATGCGTGGCCGGCCGATCACGGTCGCGGCGACGTGCGCGGATATTCTGGCGCGGACACTGGAGCGGTGCGGCGTCAAGGTCGAGATTCTGGGCTTCACGACGCGCGCCTGGAAGGGCGGGCAATCCCGTGAAGCGTGGCTCGCCGCCGGCAAGCCGACCAATCCCGGCCGTCTCAACGATCTCAGGCACATCATCTATAAATCCGCCGATGCTCCATGGCGCCGCGCGCGGAAAAACCTCGGGCTGATGATGCGCGAGGGCCTGCTCAAGGAGAACATCGACGGCGAGGCGCTGGATTGGGCGCATAAGCGGCTGCTTGGCCGGGCCGAGCAGCGCAAGATCCTGATGATGATTTCCGACGGTGCGCCGGTCGACGACTCCACATTGTCGGTCAACCCCGGCAATTACCTCGAGCGGCATCTGCGCCATATCATTGAGGAGATCGAGACCCGTTCCCCGGTCGAACTCATCGCGATCGGCATCGGTCACGACGTCACGCGCTACTATCGCCGTGCGGTGACGATTGTCGATGCCGAGGAACTCGGCGGCGCCATTACTGAAAAACTCGCCGAGTTGTTCAGCGAGACCCACGGCGCCGCGCCTGCCACGAGCCATCGGCCGCGCCGATTGCACTCGTGAGAGCATGCGTGCGTCTTTCAGCCGTCGCCGCGTCCTGAACTACGCAGCGACGGGGCTTTCGATAGCGGCGATGTCTGCCATCGCGCGGGCGCAGACCGCCGTTCAGCCGCCGCCAAAACCAATCAGGCCCGACGAGCACTCGGTCACAGCGCCGGTCTCGATCGAGGTCAACGCAAGGCCGGTGCCCGCGTTCGACACCCGCGATCGCTCGCATGTGCGGTTCGGCTCGCTCGAATATCGCAGCGGGCTGGTCCTCACCTCAGGCTTCCGCGGCTTTGGTGGATTGTCGGGTCTGCGGTTAGACGCCAAGGGCGAGCGCTTCATTGCTATCAGCGACAAGGGAAGCTGGTTCACCGGCCGCATCGTTTACAAGGGCCGCGAGATGACGGGCCTCGACGATGTCGAGGCGTCGCCCATTCTTGGACCCGACGGCAAGCCGATTACGGCGCGCGGCTGGTTCGACACCGAGTCGATCGCGCTGGACGGTTCGAACGTTTACGTCGGCCTGGAACGCGTCAATCAGCTATTGCGGTTCGATTTTGCCAAGGGTTTCACGCGTTCGCTCGGCGAGGTGGTGCCGTTGCCGCCTGCAGCGCGCAGGCTGCCTTACAACAGGGGACTTGAGGCGCTGGTGATGGTGCCGAAAGGGTTTGCGTCGGCGGGGACGCTGATCGCGATCTCCGAGCGTGGCCTGGATGCGCGAGGCAACATCATCGGTTTCTTGATCGGCGGCAAGACGCCGGGCCAGTTCGGCGTCCGCCGCACCGACGATTTCGATGTCAGCGACGCGGTGTTGCTGCCTTCGGGCGATCTGCTGCTGCTGGAGCGAAAATTTTCATGGCTCGGTGGCGTCGGCATCCGGATCCGGCGCGTGGCGCTGGCGTCCGTCGTCCCCGGCGCCGTGATCGATGGTCCCGCGATCTTCAATGCCGATCTCGGCAACGAAATCGACAACATGGAAGGTATCGACGCCCACGTCACGGGCGAGGGCGATACGGTCCTGACCCTGATCTCCGACGATAATTTTTCGATAATCCAACGCAATTTGCTGCTGCAATTCACCCTGGTGGAGTAGCTTGCCGCCGCCGCGGAATGGTTCTTGCAACGCTTCGGCTGGTGAAATCGGAGTATTTGATGAACAAGTCCATTCGAACGATTTGCATACTGGCGGCCATTTTCGCCGGCACAGCCGTCCATGCGGAAGTCTGGCCGGCGCGGCTGATCAAGGCGACCATCCCGTTCGGCGCCGGCAGCGCGGCCGACGTGGTCCCCCGCCTGGTGTTCGACCGCCTCGCCATTGAACTCGGTCAGCCCGTCGTGATCGAAAATCGCGCCGGCGCCGGCGGGACGCTGGGCACCGGCATGGTCGCCAAGGCCGATCCGGATGGCTACAGCATTTTGGCCAATTCGAACGCGCTGACGATCACGCCCGCGATTTTCACCAACCTGTCCTATGACGTCAGCAAGGACCTCGCATCGGCATTCATGATCGGCTCCACCGCCAATGTGATGATCGTGCCGAATGCGCGGCCTTGGAAAACGATCCGGGATTTCATCGCTGATGCCAAAGCCAAACCCGGATCGATTTCGTTCGGCTCGGTCGGCGTCGGCAGCGCGGTGCATATTTCCTCCGAAAAATTCCGTCTTGCTGCAGGCTTCGAGGCCACGCACATTCCCTATCGCGGCGGTTCCGAGGTGATCGCGGACATCCTCGGCGGCCGGATCGATTTCTATTTTTGTCCGCTGGCGACCGCATTACCGTTGATCCGTGAAGGCCAGGTACGCGCGCTCGTGGTCTCGACGGCCAGGCGTGTCGTCGAACTGCCCGATGTGCCGACGCCGGTCGATATCGGCTTGAAGGACGCCGACAGCGCGATCTGGTTCGGCGTGCTGGTCCCGTCGAAGACGCCGCGTGACATCGTTGAGAAATTGCATGCGGCCGGGGAAAAGGTGCTGAACGACCCGGCCACGCTGGAAAATCTCAAAAAGCTCGGCATCGAGCCGATGCCCATGAAGCCGGCCGAGATGGACGATCTCGTCAAGCGCGAGACGGCGGCCAATATCGAGCTGGTAAAGGCCGCGGGGATCAAACAGTAAGGGGAGGGTTGCAGTCGTGGCGGGTTGAGGAGTGGGGAACCGCTCGCTACATCATGGGGAACCGTTTTCCCTCCCAATCCGGAAATCCCCCGATGAGCACCTTGTTTTCCCCGATCCAGCTGCGCGGGCTGAAACTGCCCAATCGCATTATGGTGGCGCCGATGTGCCAGTACTCGTCGGTCGACGGCGATGCCAATGACTGGCACTTTACGCACATCAATTCGCTGGCGCTGTCGGGGGCCGGGATCTTCTGTATCGAGGCCACCGCGGTGGAGGCGAACGGCCGCATCACGCCGGGCTGCCTCGGCCTCTACAACGACGCCAACGAAGCGGCACTGAAGCCGATCCTCGCCTCGGTGCGCAAGCGTTCGAAGACCGCCGTGATGATGCAACTCGCCCATGCCGGCCGCAAGGCATCGAGCCACACGCCATGGGACGGCGGCCAGCTTATTCCGGTTTCCGAAGGCGGCTGGCGGCCGGAAGGACCGTCGGCCATCCCGCACAAGGAAGGCGAAACGCCGCCGCTGGCGTTCGATGCGGCGGGCCTGGCCCGGGTGCGCGAAGCGTTTGTGGTCGCCGCCAAGCGCGCCGAGCGGCTCGGCATCGACGCCATCGAGGTGCACTCCGCCCACGGCTATTTGCTGCATCAGTTCCTGTCGCCGATCTCCAACCAGCGCACCGATCAATATGGCGGCTCGCTCGAGAACCGCATGCGCTTTCCGCTCGAAGTGTTCGACGCGGTGCGCGCGGCGTTTCCGGCCGACAAGCCGGTGGGCTTGCGGGTTTCGTCGAGCGACTGGATCGAAGGCGGCTGGGATATCGCGCAGACCATCGAATACGCCAAGGAATTGAAAAAGCGCGGCGTCGACTGGATCGACGCGTCCTCCGGCGGCGTATCGCCGCTGCAGAAGATTCCGCTCGGCCCCGGCTATCAGGTTCCGTTCGCGCAGGCGATCAAGGAAGCGACTGGAGTAACTACCATCGCGGTTGGCTTGATCACCGAAGCGAAGCAGGCCGAAGAGATCGTGGCCTCCGGCAAAGCCGACATGGTCGCACTCGCCCGCGCCATGCTCTACGACCCGCGTTGGGGCTGGCACGCCGCCGCCGAACTCGGAGGCACCGTCGAAGCGCCGCCGCAATATTGGCGCTCGCAACCCTCGACGCAGAAGGCGCTGTTCGGCGCCACCACGTTCGGCACGCGGTAGCGCGTCACCGATAGCGTGACGCTGCCGCGCGAATTTCTGCCCGGCTGTTTTGTCATATCTCGGCCACACGCCGAGGGTGCTATGCTCTCGACCGCGCTTCCATAGCGTTTTCAAGCGAAGTGGATGGCGGTGCGCGTGAAGAAGACGCGTCAAACAGAAAGAGCAAATAAAACAGCGAGAGGAAACCCAATGGAGATCGGATATTTCTCGATGCCCTCCCATCCGCCGGAATGCGGATTGAAAGAAGGGCACGACTGGGACCTGCAGACGCTCCGATGGCTCGATGAGCTCGGCTATCAGGAAGCCTGGATCGGCGAACATCATACCGCGCCATGGGAGCCGCATCCGGCGCCCGACCTCCTGCTCGCACAGGCGTTCTTGCAGACCAAGAATATCCGCCTCGGCCCCGGCGGTTTCCTGCTGCCCTATCATCATCCCGCCGAACTTGCGAACCGCGTCGCGATGCTCGATCACCTCTCCGGCGGCCGGCTGAATTTCGGCGTCGCCGCATCGGGCCTGCCGAGCGACTGGGCGATGTTCAACGTCGACGGCATGTCCGGCCAGAATCGCGATATGACGCGCGAGGCGCTGGAAATCATCATGAAGATGTGGACCCAGGACGGCCCGTGGACGCACGCCGGCAAATTCTGGACCGTCAACAAGCCCGACACCATGTTCGACTTCCTCAAGCCGCACATCAAGCCGCTGCAGGCGCCGCATCCGCCGATCGGCGTCGCCGGCCTTTCCAAGGGCTCCGACACGCTGAAACTCGCGGGCGAACGCGGCTACATCCCGATGAGCCTCAACCTCAATCCGGCTTACGTCGCCAGTCACTGGGATTCCGTCGAGATCGGCGCCGCCAAGACCGGCCGCAAGCCGAAACGCAGCGATTGGCGGCTGGTGCGAGAGGTCTTCATCGCCGATACCGACGAGGAAGCGTGGAAGCTTTCAACCGGCGACATGATGGGCCGGATGATGGGTGAATACTTTCTGCCTCTCCTCGGTCATTTCGGTTTCAAGGACTACCTCAAGGCCTCGCCTGACGTGCCGGACTCCGACGTCACCGTCGACTATTGCGCGCGGCACAACTGGATCGTCGGCTCGCCCGCGACCGTCACCGAGAAGATCGAAAAGATCTTCCACGAGGTCGGCGGCTTCGGCACGCTGCTGGTGTTCGGCTTCGACTACAAGCACAAGCCCGAAGCCTGGTACAATTCGCTGCGCCTGTTGAAGCAGGAAGTGATGCCGCGGCTGAAGCATCTCGACGCGGACCTCACCAAGGCGGCGTGAGGTGACGTCATTGCGAGCGAAGCGAAGCAATCCATCGACCGGCAAAGAAAGTATGGATTGCTTCGTCGCTTGCGCTCCTCGCAATGACGGTTGCCCCCTCAATTCACATTCATCGGCGCAGCAACGGTCGGCCGCACCTGCCAGAAGCGAAGCAGGCGCAGCGCGTTCTCGGCGGTCAATTTCGCATACTGAGTCTTGGCTCTCGCCAGCTCGTGCGGGCCCATCGAGCCTGAGGCGAAGCGGCTGTCGAGCACTGCGCTGACGGTGTCCCAGCTCAGGCCGGCGACCCTGCAGGGAACGAGAACGCCGTCGTCGCGCAGGCTTTGCATCAGCGGGCGAATGACGTCGATGCTCGATTTCGACAGCTCGGCAAGGGCTGCGACGGTTTCCTCGTATTTCCGCTGCCGGGCAAAACCCGCTAACGCTGCTTCATTGAGCTGGCCGGTCTTGCTCAGCAAGCCGATGTGGCGCCGCGCCTCGGCAAAATCGCGCCTCATGGACATCTGGCGATCGGCGCCGGTGGACGCAGCCGCGATCGCGCTGCGGACTTCCTCGAACAGATGCGGCGGTGCGCGCGACAGCAGCCGCGTCCGCACCGCCTCGGTTGCTTCGCGCAGCAATTGCTGCCGCAGCTCCGTCGGCAGATCGACGCGAATGCCGGTTTCGACAGCGAGGTCCGGATCGTTCTCGGCCTGCGCCAGCACGATGGCATAGCCGTTCGCGGAAACCCGCGCGCCGGGATTGCTGACCAGCCGCCGGCTGACGGACGGATAGTGCCGCGCCAGCAGCGCATCGGTGACGACTTCCTTCAGCCACCAGCGCCCTGAGATCGCCAGCAGATGCTGTTCGCCTTTGGTCTGTGCGAGTTCGACCAGATCCTCATTGCTCAGCCGTGCCGATTCGGTCAGCACCGGGCGCGCCACGCTGATCTCGTCATTTTCAGCCAGCCGCCGGATCACGGTGCGGGGCGCCTGCTTGACGGACGCGATCTGGCTGCTCACTTCGGCAAGCGCTATGCGGGCCGAGACATCGGCGAGCGCGCGGATTTCGATGGTCTTGATCAGGCGTTCGAGCACGTCGCCGAACAGCTCGATCTGCTCGCCGGAAAAGCCGTCGGCCGACGCCAGGAACAGGTCCGTGACGCGCCGGAAGGTATCGAGATGCTTTTCGGCGGACCCGGCATGGATAGCCGCCTCGACTTCATCGGCAATAGTTCTGTCTAACATCGCTCGTCCTGAGCGTTTTAAAGCCAGTTCTGGCAGACCCGGAACTTTAGGGGGAAAGTGCTGAACGATCGGTAAAATCGGGTGTGTCATTTTGGGGCGAGGTGAGTTTGGGGAAACGTGTTTGAGGTCGCTTGTCTTACCTCGCCCCGCTTGCGGGGAAGGCCGAAGGCTTCGGGTGAGGGGGTACGGTTCCATCAATTGGCATCATTATTCGCGGAGAGAGCCCCTCACCCCAACCCTCTCCCCGCAAGCGCGGGGCGAGGGAGAAGCGCGCCTCCATCCACGTCATTGCGAGGAGCGAAAGCGACGAAGCAATCCATTCTTCCTTTGCGTGGCGAGATGGATTGCCTCGCTTCGCTCCCGCTCGCAATGACGGAGGAGAGAGCCCAGCCTCCCTCCGCGGCCGTCATACCCCGCGAAAGCGGGGTATCCAGTACGCCGCGGCTTATCGATTCAATCACTGCTGCCTCTGGAATACTGGATCACCCGCCTTCGCGGGTGATGACGACTGGGTATGTGTTCGCGATCTCGCGGCGCGATTGCGCCCGAGGTTTGCATGAATTCTGTCCCTCCGAAGCAAGAGGGCGCAGGGAAGACCGGGTGCGCGCTGCACCCGCGGTCTCGCATGCAAGATGCACAAAGCAAAACGCACACGAGCATACAGGTTCAGCGGAAACACTCCGGCCTTCCCTGCGCAATGGTTTTACGGCTTATAACGGGCTCTCCCCGGTGACCGGGCTTTTTTGTCACCGTCGCTCCCGAGAAGCGATAGCCTCTCAAGAACTTGACGCCAGCGTCGGGGCGTCAGGACCACACGACTTCGCCGTACGCATTGGCGCGCTCGTCTCGCGCGCTGCCGCGTCCATCGCATCCCGCCTCGCGTTTCGTGACGATTGCGCATACGCCCCTCCTGTGAGGCGGGATGGCGCGAGCTGGTAGCGCTGATTTGCCCGACGGCGAAAGCGAAATATTTTTTGCTGGCGGGCTGGACAGGAAATCGGTGATTTGCCCGTCAGGCAACGCGCGCTGGTGGTTGTTGGTGCACCTCTCCCGCTTGCGGGGGAGGTCGACGCGCTCGTCAGAGCGCGGCGGGTGGGGGAAGTCTCTCCACTCGACGAGTCTTTCCGCGGAGGCACCCCCACCCCAACCCTCCCCCGCAAGCGGGAGAGGGAGCGCAGCGGTGCAAGCCGAACCCGTCAAGCCCCTTCATGCCTCGCATGCTCGGGCGGTGCTGGCACCGCGCGCTGGTGTTTGTTGGCGCACCTCTCCCGCTTGCGGGGGAGGTCGACGCGCTCGTAGAGCGCGGCGGGTGGGGGAAGTCTCTCCACTCGACAAGTCTTTCCGCGGAGGCACCCCCACCCCAACCCTCCCCCGCAAGCGGGAGAGGGAGCGCAGCGAGTGCAAGCCGAACCCGTCAAGCCCCTTCATGCCCCGCATGCTCGGGCGGTGCTGGCAACGCGCGCTGGTGGTTGTTGGCGCACCTCTCCCGCTTGCGGGGGAGGTCGACGCGCTCGTCAGAGCGCGGCGGGTGGGGGAAGTCTCTCCACTCGACGAGTCTTTCCGCGGAGGCACCCCCACCCCAACCCTCCCCCGCAAGCGGGAGAGGGAGCGCAGCAGTGCAAGCCGAACCATCACACCCCCTCGTGCCCCCCATGCTCCGGCGGCACGGGCATCGGCACCGTCTGAAACCGCGCCGGCAGATTGACCGGCCGATAATCGGCAAGCGCATCCATCCGCTTCACCACGGATTCATGAATGAACGCATCCTCCGGAATCAAGCGCGGTTCGGCATCCGGAATGTAAAATCCGAGATACGTCTGCCGCTCCGGCCACTCCCTGTATTTCGCGCTCTTCGGCAGAAATTCGAGGATCCACCAGGCGCCGCGCAGCGAATCGTGCAACTCGCCCTGCACATCCGGCGCGACGTAGGAGAACGGGCTGCCTTTGCGCTGAATGCCCCAGGCGAGTTGATTGACGGTGCGCGGGTTGACGGCCAATCCGCATTTCACGGCTTCGTTGATCATCCAGATCAGCGGATATTTCGACAGCCCGCTCTCTATTTCCGGATAGCCGCCGCCGATATCGGCATGCACGCCGGCGAACCAGACCTGCTTGATGTCCTGCGGCTCGGCGTGGGCGTCGTTGAAGCGGTTATGGGTGAAGGTTTGCGGCTCGTCCCACTTCTTCAGCCGGAACATGCAGCGGCGCTCGTCGATCGAGATCGCCTGGCGGAAAATCTGCACGCTCGGATTTTGCAGCGTGAACGCCAATTCTTCCAGGCTCGGCCAGTACAGCCGGTCGGCGCGGGGGACGATGACGCTCGCCACCGTATCCCAGACGCCGACGAATTTGATGGTCGGCCATCGCGTCGAGGTGATGCGCGCGAACTGCGCCGCGTTGTCGAACGGCGTCGCCGCGATCGGCCCGTCCTCGTCGCCGGCGTCGGTGAGGGCGCGCCAGTTCGGCCCCAGCTTCGGCACGACGTCGCTGGAAAACTGCTTGTAGGCGATCAGCCCGCTTCCGGCGAGATTGACCTGCTGCGGCGAGATCAGCCCCACCTTGTGGATCAGCCCCGCCAGCACGCGCACGGTATAGGCGCCGCGGGAAAAGCCGAACAGATAGATCTGGTCGCCGTCCTGATAATTGGCGACGAGGAAGGCGTAGGCCGCGAGCACATTGTCATCGAGGCCATAGCCGGTGGCGAGCCCCAGAATGGCGTTGAAATCCTGCTTGAGCTTGTGCCACGGATCCGGCCGCTCCAGCGTGCCGACGCCGGGATCGTAAAACACAAGCTGCCGCGGCTGCGTCTTCTCCGTCTTGCGCAGGCAGCGATAGAGCTTGAGGACGTTGGAAATGTTCTCGGAGATTTCGTTGCCGGTGCCGTCGCAGAGGATGACGATGTTGCGCATGGGCGCCCTCTCTTGCGGCGAGCTGACCGTTGTTGTACCGACGTGGAATAGCTACTATCCTCCTATTCCTCTTCACGTTGCAATTAGTTCAGTGCAGTTTCCACTGACCAACCGGACCAATGCGGAATTCAATTGGCTCACTTTCCATTCATTGAAAGCCTTCACGTCGACGACTATCGGCTCTATCCCGGGAAAAATGGTCTGGGCTTGCGCGCGGATTTCGGTTCCGGCCCATGGATTATTCTCGGTGTGAATGGTCTCGAAAGAGTACGCTCCTCCTCATGCTTCGGTACGTGCTTGTTGGCAGCGTCAGAGTGCGTTCAGCTGGCTTTGCTGGTGAAACTCGTGATCTCTTATCGGCGGACGCTAGAATGTTTGCGTCTCGAGTCCTCGACGGTGCTAAGGACGCTAGGGCTCAGCTTACGGTTCGGGTTGGCCCGCGTCGGTTCGTTGTTACGCGCAGACTTGAGAATCTCGCTCTCGTGAGCTTCTCGGTTGATGGCATCGCGCATGAAGACGCGACC
The DNA here is from genome assembly GCA_963770355.1 of uncultured Alphaproteobacteria bacterium. Taxonomy (GTDB): domain Bacteria; phylum Pseudomonadota; class Alphaproteobacteria; order Rhizobiales; family Xanthobacteraceae; genus Bradyrhizobium. The sequence continues at coordinate 174,130 of CAVYPL010000026.1, read as the reverse complement.
GAGGAACGGTATCGCGCCGCGCTTGCGGATGCATTCGAAATCACTGATTTTGCTAATGTAGTTCGTCTTGTGGACCGAATGGTCTTCACCTTTCTGGAGAACGAAGCTGCTCTTATTTGGGATACTGCATCACAATATGAAATTTTCCGCGCTCTGGTCCTTAAGCAAGAAGACGCAACTCGCTTGCGAGATCTCGAAGGGACAATTGTGTCGGCCGATAGTGCTGCGCGCAATCTAAACGCTGTGCTTTATGGCATTATGAAACGGCAAGACAAGGAACGTACCCTCCAAGCTAACGCAGCGACGGTGAAGGCCCAGCTTGCAAGTGCGAATGCTGACTTGGCAGAGGCGCAGGAAAGAGAGGGAAAGCTACAGGCAGAAAATGAATTGGCGGATGTGCGTCGATCCGATGGCCGCACACGGTTATTTAAAGCTGAAAGAGCAATGGACGATGCAGAAGGAATCTATGAACAGGCAAAATTTGCGGTTCTTGCGCCGCCTTATCCAAAGCAACACCAACACAGCAGTATGTCATACTGAAATTGCTTTCAGAAAACGAGTGCATTGCATGTGGAGCGAAAGCAATCGAGGCGGTATCAGAGCTTGAGCGGCGCAGCTCAGAAGGTCGATGTCTGATCTGTGGGAGTAAGCGGACGCCAACAATATCCACTGCCGGCACCAGGGCCTTAGAACGAAGGGCGCGAGACACTTATAGGTCCCTGCAGACGGCGCGAGTAACCTTTGCAGAAGCGCAGCGCGAATTTGCCAATGCAGAACAAGAATACAAAGAGACTTCTGTATCTCTGCAAGCAAAGCGAGAAGAGGTGTAGGCGTTCTGCGACGTCTCTTGGGAAGATGAACCTTCCTTTGTGACCTGGCTCAACGAAGGTCGCCGCGGCTCCCGGGAAAGCGCCGCAGGCAAATTTCGTTCGAACGCGAGCGTTGGTAATTTTCCGTAACAGCGTAGGAAGCAATTCGAAATTGTATCGGCCAAGCTTTGCCGAAATTAGATCAGCAAGAAATGGATTTACCTCGATTGTAGTGGGGAAGACGCCAAGAAACTGGCAAGTCAACGCAGTCGTGCCCGATCCCCCGAAAGGGTCGAGGCAAGTTGTTACGGAACGACCTAAGCTAGCAGCAGTCTCGGAAACGGCGACCTCCACCAGCTCGGGAGCAAAGGCTTCCTTGAACTGACGCCAGCTTGGAAGGCGATGAGAGGTGCCCCCGCATTCGTTGATAGATTGTCTGGAGCCCGACGAGAAACCCAATTCTCATATGAGGCGATCTCGGTATCGCGCTGTGTCGATATGTTAAGAGGCTTTTCGAGCATTGAGTGACCATCACATCAAATTCAACTTCTAATGTTAGAGTTGATTTCCTCTACGAACAATAAATCTACGGGAGACCAAACGAACAAAAACGGCCGGGTCTTTCGACCCGGCCGTCCACAAACTCAACTCTACCTAAGCCTACGCGACTAACTCACTAGCCCCGCCAGCCCCAACCAAATCTCTTAGCTCGCCTTCTTCACGAATACCGGCTTGCCGACCTTCTTCTCGATCGCGCGCTTCAGATCGAGCGCGCGGGGCGACAGCACGTCGGCCTTGGCCTTGAGCAGGAACGCATCGAGGCCGCCATTGTGATCGACGCTCTTGAGCGCGTTGGTCGAGACGCGCAGGCGCACGTTGCGGGCGAGCGCGTCCGAGATGAAGGTGACGTTGACCAGGTTCGGCAGGAAGCGCCGCTTGGTCTTGATGTTCGAGTGGCTCACCTTGTGGCCCGTCTGGGGGCCCTTGGCCGTCAGTTCGCAGCGCCGAGACATCGCAAAATCCTCTATCATCCCCGTATCCAGCAAGCGCATTCGCGGCCTGCGCGGGGGTCCAAAATCGCGTCCATTTCCAGGAACCGCGGACGTATAGGGGGAGATGCCCGAACGGTCAAGGTTTTTGGGCTTTCAGAGCCGCGTTCCGTCGGCTCTGAAACCCCATGTTTTGACGCGTTTTCCTGGCGCGAACCGGGGAGGGCCACTTCGCTTGAAAACGCTATGGCTGAACGGCCCGGAATGGCCCGGTTTGTAAGGGGTTCCGAGGGCTTTTGGGCACCATATAAACGGCGTATTCCGCGCCGAAATCTAGGGATAAGGGCCATCTGGGCCATTTCCCGGCAGCCGAAAGCAGGCCGCAGCGTTGTGTGCGGGATATTTTTGCTTAAATGAACAGATCTCGCGCCGCAGCAGGACCGTCAATCAGGTGAACATCGTCAGCGCCATCTCTCTCCGTTTGGGGGTGTTCGGTAGCCTATGCGCCGGCGCGCTGCTGCTCGCGCAGTCGCCCGCCCATGCGCAGGGCCGGCTCGATGCCCATTATGAGGCTTCGCTTGCGGGCATTCCGGTCGGCAAGGGAAGCTGGACCATCGAAATCGGCGACGATTCGTTTTCGGCCTCCGCCCAGGGCGGCACCTCGGGGCTGCTGAAGGCGTTTTCCGGCGGCACCGGCACGGGTGCTTCCCAGGGCCGCATCGTCAACGGCGCGCTGGTCGCGAACTCCTATATCGCCACCACAACGACGGCGAAAAAGTCCGAAACCATCCGCCTCGTGCTCGCCAATGGCGGGGTGAAGGATTTCTCGATCGAGCCGGAACCGCCGGTCGATCCGGACCGCATCGTCGTCACCGACGCGCATCGCAAGAACGTGTTCGATCCCATGACCGGCTCGATGCTGCGCGTGCCCGGCAATGCCGATCCGCTCGGCCCCGAAGCCTGCCGCACCGGCGCCGGCATTTTTGACGGCCGGCTGCGCTACGACCTCAAGCTCGATTTCAAGCGCATGGAAAACGTGCGGGCCGAGCGCGGCTATCATGGCCCCGCGGTGGTGTGCGCGATCTATTTCACGCCGGTCGCGGGCTATATCCCCGATCGTCCCGTCATCAAATATCTCGCCGCCCAGCGCAACATCGAGATCGCCTTCGTGCCGGTCGCCGGCACCCGCGTCCTGGTACCGTTCCGCATGACGATCCCGACGCCGTTCGGCCCCGCGATGCTGGAGGCGACATCGTTCATTACGACAGCCGCACCGCCGCGGGTGGCGAAGACGCAGTAGAGCGCCGGAATCCAGTTGACTCTTCATCACTTCTGATTCAACTCCGCAGTCGCTCAACCTTTAAGGAATTCGTCGTAAATCCCCGGCTTGTGGAGCCCGCGCAAACTTGATCTAGTGCCGCTGCAAACCTATCCACGCGAGATGTTGCGGTGAACGAAGCCGGTTTCGGGAAGAGTCAGCGATTCGGACGCCATTCGTTCCGGACTCGTTCCAGAGCTTAAACCGCGACCGCCCAGCCGTCGCAAAGTGACACACAGCAAGAACACAAGCGACGCAAGAAACACCTGCAAAATATGGCTTTCTCTCCAACTTCGTTCGGCAATGAACGGGCCCCCGGCGCCGGCGTCACCGCCGTGCTCGGGCCGACCAACACCGGCAAGACGCATCTCGCCATCGAGCGGATGCTGGCGCATTCGTCGGGGATCATCGGCCTGCCGCTGCGGCTGTTGGCGCGCGAGGTCTACAACAAGATCGCCGATCGGGCGGGCGCGGAAAGCGTCGCGCTGATCACCGGCGAGGAGAAGATCAAGCCGAAAAATCCGCGCTTCTGGGTCTCTACCGTGGAGGCGATGCCGCGGGATATCGACGTGAGTTTTCTCGCCGTCGATGAAATTCAGATCGCGGCGGATCTGGAACGCGGGCACGTCTTCACCGATCGCATTCTGCATCGGCGCGGCCGCGACGAGACGTTGTTGCTCGGTGCCGCCACCATGCGCCCGATCATCGAGCGGCTGTTGCCGGGCGCGTCGATCGTCACCCGGCCGCGGTTGTCGCAGCTCGAATTCGCCGGCGACCGCAAGATCACCCGCCAGCCGAGACGCACCGCCATCGTCGCGTTCTCGGCCGACGAAGTCTATGCGATCGCGGAATTGATCCGGCGTCAGCATGGCGGCGCTGCCGTGGTGCTGGGTTCGCTGTCGCCGCGCACGCGCAACGCGCAAGTCGCGATGTTCCAGAACGGCGACGTCGATTATCTCGTCGCTACCGACGCCGTCGGCATGGGACTCAATCTCGACGTCGATCATGTGGCGTTCGCGTCCGACCGCAAATACGACGGCTATCAGTTCCGCCGCCTCAACCCGTCGGAGTTTGCGCAGATCGCCGGCCGCGCCGGCCGCGCGACGCGGAACGGCACCTTCGGCACCACCGGCCGTTGCGCGCCGTTCGAGCCGGAACTGGTGAACGCGCTGCAGAACCACACGTTCGACAGCGTCAAAATGCTGCAATGGCGCAATTCGAAACTGGATTTCTCCTCGCTCGGCGCGTTGCAGGTGTCGCTGGCGCTATCGCCCGGCCATGAGGCGTTGACCCGCGCGCCGATTGCCGAGGATTTGCGCGTGCTCGATCACGCGGCACGCGACGGCGACGTGCGCGACATGGCCCATGGCCCTGCCGCCGTGGAACGGCTGTGGGACGCCTGCCAAATTCCGGATTACCGCAGACTGGCGCCCGCCGCCCATGCCGAACTCGTGACCACGCTGTATTCGTTTCTGATGAAAAAGGGCCGGATTCCAGACGCATGGTTCGCCGCCCAGGTCGACCAGGCCGACCGCGTCACCGGCGATATCGACACGCTGTCGGGCCGGATCGCGCAAATCCGCACCTGGACCTTCGTCGCCAACCGGCCGGATTGGCTGTCCGACCCCGATCACTGGCAGGGAATCGCACGCGAAGTCGAAAATAAATTGTCCGATGCGTTGCATGAACGGCTAACGGAGCGTTTCGTTGATCGCCGTACCAGTGTATTGATGCGCCGCCTGCGGGAGAACAGTGTTTTGAATACGGAAATTGGCAAGACCGGCGAAGTGATCGTGGAGGGCCATGTGATCGGCCGCCTCGACGGATTCACCTTTGCGCCCGACGCGGCGGAGGCCGGCTCCGACGCCAAGGCGCTGCAGGCTGCCGCCCAGCAGGTGCTCGCCGGCGAGATCGACGCGCGCGCCGAAAAGCTCGCCGCCGCCCCCGACGATCAGTTCGTGCTGACGTCCGACGGCACCATCCGCTGGACCGGCGACGCCGTCGCCAAACTCGTCGCCGCCGAAGACGCGCTGCATCCGCGGCTGCGCATCATTTCCGACGACCGCCTCGCCGGCGCGTCGCGCGAAGCCGTGCAGACGCGGCTCGATCTGTGGCTGAAGACGCATATCGAAAAGCTGCTGGGCGCGCTGTTCGGTCTCTCCAAGGCCGAAGACATCACCGGCATCGCGCGCGGCATCGCGTTCCAATTGATCGAGGCGCTCGGCGTGCTGGAGCGTGCCAAGATTTCCGCCGAGATGAAGGATCTCGATCAGGCCTCGCGCGCCACGCTGCGCAAATACGGCGTGCGCTTTGGCGCCTATCACATCTATTTCCCGGGGCTGCTAAAGCCCGCGGCGCGTTCGCTGGCGTCGCTGCTGTGGGCCGAGAAGCAGGACAATGTCGACATGTCCGCGCTGTCGGGTGCGCAGCATCTGGCATCGAGCGGGCGCACCTCGTTCCCGGTCGACAAGGCGCTGCCGCGCGACGCCTATCGCGTGCTGGGCTACCGCCAATGCGGCGAGCGCGCGGTGCGCGTCGATATTCTGGAACGTCTTGCCGATCTCATCCGTCCCGCTTTGGCCTGGCGCGAGACGTCGCCCGGCGAAAAGCCCGCCGGCGCGTTCGACGGCCGCAGTTTTGTCGTCACGCAGGCGATGACGTCGCTGACGGGTTCGGCCGGCGAAGATTTTGCCTCGATCCTGCGCGCGCTCGGCTATCGCATGGACCGCCGCCCGCCGCTGCCGCCGAAGCCGGTGGCAGTTGCTGAAGTGGTGGAAGCCGCTGCTGCCGAGACTGCGCCCGCAGAAAGCGTTGCGGAGACGCCGTCAGAAGTCACGCCGGAAGCCGTCACGTCAGAAGCAGTCACGTCAGACGATTCAGCGGCAACGCCAATCGAAACGGCAACCGAAGAAGTCGTGTCGATGGCGGTGTCCGGCGATCCCGCGCCGTCGGCTGCCCTGCTGCCCGAGGTGACGCTCGCGCCCGCCGCCAGCGAAGAGCCGTCGGCCGCGGTTGAAGCCGCGCCGGAGCCCGTCGTTGAAGCTGCGCCAGAGCCTGCGGCAGTCGAAACGCCTGTGGCGGAAGCACCGGAGGCGCAAGCCGCTGCCGAAACGACGGCTACTCCCGAAACGACAGAGACTGCCGTCACCAGCGAGGCTGCACCGGCGGAAGCCGCTGCCACCGAGGTCGCTACGACCGAGGCTGCGCCTGCCACACCCGAATTGGTGGAAGTCTGGCGGCCCGGCGGCCGATCGGACGAACGCCGTCCGCATCATGATCGCAACCGCCATCGTCAGCACGGCCGCCAAGACCGTCCGCAGGATGGCGCGCAGCCGGCCGCTTCTGCCGGTGAAGGCGGCGAGGGCGCGCCGCGCGAACAACGTCATCGCCGCGGACGCCGTCACAACGAATTCCGCAAACCTCGCGAGGGCGCTACCGTCGATGCCGCCGCAACACCCGCAGCCGAGGGCGCGACTGCACAAGAGGCGCGTCCCGATCAGCGTCCGCCGCGCGAGCGCTTTGAAGGCAAGGGCCGCGATAATGAAGGACGGCGCGACAACGACAACCGCCGCGAAAAATTCCAGGGTGATCGCAATCAAGGCGACCGTGATCGCAATAAAGGCGGCGATCGCAATAAGGGTGATCGCAGCGGCCGCGACAAGGGCCGCGATTTCGGCGGGCGCGACAAGGGCGGCCGCGACAAGCGCGACAGCGGGCCGTCGCATCGCCAATGGGCCACCAGCGCCGCCCCGCGCGATCGCGATCGTCCTGTCGATCCCAATTCGCCGTTCGCAAAACTCGCGGCGCTCAAAGAGCAACTCGCGGGCAATCGCAAGGACTAACCTATTATCCGGAAGTGAGTTTATTTGGAGCGCCAGCGTCTCGATAAATGGCTGTGGCATGCGCGGGTGGTAAAGGCCCGCACCTCGGCTGCCGCGTTGGTCGAGGCTGGTCACGTCCGCATCAACGGCGTGCGCGAAAAATCTCCGGGCCATGCGGTGAAGGTCGGCGACGTCCTGACCGTCGGGCTCGACAACAGCGTGCGCATCCTCAAAGTAGTCGGATTTTCGGAGCGCCGGGGCGACGCGTCAGCGGCGCGCGTGCTGTACGACGATTTGCAGAACGCCCGGGAATAACTATCTCTGGCGGGCCGGGTTGCGGCGGAAGCGAACCTGCTCGAAAACGCGTCACGGGATCGCTCTGCTTCACTTGCGGCTGCGGTGTTCCTGCGCTACGCAAACCCCGGAAAGTTGACCGTTTCGGAGCACTGGATGACTTACGTCGTCACTGAAGCCTGCATCAAATGCAAATATACCGACTGCGTTGAAGTCTGCCCCGTGGACTGCTTCTACGAGGGCGAGAACATGCTGGTCATCCATCCTGACGAATGCATCGATTGCGGCGTTTGCGAACCCGAATGTCCTGCCGACGCCATCAAGCCGGATACCGAGCCGGGGCTGGAGAAGTGGCTTGAGGTGAACACCGAATACGCCAAGAGCTGGCCCAACATCACCCAGAAGAAGGACCAACCGCCCGACGCGAAAGAATTCGAGGGCGTGGAAGGCAAGTTCGAGAAATATTTTTCCAAGGAACCCGGCACCGGCGACTGATTCGGTGAACACTTTCAGCGACGAGTTGAGCCCGCTCCGGACCTAATCCGGCCCCCGGACAGCCCCTGGATTTAACCTTGTTGACGGACTTATGACCGAAAGGTCCCCGGTAGAGACCGGAACAGGGCGTAAATCATTGATTTTTGCGGAAAATGTGCTATATTGGGCACATTACAAGCCGAACCCGGCCATGCGTACCCTTGGCCCCCGGTGGGTTCCCGTAAAAACATCGAACAGGGGCGTGGCAGTTCCGCGCGCAGGCTGTGTCACAGAAAACGCGTAAAAAGAGTGCTTCAAAGAACACGAAAAAAGCCGCTGCGGCCAGCCGTAGTGCAACCAAAGGCCGTGCCAAGGCTTCCGTAAAGGATGCCAAGAAGGCTTCAGCCACAAAGTCCTCGAAAAACAAAAGAAGCGCAATGCCAGACAAGACTGCCAAAACTGCCGCGAAAGCGACGGGTTCGAAGACCAATGCTTCGAAGGTCGCTCCCAAGACTACTGCCTCTAAAGCTGCTGCTCCCAAGACCGTCGCCAAGGCCCCTGTGACGAAGGCCGCCGTCGCACCGAAGGCTGCCGCGAAGCCGGTGGCTGCCGCCCCGCGCGTCGAAGAGCCGAAGAAGGTCGTGACCCAGCGTCAGGGCTTCAAGGCCAATGAATTCGTGGTCTATCCCGCTCACGGTGTCGGCCAGATCCTGGCGATCGAGGAGCAGGAGATCGCAGGCGCCAAGCTTGAGCTGTTCGTGATCAATTTCATGAAGGACAAGATGACGCTACGCGTGCCGACCGCCAAGGTCGCCAATGTCGGCATGCGCAAGCTGTCGGAGCCCGCGCTGGTCAAGAAGGCGTTGGAAACCCTGAAGGGCCGTGCCCGCGTCAAGCGCACGATGTGGTCGCGCCGCGCGCAGGAATACGAAGCAAAGATCAATTCAGGCGATATCGTTGCGATCGCCGAAGTGGTGCGCGATCTCTACCGCTCGGAGTCGCAGCCCGAACAGTCCTATAGCGAACGCCAGCTCTATGAAGCAGCGCTCGATCGCCTGTCGCGCGAAATCGCCGTCGTCCAGCATTCGACGGAGACCGAAGCGGTCAAGGAAATCGAAAGCCAGCTCGCCAAGAGCCCGCGCCGCGGCGCCAAGGCCGAAGCCGGCACTGAGGCGGATGGCGAAGCTGACGACGCCGATGCCGAAGCAGACGGTGACGACGCTGCCGTTGCGGATGAAGCTGCCTGAAAGGCTCCAAAGGATTGAAAATGAAAAGCCCGGTCGAGAGACCGGGCTTTTTGTTTGTGGCGATCGTCGGCCCCGACGTGGTTCTGATTGAATCAGAACCGGGCTCTAATCTTTTGTCTTGACGCGTTTTCTTTGCGCGAACCGCTGTGCACTTGGTTCGAAAACGCCATGGGCATCTCCTCGGCTTCCTCTTTTGCCAACAGCAAAAGCATTTCGATACCCATGTCGCCTTCCTGAGGTGACCTGATAAATTTGATTTCCTGCGCACCTTGTCGAAGTGCCGCGACCAGAGCCACAGCTTGATTGGCTGTCGGCGTCTCGGTTTCCGAGATTTCCGTTCGGTTCTTTTCAGTAAAGCCAACCGTGTAAGACATCGCTCCTCCCTGCAAAAAGCTGTCCGATAGTAGATCGTAACAGTGGAGTGATTCCCACGAAACACGGGGCAACTACGGACAAGTTATCTGTGGAAGAACGAGAAAGCCGCGAACTCCGCCGCGGAACTTTCATCGCCGGACTGCAGCCAACTATTCGGGGAACTTTCGAGGGTGAAGCATCAAGGCCACAGTCGGCGCATAAATCGCCGACAGCGGTTTTGTTAATTTGCGCAATCCACACGAGTCAGAATTTCTCTGTAGTGAGGAAGGCCCCGGTTCGCAGGAGACTACGATGTTGTTGCGTGTGATTGCCGCAGTTGCTTTAATCGCACCGCTAAACACCGGTGCTTTTGCGGGTAGCCAGCCCGGTGTTGTGCAGCGGATGTCGTGCTCAGTGGTTCGGCATTACGTAGCGAAATATTCCGCTGCGACAGCGGAGATGTGGGCCCGTGGTCATGGTGCAACTGAGGCGCAGATCGATGCCGCCAGGCGTTGTCTAAGGGATCAGCCCGTCCCCGTGGCCCAAAGGGACTGAGCCGGATCGCGCTTCGCTTGTTCGGGACGACGAGAGGAGTGCACCCAGCTAACCCCCGCTTCAATCCACCACGATCTTCACGCGGTCGCGCGTCTTCACCTGCGCGTGCTGATCCAGCCCGTTGAGGACGCGAAAACGCTCGGCTGGGCGGTCGACGCCGGCCATGCGGTGGGAAAGTGATTCCACGGTGTCGCCGGGCTGTACGGTGATGACCTTGATCCGCAATGGCCGCGCGGCCTGGATTTCCTCGAGTGTCAGGCGGCGGAACGAGTTCACGGTCTCGCGGGCGTTGCGCTCGCTCTCGGTGGTCTTTTGCTTGGCGGCGAAGATGAAGCGGTAGACGTCGCTGCCGAAGCGCAGTGCATAGACCTTGAACTGCCAGCTGTCGCCATGCGCCGACGCTGATGCGGCGGGGAAGCCGTTGATGGTGATGTCCTCGGTCGACGACTTTTCGACGCCTTCCATCCAGCCGGAATTGAGATAATCGCCGAGCGATTGTTCGGCCGGCACCCGCACCACGTCGAAGCGCATCGCCTGCGTGCCGCCCTCGCGCACGCCGATCACGGCCTGCGCGGTGTTATCCAGCGTGAAGGTGTCGGGCGCTGCAAAGGTGAAGCCGAGTTTTGGATGCAGGAAACGCCGGCCGCGCACAAAGCCTTCGCTCGGATCTTCGCCATAGACGATGTTGTCGATCGCGGCCAGATACGCTTCGCGGTCGCGCTCGCCGCCTTCGGGCGAGGTGTATTGCCGGGCCGAGGCCTGCGCGTTCTGCACGCGCTCGGGCGTTGCCGGATGCGAGGAAAGGAAATCCAGCGCGCGTGGATCGAGCGAGGTCTTGCCGGCCTTCATGGCGGCATTGCGTTCCATCGCGGTGAGGAAGCGCGCCGCGCCATAGGGATCGAAATGCGCCCGCGCCGCAAGGCCAACACCGATGCCGTCCGCCTCGAACTCCTGTGCGCGCGAGAAGCTCGCCATCGTCAGTTTTGTTTTCGCCAGCGCCAGCGCGGTCAGATCCGGATCGTTGCTCATGTCGGTGACGACGCGGGTCACCACCGCCGCCTGCCGCGCCTGGTCTTCGCGGATCGAGGCGTGTTTTGCGAGCACATGCGCCATCTCGTGCGACAACACGGAGGACAATTCCGAGGTGTCGCTTGCCAGCGCGATCAGGCCGCGCGTGACATAGAGCTGGCCGGTCGGCAGTGCGAACGCGTTCACCGCGCCCGAATTGAGGATCGTCACCTTGTAGGCCTGATCGGGGCGGTCGGAGGCCGCGACCAACCGCTCGACGGTCTTGCTGATCAAGGCTTCCAGCTTTGGATCGTCATAGGCGCCGCCATAGGACGAGAGAATGCGCTCATGCTCACGCTCGCTCGCCGGCGTCTGCGCCACCGTGCGGTTCGGCTTCGCTGGCTGGATGGCCGATGATGGCGCCGCGGCCTCAAACCGGGCCATATTGCCACACGCCGAAAGCGTGAAAGCGGCGCACAAAAGCACCGGCGCAGCCAAAAGGCGGCGGCCTGTCATTCCCTCACGCCGTCCTGCACGCTCAATCACGTCCGCACTCGTAATTGCTCACTTGTCGAATAAGCTAATTCCCAGCCAGCACTTCAATCTGCCCCACCCGGAGCGCCTCGATCCGTGGTCCACCCCGCGAGGCCACAAAGCCGCGGACCCGAATCCTTCGATTTTCCAGCGACTTAGGCCCGAGCCCGGCCGCTTCGAAGGCCGGTATCATGCGCCTTGAAATAGTCACAGCAAAGTCCTGTGTCCAGTTCCGCCCGAAATTCAGGTAAGTCGTTGCCCCTGCCTGCCGGACGGACAAAACCTTGCCCTCGACCACTGTAAAACGCCCAATCCCGGCCAGAATATCGCCCGGACTTTCCGCGTTTTTTATGGCCGTGGGGTCGGCCCAGGTTCCCTTTTTGGCCTGGCGCGCCCCAGCCTCGGCGGCCGCAAGGAGCCCGGCGCAGTCCCTGTCGGTGACTTCGGCCGAAGCCAGTGCCTCGCCGCGGCTCAACAACTCGCTTTGGACCGGTGTGTCGGAACCCTCAGGGAATACGAAGGCGGGCTGGCGGCCGTAGCGGTCGGGGGCGTCGTCCACCCCGCGCAGCGTCACATCGCGCCCCGCGATGATTGCCGACAACGCCGCCGCGCCCTTTGCCTTGTCTGTTGCGGCAGACTCTATCCCGGTGAGGCGGACTTCGCGGCCGTCCTCAAGACGAAACGTGCGCGCGTCGATAACGGCGCTGACGCGACCCTCGCCCTGCGATTCGAAACTGCATGCTGCTGCTCTCGCCTGAACGCCGCCGGACAACAGGACGATTGCGACGGAGACCGCGATGTCTCGCCTGTAACACGATGGCATGCGGGTCATAACGCTGCTCTTTGTCCGGCCGGTTCCTGTATGCTGCGCGTCAATGCATTGCTATCCGAAATTGCAGCCGAGGGGGAGACGATGGAAATCAACGGCATCGCGCATATTTTTCTGACTGCCTCGAATTTCGAACGCTCCCGCGAGTTCTATCGCAAGCTGTTGCCGTTTCTAGGCCTTAAGCCGGTCATAGAAACCGACACGACCTATTACTGCGTCGGCGGACGCACCGCGGTCGCCATCACCGCGCCGTCGCCGGAGTATGCCGGCGCTTCGTTCGAACAAAAGCGCGTCGGCCTGCATCATCTCTGCTTCCGCGCCCGCGAGCGCGCCGACATCGACGAACTGCACGCGTTCCTATGCTCGCTTGATGTGAAGATCATCCGCGCGCCGCGCGAGGATCAATGGGCGCCGGGATATTACTCGCTGCTGTTCGAAGATCCTGACGGCATCAGGCTCGAACTCAATCATGTTCCGGGGAAGGGATTGTTGGGCTGATGCCGATTTGTAGCGCTTTTGGAAGTCATTCCGCTTAGCGGAAAAACGTACTTGAGACACAACCGCCTGCGTCTTGCCGCTATGGGTGCGATGCGGCATGATCTTGCCGACAGAAATTCAAGCCGCAGGCAATGCGGCAGCTCATAAGGGAGGCCTTCATGAAACGGGTTGTCACGGGTATTTTCGCCGTCGCGCTGGCGATGTCGGCGAGCGCGGCGCTGGCGCAGGGCAAGCCGCCGCTGAAGCTCGGCGGCATCCTCGACATGTCGAGCCTCTACGCCGATATTACGGGATCGGGCAGCGAGACCGCCGCGAAGATGGCGGTGGAGGATTTTGGCGGCGAGGTGCTGGGCCGCAAGGTAGAGATCATCGCGGCCGATCACCAGAACAAGGCTGACCTCGCCGCCAACATCGCCCGCGACATGCTCGACAACCAGGGCGTCGAGATGATCTTTGACGTCGCGGCGTCGGCGACGGCCTTGGCGGCCGGCGAGATCGCCAAGGCGCGCAACAAGATCATCATGTTCAATGGTCCGGGCTCGATCCGCCTCTCCAACGAGGCGTGCGGCCCCTACACCGTCCATTATGTGTTCGACACCTTCGCACAGGCCAACGTGACCGGGCTCGCGGTCGTCAAGCAGGGCCTCGACACCTGGTTCTTCCTCACGGCGGATTACGCGTTCGGGCAGGACCTCGAAAAGGACACCACCAATGTGGTGCTGAAAACCGGCGGCAAGGTACTCGGCAGCGTCCGGCATCCGCTCAACACTTCGGATTTCTCGTCGTTCCTGCTGCAGGCGCAGGCTTCGAAAGCCAAGGTCATTGGCCTTGCCAACGCCGGCGGCGACACCGTCAATGCGATCAAGCAGGCCGCCGAATTCGGCATCATGAAGGGCGGCCAGAAAATGTCGCCGCTGCTCGCCTTCGTCACCGATATCGACAGCATCGGGCTTGAGACCGCGCAAGGATTGCTGCTGGCCGAAGCCTTCTACTGGGACCTCAACGACGACACCCGCGCGTTCTCAAAACGCTTCATGGAGCGCGTCAAGCGCGTGCCCACGTCAGCGCAGGCCGGCGTCTATTCCTCGGTGACGCATTATTTGAAAGCGGTGAAGGCTGCAGGAACCACCGATGCGGCTGCCGTCATCAAGGTCATGAAGGACACCCCGATCAACGACATGTTCGCCAAGAACGGCAAAATCCGCGAGGACGGCCGCATGGTGCACGACATGTATTTGTTCGAGGTCAAGAAGCCATCGGAATCCAAGGCGCGCTGGGACGATTACAAACTACTCGCGACCATTCCCGGCAATGAGGCGTTCCAGTCGCTGGAAGCCTCGCGCTGCCCGCTGGTGAAGAAGTGACGGTCAGAGGCCGTCATTCCGGGATGGTGCGCTAGCACCAGACCCGGAATCTCGAGATTCCGGGTTCGATGCTGCGCATCGCCCCGGAATGACGCGATCATCAACAATCAACAACAACGAAAGAACCGCACATGAGCGCAAACGAAATCGTCCTCCAGAAGCTCGATCAGGGTCTGCTCACCATCACCATGAATCGCCCCGACCGGCGCAATGCGCTTAATCCTGACATGACGCTTGGGCTGGTGGCGGCGGCGCGGCGCGCGGCCGAGGATCACGAGGTTCGCGCGGTGCTGCTCAAGGGCGCGGGCGGCACGTTCTGCGTCGGTGGCGATGTGAAGTCGATGGCGGAGGGAAGGGCCCCGCTGCCGTTCGAAGCCAAGATGGCCAACCTTCGCCGCGGCATGGAAGTTTCGCGCATCCTGCATCAGATGGCGAAGCCCGTGGTGGCGCAGGTTGACGGCGCCGCGGCCGGCGCCGGCCTTTCGATCGCGCTCGCCTGCGATCTCCGCGTCGCCAGCGCGTCCTGCAAGATCACGACAGCGTTCGCCAAGGTCGGTTTGTCGGGCGACTACGGCGGCACCTATTTCCTGACCCATCTGCTCGGCAGCGCCAAGGCGCGCGAGCTCTATCTGACCTCGCCGGTTCTGTCGGCCCAGGAGGCTTATCACCTCGGCATGGTGACGAAAGTCGTGCCCGATGCGGATGTCGAAGCCGAAGCGCATGATCTCGCGATGTCGCTGGCGCAGGGGCCGTCGGTGACGCTCGGCTACATCAAGCGCAACATCAACAACGCCGAGACGATGTCGCTGGAAGAGTGCTTTGACGGCGAAGCGATCCATCATTCGCGTTCGGGCGAAACCGCCGACCACAAGGAAGCGGCAAAGGCATTCGTCGAAAAGCGCAAGCCCGCCTTCCAGGGTCACTGACGATGGCCCCCTATGTGAGGTTGCGGCAGATCTGCCTGGTGGCGCCGCATCTGGAGCCCGTGATCTCGGATATAGCCGGGATCATGGGGCTCAAGGAGTGTTATCGCGACGGTAACGTCGCCAAATACGGCCTCGAAAACGCGCTGCTGCCGGTCGATACCATTCTGCTGGAAGTGGTCGCACCTTTTCAGCCCGGCACTGCGGCGGGGCGTTTTCTCGACAAGACCGGCGGCCGCGGCGGCTATATGGCGATCTTCTGCTGCGACGATCCCGACGCCTACGGCAAACGCGCCAATGCGATGGGCGTGCGCACGGCGAATGTGATCACCCACGCGCCTTATCACGGCGTGCAGTTGCACCCGCGCGATTGCCGCGCTGCCTTCATCGAGTTCAATCACACCGACGGCAGCGACGACGTTTTGGGGCCGTATCCGCCGGCCGGTCCCGATTGGCAGAAATCGATCGCCAAGGATGTGACGCAGGCGCTGATTGGCGTCGAAATGGAGAGCCCGGAGCCGCGGGTGCTGGCAGAGCACTGGGGCAAGATCGTCGGGGTGCCCGTCAGCAAGAGCGCGTAACGGCGACCCGGAACTGAAACTTCCGAATTGCCAGCTTTCGCTTTGTGAAGGGGGCGGCCGACTTGATGAGCGGGCTGACATTTGAGGTCGCCGATATCGCCAAAGTGCGCGACGCGGCCGAGGCGAAGGGTTGCAAGAGTGTCAGGCGATGGGTTCGAACTCTGCGGGGTTACGTTTAGTCCTACGGCGTGAGCGGCGCGCTACTCGCCGTCATTGCGAGGAGCAAAGCGACGAAGCAACCCATTCTCCGCTTGCGCGAACGACGGATTGCTTCGTGGAGCCTGTCATCGGCGCGCATTCGCGCGACCGGTTGGTTCGCAACGACGACCCTCGTGCGCTAAGAGCAATAAAAAGGGGCCATTTGCAATGCCGCATCCGCTCGATTCTTTCTTCGCGCCCGAAAGCATCGCCCTGATCGGTGCCTCGCGCGATCACGAGAAAATTCCGGGCCGATTGCTGTCGATGCTGCGCAAGAACGAGTATCCAGGCAAGCTGTACCCGATCAATCCGAACTACGAAGATATCGACGGGTTGAAATGCTACAAGTCGATCGCGGACATCGGCCAGCCGATCGACCTCGCGATTATCCTCATTCCGGCGCGTGCGGTGTTGGGCGCGCTCGAGCAATGCGCGATCGCCGGCGTCAGGAACGCGGTGATCATTTCGTCCGGCTTTGCCGAGGAGGGCGGCGACAGCGCCGCGATGCAGGACGCGATTGTCGCGCTGGCCAAAAAATCCGGCATGCGGATATCCGGTCCCAATGCCGAAGGGTTCTACAGCCAGGTGCAGCGCGTCGCCGCCACTTTCAGTCCGACCGTCGACGTCAAACCCGGCGCGCCGAACCTGGTAGCGACCACAAGGCGGATCGGCATCGTAGCCCAAAGCGGCGGCATCGGCTTTGCGATCTATCATCGCGCCAAGGCGCTGGGTGTTGCCCTGAGCTATGTCGTCAGCGCCGGCAATGAAAGCGATCTCGGAGCGGGCGAGTTTCTGGATTACATGGTGCAGGATTCGTCGACCGACGCGATCCTGCTGTTCATCGAGGGCATCCGCGACGTCGACAAGTTTCTCGTGGCGGCGAGGCGTGCCGCGGAAGCTGGGAAGCCCATCATCGTGACAAAGGTGGGACGTTCGGGCGCTGGCGAGCGTGCGGCGGCCTCGCACACCGCCAGCATGGCTGGCTGGTCGGCGGCCTATGACGCGGTGTTCGCAAAATACGGCTTTATCGTCTCCAACGATCTCGATGAGGCCGTGACGATCGCGGCGGTGCTGACCACCAATCCATTGCCTGGGGGCGACCGGGTCGCGGTGCTCACCGTGTCCGGTGGTGCCGGCATCTGGGGCGCGGATACGGTGTCGATGCAGGGGCTGAAAGTCCCGGAACTGTCGGTCGGCATTCAGGCCGAGATCAAGAAGCTGCTGCCGTCCTATGGAGCAACGGGCAATCCGATCGACGTCACCGCGCAGGGCGTCAACAGCGGCGGCCTGCAGCGGAGTGTCGATCTGCTCGACGTATCGGATGAAGTGGATGCCATCCTGGTGGTGCTCTCGCTGTCGAGCGACGTCCGAATGCCGTTCAAGGAGGCCGAGCTGAAGCCCGTGATCGCGGCGCAGCGCAAACCGGTGGTGTTTTATTCCTACACGCTGCCCTCGCAGTTTGCGCGCAGCGAGCTGGCGAAATCCGGCGTCGTCGTGCTGTCGGGCCTGACCCATGTCGGCGTCGCGATGCGGCGGCTGGCCGACTATGCCAAATTCAAGTTGGCGCCGCTAGCGGAGAGCGCAGTGCCGCCGCCGCTCGACCTCGCGGCGCATCTGAAGTCGGCAACGCTATCGGAATTCGACAGCAAGTCGCTGCTGCGCGAGGCCGGCATCGCATTGCCGGACGAAGTGCTGGTGACGGAGCGGAGCGGGCTCAATGCTGCGATTGCCCGGGTCGGCTTTCCGATGGTGATGAAAATCCAGTCGCGCGATATACCGCACAAGAGCGAAGTCGGTGGCGTTCGCGTCAACATCGCGACAAAGGGCGAGACATTTTCGACCTATCAGGCGCTGCTCGACAATGCGCGGCAGCATCGGCCCAACGCCGCGATCCAGGGCGTGCTGGTCGGTCCGATGGCGAGAAAGGGCGTCGAGATCATTGTCGGCACGATGACCGATGCAACATTCGGCCCGATGATCATGGTTGGCCTTGGCGGCATCACGACGGAATTGTTCCGCGATGTGATTTATCGGCCGGCGCCGGTGAGTGCTGCCGAGGCGTCCGCGATGCTGGCAGAATTGAAGGCTGCGCCGCTGCTCAATGGCTTTCGCGGGGCCGCGAAGGCCGACGTTGCGGCGCTATCGCAATTGATCGCGCAGGTGTCGATGCTGGCGGCGCGGCAGCGTGCGGAGATTTCGGAGATCGAGCTCAATCCGGTGCTGGTGCACGCGGAGGGGCAGGGCGTCACGATCGTGGATGCGTTGGTGGTGCCCAAAAATTAGCTGTCGTCCCTGCGAATGCAGGGACCCGTATGGGTCCCGCTCAAGGCCGGGACGACGTGTTGAGAGAACAGAGAGCGACGCTCAACGGCCCTTGAAGTTCGCCACCCGGCGTTCGGCGGTGGCTTTGACGCCTTCCTTGAAGTCCTCGGTGGCGCGGAGTTTTGTCTGCTCGACCAGTTCGTGGTTGGTCGCAGCGAGCACGCGGTCGGCAAGACCGGCGCGCATGGTGGCGCGGGTCGAGATCAGGCCGAGCGGCGAGCACTCGGCGATCTCTGCGGCGAGCTTCATTGCCTCGGCGCGCACCTGGTCCTGCGGCACGCAGACATTGGCGAGGCCCATGCGTGTGGCCTCTTCGCCGGTGACGCGGCGGCTGGTGTAGAAGATCAGTTCCGCGTTGTTCTTGCCCACCAGTTCAGGCAGCGTGGCCGTCAGGCCGAAGCCCGGATGGAAGCCGAGCTTGGTGAAATTCGCGGCGAACCGCGCCTCGGGGCAGGTGACGCGGAAATCCGCCGACACCGCAAGGCCGAGCCCGCCGCCGATGGCAGCGCCGTGCACGGCGGCGACGATCGGCTTCTTGTTGCGGAAGATACGCACGGCCTGAACGTAGAGATGGTTGATCGGCAGGTTCGACGCCGGATCGGACTTGGCGCGCTCTTCCTGCTCCTGACGCGCCGGATCGCCGAAATTGGCGCCGGCGCAGAACGCTTTGCCCTGCGCGGCCAGTACCGAGGCGCGGATTTCGATGTCACGGTCGAATTCCTCCAGCGCATCCGCGATCTGGTTGATCAGCGCAACGTCGAAGAAGTTCAGCGGGGGTTTGCGGATTTCGATCAGGCCGACGTGACCGTGCTTCTCGACGCCGATGTCCGTGTACTTGCTCATGGTGTTTCCTTTTGAGAATTAGCGCAGGCCAAGCCCGCGGGCGATGATGCCGCGCAGCACTTCGGTGGTGCCGCCCTGGATCGTCAGCTTTGGTGCGGTCTTGATCGCGAATGAAAGTTGGTTTTCCAGTGTCTCACGGTTGGTGGCGGATTCCTCGACAAACGCCGCGAGGTCGCGCACGCGGTGCGGCAATTGCTGCTCCCACACGGTGCCGATGTCCTTGACGATGGAAGCCTCCACCACCGGCTCCTTGCCGGCCTGCAGCATGCCTGCCACCGAGACCGACATCCGCCGCATGGTGTGCAACTGCGCCACCAGCCGGCCGATGCCCTCGGCGCTGCGCGTATCCGGATTCTTGCCGACGGCGCGAACCAGTTCGGTCAGCACGTAATAGGTTTCCAGAAAGCGCTCAGGGCCGGAACGTTCATAGGCGAGTTCGGAGGTCGCCTGTTTCCAGGCGCCGTCGATTTCACCGAGCATGTGATCGTCGGGAACGAAATAGTCGGTGAACACCACCTCGTTGAATTCATATTGCCCGGTGATCTGGCCGATCGGGTTCACCTGGATTCCCGGCTGCTTCATTTTGACCAGAAATTGCGTCAGGCCGTGGCGGCGGTTTTCCTTGGTCGGCGGTGAGGTGCGGAAGATCGCGATCATGTAGTCGGCGATATGGGCCGACGACGTCCAGATCTTGGTGCCGTTGATCAGAAAGCCGCCGTCGGTTTTGGTGGCACGGGTTTTCGCCGCGAACAGATCGGAGCCCGAATTCGGCTCGCTCATGCCGATCGCAAAGCATATCTCGCCACGGCAGATGCGCGGCAGGATATCCATCTTGATGTTTTCGGGCGCGTATTTCAGCAGCACCGGCCCGCTCTGCCGGTCGGCGACGAAGAAGCGCCGCGTCGGCGCATTGGCGACGCGCATTTCCTCGGTCACCACATAGCGCTCGAGGAACGAGCGCTCGTGGCCGCCATATTTCTTCGGCCAGGTCATGCCGAGCCAGCCCTTGGCGCCGACCCGGCGGGAGAATTCCGGCGCGTCGGTGTCTTCGCGGTTGGGTTGGTGCGGGTCGAAGGTGCCGGCGGCGATCTCATCGGCGAGGAAGGCACGCACTTCCTTGCGCAATTGCTCGCATTCGGGCGGCAGGCGGATCGGATCGAAACGGAGGGCTGCGGTCATTTAAGAGCTCGACTTCTAAGACAGGCGAATATTGTTGAGATCAGCGCGAGGCCACCAATGGCCACAATTCATCGGCGCCACGGTTGGCCACGAGCTTGCCGAGTTCGACTGCCCAATAACTTTCGGAGCCGAAATCGTCGCGCCATGACAGCGCGCGCAGCGAGTAGCGGTGCAGGATGTGCTCGATGGTGAAGCCGATCGCGCCGTGTACCTGGTGGGCGATGCCGCCGCCTTTTTCGGCCGCTTCCGAGCAACGGATCTTTGCGGCGACCGCTTCCAGGAACACTTCGTCGTCGAACGATTTTGCGTTGGCAATGGCGTCTGCCGCCGAGGTGGCAGCGGCGAGCGCTGCCGCCGACTCGCCGGCCAGACGCGCAAGGTTGTGCTGCACCGCCTGGAATTTCGAGATCTTCTTTTCGAAAGCGACGCGCTCGTTGGAATAGCGCACGCTGATTTCCAGCATCGATTCCAGCGCGCCTGCGATCTGCAGGCTGCGCACGACGCCACCCATCAGCATCAGATGGGTCTGGTCGAAACCCCCGGGCGCGGGCTTGATGGTGACCGGCTGCACCTTGTCCAGCGTCACGGTATCGGAATTGTCGCCGCCGAGATTGAGGCCGGCCTCGATCCGGCATTTGCCGGCATCGACGAGCGCGATGGAAAAACCCTTCGCGTCGCTCGCCAGCACTGCGATATGTTTTGCGGCCTTGGCAAACGGTACGCCGCGGGCTTTGCCTGACAGGCTGCCGTCGGCATTGAGTGTGATACGGTCCTTCGGGCTTGCGGGCGCGACCGTCATTTCGCCGTCAGGCGAAGAAATTTTGGCCTGCGC
Source organism: uncultured Alphaproteobacteria bacterium (assembly GCA_963770355.1). Lineage (GTDB taxonomy): Bacteria > Pseudomonadota > Alphaproteobacteria > Rhizobiales > Xanthobacteraceae > Bradyrhizobium. Next base: position 153,158 of record CAVYPL010000026.1, on the reverse strand, counting down.
CAGCAGCCATCCCGCCAGCATGGTTTCGGCGAGCGGCACGGCGACGGCGGCGCGTCCAGCGGCGCTCAGCACGCTAAAGCCTTCCGCGAGGCTCGCGCCCGAACCGCCGCAATCTTCCGGCACCCATGCCAGTGGCAGGCCGGCCTCGGTCAGCGCCTGCCAGAGCGGGGCTTTCCACCCGCCATTCTTGTCGCGATTGATGGTTTGGGCATCGGCGAGATCGGCGAAAATCTTTTCCGCGGTCTCGGCAACAATGTTCTCACTCTCCGCCACAGCGTTCCCCGATGATTGAATTTGGCACCCTTCCGCCCCGGCAATTCCGCCAAAACCTCAGGTGCGACCTTTTCTTGCGCTTTATGATGGGCAAAAGCCATAGCCGTGACAAGCGCTGTCCGCAGGGCCGCCTGCAACGGTGGCATGAAGATCATCAGGCAAAGAATAAATTCCGCGCAACGGAGTTTCTCCGATTTGCAGAGACTTTGCCGCGCGATATGGTAAGCCCCCACCACAAGGTTCATCGCAAAACAACAAAAGGAAACGCGGGATGTCGAAGGATGGTTTGTGCGCAATCGTAACGGGATCTGCATCCGGCCTGGGAGCAGCCACCGCGGCCATTCTGGCAAAGGGCGGCGCGCGCATCGTCGTCAATTATTCCAACAGCAAGGCAGAAGCAGAAGCGACCGCCGACCTCTGCCGCAAGGCAGGCGCCGAAGTCGTCGTCGTGCAGGGTGATGTTTCCCGCGACGAGGATTGCAGGAAGATCGCGGCGGCCGCCGCCTCCTGGGGGCGCCTCGACGTGCTGATCAACAATGCCGGCACCACCAAGCATGTCGCCCACGACAAGATGGATGATCTCTCGGCGGAAGATTTTCAACGCATCTATGCCGTGAACACGATCGGGCCGTTCCAGATGATCCGCGCAGCGCGCGCGCAACTCGAGGCGGGCGCCAAGGCCTCCGGCCGTCCGTCGGCTGTGGTCAACGTGTCCTCGGTTGCCGGTATTTCGGGGGGCGGCTCGTCGGTAGCCTATGCCGCGAGCAAGGGCGCGCTCAACACCATTACGCAATCGCTGGCGCGTGCGTTGGCGCCGCTGATCCGCGTCAACACGGTGTGCCCCGGCTATATCGATACGCCCTGGTTCACCAAGGGCCGTGGCGAGGCCGGCGCCAAGGCGGTGCGTGATTCCGTGGTGGCGAAGGTGCCGCTGAAGGTCGCGTCAACGGCCGACGATATCGCGCAGTTGGTGTGCTTCCTGGCGTCGCCGGCGTCGAGCAACATGACCGGCGAATTCGTGCGCATGGATGCGGGGATGCATCTGGTGCTGTAAGGCGCCAAAGTTATTGCGCCAAGCGACGAACAAATCCAGGTTCGTCATTCTGGGACGGTGCGTTAGCACCAGACCTCAGATCGCGCAATTGCGCATCGGGGAATCTCGAGATCCCCACGATGTGCAATTGCACATCGGAGTGCACGCTAAGCGCGCCCCGGGATGACGGCCATTTCGGCCGTCATTTGTTCCCTGTCGGAAATCGTGCCGCGGGCCACCAGCCGGTTCCAGATGAACAGCACCACCAGCGCGCCGATGGTGGCGGTGATGAAGCCCGCGCCCTGGTCGGGGCCATAGTGACCGATGGCCTGGCCGATCCATGTGGCGACAAACGCGCCGGCGATGCCGAGCACCGTGGTCAGGATGAAGCCGCTCGGGTTGTTCGGGCCCGGCGAAAGCAGGCGCGCAATAATTCCGGCGATAAAACCGACGATGATGATCCAGAGAATGCCGCTCATGGCTGTCGCCCTTTCGAATGTGCTCCGAGGTAATGCAGCGCGGCGCAACACACGCCGCGCTGTCTCAGCGTCAAAGCCTGCCGGACAATTCTCGGTCGTTCGGCAGCCGTCCGTCCGGCGTCAAATGATTGATCACATCGGGCAGATATTGGCTGAGCCCCTTGAGCAGGTCATCGCGCGACAGCCCGCTTTGCGACGACAGCGAGTCGATCTGGTCGGCGCCGAGCGCGCTGGCGAGATCGCCCGGCGCAATCTGCTTGTTGGGGCCGTTGCTGACCCATGAATTGGCTGCGTCGCCATGGCCCTTTTGCTGGAACTGGTTCAGCAGATCGCCAAGGCCGCCGCTCAGCACGCTGCCGGCTGCGCCGCCTGCGAGCAGGCCGCCCAATCCGCCCTTGAGGAGATCGCTGAGACCGCCGGCGCCGCCACCGCCGGGAAGGCTGGCAGTCACATTACCACCGGGCAGTTTGGGCGCTTGTTCAGGCACCGCGCCAGCTTGGCCGGCCGTGAGATGCTTGACGGCCTTCCAGGCCAGCAAGCCCAGGATCGCCATCGTCATGGGTGACATCCCGCCGCCGCTTTCGGATGGTGCGCTTGGGGTGCTCGGGCCACGCGGGCCGTTCTGCATGCCATTGAGTACGTCGAGTAAACCCATGGTCGTCTCCTGCCGTGCGTTTAGCCCCTTGCGAAACATAACGGTGGCCCATGACGGTTACAAGGCGCGGGCCGGATCGGGCTTGCGCGTTCGATAGGCACCGAGCGGTACTTCTGCTATCGAGGCTTCGTGCTGCGATGCGTTAGCAAGAGACAAATCGAATGAATTCAGATCGTCCGATCGGCATCGCAGGGGCCGGCAGCATCGGCTGCTTCGTCGGTGGCATGCTGGCGGCCGGCGGCCGGAATGTCGCCCTGCTGGCGCGTCCGCGGGTGATCGCCGAAATCGAGGCCAACGGGCTGCGGCCGACGAGCTTTGAAGGCTTCGATCAAACGATAAAATCTAACCAGCTTACGCTGTCCGAAAATCCCTCCGTCTTTGGCCACACCGGCGTGGTGCTGGTTACGGTCAAGAGCGCGGACACCGCCGGGATGGCGGACGTCATCGCGCGAAACGCGTCGCCGGATGTCGTCGTCGTCAGTCTCCAAAACGGTGTCGGCAATGTCGCAGTCCTGCGCAACCGCTTGCCGGGGCGGCGCGTGCTTGGCGGCATGGTGCCGTTCAATGTGATTGCTCTGGGAGAGGGGCGGTTTCATCGCGCCACCTCGGGCGACATCGTCATCGAGCAGGACGAGGCCGGCACCGCGCAAAAGCTTTCCGTGCCGGGCCTGACGATACGGCCGACCGACAATATCGAGGGCGTGTTGTGGGGCAAGCTTCTGCTCAATCTCAACAATGCGCTCAATGCGCTGGCCGATTTGCCGCTGCGCCGGCAGCTCGCACAACGGCCCTGGCGAAAATTATTTGCCGACCAGATGGCGGAGGGGCTCGCCGCGATCAGAGCCGAAGGCATCAAGCCGGTATCGCCGACGCCGATCCCGGCGGGCCTGATGCCGTCGCTGCTGCGTGTGCCGGACGTGATCTTCGAGGCGATGCTGGGGCGGACGATGAAAATCGATCCCGAAGCGCGCTCCTCGATGTGGGAAGATCTGCAGCGCGGCCGCCGCACCGAGATCGATTATCTGCAGGGCGTCATCACCGAGATCGCCGAACGCCGCGGGCTCGAGGCACCCCTGTCGCGCCGGATCGTTGAGCTGATCAGGCGCGCGGAGGCGGACGGCAAAGGTTCGCCCGGGCTGTCGCCGGAACAGATCAGGCCCTGAATCGATGGCAGGCGGCCTTGAAATAGCAACGATCAGTCACGAATTTCATTTGAAGGTTGCGAACGGGAGAGGCGACATGAAACGAAGAAGCGCGGCGACCCTGGCTGTTGCCGCCGTTGCCGGGTGGGTCTCGCTGATTCCGGCCTACGCGGCCCCGCCAACCGTCACGCCGTCGCCGGGTTATGACGCGCGGTTGCAGGAGCAGCGAGCGGCGTCGAGGACGATCTCGGAACCGGTCGCGCCGGTCACCAGGCCGGTCCCGCCTCGTCGGGTAAAGCGGACTTACGCGCGCTGAATTGGTCGATGGCGAGACGCGATAACGCGTCAGCTACGCTTGGCCTTGGCCTGCGACGAGCCGAACAGCTTCTTCAGGTCCTCGATACTCTGCGAAAGCCGCGGCCAGTCGCAGGAGAATGAACTCTTGGCGCAGTGGATGGCCCGGATGCGTGCGGCCTGCTTGACCGGGCTTGCCACGGGCACCGGCACCTTCTCGGGTTCGGTTCGCAGCGAGACCTGTTGCACGTTCTGTTGCGATTGCTGCTGCTCTTGCTGTTGCTCTTGCTGTTGCTCTTGCTGCTTCGCCATCAGCGCTGCGGCGATGCTGTTACGCCGCTGCTTTTCGAGATAGGCGGTATATTGCTCGTCGATCTTCTTCTGCTCTTCCGGCGTCGGGTTGGGGCCCGCAATGTCGAAGGTCCGGTCCTGCATGAAGTCGTAATAGGTATAGCCGCCGCCCGGCTTGCGTCGCCCGGCGAATTTTGCGTTGCATTCGGCGAGCGCCGAAGTCTTGTCTTCCTTGGTCTTCGCCTTCTCGGCCGCGTCAGCGCATGCTTCGAAGTCGGCCGGTGCGATACGCCACCACTGCGCATGCGCGCGTATCGGCGTCAGCACGACGCAACCGATCGCAACAACAAACGCAGCAGAAAGACGCGAGGCGATCACGAACAATATTCCCCAGTGTGAATCACGCGACACAAATTTAGCGGATTGTCGCCATTTTGGCAGGCCTTGTCACCCCGGAACCCGCTGATTTTCACGCTGGCGTTGTAAGCTTATTTCGAGGATGTGACCGATGGAACACAGCGGTGTGTCATTGGAATGATTGGAGAAATTGACGGGATGAATCGAGAACGTGGCAGACTGGCGATCAGGCCTTCGCTCTGGTATGGAATGCCATACCTGCGTCATCCGCGGGTTCGCGGTCCCGTAGCTCAGCCGGATAGAGCGACGGTTTCCTAAACCGTAGGTCGCATGTTCGAGTCATGCCGGGATCGCCAGTCTTCCGCTAAGACAAAGCTAGATATCTCAGTATCAGTGTGATGCAGGAATGCCGTGTGCGTGCCGGCACGATACACGGACCTCGGTCGGAGTTTCGCGGAGTAGTGCAATCCCGGTCTCATCTTCGGCGCTTTTCGAAAGCGCGTTTCACCAGCTTCCGTGCGGGTGCGACGGTCAGTCCGATTACCGGAATCAACACACCGCCAATTAGTAGTCCAACGATCCCCGATAGGAAGGTCACGACCGTCCATTTCACCGCACCGGCAACAGACGGCAGTGCGTGAGCTGCAGCGTCGGCAATGGAGCCGATGGCTTCGCCAACTGCGTGCACGTCATAAGCTTCCAGACCATGGACAATAATGCTACCGCCAACCCAGATCATGGCCGCAGTGCCGACGGCGCCGAGAAACGTCAGGAACCCGGGCATGCCGAGCACGAGCGCACGTCCGAATCCACGGCTTGCAATGCCGGCAATTGAGACTTTATCGTTCCTTGCAAGGGCAACCCCGATGTCGTCGGCTTTTACGATCAACGCGACCACGCCATAAACTGCGACCGTGATCCCGATTCCGACAAGGGCTAACACGGCTCCCTGCATCCAAATGCCCTCGTCGGAAGCCGCCGCCAGGGTGATCGCCATGATCTCTGCCGAGAGGATGAAGTCGGTCTTGATGGCGCTTGCGACTTTTTCGTCCTCAAGTGTTTGCGCGTTCACCGCAACCGTCCCCAGACGAGCTTCATGGTGGTGCGCCTTGTGTGGGGCGATGGCTTCAACGACTTTTTCCGTCCCCTCGTAACAAAGATAAGCAGCCCCAAACATGAGAAGCGGTGTGATCATCCAGGGAAGAAAATGACTCAGAGCCAAAGTGGCGGGAAGCAAAAAGAGAAGCTTGTTGCGAAGTGATCCCGCGGCAATCCTGCCCACGATCGGCAACTCTCGCTTCGCCGCGAATCCGAGCACATAGCGTGGAGTGACGGCTGCATCGTCGATCACGACGGCCGCTGCCTTGGCTCCGGCTTTGGTAGCTTGAGCCGCCACATCGTCGAGGGAAGCTGCTGCCACCTTTGCGATCGCCGCGATATCGTCGAGCAGGCCGATCAGCCCCATACTCATAAAATCGCTCTCCTTGATGGCTCGCGGGCTGGTCGTGGACCCGGACTGGGATCCGCAGCCTTCCTGCAACGAAAACCGACTTTGCCGATTGACGGCCTCGGCACGTTGGAGGCAGCCAGCACTTAGTCCAGGCCTTCGTCAGGAATATTCAAGATGGTGCCGCACGCCTTGCAATGCACCGCATCGACATCATGGCGCTGCAGACCGCAAATCGGGCACGAGAACCGTACTTTGCTCGGCGCCAGCAAGGCTTTGGCGAGGTTCAAGAAGAGGGTCACGCCAAAGATCATGATAATGACGGTTATCAGCCGGCCAACCGTTCCCGGCAACGTGATGTCGCCGAAACCAGTCGTAGTCAGTGCCGTAACCGTGAAGTAGAGCGCGTCGGCATAGTTGGTTATCTGATGATTGTGAGACTTCTGGGTTTCGAAGACAATTCCGGTCATCACGAAAACGAACACGGCGAGGGTTGCGACGGCAAAGAAGACTTCTTCATTTCGCCGAAAGAACGAACTGTCGATTCGAAGTCGCGCTACCATCTGATAGTCGCGCAACAACCGCAATGTTCGAAGAGTACGCAAAAACCCGCCAGCTTCACCAGCAAAGGGCGCAAGGAATGAAATTATCACTACTATGTCGGTCCACGTCGAGAGGCGGGTGAAGTCTTGCAGCGGTTGCCGGCTAATAAGTAGCCGCGCAGAGAAATCCGCAAGTATCAGGACACCAAACACGATGTCGAGCGATTCAATCGTCTCGCTGCGGGGCAAGAACGATGTCACGATGATAAACAGCACCGTGACGATATCGAGCGCGAGCAAGGCGTAACGGAACCGTACGCCACTGAAAGTTTCGGCCTCGTAAAGTTGTCGGATACTGCTCTTCAGCGACGCAAAGGTCATGGCGACAAATTCACCCAACCACGTGCATTTGGACGAGGCGGATCTGCGGACGATTGGTCCACGATCGCCGCTCGCGAGGAGTTGCCGGCGGCACAGAGTTTCCTCGATCGAGGCCGGGACCTGGTCGATAACCCTCTGTCAATCGCTTCTTTCCGTTGGCACGGCCGATGATGCCGGAGCAATTCCCTCTCGGAGGCTGCGATTCAACCGCAGCACCTGCGATGTCTCCAGAACGGGCGCGAACGTCGTCTCTGTCGGGCAGGTCAGACTGCTCGTCGTCTCCCGACAACCAATCCATATATCACCAGTAGGATGATCGCCCCCACGACGGCACCGATGAACCCGGCGCCTTCGCCCGCCTTATACCAGCCGAGAGCTTCCCCCAGATAGGAGGCGAGGATCGAACCCACGATACCCAGAATGGTCGTCATAACGAACCCGGAAGGCTCATTGCTTCCGGGCATGATGAACTTTGCAACGACACCCGCCAAGAATCCGATAATGATGGTCCAAATGATGCTCATCTTGTTCCCCTTTGGTCGTTGAAATCATGCGTCGCGAGGAGGTAGACGACCGTCCGGTGTGTACTTATCCACGGCCGTGGGCAGTTCTCGGGAAAGCCGGGCGAGAAGCTCGTCTTGCGACAGCCCGGTTTGCTGCACCAGCGTCGCCAAAACATCCTGTCCGATCGCCTGCTTGAGCAGAGGAGGCGAAACCTCCTTGTTGAGTCCTGGGCCCACCCATGATTCCGCAGCCTCCCCTTGACCGTTTTTTTTGAATTGTTCGAGCAGTTCGTTGAGACCGCCACCAAGCAGGCCTCCGATTCCCCCTGCGCCAAGCATGCCGCTCAAGACGTTTGGCTGATCACCCTGCGCTTGCGGCTGTCCGCTGCTTCCGGGTTTGGAAAGGGAGCCAGCAGCGTTGTTGAACATCTCTGCGAGCTTGTCCCGATTCTGATACCCCGCAAGCGCAAGCATCCCAAGGAGCGCAGTCATCGATGGCATTCCACGGCTCATGTTTGCCTCCTCCATTGTTATCTCAGGCCCGCGCGCGCCTTAACCGAGCGCTTGGGAAATTTCGGCGAGGGGCGCCTTCTCGGCCTCGCTGACCTGAACGCCGCCAAGGCCGAGCAAGCCGCCACCCTCGCTCGCCGCTTCGGCGGTACCTTGACTGATCTGGCGCAGCCAGCCTTTAAAGGCTGCAGCGTCGCCCGGAGCCTTTGCCGCCAATGCTGCAAATCCGCAGGAATTTTTTGCCATTCGCCGCCGATTTGAGCGTCGCTCTGCAGCCTGGCAATGATCCTGCCAAACATGCACATGCGGACTTCCGTGGTACTTCCAACGCCCCTTCCTGGTTGAGAACCGAACCGGACGGTAATGGCCATTCGGCAGAGGCTTTCTTGACTTGGATCAATGAAACTGGGTGGCGAACTGACGCTGCGAGCTCCACGACCTCAGGAAGCAGTACTCCCAAGCGCCCACCGGCTGGGCGTTTGAAGCAATTGGCTTGAGCCGAGCTCGTCTTTTTCGCGAGAGCGTTGCGCACATTCCGAACTTGTTGTGTCGAATTTTGTGACGGTCAGATACGCGGCGTTAAAGCTAAGTCCGCGAGTTCCAAATTTTTGTTCCGTCGGTCGCGCAAGTCCAAGAACCGACTCGCGCGGCGCTGCTAAGACTCAACCTGTTCGTGCTGCGGACCTGCGTCGTCACCGGCGACGCTCGAACGTTGAACCTCAGAAATGACGTCGCTGTCTCGCGTCACTCTGCGGTCGCCGAACAACGGAGAGTTCGAGCATCACAAATACGGCTGTCATATCGGCAGGCGGGCAAAACAAATCCAAAAGTTGAATCTGGGAGCAGGGCTGCTGCAATTCGCAGCGCCGAGCCGCTGCTGGGAAAACTGCGCGCTGAGTCAAGCATCACCGAAAAGCATCACCAAAAGGAAACGAAATAAATGTCAGATCTCGTAGGTACGGCTGCTGATGAAACCATCACTCCGATTTTCGTGTCGCCGACGGTTACCGCGGACGATGGAGCTCCGTCGGGTGCAGACGATACTATTGATGGTGGTGCGGGAAATGACACAATAGATGCCGGTAACGGCAACAATACGGTCGACGGTGGCGACGGCAACGACACCATCGACACCGGGAGTGGGAACGACACCATCACCGGCGGCAATGGTGACGATACCATTCATGCCAACGCTGGTGACGACACGATCGACGCCGGCGCCGGTAACGACATCGTCCGCGGTGGCGACGGCAACGACACCATCTTCGGTGGCAGCGGCAACGACTTCCTGGATGGCGCCGCGGGTGACGATCACATCACGGCCGGTGACAATGACACGACGATCCTTGGCGGCGACGGTAACGACACCATCAATGGCGGCCTGGGCAGCGACCACATTTCCGCCGGTGACGGCAATGACGTTATTGTCGGTGGCGGCGGCATCGATGTGATCGATGCCGGTGCGGGCAACGACCAGATCACGACCGGCGATGGCGGCGACTTCCTGCAGGGCGGCGCCGGTGACGACGCCATCAATGCCGGTAACGGCAACAATGCGGTCGAAGGTGGGGACGGCAACGACACCATCGACACCGGGAGTGGGAACGACAACATCACCGGCGGCAATGGCGACGATACCATTCATGCCAACGCTGGTGACGACACGATCGACGCCGGTGCCGGGAACGACATCGTCCGCGGTGGCGATGGCAACGACACCATCTTCGGTGGAAGCGGCAACGACTTCCTGGATGGCGCCGCCGGTGACGATCACATCACGGCCGGTGACAATGACACGACGATTCTCGGTGGCGACGGTAACGACACCATCAACTGGCGGCCTGGGCAGCGACCACATTTCCGCCGGTGACGGCAATGACGTTATTGTCGGTGGCGGCGGGATCGATGTGATCGATGCCGGTGCAGGCAACGACCAGGTCACGACCGGCGACGGCGCCGATTTCCTGCAGGGCGGCTCCGGTGACGACGCCATCAATGCCGGTAACGGCAACAATGCGGTCGAGGGTGGGGACGGCAACGACACCATCGACACCGGGAGTGGGAACGACACCATCACCGGCGGCAATGGTGACGATACCATTCATGCCAACGCTGGTGACGACACGATCGACGCCGGCGCCGGGAACGACATCGTCCGCGGCGGCGATGGCAACGACACCATCTTCGGTGGCAGCGGCAACGACTTCCTGGATGGCGCCGCGGGTGACGATCACATCACGGCCGGTGACAATGACACGACGATCCTTGGCGGCGACGGTAACGACACCATCAACGGCGGCCTGGGCAGCGACCACATTTCGGCCGGTGACGGCAATGACGTTATTGTCGGTGGCGGCGGCATCGATGTGATCGATGCCGGTGCGGGCAACGACCAGATCACGACCGGCGATGGCGGTGATTTCCTGCAGGGCGGCGCCGGTGACGACGCCATCAATGCCGGTAACGGCAACAACGCGGTCGAAGGTGGGGACGGCAACGACACCATCGACACCGGAAGCGGAAACGACAACATCACCGGCGGCAATGGTGACGATACCATTCATGCCAACGCTGGTGACGACACGATCGACGCGGGTGCCGGGAACGACATCGTCCGTGGCGGCGATGGCAACGACACCATCTTCGGTGGCAGCGGCAACGACTTCCTGGATGGTGCCGCGGGTGACGATCGCATCACGGCCGGTGACAATGACACGACGATTCTCGGCGGCGACGGTAACGACACCATCACTGGCGGCCTGGGCAGCGACCACATTTCCGCCGGTGACGGCAATGACGTTATTGTCGGTGGCGGCGGGATCGATGTGATCGATGCAGGTGCGGGTAACGACCAGATCACGACCGGTGATGGCGGCGACTTCCTGCAGGGCGGCTCCGGTGACGATACGATCGATGCCGGTAACGGCAACAATGTCGTCGAAGGTGGCGACGGCAACGATACCATCACGACCGGGAGCGGAAACGACAATATCACCGGCGGTAACGGTGACGATACCATCGACGCCGGTGACGGCGACAATACCGTCGACGGTGGAGACGGCACCAACTTCATCACGACCGGGAGTGGCAACGACCATATCACCGGCGGCAACGGCGTCGACTTCATCTTCGCCGGGGCTGGTGACGACACGATCAACGGAGGCGGTGAGCTCGACTACATCGTCGCAGGCGACGGCAACGACACGATCAACGCCTTTGGCGACGTCTCCGGTGGTAACGGCAACGACACCATCACCGGCGGCGGCACTCTAGATGGTGGCGCGGGCAACGATGTCATCACCGCAGGGAACGGAGACAACAACATCACCGGCGGCGATGGCGACGACGAGATCACTGCCGGTAGCGGCGTCAACACGATCGACGGCGGTGGCGGTGATAATTTCATCGTAGTCGGCGCGGGTAATAACCACATCACCGCAGGCGATGGTAACAACGAAATCCTCATTGGCGATTACATTAACGGCAGTGGCAACAACACCATCGTTTTCGGCAATGGCGACAACCGCCTCACCGATTACGGCGACGGTGTGGACATCATCACCATGGGGGATGGCAACAACATCCTGGATGCGGGTGGCGGCAACGATGTCATCACGCTGGGTAATGGCGTCAATTACGTTCAGGGTGGTGCCGGCGACGACATCATCCGAACCGGTGACGGCAACGATCAGTCAGTCGAGGGTAATGACGGCAACGACACCCTCTATAGCGGCGGCGGCGATGACGTGGTCGAAGGCAACGCTGGCAATGACGTGGCGTATCTGGGGACAGGCAATGACACATTTGTCTGGAACTCAGGTGATGGCAACGACGTCGTGGACGGCGAGGATGGCTCCGATTCGCTCGGGTTCAGTGGCTCTTCAGGTGACGAAGCCATTACGATCTCGGCAAACGGCCAGCATGTCCAGATCACGCGCGATGTCGACGCTGTCTCGATGGATCTCGTCAGTGTCGAAACCATCAGTATCAGTGCCGGAGACGGAAATGATATCATCACCGCTGGAAATGGCTTGTCCGCACTCACGAGCCTGTTCCTCGATGGTGACGCCGGTGATGACACGATCACTGGTGGCGATGGCGACGATGTGATTACCGGCGGAACCGGGAACGACATCATCTTCGGTGGCGCCGGCGACGACCGGATCGTCTGGAACTCAGGCGACGGCACCGATCAGATCGATGGTCAGGCAGGCTTTGATACGCTCGCGTTGAGTGGCTCCAAGGCCAGCGAAAATATCGTCGTCGCGGCCAACGGCGATCATGCGGCGATCTCGGTCGATGTCGGTAACGTCGCTCTGAATCCGCTGAACGTGGAGCGTATCGAGATCGGCGCCGCGGGCGGTGCCGACCACATTACGATCGGCGATCTGACCGGAACCGGCGTGCAGCAGGTCGCTGTAAACCTCGCTTCGTCGCCTACCGGCACTTCCGGTGACGGCAAGGCGGACACGGTTGACGTCAGCGCGACGGGCGGGGACGATCACATCAGCATCGCGAACAACGGCAAGACGATCGTTGTGACCGGACTTGCCGAGCAAGTGACCGTTGACGGAGCGGAAGCCAAGAACAACTCGCTTACGGTCCATGGCCTCGGCGGTAACGACACTATCGATGCGTCGCATCTCGCCACAGGTCATATCAATCTTACGATTGATGGCGGTGTCGGCAACGACACCATCACCGGCAGCGCTGGCAACGACGTCGTCATCGGTGGTATCGGCAATGACATTTTGCGCGGCGGTGCAGGCAACGACACCTTCGTATGGAACGTTGGTGACGGCAACGACAGCATCGACGGTCAAACCGGAACCGACCAGCTGGTGTTCAACGGATCGAGCGCCAGCGAGCATATCGCCTTCTCGTCGAACGGTACGTCTGGCATCCTGTCCAGCGATGTCGGCGGCGGCTCGGTGAGCATGCATGGCGTCGAAACCGTCAACTTCCAGGCTCAAAACGGCTCCGACACCATCACGATCAACGACATGACCGGTTCCGGCGTGCAGCAGATCAACCTCGATTTGTCATCGAGGCCTGCAGGCACCGACAGCCAGCATGATACCATCGTGATCAATGGAACCAGCGGAGCCGACAATATCTCGCTGTCGCTTGTCGGTGACACGCTGACAATCGAGGGCTTGGCGAGCAAGATCGTTATCCAGCACTACAATCAGAACGATGTTCTCGAGATCCACGGCTTGGGCGGCGATGACGTCATCACCGCTGTGAATCTCAGCAACTCGGGTCCAAAGCTGCTTATCGACGGTGGCGATGGTAACGACGTTCTGATCGGCAGCGCCGGTAACGAAACCATCCTGGGTGGCGCTGGCGACGATACCCTGTTCGGCGTCGGTGGACAGGACGTGCTGGATGGTGGGACGGGCAACAACACCTTCATCGACGTTATTGCATCCCTTACGGCCAGCCACGGAGTCCTGCTTCACTAAGGAATTCTGATCGTCATTCTGCGCGGGCGGTGATTCCTCACCGCCCGCGTAGCTATTTGTGCATTAGGAGAAACGCGATACGGGATGCGCAGGCTATTGGCCGGCGCGCTCGGAAAATGGCTTCGCAAACCGCAGGCCGCAAATTCGCGTTATCCCGGGATCGCTATTTTGCGCGAGCGTGCCTGTACGCGTCAGCGGGGTCCGATCATTCGTCCGCTTGCGCGGTTCAAACATTCGCTTCCAGCAACGCTTTGAAATCCGCCCGCGCGCGTTGCGATTCACGCCTGGCGGTCTCGGAGGCTTCACCCAGCCCAAAATAGCCGTGGATCAGCCCTAACCCGTCGTGATACTTCGTCGCGACGCCCGCAGCCGCAAGTGCGTCGGCGTAGGCCTTGCCTTCGTCGCGCAGCGGGTCGAACCACGCCGTTGTCAGGACCGCGGGCGCGAGGCCGGCGAGGTTTTTGGCGCGCAACGGCGACACGCGCCAGTCGGCGCCGTCCTTGGCATCGGCAAGATAGTGGCCGGCGAACCACTGCATCACGGCGCGCGAGAGGAAATAGCCTTCCGCGTTTTCCGCCCGCGAGGGAAAACGAGCGTTCTCTTTTGCATCAGCGTAATTTCCGGCAACGTCGGTGACGGGGTAGACCAGCAGTTGTCCGGCGAGTTTTATTCCGGCATCGCGGCAGGCGATGGCGACGGTGGCCGCCAGATTGCCGCCCGCGCTGTCGCCGGCGACGCCGACGCGCGCGACGTCACCGCCGAATTCGGCGATGCGTGCGACGATGTCCTTCACGGCGGCAAAACCATCCTCGAACGCGCCGGGAAAGCGCACCTCGGGCGGACGCCGGTAATCGACCGAGATCACGACCGCCCCGGTCTCGATGGCGAGTAGCCGCGCTTGCCGGTCATGGGTTTCGAGATCGCCGGCGACCCAGCCGCCGCCGTGGAAGAACACGACCGTGGGCGATTTCCCGGTCGAGTTCCGGTACATCCGGGCCGCCAGAAAACCGGCTGCGCCCTTCACTTTGATGTCTTCCGCGCTCATGACCGGTGGCGGCGGGACCGCCGCGCGCGAGGCGGCCAGTGCGCGAAGCGCATCGCGCGCGCTCTGCGGGGTCATCGTCGTAGGATCTCGCAGCGGCAGCAGTGGAATGATCTGGGCAATGACAGGATCGAGCGGCGTAATCATGCGGGGCCTCGCGTTGGAAATCGCAGCACCATAGGTAACGCGCGCGGCCCCGGCAATTATGTTTGCTGCATGGCTGGAGGACGCCAGTCCGTACCGGTGCTATAGTCTGCGCATGGCTCGGATAGTCTGGCGGCTTCACATGCGCAGACGTGAATTTATCGCGATGATCGGCGGCGCGGCGGCGACATGGCCGCTGGCGTCCGTCGCGCAACAGGAACGGACACGGCGTATTGCCGTGCTGATGCTCTACGCGGAGAACGACCCGCAAGGTCAGGCCCGCGCCGCTTCCTTCCGGCAGGGCCTCGAAAGCGCGGGATGGGTGTCCGGCCGCAACATCGCGGTCGACTATCTCTGGGGTGTGTTCGATCCCAACTGGACGCGCACCGTGACCGCGGAGTTGCAGCGGTTGGCGCCCGACGTGATCGTGATCAACACCAGTACGGCGTTGCGCGCGATACAGTCGATGGCCGCCGGCACGCCGATCGTATTTATCAGCGTGAGCGAGCCGGTCGCGCAAGGATTCGTGGCCAGCCTTTCGCGTCCGGGCGGCAATTCCACCGGATTGTCGAACCTTGAACCGTCGGTCGGCGCGAAGTGGATCGATCTGCTCAAGCAGATCGCACCGCAGGTCAAACGCGTAGCGTACTTGTACAATCCGGGCAATCCGGGCGCCAAGATCGGCCTTCAGTCCGCCCGGTCAGCCGCGGACAAATTTGCAGCCGAATTCACCGATGCGCCCGTATCTGACCTTGCCGGAATCGAGGCTGCTATTGCGACGCTCGGTCGCGAGCCCGATGGCGCGCTGGTGCTTCCCCCTGATCCCTTTACAAATACGTTCCGCAAACAAATCGTTGCGCAGACGCTTTCCTTGAAATTGCCCGTCGTCTCGGCATTGCGCGACTTTGCCGAGGAGGGCGGGCTTCTGGCCTATGGCGTCAATCTCCCCGCTTTGTTCCGCCAAGCGTCAGGATATGTCGATCGTATCCTGCGCGGCGAAAAGCCGGCCGATATGCCGGTCGAGCAGCCGATCCGGTTTGAAATGATCGTGAATCTCAAGACAGCAAAAGCCCTCGGCCTTACCGTTCCCACTTCGCTGCTGGCGACCGTTGACGAGACGATCGAATGATGGCCGCGAGCGAAAACTGGTGCCCACTTTACTCCAGTACGTTCACACCACGGGGACGCGTCGTGCGGCGATAGCGGCTGGCGAGATCACCTCGATGTCAAGCGGCACCCGCCAACGTTCGGTCAGCCGCACGCGCGGCTCTTCGTTGCTGCCCTTGGCGCCTTCGATCACAAAACCTTCAAAGCCGTTGCTCATGACCTCGTTGCACTTCTGCACATAGATCGGGAAGCCGCCGATATAGGGCATGAAGACGCGCGGGCGTCCGGGAATGTTGGCGCCGATATACCAGGAGCTGCAGGTCGACCGCAGCGAGATTTTCGATACTTCGTTGACGTGCGCAACCCATTCATCCTCTTGCGCTTGCGCGGGCTCGATGGTCGCCGCACCGATATCGCGCATATGCGCCATGCAGTCCGCCATCCAGTCGACATGCTGCTCGATCGCCTGGATCATGCTCGCCAATACCGACGGGCTGCCCGGTCCGGTGATCGTAAAGAGGTTAGGGAAGCCGACGGTCGCGACGCCGAGATAGGCGCGGGGGCCTGCGCGCCATTTCTCGGCAAGCGTCTGGCCACGGCGACCGGTGATGCGGATCCGGTCGAACGATCCTGTCATCGCCGCAAAGCCGGTCGCGCAGACGATGGCGTCGAGCGGATATTCCTTTCCGTTCACTTCGATGCCATCCGCCGTAAAACGTTCGATCGGTGTCTTCGACACGTCGACCAGCTTTACGTGTGGAAGATTGTAGGTTTCGAAATAGCCGGTATCGACGCAGAGGCGTTTGCAGCCGAACACGTTGTCGGGGCATAGCAACTCGGCCGTTGCGGAATCCTTGACGATGCCGCGGATCTTGTTGCGCGCGAACTCGGCGATGGTGTCGTTGGCGGCTTTCTCGAACAGCAGGTCGCCATAGGCGCCGAGAAACGGCAACCCACCGCGCTCCCAGGCTTCTTCATATTGCCGTTCGCGCTCCTCCGGCGTGGCCTCCAGCGCAGGCTGCATGTTGAACGGGAAATAGAATCCGGTCGGCCGTGCCCGTGCCTTGGCGCGCAGGGCGGGGTAATCCGCCTTGATGGATTTCCGATATTCCGGCGTCAGCTTTGCGTTCCAGGCGGGAACGGAATAGGTCGCGGTACGCTGAAACACGGTGAGGTGGGATGCCTGCTGCGCGATGATGGGTATCGACTGGATCGCGGACGATCCGGTGCCGATCACGCCAACACGCAGCCCGGTGAAATCCACGCCCTCATGCGGCCATTCGCCGGTGTGATAGACCGGGCCACGGAAATCCTCGCGACCTCTGAAGGGCACATGGTTTGCCGCCGACAGGCAGCCGACCGCCATGATGCAGAACTTTGCGGAAACCTTGTCGCCGCGATCGGTCTCGATGCCCCAGCATTTCGTGGCCTCGTCGAAAGCGGCCGCCGTGACACGGGTGTCGAACGCAATGTGCTCGCGCAGGCCAAAACGGTCGGTGACATGGTTGGCGTAGGCGAGTATCTCGGGCTGCGGTGCGTACTTCTCCGACCAGTCCCATTGCTGATCGAGTTCCTCCGAGAACGAGAAGGAATATTGCATGCTCTCGACGTCGCAGCGCGCACCCGGGTAGCGGTTCCAGTACCACGTGCCGCCGACGCCGCCGCCTGCCTCAAAGACCCGCGCGGTAAAGCCGAGTCCGCGCAGGCGGTGCAGCATATACATACCGGCGAAACCCGCGCCGACGATGACGGCGTCGTAGGCCGCGCCGACTTCCGGCGGACGTTGCTGTTGACCGGGATCGTCGGGCGCCATGGAACGTTTCCAGTTGCATGCACCGGAGGTGCTTCTGCTTTGAACCCGCAGCATCGGGTCAAAGCTGGCCGCCCGTCAATCGTGTCCGGGCGAGGGCCGGCCATGCAGCGGATGATTGCCGTTGCCGAGCTGGTTCCTAGAACCCCGGATTGCATGCTTGGGCCGCGGCACCAATTTATCGCAGCTCGCGCCGCCATCGTGGCGTGATGCTTTCACGCGGCCGGGCGGGCCGGCGTCCCATGTCAATTGTTGCAAACTCGATCTGTCGAACTACGCAGCCGCCAGTGTTGGCGCGGCAATCTCGCCCGGGGGGCGGTGAAACGGCAATCTTCCAGTTTTCCGGCTTCGCGACCAGGCCGGCATACGATCCGGACAATTTTACTCCACCACGCCCGATACGTGCCTATCAGCCTTCCGGCCGTTTGAGAATTTGGACACGTCGAGGGGGCAGATTTCACAGTGTCTTAAGATACTCGATTAGCGCCTTACGCTCGTCGGGTTCGAGGTACCTTCCGATGACGCCGGGGACGTCCTTTTCCTTGCTGTATTCCTTGCTGAACTCGTGTCCCTTGTTGGAATTGCCGGGCAGCGAGGTGTCGTATTCAGAAGCCGTTTACGAGCTTATCCGTCACGTAACCGAGATTGACGGGATCATATTCGCGGTTGCCGAGATAGAACCTTGTCGGCCGTTCGGAGACCGGCGAGAGCAGCGCGTAGACATTCGGAACCGAGCCGTTGTGGAGATAAGGCGGTGAGGCCCAGACGCCGTTGAGCGGACGAACCTTATACTCCAGCGGAGCCCGGATACCGTTCGGCCGGTTGCCATCCATCTTGTTTCTCTCGTCTTTGGACACCGGCGGCGTCTGTTGGCTGTACCAATAGTCCACGGTCTTGGTGACGAGTACGCCGAGCGCGGGCCCGAATTCGTCCGTCCCAATTCCGAGATTTGCAGGAGTTTCGACTTTGCGGCCCTTCATTCCTGCCGCTTGCGAGGGATCGGTGCCGATATGCGCGAGCGGGATCTGTTCAAGGTCGAGAACACGATCGCCAAATTCATTCGGCGGCAACCATCGCTTCGATTCCCAAAACTCCTTGTCCTTGACCGGTGCCATATGACAACCCTTGCAACGATCCATATAGAGGTCGCGGCCCTGCGCGACCAGTTTCTGATCGATCGTGGGCAAGATATCTGTCGGCCATTCCGGCGAGGTCAGGCCGGTGAACTTGTTCTCTACTGTGGGCGGTTTGGGACCGGCCAGCATCTTCTCCATCTCCCATAGCGTCTTGATCTGCGCGCTGGTGGCGAACAGGTTCTTCGCATTGGTCAGATTCAATTCGGCCGTCACGCCGAGCGCCTCGCCGGCATTGCGCACCATCGGCTGCTCGATCGAGCCGTTGTACTGCACCCAGCTGAACCACGGCGAATCCCATATCCGGGGATAGTGCACCGGTGCGGAATGAGCGGCGTAGTTCTTGGGATTTTTCAGGTCGAGCGAAAACACCTGATTGCCGATCCGGTTCAGCGCATCGAGCCGCCCGTAACCTTCGTAGGTGCCGCCGGCTTTTGTTTCGAGCTCCGCGGTGTCCTTGTATCCCTGGATGACCCGCTTGAGCTGGGCCTTCAGCACCGCACGTTCCTCCGATCCCGCGTCGGGTCCCAGCACGCGGTCGGCGAACTCCGTGAAGCGCCAAGGCAAGAGCGCGGTCCAGCCGAGTGCCGCGCCGAATGCCTGCTTTAGCTTGTAGAGATCGGTCAACGCCGATCCGCCATCGACGATGACGGATTTATTGCGATAGGTGAACCGCCCGGTATGGCAAGCCGAGCAGGTCAATCCGATGCCGGTCATTTGCTTCTTGGAGCGCGGATTTAGCCAGGGCTCGCCGGAGTCCGTCGCCATCGGGCCACCTTGCGCGAATCCGATCGGGAGCGCTGGCTTGCTGGTCGACATCGTGTCCGGAATGAAGCCGTAACGGTCGAGATACGCCACTTCACTGAAAAGGCCTTCGGAAATCAGCGTGGGCTGTTCGAGTGCGACGAACCACTCATAGGGTATGCCGAAGGTCCGCGTACCCTGATCGGCGTGGTAGTACCATTTGCGTTGGTCGTTGGTCAGGTTCTGCGGGATCGGGGCGGGAGCTTGCGCCGCTGGAAATTCGGGAAGACTGACATGGAGCGCTTGATACAGGGTGCTTAGAGGCTTCCAGGCGATGGCGCCGACAATGACCAGCACGCCGAGAATGATAATTGTCTTGCGACTCATGGCCCGCCCCTTCGTTCTGCACTTGGTAGCGCGTAATATTCGCGTCTCATTAAAAAATCGCCAAAAGCGACTCAGCTTTGGCGTGCTTATGCGATATCTAATCAGCTTATAGTAGCAACGTTGTTCTGTCCACAAATCCCGTTTCGTAGCTTGATCGCAGGAGCCTACCCACGGATCAAGTCTCCGAGGGCCCGCTTCGCTCGAAAACGCTTCGGTTTTTTTGCGGCGTCGCGATCAGAGCACTGCAATCGCCTCGACTTCGATCAGCCAGTCCGGATGGGCGAGTGCGCTGACTTCGACGAGCGTGGACGCGGGCGCTTTGGAAAAGAACTCCTGACGCACCAACGCGAGGTCGGGGCGGTAGCGGATGTCGGTCAAGTATGTGTTGAGCTTGACGATGCTGCCCATCGTCCCGCCCGCGCTTTCGACCAGCGACTTCAGTGCCCGGAGGGCTTCGCGCGCCTGTCCCTTGAAATCGCCGCGATGGAGGACGCCGCCGTGCTGGTCGTAGGCGACCTGGCCGGACAGAAACAGCATGGTCTGGGCGCCGGTTACGCGTACGCCTTGCGTATAAATGGGCGGGTTGAACACATCAGGCGGGCAAAAGGCTTCGATGCTGACCATTTTGGTTTCTCGCTTGCAAATGTTATTGCCGGACGGGACCTTCGCCGGGCTTTCCCAGTATAATGTTGCAGTCGTGCGATGGATACCGGTAAGGGCCAAATGAACGCCGTCAGTGCGCAAAAGCTTGAGATCGCGATAGCGAACGCGGCCCCGGTCTCCGCACTTCTGATGCGCCCGCCAAAGGCGCGGGCCTGTTACGTGCTCGCGCATGGGGCCGGCGCGGGCATGATGCATCGATCCATGGAAGCGATCGCTGTGGGGCTTGGCGAGCGCGGCATCGCGACGCTGCGCTATCAGTTTCCATATATGGAAAAAGGCAGCAAGCGGCCCGATCCGCCGGCGGTCGCCCACACCACCGTGCGGGCCGCGGTGGCGGAAGCCGCGCGCTGCTGTGCCGGGTTGCCGCTGATCGCGGGCGGCAAATCATTCGGCGGACGCATGACTTCGCAGGCGCAGGCGATTGCACCTTTGGCCGGTGTCCGCGGGCTCGGCTTTCTCGGCTTTCCCCTGCATCCAGCGGGAAGGCCGTCCAGCGATCGCGCAAAGCATCTCGCGGAAGTCGATATTCCGATGCTGTTCGTGCAGGGAACGCGCGACGCTCTCGCAGAGCTGAGACTGCTTGAACCGGTCGTCAAGAGTCTCGGTTCATTGGCAACGCTGCATTCGGTGAAGGAGGCCGATCATTCCTTCCACGTGCTGGTGCGCTCGGGCCGCAACGACCGCGAGGTACTGGACGAAGTGCTGGACACGTTTGCGGCGTGGGTGGACGAAATCGCTTCCTGATAGTCTTAGCCCGTAGCCTGGCCGCCGTAGATCTTGTCGCGCAGGCGCCGCATGCCGGTGATCCAGCGGTCCCGGCTCGACGCCTTGCGCTGCATGTATTCGGCGACCTGCGGATGCGACAGGATCAGGAAGCGTTCGGCCTCCATCGCCTCGATCACCATGCGCGCTACCTCCGGCGGCTGCAGCACGCCGTCGACCCGCGCGGCACTGGGGCCCGGCGTGGTCATACCCGTCTGTACCGATTGCGGGCACAGCACGGAAACGCGGATGCCGCGGTCGCCATATTGAATGGCGAGATGCTCGGCGAGCGCGACGGCAGCATTCTTTGTCACCCCGTATGGCATCGAGTTCAGCGACGCCAGCAGGCCTGCCGCGGAGGCCGTGTTGAGAAGATAGCCCGAGCCGCGGGCGAGCATGCCCGGCACCAGCGCGCGCGCCGCGAACACGTGGCTCATGACATGGACCCGCCAGCTCACATCCCAATCGGCGTCCGACGCACTCTCCTGTCCCTTGCGCGAGAGACCCGCGTTGGAAAAGAAGACATCGACCGGACCGTATTTGTCCTCGGCCGCTGCGATCAGCGCCTTGATGTCTTCTTCCAGCCCGACATCGGCGGTGATCGGTAATCCGTCGATGTCGCCGGCGACTTTCGCCAGCCTTTCGCGCGATGTCTTGAGGTCGGCGACGACGACACCGCGCGCGCCGGCCTCGGCATAAGCACGCGCAACCGCTTCTCCGATTCCGCTTGCGGCCCCCGTGACGACACAGACCTTGCCTTTGACGTGCATGTAAGCGCCTTCCGTTTTCTTTTGAGTGATCTTGTTTTGGCCCGACGCTCAGCCCTGGTAGAGCCCTTTGTCGCGCGCTTGACGTATTGCGAGTCCCGCCATGAAATCGAGCATCGGCGTTGAAAGCCCCGCGGCGCGCGCGAATGCCGCGGGTGCGCGAACCAGCACGTCGATCTCCATGGCGCGGCCGAGCTCGTAGTCCTGCAGGATCGACGGCTTGTGGTTGGGTGCCGGGCCGGTGCGGGCGAGACGCTTGACGTCGGGGATGTAGCGTTGAGCGACGCTGTTGGCCTCGTCGAGGAGGCGCGGGATGACATCGGCCAAAGCCGGTTCGTCCCTTACGCCGCGCGCGGTTTGCCCGGTCAACAGACACAGCACCGACATCGACATGTTGGTCAGGAGTTTCGACCAGATCGTCTCCCTGATCGCCAAAACCTCCGGCGATTCGATCGATGCCTCGTTCAGCACGGTGCGCAACTGCGCGATGCGCTCACTCCGGCGGTCGTCGCATTCGCCGATCAATAGACGGTTCCGTTCCGGCGAGAAATTCGCGACCACGCCGGGCGCGACGATCTCGTTCGATGAAAAGATCACGCCGCCGATGATCCGCGCCTTCGGGATCGCGGCGCGTAAGCGCCCGCCGGGATCGAGAAAGGCGAGGTCGGGCACCGCCGGATGGTCGGCGGACAGGCCGAGATCGTACCACCAGGGAATGCCGTTCTGCGCAAACACCACAGCCGTGTCGTCGCCGAGCAGCGGTTGCAGGCCGGGGGCAAGAGCGGCCAGTCCCGTCGCCTTCAATGTGCTGATGACGAAATCTTGCGGGCCGAGCGCCGCCGGGTCGTCGGACGCCGTAACCTTTGCCGTGAAGGTGGCTTCGCCGACACGCAGCGTCAGGCCGTTTGCCTTCACCGCTTCAAGATGTGGTCCGCGCATCACGCAGGAAACGTCATGTCCGGCGAGAGCGAGTCGTACCGCAAAATGGCTGCCGACGGCGCCCGAACCGAAAACGCAGATACGCATGGGAGTGATGTCCTGGAGTTGATATGCCGAGGGGGATCGAGGCTTGAGGCGATAGTCTCCACAAGCTTGCGCCGCAACGCAACCGGTGACGCCAGGCGGTGAATCGCTTCCGGCCCGGTTTTGGCTGCGAGGGAACCATCCGAACCCGACTGGCGTTGATGCTAATTGCCGTGATTGGGCGCGCCATGTCAAAACTCGGAATCGGGATTGCCGTCATTGTCTTGTCGACCGCGCTGTCGGCGGCTGGATTCGCCGTCGCGAGAGGTGGTGGCCACGGTGGCGGGCATGGAGGTGGTCACGGGGGCGGCCATGGCGGTGGTCACGGCCACGCGCATTTCGGCGGCGGTCATCATGGCGGCGGGCACTTTGGCGGTGGGCATCATGGCGGCCGGCACTTTGGCGGCCGGTCGGCGCATTTCCGTTCATTCGCCCGGCCGGCGTTCAACGGCAACCGTTCATTCGCGGCCCATGGCAATGTCCTGAACTCGCGTGCGCTTGCCCGCACATGGCGCCACGGAGCCGCACTGCACGATCCCCGCATGCGGGCCCGGATCGCGGCCGGAGCGGCGCTGGCGGGAATGCATTTCGGCCGGTCCGGAGGCGGATGGTGGCGGCACGGTAATGGCGGATATGGATGGGTCGGGCCACTGTTCTGGCCGTTCGCCTATTATGACATCTACGATTACGCGCTGTGGGGCCCAGGTGCAGGTGCTCCGTTCTGGGGGTATGGCTACGACGACATCTATGCCGGCCTGTTTGCTCCCTATGACTATGACGGCCTTGCGGGCTATTTGCCGCCGCGGCGCGGGCCCGGTGATGCCAATGCTGCGGCGCCCGACCGGTTGGCCCAATTGTGCGGCGAGGACAGCCGCGATATCGCCGGCCTGCCGATCGATTTGATTCAGCAGGCCGTCGAACCCACCGAGGCGCAGCGTGCCGCGCTGGACGAACTCGCCAATGCATCGATCAAGGCCGCGCAAAATATCAGGGCGGCATGCCCGACTGCGATATCGCTGACCGCGCCCAGCCGGCTTACGGCCATGCAACAGCGTATCGAGGCGATGATCGCAGCGGTCGCGACCGTGCAGCCGCCGTTGGACAAATTCTACGGCCTCCTGAACGACGAGCAGAAGGCCCGGCTGAATGCGCTCGCTGAGGATCAGCGCCGGAACACCGCACGGCGAGGCCGCGGATCGTTTGCCCAGAGCGGATCGTTTGCCCAGAGTTGCGATGCGGTTCAGCCGGCCTTGCTGAAATGGCCGGCGGAGGAAATCGATGCGAGGCTGAATCCCACCGATGCGCAGCGCGCCGATTTCAAGGCGCTGCAAGACGCCAATGCCACGGCGGCGGAAATGCTTGCCACTTCGTGTCCGACGGACAACGCCGTCACGCCGCCGGCGCGGCTAGCTGCCTCCGGCAAGAGGCTCGACACCATGCTGGAGGCGGTCAAGCTCGTGCGTGCGGCGCTTGATAATCTGTATGCGACGTTGAGCGACGAGCAGAAAGCCCAGTTCGAGGCAATCGGCCCGCGGCGAACCTCCTATGCGGACAGGCGCGGCCGACGGTAACACGGCGCGGCCGTGACAGTGCCCGCGATCTCGGCATATTGTGCGGCATGACAAAAATGCCAACAAGGGAACGCCGATGACCGCCAATCCAGTCCTGTGGAGCCTCGACGAACGCGGCGTCGCGACGGTCACGCTGAATCGCCCGGAAGTAAACAATGCCTATGACGCCGGCCTTATCAATGGCGTGCTCGCGGCGATGGAAGAGCTCGGCAAGAAACCCCAGCTTCGCGTCGTCGTGTTGAAGGGCAATGGCAAGCATTTCCAGGCCGGCGCCGACTTGAAGTGGATCAACGGCGTGCGGCCGAAATCGCCCGAAGAGAACGAGGGGGTGTCGCGCGCCACCTTCGAGGCCGTGCAGCGGTTGAACACGCTGCCGATCCCGACCGTCGCGCTGGTGCAGGGCGGCTGTTTCGGTGGTGGCACCGGCATCATTTCCGCCTGCGACGTGGTGATCGCGGCCGACAATGCGCTGTTCTCGATCACCGAAGTACGCTGGGGGCTGACCGCCGCGATCATCATCCCGCAGCTCTGCGACGCCATCGGCGTCCGCCAGGTCCGCCGCTACGCCCTGACCGGCGAACGTTTTGGCGCGGAAGACGCCCGCCGCATCGGTCTCGTGCACGAGGTGGTGCCGCTGGCCGAGCTGGAGAGCGCAGGGGTTAAAGTTGTGGAGCAATTGCTGGCCAATGGGCCGGAGGCGTTGGCCGAGACCAAGGCGCTCGCGATGGAAAGCTCATTTGGCGGCATGAGCGTCGATGACGACGCGTATGCGCGGCTGGTGCGGATGCACTCGGCGAAGCGGCAGACCAGGGAGGCTTCGGAGGGGCTGGCGTCATTTGCAGAGAAGCGCGCGGCGAATTGGGGTTAGCAAAGGATAATCACCGTGCCGGTCGATGAAAGGCTTGGCTGGATCGCCAAAATGATCCAGCCGAGGCATGATCGTCTGCTATCAATTCTGGAATCTGAACATTGGCTCTTAAAACGATCGAAGAACCCGCACGGCAAATTCCGCTCTACGGCGAGTATGAAGTCGCTGTGCTCGGCGGCGGACCTGCCGGCATTGCCGCTGCGGTTGCTGCCGCCCGCGCCGGTCGCCGCACGCTGCTGATCGAGCGATATGGATTCCTCGGCGGCATGGGGACGGCTGCGGGGGTGACCAATTTCTGTGGGCTGCACGCCAATGTATTTGGCGAGATGCATCGGGTGGTGCAGGGCATTGCGTCCGATCTATTGGCGCGGATCGATCGTCTCGGCGGGCTCAATGCGCCGCATCTGATCCTTGGGAAAATTCTGGCCCAGGCCTATGACACTGCGGCTTACAAGATCGCGGCCGACGATCTGCTGGCGGCGCACAAGGTCGACATTCTCTTTCACGCGCTCGGCGCCGGCGTGGTGATGCATGACGACAGGCGCATCAACGCGTTGATGGTCGAGACCAAGGCCGGCCGGCAAGCGATACGCGCTGACATTTTTATCGATTGCTCCGGCGACGGCGATCTCGCGGCGTGGGCCGGGGCGCCGTTCGAGGTCGGCGACAATGCCGGCAGCATGCTTTATCCCTCGATGATGTTTCGCCTTAACGGCATCGATCCCGAAAAGGCGGGCGATGCCTGGCGGACGATTCCGGCGCTGATGGAAAAGGCCGAGGCGTCGGGCACGCATCGGTTTCCGCGCAAGGCCGCGATCGTTCGGCCACAGCGTTCGCAGATCGAATGGCGGGTGAACTTTACCCAGCTTGCGCGCGAGGACGGCACCGCGGTCAACGGGCTCGAGCCGGATCAGATGACGCGCGGCGAGATCGAGGGTCGCCGTCAGGCAGTGCAGGCGTTCGAATTCCTGCGCACCGTGCCGGGTTTCGAAAAATCCTACATCGTCGATTTACCTCCGCAGCTCGGTATTCGCGAGACGCGGCGTGTGGTCGGCGGCTACATGCTCTCCGGCGAGGATGTGCTCGGTTGTGCCTCGTTTGAGGATTCCATCGGCGTCAATGGTTGGCCGATGGAGTCGCATGTGGCGGGAGACGTGATCTTCAAATTCCCGCCGATCCCGGAATCGCGCGGGTTCAACGAATTGCCGTATCGGATGCTGGTTCCCGCCGGCATCGACAATCTCCTGATGGCGGGGCGCTGTGCCTCGATGACCCATGACGGCCAGTCGGCGGCGCGCGTCTCCGGCGCCTGCTTTGCGATGGGCGAGGCCGCGGGGTCCGCCGCGGCGCTAGCACTTTCAGGGAATACGATTCCGCGCGACATTGCGGTAGAAAAGCTGCAACAAGCGTTGCAGCAGCAGGGCGCGTTTATCGGGCGGGACCAGAGCGTGCCCGAAGGACTATAGAGAACGGTCGGAGGAAGCGGGATGACGGGATTTGCGCGGCTCGTGATGGCGGGTCTGATGGCAATGACAGCGGGCGGGATCGCGCGCGCCGATGATTTGCTGAAGGCCAAGATCGGCGTACTCAGGCTGTCGTCGTCGGCGCCGGTATTCATCGCGCAGGACAAGGGCTACTTCCGCGAGGCGGGGCTCGATGTCGAACTGAAGTTCTTCGACGCGGCGCAGCCGATTGCGGTGGCGACCACCTCGGGCGACGTCGATTTCGGCATCACCGCGTTTACCGCCGGGCTCTATAATCTAGCGGGCAAGGGAACGCTGAAGGTGATCGGCGGCATGAGCCGTGAGAAATCGGGCTATCCCCTGATCGGCTATTTCGCGAGCAACAACGCCTATGCCGCCGGGTTGAAGACGCCGGTGGACCTCGCGGGCAAACGCGTCGCGGTCACGCAGGTCGGCTCCAGCTTCCATTATTCGCTCGGCCTGCTCGCCGACAAATACGGCTTCAAGCTCAGCGAGGTGAAGGTGCTGCCGCTGCAATCGCTGTCGAACGCCGCCGCCGCGCTCAAGGGTGAAACCGTCGACGCCGCGCTGTTGCCGGCTTCGACGGCGCGCAAGCTGATAGACGATGGCGGCGCGAAGCTGCTGGGCTGGGTCGGCGATGAGACGCCGTGGCAGTTGGGCGCGGTATTCGCCTCGCCGAAGACGCTGAATAACCATGCGTTGGTGACGAAACTGCTGGCCGCGCTGGTTCGTGCCGATCGCGAATATTACGATGTCATTCTGGCCGCGACGGAAGACGGCAAGGCGCCGATCAACGACAAGACAAAACCGCTGCTCGAGATCATCGCCAAATACACCAATCTGCCGATCGAACAGGTGGTCGGCAATTGCGCCTATATCGATCCCGACGGCAAACTCGACGTCAAGAACGTCGCCAACCAGATCATCTGGCTGCAGGAGCAGGGCTTTGTCGACAAGGGTTTTACCGCGGACGCGATCATCGCCAAGGAATATGTGAAGCCGGATTGATGGACCTGATTGCAGACCATATCAGTCACCGCTTTGGCGCGCTCGACGTGCTCGACAAGGTGTCGTTCACGGTGCGGTCGGGTGAAGTGGTGGCAATCGTCGGGCCTTCCGGTTGCGGCAAGAGCACGCTGCTGTCGATCCTCGGCGGCTTGCTGCGGCCGAGCGAAGGCCAGGCGGAGTTGCGCGGCGCGCCGCCGGCGAACAGCCTCAATCCGCTGACCTTCGTGTTCCAGGATTTTGCATTGTTGCCGTGGTGCACGGTGGAAGCGAATGTGGAGTTTCCGCTTGCTCATCTGCCGATCAGCGACACCGATCGCCGCGCTGTCATCGATGACGCGCTCCGCCGCACCGGGCTCGCTGATTTCCGCGGCGCCTATCCCAAGCAATTGTCCGGCGGCATGCGCCAGCGCGTCGGCATTGCCCGCGCGCTCGCGGTAAGGCCGGCCATTCTCTTGATGGACGAGCCGCTGTCGGCGCTGGATTCGCAAACGCGTGAGTTGCTGATGGAGGATTTCATCCGCCTGCTTGCCGACGGCGCGATGGGCGCGGTCTATGTCACGCACAATCTGGAGGAAGCCGTTCGCCTCGCCGACCGCATCGTGGTGTTGTCGCGCCGCCCCGGCCGTGTCCGCGAAACCGTGACCATCCCGATGACGCGCGACGAACGCGGCGATATCGGAGCGCGCGAAAAGCTGCTCGGCTTGCAGAACGATCTGTGGTCGCTGATCCGCGAGGAAGCGATCGACGCCGAGCGTGAGGTTCAGCATGCTTGACCGCGCGTCTCAGCAGAATACGCAACAGGACGAGGCCAGTCCGCGGCCGGTCGCCTTCCGCGGTGCAGGCTTTGCGCCGAGTGCGGGACGCTCCTCCGGCTGGATCGCGCTTGCGCTTGTCATCGCGTTCTGGCAACTCGCCGGCAGCGCAGGTTGGGTCAATCCGTTGTTTCTGCCGGCGCCTTCCGCGATTGCGGTTGCGATCTACAAGCTCGCGATGTCGGGCGCGCTCTGGCAGCATCTGTCCTGGTCGATCTTGCGCATCGGCAGCGGCTGGATCTTGGGTACCGTCGCCGGCGTCATTGTCGGCTTTGCGATCGGGCTGTCGACGCTGGCGCGCGGCGTCGGCATCACCTTCATCTCGGCGCTGTTTCCGATTCCAAAGATCGCGCTGTTGCCGCTGCTGATCTTGTGGCTCGGGATCGGCGAAGAGCCGAAGATCGCAACCATTGCGCTCGGGGTATTCTTCTCGACCGCGATTTCGGTCTATAGCGGTGTCGACGCCGTGCCGCGTAATCTGATCCGGATGGCGCAAAGCTTCAATGTGCCATTTCACGCCATCGTTCGCCGCGTGATCTGGCCGGGCGCGCTGCCCTCAATCCTCGCGGGTTTTCGCATTAGCGCGTCGGTCGCGCTGCTGCTGGTGGTGAGTGCCGAAATGATCGGCGCCGAGTTCGGTATCGGCGCCTTCGTGCTGCAGGCCGGCAATCTGATGCAGACCGATCAGCTTCTCGCCGGCGTCGTAATCCTGTCGCTGTTCGGTCTAGCCGTGGGGAAGCTCATCAATCTGCTGGAAGCGCGGTTGCTACACTGGCGGTGAAGCAACGTTGTCGTCCCGGCGCTTGCCGGGACGACAGAGATCTCACGCGTTACCGCGATCCTCGCGGAACAGATCGAGCTTCTGCTGCACCGGACGATCGGAGAAGCTGAACAGCACCGCGTCCGTGTCGGCTTCGTGGGTGACCCAGCGCCAGCTCGGCACTACGAACAGATCGCGCGGGCCCCATTCGAAGGTCTCGTCACCGATCCGGGTGCGACCCTTGCCTTCGATCGCGGCGAACACGGTGGCGTCGGTGGAGCGATAGCGCGCGGTCTTGAATCCCTTCGGCAGCAATTGAATGAAGGTGCCGATGGTCGGCATCGCAAAGTCGCCGGTCTCGGGGTTGGAGAATTTCAGCTTCAGCCCGTGGCAGGCGTCCCATTCGTCGCGCGTCCTGGCCCGCTCCAGCGCCTCGCGCGTATAGCGATAAGGATAGTTGAAAATCGGCGAGGTTTTTGACGTCCGCTTCTCATCCATCGGCAGCAGATTATGGCCGTAACGGGCAAAGCTGTCGCCGGCAGGACGGGTTATCTTCTGTTGGTCCTCGTTCGATCCTTCGGCGAAGGATGCGTCGAAGAATTGCACCATTGGAATATCGAGCCCATCGAGCCAGAACATCGGCTCGTTGGTTTCGTTGGAATGATCATGCCAGGTCATCGACGGTGTGATGACGAAGTCGCCGGGCTCCATCGCGGTTTGCTCGCCGTTAACAGCGGTAAATGCGCCTTTGCCCTCCAGGATGAAGCGCAGCGCCGACTGGCTGTGCCGATGCGCCGGTGCGACATCGCCGGGGATCACCATCTGCACGCCGGCAAACAAGGACGTGGTCACTTTGGACTGGCCGCGCAGGCCCGGGTTTTCCAATACCAGCACCCGCCGCTCGGCTTCCTTGGCGGTGATCAGCTTGCCGGCCTCGGTCATGTAGTCGCGGATGGCGTCGAATTTCCACAGATGCGGGCGGCAGGCGCTACGCGGTTCCGGCGTGATCAGGTCGCCCAGCACGTTCCAGAGCGCGGAGAGATTTTCGCCATCGATCTTCTTGTAGAACGCCTCGCGTTCCGGGGTCTTCTGCACGGCTTCCATGGTCGGCCTCCCGCTGTTCTCTGATTGATTGACAGCATACTTACAATATGGGTAGCGTCAATGACGCCAAACATGGCAAACGATAAATTTACGGGGAGGTTCCGATGAGGCTGCACGGCTATTTCCGCAGCAGCGCTTCCTACCGGGTCAGGATCGCGCTCAATCTCAAGGGCTTGAGCACCGAGCACCTGTCGCATCATCTTCGCAAGGGCGAACAATGCGCGCCCGCTTATCTCGCGATCAATCCGCAGGGGTTGGTCCCGACGCTGGAGGATGATGCGGGCACGGTGCTGACCCAGTCGCTCGCCATCATCGAATGGCTCGACGAGACCCATCCAAAACCGCCGCTACTGCCGAAGGATCCACTGCAGCGCGCCAAGGTGCGCGCCTTCGCCATGGCGCTCGCCTGCGATGTGCATCCGGTGCAGAACCTGAAGGTGCTGGCCCGGCTGCGCCAGCTTGGCCTGCCCGAGGAGAAGGTCACGGAATGGGCTGCCTGGGCCAATCGCGAGGGTCTAGCCGCCTGTGAAACCCTCATCGCTGGCGAATCCGGTCCGTTCTGCTTTGGTACCGCGCCGACCATCGCCGATCTCTGTCTGGTGCCGCAGCTAGCCAACGCGCGACGGTTTGGCGTCGATGTCTCGGCCTATCCGCGCTTGCTCAAGGCCGAAGCGGCGGCCAAGGAAAACAAGGCGTTTGCGGACGCCGCGCCGGACAAGCAACCCGATGCCGAGTAAGCCAACATCGATCACGATGGATGCGGTCTATACGGCGCCGGGCTATCTGTTCCGGCGGATGCAGCAGATCGCCGTCGCAATCTTTGTGGAGGAGTGCAAGGCCTTCGATTTGACGCCGGTGCAATATGCGGCGCTGGTCGCGATCCATACCCATCCCGGCATAGATGCGACGCGGCTCTCCGCCGTGATCGCGTTCGACCGCTCGACGCTGGGCAATGTGATCGAGCGGCTGGAGGCAAAGGCCCTTATCGAGCGCAAGCCGTCGCGCGAGGACAAACGCGTCAAGCTGCTTTATCTCTCCAAGGCGGGCGCTACGCTGCTGCGCGACATCGTACCCGCCGTCGATCGCGCCCAGGCGCGGATGCTGCAACCCCTGAAGCCGGCCGATCGCAAGACCTTGCTGGCGCTGCTGACGCAGCTCGTCGATCTCAACAACGAGGCCTCGCGGGTACCGCTGCGCGCCGAAGACGCGCTCGAACATCTGGGGAAGTCGGGCTGATGATGTCGGCGGATGCACGGCCGGTCCTGATCGCAGGCGGCGGCATCGGCGGCCTCGCCGCGGCGCTTGGGCTGGCGCAAAAAGGTATCCGCTCGGTCCTGCTCGAAAAGGCATCAGCGCTCGGCGAGATCGGCGCCGGCATTCAGCTGGGCCCGAATGCTTTTCATGCCTTCGATTATCTCGGCGTCGGTGAGGCCGCGCGCAGCATGGCCGTCTATATCGATCAGCTCCGGCTGATGGACGCGCTGACGGCCGAAGAGATCACCCATGTCGATCTGCGCGAGGCGTTTCGCGCGCGCTTCGGTAATCCCTATGCGGTGGTTCACCGCGGCGATCTGCACGCCGTGTTCCTGCGGGCTTGCCGAAGCCACGATCTGATCGAACTGTGCGTCAGCAGTGAGGTGGTCGGCTACGACCAGGATGGTTCGTCGGTGACGGCGCGGCTGGCCAATGGCGGGCGCGTGACGGGATGTCTTCTGATCGGCGCCGACGGGCTGTGGTCGAATGTCCGTAAGCAGGTGACGGCTGATGGGCCGCCGCGTGTTTCCGGCCATACCACCTATCGTTCGGTGATCCCGACCGAGGAGATGCCGGAAGATCTGCGCTGGAACGCGGCGACGCTATGGGCCGGCCCGAAATGCCACATCGTGCATTACCCGCTGTCAGGCTGGAAGGTGTTCAATCTCGTCGTCACCTATCACAATAATGCGCCGGAACCAGTCGCCGGCCAGCCGGTGTCCGACGAAGAGGTCATGAAAGGCTTTGGGCACGTGCATGAACGTGCGCGAGAGATTATTCGTCACGGCAAGAACTGGCGCCTTTGGGTGTTGTGCGACCGCGATCCCGTCGAGCGCTGGATCGACGGCCGTGTCGCGCTGCTCGGTGATGCCGCCCATCCGATGCTGCAATATTTCGCGCAAGGCGCCTGCCAGGCAATGGAAGACGCGGTGTGCCTGTCGCACATGCTCGGGCAATATGAGGACTACGCGGTCGCGCTGGAGCAGTATCGCGCACAGCGTTTTCCGCGCACCGCGCGGGTACAGCTGCTCTCCCGCGCCATTGGTGAGCACATCTATCATCCGGCCGGGGAGCACGCCCGCATCCGTAACGCGATCATGAGCGCGAAGTCGCAGGATGAACATTGCGGCGATCTCGCATGGCTCTACGGCGGCACGGGGTTGACAGGGTAGCGGCACACGCCGAGCCACTGCCGCTCTACATCTTCATCACGGCCTGACGATCAATCTTTCCCGTTCCGGTTTTCGGTAACTCATCGATAAACCTGATCTCACGCGGATATTTGTACGGCAAGAGCGTTGCCTTGACGTAATCCTGCAGCCGCTTCGTAGCGTCGCCCGTATTGAATCCGCCTTTGTTCATCACCACCACCGCCTTCAATGTCATGCGTCTATCGGGTAGTTCGGCGGCGAACACCGCGCATTCCCTGACGTCAGGATGATCGGCAAGGCAAAGCTCGATCTCGAGCGGATAGACCCACTGACCGGAGATCTTGACCAGGTCATCGGCGCGGCCGCGGAAGAAATAAAAGCCGTCGCTATCGCGAACAAAACGGTCGCCCGTGTAGATCCAGCCGCCCTCGCGGATTGTCTCCGCTGATTTGTCGGGCCGGTTCCAATACAGCGGTGTGTTGGAATCGCCGCGCACCCACAAAATGCCTTCCTCATTGTCGCCGACCTCGCGGCCGTCCTTGTCCCTGAGCAGGATTTCATAACCGGGGACGCGCTGGCCCGCCGCGCCGACCTTTGTGTGATCAGGCCGGTTGGAGAGGTAGATGTGCAGGGCTTCGGTTGAGCCCAGCCCTTCGACGATCTCGAGACCTGTGAGCTTTTTCCAGCCGTTGAACACTTCCGCTGAAAGCACCTCGGCGGCGGACAATGCCATCCGCAGCGAGGAGAAATCGGTGGCCGATGCGCCGTCGGTCTTGGTCAGTGAGGTGTAGAGCGTCGGCAACCCGAAAAACACGCTGGGATGATACTTTTCGATGGCTTCAAAGATAGTTGCCGGCTTTGGCTGGCCCGGCAGCAGCAGCGACGTGGCGCCGACGGAGAACGGGAAGGTGATGGAATTGCCGAACCCATAGGCGAAGAAAATCTTCGGCACCGAAAAACAGATGTCGTCAGACGCGAGCCTGAGCACGTTGCGAGCGAACGCGTGCTCGCAATAAGCCATATCGTGCTGCAGATGCACGATGCCCTTGGGCCGCCCGGTCGAGCCCGACGAATACATCCAGAACGCCATCTCGTTGCGGTCGGTGTCGGCCTCGGCGAGATCGGTGGGGAAGTCCTTCAGCCATGTGTCCGCGACGATGGTCTTCGGCACGGCATGCTCGCTCGCGGCGCCGTTGACGACGATCAGCGTTTGCAATGGCGTGTCCGTGCAGGCTTCCGCAGTGAAACCTGACGTAAACTCGGCGTCGGCGACCGCAACGGACGCGCCGGCATCGCTGAGATAAAACTGCAGCAAGTCCGGCGGTGTCAGCGTGTTGATCAAGAGCGGCACGTAGCCACCGCGCACCGCGCCGAAAAAGGCCGCGGGGTAGGCCGGCGTGTCGTCAAGGAACATCAGGATGCGGTCGCCGCGCTTCAGCCCGAGCGAGGCAAAGCCGTGGCCCCATTGCGAGGCCTCGGCGCATAGCTTTGCATAGCTGCGCGTGCCGGCGGGCCCGATCAGTGCGAGACGCTCGCCGCGTCCCTGCGCGAGATTGTCGAACAGAATGCGGCTGGCATTGTAGCGTTGGGGGATCGTAAACCCGATCTCGCGTGAGCCGGGATTATCTAATGGTACCTGGTCGGCGATCGGGTGGGTCATGCCTTGCTCCTCGATGCTTCATAGCGCGCCATGAAGGCGGGCGACATCGCGCGTAACCGCGCATCGTCGATCCGTCCGGAACGGGTGATGTAGCCATAGGCAAAGTCCATCAGGTCGAGCTTCATATGTTCGGGGAAATGTTCGTACCAATCGGCGCTGGTGCGCGCTGCCGTGACCAGCTTCTTCACGATCGGCTTGCGCTCGGCCTGATAGCACGCAAGCGCTGCCAGAATATCGGTCTCGGCTTCCAGCGCCTTGGTCAGCGCAATCGCATCCTCGATCGCGAGCCGCGTCCCAGAACCGATCGAGAAGTGCGCCGAATGCAGAGCGTCGCCAATCAGCGCCATATTCCCGCGCGACCAGTTTTCGTTCCAGATCCAGGGGAAATTACGCCATACCGATTTGTTCGAGACCAGCGGATGGCCGTCGAGCGTCGCCGCAAAAACCTGTTCGCAAATGGCCTGCGACTGCTCGATGGTCTTGTGCTCGAAACCGTAGGCCTGCCAGGTCGCCGCGTCGCATTCGACCAGGAACGTACTCATATCGGGTGAGTAGCGATAATGATGCGCGTTGAACGAGCCGAGATCGGTTTTCACAAAGGTCTGCGACAGCGTGGCAAAGCGCTTGCTGGTGCCATACCAGGCGAATTTGTTGGTCGAATGCGAAACCGTCGCGCCGAATTCTTTCTCAAAGCTGCGGCGCACCAGCGAATTCAAGCCATCGGCGGCTACGATAAGATCGTAACCACTGAGTTCGTCGACCGACTCGGATGATGGTGTCGTATCGCGGCGTGATGCCTGTGGCGCGCACGCGCTGCTGCAGGATGGTCAGCAACTCGAGTCGGCCGATCGAGGAGAAGCCGACGCCGTCGATTTCGACGCTCTCGCCCCGGAGATTGAGCGTGATGTTCTTCCAGCTCTCCATCCGTGGCGCAATCGCATCCACCGTCTCGGGATCGTCCGCGCGCAGGAACTCCAGCGCCTGTTCGGAAAACACCACACCAAAGCCCCAGGTCGCGCCTTCCGGGTTCTGCTCGAACAGGTCGATGTGCGCGTCCGGGTGACGCCGCTTCCAGAGATAGGCGAAATAGAGACCGCCGGGGCCCCCGCCGATCACGGCGATACGCACGATCTTCCTCCCAATCGACAGTATGCTTACAATTTTGGCTACACTAATCCGCACCGGATCATTGCGCCACAGGAAACATTTCGCCGGCCTGCCTGCCTAGCGGTCGTTTGTCGCAGCCCCGGCTGTGAGCATTTGCCTGCGGCGATGGATCGAATCCTCCAGCCGATGGGCCATCGACACCAGCGTCGCAATGTCCTGCGCGTTCTCGCTCTTGATCGCGTTGGCCATCTCGGCGTCGAGCGCTTCGTCAACCTGTGTCTCGATTTCGGTCAGCTCGGCCTCGCTCTTCACTTCTCTTATCCGCCGCGGCAGAGCGAACAGGCTTTTCAACGTCGTCTCTTCCTGTTCAAGTTCCCGGATGCCGAGGAATCGCCACGCGGTCGCGAAGATCGATGCCAGCGCGCCGAGCACCATCGGCGTCAGGTAGATCCAGTTGCTGTACTTGTCGATGAAGCTTTGCTCGGTGCCGTTATAGAACGCCGCAGCGCCTGGATGGACCGGAATGTAGGCGCTGGGATCGGTATCGGGAGCGGCCAATCCCGCCAGCAATGGCTGGTCTTTCACGAGGTCGTTGCGGACGTTCATCAGCGCTTGCGTCAGCGTGGTAATCGTGTCCGGGTCGAGATTCTTGTTGGCGACGAGATAGGAGGCGACGCGGAGCGTGGTCAGGTCGGCATCGGGCACCGGTGGATTGCCACGTAGCGTGCCCAGCGGAATATCGAAACTCTCATATGCGCCGTCGACATCCGCGATGGCGCCGGCTGATTCAACCGCGATCAAGGAAGGGAACGCACTGCGGTTGCCGCCGAAAAAGCGCCGCACCAGCACCAGGTATTTTTCGTTGAGGGGGACGACCACCAGAAACGCGCTGGCCTCTTTCGACTGGATCGCACGCGGCGCATCCGCCGGTGCGATGTTCTTGAAAGTAACCTTGTCGGCGAGGTCATATTCCTTCTTCAGGGCATCGACGATCCTCTGGTTGATCTCGCCACCGACGACGCCGACTGTATGTCCGCGCAATTTCTCGATGCTTGTCAGCGACGATCCCGGCAAAGCGAGAATCATCAGGACCGATTTGTTTACCAGCGCCACACTTCGCGCCTGGGAAAGGTCGCCGACATCGGCCCGCACGATGGCGAGGTCGGTCTTTCCGGTGGCGAACATCTTTGCGGAATCCAACACACTGTCCGTCGGCACGATTTTGACGCGTACGGAAGATTTGGTCGCCTCAAGCCGGCCGGCCACGATCATGGCCACTTTGGCCGCTTCGCCGTCGAACGAGCCGACGGCAAGACTGAGTGTCGTCGGCTTGGCGTAGAACCGGTAGGCGATAAGACCGGCGCCGAGGACAATGCCGGCGAGACCGGCGAGCAGGACGGCTCGGGCCCAGAACGGCAACGCAATCGAAAAATTCTTCATTGGGTCTGCGGTCATCGAACGCCTGCTCCAGCGCTCAATGCTGACACATCATTTGCAATTCAGCAAAAGCCGACCGCTGGACCGCCCCAGGCGCTACCGGCTGCCGTCTGGGACAGCTTTCAAGGCAACCTTATTTTTTCTCCGCCGCCTCCAGCACTTTCTTGCAGGCCGGCGTGAGCTTGTCGCTCTCCTTGGCGAGGCAGGCGATGATCCGTCCGCCGCCCGGTACCACGCCTTTGCAGTATTTTTCGAAGTCGCCCGTGCAGGCATTGCGCTGCTCGGCAGTCAGCTCCTGCGCGAATACGGCTTGCGACGCGCACAGCAGGCCGATGGCGGTGAGGATCGTGCGTATCATCCGTTTTCCTTTCGTCGTACGAACCGATCGTGTGTTGGACAATCAGGCAGGCGCGGCGAATAATCGGCGACCTCCGGTTTGGAAGGCCGCCGGCAAGGCGCTGCGATTTATTGCGCGGCGAACTGCGACAGCACATCCTTGCATGCAGGCGAAAGCGAGGCGGCGTTCGTCGCGAGGCACTGCACAATGCGGCCGCCACCTGGCGCCACGCCACCGCAGATCGAGCGGACGTCAGCACCGCAGGCCGATCGCAGCACGAACAGTTCCTCGCGCGGGCGCAACGGGCGTAGCACGATCACTACTGGCGCCGCCGGGGCAGCGGCAGCGCCCGCCGCTGCGGGTGCCGCGGCAGCCGCGGGTGCTGCGCCACCACCGCTGGCGGCCGCAACCGCCTTCTCACAAGCCGGTGAAAGCTTGCCCTTGTTCTTTTCCAGGCATTGCAGCGCCGGGGCGCCGCCGGTCGGCACACCCGCGCAGACCTTTGGATAATCGGAGCGGCAGGCGCTGCGGATCGCCGAGATCTGCGCACTGGTCGGCGGTTTCGCCGCCGTGCTCGCCTTTGTCGATTCAGCCGGGGGCTTTGCGGTCGCAGCCGCCGGAGCGGGCTCAGTCTTGGGCGCCGCCGGCGCGGATTCAGCCTTCGGCGCCGCTGCCGGCGCTTCCACCGCACGCACCGCGCTTTGGCAGCCAGGGGCGAGGCTCGACATGTTCTTCTGCAGGCATTGCAGCGAAGCTTCGCCGCCAGGTGGAACGCTGGAGCAATGCGCCATGTAATCGGAGCGGCATTCCGATTTGATCGCTTCACGTTGTGCCTCGGTCGGCGCTTGTGCCAACGCCGCTACGACAGTTGCCAAAACTGCGGCGGTCATTACCGCACCAAGCGTTGCCGCACGTGTCAACGTGTTGATCATTTGAATAAATCCTTTTTTGGTCGTTGCTGTCGCGCTGCAACCGA
The DNA here is from genome assembly GCA_963770355.1 of uncultured Alphaproteobacteria bacterium. GTDB lineage: Bacteria > Pseudomonadota > Alphaproteobacteria > Rhizobiales > Xanthobacteraceae > Bradyrhizobium. The sequence goes on along the minus strand of CAVYPL010000026.1, from coordinate 114,675 downwards.
AGTGAAATGATGAACGAGAAGGCGAAAAAACTTTAGCGTGCGATATCATTTTCGGTTTCGGGTTCCACTGCAAGCGGATTGTTGCTATTCATGCATCGCGAAGACTCTATCCAAATCAAAAAGCCTTTCTCTAAAGCAAATTGAAATTGAGGCCTGGAAATGAGGCATGCGCGCGCTTCGGCATGTTACGAGCTGAATGAAATTGTGCGACCGCGAACGGTTGCCGCGACGCGTATCGCCTTCATCATGTTTGCTTCCTTCGGCTTAAGTGCCTGCGAACAAAATAGTTTTGTGGCGCCGCCACCGCCGAAAGTTGAAGTCGCGGTTCCGCTGCAGCGCTCCATCACGCGCTATCTGGAAGCTACCGGCAACACAGCCCCGATCAAGAACGTCGACCTCGTCGCGCGCGTGCAAGGCTTCCTGCAATCGATCGAGTACAAGGACGGCGCCTTCGTCAAGGAGGGCACCACGCTGTTCACGATCGAGCCCGAGACTTACAAGCTAAAGCTGGAACAGGCGCAGGCGGCGGAAGCGGGCACCCAGGCGTCGGTGAAGCAGGCTGACGCGGATTTCAAGCGTCAGACGGAACTGGTGCAACGGCAGGCGGTTTCGCAGGCGACGCTCGATACTTCAACGGCGGCGCGCGACAATGCGCAGGCGACCCTGCAACAGGCCCAGGTCAACACCAAGATCGCGGCAGTCAACTATGGTTATACCAAGGTCGTCGCGCCGTTCGACGGGATTGTCAGCGCGCATCTCGTCTCGGTCGGCGAACTGGTCGGCGCGGCATCGCCGCCGACGCAACTGGCGACCATTGTGGCGCTCGATCCGATCTATGTGAACTTCAACGTCAGCGAACAGGACGTGCTGCGTATTCGTGCCGAAGCCGCGCGGCGCGGAATGTCGGCGAACGACCTCCGGCAGTTGCCGGTCGAGGTCGGATTGCAGACCGAGACCGGCTATCCGCACAAGGGAAAGCTCGATTATGCGTCGCCGACGCTCAACCAGTCGACCGGGACACTGGCGGTGCGCGGCGTGCTGCCCAATCCCGACCGCGTGCTGCTGCCGGGATATTTCGTGCGTGTCCGCGTCCCCTTCGACGAACAGAAGGACGCACTGCTGGTCCCCGATGTCGCACTCGGCACCGATCAGGCCGGCCGCTATCTGCTGGTAGTGAATGCCGAAAACGTTGTCGAACAGCGCAAGGTCCAGGTCGGACAGAGCGAGGGGGGTCTGCGCGTGATCGAAGCCGGCCTGAAGCCCGATGATCGCGTCGTCACCGCGGGGCTACTGCGCGCGATTCCGGGCCAGAAGGTCGACCCGCAGGTTAAAAAGCTCGAAGCGCCGGCATCGGCCAAATAGGCGAACAGAGAACAGAACCGCCATGATTTCGAAATTCTTCATCGAGCGGCCGGTCCTTTCCAACGTCATCGCGATTTTGATGATCCTGATCGGCGGTGTCTGCCTGTTCCGCCTTGCGGTTGCGCAATATCCGGACGTCGTGCCGCCAACGGTGCAGGTCACGACGCGCTATCCCGGCGCTTCCGCCAAGACCGTGATCGATACCGTGGCGCTGCCGATCGAGCAGCAGGTCAACGGCGTCGAGGACATGCTCTACATGCAGTCCTATAGCGGCGCCGACGGCACCTATTCGCTGACGGTGACGTTCAAGATCGGTACCGACCTCAACTTCGCGCAGGTGCTGGTGCAGAACCGGGTATCGAGCGCGCTGTCGCAGCTGCCGCAATCCGTCCAGAACCAGGGCGTGACGGTGCAGAAGAAGTCGACCGCGATCCTGCTGTTCGTCACGCTGACATCGCCGAACGCGACCTATGACAGCCTGTTCCTCTCCAACTACGCCACCATCAACATCAGGGACGAGCTTTCGCGGCTGCCGGGCGTCGGCAACGTCACGGTATTCGGCGCCGGCCAATATTCGATGCGGGTCTGGCTCGACCCGAACAAGTTGCAGGCCCGCGGGCTGATGCCGCAGGACGTCATTCAGTCGATCCAGCAGCAGAGCCAGCAGGTGACTGCCGGCCAGATCGGCGCGCCGCCGACGCCGCCGGGACAGGCGTTCCAGTACACGCTGAACGTCAACGGACGGCTCGACGACACGAGCCAGTTCGAGGACATCATCGTCAAGACCGGCAGCAGCGGCGATGTCACCCGCGTGCGCGACATCGGCTGGGTCGAACTCGGCGCGCAGACCTACAGCCAGATATTTTCACTTAACAACAAACCGGCCACCGGTATCGGCGTGTTCCAGTCGCCCGGCGCCAATGCGCTCGAGGTCGAAAAGGCTGTCGAGAAAAAGATGGCGGCCTTGGCGAAGGCGTTTCCGCAGGACATCAAATACGACACGCCGTTCGACACCACCAAATTCGTCTCCGAATCGATCAACGAGGTCTACAAGACGCTGATCGAGGCTGGCTTTCTTGTTCTCGTCGTGATCCTGATCTTCCTGCAGGACTGGCGCGCGATGCTGGTGCCGGCGACCACCGTGCCGGTGACGATCATCGGCGCCTTCGCCGCGATGGCGGCGCTCGGCTTTACCGTCAACATCTCGACCTTGTTTGCGATCGTGCTCGCGATCGGCATCGTGGTCGACGATGCCATCGTCGTGGTCGAAGGCGCCGCCCACAACATCGAGAAGGGCATGTCCGGTCATGACGCCGCAATCAGCGCCATGGACCAGCTGTTCGCGCCGATCATCGGCATCACGCTGGTGCTGGTCTCGGTGTTCCTGCCGTCGGCGTTTCTGCCAGGATTGACGGGCCGGATGTATTCGCAATTCGCGCTGGTCATCGCCGCGACCGCGCTGCTCAGCGCGATCAACGCCGCTACGCTGAAGCCGACACAGTGCGCGCTGTGGCTGCGCCGTCCGGCGCCGCCGGAACAGCGCAATTTTTTCTACCGCGGCTTTAACGCGGTCTATAATCGGCTCGAACGGGGGTATGCGGGATTGATCGCCCGGCTCGTCGCCCACAGCAACCTCTCCGTGATCTCCGCGCTGATCCTGATCGGCATCGCCGGCTATGGCCTGTCGCGGGTTCCGACCGGCTTCATTCCGATCGAAGACCAGGGCTATCTGCTGGTTGCGGTGCAACTGCCCGACGGCGCCGCGCTTGATCGTACCCAACGCGTGCTCAACCAGGTCAGCGAAATAACCGGCAAGGCGCCGGGCGTCGATCAGGTCATCACCATCGCCGGCATCTCGGCGCTGGACAACTCGTCGAGCCTCGCCAACGCCGGCGTCGCCTATCTGATCCTGAAGGAGTGGAGCGCGCGTGGCCCGGGCGAGGACCTGCGCTCGCTGTTCGTCGGGTTGAACGAAAAGCTGTCGGTGATCGAGGAAGCGCGGATTCTGGTGATTCCGCCGCCGCCGATCCAGGGTATCGGCAACGCCGCCGGCTTTGCCATGCAGGTCCAGTTGCGCGACGGCAATTCCGATTTCAGCAAGCTGCAGGCCATCACCGGCGCCATCGTTGCCAATGCGCAGACGCAAAGTGCGTTGCAGCGCGTCAATGCACCCTTCCGTTCGATGGTGCCGCAGCTCGATATCGAGGTGGACCGGATCAAGACCCAGACCCTGCATGTTACGCCCGACCAGATTTTTTCGGCACTGTCGTCCTATATGGGCTCGACCTATGTCAACCAGTTCAACAAGTTCGGCCGTACCTTCCAGGTCTATGCGCAGGCGGATGCGCAGTTTCGCCTGACTCCGCGCGACATGGAACTGATGATGGTGCGCAACAGCCAGGGCGACATGATTCCGCTCGGTACGGTGGCGAAGATCACGCCCTCCGTCGGCCCTTCGCTGATCAGCCTGTACAATCTCTATCCGTCTGCGACGGTCATCGGCCTGCCGGCCACGGGCTACAGCTCCGGCCAGTCGATGAATCTGATGGAGGAGATCGCCGGCAAAACCTTGCCGCCGGGCACGGGCTTTGAGTGGACGGCGATGTCGTACCAGGAGAAGATTGTCGGCGGGCAGATCTATTACGCGTTCGGCCTTGCCTTGCTGCTGGTGTATTTGGTGCTGGCCGGACAATATGAAAGCTGGTTCGCACCGATCTCGGTGATCCTGGCGGTGCCGCTTTCGCTGCTCGGCCCGATGGCGGTGCTGACGGGACTAAGGATCGAGAACAATCTCTATACCCAGATCGGCATCATCCTGCTGATCGCGTTGTCGGCCAAGAACGCCATCCTGATCGTCGAAGTGGCGCTTGAGCTGCATGTGCGCGACCGCAAGCCGTTGCTGGAGTCCGCGGTCGAGGCGGCACGGGCGCGGTTCCGGCCGATCCTGATGACGTCCTTTGCCTTTATCCTCGGCGTGGTGCCGCTGGTGCTCGCAACCGGCGCCGGCGCCAACGCCCGCAAATCGATCGGCATCACCGTGTTCTCCGGCATGCTGGCGTCGACCTGTCTGGCCGTGCTGTTCGTGCCGACATTCTTTGTCGTGATCCAGCGGTTCGAGAACTGGCTCGCGGCGCGAAGCGGGAAGAAAGTAGGCCCGCAGACGATGCCGCAAGCGCCGGGCGCGACGCATTAGCGATTCACGTCGTCCCGGCCTTGCGCCGGAACGACGGGCTGATAGAATTCGGTCTACACCTTCACCATCCGCTTGCCGCGGTTTTCGCCGGCGAGCAAGCCGATCAGCGCTTTTGGCGTGTTCTCGAGGCCGTCGATGACGTCTTCCTGCACTTTCAGCTTGCCGGAGGCGACCCAGGATTGCAGGTCGGCCAGCGCCGCCTCGCGCTCGTTCATATAGTCCATCACGATGAAGCCTTGCATGATCAGGCGTTTCACCACGATCAGGCCGGGCACGCCGCGCGGGCCTGTCGCTGACGGCACGCCGTCATATTGCGAGATCGCGCCGCAGCAGGAGATGCGACCGCGATTGTTCATCAGGGCTATGCAGGCTTCGAGAATGTCGCCGCCGACATTGTCGAAATAGACGTCGATGCCCTTCGGTGCGGCGGCCCTTAGCGCCTTGTAGGTCGCGCCGTCCTTGTAATCGACCGCGGCGTCGAAGCCGAGTTCGGAGGTCAGCCAATGGCACTTGTCCTTGCCACCGGCGATGCCGACGACGTGACAGCCCTTGATCTTTGCGATCTGGCCGACGATCGAGCCGACCGAGCCGGCGGCGGCGGAGACCACGACGGTTTCGCCTTCCTTGGGCTTGCCGACATCGAGCAGGCCGAAATAGGCGGTGAGGCCGGCGATGCCGTAGACGCTGAGCAAATGCGTCATCGGGTCCATCTTCGGCATCTTGGTCATGTGTTTGGCGGGAACGGCCGCATAATCCTGCCATCCGGTGTCGCCGAACACGATGTCACCTGGCTTGAGGTTAGGCGCTTTCGAGGAAACGACTTCAGCGATGCCGCCGCCGGCCATCACGGTGTTGGCTTCGACCGCGGCGCGATAGGTGGCACCGTGCATCCACGCCCGGTTGGCGGCGTCGAGCGAGATGTAGCGCGCCCGGACCAGCACCTCGCCGTCCTTCGGCTCGGGGATTGCTCCCTTGGTCATCTTGAAATGCTCGGGCCCCAGCTTGCCGGTCGGCTTTTCCACCAGCAGGATCTGGCGATTGACAGTGTCGTTCATGGTGCTCTCTCCCCTCGATCGTTCTTCTGGCATCCCAGATGCACTTGATTGATTAGGTCATTGATCAGGTCGCTGATTGGTTAGACTTCCTCGATGCAATCGACTGCGCATGGGGCGTTCAACTGCACGCTTTGTGCGCTGCATTGAACGCTAGTCGGCACGCGCGCCTTCCACAACCGGAACATTGTGGCAAAGCCGTCGATCCTCGAAGCGTGTTGCGTCGGTTGCGGAATCTGCCACACTCTCGTTCGCCGGTTGCCGGAACTTACGGGGGTAAGCATGTCCAACAGGTTTACACAGTACATACTGATCGCGATGGCGCTTGGCATCGTGATGGGGACTTTGGTCTTCAACTATCTGCCCGACAGCCGCGTGGAGATCGCGGCAGACGTAAACCTGATCGCCATGCTGTTCCTGCGCCTGATCAAGATGATCATCGCGCCATTGGTGTTTGCGACGCTGGTCGGCGGCATCGCGCATATGGGTTCGGGTTCCAAGCTCGGCCGCGTCTTCGCCAAGACCATGGGCTGGTTCGTCAGCGCATCCTTTGTCTCGCTGCTGCTCGGCCTCGTGATGGTCAATTTGCTGCAGCCCGGCGCCAACTTCCCCGGTACGCTGCCAGACAAGGCGCAATCGACCGGTCTGCCGGTGTCGGCGTTCTCGATCGAGAAATTCCTGACGCATTTGATCCCGACCTCGATCGCGGACGCGATGGCGCAGAATGAAATCCTGCAGATCGTGGTGTTCGCGGTGTTCTTCGCCGTCGCACTCGGTGCCATGCCGGAAAGGGCGAAGCCGATCATGGGGCTGATCGACGATCTCGCCCACATCATGCTCAAGGTAACCGCTTACGTGATGCTGTTTGCACCGATCGCGGTGTGGGCGGCGATCATGGCCACCGTGTCCAAGAACGGCCTCGGCGTGCTCTGGAAGCTGATCGTGTTCATGGGCGGCTTCTATCTGTCGCTGATGATTCTGTGGGCGATCCTGGTCGTCGTAGGCTTCATCGTCATCGGACCGAGATACAGCCATTTGCTGCGGCTGATCCGCGAGCCCCTGATGATTGCGTTCTCGACGGCATCTTCGGAAGCCGCCTACCCGAAGACCCTCGAGGGCCTCAACCGCTTCGGTGCCTCGTCGCGGATCTCGGCCTTCGTGCTGCCGCTCGGCTATTCGTTTAACCTCGACGGTACGATGATGTACTGTACCTTCGCGAGCATTTTCATCGCGCAGACCTATCACATCGACATGCCGCTCGCGACTCAGCTCGCGATGCTGGCGACGCTGATGATTACCTCGAAGGGCGTCGCCGGCGTGCCGCGCGCTTCGCTTGTCGTGATCGCCTCGACGCTCAGCCAGTTCGGCATTCCCGAGGCCGGCCTGCTGATGATCATGGGTATCGATACGTTCCTCGACATGGGACGCAGCGCCACCAACGTGATCGGCAACTCGCTGGCCACCGCCGTGGTGGCAAAATGGGAGGGTGAGCTGAAGGCCGAGCATGAGCTTGGCCCCGACGAAATGGTGCCGACCGGCACTGCGGCCGGTGAGCCCGCCTTGGCCGGCCATTGATGGGAGGGATGCATGCATCGATCCCAAAGGAGGGCGACAGCAAGACCCGCTTGGGCAGGCGGCATATTGCTGGCGGCATCTCTGCTGGCGGCAACAGCGTCTGCCCAGACCATCGGCAGCGAGGGGCTTAGCCCCACGCTCGCCAATATCAAGAAGACCCATGTGGTGCGTCTCGGCTATCGCGAAAGCTCGCCGCCGTTTTCGTTCATCGGACATTCGAACCAGCCGATCGGCTACAGCCTCGAACTTTGCGAGGCGATCGTCGACGAGATCGGTATCGAGGTCGACGACGCCAACCTCAAAATCGAATACGTCAAGGTCACCTCGGATGATCGCATTCCGGCGGTGGTGCAAAACAAGATCGACCTCGAATGCGGTTCGACCACGGCCAATGCGGAACGCGCCAAGCAGGTGGCGTTCTCGCCATTGATGTTCGTCGCCGGCACCAAGCTGATGGTGCCGAAAACCTCCGGCATCTCAGCGCCGACGGATTTGAAGGGCAAGACCGTGGTGGTGACGAAAGGCACCACCAACGAGCAGGCGATGCACGGTGTCGACAAGAAGTTCTCGCTCGGCCTGAACATCGTGACCTCGCCGGACCACGAACAGTCCTATCAGATGCTGGTAGACGGCAAAGCCGACGCGTTCGCTACCGACGACATCCTGCTCTACGGCCTGATCGCGCGGCACAAGTCGCAGGACAAGTTCCGCGTCACCGGCGAATATCTGTCCTATGACCCCTACGGCATCATGTTTCGCAAGGGTGAGCCGCAGCTCGCGGCAGTGGTCGAGCGCACCTTCCGCAAGCTCGGTTCGAATCGCGATCTGATCCCGCTCTACAACAAATGGTTCGTTTCGCGGCTGCCGACCGGCGAAAAACTCGGCGTCTCGATCTCGCCGCAGCTCGAAGAGGCGTTTAAGGTGCTCGACGATACGCAGGGGTCGAGTAATTAGCGTAAGATGCCATTACAGCTCTGTCATGCCCGGCCTTGTGCCGGGCATCTACGTTCTTAAGTCCAGGCCATGACCGACACTTGTTCAGAAAAACGTCAAATCCTGTGCGCGGCCGCCCTTCGCGACCGTGGCGTATTCAATCGCCAAAAATAACCCGCCGGCTACATACAATTTTCGTTTCCCTGCCGCCGCCAGTTCCCGGCTCACCGCCACGGCGTCTTCAATCGTCGCAGCAACCTGAATATCGGCCGCGGGATTGGCGCGCCGCGCGGCGTCGGCGATATACTGCGCGTTGGTGCCCTTGTGATAGGCGGCGGTCGCGATAATCGTGTCGAAGGAAGGTGCAAGCGCGCCGACGATCTCGTCGGCCTTCTTGTCGCCGGAGGCGCCGGTGACGAGAATCCAGCCCTCGGCGCCGTGGATCGCCTTCAGGCTTGCCAATGATTGTCGGATACCGTCGGGGGTGTGGCCGACGTCGATTACCGTCAGCGGTTCTTGTTGAATGATTTCGAGCCGGCCGGGCCATCGCACGTCGCGGAGGCCAGTTCGTATCGCAGTTTCAATCCGGTCCTGCACCCTGCGCGGCAACACGTGCTGGTGCCAGAGCAGGAACAGGGTGACGGCAATGGCCGCATTGTTGAACTGAACCGCGCCGGCCAGATTCATTTCCAGCGATCGAAAGTCGTAATATCCGAACTGGAAATCGAACCGTTGTGCCGGCACCGACGCATTGTCGATGCCGATCTCGCCACGGACAAACAGCGGCGTCACATTGCGCCAGCGATTATATTCGAGGAGGTGGGGCCGCAGCTCTTGGCAATTCTCGCCATAGACGACGGTGCCGCCCGCGGCGCAGGCGTCGCTCTTGTCTGAAATGATCAGCTCGAGCGAATGGCCAAGCAGTTCGACATGTTCGAGATCGACGGAGGTCACGGCGGTTTGCAGGGCGCCGACCAGGCGGACCGGATCGTAGCGGCCGCCGATGCCGGCTTCGAACACCGCGAACTCGCATTCGCTTTCCCTAAAGTGGAGGCAGGCCAGCGCAAACAGCGCTTCGAAGGCGCCGAATTGCTGGCCGAGCCGTTTTGAAATCGCAGCGATGGCGGTTTCGACCTGCCGCTTCAAACGCGCGAAGGCCTCGTCGCCAATCGGCTTGCCGTCGACCTGGACCCTCTCGTTGAAACGGAAAAGATGCGGCGAGGTGAATAGGCCGGTCCGCAAACCATAGGCGCGGCCGATCTGGGCGCACATCGCCGCCGTGCTGCCCTTGCCGTTGGAGCCGGTCACCACCACCGAATGACGCTGCAGCCACGCGCGATCGATGGCGAGCGCGTCCAGCAGTTCGGCCATGCGCGCGAGACAAATGCCGTCGCCATATTTCGGAAGATCGAACACTAGAGCAGTCCCATCGCCGAAAACGTGTGACGCCAAATCTTCAGGATCAGGTCGGCCCGATCGGATTCCTCCAGCAGGCGGATCGACGGGTTGGCGTTGACTTCGATGATCCTGATCGCGTCACCCTCGCCGATATCGACGAACAGATCGACGGCTGCGACGCGAAGTCCAAGCGCGCGGGCAGCCGCTTGCGCCAGGGTGACCGCTTTCCGGGAGGGTGCTTCCGCCAGCACCATCGTTCCTCCCGCGCTCAGATTCATCCGCCCGGGAATGTCGCGGCGTTCATCTTTTGCCAGCACGGCGTCGAACGACGGATCATGATCCGCAAGCGATGCCGGCGAAAGTCCGCGGGCGCGGAGGAGGTCGTTATGGGCCGATAGCAGGTCGCGCAGTGTTCGCTTGCCATCGCCGAGCACGAAGGGTGGATATTTGCGCGCGCAGTAAAGCGTCTCGTCGTCGAGCAGGAAAACCCGGTACTCGATTCCCTCGACGATCGGCTGGATCAGAACCGCGTCGTAATATTTTGCGACCTCGTCGAGGTAGCGAACAAGTGCGGCCTCGCCGTGCACGGCTTGCGCGAAATCGCCGCGCGATCCCGACAATGGTTTGAGGAAAGCCGATGCACCCAACGTCCCAAAATATGCGACAGCCTCGTCGCGTTCATGTCCCGCCGGGCGATGCGCGCGATGGCGGTCGTTCAGGAAGAAATATTCACCGCCAAGCGTTGGGATATTCGCCTGCACCAGGATCTTGCTGGTAAAATTCTTGTCGGAGGCCAGCGTCGAGGCGGTGGCATTGTTTTGCGGATACCACGAGCTTCGCCCGGCACCGAGATAAAGCGATTTGCCTTTTGCGGCGACGCTGAAGAGTAGTCCCGATCCGCCGTCGATATCGCGAAAAGCTAATCCGAATTCGCTGCAGGCGAATTCCGCATAGATCGCTTGATCGGGATAGAAGCCCGGCTTTCCCTTTCGAAACTTCTTGAGGCTTTCCTGGTTTTCTTGGGGGCTTCGCATGCGATCTCTTTTGAAACGTTCTTAATTCCACCCAGTAATTTATTGCCAGATCGGCGCCGATTTCAGCAAGTTAATTACGTCTGCGGCATGCGTTGTGGAACAGAGGTCGAACCTGTTTGCAAAATAAATCGACTGCCGTTTTGAGTTCTCAATTGCGCGTCAACGCATCTTGACTATCTCAGTCATTGGCGCAAATGACACGTCAAATCGCCAATGATTTCGGGGGTTTTTACCACTTCGAGACCTCGGCAACCGGATCGTTCTACATCGAGACAACTGGAAAAACGAAAACACATGAGCGCGTTCTATAGAGAGAAAGTTCTTTCTGTCCGGCATTGGACCGATACACTTTTCAGCTTCACCGCCACCCGCGATTCCGGCTTTCGTTTCCAGAACGGGCAATTCGCCATGATCGGCCTCGAGGTCGAGGGCCGTCCGCTGTTGCGTGCCTACAGCATGGCGAGCGCCAATCACGAGGAGGAGCTCGAATTCTTCTCCATCAAGGTCGCGGATGGACCGCTGACCTCGAAGCTGCAAAAGATCAGGGAGGGCGACACGATCCTGGTGGGCCGCAAGGCGACCGGCACGCTGATCACCGACAATCTGATTCCCGGCAAGCGTCTGCTGCTTCTGTCGACCGGAACGGGCCTCGCGCCGTTCGCGAGCCTGATCAAGGACCCCGACGTTTATGAGCGCTATGAAAGCATCGTGCTGGTTCACGGCTGCCGCCAGGTGTCCGAACTCGCCTATGGCGAAGAGCTGGTCGCGAAGCTGCGCGACGACGAGTTGTTCGGGCCGCTATTGTCCGAGAAGCTTCTATATTACCCGACCGTGACCCGCGAGCCGTTCCGCAACCGCGGCCGCATCACCGACCTGATTACTTCGGCACAGCTGTTCAACGACATCCACCAGCCGCCGCTCGATATCGAGACCGACCGCATCATGATGTGCGGCAGTCCGGGCATGCTGGAAGAACTGCGCAAGTTGTTCGAGACGCGTGGTTTTTCGGAAGGCAGCCATAACGAGCCCGGGCATTTTGTGATCGAGAAGGCGTTCGTCGAGCGCTAAAAGCTTCAATTCCTCAGTCGTCATTCCCCGATGCGCAATTGCGCATCGTGGGTGCGCCTCTTGGCGCAGGCCCGGAATGCATACCCCGATCGTGGTTATGGATTCTCTGATGTGCAATTGCACATCAAAGCTCGCGCTACGCGCGCCCCGGAATGCGACAGTAGTGGTGTGGCAAGCTCCCCCACTGCTATAACGCACCCAACGTCGCGGGGCATTGCCGACGCGGCGATTGCGGGAGCGAGCAGACTTGTCGGTACGCGATCAGATAGGCGAGACGAAAACTGCCTTCGTCTTTGCGGGTGGCGGTAGTTTTGGCGCCATTCAGGTGGGCATGTTGCAGTCGCTCGCCGCCCACGGAATTACCGCCGATATGGTGGTCGGCTCCAGTGTCGGCGCGCTGAACGGCGCCTTCTACGCCGGTGATCCCACGCTCAAAGGCGTGGAGAGGCTCGCCACCATCTGGCGCGGGCTGACGCGGCAGGATGTTTTTCCGATGAGCTGGCGGACGGTGCTGAGCTTTCTGTGGCGCCGCGATTTCCTGATTCCTCATGACGGTATCCGAAAACTGATCGACGACAACATCCCCTATCGCAATCTGCAGGATGCGAAGCTTCCGGTGCATATCGTCACGACCGATATCATCTCCGGCGATAGTGTCGTGTTGTCGGAAGGCTCGACCGCCGAGGCGATCGTCGCCTCGACCGCGATCCCCGGCGCGTTCACGCCGGTTCGTTACAAGGACTATTATCTCGCCGACGGCGCGATCTCCAGCAACACGCCGATCCAGGTCGCGGTCAGGAAGGGTGCCAGGCGCCTGATCATCCTGCCGACCGGACATGCCTGCGCGACGCAAACGCCGCCAATCGGTGCGGTGGCAAATGCGCTGCATGCGCTGACGCTGCTGATCGCGCGGCAATTGGTCAGCGAACTGGAAAGTCTCGGTCCGGACATCGAATATTTCGTGGTGCCGCCGCTATGCCCGCTGGTGGGATCACCTTACGATTTCTCGCGAACGGCCGATCATATCGAGCGCGCCATCCGGACGACCGATGCGTGGCTGGCGCAGCACGACCTTCAAGAGGGCAAGATCCCCCACGAGATGCGGGCGCATAGCCACTGAGCGGTAGCGGGTTCGGCGGTTACGCTGCACTGCGAAAGGCGTTCCCGTTCAATTGATTTCGCATTCGGCAATCTTTTGGGCGATCCGCCGTCACATCCGTGACCGCTAGGACGTATATCGTATGGTGCTTGCTCCGCTGGTTGGATTAAGCTGCCGTCGACACAAGAACAATCCGGCTGAGGGATGTCATGGAAACGCTGCTGCTTCCGTTCTCGCCACGCTTCATTGTGCTGACGATCTGCGGCGTTGTTACCGCACTGCTGCTCGGAATCGGGATTTTCGACCATAACCCGAAGGTGTGGGAGGTGGTGCTCATTCCGATCATCGTCTTCGGTGGGCTGACGCTCCTTGGCATTCGCGACCTGACGCAGAAGGGCCACGCGGTTCTGCGCAACTACCCCATCTCGGCGCATATCCGTTTCCTGCTCGAAGAGATACGCCCCGAAATGCGGCAATATTTCTTCGAGAGCGAGAAGGACGGCATGCCGTTTTCCCGCGACACCCGCGCCCTGGTTTATCAGCGCGCCAAGATGGTGCTCGACAAGCGGCCGTTCGGCACCCAGGAAGACGTCTACCGCGAGGGCTATGAATGGATGCACCATTCCATGGCGCCGAAGCCAAATGCCACGAAGGAATTTCGCATCACGATCGGCGGGCCGGATTGCACCAGGCCGTATTCCGCGTCGGTCTTCAACATCTCGGCCATGAGTTTCGGTGCGCTCAGCCCGAACGCGGTGCGCGCGTTGAACGCCGGCGCCAAGAAGGGCGGCTTCGCGCATGACACCGGCGAGGGCGGTGTCAGCCCCTATCATCGCGAGAATGGCGGCGACATCATCTGGGAAATCGGCTCCGGCTATTTTGGTTGCCGCAACCGCGATGGCACCTTCAATCCGGAATTATTTGCGAAGGTCGCGGCCGACGACCAGATCAAGATGGTCGAGCTCAAGATCAGCCAGGGCGCCAAGCCCGGGCATGGCGGCGTGCTGCCGGCGGCCAAGGTCTCGGAGGAGATTTCCAAAATCCGCGGTGTTGCGATGGGCGAGGATTGCATCTCGCCGGCGTATCACCGGGCGTTTTCGACTCCGCTGGAGATGATGGCGTTCATCGGCGAGATGCGCCGGCTGTCCGGTGGCAAGCCGGCCGGGTTCAAGCTGTGCATCGGCCATCCCTGGGAGTTCCTGGCGATCTGCAAGGCGATGCTGCAGACCGGGATTTACCCCGACTTCATCGTCGTCGACGGCAATGAAGGTGGTACTGGAGCTGCGCCGCTGGAGTTCATGGACCATCTGGGCATGCCGATGCGCGAGGGCGTCAATTTCGTTCACAACGCGCTGATCGGTATCAACGCGCGCGACCGCATCAAGATCGGCGCCGCCGGAAAGGTCGCCACCGCCTTCGACATGGCGCGCGCCATGGCGATCGGCGCCGACTGGTGCAATTCGGCGCGCGGTTTCATGTTTGCGCTGGGCTGCATCCAGTCGCTGAGCTGCCACACCGATCGCTGCCCGACCGGCGTCACCACGCAGGATCCGTCGCGCAATCGTGCGCTGGTAGTGCCGCACAAGATCGAGCGGGTGTACAATTATCATCACGCCACGCTGCACGCGCTGGGGGAGTTGCTCAATGCTGCAGGCCTCGAGCATCCCCAGGAGATCAAGTCGATCCATTTCTCGAAGCGAACCTCCAGCACCGAGGTGTTGTCGTTCGCAAAGCTCTATCCGTCGCTGCGTCCGGGTGAGTTGATCGACGGCACCAGCGATCCACGCTTCAGGGATGCCTGGGCATTGGCGCGGGCGGATTCGTTCCAGTCGGCGGGGTAATGTCTCGCTATCGTCGTACCACGACCTAAAACTCCCCGTGGAAGCGGCCGGAGAAGACATGCACGGGGCCGCGGTCGGCATTGTAGGCGGGGTTGGTGATCAGCTGATAATCCGCGGTCAGCGTCAGCTGCTTGGTGAGCGCGTAGGCGTAGTAGGTCTCGAGAATTCGTTCCTTGCGGTAGTTGAGCTGGCCGTCGCCGATGAGAACGCCGAGCCCGCCGGCAGCGATGAAGTCGCGGTGGTCTCGTGACAGCGCGTTGATGGCGCCGCCCAGGCCGATCACGTCATCCGGCCGGCCCCATTTGGCGCCCTTGATCGAGGTGCCCAGCGAGAGCGAGGCGTCGATATCGGTGAAGGCCATGATCTCGGTCTTGCCGTCGTTCCAGCTCCAGCGGCCGAACAAGCCGATGTCGTCGGTGACCGCCTGTTCGACGCTTAGAACGTAACCATATTTGATGCGGCCCATGCGCGTCTGTGAAATATCGAGATTGAGCGCCGGGTTGTTCAGCGTTTCGCGGTAGCTTCCCATAAAGGCGCTGGTGAGCCAGGCGATGGTCCGAAGCTTGCCCGGTTGCGAAAACAGCGAATAGCGTGTCTCAAGTTCGACCTGATATTGGCCGCGCTGAAAAACTCGGGTGTCGAAATTGTTCGAATTCGACACCGCGTCGATCAGGAAATAGCCGCCGCGCAGAGCCCATTGCTTCTGGTTCAACTCAGCGGTCGCACCGTAAGCCAGCCCGAGCCTGTCGGCGCTATAGTCGAAGGCGCCGGGCGCCCACATCGACCAGTTCATGAAATCCTTGCGGCTATCTTTCGCATAGGAATTGCCGTCAAACAGATCTATGACCGAGAATTTTCCGGCCTGCAGCGTCAGGCGCGACACATCGACCTTGTCTGCGAGTTGGCCCGGCGCACTCGCAAGCTGCTCCTGCTCGCCGCCGAAACCAAAGGTCTGACGCAGGTACAGCCGCGATGTGTTGTAATGCGGGTAGGGGAAGTTCGATTTCTGCGCTTCGCCGCTCGGGAATCCACCGGCCCCAACGGTGTCGTTCAATCCAAATCCCTGCAGCAGTTCGGGATTGTAGTAGACTTCGCCGCCCTCCCAGAGCCGGGCGTTCAAATAGAGACTGTTGCTCCAGGTCGCCTGGGCCTGCGGTGCAGGCGTCAGGCTGTTGGTGCCGGTGTAGGGCGCGCGAAACGCCGGATAGCCTTGCGGCAGATAGGTCGTCTGACCATGGATTTCCCAGCGATCGGATTCCGTATCGGTCAGTGCGGTCTTCGGTGTCCAATTGTTCGATCCCGGCCAGTCGACCTTGCGGTTGAGGCCGATGCGGAGCGACTGGAAGTCGAGGGTCGAACTGTATTGTGTGCCTGACGGGAAGCGGACGTCGGCCCGCCCGAACTGGCTGTAGAGATATTCGAGCTTTGCGCTCCAGTGCGGGGCGAAGGCGTATTCGATGCCCGCGCCGGCCGCCCAGCCGAGCCGCAAATTGATGTGCTTTTCATCGTCGCCGATAGTGGGCGTGTTGATGAAGCGCTCGCCGGCCCAGGCCAGCCCGCCGGTGGCGTAAGCGAGCCAATTTCCATTGGCGTAGCCGATGCGGCCGCGTGCGGTGCCGACATAATCCCACTGCTGGGTGACGTCGGAGCGCGCGCTGGCGATCGAGGACACCACCGAATTCGAGTTCAGATAATTCGGAAACGTGATGTCGGCTTCGACGCCGAGCAGGAGGCCGGAGGAAAGCCGCGCATTGTAGCCGGCCTGCACGCCGCCGATGAGGCCGCTGAACACATTGCCGGTTGCAGCGATGGCGGGATCCGTGAGCACGGCATTCGACGAACCGCGGCTGTAGCCGGTATGCGCGCCGATATAGAAGCCGGTCCAGTCGTATACGGCTCTATAGGCAGGCGCCTTGAGCGCCATGTCCGCCGCAGCCGCAGGGGTGCCGAGCGCGAGCGTGCCGAAGGCAACGCCGGCCAAAAGACACTGCTGAGATCGGCGGTCGCGGTTCATGATGCGAACATTTCCAGCGCGGATGCTGCGAAGGATTCGCGCACCATCACTGCAGATTTGCCAACGCGCCGCCACCCAAGAAATGCAGTCATCAACCCCGCCGCCCCCGGTCGGATTCCACGATCCCGGTCAAGGTTAGATCGGGAAACCGCACGATTCATTCCCAATCCTTATTGCAAATAATTCGCAATAGCAAGAAGGTCGCGAATGCCTTTATTGGATGACATTCCGCAATGACGGTTATGCAACAGGGCCCGGCGGCTCCGATCGCGTGGCTGCAAAAAAAGTTGACCCGCCCGGCGGGGGATAGCCGGGCGGGTCGGGTGCGACACGGGGTGGATGAGGCGCCCGTGCCGGACGCAGGATCCACGTGAGAAGCGAAGTGGGTTTTGGTTTGCTTGAAGCGATGCTTCTCAAACAGAAATCAGGTTCAGCCGATCAATCAGTAACCGCAGGTACGCACGCGGCCGATATAGTTGCCGTAAGCGTCGAACTGGCGGACGTAGCCGCAGCGGCGATAGCCGTCGGAGTAGTAGCCGTCATTGCTGGCGGCGATCGCGCTGCCGACGATGGCGGCGCCGACGAGGCCGGCTCCAACGCCCCAACCCCAGCCGAAACCCTTGGCTTCGGCCTGCGTGGTGGTGGATGCGACAGTGCCGGTAACGGTGAGCGCGGCGAGGGCGAGGGCGGCAATCCTGGTCTTGATCGACATGAGAGGCTCCATCCTGATGCAAGCGGCCATTGTGGTCCGCATGCCCAGTTGGACGGGTGGTTGCCGATTTCGGTTCGAATCGCGATATCCCAATTCCCCGATGTCGGATATTCGATAGATAATACAATCGGTTAGGCTATTTCTTCGGGCCCGCCGCTAGTCTCCTCACGTCGAAATTATCGACATCCTCAAGCAATTCGCAAAATCCGCGGGCGCCGTGATCGAGCAGTTTTTCACCCTTCTCCGCGGAGGCCTTTGTCGCGTCTCCGGCGGCGCCGCTTGGGTGCAGGTCCTGCGCCTGCCACGCAAAGGGTGCGGGCCGGTGCGTCGAGAGCCAACGAAATTCCTTTTCCATTGCGATGCTGGCGGGACGAAAATCGGCGATCGCTTCCTTGCGCACGGTGTGCGGATAGCGCGCCAGCATGATCGAGGTTTCGACCGCCCCGCCATGAATGCCGTGACGCAGTTCTTCGGCTGTGAACAATCCATCCGGCGCGCCGAAACGCGACCAGCTCGTGGTGACCACGAGGAGCCCATGTTGCGCGCGCAAATCCTGCGCGACCAGCATCATCGCGGCGCTGTTGCCGCCGTGGCTCGTCACCATGACGAGCTTCTTTATTCCCGATCGCGCGACGCTTCTGCCCAGCTCCATCCATTCCCTGAGCGCTACGTCAGTCGGCAGCGTCAGCGTACCCGGATAGTCGGTATGCTCGGTGGAAATGCCGACCGGCTGGATTGGCATGAACGTGGCGGGAATTTTGGCGGGCACTAGTTCACGCACCCGCGCCAGATAGGCCTCGCCGATCAGGACGTCGGTTTCAAACGGCAAATGCGGGCCGTGTTGCTCGGTCGCCGCCAGCGGCAGCACCGCGATCCAGCGCGCCGCATCGGATCCGGCAATATCGGGCCAGTGGATGTCGGTCCAGTCACGGGGCGGAACGGACGAAGTCATCGAGTGAAGCGTTTCTTTGGACGAATTTGCAGGTTAGTTTGTTAGTCATTCCGGGGCGATCCATCGCCCCGGGGGACGTGATCCACGTCCATTGCCTCCTTATCATGGGCCAGAACGATCGACGGAGTCCAACCATGAACCCGGCCTTTTTGCCGCGAGCGTTAACCGCAGGCCTTTCGGCTGCAGGTCCTTTGGTTGCAGGTCCTTTGGTTACAGGTCTGTTGGTGCTTGCGGCGGTACTAGCCCCCGCGCGCGCCGAAACCCTGGACAAGGTCTCGTTCGGAACCAACTGGGTCGCAGAGGCCGAGCATGGCGGCTTCTTCCAGGCGGTCGCTGACGGCACCTACAAGAAATACGGGCTCGACGTCACCATCGTGCCGGGCGGCCCCAACAGCAACAACCGCATGCTGCTGATCGCCGGCAAGCTCGATTTCTTCATGAGCGCGAACACGCTGCAATCGTTCGACGCGGTAGCCAACAAAGTGCCGCTGGTCGCGGTCGCCGCCATCTTCCAGAAGGACCCGCAGGTTTTCCTGACTCATCCGGAAATCAAGATCACGAAACTCGAGGATCTCAAGCCGCTGACGTTGCTGGTGTCGAAAGAGGGTGTCGCGAGCTATTTTCAGTGGCTGAAGTCCGAATATGGCTTCAGCGAAAGCAACGTGAAGCCCTACACTTTCAACTCGCAGCCCTTCATCGTGAACGCGCAAAGCGCGATGCAGGGCTATGTCACCTCCGAGCCCTACGCCGTTGAAAAGGCCGCGAGCTTCAAGCCCAACGTCGTGCTGCTGGCCGACTATGGCTTCAACAGCTATTCGACGCTGATCGAGACCCGCACCGAGATCGTCGACAAGAAGCCCGATCTGGTGCAGCGCTTCGTCGACGCCTCCGTCATCGGCTGGTACAATTATCTCTACGGTGACAACAAGCCGGCGAATGCAATGATCAAGCTACTCAACCCGGAAATGACCGACGAATTGCTTGGCTATTCCGTCAGCAAGATGAAGCAATACGGCATCGTCGACTCCGGCGATTCCCTGAAAGACGGCATCGGCGCCATGAACGATGCGCGGATGGCGAACTTCTTCGACAAGATGGTCAGGGCCGGCGTGGTTCGCCGCGACATCGACTACCGCCAGTCCTACACGCTTCGCTTCATCAACAAGGGCGTAGGTCTCAATTTGCGGCCGAAGAACTGACGCCGATGACTGAGGCCGCTTTGCCCAGGATGGATATTGGCGCAAGCGATGTCGCGGTGCGTCTTCGCGGCGTCACCAAGGTTTACGACACCGGCGTGAGCGCGTTGGGACCGCTCGATCTGGATGTGAAGCGTGGCGAATTCGTTTCCCTGCTTGGGCCATCCGGTTGCGGAAAATCGACGGCGTTACGGCTGATCGCGGGGCTTAGTACGCCGAGTTCGGGTACGGTCAGCGTTTCTCACCGTGACAGTGAATTGCGCGCGGGCCATTCCATCGGCTTTGTTTTTCAGGAGCCGACGCTGATGCCGTGGGCCAGCGTACGCGATAATGTCCGCCTGCCGCTCAAGCTCGCGCATGAGCCGGCCGCGGAAGCGGACCAGCGCGTCGGCAAGGCGCTGGCGCAGGTAGGTCTGTCGGAATTTGCTGATGCCTACCCGCGCGAATTGTCCGGCGGCATGAAGATGCGCGTCTCGCTGGCGCGCGCGCTCGTAACCGATCCGGATATTCTTCTGATGGATGAGCCGTTCGCCGCGCTCGACGAGATTACGCGCTTTCGTCTCAACAACGACCTGCTGACGCTGTGGCGCGACCTTCACAAGACCGTCATCTTCGTCACCCATTCCGTGTTCGAGTCGGTCTACCTGTCGCAGCGCGTGCTGGTGATGACGTCGCGTCCCGGACACCTCAGCGCCGAATTCCGCATCGACACGCCGGAGCCGCGGGTCGAGGATTTCCGCATGTCGGCCGGCTATGCCGAATATTGCCGCGAGGTCTCCAAGGCGCTTACGCCCTCTTACACGGGGCTGGCAGGCGTATGAACCCCTCACGGAATTTTGTCCGGATATTGGCTCCCATCGTTGTGTTTGCAGCGTTCATCGCGATGTGGGAGCTCGTGGTACGCGTCAACAATATCCAACCTTATGTGTTGCCGGGGCCGCTCACTGTGTTCCAGACGCTGGTCAGCGACTGGCCGGTGCTGTCGGAATCCCTTGGCGTCACCTTGCTCACTACCCTGGAGGGGTTCATCGCCGCGGCGATCGGCGGCGTGGCGCTGGCGCTATTGTTCAACCAGTCGAAATGGCTGGAGTATTCGCTATTTCCCTATGCGGTCATCCTGCAGGTCACGCCCGTCATCGCGATTGCGCCGCTGCTGCTGATCTATCTGCAGCAGCAGACCGCCGTCATCGTCTGCGCCTGGATTGTCGCTTTTTTCCCGGTGCTGTCCAACACCACGCTGGGGCTCAATTCGGTCGATCGCAATCTGGCCGGGCTGTTTCAGCTCTATGGCGCGTCGCGGACGCAGACGCTGCGATATCTCAAATTGCCGGCCGCGCTGCCCTATATTCTCGGCGGCTTGCGGATTGCCGGCGGCCTGTCATTAATCGGCGCCGTGGTGGCCGAAATCGCAGCGGGCACCGCGGGGGCAGGCTCCGGCCTCGCCTTTCGCATAGCGGAGTCCGGTTATCGTCTCAACATTCCCCGAATGTTCGCGGCACTGCTGTTGCTCTCCGCCGCCGGGATTGTCATCTATGGGCTGCTGGCGCTAATAACCCATCTCTTATTGCGGCGTTGGCACGAAAGCGCGCTTGGAAAGGAAAATTGATGTCCGGAAGTATCTCGTCCGAAAAGATCGACCTCTTGATCTACGGACCCATCAGGCCAATTCTTGAAAACGGCTTTTCGGACCAGTTTGTCCTGCATATGGCCGAGAACAAGGCCGACCTTGAGCGGCTGACACCGGATGTGCTGGCGAAGACCCGCGGCATGGCGGTCACCTACCACACCGTGCATGCCGACAAGACGTCGCTGTCGCATTTCCCCAAGCTCGAAATCGTCGCCAGCTTCGGCGTCGGCTACGATCACGTCGATTCCGCTTACGCGCGCGAGCATAATGTCGTCGTCACCAACACGCCCGACGTGCTGACCGAAGAGGTCGCCGACGTCGCCATGGGACTGCTAATTGCGACATTGCGCGAATTCGTCAAGGCCGATCGCTATTTGCGCTCCGGCCTGTGGCAGACGCAGAACTATCCCTTGAGCGTCGGCTCGCTGCGCGACCGCAAGATCGGGATCGTCGGCATGGGCCGCATCGGGCAGGCGATCGGACGCCGGCTCGAGGCTTCGCGCGTTCCCGTGTCCTATCATTCGCGCAATCCGTCGTCGGCTGTGTCCTACAAGCACTATGGCGACCTGATGGAAATGGCGAAGGCGGTGGACACCCTGATTGTCATCGTGCCCGGCGGCGCCTCGACCGCGAAAATGATCAATGCCGATGTCCTCAAAGCGCTTGGACCGCGGGGCGTACTGATCAACGTCGCGCGCGGCTCGGTCGTCGACGAGCAGGCGCTGGTCGCCGCGCTGAAGTCCGGGACCATTTTGGCAGCCGGGCTCGACGTGTTCGCCAACGAGCCCAGCGTGCCGGATGAATTGAAGTCCATGCAAAATGTCGTGCTGCTGCCACATATCGGCTCAGCTTCGGTGGTAACGCGCAATGCCATGGATCAGCTCGTCGTCGATAATTTGAAAAACTGGTTTGCCGGCAAGGCCCCGCTGACGCCCGTTCCGGAAACCCCGGTGAAGGGGCGCTGATGTCGGGAGGCCGTTCCGGCGTCGTCGCGGTAGCAGCGCTATCGGCGCTGCTCGCGCTTGCGTTGCCGGCACGGTCGCAGGACTCTTCGACCCTGAAGAAGGACATGGTCGGCCAGTGGGAACTTGCGACGACCGAGCGCAGCAAGACCTGCGTCGTCACGCTGAAGGGCGATGCGTCGCCGCAAGGCCTCAAGCTTGAACTCGAGCCGTCCTGCGCCGCGGCGTTGCCCTTCACGAAGGACATCACGTCCTGGAATATCAGGGGGTTGGACATCGTGCGGCTGCAGGACGCCACTGGCCAGCCGGTGATCGACTTTACGGAAGTCGAGAGCGGCATTTTCGAAGGCTTGCGGACCGGCGAGGGCGTCTACATCCTGCAAAATCTCGCGGCCGCCCGCTCGCTCGCCAAGTCGATGGACCAGATGATCGGCGACTGGTCGATGGTGCGCGGCAACGGCCAGGCGATCTGCGGCCTGACCTTGACCAATACCGAGGCGGGCCAGGATAATTTCCAGGTGTTTTTGAAGCCGAAATGCGATCCCGCGATTGCAACGTTCGCGCCGACGCAATGGCGGCTCGATCACGGCCAGATGCTGCTGCTATCAGCCAAGGGCGAAACCTGGCAGTTCGAGGCTGACGACAACGCGCAGTGGCGGCGGGTGCCTGACAGCGCCGATCCGCTGATCATGATCCGCGGGCAGTAGGTCTGGTCAGGCGGCCGGCCAATCCCTGGACGTTTAGCCCAAGATTTTTTCGCAGCGCCTGTCGATTGGGGGCGGCCTCGTTCGTCGTCCTGTTAGCGAGACGGTCTTGCGGCGTATCTGCCGCGGCTCGCCCAAACAGGAGTTTTCGATGCGCATCATGTACATTGTTACCTCGTCCCAGCCCATGAGAGGCCCGACCCCGGCCCTGATGGAGGCGATGGGCAAGCTCGCCGATCGGGAGATCAAGGCCGGCCGTATGCTCGATACTGGCGGCTTGATGCCGGTTTCCATGGGCGCTCAGGTGAAGATTACCGACGGCAAGCTCAGCGTCGTCGACGGGCCCTTCGTCGAGACCAAGGAGATGATCGGCGGCTACGCGATCTTCGAACTCCGGGACAAGCAAGAGGCCGTGGCTTCGGCGAAGGAATTCATGCAGTTGCACCTCGATCACATGCCGGGCTGGGAAGGGACTTGCGAGGTCCGCCTGTTCGCGACGCCCGGTGTGGACGGTGCATGCCAAGTCGACGCGCACGCCCACGCGTGATGCGGGCGGTCGATAAGCCCAGTCAGCGTCGGCGGCGATGACGGCCGCCGACGTCCGTCGCACGATTCTCGCGGTCTGGCGGATCGAGCAGCCGCGGCTGATCACGAGCCTGTCGCGGATGCTGCGCGACGTGCCGCTGGCCGAAGATTTGACGCAGGAAGCACTGCTGGCGGCGCTGGAGGTCTGGCCCGCCACCGGCGTGCCGGACAAGCCCGGCGCGTGGTTGATGGCGTCGGCCAAACGCCGGGCGCTGGATCATCTGCGCCGCCGCAGCATGCTCGCGCGCAAGCACCAGATGCTGGCGCGCGATATGGAGCAGGAGCAGCAGGCGATGCCGGATCCGGACGCTGACCTGGACGACGATATCGGCGACGAATTGTTGCGGCTGATCTTCACCGCCTGCCATCCGCATTTGTCGCGCGAAGCCCGTGCGGCGCTGGCGCTCAAGATGATCTGCGGCTTGACCACCGACGAGATCGCGCGCGCCTTCCTGCTGCCGGAGGCGACCATTGCGCAGCGCATCGTGCGTGCAAAACGAACGCTCAGGGAATCCGGACTGGCTTACGAAACTCCGCGCGGCGAGGAACTCAGCGAACGGCTGGCCTCGGTGCTGGAGGTCGTCTATCTCATTTTCAACGAAGGTTATACGGCGGCCCGCGGCGAGGAATGGCTGCGGCCGCAGCTTTGCAATGACGCGCTGCGGATGGGGCGCGTGCTTACTTCGATCGCGCCCAGGGAATCCGAGGCGCATGGCCTGCTGGCGCTGATGGAGCTGAACGCCTCGCGCACCGCTGCCCGAACCGATGCTGCCGGTGAGCCCATTCTGCTGATGGACCAGAACCGCGGGCTGTGGGACCAGTTGCAGATCCGGCGTGGAATGCTGGCGTTGGCGCGGTCGCGCGAACTCGGCAGCATCGGCGGCTTCTATGCGCTGCAAGCGGCGATCGTCGCCTGTCATGCAAGAGCAAGTACGCCCGGCGAGACCGACTGGCCGCGAATATCGGAACTCTACGCCGAACTGGCGTCGCTGGTGCGATCGCCCATCATCGAGCTCAATCGCGCGGTGGCGGTCGGCATGGCTGAGGGTCCCGCAGCAGCGCTTGCGATCGTTGACCGGCTCTCCCGCGAGCCCACACTAAAAGCCTATCATCTGTTGCCGAGCGTTCGCGGCGATTTGCTGCAGAAACTTGGCCGTCTGGACGAAGCACGTGCTGCGTTCGAGCTGGCCGCAGACCTCGCGGGCAACAAGCGCGAACGGGAATTGTTGAAACGGCGTGCGACCGAGGCGGTGCGCGCCCCGTGAGGGAGGTTCGCATGACGGCATACCCGGGTGGTTGCGCGTGCAATGACCCCGAAGCGGTCGATGCAGTGAAAACCATTTGCCCGAGTAGCACGCTGCACGATGACCGTGGCGTCATTGATCTGGGTCTTGATCGCATGCACGGAATTGCCGAGTTACCGCCAAGGCGACCGAAGAAATATCCTCCCAGATCGCCGAGGTGCAATCGGCAACCCGGCAGGCAGTCGACAATGTCGGCGCCATTGCCTCGATCATGGGCGAGATCGACAGCTTCACCTCGACGATTGCTGCCGCCGTCAGCGAGCAGGATGCCGCCGCGATCGAAATATCCAGGAGTATCGGACAGGCTGCCGCCGGAACGGAAAGCGTCGCCCGAAGCATCGCCGGCACGGCCACGGCGACCGAGAACACCAATCGTTCCGCCGACCTCGTTCTTGCCACCGCACGCAATCTGTCGGATCAGGCCGTCAATTTGCGGTCGTCGGTTGATCGTTTCTGTCAAACGTAGCGGCTTGATCCGGCGCAATGCCGGATGATCCGGCTCCGGCGCACCGGGCATGTGGTGCCCCAGAGCCGGCCTGACTTCAGATGAAGCGGAACTGCGACCGCTCGCGTTTTGCAAGTTTTGGAATCGCCTGGCCGACGATGATGTTCTTGAAGTGCTCGGTTTGCTGATGCTCGGCGAACGCGGCCTCGCCTGCGAAGACTTCGTAAAAGAAGAATTTCCGTGGTTCCGCCATGTTCTGGTGGATCTGGAATTCCCTCACGCCCGGCTCTTGCTGGGCTTGCGGAAGGAAGTCTTTCAGAAGGCTGGCAATCGCGCCTTCCTCGCCTGGATTGACCTCCCAGAACGCGGTGACGACCAGGTTTTGGTTTGTGTTGTCAGTCGCAGCCATGTGTTTCTCCTCTGATATGCGGCACCGGCTTTCGACCGGCGACTGAAATCATCATGGCAATTTTTACGACATGAATGCTTCGACATCAGTCGAATTGTTGTGTTGATGCCGGATTCGGAACCGGCTCGGCGATTGCGCGTTTGCTCACGAAATTCCCCAACAAGGTATGGAGCAAATGCATGGCAAAAAAGACCGTGCTCGCGATCGGCATCGAACCGGCCTTTGTTGATCTCAGCGCCTTTCCGGGGCTCTCGGTCGAGCTCGTCAGGAACTATATCGAGGTTCAGATCGAGCAAATTCGCACGCTCGGCTTCGATGTGGAGAATTGCCTGATCGATCTAGGCGAGACCGCCGAGGCGGTGGCCACGCAAGCACTGATGTCAAAGCGCCCTGATTGCGTCGTGATCGGCGCCGGACTGCGCGAACCGGCGCCGCGATTGCTGCTGTTCGAAAAGATCATCAACCTCGTTCACAGCCAGGCGCCGCAGGCCAGGATTTGCTTCAACACCACGCCGGCCGATACGGCGGACGCCGTTCGGCGCTGGATCAGCGCCTGAGCTCCTTCCCACGCCGGTCGCGATTGTCCCACTCCGCCAATTCTCGCGGGTTCAAATTGCCCTCAAATCAACCGCATTCCCTTCAAACTCGCATGGCCGTTTTTGCCGACGATGATGTGGTCGTGGACGGAGATGCCGAGCGGGCTGGCGATGTCGACGATCGCCTTGGTCATCTGGATATCGGCCTGCGAGGGTGTCGGATCGCCGCTAGGGTGGTTGTGAACCAGGATCAGCGCGGTTGCCGATAATTCCAGCGCGCGCTTGATCACTTCGCGCGGATAAACCGGCGTGTGGTCGACGGTGCCGGTCTGCTGTATCTCGTCGGCGATCAGTTGATTGCGCTTGTCGAGGAACAGCAGGCGAAACTGCTCCTTGTCGGCGAATGCCATGCCGGAGCGGCAATAGTCGATCACGTCGTTCCACGACGACAGCGCAATGCTCCGTTTGATCTCGCCTTTTGCGACCCGGCTCGCGGCGGCGGCGAGCAATTTGATCTGGTTGATCGAGGCGTCGCCAATACCTTCGACCTCGCGTAGCCGTGCGAGCGGGGCATGAACGACTTCGGCAAACGAGCCGAATTTCCTGAGCAGCGCCTTCGCCAGCGGCTTGGTGTCGCGCCGGGGCAGGGCAGGGAATAGCGCCATCTCCAGCAGTTCGTAATCGCTGAGCGCATCCGCTCCGGCGCCGTAGAAGCGCTCGCGCAGGCGTTCGCGATGGCCGTGATAATGCGGCGTCTCGGCTGGCTGGGATTTGCTATCGCTGGATTTGGCGGGCATCGGCGCTAACCATGCCGCGCCGGCCAGCTTTTGCAATCACGAATTGCGAAAGAGACTTGTAAAATGATCGGCCTAAGCGTCCGGGATGATGCCCCGGCCCAATTATTTCGAAACCAGGGGCTTCTCGGCATTGCGTTGCGACAGCGTGAAAATCTCGACGCCGGTGGCGGTGACGCCGACCGAATGCTCGAACTGCGCCGACAGCGAACGATCGCGCGTCACTGCGGTCCAGCCGTCGGACAGGATTTTCACGTGCGGCTTGCCGAGATTGATCATCGGCTCGATGGTGAAGAACATGCCGGGCTTCAGCGCCACGCCCTCACCGGGCCGGCCGATGTGGATGATGTTCGGCTCGTCGTGGAACATGCGGCCGAGGCCATGGCCGCAGAAATCGCGCACCACGCTCATGCCCTGCGGTTCGACGAAACTCTGGATCGCGTGGCCGATATCGCCGGTGGTGGCGCCGGGCTTGACGGCCGCGATGCCGCGCATCATCGCTTCATAGGTGACTTCGATCAGCCGTTCGGCCTTGCGCGCGATCGGGCCGATCACATACATGCGGCTGGAATCGCCGTACCAGCCGTCAACGATGAAGGTCACGTCGATATTGACGATGTCGCCCTCTTTCAGCGCCCGGTCGCCGGGCATGCCGTGGCAGACCACGTGATTGATCGAGGTGCAGGTCGAATAGCGATAGCCGCGATACATCAGCGTCGCCGGATAGGCGCCATGGCTGAAGGCGAATTCGCGCACGAATTCGTCGATGACGGAGGTCGGTATGCCCGCCTTGACGATGTCGGTGAGCTCATCAAGGCATTTTGCGACCAGCGCACCCGCCTTGCGCATGCCTGCAAATCCGCTTGCGCCGTGCAGCTTGATCTGGCCGGTTTTGCGCAACGATGTGTCTGAGGCTTCGATATAGCTCATGGGCGGGTCACGTCTCGCGGGAAGTGGGATTGGCGGCTGATTTGCCGTCTAATTTAATGATCGGCGCGCGCAGCGCAAGCCAAGGTTGGGACGCTGGATGCCTTCTAAAAGCCTGAAAATTCGTAGCGTTTTCAAGCGAAGTGGACGCCGGTTCGCGTGAAGAAAACGCGTCAAACTAGAAAACTAGAGCCTCCGGCACCGAACAGGCTCTACCCGGAAACCTCGACCACGGACTCGACCGGCAGCGCACCGCCGCGGATGCGGAGTTCGCGCACCGGGTAGGGAACCCGGATGCCCTCGCGTTTGAACGCGTCCCACAGTGCGAGCATCACGTCGCTCTTCACATTGTCCATCCCATCAGGGTCGGCGATCCAGAAGGTCAGGGAGAATTTCATCCCGGCTTCGGCGAATTCGGTCAGGATGCAGTTCGGCGGCTTGCCCTTGATGGCGCGCGGCGCTGCCGCGGCGATCTCGATGGCCAGCTTGCAGACGAGCCGTGGATCGGCGTCATAGTTGGCGCTGAACAGGACCTTCACCAGCGTGTTCTTGTCGGTATAGGTCCAGTTCACGACCTTCTGCGTCACGAGATCCTCGTTCGGGATCAGGAACTCGCGGCCGTCGCCGGCGGCGACCGAGATGTAGCGCGTCTTCATTGCGCTGATCCGGCCCGAGCTGTCGCCGATGGTGACGAGGTCGCCGGGTTTCACCGATTTGTCCGCGAGCAGGATGATGCCGCTGATGAAATTGGCGACGATCTTCTGCAGGCCGATACCGATGCCGACGCCGACCGCACCGGAGAACACCGCAAGCGCGGAGAGGTTGATGCCGACCGCGCTCAAGGCGACGATGACCGCAACGGTCATCAGTCCCATCCGGATCATCTTCACCAGCAGCACCTGAATCGAAGGCGTCAGGTCGGCGGAGCGGTTGATCCGGCTTTCGATGAAATTGCTGGCGATGCTGGTCAGCCACAGCGCCACGATCAGCAACGCGCCAAGCTTGATCAGGACCAGCGGCGTCAGCCGCAATCCGCCCAGGACGATCGAGACCTGGTCCGAATCCAGCAAATCCAGCGTCGACCCAAGCTGGCCGATCACGCTGAGCGCCGCGATGAACCAGGCCGACAGCGACACCAGCTTGACGATGAACTCGTTGCGAATGACCGAGGTCACGAGACGGATCGCCAGCCAGGCCAGTGCCAGCTTGGCGGAAACCGCGAGCAGATAAGAGCGGCTCGGCCAGGTCGAATGATACATCGTGACGCGCGCGGCGATCACGAGGATCGCGAACACCACTGTGGAAGCGCTGCCGACCATGACGCGGGCGAGGCGCCGCAACGGTACCGGCCAGCGCATCGCTAGCGAGGTCATGTCGACGCGCGCGTGAATGGCCGCGTCGCTGGCCCAGGCTATTCCAGCCGCGGCCAGGATCAGGCCGAATTGCAGATAGAACCACGGCGAGGTGAGCTCCGCGCCGAGCGATCGCGCGGTGGCCTGCAGGAACTCGATCGCTTCCTTGAAGTCGGCTTCCATAGGCAATTCTCGTTTCGAGGCCGAGCGGCCCCATCAGACAAATTGTGATTCGATACTTACAGGCAGATTCCCACAAGCACGGTGCAGATGCCATCGATACAACGGGCGCGCGGGACGAGTTGAGGCGGTAAATCGGGCACTTTGACGCTACCCGCGAGAAAATGGGTTGGCGTCCAACTGCGGCAACGATAAGGATGCAAAGCCAAGTATTTGCAATGATTTGTGAGGGCGCAAGACCTCTCTCGAATAAGGCTCCCTCGAACAAGGCTTCCCTCGATATGGCTTCGCTGGACTCCGTCAGCATAGCGATCCTACTCGGTGCGGTTCTGGT
Source organism: uncultured Alphaproteobacteria bacterium (assembly GCA_963770355.1). Lineage (GTDB taxonomy): Bacteria > Pseudomonadota > Alphaproteobacteria > Rhizobiales > Xanthobacteraceae > Bradyrhizobium. The sequence goes on along the minus strand of CAVYPL010000026.1, from coordinate 85,087 downwards.
GATGGCCGGAATCCTGTCGAGCCTGCTTGCGCTGCGCTTCGGCGCGCCGTTGCTGCTGGTATTCCTGCTGATCGGCATGCTGGCAGGCGATTCCGGTCCCGGCCAGCTCCAGTTCGACGATGTCCGCACCACCTATCTGGTGGGATCGGTCGCGCTGGCGCTGATCCTGTTCGACGGCGGATTGAAAACCCGGTTTCAGAGCATCCGAACGGTGCTGGCGCCGTCGATGGTGCTGGCGACCGTCGGCGTGCTGGTGACCGCGCTGGTCACGGCGCCAGTCGCCAAATATGTGCTCGATCTCAACTGGTCCGAAGCTCTTCTGGTGGGCGCGGTCGTGGCGTCAACCGACGCTGCGGCGGTGTTCTTGTTGGTGCATACCCAGGGCTTGCGCCTGCGTCCGCGCGTCGGCGCGACGTTGGAGGCGGAATCCGGGACCAACGATCCCTTCGCGATCTTCCTCACCCTGATGCTGGTCAAATTCATATCGAGCGGTGAAAGCTCGCTCTCGTATATCGCGCTGGAATTTACCCGCGAGGCGATGCTCGGCGCGATCATGGGCGTAATCGGCGGTCGCCTCGTCGTGCTGGCGCTCAATCGCATGGCGCTGCCGCAGGGTCTCCACGCGCCTTTCGTCACCACCGCCGCGCTGGTGATCTTCGGCGCGGCGCAGATCGCGCATGCGTCGGGATTTCTCGCGGTCTATCTCGCCGGCATCATCGTCGGCAACCGGCCGACGCGGGCGCATAATTCGGTCGTGACGTTCCTCGATGCCGCGACCTGGCTGGCGCAGATCGTGATGTTCGTGCTGCTCGGCCTTCTGGTGTCGCCGCACCGCCTGCTCGGCAGTATCGGCGCCGCTGTCATCGTCGCATTCGCGCTGATGCTGGTGGCGCGGCCGCTCGCGGTGTTTCTGTGTCTGATGCCGTTCAAATTCAACTGGCGCGAAAAGGTCTTCATCGCCTGGACCGGGCTGCGCGGTGCGGTCGCGATCTTCCTCGCCTCGATCCCGATGCTGGTGGGCCTGTCGAAAGCCTACCTCTATTTCGACGTCGCCTTTGTCGTCGTCTTCATCTCGCTCTTGCTGCAGGGCTGGACGCTGGCGCCGGCGGCGCGGCGGCTGCATGTCGCCTTACCGCGCGCCGAACGCGGTCCGCGCCGCGTGGAGCTCGATTTGCCCGGCCAGCTCGAACAACAATTGGTCGGCTATCCCGTCCGTTCCAAAAGTCTGTATTTCCGGCGCGGCCTGATCCCGTCCTGGTCCAAGCCGACCCTCGTCATCCGCGACGAGCGGATTCTCACGCCCGCCGAGGCCGATCCGGTAACGGCCGGAGATTACATCTATCTGCTGGCGCCGCCGGAAAAGGCCGAGGCGCTGGATCGCTTCTTTGTCGACATGGCGCCAAGTGCTGCGCCCGATCCGCATCTGCTCGGCGACTTCATGGTCTCCGGCGAGCATACGCTGGCCGAACTCGCCGAAATCTACGGCGTGAAGGTGGATGATGAGCAGGCCAAGCTGACGCTGGCGGATTATTTCGACGTTCATCTCGATCGCGCGCCGAAGGAAGGCGCCGAACTGGCGCTCGATTCCATCGTCCTGGTCGCGCGCAGCATCGGCGGAGGCCGCGTCAATGTCGTCGGTCTTCGCTTGCCCGAGGACGAGGAAGAGACCGTGCCTCAGACGCGTGTGCAGGCGCTCAAGCGCAAGCTCGCGGAGCTCTGGTCGTCGGTCGCGGGTGTCTAAGCTGCCATAGCGTTTTCGAGCGAAGCGGGCACCGGTTCGGGTAAAGAAAACGCGTCAAAATAAAGGACCAGAGTCGCCAGGGAAAGAAAGGGCCCAGCCGGTGGCTGGGACCTTCCTGTCGGCTCCTACGGCTATGGGCGCTTAGTAGTAGCGGTTGCAGACGTAGACGCGACGCGGGCCGGACGGGGTGAACACCGTCCTGTAGCAGCTTGCGCCGACATAGAATGCGGAGCCGAAGAAGCGGCCATGACGATGATGGCCACCCCAGTGACCGCCGTGACCATGTCCACCACCGTGCATGCCGTGCCCACCACCATGTCCGCCACCGTGTCCACCGTGCCCGCCGCCATGCCCGGCCGCAGCGGGAGCGACGGCAGCAGCGGTCAGAGCGAGAGCCGCGGCGGCTGCGAAAGCGATCTTGCGAAACATCTGTATCCTCCGTGAAGGGCGTGATTGCCTCATGTGTCCGTGAGACGCATCCGGCACGAAGATAGTTCGAAAGATTTTTATGAACGGGCGTTCAGGAAGTGCCTCTAGGTATGGAGGTTTTGCGTCCGGATAGACGGTATTGAATAGATCATGGCGTCAAGGCGCTGGTCCGAGCCTCGGCGGTTCCCGGTTTTGCCTTGCCGCATTGACTGTCATGCCGGAAATCTCCGCTGTTGAGGAATAGGCGGACTGACATTAGCTTGAACCAAAGGTCGTCAGATGACCTCACGGTGGAAACGCAGGAGAGACAAAAAGATGTCCGGCCCCCTCGATGACCAGCTTGGCTTTGCGCCCGACTACAATTCCCCGATCCCCTATATGCAGCGAACCCGCGACTACTATGCCGCGATCGGCTACACGACGCCGTACCGCTGGGCGCATTATGTCGATGCGCCGTTCCAGCCGCTGAAGAAGCCGCTGGCGCAGTCGCGTGTGACGATCGTTACCACCGCTGCCCAGTATGATCCCACCAAGGGCGATCAGGGCCCGGGCGCGGCGTACAACGGCAGCGCAAAGTTTTATAAAGTCTATGACGGCGACACCTCGAAGCCGCATGATTTGCGCATCTCCCATATCGGCTATGATCGCAAGCACACCACGGCAACCGATAGCGGCACCTGGTTTCCGCTGCCGCAACTCCTGAAGGCCCAGGCCTCCGGGCGGATCGGCGAAGTCGCGCCGCGCTTCTTCGGTGCGCCGACCAATCGCAGCCACCGCGTCACCATCGACGTCGATGCGCCGGATATCCTGGCGCGGTGTCTCGCCGACGAGGTCGACGTTGCCGTCATCGTGCCGAATTGTCCGGTCTGCCACCAGACTTCGGCACTGGTTGCCCGCCATCTCGAAGCCAACGGCATTGTCACTGTCGTGATGGGTTGCGCCAAGGACATCGTCGAGCACGCCGCCGTGCCGCGCTTCCTGTTCTCAGATTTCCCGCTCGGCAACTCCACCGGCAAGCCGCATGACATCGAATCGCAAGCGTTGACACTCGAACTGGCGCTGGGTCTCCTGGAGTCGGCCTCGGGGGCGCGCACCACGATGCAGTCGCCGCTACGTTGGAGCGAGGATGCTTCCTGGAAGCTCGACTACAACAACATCGCGCAGATGAGCCCGGAAGAGCTGGCGCGGCGGCGGGCCGAATTCGACAAGCAGAAAGAGATCGCGCGCGGCAACCGGGCGGCCTGACGCCGGCTGCGCCGATCAAGAACAAGACAATAAGAATCAAGAATCAAGCCATCAGGAGGACGTCCAGGTGACCCGACCGTTCGAAGGCGTGAAGATTCTCGACTTCACGCAGGTGCTGGCTGGCCCCTATGCGAGCTACCAGCTCGCGCTACTGGGCGCCGACGTCATCAAGGTGGAACGGCGCGAGGGCGAGGACATGCGTCGCACCCCGCTCAGCCGTGAATGGGCCGACCGCGGCCTTGCCCCGGGCTGGCAGGCGGTCAATGGCAACAAGCGCAGCCTGACGCTCGACCTGCAGAAGCCGGAGGCGATCACCATCGTGAAGCAGCTCGCTGCGCAGGCCGACGTCGTGATGGAGAATTTCCGTCCCGGCGTGATGGACAAGCTCGGTATCGGCTATGCCGCGCTTTCCTCGCTCAATCCGCGGCTGATCTATTGCGCGATCTCGGGCTTCGGCCAGACCGGCCCGGACCGATCGGGCGCAGGCTATGACGGCAAGATCCAGGCGATGTCGGGTATCATGTCGATCACCGGCCACGAGGAAACCGGGCCGACCCGTGCCGGCTTTGCGGTCTGCGACGTGCTGTCCGGCGCTACGGCTGCGTTCGGTGTGTCGAGCGCGCTGTTCCAGCGAACCCATACCGGCAAGGGCCAGTTGATCGACGTCTCCATGCTCGAGGCGACGCTGGCGTTCCTGTCGGGGCAGGTGGCGGATTACAGCGTCGCCGGCCACCGCCAGCAATTGTCGGGCAATCAGGCGGTGAGCCGAAGGCCGACCGCCAATCTGTTCAAGTCGGGCGACGGCTATCTGCTGCTTGCCGTCAACAGCGAGAAGCAATATCGCGCGCTGATGACGGCACTCGGCCGCGCCGACGCGCTTGAAGACCCGCGCTTTGTCGATTGGTTCGCGCGACAGGAGAACGAGCCGGCGCTACGGGCCATCATCGAGGAAGCGCTCGCGAAAAAGGATCCACGCGAGTGGGAAAAAATCCTCGAGGCCGCCGGCGCGCCCTGCGCCAGCATCTGGAAGGTCGAGGAAGTGATCGATCATCCGCAAATCGTTGCGCGCCGCGCCGTTCAGGAGATCGATACGCCCTATGGCCGCCTGCGCTTCGCCGGCAGCGGCTTTCAGCTCGCCCATGGAGGCGGCAGGCTCGATTCGATGGCGCCCGCACTGAGCGCTCACACCGAGGAGGTGCTGGCCTCGCTCGGTTATGATACCGATGCGATCGCCGCCTTGCGCGCGCGTGAAGTCGTCTAGGCATAGCGTTTTCGAGCGAAGTAGTTCGCGTCAAGAAAACGCGTCAAAACAAAAGGCTAATGCGCCAAAACGACGTCTCCCGATGATTGCTCCCGCCTCACATCGATGCGCAGGCTCATCACGACAACTGCGCCGACGACGGCACACCCGGCGAGCAGGAGCAGGCCGGCCGTGAAGTTGCCAGTTAGATCCTTTAGATAACCCATCGCATAAGGGCCGGCGAAGCCGGACAGATTGCCGAGCGAGTTGATTGCCGCGATCCCCGCGGCCGCCGACGCTCCGGTCAGGAAGCTCGCCGGCAGCGGCCAGAACATCGGAGGCACGGCAGACACGCCGATCTGCGCGAAGCAAAGCAACACCATCACGATGACGGGATTGGAAACCAGTCCGGACACTCCGATCCCGATCGCTGCCATGAGCAACGCTACGGCGACGTGGCCTTTTCGCTCCATGGTCCGGTCGGAGTGCCGGCCGAGCAACACCATGCCGATGCCGCCGAAGATAAAGGGCAACGCCGCCAGCAGGCCGGTCTGGGTATCGCTCACCCCAAAGCCCTTGATGATGGTCGGCAGGAAAAAGGCGACGCCGTAGCTTGCCGCGTTCAAACAGAAGTACACCAGCGCGCACAGCAGGATACGGGTATCCGTGAGCGATTGAAGCAGGGAAAGATGTTCGACCCTCTCTTTGTTCTGCTTCTCGGTTGCCTGCACGTTTTCCAGCCACGCGATTTCGTCGGGTTGCAGCCATCTGGCCTGGCGCGGGAAATCGGTCAGGTAAAACAGCACGCCGAGTCCCACAAGGAGCGATGGCAACGCTTCGAGAATGAACAGCCATTGCCAGCCTTCCAATCCCCAGCCGGACAGGTTCAGCAACATTCCGGATATCGGCGATCCAATGATCGATGAAATCGGGATCGCCAACATGAAGAAGCTGACGACCCGCGCGCGGTACACGGCCGGAAACCACAAGGTCAGATAAAAGATGATGCCGGGAAAGAAGCCAGCCTCGCATGCGCCGAGCAACAAACGAAGGGTGTAGAATACGGCCTCATTCGAAGCGCCGGTCGCGCCGGAGATCGACGGAATAAAGGCAAATGCCGCTGAGACAATTCCCCACGAGATCATGATGCGCGCGATCCAAAGCCGCGCGCCAACCCGCTCCAGAAAGATGTTGGAGGGTACTTCAAACAAAAAATAAGCAATGAAGAAAAGTCCGGCCCCAAGGCCGAAGGCGGCCTCGCTGAACCCGAGCGCCTCGTTCATATGCAGCTTGGCAAAGCTGACATTGACCCGATCGAGATAGGCCACGAAGTAGCACAGGATCAGGAACGGTATCAGCCGCCGCATGACTTTGCCGATGACACGCCTTTCAATGTCCATGGCGTTCCCTTTCGTTATTTTTATTTTCTGAAGGCTGGTCCGCATTTACAGCGCAACTGTGGCGTGCCTGGCCGCGAGTGGCCTTCGCTTGCGCCGCAACATGGGCCTGCCGTGAATACCTCCAGTATTCTTCGCGATGCTCGCTGAGAGATGAGCAACTGCCGGCAGGTCTTTCTCCAGCCGGAAATCCCTGTATCATCGGACCTCCACCAACGGCAGAAATGACCGCTGGATATTTGGAGGAAATTCATATGCTGCGCAGGGATTTCCTGAAGGCGGCGGGTGCCATTGCGGGCGCAGTTTTAATTCCTCGAACAGGTATTGCAGCTCCGGAGACCGTGGCCGGAGCCCAGATTCGTCTGATCGTTCCTTTTCCAGCGGGTGGACCGACCGATATCGTCGCGCGGCCGTTGGCACAGGCCCTGGGTGACGCGCTCAAGGCGACTCTCGTCGTCGATAACCGGGGAGGCGCGGGCGGCTCGATCGGCGCCAATGCGGTGGCGAAGTCCGCGCCCGACGGCCGGACGCTGCTGATGGCCACCGTCGGAACGCAGGCGATCAATCCCGCGCTCTACAAGAACCTGCCTTATGATGCCGTGCGGGACTTCACGCCCATCGCGCTGGTGGCGGTCGCGCCGGTGGCCATCGTCACAAATCCCGCGCTGCAAGTGAGCAACCTTGCCGATCTGGTCGCGCTCGCGAAACGAACGCCGGGGAAGCTCAACTATGGATCCGCAGGTCCCGGCACGCCTGGTCACTTGACGGGAGAAATGTTCAAGTCGGCGGCCGGGGTAGATATCCAGCACGTGCCGTACAAGGGCAGTGCTCCCGCGGTGACCGATCTACTGGGTGGCCAGATTCAAATCATGTTCGATCCGCTGCAATCGGTATTGTCGAATGTGCAGGCGGGCAAGCTGCGTCCGCTCGCCGTCAGCAGCAAGACGCGGCCTTCCATTCTGCCTGATGTGCCGACCATCGCGGAGTCCGGATATGCCGGCTTCGAATCGACCGCATGGTGGGGCGTGTTCGCGCCGGCGGGATTGTCTGCCGGCCTGGTAGCGATTTTTGCCGGTGAGATAGAACGGATCGTGCGGGATGAGTCTTTTCGATCCAAGCTCGAGCCGTTGGGAGTCGTTCCCACCGTCTTGACCGGCGACGCCTTCGCCAAATTTCAACTCGCTGAACTGACCAAATGGGGTAAAGCGGTGCAGGAATCCGGTGCGAAAGTCGATCAATGAAGCTCAGTGACGAAGAACAGGATATTCTCGCCGGCAAGTTCGGTTCGCTTCCGCAGCAAGCCTTGCAGCATCAAATCAAGGTAGGCGACTTCTTCGGCGCTGCGGATTTCGTGCCGGTCTCGCAAGCCCACATCATGGCCGATACGGAAAGTCTCGGTGAAGCGGGGGTCGTCTGGCTGGAAGGGCTCGCGTCCATTGCCGAAGGCCAGCGAGGCGTGCGGGTCCCGACCATCACCGATCCGCGCGGCACCGACTTTGCCTACGCCGCCTATCTCGGTCAAACCGCAGGGATGGTGGACCTGGAGCGCCGCGCGATCGCGGCTTTCGTCAAGCTCGGCGTCACCATGACGGACACTTGTATCAACTATCAGACCATTCAGGCGCCGATATATAACGAGCACGTCGCCTTCGGCGACACTGGCGTCGTTATCTATTCCAACTCGATATGCGGGGCACGGTCCAATTTCGAGGGCGGCCCGTCGGCGCTGGCCGCGGGTATCACAGGGCGCACGCCGCGTTACGGATTTCATCTCCCGCAAGGCCGCCGCGCAACCCTGAAAATTCGTGTCGAGTCTACGCCCGATACGCTCAACGATTGGGGCGCGCTCGGCGGCGTGATCGGACGCCTCGCCGGAAATTATTGGGCCGTGCCCGTGATCGAGGGCGTCGAGGGAACGCCGAGATCGGATCAGCTCAAGCATTTCGGTGCGGCGATGGCGAGCTTCGGCTCCACGGCGCTGTTTCACATCGTGGGGCTGACGCCGGAAGCAAGACAGATTACCGACGTGGCAAATGCGGATCTGCCGCTCCATCGTGTGACCAAGGACGACATCGACGCGTTGCAAAAGTCCTATCACAAAGACGATCGGGTCGATGTCGTGGTGTTCTCCGCGCCGCAATTGAGCCTGTACGAATTGCGCGATCTCGCGGCACTCTGCGACGACAGGCGATTCACGGTGCCGCTGCTTGCCGTGACAAGCCCGCAGGTGAAGCCGGATTCGGACCGGATGGGCTACACGGCACGGATCGAAAGCGCCGGCGGCATTGTCATGTCCGGGATGTGTTTCTACCAGTCCTATGCCCGCGAGATCGCCGAAGCCAAGGGGTGGAAGCAACTCGTGACCAACAGCGCGAAGCTCGTGAATATTCTCGGCGGTTACGGCTACCGGCCGATGATGGCGTCGATGCAGGCATGTGTCGATGCCGCCGTCAGTGGAAAATTGGAGCGCATATGACGGACAGGATTTTTCGCGCGCGTCATGCGATGGGGCGGACCGTGCGCGGGACCGCGCTGGTGGCCAATGATGGATTCTCGGCACGTTACGACCTCGATCGTATCGCCGGAACCTTCTCGCGGCCGGCACACAAATTGGCCGGGCAGTCCTATGTCGGCAAGATACTGGTACTGGATACAGCCAAGGGCGGCGTCGCCTCGGCATGGATGCTGCACGAGATGCAATCGCGCGGCATCATACCGCTCGCGCTCGTCTTCAACTCCGTCAATCCGATTCTCGCGCAGGGCGCGGCCTTCGGCGACGTGCCAATGCTGGCCGGATTTGACCGGGATATCACCGCCATTGTTTCGAGCGGCGCCGAAATCGAGGTAAATCCCGAGATGAGCACGTTGACGGTGATCGCCGGATAATTGCCAAACGCAGGCTCGGCGTTGAAGCGCGGGCTCCCGAACGGTGATTTCAACCCCTGCGGCGAAGACTCGAGGCCGGTCCCAATTGCCGGATCATCTCCGCCAGTTCGTCGTCGGCGGCCGTGGAGGGCTCGCTGGACCTGAGAGCGTCAGGCGGATTCTCGGGCACCGGCGTCGAAGCAATTGGTGGCTCGGTTACCGGTGGCGACGGAGGGCCTGCTCTGGCGTTCGCGACGATCCCGTCCACGATCGCGCCGAGGCGGCTCTTGTCCGGCGCCGCCAGATAGCGCATCGCCAGCTCATCGACATAGGGCTGGCCGTAGTCGGCCAGCACCGAGGCCAATTGCGCAAGGTCGGGATCGTGTTCGATCAGGCGGTGCCAGGCCTCCTTATCGTAGGAAGGCTTGGCGGAGACAGATATGGCAGCGACAGATCTGGCAAGGGCAGACCCATCAAAACGCGGGCTGGCCAAGTCTGCCGTCTGAGCCACTTCCGGTGCGGGTGCAAGCGCAGGCTCCCGGCGAATGACAGGCTCTTCGGCTCGAGGTCGCGCTACTGCACGCAGTGGCATTTCGAGGCGCTCGGCGCTGGCCGCATGCGGTACGCGCCGTCGATTTTGCTTGGGCACTTGCAGCGACACCAGGCCGACGCCCATCAACAGAAATCCGAGCGTGGCCCAAGCCACCGAAATGCACAACAAAAAGCCAATGAGCAGCAGAATCCAGCCAGCAATCCGCACAGCACTTCCCCCAGTCCCTCTCAGCTTTTAGCAGATTTTGGGCTTGGCAGATAAGGTGCAGTTTCCTGAAGGGGTGGCCCGTGAACAACTGGGACGCGGCCTGCGTCGTCACCCCCGTACCGGGCGGACGGTTGCATAGTGGCTTTGCGTCCAGCGGTATTTCAATAGGCAGCGTCTTGGGTCTAGAAGACTTGGGTCTAGAAGACTATTCCGCCGATCCAAAGAGGACTGACCATGCCCGCCTACCGCTCCAGAACCACAACCCACGGCCGCAACATGGCGGGCGCCCGCGGCCTCTGGCGCGCGACGGGCATGAAGAACGAGGATTTCGGCAAGCCGATTATCGCCGTGGTTAATTCGTTCACGCAGTTCGTGCCCGGCCATGTTCATCTCAAGGACCTCGGCCAGCTTGTCGCGCGTGAGATCGAAACCGCCGGCGGCGTCGCCAAGGAGTTCAATACCATCGCGGTCGATGACGGCATCGCCATGGGCCATGACGGGATGCTCTACAGCCTGCCGTCGCGCGAAATCATCGCCGACAGCGTGGAATACATGGTCAACGCGCATTGCGCCGATGCGATGGTGTGCATCTCCAATTGCGACAAGATCACCCCGGGCATGCTGATGGCGGCATTGCGGATCAACATTCCGACCGTGTTCGTCTCCGGCGGACCGATGGAATCGGGCAAGGTCAACATCAAGGGCAAGATCCGCGCGGTCGATCTGATCGACGCCATGGTCGCGGCTGCCGACACCAGCGTCAGCGACGCGGAAGTTGAGGTCATCGAGCGCTCCGCGTGCCCGACCTGCGGATCGTGCTCGGGGATGTTCACGGCCAATTCGATGAACTGCCTCACCGAGGCGCTGGGCCTTGCCTTGCCGGGCAACGGCTCCGTGCTCGCGACGCATGCCGACCGGAAGGGATTGTTCGTCGAAGCCGGCCATCTGATCGTCGATCTCGCGCGGCGCTATTACGAGCAGGACGACGAATCCGTCTTGCCGCGCAAGATCGCCAGCTTCAAGGCGTTCGAGAACGCCATGACGCTCGATATCGCGATGGGTGGTTCGACCAACACGGTGCTGCATCTGCTGGCTGCGGCCTACGAGGGCGGCATCCCGTTCACGATGCAGGATATCGACCGGCTGTCCCGCCGGGTGCCGGTGATTTGCAAGGTGGCGCCGTCGGTGCCGGACGTGCATTTGGAAGACGTTCACCGTGCCGGCGGTGTGATGGCCATTCTTGGCGAACTCCACCGCGCCAACCTGCTCAACCGCGGGCTGCCGATGGTTCACAGCAAGTCGCTGGAGGATGCGCTGGGCCGCTGGGATATCAAGCAGACCAAGAGCGAGAGTGTCCGCAAGTTTTTCATGGCGGCGCCGGGCAACGTGCCGACGCAGGTTGCCTTCAGCCAGGAGCGTCGGTTCGAAGAGCTCGATACCGACCGTGCGACGGGCTGTATCCGCGACATCGAGCATGCGTTTTCAAAGGACGGCGGCCTCGCGGTGCTGTCCGGCAATCTGGCCGTGGACGGCTGCATCGTGAAGACCGCAGGTGTCGATGAGAGCATTCTCAAGTTCGAGGGGCCGGCGCGGATATTTGAAAGCCAGGATGCTTCGGTCGAGGCCATCCTCGGCAACAAGATCAAGCCCGGCGACGTCGTCGTGGTCCGCTACGAGGGTCCGCGCGGCGGTCCCGGCATGCAGGAAATGCTGTACCCGACCAGCTACCTGAAATCGAAGGGGCTCGGAAAGGTCTGCGCACTTGTCACCGATGGCCGCTTCTCTGGTGGCTCATCGGGCCTGTCGATCGGGCATCTCTCGCCGGAAGCCGCCGAAGGCGGTTTGATCGGGCTGGTAGAGGACGGTGATCGCATCAAGATCGACATCCCCTCGCGCTCCATCAGCCTGCTGGTCGATGACGCCACGCTCGCCAAGCGCCGCGAAGCCATGGTGGCCCGCGGGGCGGAAGCATGGAAGCCCGCCGCCAAGCGCAGCCGCAAGGTGACGATGGCGCTAAAGGCCTATGCGGCGCTGACGACGAGCGCTGCCCGCGGCGCGGTCCGTGTCGTTCCGGAATAGCGCAGGTCACGCTGACGGCGACGTACCCGTCAGCACCTTGACGCCGCCGAGCGCGGTGACCCGTCCGCCCCGCAACATCACGATCTGCGTCGCCACTTGACGCAGCTCGGCCGCGTCATGGCTGACATAGACCATGGGAATGCCGGCCTCGTCGCGTAGCCGGACCAGATAGGGCAGGATCTCGACCTTGCGGCCCTCGTCGAGCGAGCCCAAAGGTTCATCCATCAGCAATAGCCGCGGCTTCGACAGCAGTGCGCGGCCGAGCGCGACGCGCTGGCGTTCGCCGCCCGAGAGTTGACCGGGACGGCGATCCAGCAGGCTGCCGATATCGAGCAGGTCGGTGACGCGCTTGTGCTGCGTGGGATCCTCGGCAAGACGATTCATGCGCCGCCCGTAGTCGAGATTCTGCCGCACGTTGAGATGCGGAAACAGCCGCGCGTCCTGGAATACGTAGCCGATGCGGCGCCGGTGCGGCGGCACGTGCACATGCGCCGTGGTGTCGTCCAGCGTTTCGCCGTCGAGCGCGATGCTGCCGCGGTCAGGCCGCAGCAGGCCTGCGATCATGTTGATCAGCGAGGTCTTGCCGGCCCCGGACGCGCCGAACAGCCCGGTGACGCGGCCCTGGCTTTCGAACGTGGCTTCAAGCGAGAACTCGCCGAGCTGTTTGGTGACGTCGACGCGCAGCATGGTCAGTTCCCGTGCAGGCGTTTGGTGGCGCGCCGCGCGAACCACTCCGACGCAATCAGCGCGCCCATCGCGATCACGATGGAAATGATCACCAGCCGCGCCCGCGGCGCTATCGCCGTCAGGGGTCTGGATCAGCGAATAGATCGCCGAGGAAATGGTCTGGGTTTCGCCGGGAATGTTGGACACGAAGGTAATCGTGGCGCCGAACTCGCCGATTGCCTTGGCAAAGCCGAGCACCATGCCGGCCAATATGCCCGGCAGCGCCAGCGGCAATGTCACGGTCGCAAATACCTGCCACGGTGCGGCGCCAAGCGTGCCGGCCGCCTGTTCGAGCCGGCGGTCGATCGCCTCGATCGACAGCCGGATCGGCCGTACCAGCAATGGAAACGACATCACGCCGCAGGCGAGCGCCGCACCGGTCCAGCGAAACGCGAATACGATGCCGAGATGATCGGCCAGCCACGCGCCGACGAGACCGCGCTTGCCGAAGGTGAGCAGCAGCAGATAGCCGGTCACGACCGGCGGCAGCACCAGCGGCAGATGCACCGCCGCGTCGAGAATGGACTTACCCCAGAAATCCCGCCGCGCCAGTAGCCACGCCAGCGCTATCCCGAACGGCGTCGCCACCAGCGTTGCGATGATGGCGACCCGCAATGACAGCAGGATCGCCGTCCATTCGGTCGGCGATATCTCGGACATCAGGTGGTCGGGCTGACCAGGAACTTGAAACCGTATTTTTCAAGAATGGTCTTTGCTGCCGTCGATCGCAGGAAGGCGAGATAATCCGATGTCGCAGGATTCGCCGTCGCGGTTGCCGCGACGGGATAGACGATCGCCGGATGGGAGTCGGCCGGGAAAATGCCGACGATCTTGACGCCGGGTTCGACCTTGGCATCGGTGGAATAGACGATGCCGAGTGTGGCTTCGCCGCGCGCCACCAGCGTCAGCGCCGCGCGCACGCTTTCGGCCATCGCGAATTTCGGCTCCGCCGTCTGCCACGAACCGAGTTTCTCGAGCGCCGCCTTGGCGTATTTGCCGACCGGCACCGCCTTGACGTCACCGGTCGCGATCTTGCCGTCGCCGGCAAGTTTTGCGAGATCGAAGCCGGGACCGATATTGACGTTGTCGATTTTGGAATCCTTCGGCGCGATCAGCACGATGGCGTTGCCGAGCAGATTGACCCGGGTCGGCTCATTGATGTTCTTCTTTCCGATCGCATAATCCATCCAGTCGGTGTCGGCGGAGATGAATACATCGGCCGGCGCGCCCTGTTCGATCTGTTTTGCGAGGGCAGAGCTTGCGGCATAGCTCGCAACGATCTTGACGCCGGTCTTGGCGGTATAGGCGGCGTCGATGTCGTCGAGCGCGTTCTTCATCGAGGCTGCGGCGAAAACCGTGATGGTCTTGTCCCGCGCCACGGCGGGCGAATAGGCCGCTGCAAGCAGCATGACGAAGGCGGCAAAAATTCCGGCGAGACGATACATGATAGCGCTCCGTACGTGTTTGCGAGCCGCGGATTACGCGCGCAAATCAGGCGTTCGTTGGGTCAGGGATGCGACAGGCGGAAGCGCCGTTCCGGCAAATCCCGACGACTTACGGTCATCCGGGATATCGCAAACTCCAAACATAACAGGCTGACAGACCGGGTAAAGGTGACCGTTTGTCTACCTGAAGCCTATTCGGTCGGCAGGATCGCGATCGAGATCGAATCTTCCTTGGTCCCGCTGACCTGCAGCACGAACGGGCTCGCCGAAAGCTCATATTTCATGGTCTTGCGAATGCCGTCGCAGTCGGTGGCGCCACTGAACGCCTTGGGTTTGAGGAAATGCCCATCCTGCACCACGTCGAGCCAGCCGCCCGAGGACAGGCTGATGGTGTAGAGGCCCGCTTTGGGTGCGTTCTTGATGCTGGCGAAGCCGGCAAAAGTGCCCTCCTTGGGCGCACGCTCCGGCGGCGTCGGCAATTTGGCGTCGGCCGGGGCGCGCAAGGCGAGCGTCACACCGGTCGATGGCAAAGCTGTGAGCTCACCGCCCGACGCCAGCTTGGAGCGATCGGGTGCCGTGAGCGCCGCGCGCTCGCGCTCGATCGGCCATTTGAATTTGTCACAGCCGCTCGGTTCTTCCGCCGCCCAGGCGGGGGCAACACCAAACAGCAACAACGCGACGAGTAGTGATGTGCGCATGTCAGTCCACCGCGATCATGACGTCGGAGGCCTTCACCACGACGGTAACCTTGCCCCCGGCCTTGATGCCGAGATCGTCGACCGCCTCATTGGTGATCGACGAGGTGACGATCTGGCCGCCGCCGATATCGACGCGGACATGCGACGTCGTCGCGCCCTTCTTCACTTCGACGACGCTGCCCTTGATCTGGTTGCGTGCACTGATGCGCATGCGGTCCTCACAACGCCACGCATGCGCGGGCATGCCGCGCGCTGCTGGCTTTTTGATGTAATGAAAGATCGGGACCGTCGTCCCTGTTTCTGGCGCAGCGCTTACGGCGTTGCGACGGCCGAGATTATAGCGCTTTTGAGCGACGTGGATACCGGTTCGCGTGAAGAAACCGCTCGCAGGATGTTACGGCTTCGCATCCGGGGCCGCCAGCACCGCTTTGCAAGCCGCCGGCAGCGACGCCATCGTCATCGGCGGCTTCGGTTTCGGCGGCGTGGGCGGCGGCTTCGGATGGAGAACCGAATCCTTGAACCAGTAGGCGAGATCGGCTGGTTTGCAACCTTCGCTGTCGTCCGGATCGGGCTGGTGCTCGCATTCGCCGGCGCCGGATGGGCATTTGATGCGGATATGGAAGTGATAGTCGTGGCCGTACATCGGCCGCACCTTGGATAGCCAGCTACGGTCGCCCTTGGCTTCGCGGCACAAGGCCTTCTTGATTGCGGCGTTAACGAATATCCGCTGCACGGCCGGCTCCAGCGCGGCGTCGCGGATAACAGCGAGATGGCCCGGCTTAAACACCTTGGGATCGATATCGAGGCGATCTTCGCGCACCATCATGACTGCCGACATTTCCTCGCGCTCGTTGCGCGACAATTGCCGGTTCGGCATCGGCGTCAACCAGATGTCGGCGTCGAGCCCGACCTGATGGCTGGCATGTCCGGTGAACATCGGGCCGCCGCGCGGCTGCGACATGTCGCCGATCAATATGCCGGGCCAGCCGGCATCCTTGTGCGCCTTTTGCGATAGCCGCTTCACCAGCGCGACCATGTCCGGGTGTGCCCAGTAGCGGTTGCGCGACAGCCGCATCACCTGCCAGGTGTCGCCATTGATCGGCAGACCTTCCGCGCCCGCGATGCAGCCATGCGCGTAGAAGCCGAGCACCCGCGTCGGCATCGCGGCCGGCAGCACCTTTCGGCCGAACAGCTCCTTGGCGCCAATCTTGGGATCGTTGGGGTTGGCCAGCGGCGGCAACGGCCTGGCGTCGAGCGTGCCCTTGTCCTGCGCCCATGCGGCATCGGCATTGGCGAGGGTCATCGAGATCAGGAGCGGGATCAGAATCAGGCGGAGGGTCATCGGATCACTCTGTCGCGCCCTAAGCGTAGCATGGAATAGGCCGTGCCAGACAAGCGCGACAATCGCAATTGCTTGATCTGCCCGCAGCAGGTCATTCACCGATGCCCTGCGGCTCGCGCAGCACTCACGGCAACTCGATCTTGGCCGATTTGATCACCGCGCCCCATCGATCGATCTCTTCCTGCAAATATTTGGAGGTCCTCTCGACCGAGCCGCCGAAAATCTCGGCGGACAATTTTTGCAAAAGATCCTGCACCTGGGGCTGACGCAATGCCTCGTTTACGTCGGCATTGATCTTGTCGGTGATCGCCTTGGGCGTTTTCGGCGGCGCCACGATGGCGTACCAGGCGACGGCTTCGAAACCGGGCAGCGTTTCGGCGATCGTCGGCACGTTGGGCAGAGCGGGCAGCCGGTTGGGCGATGCTACCGCAAGCAATTTCAGCTTGCCGGCCTGAACCAGCGGCAGCGAGACGCCGAGATTGTCGAACATCACGTCGACGTCGCCGGCGACAAGGCCCTGCAAGGCGGGCGCTGAGCCGCGATAGGGAATGTGACGCAGCTTCACCTTGGCCATCATCTGAAACAACTCCGATGTCAGATGCGAGGTGGTGCCGTTGCCTTGCGTGGCGCAGATGATCTTGTCGGAATTGGTCTTCAGATATTCGATCAACTCGGCCACGCTCGATGCCTTGACGCTGTTCGGATTGACGATCAGCGCGTTCGGCACCTGCGCCATTACGATGATCGGCTCGAACTTGGTCGGATCGAAGCCGAGCTTCGGGTACAGATTGTGATTGATCACAAGCGGCGGCGGTGGTGATGAAAGCAGGGTGTAACCATCCGGCTCCGAATGGTAGACCTGTTCGGAACCGATATTTCCGGCCGCACCCGTGCGGTTCTCGATGACCACCGGCTGGTTCCACTTGCGCGACAGCCAATCCGCGACAATCCGCGGCACCGCATCAGCCGTTCCTCCGGCGGGGAAGGGCACGATAATCTTCACGGTGCGGTCCGGATAATCGCCAGCAAGCGTGGGAGAGCAAGAATATGCCGAGATCATCAGGAGCAGCGTCAACGCTGTCATATAGCGGACGGCGATTTGCGTGGATGCGCGCATCAAATTCCTCCCGCTATCCATTGTGTCTCCGCCAGCTCTCGTGGTGTCGGCGACGGTAGCTTGGTCTTTCGTGCAAGGGAGGATAGCTTGAAACCGAGGCGGTTCTGAAGCTTTTTGATGCGGCCTTTCGCGCCGGGGATGAGACGATGCAGGGTAAGCGGCTTGAAATTATTGTTGTCGGCGGCGGTATCGGCGGATTGTTCGCCGCCAACGCGCTGATCACCCACGGCTTCAACGTCAAGATTTACGAGCAAGCCCCCGCACTCGGCGAAATCGGGGCCGGGGTGTTTTTGACGCCGAACAGTGTGCGCCAGTTGCAGCGGGTGGGGCTCGGAGCCGCCGTGGAGAAGCGAGGCGCCAGGGTCGGCACCGGCTCGCATTATTTCCGTCACGACGGCGCGCCGATTGCCCCGGTTCAGGTGACGGATTCCTCCGGCTGGAACGCGACGTTCGGCATGCACCGCGCGGATTTGGTCGAGATGTTGGCGAATGCATTGCCGCCGGGCGTCGTGCGCACCGGGCACCGCGGCGTCGGCTTCGAGCAGGCCGGTGATGTCGCGCGCGTGTTATTCGCCAATGGCGAGATCGCCGAGGGCGATATCGTCATTGCCGCCGATGGCATTCACTCCGACCTTCGGCGTTATGCAGCGCCGCCGTCCCGTCCGGTCTTCCATGGCTCCGTCGCCTATCGCGGCGTGCTGCCGCATGAACTCGTCCCGCACTGGCCGACCGATCGCTGGCTGATGTGGCTCGGCAAGGCAAAACACTTCCTCACCTTTCCCGTGCGATCGGGCGAACTCATCAACTATGTCGGTTTTGTTCCAGCGGATGCCGCGATGAAGGAATCATGGTCGGCGCCCGGCGATCCCGACGTGCTTCGCTGCGAATTCGAAGGCTGGGATCCGCGCATCGAAACATTGCTGAGTAAGGTCGAGAAGACGTTCCGCTGGGCGCTCTACGATCGGGAACCGCTTCCGGCCTGGACCAAGGGTCGGCTGACGCTGCTTGGCGACGCCGCGCACCCGATGTTGCCGCATCTCGGCCAGGGCGCCAACCAGTCGATCGAGGACGGCATGGCGCTGGCGACGATCTTGTCGCATGCGGACCGCGCGAACGTGCCGGCGGCGCTACTCGCCTATGAACGCCTGCGGCGCGAACGCGTGGCCGCGGTTCAGCGCGGTGCGCGCGAGAACGGCATGCGCTACGACTCGTCCTACACTGACCTGCGCGTGCGCGACGCCGAGATCGCCGCGCACGCCGCGTTCCGCAGGCGGCTTTACGATCATGATGTGGTGCCCGAGGCGCAGGCTGCTGCGATGGCATTAGGTTGAGGCGTTGAGCGAGTCCGTAGGATGGGTTGAACTCTTCGCGAAACCGATCGCCTTGCTCTTGAACTCTCCATCGTATTCCGTACCATCGCTTGCTAATCTTCGAGAATGGAAGAGATGGGTTTCGCAAGGGCTCAACCCATCCTACGCGCTAAAACGAACCTTGCCGAACGGGATTTTGAGTTCTGATGGCCGCGGACGACCCGATCGACGAGATTTCGCGGATCGAAGCGCAGATCGAAGAACTCGCCGAGATCGCCGAGCGGTGCCGGAAAATCATTCTGGTCTCGAAGGTGGCGATCGCCACCGGAGCCGGATTGCTGCTCCTCATGATCCTCGGCCTGTTCGGCTCCAGTCAGGTCGCCGCCATCGGGTCGATTGCCGCTGTGCTCGGCGGGATCGTGTCGCTCGGATCGAACGTCGGCACATTGCGACAGTCGATGGCTGCCATAAGCGCCGCCGAGACGCTCCGTTCGGAATTGATCGGCGGGATCGACCTTCGTGTGGTCGGTGATGGGACGATGAAGCGGATTTGAGGCTCGCAATAATTTATGGAATTGGCATTTTGCCCATCGAGCCCGTCTCACCGGTATGAGCAAGACAGACAAAAGCCGCCCCCGTCAGGAGGCGGCTTTCGAAGTCAGATTATGCTGTGAAGATCAGGCTGCCGCGAGAGCAGTTCCGTTGCGCTTCCGGCGATACGCCGTGAAACCAACGCCAAGGAAACCGAGGATCATCATCGCCCAGGTGGAAGCCTCCGGAACAGCAGCAACAACCGCCGTCACGTGCGTGGGCTGGAAAAGCGCCTGAGTGCCATTTGCGAGCCTGAAGAAGCCCGTGCCGGTCGTAAGGCTGGTGATGTCAAAGGCATCCGTAAGGCTGAGCGGTATCCCTCCATTCACGTTGTCGGTCAGACCCATCGAAAGGGTGTGCAGACCGGTATTGTCGAAAGACGCTTCTTCCTGGGAGTGGCTCTGGGTGCCGGTATGGAAGTTCAGCGCAAGCGAGCTCGTGAACGAGGTGAGGGTTTGAGTGATCCCATTGATCGTGATTTGAATGGCGGTCGCAGCACCCGAAATGGTTTGATTGAAAACCGGGTTTGGATTGTTGACGATCGGCGCAAGCGCCGTGTCGTAGAAATAGCTGACGCTGATGTTCTTGCCGACGAGGCTGGCGCCCGCGGTGCCGAACATGCCACCACCATCCGTGCTGAAATCGTTGAAGATGGTGCCCGTATAGGTGACATCCATGATTGTGGCTTGTGCAGCCACGCAATGACCAAACAGGGCTACGACACCGCCCAACATCAATCGACGAAACATTTTAACTCCTTGTTAACGGGTTTGTGACCCACCCGTAAGCATTTACGATTACAGAAATGTGAAGAAACAATTCTCGAGTTGATTTACGAGCGAGAATCTCGCCGTCGCTCCAACCGTTGTCGTTTAAGTCCTGGTCGTCCGCGCATGGACGTCGACGACAGGGCTTATTGCGACAAACGATCCGGGCTGCTCGTCACCAACAAGAGCGTAGGATGGGTTGAGCGCTTGCGGTGCATTGCCGCCCGACGGGCAAATCAGCGATTTCCTGTCCAGACCTCTCGCGAAAAATTTTCCGCTTTCGCCGTCGGGCAAATCACCGCTACAAGCTCGCGCCATCCCGGCCCGAAAAGAGGGGCGTATCATGATCGTCACGAACGTTGGGTTGGGATGCGGTGGACGCCGCAGCGCCGGGCGCGCGATGAGATCGCGGGGCTAGTCGAAGTCGGCTTGTGAGCGATCGACAGCGCGCAGACGAACGGCGGTACGCGTACGGCAAAACCGTGTGGTCCTGGCATCCGTTGCTGGTGTCAAGCTGGCGGAGGTTTTGCGAAGCCCGACCGGGTTTCGACGAACCGTTAATCCGCCGGCGACGGTGACAAGACGAATTCGTCGCCGGGGAGAGCACGGCATAAGCCGTAAAGCCATTGCGCAGGGAAGGCCGGATTGCCTCCGCTGAACCTGTATGCTCGTGTGCGTTTTTATGTGCAGTTTGCACACGAGACCGCGGGTGCAGCGTGCACCCGGTCTTCCCTGCACCCTCTATTTGGGGTGGGTCAATTTGCAGGACTCGGGCACGCGTGCCGCGAGATCGCGGATGCGCGTCTGAAATAGTAGTGCTGTTTGAAATTCAAATCGGAAATGTCGTCAGGGCGGCGGTCACCATATTTCTAACCGTCGTCATTGCGAAGAGCAAAGCGACGACTTGTCCGCCGTAGCTCAGCGAGCGAAGGCGGAAGCGATCCATACTTTCTTTGCGGCCTGCTGGATTGCTTCGCGGAGCCGGTCATCGGGCGCGCGTTTGCGCGACCCGGTGGCTCGCAATGACGGCGACGCCTATCTCGCCTTCGCCGACTTCCGCTTCCGTAAATGATATGTCAACGCCAGCGCCACGCAGTGGCGCAACGAGGCTTCGGGAAGCTTTTCCTCGGCGTTGAGCAGAATGCTCCGGTTGCCGCCATAATGCAGTTCCGGATAGAGCTCGCGAAAGGTCTCGACCAGATCGGTCTGGCAATGGAAGTAGACCGCGTATTGGCCCTCCGCTTCCTTCACCTGATCGATCCGGATCGTGCTGCCGCTTTTGGTATCGGTCGTGAGATAACTCGGCTGCCCCCATTTCAAGGCTTCTTCCAGCGCGCCGACGCCCTCGGTGGCCTTCGCGGTGTCGAAGATGAGCCGGCGTAGCGCCAGCAATTTGGCTTTGACCGGCTTGGGATAGGCACCGAAGGTAGCCTTCACCGCGGAATTTGAATTAGCCGTGCGTTTCTTCGCCGGGCTGTTGCCGGCAATTTTCCTCGTCGGCTTTTTCATCGCAAGTGTGTCCGGTGCATTCCCTGGATTCGCTTGCCGTCGCATCACCGCGCGGTGGGCGGCGTACCGAGGTTGGCCGAAAGTATCGCCTTGCCGGCGTCTTCATAATGGGTATCGCGCGCCTGGATCTGTTGCGCGATGGCGTGCATATCGCGAAAGCGTCGTTCGAATTTGTTGGCCGCGAAGACCGCGGTGGCACCCGCCATATGATAGGCGGTATCGACCACGGAAGCCGATTGATGGATGGTCCAGGTCGCGGCGATGCGCAGCGCGATGCGGTGTTGTTCGGTGATCGGCTCGCCGCTTGACAGATCGCGCCAGACTTCGGCCGCGGTGGTGTAGAGATAGGCGCGCGCGGCGCGAAGGCTGGCTTCGGTGCGCCCGATCAAACCCTGCACCGCGTTGTTTTCGCGCATCGCCTTGAGGCCTTGCGGCGTCTTGCCGCGCGCGAGCTCGGTTGCGGCATCGAGGGTAGCCCGTGCGACACCGATCGAGGTCGCGGCAAAGCCCATGCTGAACACCATATTGGTGGTCATCTTGTAGAGCGGGCCCTTTTCACGCAACGCCGTGGGGTCGTCGCGGAGCGCGGCGAATTTGTCGGGGATGAAGAGATTGTCGACCGAATAGGAATCGGTGCCGGTGCCGCGGAGCCCGATCACGTCCCAGACGTCGTACATCGTGGCGCTTGTCATCGGGAACAGGATGGTGCGGATCTCCGGTGAGCCGTCCTTCTTGCGCCGCTGGGTGCCGTCGGCCTCAACGACCCGGACATGGGCGCCGAGCCAACTCGCCTGCCGGGAACCGGAGGCAAAGTCCCAGCGCGCGCTGGCCTTGTAGCCGCCGGGGACCGCCTGCACTTCGTGGGCGATCGCGCCCCAGGCGAGGATGCCGGGCGCGACATTGAAGATCTCGTTCGCCGCGTCGGCATCGAGATAGGCCGCCGTCATGGCGCAGACGCTGCACTGGCCGAGACACCACGCAGTCGAGGCATCCGCCTTGGCGATTTCCTCCTGCATCTGCATGAAGACTTCGAGCGGCGCTTCGCTGCCGCCTAAATTCGCCGGCAGCAGCGAACGATAGAGCCCGTTTTCGATCAAGGCCGACGTCACGGCAGGCGTCAGGCGCCGCGTCCGCTCGATCTCGTCGGCGTCGCGCGCAATTAATGGCTGCAGCGCTCGCGCGCGCTCGACCAAGTCGAAGCCGGGACGTTTATTCATGCGCTTCCTCGTAATTTTTGGATTTTCTGTTGCGCGAAGCCAATGGTGGCCCATCCGCCGCCAGCGATCAAGACGGCGGACACTACCGTTTCGGCATTCACCTTATGCGGCGGCGTGTTTGAGATCGAGCGAAGGTTCGGACGGCCGCTTTGCTGACGGAAAACTCAGCGCCACCGCGACCGCGGCCAGACCGATGCCGAAGGAGCCGACATAGAGCCAGCTGTAGGCGTGGAAGGTGTCGAACACCCATCCGCCGGCCAGCGGCCCCAGTGCCATGCCGAGGCTCGCAAAAGCGGAGACGGCGCCGAACACGGTGCCCATGATGCGCGCCCCGAAATATTCGCGCACCAGCACAGCGTAAAGCGGCATCACGCCGCCATAGGCGAGGCCGAACACCACCGACAGCGCATAGAACTCGCCCAACTGGCCGACCGCGAGATAGGCCGCGACCGATAAGGCCTGCACGAACAGGCCGCCGACCAGCACCGGCTTGGCGCCGAGGCGGTCGGCCATCGCGCCGAGCAGAAGACGGCCGCCAAGTCCGGAGAATCCCGCCAGGCTGTAGACGGTGACCGCGGTCAACGGCGCAATGCCGCAGATCATCGCATAGCTCACCATATGGAAGATCGGTCCCGAATGCGCCGCGCAGCAGGCGAAATGCGCCAGCGCCAGCGTGATGAATTGCGGGGTGCGGAATGCCTGCGCAGCGGTCCACTGCACTTCCGGCGCGGTCGCTCCACCGGTCGTTGAAGGCGCTGCGGCCTGCGGCGCCGGGCGCACCAGCAACGACGCCGGAATCAAGAGCGCCCACGATGCGATGCCGATCACCAGCATCGCGATGCGCCAGTCATAGGTCGTGATCAGCCAGCTTGCGGACGGCGCGACCGTCAGCGGCGCCACGCCCATGCCGGCCGATACCAGCGCCACCGCAAGGCTGCGGTGCTGTTCGATCCAGGCGCTCGCGACCGCCACCATCGGCGCGTAGAAGCTGCCGGCAGCAATACCGATCAGCACGCCGAACGAAAGCTGGAATTGCCACAGGCTGGTGGCCTGGCTCGCGGCGACGAGGCCCGCGCCCAACAACAGGCTGCCGGCGAGGACGACGATGCGGGTGCCGAACCGGTCGGACAGCGCGCCCCAGAAGAACGCCGCAAACCCCATGCACAGGAAATCGATCGTCGCCGCCGCCGATACGCCGCTGCGCGACCAGCCCATCGCATCCGAAATCGGCTGCAGAAACACCGCGAGCGACAGCATCGCGCCAAAGCCGATGCAGGTCATCATAGCGCCGGCGCCGACCACGACCCAGCCGTAGGAAAATCCGGAGGGCTTGCTCATGCGTTTCCTCGCGTTTTGTGTTTTGCTCTGAGCGGGAGCAATGGTGGCCCATCCGCGGGCGCGGGGCAAGATGGGTAGAACCGGTCATGGATTTGCGGCCTGCGCCAGGCGGCCCATCCACGCTGCGCGACAGTGCACCGGGGAATGACGGAGCTAGCCTCCGTATCAGCTATCCACCTTCAACGCGGCAATGAACGCTTCCTGCGGAATGTCGACCTTGCCGAACTGCCGCATCTTCTTCTTGCCCTCCTTCTGCTTCTCCAGAAGTTTGCGCTTGCGGGTGATGTCGCCGCCGTAGCACTTCGCGGTGACGTCCTTGCGCAGCGCGCGGACGGTTTCGCGCGCGATGATCTTGCCGCCGATCGCAGCCTGGATCGGGATCTGGAACATGTGCGGCGGTATCAGTTCCTTCATTTTCTCGACCATCGCACGGCCGCGGCCCTCGGCGCGGGTGCGATGCACGAGCATGGAGAGCGCATCGACAGGCTCGTTGTTGACGAGGATCTGCATCTTCACGAGGTCGGCCGGCTTGTAGTCGGTCAAATGATAGTCGAACGAGGCGTAGCCCTTCGAGACCGATTTCAGGCGATCGTAGAAATCGAACACCACTTCGTTGAGCGGCAAATCGTACTTCACCATCGCGCGCGCGCCGATGTAGGTGAGTTCTTTCTGCGAACCGCGGCGGTCCTGACATAGTTTCAAGACACTGCCGAGATATTCGTCGGGGGTCAGAATCGTGGCTTCGATCCAGGGTTCGTGGATTTCGGCGATCTTGACCACGTCGGGCATATCGACGGGATTGTGAATCTCGATCTCCTGGCCGTCGGTCAGGTGCATCTTGTAGATCACGCTCGGCGCGGTCGCGATCAGATTGAGGTCGAACTCCCGCGACAGCCGTTCCTGGATGATTTCCAGATGCAACAGCCCGAGGAAGCCGCAGCGGAAGCCGAAGCCGAGCGCGGCGGAAGTTTCCATCTCGAACGAAAAACTCGCATCGTTGAGCCGCAATTTGCCCATCGCCGCGCGCAGCGTCTCGAAATCGTCGGCATCGACCGGGAACAGGCCGCAGAACACCACGGGGATCGCCGGCTTGAAGCCCGGCAGCATTTCCTTCACCGGCTTGCGGTCATCGGTGATGGTGTCACCGACGCGCGTATCGGCGACCTCCTTGATCGCGGCGGTGATGAAGCCGATCTCGCCGGGGCCGAGTTCGTCGACCTGCGTCATCTTCGGCGTGAAAAAGCCGACGCGCTCGACGTCGTAGGCCGCGCTGGTGCCCATCATGCGGATGCGGCTATTCTTCTTCATCACGCCGTCGACGACGCGGATCAGCACGACGACGCCGAGATAGACGTCGTACCAGCTATCGACCAGCAGTGCCTTCAGCGTCGCGTCGCGGTCGCCCTTCGGCGGCGGCAGCCGCGTGACGATCGCTTCCAGCACGTCGGGGACGCCGAGCCCGGTCTTGGCCGAGATCATCACGGCATCGGATGCGTCGATGCCGATCACGTCCTCGATTTGCTGCCTGATCTTTTCGGGTTCAGCCGCGGGCAGATCGACCTTGTTGAGGATGGGCACGATCTCGTGACCCGCGTCGAGCGCGTGATACACATTGGCCAGCGTCTGCGCTTCGACGCCCTGGCTGGCGTCGACGACGAGAAGGGAACCCTCACAGGCCGCCAGCGATCGCGAGACTTCGTAGGCGAAGTCGACATGGCCGGGCGTGTCCATCAGATTGAAGATGTAATCCTTGCCGTCCTTGGCGTGGTAATTCAGCCGGACGGTCTGCGCCTTGATGGTGATGCCGCGCTCGCGCTCGATATCCATGGAATCGAGCACTTGTTCCTTGCCCGCCATTTCGCGATCCGTCAGGCCCCCCGTCACCTGGATCAGGCGGTCGGCCAGCGTCGATTTGCCATGGTCGATATGGGCGACGATGGCAAAGTTGCGGATGTTGGAAATAGGGGCAGTTGTCATGGGGCGCGGGATAGCATTCGCGATCCCAAGCGGCAACCATATTGCAGTATTTTAAGGGGCTTTGTTCACGCCAAGCTGATTCCACAACGCCTAAAAACGCGCTACGCACAGGGCCATGTCCACTGCATCGATTTTGCCCGCGGCCGCACGCACAAGGCGCAAGGTATCCATCCGCCGGCTCGCCGCGTGGCTGAGCGCACGCGCTGGCGACCCCAAGGCCGGCCTGTGGCTGGTGACCGGCTTTGCCGCGGTTCATGCCGTGCTGTGGACGGTGATCCTGGTCAATCTGAAGACCGGGCAGGACGTCCATATGGACGTCGCGGAGGCGTTTGCCTGGGGACAGAAATTTCTGCTCGGCTACGGCAAACATCCGCCGCTGTCGGGATGGGTCACGGGCGTCTGGTTCAGGATCTTTCCCGTCACTGACTGGGCGACCTATGCGCTGGCGATGACGACGCTCGGCTGCAGCCTAGTGATTTGCTGGCTGATCGCGCTGCGCGTGGTCGATGGCCGCCGCGCGTTCTTCGTCGTAGTGATGCTGGCGCTCTATCCAATCTTCAATTTCAAGGGTTTCAAGTATAATCCGGACCTGCTGCAACTCGTCACGCTGCCGCTGGTGGTGCTGGCCTATCTCGACGCTTTCGAGAAGCGCAGCGTGAAATCCGGCGTGTGGCTTGGGCTCGCCGGTGCGCTGGCGATGATGACCAAATACTGGGCGCTGACCGTGATCGGCGCCGTCGGCCTTGCCGCGCTGATCCATCCCGCACGGCTAATGTTCTTGCGCTCGCCGGCGCCATGGGTGGCTATCGCGACGTTTGCGGTCGCGATGATTCCGCACCTCACATGGCTGGTGGAGTCAAACTTCGCACCTCTGGCCTATGCCGGCGGGACCTACGAACTGTCGAATTACGCGCAGACCCTTCAACTCGTACTCGGCTATATCGGTCATAATCTTGGGTTGCTTGCGGCGCCGGTAGCGCTGGCGGCGATTGCATTGACCTGGCCGTCGCGATGGCGGATGCCGTCATTCTGGTCGCGTGGCGCGAATTCAGGCGTCCAGACATCGCAGGCGCTCAACGTCTGGATCATCCAGGCCATCGTTGCGATCGGGCCGCCGATCGGAGCCTTGATCTTCGAGGTCTATATCAAGACCGACTGGGGCATTCCGCTGTTCTTCCTGGTGCCGCTGGCGTTGGTCGCTATTCCCCAGCTTCGGATACGGCGGCTTGCGCTGTTCAACCTGACCGCAATCTGGCTGTTGATTACGCTGGCCGTGCTGGCCGCATCGCCAAGGATCGCCGTCTATGAAGTCGGCCAAAACGGCAACGAAGGCGCGACCTACCGCGCGCGTTCGGAACTCGCCCATGAACTGACCGAGGTCTGGCACACGCGCTTTCATTCGCGTTTTCCCGCGGTCGTGGCCTATATGGATGTCGGCCAACCCATCACGTTTTACAGTATCGATCATCCGGCGCCGCTGACGCCGGACGAACCGTCTTCCGGCCTGACCTCGCTGGAGGAAGTCAAACGATCCGGCTTCATCGGCGTCTGCGAGGCCGGCGACTGGAAGCTGCAATATTGCGAGGCGTGGATGAAGCAACATGCCGCTAACGGCGAGCGCATGGTGATCACCACCCGCCGGTTTTTTCTGGGCAAGCCGGGACCGGCCACGGCCTGGAACGTCATCATCGTGCCGCCGGCCAAATAGGCGTTGGCCCGCGGACTGCAATTGGGGAACAGCCGATGAATCTCGATCTGACAGGAAAGTCCGCGCTCGTCACCGGCTCGACGCGCGGCATCGGGCTCGCGACCGCGATCGGGCTTGCGCAAATGGGTGCGGAAGTGATCGTCAACGGACGGGAGGATGCGGCCGTCACTGATGCTATCGCAAAGGTTCGGCAGGCCTCACCATCAGCTAAAGTCCACGCGGCGACGTTCGATCTCGGCGGCGCTGACGGCTGCGCCGCACTGGTTGCGCAATTCCCCGAAGTCGACATTCTCGTCAACAATCTCGGCATTTACGAACCAAAGGGTTTTTTCGATATCGAGGATTCCGACTGGACCAGAATGTTCGAAGTCAACGTGATGAGCGGCGTGCGGCTGACGCGGCATTATCTGAAGCGGATGCTGGACAACAAGGACTGGGGCCGCGTCGTGTTCGTCTCGAGTGAATCCGGTATCTTCATTCCCAAGGAGATGATTCACTACGGTTTCTCGAAGGCTGCCCAACTCGTTATCGCGCGCGGCGCGGCTGAACTGACCAAGGCGACCAATATCACGGTGAATTCCGTGCTGCCGGGTCCGACCTGGGTTGAGATGGCGCCGATTCGTCTCGCTGCGCGGGCCAAGGGAATGGGGACGACAGCCGAGGACCTTGCCGCGCGCACCTTCACCGA
Organism: uncultured Alphaproteobacteria bacterium; assembly: GCA_963770355.1. GTDB lineage: Bacteria > Pseudomonadota > Alphaproteobacteria > Rhizobiales > Xanthobacteraceae > Bradyrhizobium. The sequence continues at coordinate 56,898 of CAVYPL010000026.1, read as the reverse complement.
GCGCCGGCCGGCCTCGCTGCTGCAGCGCTACGCCGCACCGGAAGAGATCGCCAATCTGATCTGCTACGTCTGCTCGAAAGCATCGAGCGCCACCAACGGCGCATCGCTTCGCGTCGACGGCGGGATTGTGACGAATCCGTTCTAGGCGCGGCTTCGCACCCTCGAACTCACGTGCCTTCTTCGTTGAACTTGTCGGCGACCAGCGCTGCGATCGCGTCGACCGCGGCCTGTGCCTCGGGTCCGATCGCGGAGACCACGACACTTGTGCCCGGGCCCGCGGCCAGCATCATCAATCCCATGATCGAGGTGCCGCCGACGGTCTCGCTGCCGCGCGTCACCCAGACCTCGGCGTTGAAGCGCTCGACCATCTGGACGAACTTCGCCGAAGCCCGCGCGTGCAGGCCGCGTTTGTTGATGATGAGAACTTCGCGGGAAATGGCGCCCGCAGGCACGCTCGGCCCGACTTCGTTTTCGGGCGCGGCCTCGTCGCTCATTTGCCGGCGAGAACGCGGCTGGCGATGGTGACGTATTTGCGGCCGGCTTCCTGAGCCATGGCGATGGCGTCCGGAAGCGACCGCTCCTCGCGCACCTTGGCAAGCTTGACCAGCATGGGAAGGTTGATGCCTGCGAGCACTTCGACCTTCGGTCGGCTCATGCAGGAAATCGCAAGGTTCGAGGGCGTGCCGCCGAACATGTCGGTGAGGATGGCTACGCCGTCGCCACTGTCGACGCGGTTCACCGCTTCAATGATGTCGCTTCGACACAAATCGGAGTCATCTTCGGCTCCAATCGTGATTGCTTCAATTTGTTTCTGTGGACCCATAACGTGTTCGAGCGCTGCCCTGAACTCGTCGGCAAGGCGCCCATGGGTCACAAGCACTAGACCAATCATCGGAAACTCCTCGCGGGTGCTTTTTGGTGCACCGCACGAACGCGCCACTTTGACCATCCAGAGGCCCCGCGCAAGAGGGCATCTTGGCTATTCTCCCGGAATTTGGCGGTAGAGAGGGGAGCCTGCGCCGGTCTTATTCGGTCGCGATAGTGGGGCTTATATGGTTACCAAACCCCTTCACACAATCGACGGAATGGTTACCAGAAGATGAACTTTCAGTTGTCGTCAACGCGGCGACAACTAGCGGAAGGGGTGGGTAGGCTGTTCCTACGGGGATTCGCGGTAACAGCACACCATTCAGACGGATTTGTAGTGCTTCCTGCGACGGCAGCCGTTCTGCGTCTCCGGCCGCAAGATCGACGACCAGGCCGACGACAGCTTCGCTGGCGTGGTCGCACCGGCGAATACCGAGGCCTCTAACCTCGATCAGGCCGGCCAATTCGCGCGCCGGTCGGACCAACAATTGTCCCGCGACTGTGTCGAGATGGACACGGTCGTCACCCACCAAAACGGCGGCTGGAAGCTGGCCAGAACGGCCGGCGAGGACCAGATCGAGCGCCAGCCGTGACTTGCCGGAACCCGAGGGTCCGCGGATCAGCACGGCACGATCGCCGACCAGCACGGCGGAGGCGTGTACGCTTGTCTGCTCGGTCATGGGGCGGGCAGCCTGAGCACGAAACGTGCGCCTGCGACTGTCGGCTTGCCTTCGGCATCAGGGGGACCGATGCGGTTTTCGGCCCAGATGCGACCGCCATGCGCTTCGATGATCTGCTTGGAGATCGACAACCCGAGACCGGAATTCTGGCCGAAGCCCTGATGCGGCCGGTCGGTGTAGAAGCGCTCGAAGATGCGCTCCAACGCATCCTCGCCGATGCCCGGCCCGTCGTCATCGACCACGATTTCGATTTCCGACCGCACGCGGCGGCAGAGGATACGGACCTTGCCGCCGGGGTTGGAGAATGATTTCGCATTCGACAGCAGATTGGAGATCACCTGCCCGAGCCGCGAATCATGGCCAGGCACCGAAAAGCCGTCGCGCGGGCCACGGCCTTCAAAACGAACATCGACCGCAACGTCATGGCCAAGCCGTGTTTCATTGGCGACCGAGGTGAGCGTCGTCAGCAAGCGGCGCAGATCGACCGGGGTCATATCCTGCCGCTGCAATTCGGCATCGAGGCGGCTGGCGTCGGAAATGTCTGATATCAGCCGGTCCAGACGCTTGACGTCGTGTTCGATCACTTCGAGCAGCCGCGCGCGGCTGCTTTCGTTGCGCGCCAGCGGCAGCGTCTCTACCGCCGAACGCAGCGAGGTCAGCGGGTTCTTCAATTCGTGGGCGACGTCGGCAGCAAACATCTCGATCGCCTCGATGCGGCTGTAGAGCGCATTCGTCATGTCGCGTAGCGCGCCAGAGAGATGGCCGATCTCGTCGCGGCGGCGGCTGAAGTCGGGAATTTCGACGCGGGTCTGGATGCGTCGGCGGACGCGTTCGGCGCCATCGGCGAGCCGGCGCACCGGACCCGCGATCGTGCTCGCCAGCAGCAGCGACAATACGATCATGACAGCGGAAGCGACGCCGCCGACTTTCAAGATAGCCAGCCGCTCGGCGGTCACCATCTGGTCGATATCGTCACCCTGGGTCGTCAGCATCAGCGCGCCGCGCACGGCGCGGAAGTGCTGAACAGGAACTGCGACCGAGACCACCACCGCGCCGCGCTCGGTGACGCGCACCATGCTGCTCGGCTGGCCGTTCAGGGATTGCCCGACTTCCTTGTAGCCTTTGCCGCCCTCCGGTCCGAGTTCGCGATAGATCGGCAAGTCGCCGCGGTTGAGCCAGGTGCGGGCAGAGCCGATCGCCCGCTCGATGATATTGGGTTTGTCGGCCGAGGGTGGCGGCAGTTCGAAGCGCAGCACATCGCCACGGGCAAAGAGGTTGCGGCTGTCGAGGATCAGTCCGCCATCGCCGTCGAAGATGCGGGCGCGAGTTTTGGTCGGGGCGATCAGGCGACGCAGCACCGGCGCGACGCGTTCGGGATTGATCGGGAAGTCCGAGGATTCGTCGGGCACGCCGTAGCTTTCGCCGGGCTTCAGGTCCAGCAGACGGTCGGGATCGACGGTGATGGCATTACCTTCGACGGTCGCCGAGGTCGCGATCGCCTCCGAAATGATTTGCGCATAGACCATCAGGCTCTGCGTCCGCGCCTCGATCAGGCCGGCGCGGAACTGCGAGAGATAGAGGATGCTCGCCACCAGCGCGACGAGGCCGGCCAGATTCAGCGAAACGATGCGGCGGGTGAGGCTCGAGAACGAGAGCGCGAAGAAGAATTGCCCGGCGCGGCGCAGCCAGCCAAGCGGCTGCCACCGGCGCTTCTCCAGCGCCTTGTCGTCGGAAACGCGATCCTGATCGAGGCGCTCCGAAGCATCCTCGTTGTTCAGGCCTTGGTCAGGCTGCGTTCGATCTAGCAATGGCTAAAACTGCCCGTTGTCTCGACTAGTTCCGGCGACACGCGCCGCAATCGTATCCTAACCGAAATATCTTACCCGAGCCGTGCGAGGGCGTCAGTTAACAAACCGCGCAGTGTGCGCAGATCAGGCTTCCTTAAAGCGATAGCCGACGCCGTACAGCGTCTCGATCATCTCAAAATCGTCGTCGACCACCTTGAACTTCTTGCGCAGCCGCTTGATGTGGCTGTCGATGGTGCGGTCGTCGACATAGACCTGATCGTCATAGGCGGCGTCCATCAGTGCGTTGCGGCTCTTCACCACGCCGGGCCGTGTCGCGAGTGCCTGCAGGATCAGGAATTCCGTCACCGTCAGCGTCACCGGCTCGTTCTTCCAGGTGCAGGTGTGACGTTCCGGATCCATCCGCAACAGGCCGCGGTCGAGGGCGCGCGCATCCGGCTCTTTCGGCACGGCCGTCGGATCCTTTGGCTGGCCGCGGCGAAGTACGGCTTTAACGCGTTCGACCAGAAGGCGCTGCGAGAATGGCTTGCGGATGAAATCGTCGGCGCCCATCTTGAGGCCGAACAATTCGTCGATCTCTTCATCCTTGGAGGTCAGGAAGATCACCGGCAGATCGGACTTCTGCCGCAGCCGCCGCAGTGTCTCCATGCCGTCCATGCGCGGCATCTTGATGTCGAGGATCGCAAGATCGGGCGGCGAAGTGCGGAAACCATCGAGCGCCGACGCACCGTCCGTATAGGTCATGATGCGATAGCCTTCGGCTTCGAGAGCGATCGAGACGGATGTGAGAATGTTGCGGTCGTCATCGACCAGGGCGATTGTGGGCATGAGCCTGCTTTCGAAAGAGAAGTGGCCTAAACGGCGGGCGATCCAGCAAAGCGCCGTATAAATGAGCTTCCTACCCGGTCACCGAGCAATGCAAGCTGGGCTGAAGTGTGACCGAGTTCCGCATACGCTTCTGCGGTCGATGTGTTCTAACCCATATAGCACCATGACGGGCCGAGAAAAGGCCCTTTTTTTGCAATAAGATGGCTGGATTAAGACAATGAAACCGACCGCTGATTTCGACCCTTCCAGGCTTGCCCGCTCGCTACTGCGGCGGAGCCGCCAGGGCGCGCTGGCAACGCTTATGGCCGGCAGCGGCGATCCTTATTGCTCGCTCGTCAATGTCGCGAGCCACGCCGACGCCTCGCCAATCCTGCTGATTTCACGGCTGGCGCTGCATACGAAGAACATCCTCGGCGATAACCGGGTATCGTTGATGTTGGACGAGCGCGCGGCTGGCGATCCGCTGGAGGGCGCACGGATCATGCTGGCTGGAAGGGCAGAAGAGGCTGATCCCGATCAGGCCGGAATCCTGCGCCGGCGCTACCTCAACGCCCATCCATCCGCAGAAGCCTTTGTAGAATTTAAGGATTTCTCGTTCTTTCGGATCGTGCCGTCCAATGCCCATCTGGTTGCCGGCTTTGGCCGCATCATTGACCTCAAGCCAAGCCAATTCCTCACCGATATCAGCGACGCCGCGGGGCTGCTGGAAGCCGAGCAGGGCGCGGTTGAGCACATGAACGAGGATCACCGCGAGGCGATGAACCTCTATGCGACAAAATTACTCGGCGCTGGCAGCGCCGACTGGATCTGCACCGGCTGCGATCCGGACGGCCTGGACATGCAGGCTGGCGCAGCCACGCTGCGGCTGGATTTCCCGGAACGGGTCACCAGCGGCACGGAATTGCGCAAGATGCTGGTAAGGCTGGCTGGCGAGGCGCGCGCCAAGGGTTAGCTGGATTGAGTGGCTGTAGCTGTTTCCGCAACCTGCACGCTCGCGCGCAAAGGGGACCAACGCAAAGCAGTCACATCACGCAAGCGAGTGAGATTACCTGTAGGGTTGGCGCTTGCGCGCGATCATCCTGATTTGGAGCACTCGCTGAACGATCTGGCGACATTGTACGAGAAGCTTGGGCGCCACAGCGATTCCGAGCCATGTTCAAACGCGCGCTGGCGATCTACGGGAAGGCAGCCGGCCCGGGTCCGCTCATTGTGCAATGCAGCAATTCGATGATTCCGCCCCAATAGCGGCCGATAGTCGCGCGGCGCGGCGCAGCGAAGCCGCCCGCGCTGCAGCAAGTGTTTGATAGAGATCAAAGCCTTATCGATACCCCGGCTGGAATAAACCAAAACATGCGGGATCGGCTTGGCAAGCACGGCGTTCATCAGTATTAGGTCGCCGGACCACGGCCGGAAGGCTATATTTAGGGTCACCGCGACAGAGGCGCGTTTAGCGGCATTCGCGCGATCGAGATACGCGGGTTCGAGGAGGATTCTTCGTGCAAGAGACGGGCGTGCATAACGGTGCCTTCGGTGCCGACAAATTCGGCTTAAAAAATCTCAAGGGCGTGAACTGGAACTTTGGTGCGCCCCAGCTCTATGAGCATTCGCTGCGTGCCGGCGAAGCCGTGCTCTCGGCGGACGGTGCGCTGTGCGCGGACACCGGTGTGTTCACAGGCCGCAGCCCGAAGGACAAGTTCACGGTTCGCGATGCGACCACCGATAAGAACATGTGGTGGGCCGGCAATCAGTCGATCACCTCGGATCAGTTCGCGACGCTCTACGCGGACTTCCTCAAGCATGCCGAAGGCATGGAACTGTTCGCGCAGGACCTCTATGGCGGCGCCGATCCGAGCCATCAGATCAAGACCCGCGTCTTCACCGAACTTGCCTGGCATTCGCTGTTCATCCGCACGCTCCTGATCCGCCCCGAGGCGTCGGAGCTCGCAAGCTTCGTGCCGGAACTCACGATCATCGATCTGCCGAGCTTCCGCGCCGATCCGAAACGTCACGGCTGCAAATCCGAGAACGTCGTCGCCATCGATTTCGCCCGCAAGATCGTCCTGATCGGCGGGTCTTATTATGCCGGCGAGATGAAGAAGAGCGTGTTCACCACGCTGAATTACTATCTGCCCGAAAAGGGCGTGATGCCGATGCACTGCTCGGCCAATGTCGGTCCCGACGGCGATTCCGCTATCTTCTTCGGCCTCTCCGGCACCGGCAAGACCACGCTCTCAGCCGACCCGAAGCGCACGCTGATCGGCGATGACGAACATGGCTGGGGCGAGGACGGCATCTTCAATTTCGAAGGCGGCTGCTATGCCAAGTGCATCAAGCTGTCGGAGGAAGCCGAGCCCGAGATCTATGCCGCCAGCAAGCGCTTTGGCGCGGTGCTGGAAAACGTCGTGCTGGATGCCAACACAAGGGCGCCCGATTTCGACGACGGCTCGAAGACCGAAAACACCCGTTCGGCCTATCCGCTCGATTTCATCCCCAACGCTTCGCGCACCGGCCGCGCCGGTCACCCGAAGAATGTGGTGATGCTGGCCGCCGACGCTTTTGGCGTGATGCCGCCGATCGCCAAGCTCACGCCGGCGCAGGCGATGTATCATTTCCTGTCCGGTTACACCGCCAAGGTCGCGGGCACCGAGCGCGGCCTCGGCAACGAGCCGCAGCCGGAATTCTCGACCTGCTTCGGTTCGCCGTTCCTGCCGCGCGATCCCAGCGTTTACGGCAATCTGCTGCGCGACCTGATCGCGAAGCACAACGTCGATTGCTGGCTGGTCAACACCGGCTGGACCGGCGGCAAATACGGCGCCGGCCGCCGTATGCCGATCAAGGTCACGCGCGCGCTGCTGACCGCGGCGCTGAACGGCTCGCTGCGCAATGCCGATTTCCGCACCGACAAATATTTCGGTTTCGCAGTGCCGACCTCGCTGCCCGGCGTCGAGCCGCACATCCTCGATCCCATCAAGACCTGGGCCGACAAGGTCGAGTTCGACAAGACGGCGCGTGCGCTGGTCGGCATGTTCCAGAAGAACTTTGCCAAGTTCGAAGCGCAGGTCGATGCTGAAGTTCGCGCTGCCGCACCGGAAGTGAAGCTCGCGGCTGAATAGGCCATCGGCGATCTAAAATTTGAGAAGGGCGGCTCCCACGAGCCGCCCTTTTTGTTTCGGAACATGTCTGTCGCCCCAGCAGCAATATCCTGAAAACCCGCTCAAGCTCCCGTTAACTGAGGTCTCCCTAACTCAACGCTCCGCGGATTTTCGGCAAGGGAAACGTCGTTATGGGCGACATCATGAGCATTCTCGGCAACAGCTACGCTTCGGCGGCGCTGAGCCCACCGTCCAATACGCCCTACACCAATGTCGATCCGACGGCCTATCAGGGCACTTGGGACGGCACCTATTCGAACAACCAAAAATTCCAGTTCACCATTTCGCAGGTGAATGGATTTCGCGCGCAGGTGAAGTACCAGAGCGGTTCGACCGTTCAGTACCAAAGCGTCCTGATCAAGGATAATTCGTTCCGGATCGGCGACACCAAGTTCACGCTGACGGCGCAAGGGACGGCGGACGTCAGGAACGTCATTACTGATCCGACGAGCGGCAACACGAGTTTGGTCGAGGGCAATGCCACGCAGGATACCTGACTAGCTCTGGTCCGGATACACCGCGTTGCTCGGTGTCTGCCGGTCGGTGATCTGCAGTCCGAACAGGCTGCCGATCAATTCCACTGCGACGCGAGCGGTGCGGCCGCGTTCGTCGAGAAACGGATTGAGCTCGACGATATCGACCGATCGCACCAGCCCAGAGTCATGCAGCAGCTCCATGATCAGATGGGCTTCGCGATAGGTAGCGCCGCCCGGCACCGTGGTGCCGACGCCGGGTGCCACCGCAGGGTCGAGAAAATCGACGTCGAAGCTGACATGCAGCACGCCGTTTCGCGCTCGCACGCGCTCGATGACTTTCCTTATCAACACGCCAACACCGAACTCGTCGATCGCGCGCATATCGGCGACCGCTATCGGGCGCTCACGCACCAATTTCCTTTCCAGCGGATCGATCGAGCGGACACCGAACAGATCGAGTTGATCGGGGCTGATCGAGACGCGCGGCTGGTTTCCCAGTAATTCGTCGAGCCCAGGCTCGCCGCAGAGGAACGCGGCTGACATGCCGTGCATGTTGCCGGTGACGGTCGTTTCCGGCGTGTTGTAGTCGGCATGGGCATCGAGCCACAGTACGAACAGCGGCCGGCCCTTGTCCTGCCAGTGACGCGCGACGCCGTTCACGGAGCCCATCGAGAGCGAGTGATCGCCGCCCATGAAGATCGGAGTAGCGCCGGAGTGGGCCATTTCCCAGGCGCGTTCGCTGAGCTCACGAACCCAGGCGCCGACTTCGTCATAATATTTGGTGTTGGCCGGTGCCGGGCTATCCGCGCGAACCATGCCTGGCGTAGCCATGTCGCCATGATCTTCGACGTCAAATCCGAGCTGATCGAGGATGCGGCCGATGCCCGCGGTCCGGAGCGCGGCCGGCCCCATCAGCGTGCCGGCTTGCGAGGCGCCGATCTCGATGGGGACACCGAGCAAGGCGATGCGCGGCTTGTTGATGTCGGGTTCGGGCATGCGGCGTGGACTTTCAAGAACCGAACGAAGGCGACGCTCCTATGTTCCCTTACGCCTTGAAATAGGCGATCTGCGTCGTGGTCGCGAGCAGGCGTCCGTTGGGCGACCACAACTCGCCGCTCTGGTCTCCGTAGCTCTTGTGGAAGATTTTCGCGTCGGCGACGGCCAGCACGTGGCTGATGTCCTCGTCCGCGAGTTCTTCCGATGCCGTGTGGAAATAGGTCGTGATCGAGACCGTGCCGAACGGGATCATTTCCCGCCGTGCCAGAAACACCCGGCCGAAGAAGGCGTCCGACATCGACATCAGCGACAGCATGTCGATTTTTCGCGGCACATGATCTCCGATCCACTGCTTGGAGTACGCAGAGAGAGGTGGCGATAATGAGGGCGTACCGTAGAAACTCGGCTCACCCTCGACGAAGCGGAAATCATACTGGTGCGTCCACGTCATCGGCGTGCGCGGAAACGAACGCGCCTGTGCGAACGGCGTCGCCCCGGGGAACGGTGCCTGCGTATGGTCCCATGACGGACGCCGTTCGGCGAACACGGCGGTGGCGAGCGTCGATACCTCGCCGCCGCCTTGCGTCATCTCAACGCACCAATGTTGCGACGAGCGGTTGGCCTTGACCAAACGTACGTCGAGATCGAAGGCGCCGTGCGCGACCGGCGCGCAGAAATTGACCGTCAGCGATAGCGGATCGCCAGCCCGCTGCGGGTGATCGATCAGCGCCCGCAGGATGGTAGCGGCGGTGGCGCCGCCGAATGGGCCGACAAAGGCCCAGTAATCCTCGCTGGTCTTGCCCTGCCAGCGGCTATCGCCGGCGGTGACCTGCGTGGCATCGTCGAAAAGGTGCGGGGTCTTGGTGAGCATTGATGTCTCCGAATGCCCGCGCAGTATCACGGCAATTCTGCCGAATTCAATGACGCCGGAGGTAAATGGGTCTGCGACGGTTTGCTCAGCGCGTCGCCCCGCGCTGCGCGCCGGGCTCCTGCAGAGGCGGCGCGATCGGATGCACCGGCACGTTCCAGATTTCCTCGGCGTATTCGCGGATGGTACGGTCGGAGGAGAACCACGGCATGCGCGCGACGTTGAGGATCGAGGCCCGTGTCCATGCCGGCATCACCTGCCAGCGCGCGTCGATGCCGCGCTGAGCTTCGTAATAGGAATTGAAATCGGCGCAGACCATGTAGTGGTCGAGATAGCGCAGCGTATGCCCAATCAAGGCGAAGCGGCCGGCATCGCCGGGCGCGAACTCGCCACTCTCGATCGCGCGGATCGCCCGCTCCAGCCGCGGCGAGCGGCGGATCACGTCGCTTGCATCCAGCCCTTGCTTGCGGCGGACCATGACGTCGCCGGCCTCCATGCCGAAGATCGCAATGTTCTCAGGTCCGACATGATCGCGGATTTCGATATTGGCGCCGTCAAGCGTGCCGATGGTCAGCGCGCCATTGAGCGCGAGCTTCATGTTACCGGTGCCGGAGGCTTCCATGCCCGCGGTCGAGATCTGCTCCGAGAGGTCGGCGGCGGGAATGATTACTTCGGCAAGGCTGACATTGTAGTCGGCGAGGAAGACGACCTTCAGCCGCCCGCCAATCGCGGGATCGTTGTTCACGACCTCGGCGACGTCGTTGATCAGCTTGATGATCAGCTTGGCGGTGCGATAGCTCGCCGCCGCCTTACCTGCAAAAATCTTGACCCGCGGCACCCAGTCGCGCTGCGGCTCGTCTTTCATCGCCTGGTACAGCGCGACCGTCTCGAGGATATTGAGCAACTGCCGCTTATACTCGTGGATGCGTTTGATCTGCACGTCGAACAGCGCCGATGGATCGACCTTGACGCCGAGGCGCTCGCCGATCAGCCGCGCCAGCGCCAGTTTGTTATGGTGCTTGACGTCGCGAAAGCGCTGCTGGAAGGCATGGTCACTGGCGCGGGTCTCGAGAAGCTCGAAGCGCGAGAAATCGTCGAGCACGGCTTCGCCACACACCTCGCGCAATAGTCCGGTCAGCCCTGGGTTGGCCAGCATCAGCCAGCGGCGGAATGTGATGCCGTTGGTCTTGTTGGTGATGCGGCCGGGATAGAGATGGTTGAGATCGTGGAACACGGTCTCCTTCATGAGGTCGGAATGCATCGCCGAGACGCCGTTGATGCGGTGCGATCCGACGAAGGCCAGTTGCCCCATCCGCACCCTGCGGCCGGATTTTTCGTCGATCAGCGACACCGAGGCGCGGAAATCGATATCTCCAGGGCAGCGCTGGTCGGCGAGCGCCAGATGCTGGACATTGATGCGGTAGATGATCTCCAGATGCCGCGGCAGCAGCCGTTCGAACAATTCGACCGGCCAGGTCTCGAGCGCCTCCGGCAGCAGCGTGTGATTGGTGTAGGACAGCGTCGCCACCGTGATCTTCCACGCTTCGTCCCAGCGGAAATTGTGCAAATCGACCAGGATGCGCATCAGTTCGGTGACGGCAAGGCTCGGATGGGTGTCGTTGAGTTGGACGGCGACCTTCGAGGCGAGGCTGCGCAATTGGCCGTCGGAGGAAAGGTGCCGCTTGACCAGATCCTGCAATGAGGCGGAGACGAAGAAATACTCCTGACGCAGGCGCAATTCGCGGCCCGCCGAACTCTCGTCATTCGGATAGAGGAATTTACAGATCGATTCCGCGCGCGCTTCCTCGGCGACGGCGCCGAGATAGTCGCCGGTGTTGAAAACGTCGAGCCGCAGCGGATCGGGCGCGCGCGCCGACCACAGCCGTAGCGCGTTGACGTGCTGGCCGCGCCAACCCACGATCGGCGTGTCATAGGCGACGGCCTGCACGGTTTCCGCCGGACGCCATGTCGAGCGGTCGCGCCCGCGGTCGTCCGCATGCTCGACGGTGCCGCCGAAATGAACGTGATAGACCACCTCCGGCCGCTGGAATTCCCAGGGGTTGCCGAAGCCGAGCCATTCGTCCGGATATTCGTGCTGCCAGCCCTGCGAAATGATCTGGCGGAACAGGCCGAAATCGTAGCGAATGCCGTAGCCGATCGCGGGAATGGCGAGCGTCGCCATGCTTTCCATGAAGCACGCCGCAAGCCGCCCGAGACCGCCATTGCCAAGCGCCGCATCCGGCTCGCACTTGCGCAATTCGGACAAGCCGACGCCGAGGTCGCCAAGCGCCGCCTCGAACAGCGGCAGCACTCCCATATTGTTCAGCGCATCGGTGAACAGGCGGCCGATCAGGAATTCGAGCGAGAGGTAATAGACCCGTTTGCGGCCTTCATCGTAGCTCTGCTTCTCGGCCATCAGCCAGCGGTGCACGATGCGGTCGCGCAACGCCAGCGCCGCCGCCTTGTACCAGTCGCGCTTGGTCGCCATGCCGGCATCCTTGCCGATCGCAAGCCGCAGCTTGGCGAGGATCGCGCCCTTGATTTCGGCCAGCGCCAGCTCGTCGATCGGCTGGTTCAGCGCCGGATAGCTCTCTGGGAATGCTTGTTCTTGCAACGCGTCAATCCCCGCAAGTTGAGATTCACGAATGATACGCGCCTTGCACCGCAACTGAAACTGCCGGGGCATGCTGCCATGCACTGCGCTGGTATGAATTTATGCAAGGACCGGGCCGATTTCGCGGCATCCGCAGCACGAGGTTTGGTGATATGATGCCGTCCGAAAGCCGAGAGATCGCGCCAAGTTAGTGACGTTTTCGAGGGAGTGCGGGACGGGTCAGCGCAACGAAAACGCGTCTCACAAAAGAGGAGAGATGGCCATGAGACTGATCATCGAGATCGCCGCCGCTGCGCTATTGGTGTTCTGCATCAGCGCCACCAGCGCCGCTTTCGCCGCCGGCAAAGCCGGACGTTCCGCCGACGGCTTGAGCTGCTCCTTCAGCGTTCCACAGAATGCCTCGCCAGCCGGGCGCTGCGCCGCGATCAAGCGTCAGTGCGGCGGAAAATTCTACGCCAATTACTGCGGCGACAAGATGCTGTCGGCGATGTGAGATCCCAGGCCCGGTATTTGCTATTTCGTCGTCCTGTCCTAGTGCGCAATTGCGCACGGGGGCCGGGACGACAAAGATAAACCATCTGGAACAAATTAAGAACAACTTAGCAAGTACTTGATATATCATTGTGATTCGGCGCAATGCCGACACAACATCTATGGTCTATCCGAGCTTGCGAGGACTACATGTCCACTATCGCCTTCGATCAATTCGCACTTACCCGTATTGCCGACTTTGCGCGCTCGCTGTCGCGCCTGCACCAGGCCTCGCGCCGTCAGGTCGTCGACGACGACGCGATCGACCGTGAGTTCAACGCAGTCTGTATGTCGGTGTGGGGCTACACCACGGACGATTTCAGCGACGATCTGTTTTCGATCGCGGATCACGCCTGGCTCGATACGCTCGATGAAGCGCATGCGCGCATCTTCGCCGCCGAACAGGGCTACGACCTCGTCGACGATCAGGGCATGCTGACGGATTGGTGGGGCTATTGCTGGATGATCCTGGCCGAAAAGCGCGGATTGCTGACGCCGGAAAATCGCGCGGCGGCGCGTGCGCAAATCGAGGAAAAATATCTGTCGGCGCCGAATGTGATCGGCGTCATCGTCGGACGGTGATCAATCCTCATCCTGAGGAGGCGCATTAGCGCCGTCTCGAAGGATGGCCACGCGGGGGCTTCATGGTTCGCCCGGCGATGCGAAGCATCGTCCGGAGACGCGCGAGCTCCTCACCATGAGGAATGCTAACTTGTTTCCTGGATACTAATTCGCTTCCGCCCGCTTCGCTTTCGGCGCGGCCGTCTTCGGCACCGTCGATGCAGGCAGCGCCGCCTCGCGGCCGGCTTCGGGCATCACGCTCTCGCTGACCGTCTCCGCGTTGACCGGCGCGACCTTCATCTCGCCCAGCCTCGCGCGGACCTCGGCGGTCAGGCCGGGATAGGAGGAGACCGGCGTGAAGTCGGGGGCTTGGCTCGTGCCAAGGCGGACGCCGGTATAGGCCACCAGTCCGTCTGACGTGGCGATCACGTCGCCGGAGCGCAGCGAGGTGTCGAGTGTGAGATCGACCGGCGCAAGGCCTGTCGGGTTCCGGCCGTTGCAGGTGCAATCGGCACGCAGCGCCTTGCGATAGGCGAAAGCGTTTTCACTGTCCGCATAGCGCTCGCCAGTGGTCGCGGTCGCGCCGTCGATGCTGCTGCCGTAATAGACCTTGGTGACGCTCGCCGGACAGAAGGCCTGGCAGGTCGCAACCGGCGAGGCATTGCCGCGCATGGTCAGCGGAAAATATTTGCCGTCGCAGCTCCGGACGCAAAACGAAGGCCCGGAACCGGCCACGCGCGGTGCGGGCGCCGCCTGCTGCTGCTGCTGCTGTTGATTGAGGCCGAACGGATCGGCAAAGAAGTTCGCCTGCGCGGGCGCTTGTCGTGCCTGCTGTTTCAGGATGCCCCCGAAGAACGTGTCGAACAGGCCTTCGGCGGAAACGCTGCCGGGCACCAGCGTGAGGGACGCTGCAAGCGTGCCGGCGGCGACCAGCTTCGCGCGGCGTCGCATGCGCGAAAAAGCCAACTCTGTACGCAACGCTTACTCCACCCTACGCAACGATACACACTGAGGCGATCTGTGCTTCAGTTCGATTCACCATAATGCGGGATGGTAAACGAGCGGTGCATGCGCGCGGATACGGGAAAAGAAATGCGTAGTCTCTTGCCTCCCTCTCCCGCTTGCGGGAGAGAGGTTGGGGTGGTGCCGCACAATTCAGGTATTGGAATTCTCGGAGGCATTTCTCCCACCCGCGGCGCTCTTCGAGCGCTCGACCTCTCCCCGCAAGAGCGGGAGAGGTAAGACAGAGGCAAATCAATCCTTCAAAAACTCGCCGGCCTTGTAGAGCGAGCGGAACTGCAGGCCGGCTTCGGCAAAGGCTTCGGTCGCACCTTCTTCGCGATCGACCATGGTGAAGACCAGCACGATCTCGCCGCCGGCGTCGCGCACGGCTTCGACCGCCTTCAGCGCCGACCCGCCGGTCGTGGTCACATCCTCGACGATCACGATGCGCTTGCCTTGCAGGTTCTCGCCCTTGGCCAGTCCCTCTACCGCCAGGCGCGCGCCATGCTCTTTCGGCTTCTTGCGCACGAAGAAGGCTGCGATCGGGTGGCCCTTGAGCCAGGATAGTTGTGCGATCGCGCCGGCCAGCGGCACCGCGCCCATCTCCAGCCCGCCGACGAAATCGAGCCTGTCGTCCTTCAGCGCCTCATAGGTCAATTCCGCCAGCAGCGCCGCACCTTCGGGGTCGAGCATGGTCGGTTTGAGGTTGAAGTAGAAGTTGCTCTTGCGGCCCGAGGCCAGCGTGATCTCACCGCGGCCGAACGATCGCTTGCGGATGATCTCGGCGAGGCGAGCGCGGGAAGCTGATTTGGACAAGGTCTGTTTCTCGGGGGTTTGAGGCGGGCCGCAATCTATCGGTGCTCTCGGGCACATTCCAGCGCCGATCTTAAGCCGTCAACAGGGCGCGGCACCATGTCGTAGAGCATGATCCGCCAAACTGGATACGGCGAATGCGGGGGCGCCGCTTGCGGAAACGGCGGTTGTACGGGCGTCGGGTTCCGCGCTACGGGATGGCAAAGCTCTTGGGGGAAACCGTAAATGACGATCGAACTGCACACCTGGAACACGCCGAACGGCCGCAAAATCTCGGTAGCGCTTGAGGAAATGGGGCTGCCGTACAAGGTGATCCCGGTGAACATCAGCAAGGGCGAGCAGATGGCCCCCGGATTCCTCAAAATCAGCCCCAATAACAAGATTCCGGCGATCGTCGATCCCGACGGTCCCGACGGCAAGCCGGTCAGCGTGTTCGAATCCGGCGCCATCCTGCTCTATCTCGGCGAGAAGACCGGAAAGTTCCTGCCCAAGCCGCTGATCGAGCGCATCCCGGTCTATGAATGGCTGATGTGGCAGATGGGCGGCTTCGGGCCGATGCCGGGCCAAGTGCATCATTTCATCGCGCTGGAGAACGAGCAGGACCGCACCTATGGCCTGAAGCGCTATATGGCCGAGACCCGCCGCCTCTATGGGGTGCTGGACCGGCGGCTCTCGGGACGCGACTTTGTGGCGGACGCATTGTCAGTCGCAGATTTCGCCATCCTCGGCTGGGCCTGGCGCCACCCGCGCCACAAGGTCGAACTCAAGGATTTCCCCAATGTCGAGCGCTGGTACAACACCCTGATGGCCCGTCCCGCCACCAAGCGCGGCATGGACGCGAAGCTGGATTAGCGGGCGCTACGCCCGCCTCGCCTCGAACGCCATCTTCACGGCAAGTCCCGCGAGCACCGTTCCCATCAGCCAGCGCTGCAGCAACAGCCAGGTCGGCCGCGTGCCCAAGAACAGCGCGATCGATCCAGCGGCGAGCGCGATCATCGCATTGACGCTGACGCTGATGACGATCTGGATCGAGCCCAGCGCCAGCGATTGCGTCAGCACGCTGCCGGCCGTGGGGTCGATGAACTGCGGCAACAGCGCCAGATACAGCATCGCGATTTTCGGATTGAGCAGGTTGGTGACAAAACCCATCGCAAACAGTTTGCGCGGGCCGTCGACCTGCAGCTTCTTCACCTGAAA
The DNA here is from genome assembly GCA_963770355.1 of uncultured Alphaproteobacteria bacterium. Taxonomy (GTDB): domain Bacteria; phylum Pseudomonadota; class Alphaproteobacteria; order Rhizobiales; family Xanthobacteraceae; genus Bradyrhizobium. Next base: position 40,508 of record CAVYPL010000026.1, on the reverse strand, counting down.
CGGCGAGCGTCCGCCCGGCTTCACAGCCTGCCACGCCAGCCACAACAGATAGGCCGCGCCCGCGAACCGCAGCGCGTCATAGGCATAGGGCACCGCGAACAACAGCGCCGTAATGCCGAACGCCGCGCACAGCATGTAGAACACGAAGCCCAGCGCGACGCCGCCAAGCGACACGATTCCCGCCGCGGGCCCCTGCGTGATCGAACGCGAGATCAGGTAGATCATGTTCGGCCCCGGCGTCAGCACCATGCCGAGTGAGACGAGCGCAAAACCGAGCAGAGCGGGGAGGTGGGGCATGAGGAACTCGCAGGAGGGATACGTGTGTTTCTAACGCGCAAGAGGCTGTGATGTCAGTCGGTAAATTGCTCCGAGTTCGACCGAGTTCCTCGGCGCATTGCCGCGCTGATTCCTCCGTACACGATAAACGCTATTCAGCGGTCTGAAACGCGTTGATATCGGCGGCAAAGCGCGTGATGGCCTGGCGCAGCGGATTTGCGAGCTCGCTGTTGGCGGCGATGCTTTCTTCATCGTTGGCCGTACCGAGCAGCGGCAGTGTGATGCAGGCGTCCCGGACGAGCCGTGCGGACATTGTTTCCAGCGTCAGTGTAAGCGCCGCCAACGCGTGCGTGGCGCGCGGTGACGTGTTGATCAAGCCGACAGGCTTGCTTGGAAATTCAAAACTGGCGACCAGCCAGTCCAATGCATTTTTCAATACGCCCGCGACGCCGCGGGCATATTCGGGACTTGAGATCAGCACGCCGTCAGCGCTGCCAATCAATGCGCGGAAGGCCGCGACAGCGGATGGAACTTGATCGCCGTCATGATCCGGATTGAAGAATGGCAGGTCGGCGATCCCCTCGAACAGCACGATCTCCACGCCGGGAGGCGCAAGCCGTGCCGCCGCACGCAGCACGGCAGTGTTGCTTGAGCCCGCACGAAGGCTGCCGGAGATTGCGATGATTTTCATCTTGTGCGCTATTCAGTGCGCCTCGTCCCAATTGTTCGCAGCCCTGGCGTCGACCTGTAGCGGCAGCGAGAGCAGCACGGCGGGGAAGGGTGCATCCTGCATCACGTGCTGCACCACCGGCAGCGTTGCCGCTACTTCGTTGTCGGGCACCTCGAAGATCAGTTCGTCGTGAACCTGTAAGAGCATTTGCGCGGAAAGCTTCTTCTCCGCTAGCGCATCTTCCATCCGGATCATGGCGCGGCGGATGATGTCGGCGGCGGAGCCTTGCAGCCGTGCGTTGATCGCGGCGCGCTCGTTGAAGGAGCGCACTGAGGCGTTGGAAGCCTTGATGTCGGGGTAATGACATTTCCTGCCGAACAGCGTGACGACATAGCCGTTGGTGCGGCAGAAGTCCCGCGTTTCGTCCATGTAGGCGCGGATGCCGGGGAAGCGCTCGAAATATTTCTTGATGTAGGCCGACGCCTCCTCGCGCGCGATGCCGAGCTGGTTGGCGAGGCCAAACGCCGAGATGCCGTAGATGATACCGAAATTGATCGCCTTGGCACGGCGGCGCACCTCGCTCGGCATATCCTTGATCGGCACGCCGAACATTTCGGACGCCGTCATGGCGTGAATGTCGAGCCCGTCGCGGAACGCCTGTTTCAGCACGGGGATGTCGGCGATCTCGGCCAACAGCCGCAATTCGATCTGCGAATAGTCCGCCGACACCAGCTTGTGGCCGGGCGTAGCGATAAACGCGCGGCGGATCTTGCGGCCGTCTTCGGTACGAACCGGGATGTTCTGCAAGTTTGGTTCGTTCGACGACAGCCGTCCAGTGGTGGTCGCGGCGAGTGCGTAGGTGGTGTGAACGCGATGGGTCTGCGGATGGACATATTCCGGCAGCGCGTCGGTATAGGTCGACTTCAGTTTCGAGACCTGCCGCCATTCCAGAATCTTCTTCGGAAATTCGTGGCCCTGCTCGGCGAGTTCGTCGAGGATCTGTGCTGAGGTCGACCACGCGCCGGTCTTGGTCTTGGTGCCGCCGGTTATTCCCATCTTGCCGAAGATGATGTCGCCGATCTGCTTGGGGCTGCCGACATTGATCGGCTCGCCCGCGATTTGCTGAAGTTCGGCCTCGACCCGCGCGGCGGTCTGGGCGAACTCGCCCGACAGCCGCGACAACACCTGACGGTCGATCGAAATGCCGCGCCGTTCCATCCGCGCCAACACACTGACCAAGGGCCGTTCCAGCGTCTCATAGACCACGGTCATGCGTTCGGCGGCGAGCCGCGGTTTCAGCACGCGCCACAGCCTCAAGATAACGTCGGCGCTCTCGGCCGAATATTCTGTCGCCTTGTCGATCGCGATCTGATCGAAGGTCAGCTTGTTCTTGCCGCTTCCGATGAGATCGCCATAGCCGATGACGGCATGACCGAGCCAGCGCTCGGCCAGCGCCTCAAGCCCGTGTGCATTGCGGCCGGCATCCAGTGCATATGACATCAACTGCGCATCGTCGGTGTTCCGCATCGTGATGCCATGTTGGGCGAACATCACAGCATTGAACTTGATGTTGAATCCGATCTTCAGAAGCCCTGAGGATTCCAGCAATGGCTTCAATAGAGCGAGCGCATCGCCCGCCTTGATCTGGCCCGGTGCGAGGCCGGCATCGAACAGGCCTTCGCCGCTGCCGGACTGCCTGTGGGCGAGCGGGACGTAGGCGGCATCGTTGGGTGTGAGCGCCAGTGCAATGCCCGATATCTCCGCCTGCATCGGATCGATCGATTGCGACATCGCTTCAACGGCGAAATACCCGACATCATGCACGCGCGCGAGCCAGCTCTTGAGCTGATCGAGGCTCTGGATGGTCTGATACTTTTTCCGGTCGAACGGAATTTTTCGAACGGCGTCAGCGCGGGCTTCGGCGAGCGAAATCGGGGTGCCTTTGAGGCTCGAGCCCTTGTCTTCCTTTTTCCCGCTTGCGGGAGCGGGTCGGGATCCGTCCGCAGAACGAGTGCCAGCCTTCGCAGGCCGATCTCCCACAGCCGGATCGGTATCCCCCGCCAGTGGGATGAGTTCACCTTGGGAACCCGGCAGCGGTCCAAAAACACTGGCGCCACTTTTGTTGCCCGCATCCGGCTCGATATCGGACGGATCGATCTGCGAATAGTCTGCGACGCGGCGGGTGAGGGTGGAAAACTCCATCGCCTTCAGGAATGCGATCAGCTTGCGCGCGTCGGGTTCGTGCACCGCGAGGTCATCGAGCGGCACGTCGAGGGCGACCTTGTCGTCGAGCAGCACCAGCTGGCGCGAAATCCGCGCCTTCTCGGCATTCTCGATCAGCGCCTCGCGCCGCTTCGGCTGCTTGATTTCTCCGGCGCGGAACAACAGCGTTTCCAAATCGCCATATTCGACGATCAGTTGCGCCGCGGTCTTGACGCCGATGCCGGGAACGCCGGGCACATTGTCAGTCGAATTGCCGGCCAGTGCCTGCACCTCGACCACCTTTTCGGGCGGTACGCCGAATTTCTCGATTACCTCGGGAATGCCGATCCGGCGGTCCTTCATGGTGTCGTACATGGTGACGCAGTCGGTCACGAGCTGCATCAGATCCTTATCGGAAGAGACGATGGTCGCAGTGGCGCCACGCTCGCAGGCAATGCGCACGTAGGTCGCGATCAGATCGTCGGCCTCGAACCCGACCTGTTCCAGGCACGGGAGGTCGAACGCGCGCACGGCCTCGCGGATCAGCGGAAACTGCGGAATCAGATCGTCGGGCGCCGGCGGCCGGTGCGCCTTGTAGTCCGGGTACAGCTTGTTGCGGAAGGTAATTTCCGACTTGTCGAAGATGATCGCCAGATGCGTCGGCCGGTTGTCCTCGGGCATGTCGCGCAGCAGCTTCCACAGCATGTTGCAGAAACCGAGCACGGCATTGACCTGCAGGCCGTCCGATTTGCGATTCAGCGGCGGCAGCGCGTGATAGGCGCGGAAGATGTAGGAGGAACCGTCGACCAGAAAGACATGGTCGCCTTTGCCAGGAGCTTTGACGGGCGTCTTGGCTTTGGCCTCGTCTTTGGGCTTTTCCTGGACCTTGGCGGTAGCGGGCTTTGCGGCAGCTTTTGGGGATGTTTTCGGCATGGCCGAAATTTAGGGATTTTTGGGCGGGATTGACAGCCTTCGCGGACGATTTTTGAACCCAATACACACTGTCGTCACCCGGCTTGACCGGGTGACCCAGTACGCCGCGGCGGTAGAGTTCAACGACAGATGTCTCGGCGTACTGGTTCGCCCGGCCAAGCCGGGCGATGACGGCCGGTGAATGCGAAAACCTACTCCGCCGCCTGCAATACCGTTCCCGCCTTCTTCGGCGCGATCCAGAACGCGTCGGGGCGTTCGAACAGGAAATTGGCATGCACTGCTAGCGACGCTCGCCAGATCGCCAGCGCGCCGGCGACGCCGACGATGGTTACGATCAGTGAGACCGCGCCGATGTCAGCGATCAGCCCGCTACGCAGCAGCAGCGTCCGGGTCGCGGCCATCGGTAAGAAGAAGGCGAGATAGATGACGATGGAATGCTCGCCGCAATAGCGCAGGAAATTGAGCCACCGCATTCGCGCCAGCAGCGTACCCATGACGATGATGGCGCCGGCGCCCGCGAGTCCCAGCGCGATCGAGACGATCGGCCATTCGCTGTAGCCCGAAATCACGAGGCCGCCATTGGCGAGCGTCCACAGCGCCAGGCCCACAAGAGCAAGGGCCGGCCGCGCGCGGGCGCGATCCGACAGCGCGAACACGTAATCCGCGAACAGATAACCGGAATAGAAATAGACGAAGCGCGCGCAGAATTCGTCGATCGCGGTCCAGCCGGTCGCGACATGGGCCGCCTCGAGCGCAGCAGCCACAGCCCAGATCGCCGCTGAGGGGATTCGACGTGTCAGTTTTGTGACGACAAAGAAGATCGGCAGCAGATAGATGAACCACAGCGTGCCGAACGGCTCGATGAAGGACTCCATATACAGGTAGCCGACATGGCCCCAGTTCGTCTCAGCCGCGAACGCCGGCGCCTTGAAGCCGAACTGGATCGTCACCCACAGCACGTAGAAATAGGCGAAATGCACGACCTTCCGGTCCAAATAGGTGCGCCAGTCGCGGTCGATCACAACAGACAGGAAAAGGCCTGAAATCAGGAAGAAATCCGGCATCCGGAACGGTTTGGCGAACATGACGAGCCAATGCATGAAGCCGGGCTGGCCCGCGGCCAATTCCACGCCCAGAACCGAATGCATCATCACGACCATGACGATGCAGATACCCTTGGCATAGTCCACCCAGTCGATGCGTGCAGGCGTTCGCAGCGCCGACCCCGTGGATGGCGCGGAACGTTCTGTCGCGGCGGATGTGCCGTTTGATGTCATGGTGTCCTTTTTCGGCGCGCTGGAGCGGCATCATCGGCCAGATCGGTTGCTTTCTCCTTTATTCATACAAATGACATGCCGTTTTCTCTGCGTTTTCCGGTTTCCCCTTTGCCGCCAAATGCTTTAAGAGGCGCACACAATCGGACCGACCGTTAACCATAAGAGACAGGTTGTTTCATGCGGATTGCCATGATTGGCACGGGCTATGTGGGGCTGGTCTCCGGCGCCTGTTTTGCGGATTTCGGCCACCAGGTCACCTGCGTCGACAAGGATGCCGGCAAGATCGAAGCCTTGCTTCGTGGCGAGATCCCGATCTTCGAGCCCGGGCTCGATGCGTTGGTCGCTGCCAACGTCAAGGCCAAGCGGCTCGATTTCACCACCGACCTCAAGGCGCCGGTGGCGGAGGCCGACGCTGTCTTCATCGCGGTCGGCACGCCGTCACGGCGCGGCGATGGTCATGCCGATCTCAGCTATGTCCACGCCGCGGCGCGCGAGATTGCTGCTGCAGTTTCCGGCTTCACGGTGGTCATCACCAAATCGACGGTGCCGGTCGGGACCGGCGACGAGGTCGAGCGGCTGATCCGCGAGGCCAACCCGGCGGCGGATGTTTCGGTTGCGTCCAACCCCGAGTTTCTGCGTGAAGGCGCGGCGATCCGCGACTTCAAATTTCCGGATCGGATCGTGGTCGGCACCGCGGACGAACGCGCACGAAAAGTGCTCGGCGACATCTACCGGCCGTTGTCGCTCAACCAGGCGCCGCTGATGTTCACTGCGCGCCGCACCGCGGAGCTGATCAAATACGCGGCGAACGCATTCCTCGCCACCAAAATCACCTTCATCAACGAGATCGCCGATCTCTCCGAAAAGGTCGGCGCCGATGTGCAGGAAGTCGCGCGCGGCATCGGACTCGATAACCGGATCGGCTCGAAATTCCTGCATGCCGGTCCCGGCTTCGGCGGTTCCTGCTTTCCGAAGGATACCCGCGCGCTGGTCAAGATCGCGCTCGACCACGATGTGCAGTTGCGCATCGTCGAGGCGGTGTTAGGGGTCAACGATAACCGCAAGCGTGCGATGGCGCGCAAGGTTTCCAACGCCGCGGGCGGCAACCTGCGTGGCAAGACGGTCGCAGTGCTCGGCCTGACCTTCAAGCCGGACACGGACGACATGCGCGAGGCGCCATCAATTCCGCTCGTGACCGGCTTGCTCGACATGGGTGCAAAGGTGCGTGCGCACGATCCGGTCGGCATGGAGCAGGCGCGCCGCGAATTGCCTGACATCGAATATTGCGATGATCCTTACAGCTGCGTACGCGGTGCCGATGCCATGGTGGTCGTGACCGAGTGGGTGCAATACCGCACTCTCGATCTGGAGCGGCTGAAGCGCGAGATGGCCCAGCCGGTCGTGGTGGATTTGCGCAATATCTATCGCTCCGAGGACATGGCGGCCCTCGGCTTTACCTATGAGAGCGTCGGCCGGGCGTCTGAGCCGGAAGTTTAAGCGTCATAACCCGCGCAGGCGGGGTATCCAGTACTCCCGATCTTTGTAATTGGGTGATATCTGCGTTTACTGGATCGCCCGTCTTCGCGGGCGATGACGGATCAGCGAGTTGCCCCGCACCTTCGACACCCCACTCCCCATTGACGCGGTGCTCGATGTGCTCGAGCAGACGCTGGCGAGCCACAACGCTGCCGTGCTGGTCGCGCCGCCGGGGGCCGGCAAGACGACGCGGGTGCCGCTGGCGCTGCTCGATGCACCCTGGGCGAAAGGCAAAAAGATCATCGTGCTGGAGCCGCGGCGGATCGCGGCGCGCGCCAGTGCGGAGCGCATGGCGAAATCATTGGGCGAACGCGCCGGCGAAACGGTCGGCTATCGCGTCCGCTTCGGTTCGAAAATATCGCGCGCGACGCGGATCGAGGTTGTTACCGAGGGCATTTTCTCACGGCAGATTCTCGACGATCCCGAAATGAGCGGTGTCGCAGCCGTCCTGTTCGACGAATTCCACGAGCGTTCGCTCGATGCCGATCTAGGCCTCGCGCTTGGCGCGCGACGCGCAGACCGGTCTGCGCGAGGATCTGCGCATCCTCGTGATGTCGGCAACGCTCGATGGCGCGCGGGTCGCCAAACTGCTGGGCGATGCACCGGTCGTCGCCAGCGAGGGCCGCGCCTTTCCGGTGGAGACGCGTTATCTCGGCCGCAAGGCCGACGCGCCGCTGGAGCGGCAGATGGCGGATGCGATCGCGACTGCGCTACGCGCCGATCCCGGCTCGGTGCTGGCGTTTCTGCCGGGCGCGGCCGAAATCCGCCGCACGCAGAATTTTCTCGGTGAGCGCGTTCACGATGCCAGCGTTGAAATCGTACCGCTGTTCGGCGCGCTCGATGCCGCCGTACAGGACCGCGCCATCGCGCCGGCGCCGAAGGGGAGCCGCAAGGTCGTGCTGGCGACCTCGATTGCCGAGACCTCGTTGACCATCGAAGGCGTCCGTATTGTCGTGGATTCCGGCCTGGCGCGCGTGCCGCGCTATGAGCCGGATATTGGACTGACGCGACTGGAGACGGTGCGGGCCTCGCGCGCGGCGGTCGATCAGCGCCGTGGCCGCGCCGGCCGCACGGAGCCCGGCGTGTGCTACCGGCTGTGGGACGAGCCGCAGACCGCGTCGCTTGCGGCTTACACCCAGCCCGAAATTCTCAGCGCCGATCTATCTTCGCTGGTGCTCGATCTCGCGCAATGGGGCGTCAGCGACCCCGCTGGCCTCGCGTTTCTCGATCCGCCGCCTGCACCGGCGCTGAAGGAAGCCAACAACCTATTGCACGAACTCGGCGCGCTCGACGACGATGGCCGGATCACCGAGGAAGGCAAAAGCCTGCGCGCGCTGGCGTTGCCGCCGCGGCTGGCGCGGATGATCGTGGATTCGCACCGGCTGGGCGCGGGTGAGGAAGCCGCCGAAATCGCCGCGGTCTTGACCGAGCGCGGCCTCGGCGGCGACAGCGCCGATCTCGACGCAAGGCTCGATCAGTTTCGCCGCGACCGTTCCCCGCGCGCCGTCAGCGCCCGTAGTCTGGCGCAGCGCTGGGCCGCGCAGGTGGCAGCTTCAAATTCCTCGCAAGGGGAACAAGACGTAAGCTCCGGCGTAATGCTCGCCTTCGCTTTCCCGGATCGCGTGGCGCGCAACCGTGGCAATGGCAGCTTTGTGCTCGCCAATGGCCGTGGCGCCGCGGTGGAACAGACCTCGTCACTGGCGCGCGCGCCCTATATCGCGGTCGCCGAATTGACCGGCACGGCGGCGCAGGGGCGCATTCTGCTGGCAGCGCCGATCACGCAGGAAGAGATCGAGCTGCGTTTCACCGACCAGATCGAAAACACCGAGGAGATTTCGTTCGATCGTGGCGCGCTCGCGTTGCGCGCACGCCGCAAGCGAACGCTGCACGCCATCACACTGTCCGAAGCACCGATGGCCCTATCGCCATCGGCAGAGACGGCGAAGGTTTTTGCCGACGGACTAATCTCGGCCGGGCTCGACAAACTTCCGTGGTCGAAATCCCTGAAGCAATGGCGTGACCGCGTGATGTTCCTGCGCAAGGCGGAAGGCGAAAGCTGGCCCGATCTCTCCGACAATGCGCTCGCGGTCACGCGTGAGAACTGGCTGCTGCCGGCACTCTTCGACAAGGTCTCTCTGAAAGATTTTTCGGCCGGTGATCTATCGGATGCGCTGATGACGCTGCTGCCGTGGGAATTGCGCGCCCGGCTGGAGCGCGAGGCGCCGACGCATTTCGAAGCGCCGACCGGCACCATGCTTGCGATCGACTATGAGGCCGAGCAGGGCCCGACCATTGCGGTGCGTCTGCAGGAGTTGTTCGGACTCAATACCCACCCGTCGATTGCCAAGGGTGCGGTACCGCTGGTGCTGGAACTGCTTTCGCCGGCGCAGCGGCCGGTGCAGGTGACGCGCGATTTGCCCGGGTTTTGGCGCGGCAGTTATGCCGCCGTGCGTTCCGACCTGCGCGGCCGGTATCCCCGCCATCCCTGGCCGGAAGATCCGGCCAGCGCGCTCCCGACGCGGCGGGTCAAGCCGCGGGGGACGTGAGTTCCCGTTAATACTTCACTCATCCTTTTCGTCAAAATGGCTGTCTCGGCTGTTGCCGTTAGTCGCGGTTTGGCGGCTGGCGTGGTGATATTGGCAGTTCCGGAAGCGAGTGTGGCGTATGCGCAACCTGATGATCTTTGCGGCCGTTCTGGTCGCCCTCGGCTCCTTCATGGCGCAGTTGGCGGACAAGATGACGCCGGTGCCGGCCGCCGCCAACGCGGCGCCAAGAAAAGCCTCCTCTGAGAAAGTCTCCTCTGAGACGGTCGCCCAAGCCGGGCTCCGCAGTCTCAGCATTCCGCGCGACCCGCGCGGTCATTTCCAGGCAGGCGGCCGGATCAATGGTCAGCGTCTGGACTTCATGGTCGACACCGGGGCTTCGGTGGTCGCGTTGAACGAAAGATCCGCAGCACGGTTCGGCCTGCGTCCGTCGCCGAGCGAATACAAGGCCACGGTCAACACGGCCAACGGGACCATCAAGGCGGCGCCGGCACGGATTGCCATGATCGAGATTGGCGAACTGACCGTGCGTGACGTCGATGCCATGGTGCTGCCGGACGAGGCGTTATCTGAAAACCTGCTCGGCCTGTCGTTCCTGTCGAAGCTGAAGCGTTTTGAATACGCCGACGGCAAGCTGGTGCTGGAGCAGTAGGGCTCATTCGTCGCCAAATCCGCCTCAAATAATCGCCACAAAACGCCGATCCCGCCTTCCGCCAGGCCTGCGCATTCGCTAAGGCTGCGGTGTTCCTGCTGTCGTTCCATCACAAGGCCATCTCATGTTTCCGAAGCCGAAATCCGTGCTGGTTCCGAATACGTATGCCTTTGAATCCGGGCCGATGGTGAAGGCGACCGGCTTTCGCGAGTATGACGCGCGCTGGCTGTTCGAAAAGGAAATCAACCTGATGGGCATTCAGGCGCTGGGCATGGGGCTCGGCGCACTGATCGCCGAGCTTGGAGTCAAGCAGGAAATCGTTACCGGGCACGACTTTCGCGGCTATTCGGCCTCGATCAAATACGCGCTGATTACGGGGCTGATGGCGGCAGGCTGCAAGGTGCACGACATCGGCCTCGCGGTGACGCCGATGGCCTATTTCGCGCAGTTCGATCTCGACGTGCCCTGCGTCGCGATGGTGACCGCCTCGCATAACGACAATGGCTGGACCGGCGTCAAGATGGGCGCTAACCGTCCGCTCACCTTCGGTCCCGACGAGATGACGCGGCTGAAGGAGATCGTGCTCAATGCCGAATTCAAGCAACAAGGCCGGCGGCTCCTATCAGTTTCACGAAAATTTTCCGGCGCGCTACATCGCCGACCTCACCGGGCGGCCGAAGCTGAAGCGCAAGCTGAAGGTCGTGGTCGCCTGCGGCAACGGCACCGCGGGCGCGTTCGCGCCGCAGGTGATGGAAGCGATCGGTTGCGAAGTGGTGCCGCTCGATACCGAACTCGATCACACCTTTCCGAAGTACAATCCGAACCCGGAAGACATGGAGATGCTGCACGCGATCCGTGACGCGGTGCTCAAGCACAAGGCCGATGTCGGCCTGGGCTTCGATGGCGACGGCGACCGCTGCGGCGTGGTCGACAATACCGGCGAAGAAATTTTTGCCGACAAGGTCGGCGTGATGCTGGCGAGGGACATGTCGGCCATCAATGAGAACGCGCTATTCGTGGTCGATGTGAAATCGACCGGGCTCTTTGTGACCGACCCCGTGCTGCAAAAGCAGGGCGCGAAGACGATGTATTGGAAGACCGGCCATTCCTACATGAAGCGCCGCACCAACGAACTCGGCGCGCTGGCGGGCTTCGAAAAATCCGGACACTTCTTCTTCAACAAGCCGTTCGGCCGCGGCTATGACGATGGCCTGGTCTCGGCTATCGCGATCTGCGAGATGCTGGATCGTGCGCCCGGCAAGTCGATGGCCGATTTGAAGGATGCGCTGCCGAAAACCTGGTCGTCCCCGACGATGTCGCCGCATTGCGCCGACGAGACCAAATACGGTGTCGTCGATGCCGTGGTGAAGCATTTCGAGGCGCTTCAAAAGAACGGCGCGAAAGTCGCAGGGCAAAAGATCCGCGATCTCGTCACCGTCAACGGCGTGCGCGTCACGGCCGAGGACGGTAGCTGGGGCCTGGTGCGGGCGTCATCCAACAAGCCGGAACTGGTGGTCGTGGTCGAAAGCCCGGTCAGCGAGGCGCGCATGCGCGACATGTTCGAGGCGATGGATTCGGTGCTGCGCACCCACCCCGAAGTCGGTGAATATAACCAGAAGATCTGAGGTTCTACACCTCGCCCCGCAGGCGGGGCGAGGGAGCTTTCTTGCTCAGGCCACGTGCAGCGATCCGACGAAGGTCGCAACTTCCGATTTCAGCCGTTCGGATTGCGAGGACAGGCCGTTGGCGGCGTCCAGCAGTTTCGATGTCGCCTTGGCGGCCACTTCGGAGGCCCGGCTGACGCTGAGGATATTGCTGTTGACGTCGCGCGTGCCGTTGGCTGCCTGCTGCACATTGCCGGCGATTTCCTTCGTCGCCGCGCCCTGCTGATCGACAGCGGCGGCGATTTCGTTGGAGATCTCGTCGATCTCGGCGATGGTTCCGCCGATCGCCTGGATGGCGCTGACGGCCTCGCCGGTGGCGTTCTGGATGTCCTGGATCTGCGTGGAGATTTCTTCCGTCGCTTTTGCGGTCTGGTTGGCGAGCGCCTTGACCTCACTTGCGACCACCGCAAATCCGCGGCCGTGTTCGCCGGCGCGTGCCGCTTCGATCGTGGCGTTGAGCGCGAGCAGATTGGTCTGGCTGGCGATGTTCTGGATCAGCGTCACCACTTCGCCGATCTTCTGGGTGCCGGCGGCAAGGCCCTCGACCACCGTGTTGGTGCGGCGTGCTTCGCTGGCGGCCTTGGTGGCGATCGCGGCGGAGCGCGTCACCTGCTGGGCGATGCTGTTGATCGACGCCGTGAGTTCCTCGGTCGCCGACGCTACCGTTTCCACGTTCGAGGAAGCTTGCGTCGAGGCGGTTGCGGCGGCTGCCGTCTGCCGGGCGGTGTCGGCATTGCTGTTGCTCATTGACGACGACAGGCTCTGCATCTCGCTGGCGGCTACTGCGACGGCCTCGACGATGCTGCCGATCTTGCGCTCAAAGCCTGAGGCGAGTTCCCGCCGCGCCGCGTCGCGGTCTTGCTTGGCCCGCCGTTCGGACTCGATGTGGTCGAGATTGGCGCGGGCTTCGGCGGCACTCGCGGATTCGACCTCGGCGCTTTTCTGCGCGGTGGCCTCGAACAGATGCGAGAGCGTCAGCGCAAGCCAGACCAATACGCCGGCCTCGATCAGCAGAATGACGGTGTGAAGGGCGACGCGGCCGAGATCTGGCGCCGCCCGGAAAAATCGCCGCCGGAAGCATGAAGTTCAGCACCAGATGATGCAGCGCGACCGCAACCATGCCGGCGACGATCGGCCGGTAATCGCAATAAGCGACCAGGCAGGCCAGCGCGGCGAAGAAGTACATGTGCATGTCGATCTGCCAGGGATGCCCCGCGAGCTGGAAGGCAAACACCGATACGTCGCCCATCAGGGCGACGGCAAAGATCAGGCGGGTTGATAGTCCGTTCCCCGAAGCGCGCCACGACGCCGTCGCGGCCAGGGCCATCGCCACCATGAGAGCGGCCGGCACCAGCCAGTCGGTGCCGCGCATCATGCCGATTGTCACGGCGATCGGAACGTGAAGCCACAGCACCGCAAGCAGCGTCTTGCTGGTAGTTTCACGCAAGATCGCCAGATCATCGCTTTCGATGGTCATTCCCAGTCCCCCGATAGTATTGCGAAAAGCGGCAGACGTTCTGTTCGCGACGCGGCCGGCGATTGCCAGCGGGTCAAGAGCCAGCCGGGCGCTGGCCTTGCGAAGTCTCGTCGGCCCCGGTCATCCGGGCCTTACGACGCCACAATATCGCGACGAAGCTAATCGCCCGTAAATATCAGGGGCAATGTTGGGAATCGGGGAGGCAATCGCGTCAAGAGCCTTATCGGTTCCGATTGAATCAGAACCGGGCTCTAGTCTTTTGTTTTGACGCGTTTTCTTGACGCGAACCGGTATCCACTTCGCTCGAAAACCCTTATGATGGTTAGGTCATGCCGCCGGGACCGGCAGTGCGGTGACCGACTTGATCTTCTCCATCGCAAATCGCGAAGTGACGTTCTTCAGCGGCACGGCGCTGATCAGCTTTTTGTAGAACACGTCGTAGCTCGCCATGTCGGCGACCACCACGCGCAGCATGTAATCGACGTCGCCTGCCATCCGGTAGAATTCCATTACCTCTGGCATGGCGCTGACGGCGGTGGCGAAGGTCTTGAGCCAGGCCTCGGAATGGTCGGCGCTCTCGACCGAGACGAAAACCGAAATGCCGAGCCCGATTTTGTTCTGATCGACAAGTGCGACTCGGCGCAGGATCACCCCGTCGGCTTCCAGCCGCTGGATGCGCTTCCAGCAGGGCGTCGAAGACAATCCAACCCGATCGCCGATCTCGGCGACGGAGAGGGAGGCGTCCTCCTGCAGCACGGTCAGGATCTTGCGGTCGATGGCGTCGAGGCGGCGGCTGGCTTCATGAAGCTGAACAGCTAGATCGGTCATGAGAAGAAAGTTCCATATGAAAGGTTTAATACCCTCATATATAGAAAATTCTTCTATAGCAAGCCCACTATTGACCCGTGCAAGCCGAATCTGCGCTGTGGCCCTGGTTCAAAAGTTCTTCGACTTCAATACGTTGCGGGGCCGCGAAAGCTCCCCCGAACCGGGTGCATTTCAGCGCGGCGGCGGCTGAGGCGAATCGAAGCGCCTGCCGCAGCTCCTGTTTTTCGGTAATTGCGAGCGCGAAAGCGCCATGGAACACGTCGCCGGCGCCGAGCGTGTCCACGGTATGGACCGGGAAGGCGGGGGTCTCCTGGATCGCGCCGTTTTCGTCGAGCCAGATCGTGCCCTTGGGACCCCTTGTTCCCGCCAGAAACGAGTGGGTCAGCGTGGCGATCTTGTGCAGCGCCTTTGCGTCGTCGGCGATATCGGCCGTCTCCTGCAGCGGCTCGCTGGAGAACACCAGATGCGAGGATGCGTTGAGCAATCCCTCGCGAAGCGACATCGCGCGATCGACGTCGACGATGACGGGAATGCCGCGTCTGCGCGCCTCGGCGCAGAGATCGGTACAGAATTGCGCGGCGCGGCTCTCGGTGAGAATCGCGGCGCAATCCTCCAGCAGCGTTTCGGTCGGAGGCAGGCTGACTTTCCACAGCTCAGGATCGCGGAATGTCACGATCGTGCGCTCGCCGCTCGGGTCGATCATGATGGCCGAGATCGGGGTCACGAGGCCCGGCATATGCACGATATGATTGGTCTCGATACCCTCATGCGCCAGCTTGTCGAAAATGTATCGGCTTGAGGTTTCGCGGACGTCGCCCATCGGTCCGCAGACCGAAGCGCGGCCGCCGAGGCGCACGATACCGATGGCGGCGTTGAGAGCATTGCCGCCGCAAATTTCCTCGAAATGGGTGGCGTTCTCCTTGGAACCGCGCCCGGGAACGCCGGGGACGCGGAAAGTCAGGTCGCGCACCGGCATGCCGATGCAGAGAATGCGCGGCGGGATTTTCGGCGCTTTTTCGTGAAAGTTCATACGGGAATCCGTCATGTTGGCTCCGCGTCATGCCGGAACCAAGGTCCGGAGTTAATGATTTGGTCCATCACGGGGTTCCCGCTATGCGCCCGCGTTGCTGCCCTCATGCAGCCAGCGGCCGATCAAATGATGCGCGATCGCGAACGGATGTGCCGCAAAAAGCCCATCGGGATGCTCGCGCCTGTGCATCAGGGTTGCCTCGGCGCGGCTGAACCAGCGCGCGTCCTCGAGTTCCGCGCGGTCGACGACGATGTCCTCGGTGGTGGCGCGTGCGGTGCATCCGATCATCAGCGACGATGGGTAGGGCCAGGGTTGCGTCATATAATAATTCACGTCGGTGCAGCGGATTCCCGATTCCTCAAATATTTCCCGGCGGACCGCGTCCTCGATGGTCTCCGCCGCCTCGACGAAACCGGCGAGGCACGAATACATCCCGGGCAGGAACTGTTTTTGCCGGCCGAGCAGGCATCTGTCGCCGTGGGTGACCAGCATGATCACGACCGGATCGGTGCGCGGAAAGTGCTCGGCCTTGCAGCTCGGGCACTCGCGCTTCCAGCCGCCTTCCTTCATCCCGGTGCGGGTTCCGCAATTGGCGCAGAAGCCGTGGCGCTGATGCCAGGTCACCATCGATTTGGCCATCGCGATGGCCGAGAGTTGTTCGTGCGGTATCATACCCTGCATCACCATACCGCGCAGCTCGGTGACGGCGACGTCGTCGCGCGCCAGCAGCTTTTCTACCGCAGGTGCCGCAATGCCCATGCCGAATATGGCAGCGCCGTCGCGCAAGCCCAGAAAAATCGTACCCGGATTAGCGCCGAGCTTCACCGCTTCCTCGACGCTGAGCAGCACGCGCGGGCCGCCTTCCTCCTGCTTCACCAGCAGCGAGTCGCGATAGACGACGTAGGCGCGGGCGTCGCGGTGGGTTTCCAGCGCGTATAATTTCTCGTCATTGGTGCGCAGATGCGCGGCGCGATCGAGAACATGGGTGACGAAAGCCGGCTGTCCCAAGGGAAATTTGTTGAATGCTGACATCGATCTAACCTAGCCAAATCTTGCGGCGGAGCGCGCTGATGAAATTCTGTACTTCCTCGGCGTCATGCGCCAGCGGCGGCATCACGCCCCAGACCGGACGCGGCCAGGCGACGTCGCTTGAGCGGCGCGCGATGACGTGGACGTGAAGCTGCGGCACCAGATTGCCCAGCGCTGCGATGTTCAGCTTGTCGCATTTGCTGACTTCTTTCAGGGCGCGGGAGACCCGTGAAATTTCGGTCATCAATTGCGCCTGCTCGACCTCGTCGAGGTCGATGATTTCCACCGCATTATCCCGGCGCGGCACCAGCAGCAGCCAGGGGTAATGCGCATCCTTGATGACCAGCACCCGGCACAGCGGCAGGTCGCCGATGTCGATGGTGTCTTTTTTGAGCTGTGAGTGCAGCGACCAGGCGGAGGCGTCAGTGGGCATACGGGTTCCCAAATACCCGATGCGGGTCGGGCTTATCGAGTGCCTTCTGTGGGGCACCGGAGCAGTGTCTTACCAAGGCGTCATCGCCTGCGAAAGCGGGCGATCCGGTACCCCTGATACCCCCCTTTCGCGGGGCATGACAGGGAAAGGGCCGCTTGCTTTCCGGCCTTTTTGGCCCCAAATAAGAGCCGGGAGATTGGCGGTGGACGAGCCACTCGCCAACCGGGTCAGATCCGGAAGGAAGCAGCCCTAACGAGGTCCGGATCGGGTCGCTCGTCAGTCTCCTACCTGTTTTTCGAGCGAATCGCGCAAGGAAGCGGCCAGCCCGTGCCTTGCGCTTGATTCTGTTCCTTTCCGCAAACCGGCCTTGAGAGACAACCCATTGCGGATCGACCGATGAGTGATGCTGGCGCTCCCCCCGACAAGTCAGACGGCGCCGGTCAGGGCGGCTTCGAACTCGGCGGCCCGCCGGATGCGACAAAGCCCTATCGGGTGCTGGCGCGCAAATACCGCCCCTCCAGCTTTGACGATCTGATCGGCCAGGAGGCGATGGTGCGCACCGTTTCGAATGCGTTCGAAACGGGCCGGATTCCGCAGGCCTGGATTCTGACCGGGGTACGCGGCGTCGGCAAAACCACCACGGCGCGGATTCTCGCCCGTGCGCTGAACTACGAAAAGCCTGATGGCTCGGTGAAGGGTCCGACCATCCACATGCCTGATCTCGGCGTGCACTGCCAGGCGATCATGGAAAGCCGGCACATGGATGTGCTGGAAATGGACGCCGCCTCCCACACCGGCGTCGACGATGTACGCCAGATTAATGACAGCGTGCGCTACGCACCGGCCAGCGCCCGCTACAAGGTCTACATCATCGACGAAGTCCACATGCTTTCGACCGCGGCCTTCAACGCGTTCCTGAAGACGCTGGAGGAGCCGCCGGAGCACGCCAAGTTCGTCTTCGCCACCACCGAAATCCGCAAAGTCCCGGTGACCGTGCTGTCGCGCTGCCAGCGCTTTGACCTGCGCCGCGTCGAGGCCGATGTCTTGATGGCGCATCTCTCGAACATCGCGACCAGGGAAGGCGTCGAGGTCGAGCCTGAGGCGCTCGGCATCATCGCGCGCGCAGCGGAAGGCTCGGTGCGCGATTCGCTGTCGCTGTTCGATCAGGCGATCGCGCATGCGGCCGGCGTCGTGCGTGCCGACGCGGTGCGGCAGATGCTCGGGCTGGCCGATCGTACGAGGGTGATCGATCTGTTTGACTCGCTGGCGCGCGGCGACATCGCAAGCGCCTTCAACGAGTTTCGCGCGCAATATGACGTCGGCGCCGATCCGATCGTGGTGCTCTCCGATCTTGCCGAATTCGTCAATTTCGTCACCCGCGTGAAGATCGTGCCGGCTACCGCCGACAATGTCGCGTTCGGCGAGACCGAACGCGTGCGCGCGCGTGAATTCGCGTCAAAACTTTCGATGCGGGTGCTGTCGCGGATGTGGCAGATGCTGCTCAAGGGAATCACCGAAGTGCAGACCGCGACGCGGCCGGCGGCCGCCGCGGAAATGGTGCTGGTGCGCATCGCCTATGTCGCTGACATGCCGACGCCGGACGAAGCGATCAGGATGATCGAGCAAAACGGCGGCAGTTCGCCCGTTCTATCGGGAAGCCCGGCGCCGCGCGGCGCGCCCGCCTCGACCGTATCTTCGATGCCGTCCTCGCCGATGCGCGCGCCATCGGCCCCACGAACCGGGGCCGAGGCGTCCGCCCGCCCGCAGATGGCAACATCCGTCCCGGAGCCGCAATCCGCCCCGGCGCTGCGGATTACCAGTTTTACGCAACTCGTCGCGCTCGCCGGCGAGAAGCGCGATCTCATGACCAAGAGCGCGCTGGAAGCCGACATGCGCCTGGTGCGCATTGAGGATGGGCGGCTGGAAGTGGCGCTGGAACGCAACGCCGCGCGCACGCTGGTCAACGATCTTTCGCGCAAGCTGGAACAATGGACCGGCCGGCGCTGGACGGTGATCGTATCCAACGAGGCCGGGCAGCCGACGCTGCGGTCGCAGAACGAACAGGCGAAGAACGAGCACGCGCGGGCGGCGGAGGCCGATCCGCGCGTGCAGGAAGTGCTGGCGCGGTTTCCCGGCGCCAAGGTTGTCGAGGTGCGCAAGCTTGCCGCCGAGCCGCCGGAATCCGATTCTATCGGTGAAGACCCAACCGAGAGTTCCGACGGCGATGACGACTGATCGGAATGTCAAAGGATAACACGAATGGCTGATTTTCTCGGCATGATGAAGCAGGCGGCGCAGCTGCAATCCAAGATGCAGGCGATGCAGGAAGAGCTCGGCAATGTCGAGGTCGAGGGCATTTCCGGCGGCGGCCTTGTGTCCGTGCGCATGACCGCAAAGATGGAAGTGAAGGGTGTCAAGATCGATCCGTCACTGATGAAGGCCGACGAGAGCGAAATCCTCGAAGACCTACTGGTGACCGCCCTTAACGATGCGCGGCGCAAGGCGGAACTGGCGATGCAGGAAAAGATGCAGGCGCTGACCGGCGGGCTCGGTCTGCCGCCAGGTCTTGGGCTAACCTAGAATCCTTGGGCTTACCTGAAATGCTTGGTCTCACCTGAAATGGCCTCTGCGGTTGCCGGCCCCGAAATCGAACGTCTGATCCAGTTGCTGGCGCGGTTGCCTGGGCTCGGCCCGCGTTCGGCGCGGCGCGCGGCGTTGCACCTGATCAAGAAGCGCGAGGCTTTGATGACGCCGCTTGCCGGCGCGCTGGCGGTGGCGATCGACAAGATCCAGGTCTGCAAGACCTGCGGCAATATCGACACGCAAAATCCCTGCACGGTCTGTACCGATCCGCGGCGCGATCCCACGACCATTGTTGTGGTCGCCGACGTCGCGGATTTGTGGGCGTTGGAGCGCGCCAACGCGACCAATGGCCGCTATCACGTCTTGGGCGCGACGCTGTCGCCGCTCGATGGCGTCGGTCCGCAGGATCTCACCATCGATGCGCTGGTGGCGCGGGCGCATGACCAGCAGGTCAACGAAATCGTTCTGGCGTTGAACGCTACCGTTGATGGCCAGACCACGGCGCATTACATCACCGACCTTCTGCAGGAAGCCAATGTCAAGGTGACCCGGCTGGCCCACGGCGTGCCCGTCGGCGGCGAGCTTGATTATCTCGATGAAGGTACGCTATCCGCAGCCATGCGGCAGCGAACGTTGTTCTAACCCACACCAAACGGAACTGATCGACATGACGAAACGACGATTCGCCGGGCGCTTGGGCTTTGCGGCCATCATGGCGGTGGCTTTGGCCGCGCCGTCGGCACAGGCGCAACAAGGCGAGCCTGCGCCGAAGCCGGGCAAGCCGATCAATGCCGGGGACGTGCTGTCCGGGGAACTCAACACCATGAAGGTCCGCGGCGGCAAGAAAGGCAAGCGCGTCGCCACCTACCAGCTCACCAGCGAGCCGCGCCGGTTGCCGCCGCCGAACGGGCTCTGCAATCTGGAAACCGGCCCGGAAACGTTCCAGCTCATCGTCAACAGCGATGCCCAGGCCGCGCAGTTGAAGAACTTTGTCGGCAAGGCAATCTCGGTGAAGGTCGATGAAGTATCCTGCGCGCAGGATGCCGGGCAGATGAGCGAAGCCGTGATCACCAAGTGGAGTGTCGTGACGGCGCATTAGTCGAAGCTATAGATTATTTTTCGTCGTCCCCGCCAAGCGCAGCGCCAGCCGGGACGGCGAGAAATCAAACCTTCACCTGGCCCAGCGCTGCAAAATGCCCGCGCCGCTGCAGCCAGGCCAACAGGATCAGGCTCGGCACCGCGACCACAACACAGATCACGAAGAACAACGGCCATCCGGTTGCCTTGGCCACAAAACCTGCACCTGCGGAAAGATAGGTTCGTCCCACTGCGGCGAGCGCCGTCAGCAGCGCATATTGGGTTGCGGTGTGCAACGGGTTCCGGCACAGCGCCGACAGATAGGCGACAAAGATCACGGTGCCGATGGCGCTGGTGAAATTCTCCGCCGTGATTGCGACCCCCAGCGCCCATTGATTGACGCCGACCAGCGCCAGCCAGGAAAATGACAGATTGGCAAGCGCCTGCACCACCCCGCCGATCCAGAGGCTCGTCGCGAGCGAATAACGCCGCGCGACGAAACCGCCCGCAAAACCGCCGATCAGCGTTGCGGCCAACCCCACGCCCTTGACGATGGTAGCGTAGTCGGTGCGGGTGAAGCCGAGGTCGATCACGAACGGCGCGGTCATGGTGCCGGAAAACGCGTCGGTGAATTTGAACAGCACCACGAAAGCGAGCGCCGCCCATGCGTCGCGCCGCGTCAGGAATTCGGAGAACGCGCCGACCGCTGCGTTCAGCACCCGAATGAACGCCGTCTCCGTGCGTGTAGCGGCCTCTGTGCGCGCGGATTGTTCGGGTTCGGTCGCGGCCAGCGCCGTGGCGGTGCCGATCAATACCAGCGCTGCCATCACGACATAACCCCACATCCAGGCGGCGCCCAGTGCGAAGCCGGCGGTCTTTTGGAAGCCGCTGACAATGAACAGCGCGCCGGCGGTCGAGACCAGCATGCCGATGCGATAGGCCGCGACATAGGACGCCATCCCAGCGGCCTGTTCGCTTTCGGGGAGACTCTCGACGCGAAACGCATCGACCACGATATCCTGCGTCGAGGACATGGCCGCTACCAGCAACGCGCCGAGCGCGACAAACAGCGGCGAGCGCGCTGGGTCGGTCAACGCCAGCAGCAATATCGAACCGATCAGCAGCAGTTGCGAAAACAGCAGCCAGCCGCGCCTGCGACCGAACGCTCGCGTGAAGAACGGCACATGCAGCGCGTCGACCAGCGGCGCCCACAGGAACTTCAGCGTGTACGGCGTGCCGACCAGTGCAAACAGCCCGATGGTGCCGAGATCGACACCGGATTCACTCATCCACACCAGCAGCGTTGACCCCGACAGCGCCAGCGGCAGCCCGGAGGAAAAGCCGAGCAGCAACACGATCAGCACGCGCCGCTGCAGATAAACGGCAAGGCCTTCGCGCCAGGAGGGGCGGCGGGTTGTCGCGGGGGGCGCGGCTTCCGGTGCGGTCATGAAAAGGTGTTAGCAGATTCGGGCACAACAAATGACACTGTCATCGTCCGCGAAGGCGGGCGATCCAGTATTCCGCGAAGCCAGCGTGTTCCACGACCTCCTCGTGTTACTGGATCCCCCGCTTTCGCGTGGGATGACTGAGAATTTAAGCGCCAGCAATGCTCGGATATAGATCATCCCAATTGGGATTGAGTTCCTCGACTAGCCGTATCTTCCAGGCCCGATTCCATTTCTTCAATCGCTTCTCGCGCTTGATGGCATTTTCGACGTCATCGAATTGCTCGAAATACACCAGCTTGAAAATTTCGTACTTCTTCGTAAACCCTTTCGTCAATTTCAACTTGTGCTCAGCGACGCGGCGAACGAGGTCATTGGTTACGCCGATGTAGAGGGTGCCGCCGATGCGGCTGGCGAGGATATAGACGCAATAGCTACGTGATCCCAACTGACGCCTCTGGAATACTGGGTCGCCCGGTCAAGCCGGGCGATGACCGCGATTTGCGGCGACGACAATCACTCCCCCGCCTGCAGCTTGCGCGGTGCGGGAAACAGCTCTGGCGTGCCGCTCTTCACGATCCGCGGCAATTCCACCGGTGCATCCGTCTTGCTGAAATCGAGTTCCTCGATCCGTCCGGCGCGCTTTTCGATCTTGTCGGCGGAGATCAAGATCTGACGGACGTCCTCATTGACGTCGCCAAAATGCTTCTGCAGTTTCAGCACGCGATCGCGCAAACGCGTGAGATCGTCGCCGAGATTGAGCACCTCGGTGCGGATCTGGTCGGCGGCGTCGCGCATCCGCGCGTCTTTCAAGATTTGCTGCATCACCTGGATTGCGAGCATCAGCAGCGACGGCGATACCAGCACCACCCGGGCGCGATAGGCTTTCTGGATCACATCGTCAAAACCGTCGTGGATTTCG
The DNA here is from genome assembly GCA_963770355.1 of uncultured Alphaproteobacteria bacterium. Classification (GTDB taxonomy): domain Bacteria; phylum Pseudomonadota; class Alphaproteobacteria; order Rhizobiales; family Xanthobacteraceae; genus Bradyrhizobium. The sequence continues at coordinate 17,931 of CAVYPL010000026.1, read as the reverse complement.
GCGTACACCGATTCCGACGGCACGAACATCAGCGCGGTGTCCTGGGTTTCGCCCGCGATCAGGTATTTCTCGGCGATGTCGTTGACATGCTTCATCACGTCGTTACGCAATCGCTGCGTGGCGAATTTCTTCTCCTCGTCGCTGCGCGCGTCATGCAGTGCAGTCATCGCCTCCAGCGGAAACTTCGCGTCGATGCAGAGCGGGCGCTGGTCGGGCAGGAACACCACGCAGTCCGGCCGCTTGCCCGATGAGAGCGTGTACTGAAATTCATACGACCCGCTCGGCATGCCGTCCTGGACGATGGCTTCCATCCGCGCCTGTCCGAACGCGCCGCGCGACTGCTTGTTGGCGAGCACATCGCGCAGCGTTGTCACCTGCGACGTCAGATCGGTGAGATTCTTATGCGCGTTGTCGATTATGCCCAGGCGCTCGTGCAGCACCCGCAGACTATCCATGGTGTTGCGCGTGGTCGCTTCCATCGACTGGCCGACGCGGTGCGTCACCGAATCCAGCCGCTCGTTGACCGCGCGCGCCATCTCGGCCTGACGGCCGGCCAGCGCCTGACCCATGGCATCGACGCGGCCGGTGGCTTCGCTCTGGGCGCGCAGCATTTCGCTCAGGCGTTCTTCCAGTTCGTCGGCGCGGATCGCCTGCGCCATCGCGAGTTCCGCGCCGCGGCGGCCCGATCGGGCGATGACGATGGCAATCGCCAGCAACAGCATCAGCGCGAGCGCACCAATCCCGATCAGGGCCTCACTTGTGTGAATCGGCAGGTCGCCGAAGGTAAAAAGAATCTCGTTCATGCTGCCTTGTAGCCGATTCGCAAGGTAACGCGAACGAAGAGGGAACATTTATGGTAAATGCCGGCTTAATTTTCATGGTTAACGCGGCGTTAAAAATCATGGTTAAGGCCGCCTTAACCGGTTCCTTCGCGGATTGACCCCGGCATATCAGCAGCTTAAATCGCGCGTTATGGCCCTCAGAGAAATCATCATCCTGCCGGACAAGCAGTTGCGGCTCGTCTCCACGCCGATCGAAAAGGTGACGACGGAGATCCGCAAGCTCGCCGACGACATGTTCGAGACCATGTACGACGCCCCCGGCATCGGGCTCGCGGCGATCCAGGTCGCGCAGCCGCTGCGTCTGATCACCATGGACCTCGCCAAGCGCGACGAGAACGGCGAGACCAAGCCGCGGCCGCGTGTGTTCATCAATCCGGAGATCCTTTCTTCGTCCGAGGAATTGTCGGTTTACGAGGAGGGTTGTCTCTCGATCCCCGAATATTACGAGGAAATCGAGCGGCCGGCGCAGGTGCGCATCCGCTTCACCGATCTCGACGGCAAGGTGCATGAGGAAGACGCCGACGGCCTATTTGCCACCTGCATCCAGCACGAGATCGATCACCTCAACGGCGTATTGTTCGTGGATTATCTGTCGAAACTGAAGCGTGATCGCGTGCTGAAGAAGTTCACCAAGGCCGCGAAACGCGCGGTGGAGTAGGCGGTACTCTATCCGCCGTCATGGCCGGGCAAAAGCGCGAAGCGCGTCTTCGCGCTAGATGTCCCGGCCATCCACGTCTTACCTTCTTGTCGGCACGAACGACGTGGATGCCCGGGACAAGCCCGGGCATGACGGAGTAAATTGAACGTCCCTAGGACACCCAACAAAATGTCACTTCGCTTGATCTTCATGGGTACGCCCGACTTCGCGGTACCGACGCTGCTGGAGCTTGTGGCCCATGGCCATGAGATTGCGGCCGTCTACACCCGCGCGGCGAAGCCGGCAGGGCGCGGCATGAAGCTGCAACCGACTCCCGTGGAGCAAGAGGCGCGGCGGCTCGGCATACCCGTGCTGACGCCGTCCACATTGAGAACGCCGGAAGCGCTCGATGAATTCCGCGCGCACGATGCGGACGCAGCCGTCGTCGTCGCTTATGGCATGATCCTGCCGCAGGCGATCCTCGATGCGCCAAGGCTCGGCTGCTTCAATTTGCACGCCTCGCTGTTGCCGCGCTGGCGCGGTGCCGCGCCGATCAATCGTGCCATCATGGCAGGCGACGCCGAGACCGGCGTGATGGTGATGAAGATGGATGTCGGCCTCGACACCGGCGACGTTGCGATGGCGGAGCGCCTGAAGATCACGGACGCGATGACCGCTGCCGATCTGCACGACGCGCTGGCGCCGCTCGGCGCCGATCTGATGGTGCGCGCGATGGGCGGGCTGGAGCGCGGCGGGCTGCAACTCATTAAGCAAAGCGAAGCAGGCGTCACCTACGCCGCCAAGATCGAGAAGGCCGAGGCGCGCATCGACTGGAGCAAGCCGGCGCGCGAAGTGTTGCGGCACATTCACGGGCTGTCGCCGTTTCCCGGCGCCTGGTGCGAGGCCGCGCTCGAGGGCGAAACGGCGCGCATCAAGATTTTGCGTTGTGAGCCGGCAAAGGGCGCGGGTTCGCCGGGTGATGTGCTCGACGACCGGCTGAGCGTCGCATGTGGCGATGGCGCGATTCGGATTCTGGAATTGCAGCGTGCCGGCAAGGCGCCGATGAAATCGACGGATTTCCTGCGCGGCACGCCGTTAAAGCCTCCGGCGCGGCTCGCCTGATGCCCCGCTACAAACTCATCATCGAATATGACGGCACGCCGTTTTCGGGTTGGCAGATCCAGGACAACGGATCGACCGTGCAGGGCGCGCTGGAGGCCGCGGTGAAAGCCATCTGTGGCGAGCAGGTTCGCGTGCACGGCGCGGGCCGCACCGATGCGGGTGTGCATGCGCTGGGACAGGTCGCGCATTGCGATATCGAGAAGCATTTCGTGCCGGGCCGGTTTCGCGATGGCCTCAATGCCCATCTGCGGCCACATCCGATCGGCGTGATCAGTGCGGATATCGTGCCCGATAGTTTCGAGGCGCGCTTCTCCGCCATCAGGCGCCATTATCGCTATCGCATCACCAACCACCGCGCCAATCTCGCGCTCGATATCGGACGAAGCTGGCGTGTGCCGCGCCACCTCGACACCGATGCGATGCACGTCGCCGCACAGCGGTTGCTCGGCAAACACGATTTCACGACCTTTCGCGACACCGAGTGCCAGGCGAAATCACCGGAGAAGACGCTCGATCAGCTCGACGTCATCAGGGAGGGCGATGCCGTTTCCATCCTGACCTCGGCGCGTTCGTTCCTGCACAGCCAGGTGCGCTCGATGGTGGGATCGCTGGTCTGGGTCGGCGAGGGCCGCTGGAGCGCCAACGACCTCGCCACCGCCCTCGCGGCCTGCAACCGCGCCGCCTGCGGGCCCGTCGCACCGCCGGAGGGATTGTATTTGGTGCGGGTGGATTATTGAACTAGCGGCGCGTTCGCCTTTCTTCACCTCGCCCCGCTTGCGGGGAGAGGTCGGAGCGCATCGATAGATGCGATCCGGGTGAGGGGGTACCGCTCTCAAGGCATTCGCAATCGTGGAGAGAGCCCCTCACCCCGACCCTCTCCCCGCAAGAGCGGGGCGAGGGAGAACGAATCTTACGCGAAATACCTATCCAGCACGCCGCGATAAATCCTCGTCAGCTTTTCCAAATCCGACACCGGGGTGCGCTCGTCGACCTGGTGCATGGTCTGGCCGACCAGGCCGAACTCGATCACCGGACAATAGCTCGAGATGAAGCGCGCGTCCGAAGTGCCGCCGCCCGTACTCAATTCCGGCTTGCGTCCCGTCACTTCCTCGATCGCGGCGACCGCGAGGTCGGTGAAGGCGCCGGGCTTGGTCACGAAAACGTTGGAGTTCGATGGCTCCCACACGATCCGCGCGCGGATGCGGTTGCCGCAGGCTTTTGCGAGCCGCTCCTCGAGCAGGGTTCGCAGTGTTTCCTGCGTGTGATTATCGTTGAAGCGGATGTTGAATTTCGCGCGCGCCTGCGCCGGGATCACATTGCTCGCGGTGTTGCCGACATCCACCGACGTAAATTCGAGGTTCGAGGCTTGGAATTGTGCGCTGCCATGGTCGAGCGGTTCGTCGGAGAGCGCCGCGATCAGCCGCGAAATATCCGGAACCGGATTGGCCGCGCGATGCGGATAGGCGACATGCCCCTGCACGCCATCGACATATAGCGTGCCTGATTGGGAGCCGCGGCGGCCGACCTTGATGCAATCGCCCAGCACTTCGACATTGCTGGGCTCGCCGAGCACGCAATGGTCGAGTTTTTCGCCGCGCGCGGCCACCCATTGCAACAGCTTGATGGTCCCGTTGACGGAGATGTCTTCCTCGTCGCCGGTGATCAGGAACGAGATCGAGCCTGCGCCATCTTTTCGGGGCTTGCCGCCATTGTCGGCGAGATATTGCAGCACCGCGGCGACGCTACAGGCGATGCCGCCCTTCATATCGACGGCGCCGCGGCCATACAGGAAGCCGTCCTTCACCTCGCCGGAGAACGCGCCATGCGTCCAGGCCGCTTCGTCGCCGGCCGGCACCACGTCGGTATGGCCGGCAAAGGTGATATGCGGCGCATGAGCACCGATGCGGGCATAGAGATTGTCGATATCGGGGGTGCCGGGCTCAGAGAAGGTGACACGATGCACCTCGAAGCCGGCTTCCTTCAGGAGGCCTTCGAGGACACCGAGCGCACCGGCATCGGCGGGGGTGACAGACGGGCAGCGGACGAGGTCGCGGGTAATGGAAACGGCGTCATTCATACCCCGGCTTAACACGCCAAACCGGCGGCGGGCCAGCCTTCTGCGGAACCATTTCGATCTCGCTTTGCTGGTCCCAGCGCGGCCGCATATCGCGCGGCGCCAGCGGGTCGGGCCCGAAACGGTTTGTCTTTCGCGAGCCCTTGAGGAAGTACAACTCGACAAAACCCCACATGCAGAAAGCGAAGATGCTGAGAGCGAGCAACAGGTCTAAAACGAAGACGTCGGGAAGCCACGCTGCGAAATGGTTGTAGAGATAGGGCAAGGCAAAGAACGGGATCGTCCACCAGCCGCTTTTGTCGCGATCATGCAAACGCTTGACCGAGGTCGCGAAGAAGACCCACAGCAACAGCACTGAGCCGGCCGTCTCGAAAAGAAGCACCGGTACGTCGGCCAATCGCAACGACCTGTAGGAAGCGGGATCGAACAGCTTGAGGATTTCCTCACTGCCGACGCCGAGTTTGATAGGCCGGGTACCGCCAAGCAGGACAACGGCGCCTACCGTCAGCGCGCCGAGGAATATCATCCAGCAAAAAACGATCAGGATCGCCTGCCAATATCTGGCGCGGTTGATGCGGCCCCTAAAGCTGAACAGATACCAGGCGTAGTCCATCGTTCGACCTCCGGACGGCGGCTATTTCCGCTGTCCGTTCATTGGTCGCGCTAGGCCGCAGTGGGTTCGACCGGAGGCGGTCCCGGCCGGTTTTTGGGGCGGGTTATGCCCCAATAAACCGGATCTTAGTCCCGCAGCAGCTCGTTGATGCTGGTTTTGGCGCGGGTGCGCTCGTCGACCCGCTTGACGATCACGGCGCAGGCGGTCGACGGGCCGGGCTGGCCGTTCTTGAGCGGGCGCGGCGGCAGGGTGCCGGGCACTACCACGGCATATTCCGGGACCTCGCCGACGAAGATTTCGCCGGTATCGCGGTCGATAATCTTGGTGGAAGCGCCCAGGAATACGCCCATCGCCAGCACCGCGCCCTTACGCACGATCACGCCCTCGGCAACTTCCGAGCGCGCGCCGATGAAGCAATCGTCCTCGACGATCACGGGTTCGGCCTGCAGCGGCTCCAGCACGCCGCCGATGCCGACGCCGCCGGAAATGTGCACGCGCTTGCCGATCTGCGCGCAGGAGCCGACCGTGGACCAGGTATCGATCATGGTCGATTCATCGACATAGGCGCCGAGATTGACGAAGGACGGCATCAGCACGACGTTGCGGGCGATAAAGGCCGAGCGGCGCACGATCGCACCGGGCACCGCGCGAAAACCGGCATCGCGAAAACGGTTCTCGCCCCAGCCTTCGAATTTCGAGGGCACCTTGTCCCACCACGACGCCATTCCGGGGCCGCCGGTAATTGCGCTCATGTCGTTGAGGCGGAACGACAGCAGCACCGCCTTCTTCAGCCACTGATTGACCTTCCATTTGCCGCTGGCCTCGCGCTCGGCGACGCGCGCCTCGCCCTTGTCGAGCAGCTCAAGCGCATGATCCACGGCGTCGCGAACTTCGCCCTTGGTTGCGGTCGAGATGCCGTCGCGGGCATCGAACGCGGTGTTGACGGTGGATTCGAGCGCGGACAGGGACATCGGGGATTCCTTGGCGGGAGCTTTGTGAGGCAATTTGGAAGGCTTTTTCGGAATTTGAGGGAGGAGAGTCAAGGCTTCCACCACCGTCGTCCCCGCGTTCGCGGGGACGACGGGAGAGAGTTAGGCCCCGCTTAATCCCTGCAAAAACCCCGTCAAATCATCCGTGACGTGATCGACGTAGGCCTCGCCCCGCCCTTCCAGCTCCCAGTCCTCGCGCACCACTTCCTTGGCGCCGTCGGGCACCACCAGCACGGTGGTCATGCCGAGCTGGTGCGGCACCACGAGGTTGCGGGCGAGATCCTCGAACATCGCCGATTTCGCGGGATCGACGCCGTGGACGGTCAGGAATTTCTGGTAGGTCTGCGGCGCCGGCTTTGGCTCGAGTTCGGCGGCGATGATATCGAACACCGCCTCGAAATGCTGGGATATGCCGAGTCGCGCCAGCACCGCGCCGGCGTGGTCGGTCGAACCGTTGGTGAGAATCAGTTTTCGTCCGGGCAGTTTTGCGATCGCCGCGCCCATGGCCGGGTTGGGCTCCAACGGCGAATGATCGATCTGGTGCACATAGGCAAGGTAGTCGTCGGCCCGCACGCCATGTTCGGTCATCATGCCGCGCATGCTGGTGCCGTAGCGGCGGTAATAGTCCTTCTGGATCACCCGCGCTTCCTCAGCGGAAATCTTCAGAAAGGCGCTGATGAATTCGCCGATCCGCGCGTCGACCTGCTGCCACAGATTGACGTGATGCGGGTACAGCGTGTTGTCGAGGTCGAACACCCAGGTGTCGACATGGCTGAAAGCGCGGGGTGATTTCATCTGTCATGCCCCGCTTTCGCGGGTGATGACGGTGAGCGAGTGTAGCGGGAGCACATAACCATCACGGCATCGCAAAGCGCAGCGTCTTGCCGCCGCCGCTCATGTCGACCGCGGTAAAGCCGATCGCGGCGAGGCCGCGGGTGCCGCAATCGCCCTGATCATTGATCTCGAACTTGCTTTCGCGCGTGCAAAGCTCCTTGGTGCCGCCCCAGTTCAGCGGTTTGTCGTTCACCTTGACGGTGCGGTTTTCGGCATCGACGGCTTCAGCGAAACTGAACACCTGTCTGGGCTGGCCGGTGACGTCCGGGTGCAGGCATTTGCCGGGATCGATGCGATACCAGCCACGGCTGGTCACGGCCTTGCCGTCGTCGGTCGCGACCGCCGCCATGATCTTGTGCGGCGTGTCGTTGCACCAGGTCAGCCCGGCGGAAGAGGGCGACTGAACGGCGTCGATCATGGTGGTGAAGAAATTTTGCGACGGCACGATATCGGCGCTCAACCCGCGGCTTTTCAGAAATGCCGTCAGCGCTGCTTGCGTTTTCGGGCCGTCGACACCGTCGATCGGGGCGGCGTCATAGCCCGCGATGACCAGCAATCGCTGGATGCCGGCAAGCCGCGCCTGCTCGTCGTCATATTCTAAGTCCTCGGCGAGATAGGCGACCAGATTGCCGTCATCGGTTTGCGTCGGCCTGATCTGGGTGAAGGGCGCAGGCGTCTGGCCGGCGCGGCACTGGCGCGCGGCGGCGATGACAAAATTCTCCGGCGCGATGCAGAGTGTATCGCTGCCGTTCTGCGGGATCGGTGAGGCGCCATAAACGCCAAGCGCGCGCGCATTCAACAGGATTCGGTCGGCGGTCAACGCGCCCTGCAACACCACGCGGCAGGCGGCGGGATCGATCCGGAACCAGCCACGCGTGGCGGTGGCTGATTTTTCGTCGATGCCGATCGCGGCCTCGACCACATAGCTCATGCGGTTACAGAGTTTCAGGTCGGCCAGCGCCGGCGCGGAGGAGAAGAACAGCGAGATCGCTGCCGCCGGCAGCGACATAACAATGCGAGCCAGCTCAGATCGACGTCGCCGCTGCATTTCCCGGTCGTCATGCCCGGGCTTGTCCCGGGCATCCACGTCCTTCTTTCCACGGTGGGCAAACAAGACGTGGATGGCCGGGTCAAGCCCGGCCATGACGGCTCGTATGTGCGTCGCCGCTTTGCGCATCACTTGTGGATCAGCGTGCCGGTGCCTTGATTGGTGAACAATTCGAGCAGCACGGCGTGCTGCATCTTGCCGTCGATGATGACGACGCCCTGCACGCCCTGTTCGAGCGCGTAGATGCAGGTCTCGACCTTCGGGATCATGCCGCCCGAAATCGTGCCGTCGGCGATCAATTTTCGCGCGTCCTTTACCGACAATTCCGGAATCAGCTTCTTCGACTTGTCGAGCACGCCGGGAACGTCGGTCAACAGCAATAGCCGCTTGGCCTTCAGCGCGCCCGCGACCGCGCCGGCAAAGGTGTCGGCATTGATGTTGAGCGTCTGCCCATCGTGCGAGGTCGCCAGCGGCGCCAGCACCGGGATCAGCTCATAGCCGATCAGCTGGTTCAACAGCGTCAAGTCGACCTTGTCGGGATCGCCGACGAAGCCGAGATCGATCGCCTTTTCGATATTCGAATCCGGATCGACCATGGTGCGCGTCGTCTTCGACGCCTTCACCATGTTGCCGTCCTTGCCGCTGAGGCCGACGGCCTTGCCGCCGGCTTCGTTGATATAGCCGACCAGCTGCTTGTTGACCGAGCCGGCCAGCACCATCTCGACGATCTCGATGGTAGCGGCATCGGTGATGCGCAGACCGGCGGCGAATTCCGACTGAATGCCGAGCCGTTTCAGCATGGTCGCGATTTGCGGCCCGCCGCCATGCACCACCACCGGATTGATCGCGGTCTGCTCCAGCAACACGATGTCGCGGGCAAAGGCCTTGGCCATGTCCTCGGCGCCCATGGCATGGCCGCCATATTTGATGACGATGGTTTCCTCGTCATATTGCTGCATGTGCGGCAGCGCCTCGGACAGGATGCGGGCCTGATCGAGTGGGCTGATATTTTGCGCTGTTGTCATGAAGCGGGTCTCGTCATTCCGGATGTCGAGCGGGTTCTATCTGATTGGCGGGCAGGGCGCAAAGTGGGGGTGCCCGCCTCAACTTCGCTTTGGCCAGGCGGCCGCTACCGCCAGCGCCAGCCAGCTTGCGATCAACAGCGTCCCGCCCGTCGGTGCTGCCATCGGAAAAAGCCCGTGGCCGGCATATTGCCGCAGCGTCAGGTCGCCGGCGAACAGGCTTGCTGCGATCGCAAAGCCGAAGGCGGCTGTGAGCCCGATCCGGGCGTGAACAATGCCGCGTTCGGCCACGGCGACCGTAGCGATTACGGCGGTGGCGTGAAACAGCAGCATCGATGACGCCGCCGCCAGCCGCGACGCATCAGCTTGATGTGCGGAAGCCGCCGCCAGGATGACGCCGTCGGCCCCCATGATACCCGAGAGAACAACGAGGATACGGTGCGCGCGGCTCATCAGCTTCGCTCGTCGAGCAGGCGCACCATCGCGGCGCGCAATTCCGGCATGCCGGTGCCGCTGCGCGAGGACGTCACCAGCACGTCGGGAAACGCGGCGGGATGTTTTGCCAATGCGGCCGCGGTCTCGGCGATGTGTTTTTCAAGCTCCGCGGGCTTCACCTGATCGGCCTTGGTCAGTACCACCTGATAACTCACTGCCGATTTATCGAGCGTCTTCAGCACGTCGCGGTCGACATCCTTGATGCCGTGGCGGGCGTCGATCAGCACATAGACCCGCGCCAGCGTGGCGCGTCCTTGCAGGAATTGATGGATCAGCTTGGTCCATGACGCGACCTGGGCTTTTGGCGCGGACGCGTAGCCATAGCCGGGCATGTCGACCAGTCGGAGGCCTGCCTTGTCGGGGCCTTCGAAGAAGATCAGTTCCTGGGTGCGACCCGGCGTATGCGAAGTGCGCGCCAGCGCGTTGCGGCCGGTCAGCGCGTTGATGAGGCTCGACTTGCCGACATTGGAGCGGCCGGCAAATGCGACCTCCATGCTGGCCATCGGCGGCAAGGTTTCGATCGAGGGCGAGGCCCAGACGAACTGCCAGTCGCCGGCGAAGAGTTTTCGTCCCTGCTCGATCAGCTTCGCATCGATGTCAGTGGTCATGCGAAGGCTTTCAATTCATCATCAGTGTCATTCCGGGATGGTGCTTTAGCACCAGACCCGGAATCTCGAACTTCCGGGTTCGATGCTGCGCATCGCCCCGGAACGACGAGGGACCGTCAATCAGGTCTTCTCGACGGCTTTCTTCGAGGCAAACGTCGCCTTGATATTGTCGAACAACTCAACCTTCACGCCGTTCTTGCGCATGATGAAGCTCTGCTGCAGCACCGACAACAGATTGTTCCAGGCCCAGTAAATCACCAGACCCGCCGGGAAGCCCGCCAGCATGAAGGTGAAGATCAGCGGCATCCAGGCGAAGATCATCTGCTGGGTCGGATCCGGCGGCGTCGGATTGAGCTTCATCTGGAACCACATCGTGATGCCCATGATGATCGGCCAGACGCCGAGCGCGAGGTAATGTCCGAACACCGGCAGCGTCGTCGGGTCGAAATGCAGCAAGCCGAACAGATTGAAAAGATTGGTCGGATCGGGCGCGGAGAGGTCCTTGATCCAGCCGTAGAACGGCGCGTGGCGCATTTCGATGGTGACGAACAGCACCTTGTAGAGCGAGAAGAACACCGGGATCTGCAAGGCGACGGGAAGACAACCGGCGATCGGGTTGATCTTCTCCTTCTTGTAGATCTCCATCATCTCCTGCTGCTGCTTCTGCCGGTCGTCCGGATAGCGCTCCTTCAGTGCGGCGAGCTGCGGCTGCACCGACTTCATCTTCGCCATCGAGGCATAGGATTTGTTGGCGAGCGGGAAGAACAGCAGTTTCACCAGCACCGTGACCAAAAGGATGGCGACGCCGAAATTGCCGAACACCCGGTAAAACTTGTCGAGCGCCAGGAACATCGGCTTGGTGATGAAGTAGAACCAGCCCCAGTCGATCAGGAGATCGAAGTGGTTGAGCCCGAGTTGCTTGTTGTAGCCGCCTTCGCCGAACAGCGGAAAATTGATGCCGACGACGCTGGCTTCCTTGGCGCCAGCGAACAGCCGCGCATTGGCGCTCGCGGTGCCGCCGATCGCGATCGTCTGCGGGTCCTGCAGATAGTCGGTCTGATAAGTGCGGTTGGTTCCGACGAGATTGGACGAGAAGCGCGCCTGCAGCTTGGCGGTGGTGTCCGGCAGCAGCGCCGACGCCCAGTATTTGTCGGTCATGCCAAGCCAGGCGTCGGTGACGTTGAATCACGACCGATTTGGCGCTCTTCGATTTTCTTGTAGCCGTATTCCTGCAGGCCCTGCTCGCCGAGATAGCCGATCAGGCCCTCGTGCAGGATGTAGTAGCCCGAGACCTGCGGGGTGCCGTGGCGCGAGATCAGCGCGAACGGATACAGCGTGACCGGCGCGGTTCCGACATTGGTGACGTCATCCCTGATGGTGAAGAGATAGCGGTCGTCGATAGCAATGGTGCGGCGGAAGGTGAGGCCTTCGCCATTGTCATATTTCAGCGTCACCGGGTTGCTCGGCGAGAGCGCGCCGGACCCCTCCTGCTGCCACACCGTGGTCTGATCGGGGATTCGCGCGGTCGAGCCGCTCGCCGGCACCCAGCCGAATTCCGCGTAATAGGGGGCTGCCGTGTTCGAAGGCGAGTACAGCACGATCGGAGGCGAGGCGGGATCGACCGTCTCGCGGAACTGCACCAGCGACAGGTCGTCGATACGCGCGCCCTTCAGCGAGATGCTGCCGGTCAGGCGCGGGGTGTCGATCTTGACGCGGGGCGTCGCGGCAATCGCGGCTTCGCGGCTGACGACGGGCGCGGCCGAGGCCGGCTGGTTGGGCGCGTTTGCAGACGGCGCCGAACCCGCTTGCGGCGTGGTGCTGCCGGGGGTCGCCTGCGGCGATGGCTTCGCCAGTTCGGCCTGGGTCTGGCTCTGCGCGCGCTGCTTTTCCATCTGCGGCACGTTGTAGAAATATTGCCAGGCGATCAGCACGAGGCCGGACAGAACGACGGCGAGGATGGTGTTGCGATTGTCGGTCATCGTTTCAAGGTCTCGTCATTCAAGTCGGGTTCCGAGCTCGTTCGGTTCTGACTGGAGTCAGAACCGCGGCTCTATCATTTCGTTTTGACGCGTTGTCTTCAGGCGAACCGGCATCCACGTCGCTCGAAAACGCTCTTGTTGCCGCCTGCGTGTCGAGGCGATGCAGCGCCGCGCGAAGGTCGTCGAGCATGGTCGAAAAGTCGCGATGCAGCGCGGCCCTGCGGCCGACTAGCACATAATCATGGTGCGGTCGCTTGGATATGACGTCCGACCGCTTCACCAGTTCGCGAAGCCGGCGGCGGATGCGATTTCGCTCGGTAGCGGTTCCGTTCTTTTTGGTAACGGTGAAACCGATCCGGATCGGGCCATCATCGTCGCGACGGCGGCTCTGCAGCACGAAGGCAGCGCTATTGGCTCGCGCGCCATTGGCAACGGCGAGGAAGTCCGCCCGCTGCCTTAGCCGATCCATAGTGAAATCTCCGGAAGACCCGGCTTCAGGCGCTCAGACGCTTGCGGCCCCGCGCACGGCGCGCAGCGAGAACCTTGCGGCCGCCGGTCGTGGCGAGACGGGCGCGGAAGCCGTGACGGCGCTTGCGCACCAGTTTGCTGGGTTGATAAGTCCGCTTCACGGGATAGTTCTCCGCTGAACAGGCAATTTGCCGCTGAATTGAGGTTAAGCCCGGTGATGCTGGCCGGCCCAAAATGGGCCGCTTACGGCCCCAAATGAGCCGCCCCCGGGAGAACCGGACCATCGCGGACAATTGCGCGGCTTATACGGGAGCGACCCGTTTTCGTCAATGTCACGAGGAGCCGCAATTAGCGTTCTTTGAAACGTCGCAATTAGGGCGAATATATCTGTTTTTGCGGGGTTTTTAACCGCAAGGCGACGTCGCGCTCAAATAGCTGGAACCGGCTGACATTAGCGATCCGTAATTTGACCGGTCGCGGGGCGAAACGCATCCTCGGATTTCGAGATCTCAAGGCAGATATTCGTGTCAGTGACCGACGACCAGCCGACCATGCAAGCACCGGGGCCGAAGCCGCCGCGCCGCCTCGGCTTGTCCGGCAAACTGCTGCTGCTCACCATCCCCCTGGTCATGATCGCCGGGTTGATGATCTACGTGCCCGCGATCGCGAATTTCCGGCTGAACCGGTTGAACGATCGGCTGGCGGCAGCCAACACCGCGGCGCTGGTGCTGGATGCAGCACCCTCCGGCATGGTCCCGGATTCGCTGGCGCGGCAGATACTGAACAGCGTCGGCGCACGTGCCGTGGCGATCAAGATGGGGCAGCAACGCCGGCTGCTCGCCAGCGCCGATCTGCCTGAAGCGATCGATCATGACATCGACATGCGGACCATGACGGCATGGTCAGCGATTGTCGATTCACTCGAGACCATGCTGGAGACCGGCAACCACGCGATCCGCGTGGTGGGCCCGGCGCCCGGTGGTGCGCAATTCATCGAGGTCGTGTTCGATGAGCGACCGCTGCGGCAGGCGATGTACCGGTTTTCCCGCAATCTGCTGGCGGTCTCGCTGGGCATCGGGATGCTGACCGCGGGGCTCGTCTACCTTGCCCTTCATTATCTGTTCGTGCGGCCGATGCGGCGGCTGACGGCCAGTCTCGTCGGCTTCCACGAGAACCCGGAAAGCGCGGCGCGGATCATCGTGCCGAGCCAGCGCGGCGACGAGATCGGCGTGGCGGAACGCGAATTGTCCGACATGCAACGCGATCTCGTCTCGATGCTGCATCAGAAGAGCCGGCTCGCGGCGCTCGGTCTTGCGGTCTCCAAGATCAATCACGATTTGCGCAATCTTCTCGCATCCTCTCAGCTGCTCTCAGATCAACTCGCCAGCGTGCCGGATCCGCGGGTACAGCGCTTTGCACCGAAGCTGATGCGTTCGCTGGAGCGTGCCATCGCGTTTTGCCAGTCGACGCTGTCTTACGGCCGCGCGCAGGAGGCCTCGCCCGACCGCCGCATGATCCTGGTCGAGCCTGTGGCGGCCGAAGTGCGGGAATCCGCAGGGCTAGCCACCGACGCGTCGATCGGGTGGATCAGTGCGATCGAGCGCGGGCTCTCGATCGACGCCGATCCCGATCAGCTGTTTCGCGTGTTGCTCAATCTGGTGCGCAACGCGGCCCAGGCGCTCGAGACCCGGCCAAAGAGCGATGCCGCCGCCCAGATTCGTATCACCGGCCGCCGCGAAGGCTCGGTCGCCATCATCGAGGTTTCCGACACCGGCCCCGGCGTGCCGGCGAAGGCGCGCGAGCATCTGTTCGAGGCGTTCCAGACCTCTGGCCGTCCCGGCGGCAGCGGGCTGGGACTTGCGATCGCCGCCGAACTGGTTCGCGCCCATGGCGGCGACATCCATCTGGTCGAAGGCACCATCGGCGCCACCTTCCGGATCTCGATTCCGGACCGCCCGGTGGAACTGCTCAGCGTCCGTAACGAGCGGGCGCGGGCGTAAAAGCCGCGCACCCGTCATTCCCAGGCATCGCCACCGGGTCCGGCGCGATGACGGCTCCGCAATAAACCGGGAATCCAGAGGTAATGGCACGAGATCATCCCGGATTTGCCCGGAATGACCCGAAATTGCCGCCCAATATTGGCCTCGTGGAGAGCCTTTCCGGACCTTGCCAATTGTGGTCGGAGCAGGTAGCTAAAGCGCTCTTTCGCGATCTTTCGGGCATGTCCCGGACGTATCCGGGCTTTCAAGCCCAATGCCAAAGCGAAAAACGCGCCCGTAGCTCAGCTGGATAGAGCACCAGACTACGAATCTGGGGGTCAGGAGTTCGAATCTCTTCGGGCGCGCCACTTCGGAATACGCTATTGACGCCAAAGTGCGCCGATTTCCCGATGCAAGACGTCAAGCGGTGATGATAGAGCGCGAACTAATGCACTTTCACCGTAATTCGCGGCGAGCCGCCCGTCATCAGGTGAGCGGGACAAAATCGTGCTCGCCCATCCCCTGCAAGACCAGAAATACGGCTGAGGTGTCACCGGCATTAGCGACAAGGTGAGGACGTCCCGGACGAACAGAATAGGTCATACCGACCGTCAGGCACACCTCTTCTTCCGGCTCGCGCATAAAAACACGTATCGTTCCGTTGATGACGTAGAACGTATCCTGCGCTTCCGTGTGGTAATGCCAAGGTACCGTTTGGGTCGGACCGATCTGCATCTCGGCGATGCGGAAACCGGGCCGAGCAGCGTGATAGGCGCGACGTTCAACTTCATACGTCCGGCCTGCGGCGTTTAGCGGCTGCATGTGAACTCTCTCCAATTCTGCGCAATATGTGGCGGTCAACCTCATTCCGGCTTGATATTGGCCAGCCGGATCACCTTGCGCCATTTCTCGGTTTCGTCGGCGATGAGCTTGCCGAAATCGGCGGGCGAGCCGCCAAGCGCGGTGCCATCCAGGTGGGCAAGCCGCGCCTTGAACTCGGGATCGGCGAGTGCGGCGTTGATCTCCTTGCTGAGCTTGTCGATGATCTCGGTGGGCGTGTTCCTGGGCGCGCCGAGGCCAAAGACCGAGCTTGCCTCATAGCCCGGGACGAACTCGCCTATGGTCGGGATGTCCGGCAGCGCCTCCGAGCGCGTCGCCGTAGTTATTGCGAGCGCGCGCAGCTTGCCGGTCTCGATATATCCAATCAATAGGGCGAGGTTAGTAAAGAGGACCTGCACCTGCCCGCCGAGCAGATCGGTGAGCGCGGGCGCCACGCCGCGATAGGGCACATGCACAATGTCGAGGCCGCCGGCCTCTTGCTTGAATTGCTCGGCGGTGATGTGGGTGATCCCGCCGACGCCGCCCGACCCGTAGGAGAGCTTGCCCGGGTTCGCCTTGGCATAGGCGATGAACTCGGGAAGCGTCTTGGCCGGAACCGAGGGATGGACCACCATGACAAGGGCACCGCGGATCAAGCCCGCGATCGGTGCGATGTCGCGAATGAAATTGAAATTGAGGTTGTCGTAAAGCGTCGCATTGATCGCGTTCGGCGTACCGACCAGGAGCAGCGTGTAACCGTCCGGAGTTGCATGCACGACCGCCTCGGTGGCGATATTGCTGCCGGCGCCCGGCCGGTTCTCGATGACGAATGGCTGGCCGAGCCGCTCCGACAGCCACTGACCGATCAGACGCGCGAGGATGTCGTTCGGCCCGCCGGCGGCAAAGCCGACGATGATGCGCACCGGCCGTGATGGATAGGTTTGCGCCGACGCGAAGCCTGACAAGGCAGGGAGCACGGCAGCACCGGCTGCAAGGTGCAGGAGTCGGCGACGGCAAAATTCCACAACTTGCTCCTCAGGTCCGAGCCTGCACGACGCGCGGCCCGGTTGCCGGCTATTCCGCCAGCCTCGGCTTGAGACGATAGTTGATGCCGCCATAAGCGCATAAGGCTATTATCTGATGATATCATCTCAAACTGGAAATGGGTGCCGTCATGCAGTTGAGCGATCGCATCGGAAATCGGATGAAGCTGCAAGACCTGCACGTGCTCATGACCGTGGTTCAGGCGGGCAGCATGGGGAAGGCGGCGCAAATCCTCAATACCACTCAGCCGAACATTTCGAGATCAATCGGAGAACTGGAGCAAGCGCTCGGCGTTCGCCTGCTTGACCGCCATCGCCAAGGGATCGAGCCGACCGAGTACGGCCGCGCCTTGCTGGATTGCGGGGCGGCCGTATTCGATGACTTGCGCCAAGGCGTGAAGAACATCGCGTTTCTCGCGGACCCTACGGCCGGGGAATTGCGGATTGGAACCACCACCTTTCTGGCCGCGAGCTTCGTTTCCGCTCTCGTCGACCGGCTCTCCCGGCGCTATCCGCGCATCGTATTCCATCTCGTGACCGGATACACGGAGACACTGCACCGGGAGCTCGCCGAGCGTAATGTCGATCTCTTGATCATACGGGGCTCCGGCCCGATCGCAGACCCGCGATACGACTTCGAATTTCTCTTTGATGATTCCTATGTCGTCGCGGCGGGCGCGCAAAATCAATGGGTGCGGCGGCGCAGGATCGAAATTGCCGAACTGGTGAACGAATTGTGGGTGCTGCCACCACCGGACAGCGTGATTGGATCGATCGTAATGGACGCTTTTCGCGCCAGCGGGCTCGATTATCCTCGGGTGAGCGTGGTCACGGATTGCCCTCATATGCGCATTAGTCTGTTGGCGACCGGCCGTTTTGTCACGATTTTCCCGGCTTCCGCATTTAGATTTCTCACCAAGCGCTCGGAGCTCAAGATCTTGCCCGTTGAACTGCCAACGGCGCGCCGGCCAAATGGAATCGTTACCCTGAAGAACCGCGCGCTCAGCCCCGTCGCCAGGCTTTTCATCGACTGCGCGCGCGAGGTCGCCAAGCCTCTGGCGAAGCGAAAATGATAGACGCCATGTCGAGTTGTGGCACAACGTGTCGGTCCCCAGGGTGGTTCGGCACGGCGGCTATCGAGGGAGGGGTACCCGGACACGCTCTCGACATCGGAAGACTTTCACGCGTGAAGCGTGGCGCGAAATCGCAGGCAGTCGCAGTCTTTCGGGTTGGAGCATGCGGCAGGTTCCGGCATCATAGCGCCACGGCGAAGCTATAGTGCCCATCTTCATCGGCCGTGGCGCGCCAGCAACTCTTTGATTTGGAATCAGAATTTCTGCGCGATTTTTCGCTCTTGGG
>CAVYPL010000025.1:0-122496 GCA_963770355.1 uncultured Alphaproteobacteria bacterium | reverse complement strand
TTTGCCTCGTCCAGTCCTCCCTCTCAAAAATATTCCGCTTTCGCCGTCGGGCAAATCAAATCTAGAAGGTTGCGCCGTCTCACCCCGGATACGAGGGGCGGATCGCGAGTCGTCACGAACGCGGGGTGGGATGCGGTGGACGCAGAAGCGTTGGGTGCGCGATGAACTCGCGCGCAGACGAACGGCGCAGATGCGTACGGCGAAGTCGTGTGGTTCTGGCATCCGTTGCTGATGTCAAGCCGGCAGAGGTTTTGCGAGCCGAACCGGGTTTCGCTGAACCGCCAATCTGTCGGCGACGGTGACAAAAAGGAATTCGTCGCCGGGAAGAGCACGAAGGAAACCGTTAAAACCATTGCGCGGGGAAAGCCGGGTGACTTCCGGCGCAACCGTGGTGACTACCGTGTGCTACCTACCAATGCACACGGGCTGCGGGTGCTCCGGGCACCCGGCTTTCCCTGCTCCCTCTGTCTTTTGAGGGATATTCCTGTGCAAACCTCGGGCGCATCGCGCCGCGAGATCGCGGGCTTGTACCCGGCCGGAACGCAGGCGGGCGGGGGCAATCGGGCCTGAACGGTTTTATTAAGCCTTCCGCTTAAGACTGTCTCAATCCGCAATAATTATTGAGTATCTGTCGGCTCGCGATTTTCGTTAAGAGGAGCGCGGGATTCGACGCTGTCAGTCGATTTGGGGATATTAAACCGCATGTGCGGAATTGTCGGCATTCTCGGGCGTGCTCCGGTCGCGGAGCAGTTGGTGGAATCTCTCAAACGGCTTGAATATCGCGGCTACGATTCCGCGGGCGTTGCCACGCTGGAAGGCAAACACCTCGCGCGCCGCCGCGCCGAGGGCAAACTCAAGAATCTCGAAAAACGTCTGGAGGCCGAACCGCTCGCGGGCCACACCGGCATCGGGCACACCCGCTGGGCCACCCACGGCAAGCCGACCGAGAACAACGCCCATCCGCACGCGACCGATCGCCTGGCCGTGGTCCATAACGGCATCATCGAGAATTTCCGCGAGCTGCGCCAAGCGCTCGAGAAGAAGGGCGCGGTCTTCAAGACCGAGACCGATACCGAAATCGTTGTGCATCTCGTCGATAATCTGCTCAGCCACGGCCTCAATCCGGTTGAGGCGGTGAAAGCGGCGTTGTCGGAGCTTCGCGGCGCGTTCGCGCTCGGGTTTATCTTCGCCGGTCAGGAAGATCTGATGATCGGCGCCCGCAACGGTCCGCCGCTTGCGATCGGTTATGGCGACGGCGAAATGTATCTGGGCTCGGATGCGATTGCGCTCGGACCCTTCACCGACACCATCAGCTATCTCGAAGACGGCGACTGGGTGGTGCTGACGCGCAAGGGCGCGACCATTTACGACAAGGACAACGCGATCGTTCATCGCGAGGCCATCAAGCACACCGCTTCGACGTCGCTGGTCGACAAGGCGAATTACCGCCACTTCATGGCCAAGGAAATCCACGAGCAGCCCGAAGTGGTCGGCCACACCCTCGCGCGCTATGTCGACATGGCGACCGACCGCGTGATGCTGCCGGTGACACTGCCGTTCGACTTCAGGGATATTCAGCGGATTTCGATCACGGCCTGCGGTACCGCGAGCTACGCAGGCTATGTGGCGAAATACTGGTTCGAGCGGCTGGCGCGCGTGCCGGTCGAAGTCGATGTCGCCTCGGAATTCCGCTACCGCGAGGCGCCGTTACGCAAGGGCGATCTCGCGATCTTCATCTCTCAATCCGGCGAGACCGCCGATACGCTGGCGGCGTTGCGCTATGCCAAGGCCGAAGGCGTCCACACGCTCTCCGTCGTCAACGTGCCGACCTCGACGATTGCGCGCGAAAGCGAGACCGTGCTGCAGACGCTGGCGGGGCCGGAAATCGGCGTCGCCTCGACCAAAGCCTTTACGTGCCAGTTGATGGTGCTGGCCTCGCTGGCGGTGGCCGCCGGCAAGGCGAGGGGCGAATTGTCGGATGAGGACGAAACCAAACTGGTCCACGGCCTCGTTGAGATTCCACGGCTGATGGCGGCCGCGCTGACCACCGAGCCGCAGATCGAGAAACTCGCGCGCGAGATCGCGAAATCCAAAGACGTGCTCTATCTCGGCCGCGGCACCAGCTTTCCCCTGGCGCTGGAAGGCGCGCTGAAGCTGAAGGAAATCTCCTATATCCACGCCGAGGGTTATGCGGCCGGCGAACTCAAGCACGGGCCGATCGCGCTGATCGACGAGAACATGCCGGTCGTGGTGATCGCGCCGTATGACCGGGTGTTCGAAAAGACCGTCTCCAATATGCAGGAAGTCGCGGCCCGCGGCGGCAACATCATTCTGATGACCGACGCCAAGGGTGCGGCGGAAGCGACCATCGAATCGCTGGTCACGATCGTGCTGCCCGACATGGCTGCGACCTTCACGCCGATGGTCTACGCCGTTCCCGTGCAGTTGCTGGCCTATCATACCGCCGTGGTGATGGGCACCGACGTCGATCAGCCCAGAAATCTCGCCAAATCGGTAACGGTCGAATAGTCGCAACCGGCCAAGCCGTCACTTCAGGTCTTCAAAAACCTGCTAGGATGGCTTAGCTGAGTTCGGGCGCTATCAGCAAAATGCCTGCCCCGCATCTGGCGCGGACAGTGGTTTTTGCGTCCGATCGCGCCCAAAACGCAGATATTTGGCTGTTCGTCCGACCTGGAACCTTAATGAAGCCCGAAGACCTGCCTCCGACCATACCCCCAAACGAGTTGCCTCCAGATCCGCCACGCGGCCTGATGGCCCGTTTCCGGACCTATTTTCTTACCGGCCTCGTGGTCGCAGGCCCCATCGCCATCACCTTTTACCTGACCTGGTGGTTCGTGACCTGGGTCGACGGACTGGTGCGGCCGTTCGTCCCCATTGCCTATCGGCCAGAGACCTATCTGCCATTCGGGCTGCCGGGCTCCGGGCTGATCGTCGCCGTGATCGCGCTGACGCTGCTGGGCTTTCTCACCGCCAATCTGATCGGCCGGACGCTGGTCGATCTCGGCGAAAAGCTGCTCGGGCGGATTCCCGCTGTGCGGGCGATCTATCGCGGTCTGAAGCAGGTGTTCGAGACGCTGTTTTCGGGGCAGGGCTCGAGCTTCCGCCGGGTCGGTCTCGTCGAATTTCCCTCGCCGGGGATGTGGTCGATCGTCCTGATCTCGCAATCGCCGAGCGTGGAGATCGCCAACAGCCTTCCCGGCCAGGAGGAGCACATCTCGGTGTTCCTGCCATGCGCACCGAACCCGACCACGGGCTTCTTTTTCTACGTGCCGAAAAGCAAGATCATCGAAGTCGATATGAGCGCCGAGGACGCCGCGACCCTGATCATGTCCGCGGGCGTGGTGCAGCCGGGCTCCGATCCGCAGAAACGCGTGGCCGCTCTCGCCGGCATGGCCAATGCCGCGCGCGTGGCGAATAGCGCTTCGCTGCAGCCGGTGCCGGCGAAGGTGGAGTAAGAGAGAGCCTCACCCGGCCCCAATCAACGGTATCGCTTCATCGCGTTCGTAGAGATAAAGCAAACAGCGCAGCGCTTCGCCGCGTTCGCCCTTTAGTTTCGGATTGTCCTTCATGATGCGAAGCGCTTCGTCGCGGGCCTGCGTGATGAGTTGGCCATGGACCTCGGAGCGCGCGATGCGATAGCCGGGCAGGCCGCTCTGCCTGATGCCGAGCACGTCGCCTTCGCCGCGCAGCTTCAGGTCTTCTTCGGCGATCCGAAATCCGTCGGTGGTTTCGCGGATCACCTTTAGTCGCGCCGTCGACATTTCGTTCAGCGGCTCCTTGTAGAGCAAGAGGCAGGTCGAGGCCTCCGAACCGCGACCGATCCGGCCGCGGAGCTGATGCAATTGCGCGAGCCCAAAGCGTTCGGCGTTCTCGATCACCATGATGGACGCAGCGGGGACATCGACGCCGACCTCGACCACGGTGGTGGCGACCAAAAGTCCGATCTCGTGGGCGGCGAATTGCGCCATCACGCGATCCTTTTCGGCGCCCTTCATCTGCCCGTGCACCAGACCGACGCGGTCGCCGAACCGCTTTTGCAAGCCTTCGAACCGCTCGGTGGCGTTGGTGAGGTGTTCGATGCCCTCGGCCTCGGATTCCTCCACCAGCGGACAGATCCAGTACACCAGCTTGCCGGCTTTCAATGCACGGCCCACGGCATCGACCACCTCGTCGAGCCTGCTGTTCGGCACCGTGCGGGTATCGATGGGCTGTCTGCCGGCCGGCTTCTCGCGCAACTCGGAGACGTCCATATCGCCGAAGTAAGTCAGCACCAGCGTGCGCGGGATTGGCGTCGCACTCAGCACCAGAACATCGACGGCATCGCCCTTGTTGGTGAGCGCCAGCCGTTCGCGCACGCCAAAACGGTGCTGTTCGTCAACGACCGCGAGCGCCAGCGCCTTGAACACCACGTCGTCCTGGATCAGCGCGTGGGTGCCGACCAGAAAATCGATCTCGCCGGCCTCAAGCCGCGCCAGCACGTCGCGACGCTCTTTGCCCTTTTCGCGACCGGTAAGGATCGCAACCCGCAGGCCCGCGCGCTCGGCGAGTGGCGTGATGGTCTTGATGTGCTGGCGCGCGAGGATTTCCGTCGGCGCCATCAGGGCGGCCTGCTTGCCCGCCTCGGTGACGGCGGCCGCGGCCAAGAGCGCCACCACCGTCTTGCCGGAGCCGACATCGCCTTGCAGCAGCCGCAACATCCGCACCGGTTGGCGCAAATCCTCGGTGATGGCCGCGACCGCATCGCGCTGCGACGCCGTCAGCGCGTAAGGCAGCGCGTCGATGATCTGTCGGCGCAAACGCCCGTCGCCGGCGTGGCGATCGCCCGCGGGACGGCGCAACTGCGCGCGGACCAGGGCCAGCGCCAGTTGACCGGCCAGCAATTCGTCAAAGGCGAGCCGCGACCAGAACGGTCCGTCGGGCAGGATATCCGTCAGTTCGACCGGGACATGGACGCGGTTCAGCGCTTCCCGGATCGGCGGAAACTTGCAGCGGCGGATCACCTCCGGGCTGATCCATTCAGGCAGTTCCGGCAGCTTTTGCAGTGCCTGCGCGATCGCGCGGCGCAGGGAGCCGAGCGCGAGGCCTTCGGTCAGGGGATAGACGGGGTCGATGCCGGACAGCTTTGCAAAACCCTCCTCATCCACGACGCGGTCGGGATGGACGATCTGCGGCCCGCCGTCGAACATCTGCAATGTGCCGGAGACGTAGCGCTTGGCGCCGACCGGCAGGAGTTTCTCGACATAACCGGGCTGGGCGCGGAAATAAGTCAGCACCACGTCGCCGGTGTCGTCGCTGGCATAGACCAGATGCGGCGCGCGATGGTTGCGCGCAGGCGTCGGGCGGTGGCGATCCACCGTGACTTCCAGCGTCACCACGGTTCCCGGCACCGCGTCGCGAATCTTTGGCCGGGCCCGGCGATCGATCACGCTCGCCGGCAAGTGCAACAGCAGGTCGACCAGTCGCGGCGTCTGATCGCGGCCGAGCAGATAGCGCAACAACTTGTCCTGCTTCGGCCCGACGCCCGAGAGGCTCGTAACCGGCGCAAACAGCGGATTGAGCAGAGCAGGGCGCATCAAAGTCTCTCGTCGCACACGAACAGGACTCAAAGGGGCGTTGGATTGCCGGGTCAAGCCCGGCAATGACGACACGGTTGATAATTCGCAGGCCAACCGGGGCTGACATCGGCGATCATGATCGCTATATCAACCCCGCCCGGCACGTCCGGGCTTTTGGCGTTCGATGGGAATATAGAGAAATGACGGGATCGACACGATCGAGCGGTGGCCTCGACGACCGCCGCAAGCGGCTATTGTTTCGCTGCTGGCATCGCGGCACCCGGGAGATGGACCTGATCCTCGGCCGTTTCGCGGATGCCGAGATATCGGGCCTGTCCGACGGTGAACTGTCGCAGCTTGAGGCTCTGATCGAGGTACCCGATCCCGATCTTTATGCCGCGCTGACCGGCGACACGCCGCTCGATCCCCAATATGCCAGCGCGCTGTTCGATCGGATCAAGGCATTTCGCGCCGTGGACCACGACGCATGAAGGCGCCAATCAAATCACCGGCCGCGTTGCTGGCACCCGGCCGTGCGCTGACTTTCGCCAATGTCGCCGAGGGAGCTGAAGGGCTTGTCGTCGCTGACCTCGCGCGGGCGGTCGCCGCAAAGCCAAAACCGCCGGCGGTGAGCCTTGCGGTTGTCTGCCGCGACGGCCCCCGTATGCAGCAGTTGGCGCGGGCGCTGGAATTCTTCGCGCCGGACTTGCCGGTGATGCAATTTCCGGCCTGGGACTGTCAGCCCTATGACCGGGTGTCGCCGCATGGCGGCATCCTGGCGCAACGTCTGACCACGCTGGCGCGACTGTCGCGCCTGCAGGGCAGCGACAAGCCGCTGATCGTCCTGACCACGGTCAACGCCATCGTGCAGCGGGTGCCGGCGCGCGAAATCGTGGCGGCGCAGGCGCTGTCGGTTGCGCCCGGCCATGTCGTGCCCATGGACTCGATCGTGTCGTGGCTGGAGCATAACGGCTACAACCGCTCCTCGACCGTACGTGAGCCCGGCGAATACGCCGTCCGCGGCGGCATTCTCGATCTGTTTCCGGCCGGGCTCGATCAGCCCGTGCGGTTCGACTTCTTCGGCGATAGCCTCGAATCGATCCGCACCTTCGATGCCGAGACCCAGCGCACGCTGCTCGACATGCGCGCACTCGATCTGGTTCCGGTCTCGGAATTCCAGCTCGTCACCGAAACCATCCGCCGCTTTCGAATGGGCTATGTCGCGGCCTTCGGGGCGCCGCAGCGCGACGACCTGCTGTATGAAGCCGTCAGCGAAGGCCGCCGCCATCCCGGCATGGAACATTGGCTGCCGCTGTTCCAGGAGCGGATGGATACGCTGTTCGATTATCTCGACGGTGCGCCGGTCGCGATCGAGCCGCAGGGTGAGGACGCTGCGCGCGAACGCTTCAAGCAAATTACGGATTATTACGACGCCCGGCGCGAGGCGCTCGAACATCCCGGCGGCGGCGCCATCTACAAGCCGTTGCCGCCGGACCGGCTCTATCTGACCGAAGCGGAATGGACCACGCGGCTGAACGAGGCCGCGCTGGCGCGGCTGACGCCATTTGCCGTACCCGACGACGGCACCTCTGTGTTCGACGCCGGCGCGCGGCAGGGCCGCAATTTCACGCCGGAGCGGGCCGACAGCACCGTCAACGTGTTCGAATCCGTCGTCGCCCATGTGCTGGCGTTGCAGGCGCAGCGCAAGAAAGTGGTGATCGCGCTGTGGAGCGAAGGCTCGCGCGACCGCATGGGCAGCATGTTGCGGGATCACAAGCTGCAGAATGTCACCAGCGTCAACACCTGGCGCACCGTGCAGGCGACGCCGCGTAATGAGGCCATGCTGGCCGTAGTCGGCATGGAGTCCGGCTTCGAGACCGACGACGTCGCCGTCATCAGCGAACAGGACATCCTCGGCGATCGCCTGGTGCGGCCGCGCAAATCGAGCCGCAAGCTCGATAATTTCATCTCGGAGGTCACGAGCCTTTCCGCCGGCGACCTCGTGGTTCACGTCGAGCACGGCATCGGCCGTTTCGTCGGCCTGCAGACGCTGGAAGTCTCCGGCGCGCCGCATGACTGTCTCGAACTGCATTATGCCGCCGAGACGAAATTGTTCCTGCCGGTCGAAAACATCGAACTGCTGTCACGCTACGGTTCGGACCACGCCAACGTCGAACTGGACCGGCTGGGTGGCGGCGGCTGGCAGGCGCGAAAAGCGAAACTCAAGAACCGCATCCGTGAGATTGCCGGCGAGTTGATCAAGATCGCGGCCGAGCGGCATCTGCATGAAGCGCCGAAAATGCCGGTGCAGCCGCATGTCTATGACGAGTTCTGCGCGCGCTTCCCCTATGAGGAGACCGAGGACCAGCTCGGCGCCATTACCTCCACGCTGAAGGACCTCGAAAGCGGCCGGCCGATGGACCGGCTGATCTGCGGTGATGTCGGCTTCGGCAAGACCGAGGTGGCGCTGCGTGCCGCCTTTGCGGTCGCGCTCGATGGCAAGCAAGTCGCGGTCGTGGTGCCGACGACGCTACTGGCGCGGCAGCACAGCAAGAATTTCGCCGAACGCTTCCGAGGATTCCCCGTCAATGTCGCGCAAGCCTCGCGCCTGATCCCGCCGAAGGAACTGACGCAGGTCAAGAAGGGGCTCACGGAGGGCAATGTCGATATCGTGGTCGGCACCCATGCGCTGCTCGGCAAGTCGATCAAGTTCAGGGATCTCGGCCTCCTGATCGTCGACGAGGAACAGCATTTTGGCGTCAGCCACAAGGAACGCCTGAAACAATTGCGTGCGCAGGTGCATGTGCTGACGCTGAGCGCGACGCCGATCCCGCGCACGCTCCAGTTGGCGCTGACAGGCGTCCGCGATCTTTCGATCATTGCATCGCCCCCGGTCGATCGTCTCGCGGTCCGCACCTTCGTGGCGCCGCACGATCCCTTGATGATCCGCGAGGCGCTGCTGCGCGAACGTTATCGCGGCGGCCAGGCGTTCTACGTCGTGCCCAGAATCGAGGACCTCGCCAGCGTGAAGGACTTCCTCGACAAGAACGTGCCGGAAATGAAGGTCGCGGTCGCGCATGGCCAGATGCCGCCGACGGCGATCGAGGACATCATGTCGGCATTCTACGACGGCAAATACGACATCCTGCTCTCCACGACGATCATCGAGTCCGGGCTCGACATTCCCACCGCGAACACCCTGATCGTGCACCGCGCCGACATGTTCGGTTTGGCGCAGCTCTATCAGTTGCGCGGACGGGTAGGGCGCTCGAAGCTGCGGGCCTATGCGCTGTTCACGCTGCCGGCGCAGCAGAAGATTACGGCGCAAGCGGAACGGCGGCTGAAAGTGCTGCAGTCGCTCGAAACGTTGGGAGCCGGATTCCAGTTGGCCTCGCATGATCTCGACATCCGCGGCGCCGGCAATCTGCTGGGTGAAGAACAGTCGGGCCACATCAAGGAAGTCGGCTTCGAGCTCTATCAATCGATGCTGGAAGAGGCGATCCTCAATCTCAAGGCCGGCGTGGTCGAACCCGCCGCCGATCGCTGGTCGCCGCAGATCACCATCGGCATGCCCGTGCTGATCCCCGAGGATTACGTCAACGACCTTGCGGTACGGCTGTCGCTGTACCGGCGGCTGGCCGATCTCGAAACCGACGAGGAGATCGACAACTTCGCTGCCGAAATGCGCGACCGCTTTGGCGTATTGCCGGACGAGGTGCGCTATCTCTTCAAAGTCGCCGCGATCAAGGCTTATTGCCGTAGAGCCAATGTCGAGAAGGTTGATGCCGGGCCGAAGGGCGCCGTCATTACCTTCCGCGAGAACAAATTCGCGCAGCCGGACCGTCTGGTATTCTTCATCCGTCAGCACGGCCAGGCTGCAAAGGTACGGCCGGACATGAAGGTGGTGTTCTTCCAGGAATGGAAGACGCCGGAAGAACGCTTGTTGGGCACGACCGAAATATTGCGACAGCTTGCCAATCTCGCGGAAGCCAAGAAGGCGGCGTAAAACAGCCGTCGGCGTTGCCGCCGGCGGCCGTTCTCACGTGGCAATATGCTTCGCGGTTACTTCGGATACTTGAACTCCGGCGCGGCCTTCAGCGCTTCCTTCGTCGTATTCATCGACGCCACCCATTTGTCGTTCTTGGCATCGTGGCGAATGCTGACCGACGAGGGCGATACCGCTACATAATGCTCGCCCACGCCGAGGAACCCCCCGACCGACAGGATCAGCGCGTCGATCTGACTGTTCCTGATGGCGAGGTCGGTGATCTCGCCGACTGACTCATCCTTTTGATTATAGACGTTGAGGCCCTTCAGCTTCGAAGAGAACATCTCGTCCTTCGTTACCGTCGAGAATTTCGCTTCCGCCGGCGCTGTGCCGGTAGTCTTGGCCTCTTCGGCAAATACAGGGCTTGCCAGCAAAGCCAGCGACGCGGTGACCAATGCAATTTTCTTCATATCGTCCTCCAGTGCAGAATTGCTGACCGACAATGCAGCACTGCAAGGGATGTTCCGTCAGATATGAGG
Source organism: uncultured Alphaproteobacteria bacterium (assembly GCA_963770355.1). Classification (GTDB taxonomy): domain Bacteria; phylum Pseudomonadota; class Alphaproteobacteria; order Rhizobiales; family Xanthobacteraceae; genus Bradyrhizobium. Next base: position 112,393 of record CAVYPL010000025.1, on the reverse strand, counting down.
GAACATTCAGGACGCGGCGCGACGCGCCTCGTCGTGGAGTCGCGCCAGCAGCGACTTTGCCGAATCGCTCGGTAACAGCGTTGCAACGGTCACGGCAGGTTCCGCACGGGTGTCGCGTTTACCATGGCTGGTGTGGCGCATGACGCTCGACAACCGCCGCGCAATCGCATGCGCGGTCTTCAGGTCGGTTTCGGCGAAGGCCACAACAGCCGACCCGTCTTCCCCTATCGCGCCAAAGTCCATCCGCCGCATCAGGCGGCTGATAATCCGCGCGCCGTCGAACTGGGCGCGGGGATGGGCGGGATCGAAGGCGAAGCGCGCCACGGATAAACCGCCGCCACGCTCCTGGGTTTGATAGACGGCGCTGGCGAAATCGCGCTCGAAGGCGGCTGAAGTCAGCAGGCCGGTTCGCACATCGATCAGGCCCTCGGCGTCGATCGACTTCAGCGTCCGGCTCAAATGCGTCTCAAAAGCATGCTGGCGGATTAACGGCAGCGCGGTCGCCACCACCTGCTCGATATCGTCGGAGACGATCTCGAGGTTCGCCAATTCGTAAGTGGGCGCCAGATCGACCGCGGTCACCACGACCGGCAGGTGACGGAAACGGGCATCTTCGGTCAGCACGGTGAGGAACGCATCGACCACGCGTGGGCTAAATCCTTCGCCGAGCACGATGCCGTCGATGTCGCGGGTGTTGAGGTGTTTTGCAGCGGCCTCGATCGAGAGTGCACCGACCACGCCGGTTCGCTCACCGAGCGATACAGACAGCGCGGGGTAGGCGCCGCCGCGGCCGACCAGCAGCAAGGTCGCATCGCGGTTGGTGTCGACTTCGGATAATGCGATCGGCGGTGATGGGGCCAGGCGGCGCATCACCGTCGCATGCAACGAGCGGACACGCAGCGCCGCGCGCAGGCGAGCAATAAGACGATTGGCATTGCCTTGCGATTGAAGGCCTTGAGATTGACGGTCTTGAGATTGAAAAAAGGGAATGGCGTTGTCGGGAAGCTGGATCTTTGGATCGACCGCAATCAGCGGCAGATAGGGTTGGCGTGCTGCGATCCGTCGCGCGAGCGCTGCAAACTCTGCCTCGCTGACGTCGGACATGGCGGCTAGCACCGCGGCCGGTTGCACCTGCTCGACGGCAACTGCTGCATCCGCCCAGCCGGTTTCGATGACCGGAAACAGCTTTGTCTCATCAAGCGCCAACGCGAAGGACGGCCGCCGGGCGGCCGAGACGACGAGGATGGGGCCTTGCTGAGACATCTGACAACTCGGATCAAGCGCGCATCTGGAAGCGTGCGCGATCCTAGTTTGCCGGCCTTAATGCCGTGTCAACGCGCGCACCCGCGATAATCTCAAGCGGCGCCGGAGCGATCGCGAAACGCCTCCACCATCAACGGGTTAAGGCCAAGTTCTGCAAGCGCGTCCCGGGCGCGTGCGTTGTCTTGGGCACGCCCTGCGAGCCGATGGCCGCTGAGGCGGTCCGGCAGCGCCGTCAATAGCGCCCCTTGACCAAGCCGCCGGGTCCATTCTTGCAGGTCCTGCGCCAGGAAACGGTAGCCTCCGACCGCCATGATCCCCGACGGTGGTGCGGTGATGTTAATCGCTCCGGTCGAGCGGTCGAGCCGTGCCGAATAGTCCGTATCGACGAAATCGCGAAGCGGCGGAGTGATCAGCGAGTCGCTCGGTGGTGGCGGGGGCGCATAGGCGGCAACCGGAACCATCGGCCCCCGCAAACCAAGCGTGCCCCGGGGCGTCAGCAGGATATCTCCCGCGATCGACGACCCCGGCAATTCGCGCGGCGCACCATGCGGTCCCGGCTTGATCAAGGCAGCCGAGCCGTCCGTGGCGGTCCGGCGTGCGCCGAACAGCCCGGCTTCGCCGAACAAATAGACGTCGGTTAGCGTCGCCTGCTGCGTGGCCCAGCACGCGCTGGAGCCGACTTGTTCGGGCGAGCGCCACAGGCCGATGACATGGCGCAAACTCGGCAGGCGCGCCGCGAGGTCGAGTTCGTCCAGCCGCAAGGCCAGTTGTGCCGGGGCAATCAGCGTGTCGCAGGCTTGGTCGTTGATCTGCTGCTCCAGCACGTCCTCGTCGAAGGGATGGTGCAGCACCAACGTTCCGCTCGACAGCAGCCAGACCACCAGCGAGGCGGCGAGCCCTGCAAACGACATCGGCGCAAACGCCGACAGGATAGTTGCACCCTGCGGCACATCGCTTTCGAGCGACATCGAGAGACCACCGGCAATTAGACTGAAATGGGCGCGCGGTACGGGCCGGAAACCTTCTGACGTCACATCGAAAGAGATCAGCGCCGCCTTGCGTCCGTCCTGGATGACGGCGCGGGCGGTCTGAGATTCCCGCAGGATGGCATTGTCGAGGGAGGCCATGCCTTCGGGCAGATCGGCACCGAAGCCACAGACATGCCGGATCGAAAATGCTTCCGCCGCGGCATTCATCGCCAGATCGGCATAGTCGATGCCGTCGACCTTGCTTGTGGTCACGATTGCCCGCGCTGCGCTGCGGTTGAGCGCCATGGTCAATTCCGCCTGCCGCCACAACAGCGGCAGCACCGCAACCACGAGGCCTGCGCGATAGGCGGCCAATATGGTCAGCACGAATTCGACCGTGTTCGGCAGTTGAACCGCGATCACGGAATTTGACGGCAATCCGGATTCAATGAAATGCGCCGCCAGCGCCGTAATCATGCGATCGGCCTGCGCGAAGGTAAGGCGCTTTGGTTTCTGGCCCGTGATCCGCGGCTTGTTGACGGGATCGATCAGCGCCAGCGTATCCGGCTGCCGGGCCAGGATCCGCCTGAACAATGTATCGAGCGTTGGCGAAGCAGTGGGCTGGGTCACTGTATCAACTTCAATCGCGTCACTTTGTTTGCATCATCCGGGTCGCGTCATTTGGACTGCGGGTCCGGTTTCTGCCACCAGGTTTCCGGCAGATAGCCCGTCAATGCAGCCCTTGCAGGCCGTTCTACCCGATTCCATCGCGCGATCCATTGCTCCCCGGCGTTAAACAACGGGATAGCGTAGAAACCCGACATCAGGAGCCGGTCCAGCGCCCGCACCGCCGAGACGAAGGCCGGCCGCTCGCGCGCCTCGAGCAGCGCATCGATCAGGGCGTCGATCGCAGGGTCCTTCGCGCCCATGTAGTTTCGCGTGCCCGGGATGTCGGCGGCCTGGCTGCCGAAATAAAAGGATTGCTCGTTCCCGGGTGACAGCGACTGGTCCCAGCGGTTCTGGACCATGTCGAACTCGTAGCCGAGCCGGCGCTGGTCGAACTGGACCGGATCGACCGCGCGCACGCTCGCCTCGATCCCGGCGCGCTTGAGGTCGCGGCTATAGGCCAATGCGATCCGCTCCTGGTCGCGCGTCGTCACCAGGATTTCGAAGGTGAGGGGGGTTTTGGTCGTACGCTGTCGCAACACGGTTCCGTCGAGATCGTAGCCGGCCTCCGACAGCAGGGTGAGCGCGTTGCGCAACGTGGTGCGGTCGCGCCCCGAACCGTCGGTGACGGGGAGACGATAGCTGCCGTCAAGAATATCCGGCGGGATGCGCGCGGCGAACGGCTTGAGAAGCTCGCGCTCGCGCGCGTCGGCGGGACGGCCATAGGCGGATAATTCCGAACCGGCGAAGTAACCGGCCGACCGGGCATAGAGGCCGAAGAAGTAATTCCGGTTGATCCATTCGAAATCGAACAATTGAGTCAGCGCTTGACGCACGCGGATATCGGAAAACACCGGACGGCGGGTGTTGAACACCAGAAACTGCGACGGCTGCGGCATCGAGATTTTGGTGGTCTCGCGGATCACCTCGCCATTGCGCGCGGCGGCAAAATCGTAACCGTCGTGCCAGCGTAGCGGCTCGGTCTCGACGCGAAAATCATAGAGGCCGCGCTTGAACGCCTCGAACTCGCCATTGGCCTCGCGATAATATTCGAGCCGGATCTCGTCGAAATTCCACAAGCCTTTGTTGACCGGCAAATCGCGTCCCCAATAGTCGGGATTGCGTGCGAACGTCACGCTGGCGCCAGGCTTCACCGATGCGACGCGGTAGGGGCCGGTACCCATCGGCGCCGTCATCGAGGTTTCCTCGAAGGTTGCGGGATCGGTGGCATGCCGGGGCAGTATCGGCATCAGGGCGAGGATCAGCGGCAGTTCACGGTCCGGCGGACCGCCGAAATCGAACCGCACCGTGAGCGGATCGAGCACTTCGGCCTTTGCGACCTTGGAATAATACTGGCGATGATTGGGACGTCCCTTGTCGCGCAGCAAAGCCCAGGAGAACAACACGTCGTCGGCGAGTACGGGTTGGCCATCCGAGAAACGAGCTTTGGGATCGAGGCGGAAGGTGACGTAACTCCTGGCATCATCCGTCTCGACGGTTTTGGCCAGCAGGCCATACAGCGTGAAGGGCTCGTCAACGCCACGCGCCATAAGGCTCTCAAGCACGAGCCCTCTTTCGAACGGAAGCCCCCGGACTTGTTGCACGGCGACGCCCCTGACAATGAGGGGGTTGAGGCTATCGAAAGTTCCGAGCATGCTTTCCACCAGCCGGCCGCCCTTCGGCGCATCGGGATTGGCGTAGGGCATATGGGTGAAATCGGGCGGCAAGGCAGGCGCACCATGCATCGCGATCGCGTAGCTCTCGCCGGCTTGCGCCGCACCGGTGAGCATGGCCGGGAACAGGACGAGCGCGAGCGCAATTGCGGCCGACGCACGACAGCGGGTACGTCCAAGGGCTGACACCGGCACGTGTGGATTTGATTCGGAATTGTACACAAGACAGCTTTACCATAGGCGCCTGGCTCCGGCCGTGGCTGATGTCAAAGATGCTTGTTGGCATTGATCTTTTCGTCGGTCGCTGTATTGAAGGCGTGCAATTGGCCAAGGTGGCCGCGCCTGTCACGTATCCGCCTCAATTGACTAGGAGACAGCCGCCCAAACGGCTAGGTGTTGGTGCCTGCAAGCGGTTTCAGGTGCTCGCGTTCAGAAAGGGCTTTCCGCAATGAATTTCCGTATCTTGGCCGCGTCAGTCCGGCCGCATGGGCGGGTTTTCGCCTTGTTGGCGGCGACGGCATTGTCCGCAACCCTGCTCGTTCCCGGCGCACAGGCCCAGACACCTGCGGCGCCAGCAGCACCGGCTCCTGCGGCGACCCCGAAGGCCAAGGCGGCGGCCCCGAAGGCGGCTCCCAAGGCTCCCGCGGGAGCCCCCGCACCGACCGCCCAGGCTCCTGCAGCTGGCGCACCCGCTGCGGCCGCGCCGCCCCAGGACCAGCAGGTTCAGCTGATCTATGCGCCCTGGACGAAATTCTGCCTGAAGGGTCAGGATACCGGTGCCAAGCAGGTCTGTTTTACGGGTAAGGACGGGCGCATCGAGTCCGGCCAGCCGGTAATCGCGGCCGTCATCATCGAGCCCGAAGGCGAGCCGAAAAAGATCCTGCGCGTGACGCTGCCGCTCGGCATGCAACTCGTGCACGGAACGCGGATCATCGTCGATGCCAACCCGCCGATGCAGAGCCCCTATGTGATCTGCTTCGCCAACGGCTGCATGTCCGACTACGAAGCGACCCCCGAATTGATCGCCAGCCTGAAGAAGGGCCAGACGCTGGTCGTTCAGGCCATCAACTCCAACGGTGCGCCACTGACGCTTCCGCTGCCGCTCGTGAACGAATTCGCCAAGGCCTATGACGGCCCGCCGACCGATCCCAAGGTGTTCGAGGAAAACCAGAAGAAGTTGCAGGAAGAGCTGCAGAAGCGGGCTGAGGAACAGCGTAAGAAGCTTGAGGCCGCGCAGGGCCAGCAGCCCGGCGGCGCTGCTCCGGCCAATCCGGCCGCGAAGTAACGCGACAGCCCGATCGACAAACAAAAAGGCGCCCGAACCGGGCGCCTTTTTCGTTGTTACTGTCCGAATTTAAGCCTCAGTGTCCTAACTTGAACCTGCTAGTATCCTAGATTGCTACCGCGGAGGTGGCCGTGCGGGCACTTGAAGTATTCGCAATCTACGTCATGCCCTTCTTGATCCTTGCCGTGACGGTCAGGTTCTTGATGAAGCGATATGCCGTCGATCTGCCCGATGTCCAAAAGCAGGCGGGCGGCCCACCTCGGCGCAGATTTCTCCTCGGGGTTTGGCGCAAGGAAGAGTAAGGCCACCCTCAGTTGGCGGCCCCTTTCACATGATCGGCCGCCAGTGTCCTAGCTAGGACAGCACCTTTCCGTTGGGAATGCGATTTTAATTCAGCGATGGATTGCGCGGGCGGTAGCCGCCCGATTTGTCCTTCACGAAAATCTCGGCGACCTGTGAATGCCGGATCGGCTCGCCGGAATCGTCGGGCAACAGGTTCTGTTCGGAGACGTAGGCGACGTATTCCGACTCCGAATTCTCCGCGAGCAGGTGATAGAACGGCTGATCCTTGTGGGGCCTAACCTCCTCGGGGATCGACAACCACCATTCTTCGGTATTGTTGAATTCCGGATCGATGTCGAAAATCACGCCGCGGAACGAAAACACCCGGTGGCGGACGATCTGCCCGATCTGAAATTTGGCGGTGCGCGCTTTGATCATAACTCGTCGAATAGACCATGATTGTGGCCGATGCTAGAGGCAAAAGGTGGAATTAACCCTTTGGTAGGGCGGCCCAATCCCGCGCCGCAACCTTGAACGCGGGCAAGAAAACGCTTTCAGAATGACCGATATCCTCAACCTCGCGCTACCCTATTTCGGCCTGATCTTCATCGGATTTGCCTGCGGCAAGACCAAGGGATTGCCAGAACCGGGCCTGGCATGGATGAACTTCTTCCTGCTGTACGTTTCGCTGCCGGCGTTGCTGTTCGGCATCATGTCCAAGACGCCATTTTCGGAACTCAACAACCCGCCATTCCTGATCGCGACCACGCTCGGAACCATGAGCGTGTACGTGCTAGCCATGGTCGTCGGTCGCTTCATCGGCGACCTGTCACTTCGCAAGGCCACCATGGCGGGCCTCTCCGGCGCCTACGGCAATATCGGCTATATGGGTCCCGGGTCTGGCGCTGGCCGTGCTCGGCAGCAAGGCGGCTGCGCCGACCGCGCTGATCTTTTGCTGCGACAGCATTTTTCTGTTCACCATCGTGCCGCTCCTGATCGAGTTGACCAATCGTGATCATCCGTCGGCGCTGCATGCGATTGGCGTGGCGGCGCGGCAGGTCGTGCTGAACCCACTGATCATGTCGGCTGCTGCCGGCGCGATCGTCGCCGCCCTGCATCTTCAGCTGCCGGTCGCGGTCGATAACACGCTTTTGTTTCTGCAGAACGCAGCAGCGCCGACCGCGCTGTTCGTGCTGGGCGTCACCATGGCGTTGCGGCCGTTCGATCGCGTGCCCTGGGAGGTGCCCGGCGTGATCGCGGTCAAACTCCTGATCCACCCGCTGATCGTGTTCGGATTGATGCTGCTGTTCGGACCGTTCGCCCAGCCATGGGCGGCGACCGCGGTACTCATGGCGTCGCTGCCGCCGGCGCTTAACGTGTTTGTGATTGCGCGGCAAAACAACACCTGGATCGAGCCTGCCTCGGTCGCCGTGCTGATTGGGACTTTCGCATCCGTCGTGACGCTGACCAGCGTGATGTGGCTGATCCAGAGCGGACGGTTGGTATTTCCCTAGCTCACCCTTCGCCAGGACGGTGCGAGTCCCTCGCGCATGGCAAGGCGCCGGAGCGGCCCGATGGAGCCGATCAGATGCAGGCCGGCCGCCCGCAGCGATTGCATCGGTAGAAAATCGCTAAGCAGCGAGCGGTTGGCAAGATCGATCGCAAACATCCGGCTCGTGACATCCGAGCGGCGCGCGGATTGATACCGCGCCAGAACCTGCGGCGAGCCGGGGTCTTCGCCCAGCGACATCGCATTCCCCGCGATATCGGCGATATCGGCGGCGTCACGCAGTCCCATGTTGAGGCCCTGCGCGCCGATCGGCGGCAGTACATGGGCGGATTCGCCGACCAGCGCGATGCGGTGGTTGGCGAATTCTCGGGGCTTTTCGATCGCCAGCGGAAAGACATGCCGCCCGGGCTCGACCTGAAGGCGGCCCAGAATGGAATGCGACTGCTTCTCGGCGGCCTCCGACAATTCGTCGTCGCTGAGCGCCTTCAATCGCTCGGCCTCTTTCGCCGTCAAAACCCATACCACGCTACAGCGATTGCCGGGCAGCGGCACGAACACGCAAGGACCCTGCGGCGTATGAAACTCAGTCGAGATATTTTTGTGCGGGCGCGAATGCGCGATGTTGAAGGTCAACGCCGATTGATGCAGGTCGCGGCGCTTGACGTCGATACCTGCCGCTTTGCGCGAAGGCGACTGCCGCCCGTCGGCACCGACGGCAAGCCGTGCGGACAATGATTGACCCTGTCTTGTCTGGATCGAGACGATGGCGTCCTGCGGATCGATCGCACCGGCCTCATCGTCAAATCGCGTCAGGCCGGAAAGCTCGGAGGCCCGTTCTTCGAGGGCTGCCATCAGCGAACGATTGTCGATGTTGAATCCGAATTGATCGAGGCCGATTTCCTCGGAGGAAAACCGCACCTCCGGCGCGCGGATCAGCCGGCCGGTGTCGTCGACAAGGCGCATGGTCTGCAACGCCGCCGCCTTGCCGCTGCAGCGGCGCCAGACATCCAGACGTTCGAGAAGCTCGGTCGACGCGCCCAGCAGCGCCGTGGTGCGATTGTCGGCATAGGGGGCGCGGCGGGCGAGCAGGGCGGTCCTTGCACCGGTCTCGGCAAGCGCGATGGCGGCCGTCAAACCGGCTGGCCCGCCGCCAATCACGACGGTGTCATAAACCTGCGATGTATCGTTCATACCGGAACAATTGACGTTCCCGGGGGCATTTTCAAGCCGTCGCGGGTCTGAAATGTTTCCACCGGTCTGCGCGGCGGAACGCCGCAAGAGCGGATATGCAAATCAGGGTGATTCCTGATAGCACTGCCGAAGTAATGGACCAGACAACCCAGCCAGTTTCATCGGAGGCATCGCGGCGAGTGCGGCTGGCCGCATTCGGCGTTCATGTCTTCACAGCGCTTGGCGCAGGTATCGCCCTGATCGCGATGCTGGAAGCCGTGCGCGAGCATTGGGCCAATATGTTCGGCTGGCTTGGGGTGGCGCTCATCGTCGATGCGATCGACGGCCCGCTGGCGCGAAAGCTAGACGTCGTGCGGCTGCAGCCGAACTGGTCCGGTGAAGTGCTCGATCTTGTCGTCGATTTCGTCACCTACGTCTTCGTTCCCGCCTATGCGATCACGGCAAGCGGCTTGCTGCTGCCGCTGGCCGCGCCGCTGCTCGGCATCGGCATCGTGGTGTCGAGCGCGCTTTATTTTGCGGACCGCCGCATGAAGGCATCCGACAATCATTTTCGCGGCTTTCCGGCGCTGTGGAATGCGGCGGCCTTTTACCTGTTCCTGCTGCATCTGCCGCCGGCGGTCTCCAGCCTCGGTATCGCTATCCTGATTGCGCTGACATTTGCGCCGTTTCATGTGCTGCATCCGATCCGCGTCGTGCGGCTGCGCTGGCTGACGCTGTGGTTGCTGGCGGCCTGGGCGGTGCTGGCGATCTACGCGCTCGCCTATGATTTCAACGTCGGCGCCCCGATCACCGCTGGGCTCTGCGCCATCGCCGCCTATATCGTCGGCAGCGACGCGGTGATCCGGCAACTAAAGTCGTTCAGGGCATGATCGAACTATTGACCAGCGCGGAAGCTTGGGCGGCGTTGCTGACATTGACGGCACTGGAAATCGTGCTTGGCATCGACAACGTCATATTCCTGTCGGTGATCGTCTCGCGTATTCCTCCCGATCAGGCCAAGCGCGCGCGCCAGATCGGCCTGCTGCTGGCGCTGGTGTTCCGCATCGTCTTGCTCAGCGTCCTGGTGTGGCTGATCGGCCTGACCGAACCGGTCCTGACCGTCACGAACGTCGCGCTGTCATGGCGCGATATCATCCTGATCGGTGGCGGCCTGTTCCTGATCGGCAAGGCCACGCATGAAATTCACGCCGAGGTCGAGGCGAGCGACGCCGAGTCCGATGCTACGCCAAAGGCCAGCGCGTTCTTCTGGGTGATCATCCAGATCATCGTCATCGACATGGTGTTCTCGCTGGATTCGATCATCACCGCGATCGGAATGGCGCAGGACATCGAAATCATGGTCGCGGCCGTCGTCATCGCCTGCATCATCATGTACGTCTCGTCAGGCCCGGTGGCGCGATTTGTCGCAGACCACCCGACCACCAAGATGCTGGCGCTGGCCTTCCTGGTGCTGATCGGCGTGGCGCTGGTGGCGGACGGATTCAAATTCCATATTCCGCGCGGCTACATCTATTTTGCCATCACGTTCTCGGCCGCCGTCGAACTGTTCAACGTGCTCGCCAAACGCAACCGCCGGAAGCCCTCGACTGCCGCCCGAGTTGACAACGCGGCCTCGATGGCTTTCGGTTCGTTCTCCAGGGCGGGCGTGATCTGCAAAATGCCAGAGGGAGAGATGTCATGACCAAGGCCGTGCGCGTACACAAGGTGGGGGGCCCTGAAGCCCTGGTGTACGAGGATGTCGAGGTGGCAGCTCCCGGACCGGGCGAGGTTCGCATCCGCCAGCACGCCGTCGGCCTCAATTTCATCGACGTCTATTTCCGCACCGGCCTCTACAAGGCGCCGGGATTGCCGTTCATCGCCGGCAATGAAGCTGCAGGAGAAGTTATCGCGGTCGGACCCGGCGTCACCAATTTTCATCCCGGCGATCGCGTCGCCTATTATTTCAATCTCGGCGGCTACGCCTCCGAGCGCGTTATCCCCGCCGATAAGCTCGTCAAGCTGCCCGACCACATCACCTATGAGCAGGGCGCCGTCCTGATGCTGAAAGGGCTGACGGTCTGGTATCTCCTGCACAAGACGTTCAAGGTCGAGCCGCACCATCGGGTGCTGATCCATGCGGCCGCTGGCGGCATTGGTCTGTTGGCCTGCCAATGGGCGCGGGCGATGGGAGCACATGTCATCGGCACGGTCGGCTCCAAGGCCAAAGCCGACCTTGCGCTGGCCAATGGCTGCGACCACGTCATCCTCTACAACGAGGAAAACTTCGTCGATCGGGTCAAGCAAATCAGCCGCAACGAACTCTGCGACGTCGTCTATGACGGCGTAGGCAAGACGACATTTCCCGGCTCGCTCTCGTGCCTGAGGCCGCGCGGGATGTTCGTTAGTTTCGGCAATGCGTCCGGTCCGGTGCCGCCATTCGCGCTCGCTGAACTCAACAATCACGGCTCGCTGTTTGCGACGCGACCCAAACTCAACGATTACGTCGGGACCCGCAAGGAATTGCTCGAAGGCGCCGACACGCTGTTTGCCGCCGTCATCAATGGCAAGCTGCACGTGCCGATCAACCACGCCTATGCGCTGAAGGATGCCGCGAAAGCACATACGGAGCTTGAGAGCAGGGCGACCACGGGCGCAGGGATCCTGCGGCCGTAGCTCCAACATTCATAGTGAGAATCCGTAGGGGGGCAAAGGCGCGCTTGCGCCGTGCCCACCGTTGTTGCCGTGGTGGGCACGCCTACGCTTTTTCCACCCTACGAGTCGATGTTTCAAGCCACTCTCCGCGCCGCTCCCGCCTTGGTCAGGATCGCGTCGAGGCAATCGATCATTTCCGTTATCTCCGCCCGCGTAACGTTGAGCGCCGGCATGAAACGCAGCGCGTCCGGCTGCGGCGAGTTCAGCAGCACGCCGTCCGCAAACGCTTGTGCCACGATCGAGGCGCCGATCGGCAGTTTGAGATCGAGCGCCAGTAACAGGCCCCGGCCGCGTACTTCGCCGAGGCCGTGCCGCGCCGACAATTTCTGCAGCTCGCTTTCCAGGAACAGGCCGGCATCGGCGGCCGATTTCAGGAAATCCGGTGCGCCGACATGTTCGAGGACCGCAAGACCCGCCGCACACATCAAGGGATTGCCGTTGAACGTGCCGCCCTGATCGCCATGCTCGAAGCAGGACGCGTGCTCCGTCGCCAGCAGTGCTGCCAGCGGCACGCCGCCGCCGATGCCTTTGCCGAGCGTCATGATGTCGGGCTCGATTCCGGCATGCTCGTAGTGAAACAGTTTTCCAGTGCGGCCCATGCCGGTCTGGATCTCGTCGACGATCAGCAGCAACCCCTGTTCTTTCGTCAGCGCCCGCAACTCCCTGAGGAATTGATCGGTCGCGGGCCAAACACCGGCTTCGCCCTGGATCGGCTCCAGCATCACGGCGACGGTCTTGTCGGAGATCAGTTGCTTGACCGAATCCAGATCGTTGAGCTGCGCTTTGGGGAAACCGGTCACCTTGGGCTCGAACAGCGGCTCAAAAGCCTTCTTGCCCGACGCCGACATGGTCGCGAGCGTGCGGCCGTGAAACCCGCCGACAAAGCTGATGATCTCGTAGGCGCCGTTCTTGTGCAGCGATCCATATTTGCGCGCCAGCTTGATCGCGCCCTCATTGGCTTCGGCGCCGGAGTTCGCAAAGAACACCTGATCGAAGCAACTAATGGCGGTCAATGCTTTCGCGAGCTCCAGGCTGGGCCCGTTGAAGAAAGCAGGGCTTGGAGTGAGCAACTGCTTCGCCTGCGCGGCAAGCGCATCGGCAACGACAGCAGGCGAGTGGCCGAGGCAATTCACCGCCCAACCCTGCATGAAATCGAGATAGCGCTTGCCGGTGTCGTCCCAGAGATAGGCACCTTCGCCCTTGACGAAGACAGTCGGCGGCCGCGCGGTGATGTTCATCAGCGCGTCGAACGGATGGGTAGCGTTGCTCATGTCGAACTCCTCGGGGGTTGGTTGGAAAGACAGGCCGAAACGCAAGAAGGCCGCACTTTTTAGGGTGCGGCCTTCTCGAAAACGTTGCTGATCTAGTTATTCAGCGTTGTCATCGGACATGGCGCGACCCATCATCGTCGACAGAGCGACGACGGAAAGCTGCGCGGCGGTTGGTCCGGTTCAGGTTCATGGTGCACGCCCATACAGCCGAAGGGCAGGCGATGTCAAGCGGACCAGGACTGGGCGGATTGGCTCAGTCGGACTTTCAGAAACCAGCGACGCTGCCGTGGAGATCGTACTGGTCCGCGCGCTCGATTTTCGCGGTCACGATTTCGCCGACCTTTAGCGGACGGCGGCTTGAAAGATAGACCGCGCCATCGATCTGCGGCGCATCGGCTTTCGACCGGCCCTTTGCAACGGTCGGCCCGACTTCGTCGACGATGATCTGTTGCCGGCTGCCGACCTTGCGCTTCAAGCGGCGCGCGGAGATTTTCTGCTGCCGCGCCATCAACGCGTTCCAGCGTTCCTGCTTGATCTCATCAGGCACGGCGTTGCCAATCGCATTCGACGGCGCTCCGGCGACCGGTTCGTACTTGAAGCAACCGAGGCGATCGATCTCGGCTTCTTCGAGCCAGTCGAGCAAATAGGCAAAATCGGAATCGGTCTCGCCGGGGAATCCCACGATGAAGGTCGAGCGCAGCGTCAGATCGGGGCATTGCTCGCGCCATTTCTGGATTCGCGCCAGCGTCTTTTCCTGCGCCGCGGGACGCTTCATCGCTTTCAGGACGTCGGGACTTGCGTGCTGAAAGGGAATGTCGAGATAGGGAAGGACTTTACCCTCGGTCATCAGGCCGATGACTTCGTCAACATGCGGATAGGGGTAGACATATTGCAGCCGCACCCAGGCGCCGAGTTCGCCGAGTTCCTTGGCGAGATCGAAAAACCGGGCGCGGACCTGGCGATCCTTCCAGGGGCTCTCGGCATATTTGATGTCGACGCCGTAGGCCGACGTGTCCTGCGAAATGACCAGCAACTCCTTGACGCCGGCGCTGACCAGCTTTTCAGCTTCGCGCAGCACGTCATTGGCCGGGCGCGACACCAAATCGCCGCGCAGCTTCGGAATGATGCAGAAACTGCAGCGGTTGTTGCAGCCTTCGGAAATCTTCAAATAGGCGTAGTGCCGTGGCGTCAGCTTGACGCCTTGCGGCGGCACCAGATCGAGATGCGGGTTATGAACCGGCGGCAACGCCCGATGCACGGCGTCCAGCACGCTCTCATATTGCTGGGGACCTGTAATCGAGAGCACGCCGGGATAGGCCGCTTCGATCTGTTCGGGTTCGGCGCCCATGCAGCCGGTGACGATGACCTTGCCGTTCTCGGCCATCGCCTCGCCGATGGCGCCCAGCGATTCCTGCTTGGCGCTGTCGAGGAAGCCACAGGTGTTGACGATGACGATGTCGGCGCCGTCATGCTTGCGGGCCAGCTCATAGCCCTCGGCGCGCAAGCGCGTGATAATGCGCTCGGAATCCACCAGCGCCTTGGGACATCCCAGCGAGACAAAGCTGATTTTGGGCGCTGCGGCCTGTTCCATATATTCGATCTGCCTGATTGATCCGCACGAGCTAGTCCCAATTGCCCATAATTACAAGGCTTTGCGCGAGGCCTTGACGTGCTATGGATGCCTCTGCCGGGTAATGAGTTGATCGATGAGCGCTGAGTCGTCTCCGAAAATCGTCATTGTCGACGAAAGCCCGATCCGTGCTGCCATCCTGGAAGAGGGGCTGCGGGAGGCAGGCTTTACCGGCGTCGTCCATATCAGCGAAATGCAGAGCCTTTTGTCGCGGATCTATGCGCTGGACCCCGACGTGATCCTGATCGATCTGGAAAACCCCAGCCGCGACGTACTGGAACAGATGTTTCAGGTCAGCCGCGCCGTTCGGCGGCCGATTGCCATGTTCGTCGACCAGAGCGATGCCGCCTCGATCCAGGCCTCCGTCGATGCCGGCGTCTCCGCTTATATCGTCGATGGCTTGAAGAAGGAGCGCATCAAGCCAATCCTCGACCTCTGCATCTCCCGCTTCAATGCCTTCGCGAAGCTGCAGGATGAACTCGATCGCACCAAATCGGCGCTCGAGGAACGCAAGGTCATCGATCGCGCCAAGGGAATTTTGATGAAGGTGAAGGGCCTGACGGAAGACGAAGCCTATGTGCTGATGCGCTCCACGGCGATGCGGGAGAAAAAGAAGATCGGAGAGATTGCGCAGTCGATCCTGACGGCGTCGGAGTTGCTGAAATGACCACACCGCTTCACATCGGCTTCATTCCGCTGGTCGACGCCTCCGCCCTGATCGTCGCCGTCGACAAGGGTTTTGCCGCGGCCGAAGGGCTCGATGTCACGCTGGTGCGGGAAGTGTCGTGGTCGAACGTTCGCGACAAGCTCAACATCGGCATGTTCGACGCCGCCCATTTGCTGGCGCCGGTAGCGATTGCGTCGAGCCTTGGGCTCGGCCACGTCAAGGTGTCGATCGCGGCGCCGTTCAATCTCGGCCTCAATGGCAACGCGATCACGGTATCGCCCGCGTTGCACGCGGCGATCATGGGCGAAATCGACGGTAACCCGCTCGATCCGATGGCAACCGCGCTGGCACTCTCCCGCGTGGTCGCCGCGCGCCGCAAGGCCGGCGCCGAGCCGCTGACATTCGGCATGACGTTTCCGTTCTCGACGCATAATTACCAGCTCCGGTTCTGGATGGCGGCCGGTGGGGTCGATCCGGACGAGGACGTGCACATGGTGGTGCTGCCGCCGCCCTACATGGTGGATAGCCTTGCCAATGGCCATGTCGATGCGTTCTGCGTCGGCGCGCCCTGGAACTCCGTTGCCGTGGATCTCGGGATTGGGCACATCCTGCATTTCGTCTCCGATATCCTCGTGCACGCGGTCGAGAAGGTGCTGGCCGTGCGACAGGACTGGGCCGAGAAGAATCCGGACGTTCTGGCCGCGCTGGTCCGGGCGCATATCCGCGCCGCCGCATTCATCGAACAGCCGGAGAACCGCGCCGAGACGGCGCGCATCCTGGCGCAGCCGGAACGGATCGGCGTGGCCGCCGAAGTGATCCAGCGGACCCTCGATGGCCGTTTGAAGGTCTCACCCGACGGCACAAGGCGCGAGAGCAGCCGTTATCTGCTGGTAGGTCGGGAGGACGCAGCCCGGCCCGATCCCGTGCAAGCCGCGTGGCTGTATGCACAGATGGTCCGTTGGGGACAGACCGCGCTGCAGCCGGATGCGCTCAGGACCGCTATGGGCGTGTTCAGGCCAGATCTGTTTGACACGGCGGCCGGGCAGGCGGGGAAGGCCACCGGCGTATCCAAGCCCATCGGCGCATTCGCTGGGCCGGCCTTCGATCCCGCCGATATCGCCGGTCATTTGGCGGCGTTCAGGATCGGGTACTGGAAACCCTAAGGGCCGCCTGCAGCAAAGCTAGGCATTCGTCCGAGCAGGCTATTTTTTGGGCTTCCTGCTTTCAAAGCGGCAGTGAAGCTAGCTTCAGACCTTTCCGGTCGATAACCCAAGCCACTGAAACACCTGCACATTCCTCCCGACTCAAGGTGGCACGCAACTTGTATGTTGCGGTGCGGTCAACCGTCGCAGACGCCGGTTGGGTTAGGTCCAAGATGGATTTCCGCAGCAACGAAGCTGGCCGGACCGTTTTCGGGAAACAAGCGCAGCACCTCAGGTCCTGAGCCGATCTCCTGGCCGGTCGTTCCAATCCCGTTGACGCCACTAATCGTGGCCGCAGGAGCTTCGTCACGCACCATGAAAGTTGAATCGCTCTCAGTCGATTTTACGGACGAGCAGAAGCGCTACCTCGAAGGCTTTACCAGCGGTCTGCAGATCAGCCGGGTCGGCCGTGGCTTTGGTGGCGGCACTTCGGCCAAGCCGAAGGTCGATGCCGAACCGACCGGACCTGAGGCCGCGCACATCAAGGCGCAGGACAAGGTCACGGCATCAGGCAAGAAGCTCGTTGACCAGGAAAAATTCAAGCGCGATGAGCATCCCTTCGATGCCTATCCGCGGCTGAAGCAACAGGCGCTCGACAACGCGCCGCCATCGCCGGCCGATAATTTCCGCTGGCGCTATTACGGCCTGTTCTATGTCGCGCCGGCGCAGGATTCCTACATGTGCCGCCTGCGGATACCGAACGGCATTCTCAAGCATTGGCAGTTCGCCGGGATGGCCGATCTCGCCGAGCGGTTGTGCGGACCGTTCTGCCATGTCACCACCCGCGCCAATCTGCAGGTACGGGAAATTCCGCCGAAGAATGCAGTGGCGCTGATCGAGGGTATTCAAGACCTCGGCCTGTGCTCGCGCGGCTCCGGCGCCGACAATATCCGCAACGTCACGGGCACACCGACGGCAGGGATCGATCCGCAGGAATTGCTCGACACCCGGGAATACGCCCGCGAGTGGCACTATCACATCCTCAACGACCGCTCGCTGACGGGATTGCCGCGCAAATTCAACGTCGCCTTCGATGGTGCCGGCAAGATCGCGGTGCTGGAAGACACCAACGACATCGCGTTTTCGGCCGTCGAGGTGAAGGACGGTTTTGGCGTTGAACCCGGCGTCTGGTTTCGCCTCGGGATCGGCGGCATTACCGGCCACAAGGATTTTGCCAAATATACCGACATCATCATCAGTCCCGCGGACGCTACAAAAGTGTCCGATGCCATCGTGCGCGTGTTCATCGACCTCGGCGACCGCACCAACCGCCTCAAGGCCCGCCTGAAATATGTCATCGACGGCATGGGCATGGAGAAATTCCTCGGCCTCGTTGAGGAAAGGCTCGGCTGCGCCTTCACTCGTGTGCCGGCGGAAGCCCTGGTGCCGCGTCCGGCCTTCGATCGCATGGCGCATATCGGCGTGCACAAGCAGAAGGAGGAAGGTCTGAACTGGATCGGCGTGTCGCTGCCGCTCGGCAAGGTCACCTGCGAACAGATGCGGGGGCTCGCCAAGATCGCGCAGGATCTTGGCGACGGCGACATGCGCCTGACCGTGTGGCAGAATCTACTGATCTCCGGCGTGCGTGACGCGAATATCGAACTCGCGACTGCAGCTATCAAGGCGATCGGGCTTGATGTCGAGGCCTCGCAAATCCGCGCAGGGCTGATCGCCTGCACCGGCAATCAGGGCTGCAAATTCGCGGCGTCCAACACCAAACTTCATGCTGCCGAGATCGGCGACTGGTGCGAGCCGCGCGTGAATATCGACACGCCGCTCAACATCCATCTCACCGGCTGCCATCATTCCTGCGCGCAGCACTACATCAGCGATATCGGCCTGATTGCTGCGAAAGTGGATGTCGGCGAGGATGCCGATCCCGTCGAAGGCTATCATCTGTTCGCGGGCGGAGGCTTCGGGCCGAATGCCGACATCGGGCAAGAGGTCTATCACGATCTGAAGGCCGAGGACGCGCCCAAGACGGTCGAGCAACTGTTGAAGGCCTATCTCGCGCATCGCAGTTCACCGGAAGAAACATTTCTGACATTTGCGCGCCGCCATGACGGCGCGACGCTGCGCCAGCTCGCCGACGCCGAGGTGTCCTCATGAACCAGATCACGCCGCCGCCGAAGATCGAGATCATTCCCTCAAGCGCGCCATTCTCCGAAGCACAGCGGTCGTGGTTGAACGGGTTCTTTGCCGGATTGCTGTCTGATGCTCCGACGCCATTGTCGGCCGAGCAGGGCGCCGCCGTCATGCAGGGCGCGGCTGGAGATGGCGACGACGGCGACGCGCCGTGGCATGACCAGACCATTCCGATTGCAGACCGCATGAAGCTCGCCGAAGGCCGCCCGTTGCGGCGACGGATGATGGCGGCGATGGCGCAGCAGGATTGCGGCCAGTGCGGCTACAATTGCAACGATTATTCCGAGGCGATCGCGGGCAAAAACGAAGCGCGCCTCAACCTCTGCGTCCCCGGCGGCAAGGAAACCGCGCGGATGCTGAAATCGCTGTATGAGGAAATCGACAAGGCGCCGGCGGCACCATCGTCGGCGCCGGCCGTCGCGCCAGCGGTGCCCGTGCTCGCGGCGGAGCCCGGCCGATCGCGCGACAACCCGATCGCGGCAAAATTCGTCTCCCGTCGCCTGCTGAACAAGAAGGGATCGGAAAAAGAAACCTGGCATATCGATTTCGACCTGTCCGGTTGCGGCCTCGATTACGTCGTCGGCAATTCCTTCGGCATTTTTGCACGCAACGATCTCGGGCTGGTCGATCAGATCATTGCTCTTCTTGGCGCGTCGCACACCACCAAAATCAACGGCAAGACGCTGCGCGAGGTATTGATCGACGACGTATCTCTCGCGCCCGCACCTGACACACTGTTCGAACTGATCTCTTTCATCACCGGCGGGTCGTATCGCGAAAAGGCGAGGGCGCTGGCGCAGGGCGAGGATCCCGATGGCGATGCCGCGACGCTCGACGTGATGGCGGTGCTGCAGAAATTCTCCGGCGTTCGTCCCCATCCCGAGGCCTTTGTCGAAGCGCTCGAACCGTTGCAGCCGCGGCTCTATTCGATTTCCTCGTCGCACAATGCGACACCGGGAAAGCTCTCGCTGACGGTCGATTGCGTGCGCTACGTCATCGGCAAGCGCAAGCGCCTGGGTCTTGCGTCCACCTTCCTCGCCGAGCGCATCAATCCCGGCGACGAGCTGAAAGTCTACGTGCAGAAGGCCCACGGTTTTGCTTTGCCGCAGGATCCCAAGACGCCGATCATCATGATAGGGCCGGGCACTGGCGTAGCGCCGTTCCGCGCTTTCCTGCTCGATCGCCGCGCCACCGGTGCGCCCGGAAAAAATTGGCTGTTCTTCGGCCATCAGCGTAGTGACTGTGATTTCTTCTATGCCGACGAACTAAACGCCCTGAAAACGTCAGGTCTCTTGACGCGGTTGTCGCTGGCATGGTCGCGCGACGGCGATAAGAAATTCTACGTGCAGGATCGCATGCGTGAGGTTGGCCGCGAATTGTGGACATGGCTGGCCGAAGGCGCCAACCTCTACATCTGCGGCGATGCGAAGCGGATGGCCAAGGACGTCGAGCGCGCACTCGTTGACATCGTCGCCCAATTCGGCGCCCGGACCACGGATGAAGCCGTGGCCTTTGTCGCGGAACTCAAGAAGAAGGGCCGGTTCCAGCAGGACGTGTATTAATCAGGGTTCCAGCTAGTTCAAATCGACCCGAATAAAATTCTCGTCCGAATCTGGTGCGGAGAATTTTTCACTGAAATGAGAGTTCCGTGAGGGGTCTCCATCGCTATTTCTTCGACCATCTTGCATCTGGCCGAGAACGATATTCCATATGTCGCCTATGCGGCGTTGGAGATCGACCATGCGCGAACTATCGGCGGAAGCCCGTCTGCACCTCTATGCGCGCTCGCTGTCTCGAAAAACCGGGACAGGGTTGCATACCGCCGCGCTCTATAGCGCGTTCGCGCTCATTGCGGCCGTTGTGTTCGGTACGCTGTCGGTTCACCCGTTCTAGTTCTTATCCTTGACGCGCTTTCTTCACGCGAACCGGCTTCCACTTCGCTCGAAAGCGCTTTGCTAATTCGCCGTCTTGAACGGCGCCACCGCAATTCCCGCATCGCTTAATGCCTTCCGCACGCCGCGCGCGATATCGACCGCGCCGGCGGTGTCGCCATGAATGCACACGGTGTCGGTTCGCATCTTGATGACCTTGCCGGTGACAGAGACAACCGCCCCATCCTGCACCATCCGCACCACGCGGTCGGCAATCTCCTTCGCGCCATGCAGCACCGCGCCCGGCTTTTTACGCGACACCAGCGTGCCGTTGTCCTCGTAGGCGCGATCGGCGAATACCTCGTGCACCATCGGCAGATTGGCCGCATCGCCCGCCTGCACCAGTTTTGAATTGGCGAGCACCACAAAGATCAGGTTGGGATCGACGGCCTTGATGGCGCTGGCGATCGCCTTCGCCGTCATGTCGTCCTCACAAGCGACGTTGGAGAGGGCACCATGCGCCTTGACGTGCGTGACCTTGTGGCCGGCCGCGGTCGCGATCGCCTGCAAGGCACCGATCTGGTAGGCAATCAGGTTCTCTATCTCCGAAGACTTCAAGCCCGGCACCGGCCGCCGGCCGAACCCGTGCAGGTCGCGATAGCCGGGGTGAGCGCCGACGCTGACGCCGCGCGCCTTCGCCAGCTCCACCGTGTGACGCATGATATCGGCGTCGCCGGCATGGAAGCCGCAGGCGACGTTGACGGAGGTCGCAAGCTCGATCATGGCGGCGTCGTTGCCCATTTCCCAGGGGCCAAAGCTTTCGCCGAGATCGCAATTGAGGTCGATGGTTGTCATGTTGATTGTCCGCTTCTTGTGAGTGGATCTTCGGTTGACTAGTCCGGTCCCGAGGCGTCCGCGGGCGATGCAATCTGCCATGTCCTTGCATCGATGGCACTGACGGCGTGCCCCGCCACGTTGGCATCGCTGAGCGCGTCGATGTTGAGATCAAGGTTTTCGATCGGTCGCAGCCGGTCGGGCAGGGTGCGCAGCAATTCCGAAAATTGGCGCGCCGCGGCCTGCGCTTCGGCCGTGCTGACCGCCTTGAAGCGGAACGCGCGTCCCGCCGGTGTCTGCGCAAACCGTCCGAAATCGGCGGAGATCACGGTTGCGATTTTTGGGTAACCGCCCGTGGTGTTGCGGTCCGGCATCAGCGCGATCGGCTGGCCATTGCCGGGCACTTGCAGGCTCCCGTTCACTGTGCCGTCGGAGACGATGTTGTGGCCGTGCAGGTGCTTGAGGAGGGGTCCTTCGAGCCGATATCCCATACGATCGCTGGTTGCCGATATCTTCCATTCGCTGTCGACAAAGAGCTTCTTGATGTCGTCGGCGAATTCGTCGTCCTGCGGACCCCAGACTACGCGGATCGGTGCATCGGGAGCAGGCGGCAGTTCGATGCGTTGCTCGGCCGCCCCGCTTGCGGCTGCTGTTTTCAGTTCGTCTCCGGCTTGCAGTGGACGCGGATAGGGGCTGCCGAGACCGGCGCGCGCGTTGACAGCGAGACTGCCGAATGTCGGCTCGCCCGCGATGCCGCCTTCGACCGCGAGATAGCTGAACGAACCGCCGCGGGCAAAGCCGAGCGTTAACGTCTCGCCGTCGGCAAGCGTCACCGAAGTATCGAAGGCGACGGCACGCCCTGCGATATCCGCATTGCGGGACGCCCCCGCCAGCGCAATGCGAACCGCACCATCACGCGCCGTAAATGCCGCGCCGAACGGTCCGATTTCAACGCATGCGGCGAACAAGGGATTTCCGACCAGCGTATTCGCAGCCGCCAGCGCCAAACGATCCATCGCCCCGCTCGGCGCCAGGCCGTAACGCTGGGAACCCGGCCGTCCGCCGTCTTGCACGGAGCTTGCCGGACCGATCGAGGCAATGACGAGTTTGCTCATGATGTCATCAACTCGGCGACAATCTCGCCGGCTTCGGCGGCGCGATCCTGTTCGGCAAACGTCTTGGCGTCGACGCGCTTGAACGTGATGGCGTCGCCGGGCTCCAGCAGGAAGATCGGATCGCGATGCAACTGATAGGTACGAACCGCCGTTCGTCCGAGCAGATGCCAGCCGCTCGGGCCGGCCAGGCATTGCACGCCGGTCTGTATGCCGCCGATCGAAACCGTGCCGGCCGGCGTCAACAGCCGCGGGTTCTGACGCCGCGGCATAGCCAGCGAATCCGCAAGTCCGCTGAGATAGGACCAGCCGGGCGTGAAGCCGATCATGGCGACGCGGTAGTCGCCGGCCGTATGCCGCGCCACAATGTCGTCTGGCGTGGTGTTGAGCGTTTTCGCCATGTCCTCGAGATCGATACCGTGCTCGCCGCCATAGACCACGGGAATGCGCCAGCGTCGGGCTTTTGCCGCTGCCGGCACCGGCAGTTGCGCCAAGGCGAGGAGCTTTTCACCGAGCGACCCGAAATCGATCTGTACGGGATCGTAATGCACCAGCAGCGACCGGTAGGTCGGCACGGTCTCGGTGACACCTGAGATCGGCTCACTGGCCATCGCCCGGTCGAGCGCCAGCACCCGCCGGTTGGCGGCATCGTCGATGGTGCGGCTGAATTCTACCGCAATGGCGCTGTCGCCACTCGGCAAAAGGCGGGGCGGGGATAGCGTCGCAGCCATGATCTCGTAACTGTCTCGCGGCTCTTGGGCAGATATCAACCTGTAGCCTGTTTTGCGGCGGAGTGGAATTCGCTTCGCACCAAATGGGCCTTTAAATTCAATAAATTAATCTGCATGCCGGTGATAAAATGTTGTGATCGCAGGTTTTCCAACGAGCCCTTGACGCGATGCCCGCGCCCCGCAAGATGCGCCCCGTCAATCCATTCCCACCGGAGCCTGCAATTCAGATGTCCCTGTCCCCCGAAGCCGTCGCGACCCTGTCCCATGTATCCACTGGCACCATCACCACCGTGTTGCTCAAGAAGGGCCTGCGAAACATCTGGATGCGCGGCACCAAACCGTTGCGACCAGGGCAGCCGCGACTGGTCGGGCCGGCGTTTACGTTGCGTTTCGTACCCGCGCGCGAAGATCTCGCCACGCCGGAGTCCTGGTCGTCGCCGATTTCGACCCGCACAGCGATCGAAGCCATGCCGAAAGGCTGCATTGCCGTGATCGACGCCATGGGCGTCACCGATGCCGGCGTTTTCGGTGACATCCTTTGTGCGCGCATGGTGAAGCGTGGCGTCGCGGCCCTCGTCACCGATGGCGTGGTGCGCGACGTCGAAGGCGTGCTCGGAACGAACCTTCCGGTGTGGTGCGATGGCTTTGCCGCGCCGCCCTCCGTGGCCGGGCTGACCTTCGTCGGCTGGGGCGAACCGATCGGCTGCGGCGGCGTCGCGGTGTTTCCGAACGACATCGTCGTCGCCGACCAGGACGGCGCGGTGCTGATCCCGCAGGCGATGCTCGATCATGTTTTGGCTGAAGGGCCGGAGCAGGAGCGGATGGAAGGCTGGATCGTCAACGAGGTGAATAACGGCGCGGCATTGCCAGGCCTCTATCCCATGAATGCCGAGACCAAGGCACGCTACGCGGCTACCAAGAAATAACTCAAAAGGAGAGGTACCCCATGGATATTCATGTTTCAGGCTCGCGGCCGACACGCCGCGGGCCAGCCGACTCTTTCACCGGGACGGTGTTGCAGGATCCGATCATCGTAACCGCAGCGCCGGCGCGGCTGGCCTCGACCCGCGTCTCCTTCGAACCTGGCGCCCGCACCGCCTGGCACACGCACCCGCTCGGTCAGACACTCTATGTGATTTCAGGGATAGGCCGGGTTCAGGCCAAGGGCGGACCGATCAAAGAAATCCGCCCCGGAGATGTCGTCTGGATTCCGCCCGGCGAGAAACATTGGCACGGTGCTTCGCCTAACAACGCCATGACTCACATCGCGATGCAGGAAGCGCTGGACGGAACTGCGGTGACCTGGATGGAGCACGTGACCGATGCGGAATATTCCGCAAAGCTCGGCTAGATCCGCTGCATTGTAGCACGGGGCTATTGCCGGCGCTCCCTGTCCGACAAGGTAACAACAAAAAACCCCGCCTCGGCGAGGTTTTTCGCTACATGCGTGAGACCGGATCGTCAGTTCACGCGGGTCCAGGTCTGGCCGCCGCAGAATACGCCGCTGAAGGCACAACCCTGAACGCGCAGGCTGTCGTTGCCCTTGAGCGCGATTGTTGAATCATAGGTGCTGCCGGTGTTCGGATCGAGAATCCGGCCGCTCCATTTGGAATCCTTGCCGGGCTTCATGTTGATCAGAACCTGTTCGCCGTTCTGGTTCGACTTCTTGTCGACGGAATATCCGCAGAGGTTGGTGCCGCACTGTTCGATCCGGACTTTGCCTTCCTTTTCCTCTGTCAGCCACACGCCAAGCGGCGAGTTTGATGCCTGAACAGCCGCCGGGGCAGGTGCGGGTACGGCTTGTGCGGGCGGCACGGCCGCAACGGTGGGAGCGGGCGGCGCAGGCGGAGGTGATGATGTCACGGTGTCAGCCGGAGCAACCGCAGCCGTCGTGGTCGACGGTTCGGGTGTCGACGCGGTCGCCGGCGCGGGAGCCGCTGGAACGAGCGGGGGAGTCGCTGGCACAACCGCTTGTTCCGAGGGTGCGGGCGCCACGGGGACAGCGGCATCGGGCGTGGTCTGCGGATCGGTCTTTGCCTGCTGTGGCGACTGTTTGCGCGGACGGTCGCGATCGCCGTCCTCATTGCGCGAGCGTTTGGCCTTGCGCCCGGTATTGTCGTAGACGCCGGGTATCGAAACGGTGCCGCGGTCGGGATCGACGCGAATGGTGCGGCCGCCATATTCGAAGGTGTACTGAGCCTGAGCTGCGGTGCTCGCCAACAACAATGCGGCGATAGCCAGAAGCTTCTTCATAACGACCTCCAGAGCAGGGAATCCCAGTCCCCAAAGCTACGCATCGGCAGCTTCACGCAACGTGATCTAGATCACTTTCGAACAATGAGTCGTATATTAGCGGCTTTGGTTCAAAGGCCTCCGCGGCAGTCTAATTTGCGCTCCGCGGGCGGTCAATTTCCCGCGGAAACCGGCGTATTTTACCACCAGATCAATCGAACCAGGCGGCGTAGATTTTCCGGAAGCTGCCGTCCTCGGTTGCGATATGCAGCCACTGATCGACGAAGGCCTTCAGCGCAGCATCGCGCTGCAGCCAGTAGGCATTTTCGGAAAAGTGGATATGTTGCACCTTCGTTGCGCGCGCAGGATTAGACCAGGTGTTTGCGCACGGCCAGAGCGTGACGACGTTTCTTCGAACCGTCATCCCGCTCTATCTTTTGTTTGAGCATGATCTTTTCGGGAAACCGGCGGCCACTTTTCCGGATCATGCTTCAGTCGGAGAAATTGAAATCGTGACCATCTCGCTCTACGAGGCGTCTGTCGGTGTTTTCGTGCCCTATCTCGGCAATCTCTCCGATCTACTGGACCGCGCATCGGCCTATGCAAAAGCGCGCAATATCGATCCTGTTGTCCTGCTCAACATGCGGCTCTATCCCAACATGTACAATCTGACGCGACAGGTGGGGGAGGCCAACCGTCACGCCGTGGTGGGCTGTGCACTACTGGCCGGCCGAGCGCCGCACACATTCGGGGATAGCGAACCCGACATCGCCGAACTCAAATCGCGGATATCGGCGGCCATCCAGTTCGTGCAGGACTTGCCGCGGGCTGCGATCGATAGCGCCGCGGACAAGGAAGTGGTGTTCACATTCAGGAGCGGAGCGACGCGCAGTTTTACAGGGCGATCGCTGCTGCTGACATTCAGCGTGCCTCAGTTCTTTTTTCACGTCACCACGGCCTACGACATCCTGCGCCACGCCGGCGTGGATCTCGTCAAGAAGGATTTTCTGGGACCGCCAAGGGCTTAAATTCAAGGCCGTAAATTCTAGGCGTCGCTGTCTTTGCGAAACGGGCTCGCAGCGGTGCCGCGTTCGGCCATCTCGCTTTTCAACTGTTCAAAGCGCCGGCGGGCATCGCGCTCGCGATCGTCCACGAACTGGATCGCAGCGTCCTTTGTCATCGGGCCGCTGACGAGAGGGTGAGCCTCTTCGCCGATGGTTTCGTCGACATAATAGTTGCCGTTATCGGCGCGCACCGTCCATTTGAAACGGATCGCAGCCATAGGTCCGGGACCGTGTTTGGTGTAACCATCGGCATCGATCGGCGGAAGCGGAGGAGGAACGACGGCGCTTTCCTCGACCGCAGGCCTGTCCGGCTCGCGCTGGATTTCGGGTTGGTCCAAAATGCTGGCGATGGCCGCAAGCGCGTTGTCGGTCGGGTCGCTTTGACTCACGATTCAACCTCCGGATCGAGCTCGGTCGGCGCCGTTACCGCCCGGTATCTGTTCTCTGCTTCGGAATAAGGCCGAGTCTGGTCCGTTGCCAGCGTTTTCTTGGCGAGCCGAGCGTCGGTGCACATGAAAAAGCGCGTCAAAACAACGCGCTGGAGCGGAGTCCTGATGCATCACAGCCGGTCAGGCGCAGACCGGCGGTAACTTGTTCTTCCATGGCCGCTCCTGTTCGAGTTGGCCAGCCAGCCGGAATAACGTCGCCTCGTCGCCGAACCTCGCCGAGAACATCATGCCGAGCGGCAGTCCAGCCTTGTTCCAGGCCAGCGGCACCGACATCGCGGGCTGGCCGGACATGTTGAACATCGAAGTCCCGGGCATATAACGCCGCAGGATCGGCGCGATGTGCGACAGGTCTTTCGACATCGTATCGATCTCGCCGATACGCAGCGGCGGCAAGCACAGTGTCGGAGAGAGGAAGACGTCGCAGGTCTCGAAGAATGTTGCGAGCCCGCGCGAGATGTTGAATGCCGCAAGTTGGGCTGCGACATAATCCGCTGCGGACGTCGCCTTCGCGACGATCGCGTGTTCCAGTGTCAACATCTCAAGATCGTTGTCCGTCATCGCTCGACCGAATCTTTGTTCGATCGTCCGCACCGTTAAACCCGTGTTGCCGCTTACGATCGTCGTCATGACCGCAGCCGGATCGGCGGCAAGCGTTGGCGCGCGTTCCTCGACGCGATGGCCAAGCCCTGACAGAAGGCCGGCGACCTCGCGTACCGCGGCCGCGATTTCGGGGTCGATGGCTTCGCCATAGGGCGATTTGTCGGTGAAGGCGATGCGGAGCTTGCCGGGATCGCGGCCGACCTCCTGCGAAAACGGGCGCTCCGGCGACGGCGCCGCATAGGGGCTCGACGGCTCGGACCCATGGATCGCGTCCATCATCACAGCGCTGTCGCGCACGCTGACGCTGACGACATGGGCGCAGGAAAATCCACCCCAGCCTTCGCCGCGATCCGGGCCGAGCGGGTTGCGCGCCCGCGTCGGCTTCATTCCGAATACGCCGGAAGCCGAGGCGGGGATGCGGATCGAACCGCCACCGTCGGTGGCATGCGCAACGGGAAGGATACGCGCGGCAACCGCCGCGGCCGCGCCGCCCGATGAACCGCCGGACGAGTGCGCGAGATTCCAGGGATTGCGCGTGGGGCCGTGCAGCCGGGATTCCGTGGTCGGCATCAGGCCAAATTCGGGACTGGAGCTCTTGCCGAAGATCGTGACGCCGGCATCGAGAAAGCGTTGCGCCAGCGTACCGGTATGATCGGCGACAAAATCCTTCAGGACCGTCGCGCCTGACGTCGTACGCGTTCCCTTCAGAATATCGAGATCCTTCAGCAGGAACGGGACACCCGTGAACGGGCCATCCGGCAATCCCTTATCGATCTGGCGCGCGGCATAGTCGTAATGCTTGACCACGACGGCGTTGATCTGCGGATCGACTTTCGCCGTTCGAGCGATGGCTTCATCCAGCAACTCGTGCGCAGAGACCTGCTTCCTGCGGACGAGATCAGCGAGACCGACTGCGTCGTAGCTGCCATATTCCTTGAAGGCCATGTGCATACCTCACTGACCGCGCCGATCGAGGGATCGGCCGGGCCCAGCACCTTTCATGTCCGAGGGATCAGGCCAGAACGTCCTGATTGATCACGTTCTGCCGCAACGGATCGCCGTCCAGCACGCTCAGGATATTGCGCGCGGTCTGCTCGCTCATGCGATCCACCGCTTCCCGCGTCACGCCGGCGACATGGGGCGCGAAGATGACGTTCGGAAGCCCGAACAGGGAGTGTCCGGCCGGCGGCGGCTCCTGTTCGAAAACGTCGAGACCGGCGCCGGCCAGCCTGCCGGACACCAGCGCTTCGTGTAGCGCCGGTTCATCGACGATGCCGCCACGCGCGGTGTTGATAAGGTAGGCCGTGGGCTTCATCCGCTTCAACCGCGCGGTGTTGAACATGCCGACGGTCTCCGGCGTCTTCGGACAATGGATGCTGACGAAGTCGGCGCGGGGCAACGCGGCATCGAGGTCCGTAACCGCTTCGCAGCCGGCGGCCTTGATATCGGCGGCGGGCTTGTAGGGATCGAAAACCAGGACGTTCATTTCCATCGCCAGGCACCGCTTGGCGGTGCGCGTGCCGATGCGGCCGAAGCCCACGATCAGCACCGTCTTGCCGAAGAGGTCGTAGGGCAGCATGCCGAGCCGTGAGGCCCATTTGTTGTCCCGGACAATCGAGTGCATTTCGACCGCGCGCTTGGCGAGCGTCAGCATCATGAACAGCGCCTGTTCGGCGACCGAGGGAGAATTCGCAGTGCCCGCGACCATCAACGGCACCTTGCGCCGGCTCAGCGCGGGGACGTCGACGGCATCAAACCCGACGCCGATCCGGGTCACCACCTGCATGTCCTTGGAAGCTTCCAGCTCCGGTTCGCCGAACCGGGTGCCACCGAGGGCGACGCCATGGACCGGCGCATGCTCCTTAAGCTTGGCCTCAAAATCTGTGGCGGAGATCATGTTCGGGAATTCGACGAGTTCGATGTCGTCTCGCGCGTGGAGCAGCGCCCGTCCTTGCTGTGACATCGATTCCGTGACGAAGATTTTCTTCTTGTTGGTCGCCATTTCCTGCCCTTGGTCTTGGTTGTTTGCGTCGTCAAAGGACGACGCCGGTCACCTCGTTTAGCAGGTGCATATTGTTGAGGTCCACTGCCAATCGGAGCGGGCCGCCATCCCGCGCGCCGGCATTGGGATTGACCCGGCCACAGACCTGCGCGCCTTCAAGCGTGAAATAAATCAGCGTTTCCATTCCCATCGGCTCGGTGACGTCGAGCGTGGCATCGAAGGTTTCGATGCCCGGCTCCGGATGCGGCTTCGCCTCGGTGATGTGCTCGGGCCGTATCCCCAGCAGCAATTTGTCGGTTCGCGAGATGCCCTGATACCGCGCCGCGCGCGCCGGCGGCAGCGGAAACGAGATACGGTCGGTGAGGCGGATATTCAATTTGCCGCCGACGTCCTCGAACCGGCACGGGATGAAATTCATTGCCGGCGAACCGATGAAGCTCGCGACAAATTTCGTGGCCGGCTTGTGATAGAGTTCGTTCGGCGTGCCGATCTGCTCGATGCGGCCATGGTTCATCACCACGACGCGGTCGGCCAGCGTCATCGCCTCGACCTGATCGTGGGTGACGTAGACTGTCGTGGTGCGGACCTTCTGGTGCACCTTCTTGATTTCGATCCGCATCTGGACGCGCAGTTTGGCGTCAAGGTTGGACAAGGGTTCGTCGAACAGGAATACCTTCGGGTTGCGCACGATGGCGCGGCCCATGGCAACCCGCTGGCGCTGGCCACCGGATAACTGCTTCGGCTTGCGGTCGACCAGTTCGACGATATCGAGCATACGAGCGGCTTCGTCGATCCGGCTCTTGATCTCGGCCTTCGGATAGCGCTTCAGCCGCAATCCGAACGACATGTTTTCCGCAACCGTCATGTGCGGATAGAGCGCGTAGTTCTGGAACACCATCGCGATATCGCGGTCCTTCGGCGGCACGTCGTTGACGACATCACCCCCGATCATGATGTCGCCGCCGGAGATGTCTTCCAGGCCTGCGATCATCCGCAGCGTGGTCGACTTGCCGCAACCCGATGGTCCCACCAGCACGACGAACTCATGGTCGGCAATATCGAGATCGATGCCGCGCACCGCCTCGACGTCGTCATAACGCTTTATAACCTTGCGCAACGTCACGTCAGCCATGAGTTCAACCCTTTGTCGCACCGGCGGTCAGGCCGGCAATGTAATAGTCCATCAGGAAGGCGTAGATGATCAGCGGCGGGGCAGCACCGAGCAGAGCGCCGGTCATGATCTGGCCCCAGTTGAAAACGTCGCCCTTGATCAGCGTGGTGATGATGCCGACCGGCAGCACGAGTTGGTCGGTCGAGGTCGTGAATACCAGCGGGTAAAGGAACTGCGCCCACGAGACGGTGAAGGCGAAGATGGTCGCAGCGATCAGGCCGGGCAGGGCCACCGGAATAAAGATACGTGTCAGTGTCTGGAACCATGACGCGCCGTCGATGATCGCGGCCTCGTCAAGTTCCTTCGGGATCGATGCGAAATAGCCGATCATGATCCAGGTGCAGAACGGCACCGTCAGCGTCGGGTAGATGAACAGCAGCACGTACCAGCGATTGATGAGCTGGATACCGGTCCAGTCGCCGAACAGCGCGAACACCTTGAACAGGGGAATGAACAGCAGGCTGTCCGGGATCAGATAGGTCAGGAACACGCCGGTGGCGAGCGTCGCCGATCCCCAAAAGCGCATACGCGCCAGCGCGAACGCCGCCGGCACCGCTGATCAGCATGGTAATGGTGACGACGAAGATCGAAACCAGTGCCGAATTCCAGAAAAACCGAAGAAACTGGTTCGACGTCAGAAGCCCGATGTAGTTTTCCAGCGTCGGATGGAACACCCACCACGGATTGGTCGCCGCCGAAATCTCCGCACTGCTCTTGAGCGACGTGATCAGCATATAGAACGGCGGCAACAGCGAAAACATCGCGAATAGCGTGAGGAAAAAGTACGACCATCGCAGCGCCCAGGTCCGGTCGCGGCTCATGCTGCCATACTTGACCGTGCGCGTCGGCGCGGCCTTGTCGATCGTGACCGTGCTCATCAGGCTTCGTTCCCGCGTTTGTTGACATCACGCAGGATGAATACCGCTGCGATCGCAAGAATAGGCACCATGAACAGCGAGACGCTGGCGCCGAGCGGAATATCACTGCCTTCAATGCCGATCCTGAAGGCCCAGGTCGCAAAGATGTGGGTGTGATCCAGCGGACCGCCGGCGGTCAGGATTCGCACGATGTCGAAATTGGCGAAGGTGACGATCAGCGAAAACAGCGTCGTGATCGCGATGATGTTGCGCATCATCGGCAGCGTCACGTACCAGATCCGCTGCCACCAATTGGCGCCGTCGATAGCCGCGGCTTCATAGAGCTGTTCCGGCACCGACTTCAGCGACGCCAGATACATGATCATGAAGAACGGCGCGCCGTACCAGACGTTGACCAGAATGACCGAGAAACGCGCCCAGCTCGCATCGCCGGTCCAGGGGATCGGCCCGATGCCGAAGAACGACAGCGTGTAATTGAAAGCGCTGTAGGAGGGGTCGAACAACCACAAGCCACGCCAACGTGCTCATCGCCGGCGGAATGACCCACGGCACCAACAGCATGCCGCGCCATTTGCGCTGCCCTTTGGCCGGAATGTTGTGAACGAAGTGGGCGACGATGAATCCGATCAGGGCTTTGAAGATCACGGCCGAGACCGCGAAGATGCAGGACTGCTTGACCACCAGCCAAAAGGTGTCGCGCTTGAACAGGAACTCGAAATTGCCAAGGCCGATGAATCGCTGCATCGACTTGTTCAGCGTCGCCAGATGGAGCGAATAGAACGCCGGATAGAGCACGAGAAGGCTGATGAGGATGATCAACGGCAACGTCATCAGGAACGCCGCTGTCGATTTTCGCTTCATCGCGTTGCGCAAACTCGTGCGCTTACGTGCCGGTTGTGTTGTCCCGACGCTATTCGGCTGAAATGCGACGTCAACCATGATGCATCTTCCTCGCGCGATTCATTTCAAGAAGACGCCGCTTGACGCGGGCTGTTTTTGAGACCGGCCGTCTTTTGAGATCGGCGGTCTGGCAAGCCGGTACGCCGCCGGCTTCGATAATCCCGGCAAGACAGCGGATGTGCCACGGCGGCCCGCCATCAGACGAGCCGCCGCAACGAGATCCCTGTCTCAGCTCCGCATGAAGCCTTCGCACTCGCCTTCCGCCCAGGCGAGCGTCTTTTCCATCGCTTCGCCCTGGTGGTAGCGCAGGCACATCTTGGTCAGCGTCGCCTGCGCGTAGATCTGTTGCGCGATCTTCGGCGGAGCCGGTGAGGCCGCGATCGACAGTATCTGATGGTTGTAGGGGTTCGGGTAGTGATAGAGCGTGCCCTTCGGCGGCTCTTGGTCCTGCCAGACCTTCAACGTTGTCAGCTTCTCGTAGGCCGGCAGATCGTAGCCGCCGCTCGCCGTCACCATCTTCTCGATCGCGGCCGGCTTCGACAATGCTACCAGCAGGCTCTTGGCGGCTTCCTTGTTCTTGGAGAAGTTCCAGATGCTCCAGAAGTAGGGCAGATAGGGCGCGAAGCGGCCCTTCGGCCCGGCAGGGAAGCCGTGCGTCCAGCATTGCTCGGCGACTTGCGGTGCGTCGCGCTTGGCAACCGCCCAGGCGCTCGGCGGATTCATGATCAGCGCGCCTCTGCCGGAAACCAGCCATTTGTTGTTGGAGGCGTCGTCCCAGGCCGCCACGTCGGGCGGCAGGAACGAGATCAGCTTCTTGTAGTATTCCAACGCTTGCCGCACCGCGTCGGTTTTGACGGTGAGATTGCCCTTGGCGTCGACTAGCTGCGCGCCGAACGACAGGAAGATCGCACCTGCCGTGTCGACATTGTCGGTGGTCTCGCCAAGACCGATGCCGAAGGGGAAGCCCGCCTTGTGGCAGGCCTCCGCCGCCTTCAGGAAGGTATCCAGCGTCCAGTTGTCGGCCTTCGGCGGCGAACCTGCCGGATACATTTCCTGTACGTCGATGCCGGCGTGCTTCTTCATCAGATCGATACGCGAGCAGGGTCCCTTGATCTGGCTGCCGACGCAGGCGGGAACGCCATGCCACTTTCCGTCCAGTTGGCCGAGATAGCTCGGCCGTGCCGTTCACTTCGCCATTCTCGGCGATGATCGGTCCCATGATGTCGTTGACGGATTCGAGTTGTTCCGAGTTGGCGTGGGCCCACCACGTCGGCATCGCCATGATGTCGTGACCGGACTTCGCTTGCCCTTCGGCGGCGATGGTCAAGCAGGTTCTTGTTACCCTGGCTCGGGATGTAGTCGACGGTGACCTCGACCTTTGCCTTCTCGGCCCACTCATTGACCAGTTCGGTCGAGGCCTTGTTGGCGCCGGGCACCCAGTGGTCCCAAAAACCGATCGTTAGTTTGCCGGCGGCGTGAGCGCCGCGTACATAGGGCGCGGTGATGAGAGCCGCGGAGGACAGAGCAGTAGCAGCAACAAATTGTCGGCGAGAAAGCTTCTTGCGTGACATGGTGTTCCCTCTTTGCTGAGCCGGATTTTGCTTCCCTTTTTTGCCTCCGCTCGATGTCATGCCGGATGAACACGGCGCGGCAGCGGGGATTTTTGTAATTGGATCAGAGCAGAATTGTTTGCGTCTGTCGAGAAAACACGTTGGTCAGCGTCATTGAACTAACGTTGCGTACAAATCCTGGGCAGCGGGCGCCGTTCGCGCCACGCGGCGCGAATCGTCAATAATCGGGCGCTCATATTGCGCCGCACACATCTGTTTCCGATCCTGCAACGAGCCAGGGTGTGCGATTGCGCCGCAGTTGAACAAATGGCGCATGTAACTCCTTTGCGCGGAAGGTTTTTCCTGTCGTGGACAGCGCGGCGCGACGGTGGACGAGTTCGGGGCGAAAACGATAGTTTGGGAGCAACGCAGGATTCACCCACCCATCAGGCGACCTCGCCAAATCTCTCGATCGACCAAGGAGACTAAATAATGATCAGCCCTAAACAGCGCGCGCGTACGCCGTCGCGATTGCGTTTTGCACTTGGAGCCATGGTGCTGCTGGCTTTCAGCGCGTTCGCAACGGTGGACGCGCAAGTGATTCAGGGCGTCGAGAAGGGTGCGCGCGAGGGCAACAAGGCGGCCGGCCCCGTCGGCGGTGTGCTCGGTGGCGCGATCGGCGGCGTTGTCGGCGTTGTGACCGGCGTAACCGGTGTGTTGACCGGCGGCGCAAAGAACGAACCGGCGCCGGCGGCGAAAGATTCCAAGCCGGGAGACAAGCAAGGCGACAAACAGGGTGACAGCACCAAAGCCGCGAAGGCCTCCAAAGGTGCCAAGGCGACGAAGCAAGCCACCGTATTGACCCAGAGCGGCGCGCCGCAACTCACGGCAGAACAGATCGTTGCCAGCAGCGACGCGAATATCGAGCGGATCAAGAAGGAACTGAATCTCACGCCCGAGCAGGAGAAGAATTGGGCGGGTTTCAATAGCGCGATGCACTATCTCGGCCACAACGGCGCCGATCGCCTCAATCTGCGCGTTGCGCGCGCCAAGCGCGACCCGCCGGATGACATCATCGAGCAGATGCGCAATGAAGCCCAATTCCTCAATGACCGCGCCGTAGATCAGCGCAATGTGGCCGACGCCGCCGAGCCGCTATTTGCAAGCCTCGACGACAAGCAGAAGACGATCTTCATCCAGGAAATGGTCAATCTGAGCCACGAACGCGGGCTGGATTGACGCGGCGATATTTCGACGCGTCTTTCTGCCACAAGTGCGATGGGCCATCTGCCGCCCGATTGGAGCGCGAACCGGCACCCGCTTCGATTGAAAACGAGGCGGGCGCCGCGCGAATAGCCGGGCACAAGGCCCTGGGGTAGGTTGAAGGCACGGCACCCGGCTATCCTGCCGCAGCGGCGCGGCGCGTCAATTCGTCACGCAATGTTGAAGAAACCCTGTCCGACTCGCGCCGGAGTGATGGCCGACTCGCGGCGTTGTCGGGAACCAGATGTTTTCGCGGGCAAGGTGTTGCGATGGAACATCATCTACGCCTTTGACGCGAGCGCATCGCAAAAACAAATTCGGCCAGCGCAGGGCTGGCCGAATTAATGTCAGGGCGTGGCGAGATTGCCATAGCGTTTTCGAGCGAAGTGGACACCGGTTCGCATAAAGAAAACGCGTCAAAACAAAAGAATAGAGCCTGGTTCTGATTGAATCAGAACCAGGCTCTAACTTCAGGTCTTCGGAAAATTCAACTCCACGCCGACGCCATCGGGATCGTACAGGAAGAATTGCGTATCGCCGGTGCGCGGCACGATGCTCTCGCGGAATTTGACGCCTCTTGCCTGCAGGCGTTTGCGCATGCCCTCGACGTCGGACGCGGCGAAGGCGATGTGATCTAACCGCCCGGTGTCCTCGTATTTCTTTGCGGTGCCACGTACTACGATGCCTTCGCGCGCCTTGCGCGTGCCCATGAGGTGTACCGTGGCGGTGCCGCCCGAATAGAGCCAGTAGCCGGGGAAGTCGAGCGGCGGGCGATCGCCGTTCTCCAGCCCGAGCACGTCGCAATAGAAATCCTTGGTGCGCTCCAGATCCTGGGGTTCGATCGTGTAGTGCTGCAGTCCGCCAAGTCCCATGGGTCTTCTCCTTAAGAAGCAGATGAGTTCATACAAAGGTGAGGTCGGCATCGGCGCCCATCATCCAGGCGCCGACGGTTTCAAAATGCCTGATCTGGCCCTGCAACTGCTGGGTCACGGTGTGGATATCGCGGAACCGGCGTTCCAACGGGTGGTTCTCGAAGATCGCGGTAGCACCGGCGGCATTATAGGCGAAGTCGACCGCCTCACGCGCCTTGTGAATGGCGTGGGTAGCTGCCATGCGAACCGTGATGCGCTGGGCGACCGTGATGCTGGCGCCGGCGACCAGATCCTTCCAGATATCGGCCATCGACTGCAGCACGAAGCCGCGCGCGGCGCGCAGATTGACCTCGGCCTGCGCAAGCCCGGTCTGCACCACAGCATTGTCGCGCAGCGTGCTCCTGGCGCCCCGCGGCACCTTGTTGCGCGCGACATCGACGAAATTGTCGAGCGCACCGCGGGCGATGCCGCAGGCGACGCCGGCAAAACCGACCTGATAGCAAGTGCCGGCGCCCATGCGATAGAGCGGTCCGCCTTCGCGGCATTCCCGATCGAATTCGCGGGTGATCGAATGATCTGCCCGCACAAAGAAATCATTTAGCGCGAACTGGTCGCTGGCGGTGCCGCGCAGGCCGACGGTGTTCCAGATGTCGGTCCACTCGACGTCCTCGGTGCGCACCAGCATGGTGCGCTCCTCTGGCGCGCCGCTGGCTTCGTGCTTCGGCGAACCGTCGGCCGAATAGATCGGACAATGCGCGCCTAGCCAGGTCGCGTGCCGTCCGCCCGATGCGAACGACCAGACGCCGGTGACCCGGTAGCCGCCCTCACATTCGATCGCCCGGACCTTGGGGCCGGGGCCCCACGCCAACACCGCGCGCGGATCGCCAAAGACGGCGTGCGCGACCGGCAGGTCGAGATAGGCCGCAGACATTGCACAGCCGCCGGCCTGGCTGAGGCACCACGCGGTCGAGGCGTCGGCCTGGGCGATGGTCTCGATGACGTGAAAAAAGGTAACGGGATCGGTTTCGATCCCGTCGGACGAACGCGGCAGCAGCAGGCGGAATAACTGCGCGTCGTGCAGCCTGTCGAGCAGCGCCGGCGGCAACCGGCGCGTATTTTCGATGTCGTTCGAGGCCGCCGCGACATCGGGGCGAACGGCCTCGGCGCGGGCGAT
The DNA here is from genome assembly GCA_963770355.1 of uncultured Alphaproteobacteria bacterium. GTDB lineage: Bacteria > Pseudomonadota > Alphaproteobacteria > Rhizobiales > Xanthobacteraceae > Bradyrhizobium. The sequence goes on along the minus strand of CAVYPL010000025.1, from coordinate 75,246 downwards.
CAGTGATCGATCCCCGGCAAGATCGGCAGAAGTCGCAATCAACGTATCAAACCCTATGCTTGTCGAACCCGAGCTGTTGATAGATCAAGGCCGTCGGCCAGTTCCTTGTCGATTTGCTCGATCGACTTGCCCCTGGTTTCGAAGCCGATGAAATAATACACGAGTCCGGCCATCAGAAACCAGCAGCCAAGATAGACGAAGGCGGTCGGAATCTGTGGCAGTGGCACGTCGGGCTTGAGGTAGTTGTTGGACCCCACGATCAGGGCCAGTCCCATCGGCCCGATGATCTTGCCGATGCCGCCAAAGCCATAGGCCGAGCCCATGCCGGTGGTTCTCAGATGCGAAGGCCAGACCTCCGCCGCATACGGCCCGACGATGGCAAAGCCGCCATCGGCGAAGAAGAATGTGACGATCAGGATCAGCCAGAACGCCGACACGCCGAACAGTGTCGCATCGTAATTGTAACCCGCAAGGATGGTCAGCACGCCAGCGCCGAAACCCAACAAGCCGCCTGCGGTCCGCCGGCCCAGCAACTCCGAGAAATAGGAGAAGGAGAGGCGTCCGATAAAGCCGGACACGCTGAGCAGGATCATCATCTTGGCGGCTTCCTGCGGCGTCACCTTCAATAGCAGCACGAACAGCGAGGGGGCCCAGAGCGTGATGCCGTAAACGCCGGTTTGCGCGCCGGCATTGCCGAGCCAGGACACCAGCAGGCTGCGCGGGTATTTGAACAGATCGAACCAGTTCGTCTTGATGACCGGGCCGGCGTCGGCCGCGGTCGGCAGCGGAAGCGCGGAAGGTTCCATCTGAAGCGCCCAGGCCAGCGACTTGCGCGCATCCTCATAGCGACCTTGGCGGCAGAGCCAACGCGGGCTCTCCGGGACCCAGATCCGGACCAGGAGAACCAGCAGGGCAGGTAGTACGCCGATGGCAAACAACACGCGCCATTGGTCGCTACCGATAAAGGCCGCCATGACGGCCCCGAGCCCGACACCGAGCGGAATCACGCAGGTGACGAGCCCACCGACCCAGCCGCGCTTGGAGGAAGGCATGAATTCCTGCACCAGCGGCAGGTCCACGCAATAGAGCCCGCCGACTCCGGTACCGACAAAGAAGCGCATGAAAGCGAGATAGATCCAGCCATTATCGGGCGTAAAATACAGAAGCCCGGTGGCGATCGAGAAATTCAGCACAGTGCCGATAAAGACCACGCGGCGGCCGACGCGATCGGCCAGCCAGCCCCAGACATAGGCACCGATGATCGCGCCAACGCCGGAACTCATCAGCACGAATGCCGATTGCCCGAAAGTGAGCTTCCACGGCCCGATCAGGAAGGCGAGCACGAAGCCGATCAGGAAATAGTCGAAGAACTCGAGCGCGTCACCGATAATGGCCGCAGCAAGGATTTTGAGCTGGTTGCCGGTCAGACTCGTCCGGCGGTCGAGTATTTCGAACATGGCGTTTCCCCGTTGGCGCCTGTTCATTTCCGAGCGGGCGTCGCGCCAGCGCACCGCGATGATGAAAGGCTATCGTGGGGATGCAGCGAACAGCAAGCCCACGAACACGCGGGGCACATCTGCACGTAAACGATGGGGAATGTTGTGCCGCTCTGCACAAATCGGAGCGAGAGCGCGCTTCCGCCGCTTGCGTGAGCTGCCTCGATCGTACGCAACCATTCAACAGGCTATGCCTTATCCAGACTTTCCCATGAACGCTGCGGTGCACCCACTCTATCTATTTAAGATTTCGGCGCTAACGTGGCTGTTTGAAGGATATTCAGGGCCGACCGGGATGGAAGAGAAGCGGAAACATCCACGAACCGAGATCGAAGAAATCGCCTACGTTTCGTCGGGCGGGTCCGTGATGCGTTGCGTGGTGCGGAATATTTCTGTGGAGGGGGCGGCGATCGACGTCGAGAACCCGGCTTTCGTTCCGCAGCGCTTTCGCCTCGTGATGGCGAAGGACTCCTCGATCGTCCATGAGTGCCGGGTTGCATGGATCCAGAAAAACCGGATCGGCCTGACCTTCATTGACGCCGCGGACGAACCGCGAGCGAACAAGCAACGCTGATTGCCGGACTACTCGATCCTCAGCTTCGCGTCGTGCACGACCTTACCCCATTTTTCTATTTCCAGCTTGATGCGTGCCGCAAATTCATCCGGTTTGTTCGCAACCGCCTTGAAGCCGAGCACCGTGAGGCGATCCTTCACATCAGGCTGCGCGACAGCGGCAGCAATCTCGCGATATAATAGATCAACGATCTCTTTTGGCGTTCCGGCCGGCGCCACGAGGCCCGTGAGCGTGTCGGCCTCCTGATCCTTGATGCCCTGTTCGGCGAAGGTCGGAACGTCAGGCAACTGAACCGCGCGATCGGTCGCCGCAATGCCAAGCGCGCGAAGCTGGCCAGCCTGTATTGCCGACAGGGAGGACGGCAGCGCTGTGAAGGCAATTGGCGTATGCCCACCGACCGTCGCCTGTACCGCCGGCCCGGCACCGGTAAACGGCACATGCACGAGGTCGAGATTGAAGGCCAGCCGAAAAAGCTCACCGCCGAGATGCGGCGTCGAGCCGACGCCAGGACCGGCAAAACTATACTTGCCGGGATTGTTCTTGATGAGCTGCACCAGCTCCGGCAGCGTCTTGGCCGGCACCGACGGGTTGACCACTACGACGTTCGGAGAAACCGCAACCAGCGTCACCGGTGCGAAATCCTTGATCGGATCGTACGGCACCTTGGCGTAAAGACTGGGGTTCACGACGAAGCCGGTGCTGATCGCCATGATGGTGTAGCCATCAGGGGTCACGCGCGCGACCTGGCCGGCCGCGGTATTGCCGCCGGCGCCACCGACATTTTCGACGAAGAACTGTTGGCCGAGCTTGTCGGACAGTTTTTGCGCTACGATTCGCGCGATCGCATCGGTCGGCCCGCCGGCCGGGAACCCAACCACCACGCGCACCGGCCTCGTCGGATATTGCTGCGCCGATGATGCCTGAATGCCGGACAGTAGCAGCATCGCTGTAAGCAATACGCGCAAAACGGGCGCCATGGCGCTTTCCCCCATATGTTTGTTGTTGGCGCCATCATCGGCGAGGGCGCCGCGCAGAACAAGGGGGCAAAGCTGCTTGATGCCGTCCTTACTTCGCCGGCAACGGCTGACCGGTCAATTCGAAGCCTTTAATCGCGATAATTCCTTCGCGGTTTCCAGAACCATATCTATTCGCCGCTGGAGCTTTTCCTGCAAATCGGGAACGTTGACCTTGTCAGTGACACGATAGGCGTTGCCGACACGTTCGACGTAGCCTTGCTTGACCATGTCTTGCAGGCGTCTCAGTACGGTCACGCGGGGTAATTTGAGCGCGTGCGCAACTGTGCTGGCGCGGGCCGGCGAGCACATCACGGTGCGCAAGAACAGGTAAATGCCGATAGCCCGATAGGTGGAGCTGTCGCTATGCGACACGAATGCCGCACCGTAGTCGTCATTCAAGGTTCGGATCAGACCGACATATAGACGGCTCATCAGCATCCGCTCGCGCGCCATTTCGATACGGCGCGGCGGCTGGATGTCGTCGAGAAGGACAAAGTCCGGACCGGAAGCGTCCCAGGCCCGGCTCTCGTCCATTTCCTCGCGTCGAGGCTGGTTCGCGCCATTTCGCATAGGCATTCGCTCCAGCCGCAAACATATCACGAGCGCCGATCGCTGGCGTTCTTTTTCCGCGGCGGGTTGCCTCATATCGGCGTGATCGCCCGGCGGATGCCTAGCGCTTCAATAATGGCGCGATCCGCTCTTCGAGTTCCTCGAACGACATCGCGCCTTTGAACCGCTCGCCATTGAGGAAGAAGGTAGGCGTTGAATCGACCTTCAACACTTGCACCGCATATTGCTGATCGGCGCTTAGCTTGTCGAGCAGCGCCTGATCCTTCTCGCAGCTCTCGACTTCCTGCTCGCTCATTCCGTTCAGCTTGCCGATGAATTTCAGCGTATCGATCGTCTGGTCCATCAACCGGTCCTGCTGCTTGAACAGGTTTTCGACCGCGCCAAGATATTTTTCGGAGTCGCCCTTGGCGATGCAGCGCGCCAGCATCGAGGCCGCGGCGGCCTTGATGTCGAGCGGGAACTCGCGGAACACGAAGCGCACCTTGCCGGTGTCGATATATTTGGACCGCAACATCGGGAAGACATTTTGGCCGAAGGCCGCGCAATGTGGGCAACTCATCGAGGCATATTCGGTGATGGTTACCGGCGCTTTCGCCGAGCCAATCGAGATGTCTGGCAGCGCTACCGGCTTTGCCACTGCCGCTGCGATTGCGCTTTGCGCCATCGCGGAGCGCGCCAAGGGCAGAACAGCGAAAGCAAGAAGCGCGGCAATTGCGACGCTGCGTTGTAAGTTCAAACTCTTGCTCCAAAACGAGGTTTAGGATGTCGGTCCATCCCCTTTTAATTACTTACATTCTGCGGGGTGGAAAGGCAAAGGCAGGGCGTGTGCGATTGCGAAAACTTGGACTGCTGCGACAACAATTTCCGTGTTGCGCGTCCTTCTCCAAACATAGGCGAGCATCGAAAAGGCCCCGATGCTCGCCTGGCCCCTTGGCCCAGCCAACGCAGTGTTCTATCACCTCCCGCGTCTCGACCAGGCCGGCTTCAATTAGCTTTGCCACATGATCTTGGTTGATCATGGTCGAGCCCGCGCACAAAGAAGCCGCGCTCATTTCACAAGATTGCGGTGAAATCGTCTTTTTACGCTCACACCGAATTGCGATCGGTTCGCAATACGCCTCGTAGCGTGTTTCGGGTTTTCCAGTTGAACGAGATCAATCCAGAAATCGCTGAATTGCTTGAACTGCTCAATGCCCGCGAGCAGTTTGATGAAATAGCAGCGCTCTTTGAGCAGTCGTCACGACCGTGGCATCAATATTCAGAGGAAGAACGAAATCAGCTAGTTGCTAAAGCCGCCTCGATGATGGCCAAAGGGCCGTCCTGATCAAGCGTTCGGCACTAAGATATTACCGTCAAACTGAATGTGCCTGCGGATGCGTTTGCGGCGCAAAACAACTTTCTCTTGGCAACGAGGCGAATCCAGTCAGACTGCTCACATCGATCATGACGTGGGGAGACGAGCATGAGCGTGGGGGAGATGGTGTTATACGCGTTGGTCGCCGTCTGGGTGCCGCCGCTTGTGTTCGTGGCCTATGTCATGCGACCGCTGCCGCCCAAACCGGACTAGACTGGCTGCTGACTAGATTAGCTGGCGCGCTATCCAGACGATGAGCCACAACCATCCAATCGTAGCGACGACAATCGCCACGAAATAGTTCGCCTTCATCCAGGTTTGGCGCATGGCACTCAAAATAAAAAACAAAGCCGCCAAGCGGAATATGATCGCCTGACGGCTTCGCTGTGGGCCCGGACGCTTGGGGAAATTGTCCGGTACCGATCGATAGCGCATCCGGAAAGCGCCGCAAGTAAAGCCCCATATTAAGCTTGATGATCGCGCTCCAGGTTAATTCTGGAACTCCAAACCAAGCCACGACGGTTAAGGGAGCATTCTAGATCCTGAGATCGTCCAATTTTCTGCCGACAGCGAGCAGTTTGCTTATCCAGCGCGGTTGCTTGCCTCTGCCTGACCATGTCTGCGATGGATCAGCCGGATTCCGAAACTTCGGCTCCACCTTTGGATATGGGCGACGTTGGGGAATGTCCGATGGTGTTTTGCCGAACTTGCGGCCGAGTTCATCCAATTTGTGCTGAAGCTTGCTCGTCTCATCCACGAGCTTTCTATCCAGGATCGCAATGATGCTCTCGTGAAGGCGCCAAAGTTGGTCGAGAGGCATTTTCTCCAAATCGCCGAATTTCATGACGTGCCTCCAGCCCTTCAGGAGGCAGTTTGTCTTGAATTTGAACGTTGCATGGCCAGTGCAATTTGATCCACGAAAGTACACAAGCCGCGCGGCGCTTCGTCCGTCTCAAGAGCCTCTTCGTCCGCCTCAAGAGCCTCGGCGGCATGGCGAAGATACAAATGGGGGCGCTGCTCGATCGCGTCCAAATCCTCCGAAACGGCTTCTAGAGCCGTTTGCAGCCGCCTAAGTGCGTCGCGATTTTCGCTAGCGCTTGTCACGTCACTACATGCTCACTCAACAAAAAGCCGTTGATTTAAAAATTAATTGCCGAGAAGCGGTATAAAGTTACGTTAACCTCCGTTAACTTCTTGTTCGTGTCAACGGTTCGTTGCGCAAATTAAATGCAGCAACCGACCGGTACCGACCGGTAACATGATCCGAAGGCGATAGCCGCCAGAGCAACTCCACCTGCTCATCCAAACCGGACTACGATTGGCGCGTGGCTGGCCGGTACGCCAAAATCGCCTTCCGCCCCGTGCACCTGATCGACTTCACTGGTGAAAACCAGGAAGACAGACATCCCCTGGTTTCCGTCTCACTATAGCGTGCAGCGATAGTAGGTGATTTCCATTCCGTCCATGCCGGGGAATAGCCGGGAAACCGTGTTGTTATCGAGGACTTTCAGGCTGAATTGCACATTCTGCAGCATGATATCGCTCGCGCACCCTGCCAGGAGATGCAGGGTGTCACCGGCCTCCTTTCTGGATTTGATCGTGCATTTGGCATTTCTTCCCCGCAATTGGTTCGCATCGGCAATAAAGCCGGCACCATAAACGTCGGAGTCCTGAGTGAAGGTGGTTTGATTTTTGTTTTTCTTGAACACCTTGCCGCACTGATCGACGCTGCTTGCCCAGGCGCCCGTGAGATCGAAGGCGAGGGCTGGTGCCGGAAGAGCCAGCAACATGCCGGCGAGCATTGCCTTCGAAACAAACAAGCGACCAAGGTTCGACATTTCTACGTTCCTCTGGGGTTGAATACGCCGCGGGTGTGTGAACGAACGTATTCATTTCTGAGGGATCTGCGGCCCCTTCGGGCGCTAGCCGTCCAGCGGACCCACTATAATGAACCTGCCGTTCTCTTCAATAACAGGAACGGGATCGCCAGCCTCCCAAAATCGATACCAATGCGTTCTATCCAGACGTGCGTGAGAGCTGAGACCGCCAACAATAGGAACGCGCCCGCGAGCATCATCGCCCAATGACCAGCGGGGGATGCTAGAGCCAGTGTGCGAGTGGCCTCGAATGAAAACACCGTCGTCAGGATCAAGCCTTGGAGAAGGTAAATCCCGTAACTGACATCGCCAAGACGACGCGCGGGAACGCCCGTCAACAGCCCGAATAGATCGGCGCCGGAAACAATAAGATAAAACGCCGCGCTCAGGCCGATAATTGGGGCTATCGCATACGCGCCGTCCGAAGTTAGGAACACTGAGGCCAGGAGAGCGAGCGCGACTACCGATTTGGCTGATGCCGGGCCCCGTATGTTGTAACCCAATCGCTCAAGCGATGCGCAAACCATGCCGGCAGCGAACAAGGCGCCGCAGAGTGTTCCGGCGGCTTGGCTTAAGCCATTATCGCGCAACGGAAGGAACGCGGCGAAGGATATGAATGCTGCCGCGGAGAAAGCCAAATGCGTTTTCGTGGATCGCGCAGCAAGTGATGTAAAGATCAGGCTCAAATAGAATTGCCATTCAAAGGCGAGAGTCCAAAAGACCCCGGCGACTATCAGCCATGTCTGATGGTATCCGTTGATGTCGGGTCCGTTGCCCAGGAAGCCCAGGGCTAGCCAGGGCGTCACCTCGTTGAAGACATCGTACGGCGGACTCTGAAAGGAGAAGCCGGTGCGTACGGTGACGATCGCGAGCATCCAGGCTACCGCGAACAAATAAAGTGGACCGATCCGGAAGACTCGACCTAAATAGAGTTCCGCCCAATGGAGTTTGCCGCCCTCATCGATAGCGCGCCCCCAGAACAAATACCCGGTGATCATGAAGAAAACAGCGACGCCGCCTTGGGCTGCGAGGTTATAAAATCCTGATGGGACAGCATCGATCCACCGGCCGCTTTGCATGTATTCGTGATATTGCGCCGCGTGACCGAAAAAGACGCCAAATGCGAGGAAACCGCGGAGACCATCAATAGCTGGGACGCGTTGTCCGTTCGCAGCGGTCGTCGGAGCTGCGATTGAATTGAAAAACGGCGTTGCGGAAAGGGCGAGTAGTAAGGCCATGCAAAGAAAAAACGGCCACGATGAATAGTAGTCCATATGCCTCGTCTGCCACCTATCGGACACGCGCGGGGCTCAGAAGGCATATATAACCTGAAGTTGCAATAGGAATAAGAAAGAACTATAACGCGAAATAGTAGAGGCTTGGCTGCTCACCAAGTTCGCGCTGCTGCGAGCGCGAACAGGGGACTATCTCATCGGTCTCTCCTCAGGCTTCGCTTGCCACGGCGCGAATCCTTGCGCGCGTTACTGAACGTCCGATCAGGCTGCTCCCTCTCCATCGCCCGCATCATTCCCATGCGCGCGAAAAGCATTGGCCCTCGATTTTCCGCGGCGTCGATCAGCATCTGCACAGCAAGCCGCCACTCCTGACGATCATGCTCCGGCTTGGGAAGGTTTTTGATGTAGTTTGCGGCGTCTCGCAGGGTTCGAGCGGGAGCGCCTTTCGGCAATGGTACAGGCTGATCGAACGGACGATCCCACGACATACTCAACTCCCGTCAGCGACCTACAAACGGCCCTAGCGCGGGGATAGAAAATGCGCCAGGACCGCCAACCCAGTGGGGGGTTTTCTTCCGACCTCGGGGGCCTCAGCCAGAAGCCCCGAGTCGACGCGCGGCGGGCAGAGTTGTTCCACTTTGTCCTGACTGAAAGGTAAAGTTCGCGGGCACAAATCGTGGGTCTAAGAGGAGAATCAAGGGCTTTTGCGGGGCTGCGGCGGCATCGCGATCCAACTACCGACGCAGCCGCTGGTCCCTCGTCGCTGATCAATCCGTAGGAAGCATGCGGGCAAGTACTGGGCCGCGGTTTCGTCCCACGCTTGTCGGCGGGCACGTTGCAATTATCGATTTGCTATCCATTTTCTGCCGAGCCGCTCCTTGCCGGTGAGCGACGACGGCATGTTGGTCGCTGGGCTCGGTGTGACCGAATCTGAGCGAGCGCCTTGAGCGGATGCAGATGAAGCAGCCCGATAGCCAGAAGTGAACCGACGACTGCTACGTGCACAAGGGTCCCATGATGGCCTCGCTGAACCAGCCTTCGGAGTACGGTTCTAATAGCGCGCTGGATTGAACGATATTTGCGCGGCCACCCAAAACCTGCAAACCGCAGGGCCTTGCCCAAGAGAGAACTGGCTTTGTCCACGAGAGAAATTTCGGCTGCGACATCTAGTGCGCCAGTGCGTGCTTCGATCTTCCGCGCTTGCGCTGCCTCCGGGGTGGCCCTAGGTTCAATGTTGGCGCGAACCGTCGTGCCAAATGCTTGGGAGGCCCCGAATGATTTGGAAAACTCCGAAGATTGCCGAAGTGCCGGTGGGCATGGAAATCAACATGTACGCCTGCGCTGCGCGCAAATAGTCAGCATTAAGTCGATCCGCCCGGCAGCGAAGCAACGCTCCGCGCCGGGCAGATTTCTGTTTGGACTCACGCGTTACAACGACGGCGAAGTTCGCAAGCTTCCTTCGTATCGAGGAGGTAGAATTTGGCGTCGCGATCTCCGAAATTGGTCAGCTTTCACCGACGCTCGGGCCCCAGATTATCGCGCCCTCGTTGCCTGCTTCCAATCCCTGGATTGTGATAGGGTGCCTTTCTGTCGGCGCCGCTCCATGGCTTTGGATCTGAATGCCTATTCGCACAAAAGCGCTCCGGGTGACCATCGTGTGCTTCTTCGCGCTGCTCCCGGCCGGTGTTCAAGCAGAGGGCATCGATACCGAGCATATCTTCGCATTCATGATCGGAACGGATGTCGGCAGTGTCGGCGAGCGGGAGTTTCAAACCGAAACGACCGGACGGTTTGGCAAGAGCGGCGGAAATTACCGGGCCGCCGGCCAGCAACTTGAGTTGGAGTTCGTGCCAGCCAAAAATTTCCGGATCGAGATGGGAACAACGTTCTCGGCTCAAGACATCAACGGTATTCCCGGTTTTGACGATCGTCGCCAACTTGGCTGGCAGGGTGTTTCGGTCGACTTCCGTTACCGGTTTCTCGACCGGGAGACAGCTCCGCTTGGCCTGACACTGGCCATGGAAACCCACGCTGAACGTATCGATGAATCCACGGCCGCCGCGGTCCGCAGCTATGGCACGGAATTCACATTGGCACTCGATCGGGAAATCGTTCCCAACGTCGCGGTCGCAGCGCTCAACTTGATCTATCAGCCGGAATGGACGCGCTTCGTCGGCACCGGGGCCGCAGAGCAGGAAGCCACCATCGGCGCCGCACTCGGCGTGATGGCGCGACTGCGTCCCGGTGTCTTCCTCGGCGGTGAAGCGCGGTATTTGCGGAAATACGAGGGGATCGGGCTGGAGGGACTCGCAGGTCAGGCGCTGTTTATCGGTCCAACCGCATATTTCCAATTGTCCGAGCGGTCGCGGCTGACCGCGAATTGGAGCGTTCAGGCCTGGGGCCGTCCGGCAGCATCAAATGTCACGCTGGATCTCGTCAATTTCGAGCGGCATCAGGCCCGGTTGGTATTCGGCGTTAACTTCTAGATATTCGCGATTTCGATCGCTCCGCTCCGGATTTTCACGGCGGTGTGAAACCTCTCAGTGCCGATTGCGTATCTGATCGTGCTATCTTTCGATGACTCAATTGTTGGGATGTCAGGACATGACTCCGATAGACCTGATCGTAACGGTGTGCGCCGTGCTGTCGCCGGCCACCTGCGAGGAGACCCATCTGGTCTTTTCTTCAAATGTTTCGTTGCGCCAGTGTGTCATGGCTGCGCAGCCCTATATCGCGCAGTGGGTCGGTGAACATCCGAAATGGACCGCCATCAAATGGCGCTGCGAATATCCGCACACGCGCGATAGGGCGGATGCAGGAAAGGTAGCTCCGGCGAGCTGAGATGCTGCCGAACTATTTATTGCAGTCCTTCAGATCCTTGTCCTCAACCGAAAATACAGCGTCCGCCCTGATTTCGATATCACGGACGATGCATTGCCTTGCGTCTCGGTAGCTCACCTTGGCATCGTAGCGCCCCGGCTCAACGCCGATTATGCGCAGGCGCTCATCGTGGTCGACCTCCTTGTCCTTGTCGTTCAAGGTCTGATTAGGACCCCAATCGGCTTTTCCGGCCGGTGAAAGTTGAAAACCGGAAATGGTTGCCGTGGTCAGGTTCCATAACCGAATGCCCTTTTTTCCTTGCGCGACAAGCTGGCTCGGCAGCGCAATGAACAGGATAGCGATGGCAATCCGTGCGTGCGACATGGAGCCTTCCCTGGGTTTTTGATCGGCTTTTTCTCAAACGTGTTCTTTTCAGCACGATAGTCATAGCATAGCTTCCGCCTTGGATAGCGAGAGTAAGGCCATGACATTTACCGGAGCGGTACAAGGTGTCGTCGCCGTGTTGGCCGCGTTGATATCGGCGGTAACGATCGTGCAGCGCCGACGAGACCAACGATTATCCCACATCCGTGCGCGCGGAATATGTGTTCGGCTGCCTGAAAGCGAACGGCGAAACGCGGCAGTCGATCCAGCAGTGTTCATGTTCGATCGATGTCGTGGCCTCGCTCGTGCCGTATGAGCGCTATGTCACGGCCGAAGCCGTTCTTAGCATGTCGCAGGTGAGGGGAACTCTGGGCAGCCAGTTCCGCACGTCGGAGCAGGCGGCGAGCGCGCTCAATGATCTCAGGCGAGCTCAAGCCGAAGCAGAGGTAAGGTGTTTCTAGAGCCTTATCCGTTCTGATTGAATCAGAACCGGGCTCTAGTTTTTGTTTTGACGCGTTTTCTTGACGCGAACCGGTATCCACTTCGCTCGAAAACGCTATAGGCTCGCCGCATCAAATACCGGACGCGTCGACCTGCCATTCATGCTGGAATACGTGGCCTGCCGTGTCCTTGGCCTCGGCCCGGAAGCGCTTTGCGCCATTCGCTACATAGGTAAAGCGAATATTGGGGTCTTCCGAAATTGATATGCCGCCTTCCATGGTCAGGATCAAGCTATCGTCCTGCCAGAGGTGCAATTCATTGACGAAGAAGGCCGGAATATAGAGTAGCGTAAGCTGATCCATTTGCAGGCCGGAATTGTTGGGGTGGCCAATCATGATCTGCGCTTCGCGGACGCCGCTGGTCGGACCTTCGCCTGATTTTGCGAATTGCCGGTAACGCATCTGACCCAATCTGCTTTTGGCTTCGTCGGCGTTCTTGGCTGCCGGCGCGGAGCAGCCGCCGGAGGCCTTCACATAAGTCTTCGTCATGTAGAGCTTGCCATCGCTGAGCTCGGCGACCGCATGAACATCGGTATAATTATTGACGCGCACACGTGTCGATATCTCCGACACCCTGGCGTCCGGCCCGAATTCGAACTTTGCCGCCATCGGTGCGGGATTTTGATCTATTACCAGCGTAATCCTGAGTACGCGGCGACTGTCCTCTGACGAAAGCTTCGTTCGCAAGGTAACGGGAACGATCGCCGCGTCCTCGGCACGATAGGGCATCTCGATAGCAATCACGTCGCTGCCATCGTTCATCGGTCGATTGCTGAAAATGTCTTGAACCAGGCCAGGCCACGGATCGTACGCCGCCGGCGCCAGCCGCGCGCCGGACATGACGCACAGCAGTCCGGCGATACAAAGCAGACGGAAATGATATCCGGCCATCGTCACACCCTTCGAGCTTGGAAGCAACGCAGCCAATATACGGCATTGCGCGAGCTATTCCCATTCAATTTCCGAGAATGCTGCGGTTGCGTTGCGCGCGTTATAATCGTCGAACAGCTCCCATCGCGATCGCTCGGAGGCCGCCGCAGTATCGGCGGCGACCGTAATCGATTTACCGCTGGCTACCAGGGCGCGAACATCGGAGGCCAGTTTTTCAAGGTAGCGGCGCTCGTCGGCGAGCGCGACCGGCCACTCACTCACAGCTCCGTGACCGGGAACCACACGTTGCGCAGGCAAGGTGTCGAGTTCGCCGATAACATTCAGGAAGCCGCGAATACTGCCGTCGAGTACCGGAATGTGGCTGAGAAACACAAGATCGCCTGCGAACAGGGTTTTCGTCGCTTCGTCGAAGACGGTGAGATCGTTGTCGCTGTGTGCCGTCGGCCACGCCCGCAGCACCAGGTCGCGCGAACCGAGATCGAGTTTCATCGTGCCGTCAACGAGCAATGTGGGCGGAACGATGCGCACCGGATCGATCAAATCGCCACCCATGATTCGGCGAAACGCATCGATATAAAACTGCCCGCGCGTAGCCAGCGCTCGCGGCAGGTTTTTATGACCAACAAACTCGGTTCCATCCTGCACGAAGGCGGCGTTGCCGAAGACATGATCGGGATGGCCATGCGTGTTGATGATGTATCGGATCGGCTTGTCGGTGCGGGCTCTGACGGCCGCGAGCAGTTGCAGTCCCTCGCGAACGCTGCCACCGGTGTCGATGACCGCAACGGCGTTGGCGCCGATGATGAACCCGACATTGGCAATAGCGCCGTCGTTCTCGCGCGTCATCTGTGCAGTCTCGCCGACATGCACGAATATACCGGACGCGATCTCGCTGACGGGCAGCGCTTGCTGCTGCGCTTGCGCGGCAATCGATAGATGGAACGTCACGAGCGCGACAAGGATGAAGAAGCGATGAGCCATACTTCTGCCTCCGTTCCACCAAACTCGCTGTTCCCCCCATGAAGACTGTTTGCGTTGCGGCGAGTACCATGAATTCACCAGGAGATCATTCCTGTTGCACGCACCAAATGAGAAGCATAGCATTTTCGGTGGCTGCGGCTGCAGCGCGATACCAGTTGGAAGTTGGCAACAATGGTGGACCGGAAGTGCGACAGCTTTCGATGACAGATGCCGGACAACATCGCTGGATATTGATTTTTCTTCTTGTGGTCACCGCTACCCCTGTCGGCCGCGATGTTGCTCGCGCGCAGGTCAATGAAACCGGTGACCTCTCGATCGAGCTCGTCGATCCCAAAGTTCTGCGCGTATGTGCCGACCCGCGCAATTTGCCGTTCTCAAACCAAAAGGGCGAAGGGTTCGAGAACAAGCTCGCGGAATTGTTTGCGGAGAAGCTTCAGAAGAAGCTCGACTATACGTACTTTCCTCAGGCCACCGGCTTCGTCCGGATGACGCTTGGCGCCCATCGTTGCGACGTCATCATGGGCTTTCCGCAGGGCGACGAGCTGGTGCAGGGCACCAATCCCTATTATCGCACGGCCTACGCACTCGTCACCAAGCAGGGCGGCGGCCTCGATGAGGTCGTGACGCTGGAAGATGAGCGGCTGAAGGGCAAGCATATCGGCATCGTCGCCGGTACGCCGCCTGGCACCAACATGGCTGCTAACGGCCTGATGGCGAATGCGAAGCCTTATCCGCTGATGGTCGATACGCGCATCGACTCGTCGGCGGAGGCCATGATCGCCGACCTGACGTCGGGGCAGATCGATGCCGGCATCTTATGGGGACCGATGGCGGGCTTTTATGCCAAGAGGGCGAGCCCACCGCTCCGTGTCACGCCTCTCGTCAAGGAAACGACCGGACCTCGATTGACCTTTCGCATCGGCATGGGGGTGCGGCCGGCAGACCAGAACTGGAAGCGGCTGCTCAATCGCGCGATCCAGGAGAACCAGCCGGCTATCAACAAGATACTGCTCGATTTCGGTGTTCCCTTGCTTGACGAGAACGATCGGCCGATCGGCGCGGAGACGACAACGAAATTGCCATGATTTTAGAGATCGCGGGCCTGATCCTTGCGACAATCATAGGTGCGGCGCCTGCCTATGCGCAGGATCAAGCGCCTGAGCCCGCCGAATACCGCACGGAAAATTACCGCGCGCCGGTTCCCGCAACGCTCGCTGGCGCGCGCGTCCTAACGACCAACGAGGCCGAGACGATCTGGCGTACCAAGGCAGGCGTATTCATCGATGTATTGCCTCGAGCGCCAAAACCGCAAAATCTTCCCGAGGGCACGGTCTGGCGCGACAAGCCACGGCTCAACATCCCCGGCAGCATCTGGTTGCCTGACACCGGCTACGGCAAGCTGGCGGCGACGACCGAAGACTATCTGCGACATGGGCTGGCCCATGCGTCCGGTGGCGACACCGCAGCCTTGCTGGTGATCTATTGCCAGGCCGATTGCTGGATGTCGTGGAACGCCGCCAAACGAACTCTATCCTACGGGTATCGCAACGTCGCGTGGTATCCGGACGGGACCGACGGCTGGGAACGTGCTGGTTTGCCGTTAACGGATTCGCAACCGGAGCCGCGAGCGGGCGAGGATCTACCGACTGCCCGCTAGCTGTCAGGCGACGTACAATTATTCGATCTCCTGCTGGATAGTGCGCCCGAGCGCAAACAGCCGCTGGTCGATTGCGGTCGGCACCTCGCAGACGAATTTGATCACGCCCCGGCGGTCCTCAAATATCCTCGTCTCCCAAACCAGCTGATTGCCGAGTTCCTCGATCCTGGCCTGATCAGGCGGCGACGTGTCCTGCAGCGCTTGCAACGCCAGCGCATCGGAGCGGATTTTATCCGCGGCCGCGCGCTGCTTGCGGGTCACGCGCTCGATCCCGTTCACGACCGACGAGCGCTGGGCGTTAAGGCTGTCGAACAACCCGGCGAACAAAAGCTTGCCGCTCGTGATCTTGTCGGCCGCGGCGCTGGCCAGATATTCCGTGATCGCCTTCTGGGCTTCTTCGAGCGGCGTGCGTCTCGCAGCGAGTTTCGACACCAGCGCGCTGACTTTGGCATCATCCTTCCATTTGTCCGCGACGTCGTCGAGCGGCGGTCCGGCCCATACTGCCGCGAGCGATATCTCCGGCACCTTGGCCTGAGCGCAGGGCCAATCCGGATAGCGGGGATCGGCTGCCGCGCTGGGGCCGGCCGATGTCACTATCGCAAGCAACGTCCCGATCGCGATTGGCCATCTCATGTCTCGCCTCCGGCCGGCGCGCGGCGGATCAGACCGCGCGATGGATCATACGCATAGATCGCGCCGATCATGAAGGCGGTGGTACAGAGGCTTACGACCGCGAGCGATGTCCAATTGATCTGTCCGTACAGCGCGAAGCGTATCAGTTCGACGGCGTGGGTAAATGGATTGAACAGACAGACATAATAGAGCATTGGGCTGCCTTCCTGCACCCGCCACAGCGGATAAAGCGCAGAGGAAGCAAAGAACATCGGAAAGATCACGAAGTTCATCACGCCGGCAAAGTTTTCGAGCTGCTTGATGCCGGAGGAGATCAGCATGCCCAACGCCCCGAGCATCAGGCCTGACAGGATCAGCGCCGGCAGCACCGTGAGATAGCCGATCGGCGGCGGCGCGATGTCCCAGAACCAGGCGATCAGCAAGAAGGCATAGACCTGAAGCAGGGAAACCGCAGTGCCAGCAAGAAGCTTGCAGAACAGCAGGTACCAGCGCGGCAGCGGGCTGACCAAAAGCGTGCGCATATTGCCCATCTCGCGGTCGTAGACCATCGAGAGCGAGGATTGCATCCCATTAAACAGCTGAATCATCGCCATCAATCCGGGCGCGATATAGACCTCGTAGAGAATGTAGGTCTCGTATGGCGGGATGATGGAAATGCCGAGCACCTGTCGAAAGCCGGCGGCGAAGATGAACAACCACACCAACGGCCGCACCAATGCGGAAACGAAGCGCTCGCGCTGATGCAGGAAGCGCAGAGCTTCCCGCCACACGATACCGTTGAGGCAGGTGATGTATTGCGGGAATGAAAAGCCGCTTTGTGAAGGCCTGGCGATCGTGGAACTCATGGCGTGAGGCCCCCGATTTGTGCCGCGGCGCCGGTCAGTCGCATGAACGCGGTATTGACGTTATCGGCTCCAGCCGCGGCGATGACGTGCGCGACTTCGCCATGAGCCAGCACGCGACCCTGATGCAGGACCACGAGGTCATCGCTGGGCGTGATTTCGTCGAACAGATGCGTCGCCCAGAGTACGCCGATGCCTTGCTCGGTGACCAGTTGGCGTACGTGGCTCAAAATGTCGGCTCTGGCCTTGACGTCGAGGCCGACGGTTGCCTCGTCGAGCAGCAGTAGACGCGGACGATGCAGCAACGCGCGCGCGATTTCCAGCCGTCGCATCTGGCCGCCCGAGAGGTCGCGCACCTTGCTTCCGGCGCGGTCGGCAAGGCCGATGCGGGTCAACACCTCGTCGCTCCGCAAACGCGCATCACGCCGGGCGATGCCGTGAAGGGCGGCATGATAAAGCAGGTTTTGCGTCACCGAGAGATCGAGATCGAGCGTACGCGGCTGAAACACGACGCCGAGCAGCCGCAGTGCTTCGCTCGGAGCAAGGCGGATATCATGTCCGAAGATGCTAATGCGGCCTTTCTGAATCCCGAACAGCCGCGTCACCAGAGAGAACAGCGTGCTCTTGCCGGCACCGTTGAGGCCAAGAAGTGCGGTGAAACTCGCCGGTGCGACATCAAAATTGATATCGGTGAGGGCGTGCCGGGCGCCGTAGGCATGGCTAACGCCATCGATCGACAGCGCCGATCGCTCTGCCGCGCCGGACCGGGAAGAAGCGTCCGGCGGCGTCGGTTCGATGGCGGGTGCGTCCGTGGTCGTCATGGCTGCGCAATCGTGATGCCCCAGGGCAGCTCACCGACCTGGATGCTCTTGATTACTTTCTGTGCGGCGACGTCGATCACCGAAACATCGTTCGATACGCCGTTGGTTACCAGCAGGTATTTTTCCTCCGGCGTAAATGCCATATGCCAGACCCGCTGGCCGACCAGAAGATATTTGAGGACCGTGTGCCTGGCGGCGTCCACGACGGCGACGCGGTTGGCGGGGCCGAGCGCGATAAACGCGGTCTTGCCATCCTTGGTCATGCTGATGCCAACCGGCTGGATCGCTTCGCTCCGCAGGCCGGGGACGCTGAAAGTTATTTTGCCGGTCACCACATGTTTGGCCGGGTCGATGACCGACACGGTGCCGCCGATCTCCGACGACACCCATAGCTCGGATCCGTCGCGCTTGAACTCCGCAAAGCGTGGCCGTGCATCCACCAGCACGTTCGCAACCACCTCTCGCGTGGTGGTGTCGATAAAATGAGCCATGTTGGTTGTTTCTGAGGTGTTGATCAGGATCTTGCCGTCAGGACTGATCGCCATGCCCTCGGGTTCGACGCCAACCTGAATGTCACCAAGGCGCACACGCTTCTCGAGATCGATGACCGTCACCGTGTTGTCGTTCTCGTTGGCGACATACAGAATCTTGCCAGCGGCATCCTGGGTGAACAGCTCGGGGTCCGGGCCGGAGGGCAGGGAGTCCACCACCTGTCCGGTTGCAACGTCGATCACTTCGATCTTGTCGTCATCGCCGACCGCGACCAGCACGAGCTTGCCGTCTTTCGTGAATTCGATCCCGCGCGGTCGCTGACCGACCTTGATCGTCTTGATCACGGTCCAGCTGTTGGTATCAATCACGGAGACGGTGTTGCTCTTCTCGTTCGACACATACGCCAGGAAGGCAGAAGCGGGCGCTATCGTGACAAGCCACGCAGCCACCCCGAAAAGCAGACCATGGCGCCACATCCGACCCCTCCGTATTCAATGCAGTTTGCATCTGGTTTCGGGGCGATCGACGCCTAGCGTATCGAGTTCCGAAACCTGATGTAGAAAACCTTCCTGGGGCGAAACCGAGACAACCATGCGCCCGTCGACCAACAGAATGGGTTGGCGAAGCTGCTGGTTCCAGTCACGGAGCGTCAGCCGCTGCCCCTTGAATGCCGCGACGGAAAAGTCGGGTCGCTTCAAGAACTCGAATACCGATTTGGGATCGCCGGATTTGATGCGCGACGTCGCTTCACCGATCATTCGCGCAGCCGTCCAGGCTTGCATGTCCAATGCGGTCATGCGCCGCGAGTTCAGTTTTATGAACCGGTTCTGAATCTGGATCGCGCCCCACTGGTCCTGCGCGGCATCCCAGCTCGTCGGCACCAAGCCAGCCGAACCAGCAACCGGTCGCGGATCCCAGGTGCGATAGGGCAGATATGACGCGAACACTTCGCTTTCATCAGCCGCGACGAGCACATCGTAGGCCGGCGCCTGCTGGGTGAAGACCGGCATCTGGCGCTGAATCAAGGTCACGCCGCTATCGGTACGGCGGGCGCCACCGGTATCCTCAAAAATGCGCTCCTGCACAATCTTGGCGCCAAATCGGCCGGCTGCCCGTCGCAGCGCGTCGGCATAAAGCTTGTCCTGATCGTGTGAGCCGACCACCAGCAGCCAACGTTTCCACTGCTTCCACACCAGATATTGGGCAAGCGCATCGGCTAGCATCGAACGTGTCGGGGCAACATGGATGACATTGGCGCGGCAGTCCGCTTCTCGCAACCGGTCGTCGATCGCTCCGGCATTGAACAGCACCGTTCCGCGATCACGAAGCGCGTCCGCGGCCTTCAGCAATTCGTCGGCCGGCAGATCGGCGATGATGAAGCCGTTATGGCCGGAGAGCGCTGCTGCCGCCTGCGCAACATCTTCGCCATCCCTGAGCCGTACTTCCTCCAGGGTGAAATGCTGATTGAGGAACTTGCCGGTGGTGTTGTTGTCCTCGATCGCAAGACGCGCGCCTGCTATGCCATCGTTTTCGGCCGGTTGTTCGACGAGAGATAATTTTGCCTTCACGCCGGCGTGACCGAGATAGCCGACACCGATCTCGATCGGCTCAGCCGCGAACACAGGGGTGGCCACGACGCTCAAGCCGATCGCAACGACCAACCATCGAATCATGGTTCCTCCAGATCTCTTCCTCAACCTGGCCGTTGAGAAGAGGTATTTGACTTGAAGCATGCCGGAATTGCTCTAGCTTGCAACCCCACATTTTGTCGTTGGGATGTCGTTCATCTTGGAGGCTCGATCGTGTGGGCACGATATCTTGTCGCCATATTGATGCTGACGGTCACGACCCCGGCGTTTGCCGATCCGCCGAAGGTTGCGGTGTTCGATCTCGAACTGGTCGATACCAGCCTTCAGGGTGAGGTCGACGGCCCGCGGAACGACGAACATGACCGCCTGATGCGGGTCAGCGATCAACTGCGCAAAGGATTGGCGGAATCCGGCAAATTCCAGTTGCTCGACATTGCACCCATGAGTGCCGCGGCCCGCGGCAGCAATCTTCAGGCCTGCGGCGGTTGCGATGTGCAATATGCGCAGAAGCTGGGTGCGGACGTGGCCGTCACAGGTGTAGTGCAGAAGGTTTCGAACCTCATTCTCAACATCAGCATCTACCTGCGCGACGTGCATAGCGGACAGCTCATCACCGCGATGAGCGCCGATATGCGCGGCAATACCGACAAGTCCTGGTCGCGGGCGATGAGCTATCTGGTGCGCAACCGGCTGCTCGCGCCCAATTATGGCAGACCGCAAGCACAATAGCTTGCGCTCGCTTAACTCTTCAGGCGCGCGGCGTGCCAACGCAGATGATCGGCCATGAAGGTCGAGATGAAGTAGTAGCTGTGGTCGTAACCGGCCTGGCGGCGCAAGGTGAGGGGTATATGGGCTTTATCGCAGGCGCCTTGCAGCAGCTCCGGGCGAAGCTGCTCGGTTAGAAACTGGTCGGCATCGCCGTAATCCACCAGCAGTTCGGAAAACCTGGCGCCGTCTTCAATCAACGCTACCGCATCATGCTTGCGCCACGCATCCTTGTTGTCGCCGAGATAACCGCCAAGTGCCTTGATGCCCCACGGCACGCGCGAGGGAGCGACGATCGGCGCAAAGGCACTGGCGGCGCGGTAATGCTCGGGATGACGTAGCGCGGCAGTGAGCGCGCCGTGACCGCCCATGGAATGGCCGAGGATCGATTGCCGTTTGGAATCGACAGGAAAATGTTCGTCCACCAATTCCGGCAATTCTTCCGTCACATAGCTCCACATACGATAGTTGCTTGCAAACGGCGCTTGCGTTGCATCGACGTAGAAGCCGGCGCCAAGCCCGAAATCGTAGGCATTCGCGGGATCGCCGGGCACGTTCGCACCGCGCGGACTGGTATCGGGCGCGACGAATATCAATCCAAGTTCGGTACAGGCGCGGCGGAATTCGCCTTTTTCGGTCACGTTCGCGTGCGTGCAGGTCAGTCCCGACAGATACCAGACCACCGGCAGCTTCGTACCGTCGGGGTGAGGGGGGACATAGACCGAAAATGTCATGTCCGTCCTGGTTTCGCGGCTGGCGTGCTTGTAGACCCCCTGCGTGCCGCCATAACAGCGATTGAGCGAAACGGTCTGCATCGTCATGACGTTACGACTCCGGCGCCGCGAGAAACCATCTCAAGCCACGCCGCTCTCGATTGCGAATCGAACGAGTTCCACGGACGTACGCACACCGAGTTTCTGCCGTATGATCGAAGACGTATTGGCCACCGTCTTGTAGGAAGAGTGAACGAGCCACGCGATCTCCGAGAGGCTTTTGCCGGCGCTCAGCAGCCGCAATATCTCCATCTCGCGCGAGGTCAGTTTGGAAAGCGGGCTGCGGGCAAACGCCGGTCCTGCGAATGCGATGCTTCGTGCCATCGCGGGCGGCAGGTAGGTCCCGCCGTTTCCGACTTCGCGGATCGCTTCGACGAGATCATGGGGGTCTCCGGTTTTTGAGACATAGCCCCTGGCACCGATCCCGATCGCGCGCGCGGCGAAAGCCGGATCGTCGTTCATGCTGAACATGATGAGGCGTGCGGACGGATCACGCGCGAGAATACGGCGCCCCAGTTCGAACCCCGACACGGTCGGCAGGTTGATATCGATGACGCAGATATCAGGATGCTCCGCGGAAAAAGCGCGCTCGCCGCTCTCGGCGTCGCAGGCTTCCAGCAACACTATTTGGGGTTCGTCGGCGAGAACAGCTCGGCAACCCGAAGCGACGATAGGATGGTCGTCAACGATCAGAATGCGCATGGCATTGGTCTCCAATGCATCGGTCTCGTTGCTGCGCCGCATCAGATGCATGAGCGCCGGCGCCGAGACCACAGCCGATCATGCAACTCGAGCGATGTTGCTGTACGCTTCAAATAGATGGCCGCGTCATTGTCTGTCAACGTTCCTCTTGGTGAGGAACCCGATGCAACGCGGTCGCGGACACGCGTCATGTGGCAGAAATTATCTTTGCGCGCCCGGATCAACCTGCTTCTTGCCTTGGTTCTCACGCTCGGTCTGGCCATCAACATTGCGCGGCTGGTTCTGGAGGCTGCACCGCGCGTTCAGGCCGAAGATCAAAGCGTCATACGGCTGGCGCGCGAATTCATCGAGACGATCGTTGCCGGCCTGAACGAGGCGCCGGACGCGGATGCGCGTCTGGACCGGATTGTCCGTGACCTCAGCCGGTTACGTCATGTCAGCATCACGCGGCAAAATGATGCAGCTGCGGGATCAGCCGGGGCGACCTACCCCGACGACGTCGGGGATGCGAGGTCTGCTCCCGCATGGTTCGTCACGCTCGTCCATCCGGAAAAAACCTCTGTCAGCGTTCCGATTTCCATCCATGGCAGACCACAATCGCTCGTGATCACGTCGCATCCGGACGACGAGATGGCGGAGATATGGGACGGAATCGTCACCCAGCTTGAAGTGGGTTCCGCCATTGCCGTCGCGCTCTTCCTGATCACGATGACGGTCGTCGGTCGCGCGTTGGCGCCGCTTCAGTCGCTTTCGAAGGCCATGACCGATATCGAGGCCGGGCGCTATGAGGCACGCGTCGAACCCGGCGGTGCGCCCGAGCTGGCAGCGATCTGTACCAGATTGAACCATTTGGCCGCTACCCTGGGCGAGGCCGTGGAAGAAAAGCGGCGCCTTGCCGAACGCGCGGTCTCGCTGCAAGACCTGGAGCGGAAGGAGATCGCGCGCGAACTTCATGACGAGTTCGGGCCCTATCTCTTTGCACTGCGCGCGCATGCGGGCGCGCTGATGCGGCTTTCAGAGGCGCCCGAGCCAAATGCGGGTACGCTGCGAAAGCACGGCAGCGCCATCCTGGAGCAGGTCAATGCACTCCAGCAGTTCAACCGCAGGATTTTGGAAAGGCTGCGACCGGTAGGACTGGCGGAGCTCGGCCTTCACGAGGCGTTGGGCGCTTTGCTACGTCTTTGGGGTGAATCCCACCCTGATGTCGAAATCGCAACCACGATTTCGCCTGCGCTCGGCGAGACCGGAGAAACCGCCGATTTGACCATCTACCGCGTCGTGCAGGAAGCCTTGACCAACGTGTTTCGTCACGCCGACGCGACATCCGTCGATGTTACCATCGAACCGGCCAACCCACCGGCGGGAATGCCTGGCGGCCGCGACTGCGCCCTTGTGCGCGTTCGCGACAACGGCGGTGGGTTGAAACCGGATCACAGACTAGGCCACGGCTTGGTCGGTATGCGCGAGAGGGTATTGGCACTGGGTGGTACGCTCACCGTCGTCTCCGGCGAATCGGGCGTGATAGTGGAGGCGGTCGTACCCAAAGGTATGCGCTGACCTGTCTTGCGACGCGCCGGTACGGGAATTTTTCCCGGATCGCTCGGGACCTTTTGCGGGTGGCGCAATCTCGGCACGGCATTAGGATCGCCCACAACGCGACTGGTGAATCCAAAACCGCCAGCGCCGAATGGAATGAGGCGAATGGGCGCTCGACCTCTTGTAATTGCATCGATATCGGTGTGCCTGCTTCCCGGCATCGAATGCGCTTATGCTCAAAGTCCGCCCGGCGAAGTTCAGGTCTTGCCGCCGGTCGAAGTATCCGCTCCCCCATCCAGCGCGAAGCGCGACCGTGCACAGCAGGCGGCCCGCGCAGCGCGAAGGCCGGGCGTTGCCGCCCGAAATCCGCGTGTTGTCTACGTGTATCCCACCACACCGGCAGGCTTCGGTTCCGGTTCAAGTATCGACGTCGACAAAGTGCCCGCAAGCCTCAACTTCGTTGATGCCGCGCGAATCGCGCGCACCAACTCGCTGAACATTACTGACGCGTTGCAGCAACAGGTGCCGGGCATCAGCCTCAACGAGGTCACCGGCAATCCATTCCAGCCCAACGTGGAATTTCGTGGCTTTGTCGCATCGCCCGTGGCCGGAACGCCCCAAGGCCTTGCAGTCTACCAGAACGGGGTGCGCATCAACGAAGCGTTCGGCGACACTGTCAATTGGGATTTGATTCCAACCACGGCGGTAAGATCGATCAGCGTTGTGACCAACAATCCTGCGTTTGGCCTCAACGCGTTGGGCGGCGCAGTCAACGTCCAGATGAAGGATGGATTCAACTATCACGGCGCCGAGATCAACACGATGGGTGGATCGTTCGGGCGTATCCAGGGTGCGGCGCAATGGGGCAAACAGGTCGACAACAACTTTGCCGTATACGGGGCCCTTGAAGGGCTGCACGACAACGGCTTTCGCAACTTTTCGGCATCGGACATTCGCCGTTTCTACGGCGACGTCGGCTACAAGAACGAGAACAGTGAATTTCACCTCAATATGGGCGTTGCCGATAACAAGTTTGGTGCAAGCGCCACTGTGCCCATTGAATTGCTGCAGCAATATTACGGCGCAACCTACACCACGCCGCAAACCACAAATAATCGTGTCGGCTACCTTAATCTGACGGGGAAGGTCGAGGCGACGCCGACCTGGACGATCGAAGGATCGGTCCATCTGCGTGCTTTCGACCACAAAGCGGTAGATGGCAATCCAACGGGCGCCCAGCCGTGCGCGGCTGATGCCTCCTTGTTGTGTTTCAACGATGACACCACCCCGGCAAACGGGCTGAATGGGGTTCAACTCGCCAATTTCGCTCCCGGCGCCATACTTGGCGAGATCGATCGGACGACGACCCGTTCCACCACGGCAGGCTTCTCGTTACAGGCAACCAACAACGATCAACTGTTCGGGCACAACAATCATTTTGTGGTCGGAACCAGCTTCGATTCCAGTGTGACCCGCTTCGCGGCGACTGCCGAACTGGGCACGATCGGCACAAACTACGTCGTCAGCGGCAGCGGCGTATTCCTCGGGCAGTCCGGCGATCCCGTATCGATCGGCCCGGTCGCGCTTCGCGCCACCAATCAATATACCGGCCTTTACGCGCTCGACACATTCGACGTCACCAATGCTTTCTCGATCACCGGGGGCGGGCGGTTCAATTTCGCGCAGATCGCGCTTGAAGATCAGATAGGCACAGCCCTCAACGGCAACGAGACGTTCAGCCGCTTCAACCCGATCATCGGCGCCACCTACAAGATCACGCCGGCGGTAACGGCCTATGCCGGCTATTCCGAAGCCAACCGCGCGCCCACGCCGCTGGAACTGGGCTGCGCCGATCCGGCGCATCCCTGCATCATCGCAGCGTTCCTTGTCTCCGATCCTCCGTTGAAGCAGGTTGTTTCCCACACGGTTGAGGCCGGCCTGCGCGGTACACATGAGCTGAATATCGGCACGTTCGGATGGAAGATCGGCGGGTTCCGCGCCACCAACACGGACGACATTCTCGCGATTCCGAGCCCGGCGTTGCAGGGTTTCGGCTATTTCCAGAACGTCGGCTCCACCCGCCGCCAGGGCATCGAGGCCCAGGTTACTCTGCAATCGAAAACCTTACAGCTCTACGCCAGCTATGCACTCGTGGATGCGCGCTTCCTGGATAATTTGCTGGTCGGCTCCAACAGCCCGTTTGTCGACGCCGACGGCAACGTCCAGATTCTGCCCGGCAATCGAATTCCGGCTATCCCGCGCAATCGGATCAAGGCCGGCTTCGATTACTCGATCACAGACGCATTCAAGGTCGGCGGAGACGCGCTATTCGTCAGCGATCAATACTTTGTCGGCGATGAATCCAACCAGGCGCAACGACTACCTTCCTATGCCGTTTTCAACACCCATGCCTCGTACCAGATCAACAAGACGTTCCAGATCTATGGCCGCGTCGACAACATTTTCGACAACCGTTACGCCACCTACGGCACCTTTTTCGATACCGGCGCGGTTCCCAACTTCGCCAATGGCGGAGCACCGTTTACGGATCCCCGTTCCGTCAGCCCGGCACGGCCACGTGCCTTCTATGCGGGGCTGAAAGCAACCTTCTAAGCCAACAGTGGGTGAGCTCGCTATAGGCGCGAGTCCAAGCTTCGACCCGCGAAAGCACGAGGGTTCGTCGAGACGATCTGTCCGCAGCAAGAGCGTGTATTCAGGAAACGTCGGGGGAGGGAGCGTCGTGCTGCGCCTTATGGATGGCGGATGGGACGAACCCAAAATGCTTTCGGAAGGTTCGACTGAAATGCGACGAGCTCGAAAAGCCCCACGAAAATGCAACATCCGTGATTGTTTTTCCGGCCTGAGTTTCGAGTTCCTGTCGACAATGCAGCAGCCTTGCCCGCCAGATATGATCGCTGACGGTCATGCCTTTGTCGCTGAACAGCATGTGCAGATAGCGCTTGGTACAGCCCAGCGCCGCGGAGATTTGGTCGATGCAAAGATCCGGATCGCGCAAATGTTCGCGAATGAACGCTTGAGCCCGTATGTACATCGCCTCGGGACCAACGCGATCGAATGTCGTGTCGGCCTCGCGCAGCGGCAATAGCAGGAGATCGATGAGCAAATCGGCGACGCCGATCGCGTTGTACGGTGATAGCTTGGTCGCCTCATCGAATGTGGCATGCACAAAATCGTGCGCGATGCGGCCGGTCCCGGTGCGCGCAGAGAGCTTGCACGGTGACATTTTTGCCAGATGGAAACCGCGTTCGCGGAGCAGTTCCTTCGGCACGATGACGACCTCATGTCGCGTTAACGACGGGCTGACAATCGTATGAGGACAGGAAACGTCGTAGGCGAGACAATCGCCGGGCATGAGGTCGATGCGGCGGCCCGCCTGTTCGAAATGAGAAATCCCGTACGTCTGAAACAATATCTTGACGAAGGGATGCTCGCTCAACTTCGGATGGGAAACCCTGTGTGAGATCCGATGCTGGCTCGCTTCGATCTGGCAGAGCTTCAATTGCGAAACTGTCGCGTAATTTATCCGCCCCTCGAACGACGAGGCTTCCAGCGGATCGACGTCGAATTGGCCGCAGAGATCGGTCAGTGCATCTGACCAGGTTTGGATCTGCTTTTTCGGCGTCAATCCGGAAGTGCTGAGTGAGCGGATTGTATCGGACATTATCCAGCCACCGATTCGAGATCAGAACGCAACCTTCGCCATAAGCTCCGGTCACGCGGAAGCAATATTGACCCAATTTAAGGCGCTCGTAGGGAAGCCGCGCAGATTCTTCCCGATATCCCGTTGACAATCCTCTGACTTAGTTCTCGCGGCGTCAAGCGAAACCCCAATCTTGGGTCGCGTGGGAACCCGATGAACGTGCGTCGAAGAAATCGCGCTGCTTCGCAACATCAAGGTACGGCCCACGAACTCACATTGTGGGAGCAAAAGTGGGAGTTAAAAAGTTTGCCGCGTTTCGCTTTTGAACAAGCGCGTTTCGCTCTTGGGCAAGTTTCCCGGTTCCGATCGGGATAAGGATAAGGACCAAGAATGGAAAAGTGGGCCGTTTCAGCGGAAACCCAAAACTCGTATCTGGGAGGAATCCACTATGCGCAAGGTGTTATTCGCGACCTGGCTTGGCGCCATTGCGTCGTTCGCCGCAGGCGCCGCCAATGGCAATGAAGAATTGAACAAGATGTCGCAGAACCCGAAGGATTGGGTGATGCCGACAGGGGACTACGCCAATACGCGCTACTCGAAGCTCAACCAGATTACGGCAGCCAATGCCGGCAAGCTGCAGGTCGCCTGGACGTTCTCGACCGGCGTGCTGCGCGGCCACGAAGGTGGGCCGCTGATCATCGGTAACACGATGTACGTCCATACGCCGTTCCCAAACAAGGTCTATGCTCTTGACCTTTCCCAGGACAACAAGATCATCTGGAGGTACGAGCCCAAGCAGGATCCGAACGTCATCCCGGTGATGTGCTGCGATACCGTCAACCGCGGCGTGTCCTATGGCGATGGCAAGATCTTCCTGCACCAGGCTGACACGACTCTCGTCGCCCTCGATGCCAAGACCGGGAAGCTCGTCTGGTCGGTGAAGAACGGAAATCCCGCCAAAGGCGAGACCGGTACGTCGTCACCGATGATCTTTAAGGACAAGGTTATCGTCGGCATCTCGGGCGGCGAATTTGGCGTTCGCGGTTCGGTGACCGCCTACAACATCAAGGACGGCAAGCAGGTGTGGCGCGGCTATTCGATGGGCCCCGACAGCGACACGCTGATCGATCCGGCGAAGACCACGCATCTCGGCAAGCCGGTCGGCAAGGACTCCGGCACCGACACTTGGCAGGGAGACCAGTGGAAGATCGGCGGCGGACCGACGTGGGGCTGGTACTCCTACGATCCCGAGCTGAACCTGATGTATTACGGATCGGGCAACCCCTCGACCTGGAATCCGAAGCAGCGGCCGGGCGACAATCGTTGGTCGATGACCATCTTTGCGCGGGACGTCGACACCGGCACGGTCCGCTGGGTCTACCAGATGACACCGCACGACGAGTGGGACTACGACGGCGTCAACGAAATGATCCTCACCGATCAGCAGTTCGGAGGTCAGGCGCGCAAGTTACTGACTCATTTCGACCGCAACGGGCTCGCCTATACGCTCGACCGCACCAACGGCGAGTTGCTGTTGGCCGAGAAATACGATCCGAAGGTCAACTGGACTAGCGGCGTCGACATGAACAAGAGTTCGCCGACCTACGGCCGTCCCAAGGTTCTTGATCAGTATTCGACCGAAAAGGGCGGCGAAGACGTCAACGTCAAGGGTATCTGCCCGGCCGCGTTGGGCACCAAGGACGAGCAGCCGGCAGCCTATTCGCCGGATACGCAACTGTTCTATGTGCCGACCAACCATGTCTGCATGGACTATGAGCCGTTCAAGGTGAGCTACACCGCGGGCCAGCCCTATGTCGGCGCGACGCTCTCGATGTTTCCACCTGCCGGCGAAACCCATATGGGCAACTTCATCGCCTGGGATAACAAGACCGGCAAGATCGTCTGGTCGAACAAGGAGCAGTTCTCGGTCTGGTCGGGTGCGCTCGCGACTGCCGGCGGCGTGGTGTTCTACGGAACGCTCGAAGGCTATCTCAAGGCGGTCGATGCCAAGACGGGCAAGGAACTCTACAAGTTCAAGACCCCGTCCGGCATCATCGGCAACGTCACGACCTATGAGCAGGGCGGCAGACAGTACGTGGCAGTACTGTCCGGCGTTGGCGGCTGGGCGGGCATCGGCTTGGCAGCGGGGTTGTTGAGCCCTGAGGGTGCCGCTGAATGGCAGGGCGCTGCGGGCCGTGCAACGGTGGGCCGTGCATTGGAATCCGCCGAGAGGAACGTGGACACCGCCGGCCTCGGCGCAGTCGGCGGCTACGCTGCGCTGAGCAACTACACGGCGCTCGGTGGAACGCTCACAGTGTTCGCGCTACCGCAGCAATGAGCTGAATCAACCTCGTTCCGGCGCGTGGCCTGTGGTCCATGCGCCGGTTCGTCTGCCATCGAATGTCGAGGACAAGCTTTTGCGTATAACTTCGTTTATGGCTGCCGCAATCATTCTCGTGGCATCCGGAGCAACCGCCTTCGCCGAAGACGCGGTCGACCCAGCCGCCGTCAAATCCGAAGACGGCAAATATCTCGACAAGGAAGGAAACCCGACCTTCAAGGTTGCGTCTGACGCGACGGTCGACTGGTACACATACTCCGGATACCGCCGTTACCATTCGGAATGCCACGTCTGCCATGGCCCTGATGGAATGGGATCGACTTACGCGCCCGCACTGAAGGACGCGCTCAAGACGATGAGCTACGGCGATTTCCTCGGCGTGGTCGCAAGCGGTCGCAAGAACGTCAACACGGCGCAGGAGAACGTCATGCCGGCATTCGGCGATAACACAAACGTCGCCTGCTATATGGACGATCTCTACGTTTATCTTCGTGCCCGCGCCCATGACGCGATCGGGCGCGCTCGGCCTGCGAAACACGAGAACAAGTCCGAGGTCTACGCCAAGGCGGAGAATTCCTGCATGGGCAATCGCTGAAGGGGAGCCGAGGGATGAAGACGCGTGCGGCAGTCGCCTTGCAGGCAAAGCAACCGCTTGAAATCGTCGAGATCGATCTGGACGGCCCAAAGAGCGGTGAGGTCCTGGTCGAGATCAAGGCAACCGGAATCTGTCATACCGATGCCTACACACTCGACGGCTTCGACAGCGAGGGAATCTTTCCCTCGGTCCTCGGCCATGAGGGCGCAGGCATCGTCCGCGAGATCGGCGCTGGTGTGACGTCGGTGAAGCCGGGTGACCATGTGATCCCGCTCTACACGCCGGAATGCCGCCAGTGCAAAAGCTGCCTGAGCGGCAAGACCAATCTTTGCACCCAAATTCGCGCGACACAGGGCAAGGGGGTGATGCCCGACGGTACCTCGCGGTTCAGCTATCAGGGCAAGCCGATCTTCCACTACATGGGCTGCTCGACCTTTTCGAACTTCACCGTGCTGCCGGAAATCGCCGTGGCGAAGATCCGCGAGGACGCCCCGTTCGACAAGAGCTGCTATATCGGCTGCGGCGTGACCACCGGCGTCGGCGCCGTGGTCAACACCGCCAAGGTGACACCAGGCGCCAACGTGGTCGTGTTCGGACTTGGCGGTATTGGGCTGAACGTGATCCAGGGCGCCAGGATGGTGGGCGCCGACAAGATCATCGGTGTCGACCTTAACGATTCCAAGGAGGATTGGGGCCGCCGTTTCGGGATGACGCATTTCGTTAATCCGACCAAGGTCAGCGACATCGTCCAGCATCTGGTCGGGTTAACCGACGGCGGCGCCGACTTCACCTTCGACTGCACCGGCAATACCACCGTGATGCGGCAGGCCCTCGAGGCGTGCCACCGCGGTTGGGGTGTCTCGGTCGTGATCGGAGTTGCGGAAGCCGGCAAGGAAATTGCGACCCGGCCGTTCCAGTTGGTGACCGGCCGCGTCTGGAAGGGCACGGCATTCGGCGGCGCGCGGGGCCGGACCGACGTGCCGAAAATCGTTGACTGGTACATGAACGGAAAGATCGAGATCGATCCGATGATCACCCACGTCCTCAAGCTGGAAGAGATCAACAAGGGATTCGATCTGATGCACGAGGGCAAGTCGATCCGTTCGGTCGTCGTATTCTGAATCGAGAACGTCAAACACCAGGAGGATAGGCCCATGACTGTTCATATCCACCCATCGATCGATAGCGGCGTGAAGAAGGGCTCTGGCAATTTCGCCGGCGGGACCCTTGTCTGCAAATGCAAGGACAAACCCGTGAAGGTCGCCATCACAGGTGACGTCGCACACAACCACGCGTGTGGCTGCACCAAATGCTGGAAGCCGGAAGGAGCGACGTTCTCCGTCGTCGCTGTGGTGCCGCGAGACAATGTGAAAGTGCTTGAGAACGGCGACAAGCTTCAAATCGTCGACACGTCGGCGACAATCCAGCGATACGCCTGTAAAGTCTGCGGCACGCATATGTACGGCCGCATCGAGAACAAGGGCCATCCATTCTACGGTCTTGATTTCATTCACCCCGAATTGTTCGAGGAGGGCGGCTCCGCAGCGCCGGGATTCGCGGCGTTCGTGTCATCCGTCATTGAGTCCGGCGTCAAACCGGAGGAAATGAATCAGATCCGATCCCGTCTCAAGGAACTCGGTCTTGAGCCCTATGATTGCTTGTCGCCAGCTTTGATGGATGCGATCGCAACCCATGTGGCAAAATCCAAGGCCGCCTGATTCCTGCCGAGTCCTGGCGCTCTTGAGTTGGTTCTGTCGTACTCGCTGATGATGGTATCGACAGCTCCATCATCAGCGATCGGCCGAACAGTTTGGTCGGGCTGGCATTGCCGGTGCATTGAGCGGTCATAGGCGCCGCGAATATTTATTCGCGTCGGCGAAGCTATATGACGGCTATCGGCGTGCCGTGACGCCTTCGATAGCCGGCAAATGCCAATCCCGCGAAGCCGATCAGCAGCATCGCCCAGGTTGATGGTTCGGGAACAGGCGCAGTAATGGACAGAGCACTTCCTTGGAACGCAAGTTGAATTCCATCGACATTGGAAGGCAGGTTGAATAGCAACGGAATAGCTATAAGCGGGCAGTCAAAGTTCGGGCAGTATTCAAGACTTGTCGTGGAGCCACTCACGAAACCCAGATCGAACGGAGCTGTCGCGAGACCATCACTTGCATTCGTCAAGAAAGTTATCTTGTAAGCATAATTGCTGAAGCAACTGTTCGTGGAAAAGCAATTTGAACGCCCGTCGATAAAGTCGGGAGCGAGATAGGCCGTTCCAAAGTCTACGGTATCGCCGAATCCCACCGTGTACACAGGACTCAAGAATACAATGCCGTTTCCGGCAGTCCCTGCAACGCCGTTTTGGTGAAAGCCAACTTGACTGCTGATATCGAACGTCACGGTAGTTGCGTTCGCGCCGCACGATTGTGCAAGGCAGGCTGCCGCTACAAAAATGGCAAGAAAATAACGCATACTCTGTTCCACAAAACCTGAGTTCACACCGTTCGTCCCCTTCGGTCAACGTTCAATGGCAGAAATGGTTAAGGCCATCGTTCTGCTTTGATCCGCAAGCGGCAGGCGTCTTGACCAGCCCCAAACAAAGCCGTCACTGGTTAGGGGCAGCTTTCGCAGTTGGACTTATCGTTCGCGTCAGGCTGAGGTTGTCAATGCGCTTCCATGACGCTTCCGCCGGTACGCCAGGAAGCCGACACCAGCGAAGCCTAGAACCATCATCACCCAGGTTGATGGTTCGGGAACGCCGGCAATTGGCGGTCCATCGGGTCCGTCGGGCGGTAACATTATAGGATAATTGTCGGCGTGAAATGTCGTAGCAGCCAATGGATGTATCGGGTGTGCCTGCGATACCGTCAGAACTCCAGTTCCGCCAATTTGAGGAGGCGCAACCGGATCGAAATACACATCTGCCCGAGTCATCGTATTCATCAAAAGTAAGATGGCGAATGACAGTCCAGCTAAAATCCAACGGATGTTTTTCATCCGATACCATTAGCGCGGTCGAAATTCCCCGCAAGGAAACTCCCTTGTTAAGCTTGATGCACGCTCTCCAGGTTAATTCTGGAACCTCAAACAAAAACCGCTTCGATTAGGAGGCGGCTGGGCAGACGGGATTGGCGCCCCTAACTAACTCAAAGGATCGCTTTGGCTTGTTCGAAGACGAGATGTGGAGGACCGGCCCCCCTCGAAGCCGCTGCGGTTCGAGGGCCCGGAGTCGAAATTATTATTTAATGGTCTCTGGGGGTCTGCGTCACCACATCAGGTTGGTGCTGGGTCTCCCTCCTGGCACCCCGCAAGAACCAGCGATACGTCAATAGGAGTAAATGCGATGCGTTCTGTTTTGGCCTTAAGCCTCTTGCTCATTCTATGTGGCTCCGCTGACGCCGCCACGGTACATCACTCTCGCACACACCATCATGTCGCCGCTCCAAGCTGGGTCTACGCGTCGCCTCGGCCTCAGGTCCACTACGACGACACCCCTAGCTATGACGATCCGTCCAAGTTCGGCGGCAGCGAAGCGCTTCCGGTGGAGCAATAGGCGAAAACAACGTCGACTTTCCGCGCGGGGCTGCCGCTCCCCGCCGGGACGGCTTTTTCTTTTGCCGCCGCTCGGCTTCACCGCTTAACCCATTTGGGACCGTTCCCAATTCGAGAATTTGGATTATCTTGGCTGCCATCGGGCCGGGGGGCTAACGATGGACAGGGACGACGAATTTCGGCGTCGCGCGCAGGAAGCTCGACAACGGGCGCTTCACGCCTGCACCGAAGATGAGCGCGTCAATTGGTTGCGGCTTGCCGAGGGTTGGCTTGGGCTCATCAAGACCACCCAAAACGACAGACCGGAAGATCCATCCATCCACTAGCCAAATAAGCGTGGCCGTTTTCTTATCCGCAAGGCGCCTGGGTTGCGCTTCTTGCTGCTCTGTGACGCGCTGGATTCAACGCGCGAAGACCCCCCATTACAGCCTTTGAGCAGCCGCATCACCGCATGGCGCGTGGCCGATCTCCTCAAGCTCATCGAGCAGGGCGTGGCCTAGCATGAGCATGCTGAAACATCACTGCGACGAAGCGGATGTGCGATCGACGCGCACTAAGTTAGAGCTGATCGCTTCCAAGCGTGCGGGGCGCAGATCGTCACCCTGGCGACGCGCCATGCGGTTCCGGCCATCTTTACTGTGCGAGAGTTCGCCGAGGCGGGCGGCCTGATGAGTTACGGCGCGAGCCTTATCGAGGCGTTTCGGCACATCGGGGTCTACGCCGGCCGCATACTCAAGGGCACCAAGCCGACCGACCTCCCTGTGATGCAATCGACCAAGTTCGATTTCGTCATCAATTTGATCACCGCCAAGGCGCTCGGCCTCGAAATACCACCGACACTCGTCGCGCGCGCCGACGAGGCGGTTCCCTACGGGCCGTCTAGCCGTTCATCAATATTAAATTGTGCGGCAGCCCTTCGAAAACGAGGGGCCCGGGAAACTATTACCGAGTTGCTGGTTGAAGTTGAGGGAAAACAGGAGGCGATCGGATATGAAGAGAGCAGTATTGGCGTTGACGACCGCTGCCACCATCGGTGTCATGGCCTTGGCGGCCCCATCACCAGCTCAGGCTTGGCGAGGTGGTGGCTGGGGCTGGGGCCCAGGACTCGCGGCTGGATTAGTGGGAGCTGCTGTGGTCGGTGGCATAGCATCGAGTGCCTACGCGTATGGGCCTGGTTACGGCTATTATGGCGGCTACGCGCCAGGTTATTACGGTGGCTATGCCCCAGCGTACAACTACGGCTACGCTCCTGCTTACTATGGCGGATACCGGTCGGGCTACTATGCTCCAGGCTACTATGGCCCCGGGTACCGGCGCGTCGTTCGCCGAGCATACGCCTACGGCCCCGGGTATTATCGCGGGTATCGTTACGGCTGGTGATCGCCATGGGCGGTCCTGTCCGGACAATGAAAGGGTCGCAGAGAAACCTGCGGCTCTTTTTGTTTCCGCGATCAGATGAACGGCAGGCATCCGCGCCGTTCACCCGATGCCAGCCTGCAGTGCGGTGAAATTGACCTTGGCTCCGACCGACGACGGCGCGTTCAGCGTGAACCTGTAGCCCGCAATTGGGGCCATGCTCGTGGACAAATGGTCCCAGACGATAACGAGCCATCTGACAGCTTGGGTGGAACTCAACAGAGGTTGGAACGTTGCAGGCGCAGTCGCACAGAGGAGATGTCCATGTCCCGCGGAATGCCATCGATGACGGCGCTATTGGGTCTGCTGGCTTTGGCGGGCTACCAGAACAGGGACAAGCTTGCCGAGTTGCTGAAGAGTGCTCCAGGCAATAATGCGCAGCCGGGCGCCGGCAACCAGCAAGGTCCCTTGGAGGGCTTGCTAGGAAATCTAGGTGGCGTGCTGGGCGGCGGTGGCGTCAGTGGCCTGCTGGGCGGCGGGTTGGGCGAATTGCTCGAACGCTTCAAACAGAATGGCCAGGGCGATGTTGCCGAATCCTGGATCAACAAGGGCCCGAACAAGGAGCTTCCCGCTCCACAATTGAAACAGGCCATTGGCGCGGATGTGCTGGCTGCGCTGGAACAGCAAACGGGCCTGTCGCAGGAAGAACTGCTGGCAAGGCTTTCGCGCGAGCTTCCAACTGCCGTCGATCAATACACGCCTGACGGACGCCTTCCGCACTGACCCTCAACCAAGGATTTCACATGGGTATTATCTGGACAATCATTATTGGCTTCGTAGCGGGCGTGATAGCGAAGTTCATCATGCCGGGGGATAACGAGCCCTCGGGCTTCATCCTCACTACGATCCTCGGCATCGTCGGCGCGTTTGTTGCGACGTTTCTCGGGCAAGGCCTCGGTTGGTATCGGCCTGGTGAGGGCGCAGGCCTGATTGGCGCGGTCGTCGGCGCGATTGTGGTCTTGTTTGTTTACAGCGTGGTCGCAGGTCGTCGGCGCGCGCTCTGAGCGGCGCACGGGTCACGCAGGATGTTTTAGGTAATCAAGGGCTCGCGGCAACGCGGGTCCTTTCTTATGGAGATCGCAGCCTGCCATTCGGGGAGGGCAGCTCCCTTCTTGAGCATGTGCGGCGGCGTCTCGAAGGGTGACGAGCTTTTGCGCGCCTGGCAGCGGTATTGGCTCGTCAAACTCGTG
This sequence comes from uncultured Alphaproteobacteria bacterium, assembly GCA_963770355.1. Lineage (GTDB taxonomy): Bacteria > Pseudomonadota > Alphaproteobacteria > Rhizobiales > Xanthobacteraceae > Bradyrhizobium. Next base: position 38,986 of record CAVYPL010000025.1, on the reverse strand, counting down.
CGACCAGAACATCAAACTGGCTTTTGGTCCCTCAGCTTCGTCGTTACCAAGCTCTTTGATACTCCGGATCGGTCGCATATCGATCGGCATCAGCCTTTTTATTGCGAATGCCAAACTGGAATCCCGTTGCAAAGCGCTGACCACGAGCCTATCGGCCGGTTTGGCTCCCACTTTATCGGCACGACCTCGCAAGCCTCGTTCGGATCGTTGTGATCTAGCTTGAACGGCATCCAACTATTTTAGATCGGCATTTCAGAGAGCGTCAGTTGGCCAAGACAAAAAATTGGCACCCGTGTCGCAATGGTCCTAGCAACAGGATGCAGACTTCGACGTTATAGGTCGCGTGAAGCGGACAGGTTTGGACCCTCGCGAGCCCGATTCTTGGCATTACACGGGGGGTCAGAATAGCGGTGTCATTCATGCTATCTTGTCGACCCTTATCCCCATCTATGGCCTTGTCTATTTTTTCGCCGCGAAAAATAACTCGCCGGATGGGACGACCTCCTTTGAACGTTGAACCGACCTTGGCCGCCATGGCGAACTGCTGGAGCGGTGCGACATCTACAGCAACCCGTGGCATCAACAGACGCAGCATGTCACCGCTTTCCCGATGCGAGGCGACGGGCGGCCGTTCGGAGGGAAGGTCCATGTTTCCTGAGAGGCTGCTGCCGACTTGTCAAACCGACATCGAGTGATTTCGTTTTGTGAGCAGCGAGCAGCCTGCATCTAGTCAAATTGGGGAGTGTTGTCATGCCTGGAATTCCGTCTGTCATTAATGTCACCGACCTCGACGGGTCGAACGGATTCACAATCGTCGCGGCGAACGTCAATGAGACGCCGGGCTCGTCCGTCGCCATCGGGGACGTCAACGGCGACGGCTTTGCGGACGTCATCGTGGGCGCTCCCGGCGTTGCCTTCAACTATTTGGGGGGGCCGGACTACAGCGCTTACGTGATTTTCGGTCATGGGGCTGATGACGTTCCCGTGCCGCCGGCGGTCGCGACAAGCGACAACTTCGATTTAAGCGCGGTATTCCACGTCGAGTTCGGCGCAGGCTATTCCGGGGATACGCAGGGCGGCTATGCCGTCTCGTATGCCGGCGACTTCAACGGCGACGGCGTTGGCGATTTCATGGTCTCCGCGCCACACGAGGACGGCCAGCAAGGTGCCACTTACGTCGTCTTCGGCAAGGCCGGGCTCTCCGATGCAAACCCGACTGGGGCGATACGTATCGAGGGCGGCGAAACGTCTGGCAGGGGCGACGGCGACCTGAGCGGTTATTCCGTAGCCGCGGTCGGCGACGTCAATGGCGACGGGTTCGACGACGTCCTGATCAGCTCGCCGCGTGCAGCCGCCGACGGGCGCTCGGCGTCCGGCGTCAGCTACGTGGTCTACGGTAACGCATCGGGCGCTAACATCGATCTCGCCAATTTCAACGCGAGCGAAGGTTTCCGCATCATTGGCGCGTCGTTCAATGACGGACAATCGGTCACTGCGGCCGGGGACGTGAACGGCGATGGTCGCATGGATTTCCTCATCGGCGACCCCTTCATGAATCCGAACGGGGCCGCGATGGCCGGCTCGACCTATCTCGTCTACGGGAGCGATTCCGGAGCCGACGTCGACCTTGCCAACCTGACGCCAGGCCAGGGGGTTCGTTTCGACGGCGAATTTGAAGGGCAGACGGGGTTCTCGGTATCGGCTGCGGGGGACATCAACGGCGACGGGCTTGCCGACGTCGTCATCGGAGCGCCGGCGCACTTTGCCACTGGCGGGGCTGGCTCAGCCTACGTCATCTTCGGCAAGGCCGGTGGCCTGTCGAATGTCGATCCGGCGCACCTCGCGCCCGGCGACGGTTTCCGCATCCATGGCGCCGCCGCCGGAGACGAAGCCGGATACTCGGTTGCTTCCGCAGGCGATTTCAACGGCGACGGCTTCGACGACCTGATCATTGGGGCGCCCGGCGCCGATCCAAACGGGCAGACGGACGCGGGATCCGCCTATGTCATCTTCGGCAAGGCGTCCGGATTTGGCGACATCGATCTCGCTCACCTGAGCCCCGCCGATGGCTTCCGGATCGATGGCGCACCCGTCGTTCAACCGTTCGATCATTCCACCCATCTCGGTGCGTCGGTCGCCGGCGCCGGCGACATCAACGGCGACGGATACAGCGACATTGTGGTGGGAGCGCCCGGCGGCTCTTTCACGCAAGGCTCCGCCTACGTGATCTACGGCGAGGCCTCGGGCGCCGTCAACAAGACGGGAACGGCCGGCGACGACCGGCTCTTCGGCGGCGACTTCGATGACACGCTGTCGGGCGGCGACGGCAATGATGTCCTTGGCGGCAAGGACGGCAACAATGTTCTGACCGGAGGCGCCGGCAGGGACGCCTTTGTCTACGCCCTCTCCGGCCAGCACCACGACGTTGTCACAGATTTCCGGGAGGGCGACGACGTGATCGACCTCCGGGCGGCCGGTATCAGCGATTTCGCCACCGCGCAGCAATTCCTGTCCAATGATGCGCAGGGCAACGCCGTCATCACCACCATCTCAAACGGCATCAGCTCAACGATGACGCTGACAGGCATTTCGGCGGCGCAGCTGACAGAAGCCGACTTCACCTTCGCGGATGACGCCAACAGTCGGACGCTGACCGGATCAGATCGCGCAGATGACCTCTTCGGCGGCGCCAGCAGTGATTTTTTGAACGGCGCCGGAGGTGATGACGCCATTTTTGGCGGGCAAGGCTATGACACACTCAGCGGCGGTGCTGGCAACGACCGCCTGTTCGGCGGTCAAGACGGCGACTCGCTCGAGGGCGGCGCTGGAGCCGACCTTCTCGATGGCGGCGCCGGGACGGATGAAGTGACCTACAGGACAGCGCAGAGCGGCGTCACCGCCAGCCTCGCCAGCGGCGGTACTGCCGGCGATGCGGCGGGCGACGTCTATGTGTCTATCGAGAACATGTGGGGTTCCTATTACGACGATGTTCTCGAAGGAGATGATCAGGCCAATTACATTTATGGCCTGGACGGCAACAACATCATTCGCGGCGGCGGCGGGGACGATTACCTGTACGGCGGTCGCGACAACGACACGTTCTACGGCGGCGCCGGCGCGGACATCATCCACGGCGGCGGCGGCGTTAATTACGTCCGCTACGACGATGCGAAAAGTGGGGTGACCGTCGGCTTTGCTTCGCCTGCGGGAAGCAACGACGGCGCCGGCGACGTGTTGGTGGACATCCAGGGCATCATCGGCTCGGCCTTCGGTGACAAGCTCGGAGGCACAGACGCAGCCGAAGATATCCAGGGCGCCGGCGGCGACGACCTGCTGCAGGGCCGCGGCGGCAACGACACTCTCGACGGCGGCGATGGACTCGACCAGGCCGTGTACAGCGGATCGCGTAGCGACTATTTCGTGGGGTTCGATACTGCCACGGGATCCTACGTCATCCAGGACTTGCGCCAGGGCTCGCCCGACGGCACCGACCACGTCCGAAACGTCGAGACCTTCGTCTTCGCGGATGGTTCGGTTTCGATGTCCTCGGTGCTCGACGGCAATCCCGGCCCGATCAACGGCGATGACAGCGACAATACGCTGACCGGTACGGCGATTGCTGACGAGATGCACGGGCTCGGCGGCAACGACACCTTGTCCGGTCTTGCCGGCGAGGACGTCCTTGAAGGCGGGGACGGCAACGATGTGCTCGACGGCGGCACCGGCATCGACACCGCAAGCTACGCATCGGCGACACAGGGCGTGTCGATCAGCCTCGCCGTGATCAGTCCGCAGGACACCGGCGGCGCCGGCATTGACACGCTGGTGTCGATCGAGAACCTGACTGGCAGCGCTCACAACGACATCCTGACCGGCAATGCCGGGGCCAACGTACTCAGCGGCGGCACCGGCGACGACATCCTGATCGGGGGTGCCGGGGCGGACGCGCTCCACGGCGGCGCCGGCGATGACATCCTGATCGGGGGCGCCGGGGCAGATGTGCTCGACGGCGGCGACGGATTCGATCTCGTGAGCTACGAGACGGATACGTTCGTGATGCCGATCCTCAACCTCACGATCATCGACATCTCCGGCGACGGGCGGCGTCGGCGACGACGCGGGCGACACCTTCGTGAACGTCGAGGGCGTGATCGGCACCAGCCACAATGACTTCATCATCGGGAGACTCGGTGTCGCCGACACGATCATCGGCGGGGCCGGCAACGACATTCTGGATGGACTGGGCGGCGGCGACACCCTCATCGGCGGCGTGGGCAACGACCTGCTCATGGGCGCGTTCGGCAACAATCATTTCGTGGGCGGCGATGGCCTCGACACGGTCTTTTACAGTTTTGATGCCACCATCAGCACGGGCGTCACGGCCGATCTTGCCGATCCCTCGCGCAACACCGGAATCGCAACCGGCGATACCTATGACGGCGTCGAGAACCTGGTCGGGTCCATCCTTGGCGATATGCTGATCGGCGACATCGGCAACAACGTGCTCGTCGGCGGCTTCGGGAACGATCGTCTGATCGGCGGTGCCGGCGCCGACGTCCTCAATGGCGGCTACTTCATCTACAGCAACTGGGACGGCAACCTCGACCATCTCGCCGGCGCGTTCGATCTCTCCAACTGGTATCAAGGCACTCCGTCTGACACATTGGATTCTGCCGACATCGCGAGCTACGAGACTGCGACGAGCGGCGTCATCGCCAGCCTCAGCCATTCCGCGAACAACACCGGCGATGCGGCGGGCGATACCTATGTCCTGATTGACGGGCTTGCCGGCTCCAATTTCGATGACACGCTGGAAGGTGACCAAAAACACAACAGGCTCGAAGGCGGCGCCGGTAACGACACGCTGATCGGCCGCGGCGGCGGCGACGACTACGACGGCGGAGCGGGGAACGACACCGTCGTTCTGGACGGACGCCGCGCCGACTACACCATCACCTTCGATGCCGCGTCGCAGACCCTCAGCCTCACTCGATTCGGAATGGTGGACCACGTGACGAGCGTCGAGACGCTGCAGTTCTCGGACGGCGCGATCGCCACCACCTCGCTCCTCCCCGGAGACAACAATGACAACACGCTCCTGGGAACCGCGATGGCGGACGACCTCAGCGGCGCGGGCGGTAACGACACGTTGTTCGGATTCGGCGGCGATGACCGGATCGATGGCGGCACCGGGAACGACGTTCTGGATGGCGGCGATGGCAACGACACCCTGATCGGCGGCGACGGCCGTGATGCAGCCTCCTATGCGCAGGCGGCAGCGGCCGTGCATGTCGACCTGGGGGCGACCGGTCCGCAGGCGACCGGCGCCGGGATGGATACGCTGATCGGCATCGAGGATGTTATCGGCTCTGCATTCGACGACACCCTTATCGGGGTCAGTGTCGTCGTAAACCACCTGTACGGCGGCGCCGGCAACGATCTGCTCATCGGTGTAGGCGACGTGCTCGACGGTGGGGCGGGGAATGACACGGCGTCGTTCGCATCCACCTTCGGCTCCATCATCGATCTTGCCGTCAGCGGTCCGCAATCGGATGGAACCGTACTTATCAATATCGAGAACGTGATCGGGTCAGCGGCCTCGGACATTCTCAAAGGCGACGGGGGAAACAACTGGCTGATGGGCGGCGACGGTGCCGACACCCTCATGGGCCGTGGCGGCGACGACATCCTCGATGGCGGCGGCTCCCCGGCCGATACGGCCTCGTATGCTGAGGCCCATTCAGGCGTGACCGTGGACCTCGGCATTGCCGGTCCGCAGAACACGGGCGAGGGCTTCGACACGCTGATCGGCATCGAGAATCTCACGGGCTCTGCCTTTGCGGACACGCTCAAAGGCGATGCGGGCGGCAACAACCTGACCGGCGGCGCGGGCGACGACACGCTCATCGGGATGGGCGGCCAGGATCAATTCCACGGCGGGGACGGCAGTCGATACGGTATCGTATGACGGCATGACGTCGGGCGTCACGGTCGATCTGAACACCTTCAGTTTTCAGTTCATCAACGGCAGCACGCAGCAGTGGCTCGACAGCATCGAGAACGTCACCGGCTCGGCGTTCGCCGATAAGCTCACTGGAAACGCCGGTGCCAATGCGCTCAACGGCGGCGCCGGCAACGACCTGCTCACCGGCGGCCTCGGTCACGACATGCTGACCGGCGGCGCCGGCAACGACATCTTCGATTTCAACTCGGTGGGCGAGAGTCCGGTCGGGGCCGGCCTGCGCGACATCATCACCGACTTCCAGTCCGGCCAGGACAAGATCGATCTCTCGTCCATCGACACGGACCCGACCAGAAAGGGCGACCAGGACTTCCGGTTCATCGGGACGCAGAATTTTGACGGCAGGACCGGAGAGCTTCACTACCAGACGTTCGACCAGCCCGGTACTGCCAACGACATCACGGTCATCAGCGGCGATATTAACGGCGACAGGGTTGCCGACTTCGAGATTGAGCTGACCGGGATCATCAAACCGACATCGGGTGATTTCCTTTTGTAAACGATGGCGATCATCGCACGCCTCACCGCCGAGGTCGACAGGAAGAGGGTCGCGACGATTTCGCAGACGGTCAACGACGGGCATCGTGTGCAGGCCCGCACGTGCCGCGGACATGAAGGCGTTCACTCGCCGCAGCGGGAAGCTTTCCGCATGTTGCGTTCGAAACGCTAAGACAATTGTGGATGACGTTAACACGTTAGCGCGTCAGACTGCGCCTCCTCGGCTTCTGCTGTGGGTCAAAATGCGACTTGGCGGGGAGGCAGCTCTCGGCGCAAAGCGGCCATTGAGCCAAGCGCTGATGTCGCTTAAGTACCAGCAACGGACGTCGGCCAGACCTAGCGATAGTCAGACTTTTAAGTAAACGGCGAATGCATCATCGAGGCAGTCGCGCTGTATTGGCAATGGCGTCAGCTAATATTGCTTTCAACTGCGCCTTAGTGAATTCCTTGTGCTGCCTCTTTACTGGTTTTCGGGAAGATACAACCTTTTGAAAGCGGCGCGCACAGGCCGCTATACGCGCTGGCCTTCGCTTGGGCACCGAAACGATCTTAGGCTTTGCGGTCGGCGGTTTGTGTCCCCGCTTTAGGCCCATGCGCAGTAACTTGGCGCACACGGCGTCCCGGCTGTGCCCTAGGCGGCTCGCGATCTGCCCAGCACTGTGGCCACTCACCCATAGTTTTCTAAGAAGGACAACGCTCGCAGCTTCCCACATGTTAGTCTCTTACACCAAGATTGCGACTGCTCAAAATATTGGTACGCTTTGACACCTCGGCGAGATTGATGATCTTCAGGCCGTGGTCATGATCCGACTGCGGACCATGCAGCGGGCAGGGGCCCGCTATGATCCCGAAAGCGTCAGGGAGCCTCTCGATCGATACGTTGAGGCGGTGAGGGCGGCTGGCGGGGATCGAATGAAGCAGCCGCACCGGGAATTCCTGTCGGCCCCATCATCCCTAATTCCATCCAGATACCCAGCCCCGCTCTTTCTCTCCGAGTACGCATGCTGACTGTATGTATGATTATTCGCTTTTCACGGCGACCAAGTTCGAACTGGTGATCAATCTGAAGACGGCCAAGGTGCTCGGCCTGGACGTGCCACCGACACTGCTTGCCCGCGTCGACGAGGTTCTTGAGAAGCCAATCACTTCCGATTTTGGCCCTTACGACCTGGCAATTTGCCAAATGCGCGCTTTGCGCCTAACAGCGACGCCTCATAACGACGTAAATGGCCCGTAGCCGACTTCGTCGAGCGCCGATCGTTACCCGACTCGAATACGTTGCTCAATATTGGCCGCCGGTCCCCCCGCACGGACATTGCGAGTGCCCGACGAGCCTCCGATGCCTTTCCACGGGCCGATCGTTTCGACGATGATATTAATTCCGGCCACCGCGTTGTCGATTTGGCGCTGCACGTTGTCGACCTCGGATTTCAGGAATTCTTGCATTTTTTGTAGTTCTGAAACCAACTTGTGAAGTTCGTCTATCGAATTTGAGGTCAATCGGGCGACGGAAGAGTTGAATCTTTCGGTGGTGACGTCCAGCGAGCTGGAGGGATTCGACTTCTCTTTGCTCTGTTGTGTCGCCGAGGCCAAATCTAGCGGAGGGGTCTTCTCGACAGGTGCGGCAGACGTTGGGGTATCCATCCGTTCCTCCATTGGTGCCCGCGTCCCCTTCCAATAGACATCGTTGAGTCGTTAGGCGATTTGGAGGCGGAGGGGTGGCGTCCGATTGACTACGGTCCGTTCTTGGGAGCTGAACCGACCTAGACATTAGCTGCGCTGTGCTAGATCGTTGACGTCCTATAAAGTCGTTAGTTGAGCGGATAAGATGCTGCCCATTGGAGCCTTAGGAGCGAACATGCGGCGGCGTGAATTTTTGGGCGTTGTGGGCAGCGTGGCGGCGTTGCCCGCGACCGTGTGGGCGCAGACAGCGGGGCGCGTCTATCGCATCGCTTACCTAGCGGGATCGCCGCGTGGGCTACCGCCTACCTTGCATTGCTCGACGAACTGCGACTGGCCGGCTTCATCGACGGGCAAAATCTCAACATGCTCGGCGATGGTTTCAGCACCCCGGACAACGAGGCGCCCGCCGTGGCTACGGCACTGGTCAAGGCGTCACCGGACGCAATCTTCGCCCCCGGTCTCCGGCCGGCAAGGGCCGCGCAGATGGCGACCAAGACGATTCCAATTTTGACCTTGTCAGAAGACCTGATCGCGGACGGACGGGTATCGTCGCTAGCGCGTCCGGCGCCGACGCGCTGCTCCGGGAGCGGTAAGGCAGTCGCGCATGCCCGCTCAAAACGGATCCCTCCTACGCGCCGAGCGCGGCAGGACCATTTTGATGTCGATAACGACGGAGGGCCGACCGCGGCACAGCTCACCTAGGGACGCTATCCTTGACGAGGAGTAGGAAGTCCTATGGTTCTGCGAACGACGGAGGCCGAATTGCTCTGAGTTATAACCCAAGCGCGATCTCGGCCCATTTCAACATGCGGTCGCTATTGAGGAACGCCAGCACCGCCGGCTCAAGTGACGCGGGCGCGCCCGGTCCGACCAAAGCCATCGCGGCCACCATGTCGCAGCGTTGATTGAAGGCGAGTAAGAGCGCGGCGTTGCGATTCCCCTCGACGCGATAGGCCCGGCTGCGGCCGCGCATCGGACCGACGATGATCTGTCGGCCGGCACCGATCGGCGTTGCCTTGCCAATCAGCGCCAGGTCGCCCATCTGCTCGAGGTCGCCATCGTCGGCGACGCCGGTGGCGCAATTGCAAAAGCCGAGCTTGGCGCGAACGTAGAGCTGAACCTCGCCGCCGCAATCGGCGGCCTTGCAGCGGAACGCCTTTCCTTTCCCCCAGGGGTCTGCGCCGAAAGGCCAGTCGGCTTCCGTCCACACCGGGCGGATCTCGCCGGATGCCGCTGTTGCGCGTGCTGGTTCGCCGGATCGCAATATCCAGACCGCAGCGGCTGCGCAGAGCAGTGCGGTGGCTACGCTGATCGCGACGAATTTGCTTGTAAGGCGCATGGAAGCTGCCGCGGCTCTCCTGCTAATTCTGAGCCATGAACTTTCGTGAGGCCGCGAGGTCCTCCCGCGAGGAGTCGCCGTTTCGCGCCATGTCCACGACTTTCGCGTAGTACTGGCGCGCCTTCACCGCGTCACCCGCTTTCTCGGCGGCGTGAGCGGCGCCGATCGTCGCGCCAAAGCGGTTTGGCTCCTTGCGCATGGTGGTTTCGAACGCGGCCAGTGCCTCCGTCGCCATGCCGCGTTCGAGCAGCATGGTCCCGTAGAGCTCGCGTGCCGGGGCGAGCGGTCCCGGCGTCACGATGGATTTTTCGGTCTTGTCTTCGGCATCGGCGGCAAGGCGCATCGCTTCCAACGCATCCGCCTGCTTTCCCTGGGCATTGAGCTGCCAGGCTGTGGCGACCTGCCGCTGAATGTCGACGATCTCGGCCCAATAGGCGTCCTTGTCCTGCTGCAGCTTGTCCCGCAGCTCCGCCAGCTTGGCGATGTCCGCCGTTGCTGCGTCTGCATTGCCGGAGCGCGCGGCGCCAAGGGCGCGGGCGAAATAGGTGATCGCATCGACATAGGCAAACCGGCTCGGCTCGACCTTCAGCGCGGCGGCGCCCTGCCAATCGCCGCGCTCGACCATATAGCGCGCCTGGCTCGCCGCTATCGCGTAGGGACCGGCGCGGACGGCCGGCGCATAGCCCGTGGTCGCAACCATGTCCGCGATGACGTCGCGGGCTCGGCTATCCTGCGCGAGCTGGAGTAGGGCGTAGACCATATAGTCGTCGGCATGCAGCTGCTCGCTGGGGTCCTTGCCCTCCTTGGCAGCCTTGGCGGAACGGCTATTGGCGTCGATGGATTCGTTCCAGTAGCCGACGCGCGTGAAGATGTGGGACGGCATATGCAAAGCGTGCGGCGCCGCCGGCGCGATCTCGGAATAGCGCTTGGCGGCGTCGAGACCTTGCTCTGCGATCGCCGGATAGTCGTAGAGGTGGATCAGGTAATGCGCGACGCCGGGGTGCCGCGGCTGCCGCTTGAAGATCGGCTCCAGGATGGCGGCGCCTTTGAGCTGGTTGGCATAGGTCTTGTCGTTTGGTGACGCCGTGACATTCAGCGTGATGGCGTAGGCGATCTGCGCCTCGTCATCATCGGGATAGCGCGCGGCGACGGCTTCGGTTGCCTTGAGATAGGCCTTCGCGCGCTCACCAAACTTTGTCTGTTCGTCGCCCGAATAGAAGGTCAGCAGCGCGTCGATATAGTCGCGCTCGCGATCGCTCTTGGCGCCGAGCGCCTTGGCCTTCTGCAGCGCGGCTAGGCCCTCGGTGAGGTTTTCCTTCGGCGCGGGAAAATGCGGATTGTACAGCAGGCTCAGGGCAATGCCCCAATAGGCGATCGCGCATTCCGGATCGGCCTGCAACGTCTCCTCGAAAATCTCTTTCGCGGGCCGGTACCAGAACGAGTGCTGATAGCGCATCCCGCGGTCAAAGCGGCGCTGCGCCACCTCGTTGCAGGAGGTCTGGAAGTGAACCTTGCCAAACTGCTCGTCGGTCCCGTCCTCCGCGCGTGCGGCAGGCGTGGCGGAGATCGAGCCCAGGGTAGCGAGGGCGAGAAGAGAGACGGTTCTCAAGGTGAGCGCGCGCATCGGCCCCTCCGTTTCTGTTCAAAAAACAATTGTTCAGATGGCGCCGATAAAGTCGGGGCGCCGAAGTTCGTAGCGCTGAAATTTGCGATGGCAATTGCGTTGTTGGAAGGATTTGCCCATTCGCGATGCGAGTCAATAGGAACGGGCGGATTTGCGTTAGGGAAGCACGCCTGTCAGGCTTCATCCGCCCGTCGGCGAAATCGTAAGGCGGATATACGCGAGCTCCGGGCCAACGGAATGGGCATCCTAAAAATCGGCAAGACGCTCAAAGTCGGCACGAGCGTGGTGCAGCGGGTCATCTCGGCGGCGGCAGAATGATCGGTGATCGGCGGCTTGAATGTGCCAACTACAACCAATCAGGCATTGCGGTGTTGCATTAGCGCGGCGGATCAAAAGGGTTACCGCATTTCCTTTTGATGATATCCGCGACAGCATTGCCTTTTACGTAAGTGTTTCCTGTCAACACCTCATTAGAGGATCTTACGACTATCGTTCCCGCCAAGCCCCAACCACCATTTGGAGTTTTTACGAAGGCGTCGCACGACAGAGTATTCAAATCAGCCGGCCACTTTTCAATCGTGAGTCGCTCTTCGGCAGGAGCCAAAGTCGGGGCAACCGCAAATAGGCCGAAAAGGAAAGCTTTCAAAAAGCACCGCATCTCGCGGCCTCCTCAGAGCTCACTGGGAGAACCGAAATTATCCCCATCAGTTCCGGTCCGGTTAGTGTGAGGGGCAACAAAATCATGCTCAAAACCAACAAGTCTTCCACAATTGCGATGAATTCAACTTATCCTGTGCGGGTTGCGCGGCAACAAAACACGCTCATTAAGCTTGATGTCGTCGCTGCGGGTTAATTCTGGAACCGCAAACAAAAGACCGCCCGACGCACCGCGACAGCGAGCGCCTATCGCGCCGGCCGTTCTGATCGATGGATCAAGGTGAAGAATCGCGCGCATGCCGCCTTTAGCCGGGTGCTGGATGCGTTCTAGGTCAGCGGGAAGCGCTCGCCGGCCGCAAGGGGGCTCACTGCGGCCAATCGGTGTAGAGCGTGATCCCGATCATGATCATCGAGCTGGCCACGACCACTACTGACCAGATCACCGGCCATTCTTCGAGGACAGCAACAATGGGCGGCCGCCCGCCAAGATTTCTCTTCATATGCGCGAAGCGCCAGCCTGCCACACCCATTCGGAAGCTCCGTTTGGCCCCCAGCAGCGGGTTGACTTCTAACAACGCAAAGCAATCGTCGGCAATTGACCTATTCGGGTGTAATCCCCAGGATCAAAGTGAAGAACCGGGCGCACGCAGCCTTCAGCCGGGTGCTGGATCAGTTCTAGCTCAAGCATCCGCGTTGGCGGGAGTTGAATCCCTCGCCGACCCATCAAAGCCAGCATAATCAAAATCCTTCGATGCGAATGTGAACGGCATGAGGCCTCTCCGCTGCAGCGAGCGATCGATATCCGCGTCTACGTCGAGGCGGTGAAGAGCACCGCTGCACGTGAAATTCCTTCGATTTCATTGGAGGAAATTGAACGCTGGGCGAAATGGGCCCTTGAGCAGGCCGATCGCATCGATCCCGTGAGAAGTGCCCGCTTTTATCGATGCTTTTGACGAAAGTGACGACGCAAAATAAACGTGGGGCAAAATGTGGGGTGTTCAGAGGTGTGGTATTTTATGAAGTAATATCAAGTGCTTGTGTATTTAGTTGGCGGAAGGAGTGTCCCGTCAACCATCTTGATTGCACTGAATAATTTCGACCTTAAACTTCAGAACCTACGGTCTAAACCACGCGTCCTATCGCATCACGCCTTCCGTATCAGCCGCCGCAATGGCAATTCGCCGCCGGCGGTCGGGCGAACGAGTTGATCGCGATCTCTGCAGTGGCAGGCGCCCGTAGGCGCTCGGGTCTGTTCCGCGGTAAGGTCGCTGATACCTCACACCTGTAGCCAGGCGCCATTCTCGAACCCGGCATAGATGCTGTGCATCTGCGGCAATTACTATGCACCCTATGGCCGCTGTGTGCCTACGCCGTAATGGCGGCAATATTGGCGGACCACGGACGAGTTGCGGCCCTTCGAATCTGAATGAATGAACTCTATTTGGTGTGACCTAGAACAAGCACGTCCGCGCCCTTGCTGCCGTGCTTTTCCAGGTCCGCCAATACTCCTGCGTCGGACAGGTCCAGCTTTCGCGAATGCTTCCAATCGCGACGCGATACCTGAACAAGACGCTTCAATACCTGCTTCGACTTGGTTTCGATCGCCAACTCGCGTCTTGAGTCAAAACTGCCCGGACTGAGGTTGATCGATCCGACGATCGCTTTCTTTCCGTCCGCGATCACAATCTTGCCGTGCAGCTTCAGGTGCCTCAATAGGTGAACCTTGGCTCCCACGTCGTGCATGATTCGCAGCCCACCGATGCCTTCGGCGAGCTTCTTGCCCGACAGCTTATGCGGCGCGCGTGCCATGATCCTGACCCGAACGCCGCGGTTGACCGCGCGAACGAGCCTTTCGACGATGACTGTGTCTTGATAGCGTTCATTTTGAAGCCAGAGCGATTTCTTCGCCCCATCGATGATGGTCGCGATCCGTTCGCGTCCGTTGTTGGGGCACCAAAGCAGACGTGATTTAGGATCAGGTTTGAATGGCTTGCGCGCCCAGTCGGCGTCGAAGCACCTTATCATCTCCCGAACTTCGCTCTTTTTGGTGGTTGTGACCGCATAATCGCGCGTTTCGGTTAGATCGCGAGGCTCCCAGTTGAGCGATTCCACGAAACCAATCTTGTCATCGATGACCATCGATTTTTGATGCGTGAGAGCAAACGCGGCGCTGCTGTCGCGCACCTTGACGCCGGCCGCGAGAAGGGCTTTTCGGGCCTTTTCATTTTCGCTCTTGCCGTTGCGTCGCGCCGGATTGAGCATCACGCGAACATTAACCCCGCGGTGATGGGCTGCGATCACCGCGCGGAGCAGTGTCGGCTCCGTGAACAGGAACATCCTGATGTTCAACGAGCGCTTGGCGGCATTGATCGGCTCCAGAATAGCGTCGACCGTATCGTCCGGAAGAACGATGAGTGTATGCGACATTATCTTGCTCCTGGGCGAGGCCACAATCGTTCAGGGCTAGGATGCATGGGCAGGCGAAGCCCCCGTTGTTTCATACTGGATACGGTGAAGTTCGGCGTATACGCCATTGAGCGAAAGTAGCTCACCATGCGAACCTTCCTCGGCGACAACCCCATCCTTGAGGACAACTATCTTGTCCGCCTCGCTTATGGTGCTCAAGCGATGTGCGATCATAATGACGGTACGACCTTTCATCAATTGTCGCAGACCTTCGATAACGAGGCGCTCTGATTCGGTATCGAGTGCCGCCGTTGGCTCGTCCAGGATCATGATCGGACTGTTGCGAATGACGGCGCGCGCTATGCCAATGCGTTGTCGCTGGCCACCCGAAAGCGTGTCGCCGCGCTCTCCGACTACCGTATCGTATCCATGCGGCATGCGACCGATGAATTCGTCGGCGTTGGCCACCTTTGCTGCGTTGACGATTTCGTCATCGGTGGCTCCGGGGCGTCCATAAGCTATATTTTCCCGAATTGTCCCACGGAATAGAACGGTTTCCTGCAACACGAAGCCAACCTGGGTGCGTAGCGCGTCGAGCTTGAAGGTTGTCACGTCGACGCCATCTATGAGGATGCGCCCGCCGCTGGGATCGTAAAAGCGGGGCACGAGACTCAGTACGGTCGATTTGCCCGAGCCGGTTGGTCCGACGATGCCCACGACCTGGCCGGGCTCGATTTTGAACGACACATCGCGCAGAACCTGTGTCTCATCGTCGTAGCCAAATGCGATGTTCTCAAATGTGATTCCGCCCTTGACCCTGCCAGGATCGGCGGCATCAGGGTGCTCAGGAATGATTTGATCTGCAGACAGTATCTTTTGGATGCGTTCGAGTGCGACCGTCGTCTGCGCAATCGCACTGGTCATGCTTGCGAGATCTTTGACGGGTTTGAAGAACTTCGCGAGATAGGCGAGATAAACCGTCAGAGCACCAGCTGTCATCGTTCCCGCGACGATCAGGGACGTTCCCTTCCACAACACGATGGCCGTGCAGATCGCGACTACGATGCTGACCATGGGTGATAATAGCGACTTGACCTGTCGAGCTTTAAGAGCGGCTTCGACCGTGGCGTGACTCGCAGCTTCAAGATGTGCGACCTCCAAGTCCTGGCGTCCGAAGGCTTTTACCGCTCGGACCGATCCCAATCCCTCCTGAACAACGGCGACGACCTCGCTCTGCCTGGTTCGAACAATCCGCGTGACTTCCTTGACGGCCCTTTTGAAATGCATGACCGCCAGGAGCAGGAAGGGTGTGATAGCGAGAGCTATCAGGGTGAAGTCCCAATCGAGCCAGAACATCAAGCCGACCATGAACACAATGGTGATTATGTCCACGATAATGCTCAGTGTTGACGATGATGCAAAACTCTGAATGGTCGCGACGTCGCTGGTGATGGTTGACATCAATGCGCCAGTCTTCGCCGTATCGTAAAATCGCAGCGAAAGCCGGTGAAGATGCTCGTAAATGCGAATTCGCAGATCGTTAGCGACCCACTGTCCAATGCTTGTTGTGTAGTAATTGTCGACATAGGTCGCGGCCGCACCGATCACCGCGATGACCAGCGTGGCGACGCCTGCGAACAGCGCAACGCCAAGGGTATGACGTCCAAAACCGTAGTCGTGCGCCCAAGCCAGCCAGCCAGGCAGGTGATGCTTTCCGAGCGCGTCGTCGAGGACGAGCTTCAGTGGCCAGGGCGCTGCGAGACTCGCAACAATCTCGGCCAGCATCGCGACAAAGACAATCGCGAGCCAACCCCGATAGGGTCGAAGGAGTCCGAGTACCAGGCGCGTCATTCGCGCATTCCGTTCCAGAAGCGAAATTTTCCGCCGAACATGGCAGCCTTGCTTGCGATCCTTGGCTTCAGAGCACAAATTCGCAATTGTTGGGCGATTACGCTATGCAAAATCGGCAGCATCACGCTGAAGCCGCGTTTTAGCTTCCTGCGGCACTGCTAAGGCGACGGCCCCGGTCGCGTCGATGGCCTCCGTGCGACGTCGATGGTTGCGACGAGCCGTTTAGCCGGGTCGTAATCGCGGATCAGCCGCAGACTCGCACCCGGCGGACACGCCAGCCATGGCCATCCCAGAAACGCTGTGTCACCCATTCGCAACTGCCAAAATCGTCGTATGGCCCGCGACCTGCTCCGTAAGGGGCCGGCTCATAATAGCGGTCCGGAGCAGCGACGACGCCACGCTGCGCGCTTGCCGGCGTCGCGACGAGCGAACCAGCTATCGTTGCGACCGCGACGAAGGCAGCAAATGTCTTCTTCATTCCAGGCCCTCCTGTGCTTGATTGGCGAGCGTTCACGCGACCGGCGCGCCCCCAGATACCAAGAAATTCCCGCCGCTGTGCGGCAATCTCCCAGCGGGCATCGTATCAGGCCGACTGAGTGCGTTGATAGAGGCTGGCTTCGAGTTGCTTGTTTGCAACGTCATATATCCGTTGTGGTGTCCAAACTCGGAAGTCTGAGCGCGTAACCGGCAAGTTGCCTTTGGCCTCAAGAAGAGACATCGTGAGCCGGGCCTTTCATGATGCCATGAACAGAAGTGGGTTCAATATTTCAGGTCCTTGCCGTGTTCGCTGCCGTTTTCGCATAGACGGAGGAAGCTATCGCCCCATACCCTCCCAACGTGCGTCTGATCAACATCGCGTTGCACTCCGCCCTTGCGGTTTGCCGTCTTCGCAGCAAAAAGGAAACGGTCATGAAACCTGCAACAATTCTACTGGCATCGGCTTTCGCGCTGTCTGGCACTTTCGCGTTTGCACAGGCTGGCGGCGCCAACGGCACTGCGGGAGGTCCCACCACATTGAGCGGAACCGGCACTTCCGCGATGGGAGGTGATAGGGCCGGCGCGGTTAGCGGTAGCGGTCCCGCCACAGGTGGTTCGATGAGCGGCGGCACTTCCGGAAGCGCTGTTGGCAACCAGCCCTGCGACAATCCGAACGGCTGTCCGAACGGTGCGACGTCACTCAGCGGAACCGGTTCGTCCCAGTTCGGCGGCTCCACGTCGGGCGGACCCGGCAGAAACTAGCGGCAAAGCCGAGAGAAAGTCTCGCCTGGTTTGCGCGGCCTTCATAAATGCGGTCCAGTTGCCCCTGCGCCGGGAGCGCTACTGACAGCCGGAACAGAAAACGGGCGACCTCTCGGTCGCCCGCTTAGTCCCTGATACTTGCGAAGGTTTTCCTGTTAATTTTCCTAGGGAATCTTGTGCGAGGTCACGGTGGGATGAGGGGGGCTTTGGATGTTTGCCGACACTCATTTTCCCGTTCTGCTGGTTCTGTTGATGGCCGTTGCTGGACCATTGCTCGCCGAGCTTCCGGTCGGATTTCGCGTTCCAGCGGTAGTGCTCGAAGTCGTGTTGGGGATCATCATTGGTCCACAGGTGCTGGGCTTGGTGCATTTCGACGGCATCGTGGCTTCCATGTTCGCGTTCGGTATGGCCGCAACCCTCTTCATGGCAGGTATGGAACTCGAATTCGAAAGAATTCGCGGCCGGCCCTTATGGCTGGCGGTCGGCGGGTGGGGAATGTCGGTTGCGCTTGGGCTTTCCGCTGCAGCCGTGCTTCATGCGAGTTCGCTCCATGATCCGATGATAGTGGCGCTGGCGCTGACGACAACTGCGTTGGGCACGTTGCTGCCGATCTTGCGCGATGCCGATCAACTCGACACACCATTCGGGCGACTTTTTATCGCGGCCGGTACGATGGGCGAGCTGGGACCGATTGTCGCCATGTCGTTACTCCTTAGCCAGCAGTACACTACGTTGCAGGAGTTTGGTTTCCTGATGGTTTTCCTCGTGGTCGTGATTTTGGCGGCCGCAATCAGTATGGGACTACGGCCGCCGCAGGTTCTGGCGCTTCTGAGTCGCTCGATGCACGCGAGTTCGCAGCTTCCGGTACGTGTGACCTTGCTCTTGTTTGCTGCCTTTTTCGTACTTTCGGAGCGATTTGGCTTCGAAAGCATTCTAGGCGCCTTTGCCGCGGGAATGGTGGTGGGATTGGCGACCCAGGGAGCGGAGGGCAGGGCGCCGCGGATGAAGATTGATGCCATCTTCTTCGGCTGGTTCATACCGTTCTTTTTCGTTGGCACCGGTATCAAATTCGATCTCGGGTCGATAGTCGGTAGCACGTCGACCATGTTGTTAGTCCCGATCTCCCTTGCGCTGTTTTTGCTGGTGCGCGGCGCGCCTGTATTCTTGTATCGTAGCGATCTAAAGACCGCAGAGCGCACTTCTTTTGCGCTCTACAGTTCGGTCGCCTCGCTTTCGCTGGTGGTGGTAATCACAGAGATCGGCGTTCGTGCAAAAACCATGAGCCCGCAGATGGCTTCAGTGCTCGTCGGTGCCGCGGTTTTGTCCTTGCTGCTGTTTCCGACAATTGCGGGACAGCTTCTTCATCAACGGCAACGCCGATCCGGGTGAAGCGGGGCGGCCGCGGAAGAAGAAGCAATTGCTATTGAAGCTTGCCGGCCTATGAGGCATCCTGCCAACCTTTATCCCGTCATCACGTCTTTTAACGGACGACAAGATCGTGAGATTGCTCAAACGCCTCCTGCAGCGGTTGGTGATTTTCGGTTTGGGAATATTCAGCGTCTGGTTGATCGTCTTCGTGGTCTTCGAAACTGCCGATCGCAGGTTGCCCTGGATTGTGGCGTTGGCCATCACTTATGGATTTGCGGCGTATATTGTTTTGCCGCGCGCCATTCGCCTGGGTCTTAAGGTTGTCCAACGCAAACGAGTACCTAGTTACACGATCACCGGCGATGGATTGCCAGGAGACCCCGTCAACGTCGCGCTCGTAGGTACGCGACAGCAACTTCGATCGGCCTTTGCAATCCTTGGCTGGTCGGAGGCAGATCGACTGTGTTTGGCAAGCTCGTGGGGCATGGTCCGAGCTTTCGTGTTCAATTCGCCTTACCCTACCGCACCGTTCAGCTCCCTCTATCTTTTTGGACGCGGCCAGGACATCGGTTTCCAAAAGGCAATTGATAACAGTCCGCGGAAGCGCCATCACATACGATTTTGGGCTCTGAGCGTGACGCGCGCTCAAGATACCTGGGGCGCCGCAAGCTTCTGGCTTAATGCGGAGCGGCCACCGGAAAATGAACGTGTTTTGTGGGTCGGAGCCGGCACGAGAGACACTGGCTTATCCTTAACTCGGCTCACATTTCAGATAACGCATGCAACCGATTCCGATACCAATGTCGAGCGCGATCACATCATCGCCGAGTTGAAGAAAAGCCGGGCGATCGAGCGCTGTGACAGTTTATCAATCCGGTCAGGATCTGCTTACCGAGCGTGTCAACCACTATGTAACTGATGGAGAAATTGCGTTGGCGAATTTGGTGGTCGGCGATCCGCGGTAGTGCGGTGGCTGCGCGGTTGGGCGGATGGCGTCTATTGGCCCATGACTTTAGCGGTTGACTATGCACAATCGGTCGATCAGAGCCGCGTCGATATCGATCACGTTGCCAGGCTCGGCGCTCTGCCCAAGCCTAAACCGCGTCAAGGGCTGCAAACATAAATTGGGATAAGCCGAAGTGGACGCAGGTGCATCCTGAAAGGGGCAGCGCTGGCTATTGGCCCAAAGGGCAATTTTACAACTGGGGAGTTGCGAGCCAAAGTCGCAGTCCGTGGATAGGGCTTGCTGTCAGCAATGGATCAGCGTCATATGGTCCAGTGTCCTGAAATTCGTCTTGGGTGTCCGTGGATACCGCTAGTCATTAACAAGAAATCGGCTGCTCCAGCCGGTAGGAGATCAACCCTATGTGGCGCCTAGTACGCATCGTTCTATTCGCCACAACGGCAAGTGCAGTTAGTGTATCCGCGCTTGCTGCCGACCTCCCGGCCAGAATGGATCCTGTCGCGCCGGTCGCCTATGTGCCTGCGTTTTCATGGACCGGCTTCTACCTCGGAGGAGAACTTGGCTGGATACAAACGAACCCCAAATACACGACGGGAGCGTTATTGCTCGGGGCGCCATTCCTCGTAACATCGGGGTCTGACAAGAATGGCCTGACCTACGGAGTTCTGGCTGGGTATAATTACCAGGTAGGTCAGCTGGTGCTGGGCGTCGAAGGCGACTTCCAAGGTTGGACAGTTGGCCAGATGCGTTACACGGCGGTCACCGGAGATTTTCTAACGGCTCGCAGCAAATGGGGCGGCTCGGTCCGCGGACGCCTCGGCTACGCTGCCGATCACGCTCTGCTCTATGTGACCGGGGGTGCTGCGTTTGTCTCAAACGAGACCTCGATCCCTTTTACCGGCATCGCGATTGGCGGCGACGGCACGCGGGTTGGTTGGACGGTCGGAGCAGGTCTTGACTACGCCTTCACGAATAACTGGTTCACGGGACTCGAATACCGCTACTCCCAATACCAATCCAAGTCCTTTGCATATCCGATACCCATCTTGAACCTCGGCATCATTGGATTCAAGCAAGAGCTGAGCAACAATCAGGTTACGGCACGCATTGGATATAAATTCTGAGATCGGCCGAAACTGCATAGTCGTGTCGCCGACCAATCATTTAATTGTCACCCTGACGGGAAGAATTTCAGAAAGCGGGAAGTTAGTCATGTTCAAACATCTCGTTGCGCTGGTGCTTGTGGCGCTCGCTGCGGCGTTCGTCTCTCCCGCGGTTGCCCAGCAACCTCCCGGAGCCAACGTGGGTACACTCACTTGCAAGATGGCACCCTCCATCGGCTTGATATTTGGGTCCCGTCAGCGGATGGCCTGCCGTTTCACACCCAATGGTCCCAATCCGCCTGAAGCATATGTTGGTGTGATGGGCACAATAGGCCTCGATGTTGGCATCACGGCGGGAGGGGTCATGGCATGGGGCGTATTTGCACCCACTGCCGGTCCGAAGCGCGGCGCGCTTGCAGGAACTTATGTGGGAGCAAGTGGCGCGATTGGCGTTGGCGTCGGCGTGGGTGCCAACCTCCTGTTCGGCGGAACCGGACGTTCGGTCGCCTTGCAACCGCTTTCTGTCGAGGGGTCGGTCGGGATAAACCTGTCTCTTGGAGTGTCAAGTCTCACGCTTGCCTTGGCGCAATGAGGTATGAGCGAAATGCGACCCTCAACCTTCATCGTAACCGGGCGGCGGAAGCCGGTCAGCTCGTAGCCAGATATCAGAGGACATTCGATGAAAATCAAAATGCGTTTGCTGGCAAAGCTTGGGCTGCTGCCCTTCCTGGCCTTGTTGCTGACCGGTCCCGTCTGTGCGCAGGCGGATCTCGGAAAGACAATTCTGGAAAAATTGACGGCTAAGGTCGCAAAGCTCGAAAGCGCCTGCGCAAGCGACATCAAGAAGTACTGTCGCACGGTGACGCCCGGTGAGGGGCGCATGATCTATTGCATGCAAGCGCATGAGGACAAAATAAGCGTCAAGTGCGCGTTCGAACTGGAAGAGGCCGCGACCAACGTGCAAACTGCCGCTGACGCTCTAAAGGACGGCTTGATTGCATGCAAGGCTGAAATAACCGGCGTATGCGGAAAGACCGTGCCGGGCCAAGGTCGAATCGCCGCGTGCCTGATAGCGAACAAATCCACGGCTTCGAGTGGTTGCGCAGAAGCTATCAAGAAGATCGAAGCTATGGCTGCTCAATGAAGGAACAACGTTCGTCGGCATTCCGTCGTCATAGGGCCGATGACTGAAAGCGTTGGAGCGACGATGGTGTTCAGATCGGCGCCGACCTTTGCAAGCCTCATTGCTTTTATCGCCCTGCTTGCGCCCAACAGTTCCGGCTACGCCCAGCAAACGACAGGGCAGTTATTGATATCGTCAGGATTCAATCCCATCGCCGCCACCACCCCCGAGATGGTGACACGTTTAATGTCGTTTCCTCCCAACCAGTTCGTTTTACGGCAGAAGGGCGGGCGGCCGTACTACGTCTATGCGGACCCATCGAGTTGCACCTGCGCCTATGTCGGCAGCGTAGCTGCGATGGATAAATACCGCGCCAGTTTCAGGGCGTTGCCTGCGGAGACTGTGTCGTCTGGCGGCTTCACGGACCCCGAGCGAGAATATGATCAACAGCATGGAGAACGATGACGCGGCGGCCCAGTTCAACAACGACGTATTTGGCCCGAATTTTTAGTTGCGGGCCTCCGGATAGGTTTCGCCCCTATATCCTGTTGGCAACCAGTGAAGGGCGGGCAGCATCAGCAGGTGGCGTGGAATGACCTGCGGTCGTTCGACGTTATCGTTCCCACACTCAACTTGCCGTGGGTCGGCTTACCCCGGCACTGCCAAAGCACGGCTATCAAGGCCGCTTCGGTTCGTTCTTCCATCCAAGATATCGTATCGCGGCCTGAGATAATTCCTTGCTGGTGGCATCGTCGGAAAGATCCAACGGTCCAGGTCGGTTGATGACGATATTGTTGAGCGTGCCGAGAACCATCTGCATGGCAATTCGCACACTTCTCTGCCATTTGTCATCCTGCTGGTATTTCGGAAAGCGTCCGATGATGGCAATCGCGCCATCGACGAGTTCGCGCCCGATTTTTTGAAAAGGCTGCCATTCTTGCGGATTGTCGAGGGCCCGACGAATTTGGGCCCTCAATAGACCCTTGTTTTTGCCGAACTCCAGTACGAACCAATTTATCGTGGCCTCGATCACTTCGGAAGGGGAGGTAGCATTGGCATCGATCTCAGCCAGGAAGACCGTGATCTGTTTGGCGGTGTCGTCGACCTGACGCTGCATGACTTCGCTTACAAACCGCTCCTTGTTTCCGAACCGGAAATAGAGTGCACCGACTGAAGACCCGGCCACTGCCGCCACTTCGGTCATGTTGCAGTCGTCGACGCCACGCTGTTCGATCAGGCGGCGACCGATTTCGAGCAGGGCCTCGGTGCTTTCGCGGCTACGGGATTGCGTAGGCTGACGCAGCGCGGGTCGATCAACTCGCCCGACGCGAGCTTTAAGCTTCTTCATTTTGCGGGCCTATCTATCTTGCTGATTCCAGAACGGAATATCGCACGAAACGAAAGAAGTTGCAATTGAAATAGAATTAGAATATTGGTTCTATTATTGAAACTCCGGCTGCTGTGAAAAGAGAAGGCGCCTAGAGGCGTCCACCCCGCGTGAACCTAGAAGGGAAATGCCATGAAAGCCGTCCGACCCGAAAAGGGCGCATGGACCATTGTCGCTCTGTTGTTTCTGTTCATGATGATCAACTTCGCCGACAAGGCGATCATCGGACTGGCCGGCGTGCCGATCATGACCGAACTCAACCTGACGCCGAAACAATTTGGCTTGGTCGGGTCGAGCTTCTTCCTGTTGTTCTCGATCTCCGCCGTCGTGACCGGTTTCATCGTCAACCGTGTACGCTCGAAGTCGGTCCTGTTGGTGATGGGACTGGTCTGGGCGCTGGTTCAATTTCCGATGCTCGGCACCGTGGGGATCGAAACGCTGATCGCCTGCCGAATCGTTCTCGGCGCCGGCGAGGGGCCGGCCTATCCGGTCGCGCTGCATGCAGCCTACAAATTCTTTCCGGATCAGAAGCGCGCGATTCCGAGCGCAGTGATTGCGCAGGGAAGCGCGATCGGAGTCGTGATCGCGATTCCGGTCTTGAGCGCGATCATCACCAACTATAATTGGCACTATGCCTTTGGAGCTCTTGGCGTCGCGGGTCTTGCTTGGGTTGCTGCGTGGGCGCTGCTTGGCAAGGAAGGTAGCATCGAAGCGCAGACGGTTGCCGAGGGTGCAATTGCTGACGCACGCATCCCCTATCGCGATCTGTTGCTGAGTCCGACGAATTTGGCGAGTTGGTGCTCGTATTTCGGCGCCTATTTCGGCCTGGCGCTGGTGCTGTCATGGTTTACGCCCTACCTCGTGAAGGGACTTGGCTTCGAGCAGTCCCTGGCGGGCAAGCTTACCGCGCTGCCATTCGTCGTCGGCTTCTTCGTCGTGATCGGCGGCAGCTGGCTGTCGCAACGGATGATGCAGGCGGGATCCACCAGCCGCACCGCCCGGGGTATCGTCTGCGGCGTAGCCATCTGTCTCGGGGGCCTCGCTCTGCTCGGCGCACCCATCGCGCCGAATGTGGCGACGACCATGATCCTGATCATTGCCGGCACGACCCTTCCGTCAGTCGCCTATATTCTCACGCCGGCCATCCTTGGCGAAATCACGCCGGCCTCCCAACGCGGCGCGGTTCTGGCCATCAACAGCGCGGTCGGAACATCGGCGGGTATCCTCGCTCCCTACATCATGGGCAGCGTGATTGAAGGGGCAGCATCGGCAGCGGAGGGATACAGCCACGGCTTCATGGTCTGCGGTATCGTAACGCTGATCGGTGGGCTGATCGGACTAGCCTTCCTGCGTCCCGAAGCGGAGCGGGCCAGACTGACGTCGCGCATGAACGCAAGGGCCAGCGTCGCGCCGGCGTAAGGCCGCACATCAATCCCATCGAAAGATTTGTATCAAGCAACTAATGACCCCGACGAGGATTTCAGCATGCCAAGAATTATCTATGCCGAACAAAATGGAACGAGACATGAAGTCGAATTGCCGGACGGCGTTTCGGCGATGCAGGGGGCGGTCGACCACGGCATTCCCGGAATCGACGGCGATTGCGGCGGCGAGTGTGCCTGCGGTACCTGCCACGTTCACGTCGACAGCGCATGGCTCGACAGACTTGACGCCATCGGAGACGCAGAGGCGAGCATGCTGAGTTTTGCCGATGGCGCAAAGCCGAATTCGCGACTCGCGTGCCAAATCAAGATGTCGAATGAGCTTGACGGTCTGGTCGTCGAGTTGCCCGAAGCCCAGCATTAACCGAGCATTTGAAGGCATCCCATGACAGCACTTGCAATGGCGGCGGCACGCAAACGGGCCTACGAGCTCCCGATCGAACAAATCGATGTCAGCGACATCGAGCTATTTCGCGACGATACGGTTTGGCCGTACTTCGAGCGTCTACGAAAGGAAGATCCCGTCCATTTTTGCGCCAACAGCAAGTATGGACCGTTCTGGTCGATCACCAAGTACAAGGACATCATGAGTGTCGATACCAACCACCGGGCGTTTTCGTCGGAAGACGGTATTACGATTCAGATCCGGTCTGGTGGACTTCCGACGCCGGGCTTCATCGCGATGGATCCGCCCCGGCACGACGAGCAGAGAAGGACCGTTAGTCCCATCGTCTCGCCCGGCAACCTCGCCAATCTCGAGCACACGATCCGAACCCGAGTTTGCGCGATCCTAGACTCACTTCCGGTTGGGGAGACATTCAACTGGGTCGAAAAGGTATCAATCGAGCTTACCACCCAGATGCTGGCGACGCTGTTCGATTTTCCCTTCGAAGATCGACAACTTCTGACGTACTGGTCGGACGTCGCAACCACCGATGTCAACGCCGGCGGACCGATCAACTCCAACGAGAAGAAGATGGCAGTGCTCGGGCAATGCCTCGCCTACTTCACGAGGCTCTGGAACGAGAGGGTCAATGCTGAGCCCGGCAACGATCTCATTTCGATGCTGGCCCACTCACCGTCGACGCGAAACATGGATCCGAAGGAGTTTCTCGGAAACATCATTCTGCTGATCGTCGGCGGTAACGACACCACGCGCAATTCGATTTCGGGCGGAGTTTGGTTCCTTAATCAAAACCCGGATCAGTATCGGAAGCTGCGCGAGAACCCGCACTTGATCCCGAGCATGGTATCCGAGGTCATCCGCTATCAGACGCCGCTGGCGCACATGCGCCGTACCGCCCTTGCCGACACCGAGATTGGCGGAAAGACCATCAAGGCGGGTGACAAGGTAGTCATGTGGTACGCCTCCGGTAATCGCGATGAAGAGGCTATCGAGAACCCGGACAGCTTCATCATCGATCGTGCACGACCGCGACAGCACATCTCCTTTGGCTTCGGTATTCATCGCTGCGTAGGTAACAGACTAGCCGAAATGCAGCTCCGGGTGCTTTGGGAGGAAATTCTGAAGCGTGGCCGGATCATCGACGTCATGGGCGAACCGGAGCGGGTGATGTCGAATTTCGTGCGCGGTTACGCCTCGCTGCCGGTTCGCATCCAGTCAGCCTGAGTCCGGCGTGGCATAACCGCTAATTTTTGGAAGGAAGCGTTCAGGTGGAAAAGTTCGACTATGTCGTGGTGGGCGGCGGTTCGGCCGGCTGTGTCGTGGCCAGCCGTCTCAGCGAGAACCCAAAAGTCTCGGTTTGCCTGCTTGAGGCAGGGGGCCCAGGCAACAACTGGGTGGTCAAGTCGCCCATCGGCATCGCGATCCAGGTGCCATCCAAGACCAACAACTGGGCCTTTGAGACCGTTCCGCAGCCCGGCCTCAATGGTCGCGTCGGTTACCAGCCGCGTGGCAAGGCCCTGGGCGGATCGAGTGCGATCAATGCCATGGTCTACATTCGCGGCCACCGCTCCGATTACGATGGTTGGGCAGCGCTCGGAAACCACGGCTGGGCATATGACGATGTATTGCCGTACTTCAAGAAATCAGAGAACAACGAGTTGATTCACGATTCCTATCATGGGGTCGGAGGCCCACTTAATGTTGCCGATCTCAGGACGTCAAATCCGTTTCAGGATCATTTCCTGGAGGCCGGCCGGCAACTGCAGGTTCCCGTAACCGATGATTTCAATGGTTCCGATCAACTGGGCCTTGGAGTTTATCAGGTCACCCAGAAAAATGGAGAACGATGGAGCGCGGCGCGCGCCTATATCGAGCCGAACCTGTCGCGGGCCAATCTGAAAGTCGTCACGGGCGCCCAGGCGAGGAAAGTCGCGTTTGCCGGGAAGCGCGCAATCGGTATCGAATTTCGGCGCGACGGAAAAATCGAATCCGTTGGTGCCAAACAGGAAGTCATTCTGAGCAGCGGTGCATTTCAGTCACCGCAACTGCTGATGCTGTCGGGTATCGGCCATGCACCGCATTTGAAGGGGCTCGGCATCGAAGTCGTGCATCATTCCCCTGGAGTTGGCCAAAATCTCCAGGATCATATCGACTTTGCATTCAGCTACCGTTCCAGGAGCCTCGATAATTTCGGCGTTTCGCTTGCGGGCTTCCGCAAATTATGGCGAGAAATCGGGCGTTACCGGCGCGACGGCGTGGGAATGATCACGTCAAACATTGCGGAGTGTGGCGGGTTCCTCAAGACCGACCCAGGTCTGTCCGTACCCGATATCCAGCTCCATTTCAGCATGGGCATGGCCGACAATCACGGCCGTACCCGGCATCTCGGGCATGGCTTTGGCTGCCACGTTTGTTTGCTACGTCCAAAAAGCCGCGGCTCGGTAACACTAAACAGCGCCGATCCGACTGTGGCGCCATCTATCGATCCCAGATTCTACGATCATTCAGATGACCTCGAAGTGATGACAAAGGGCTTCAAGATGACTCGCCGTATCATGGATGCAGAGCCGCTTGCAAAATTGCGTACGGCGGAGATGTACAGCGAGAATGTTCGCTCTGACGATGAGATTCGTACCATTCTGCGCAACCGTTCGGACACCGTTTATCATCCTGTCGGGACCGTCCGGATGGGTACCGATGAAGGAGCGGTTGTCGATCCGTACCTGCGCGTCGTTGGTGTCGAGGGGTTGCGGGTGGTGGACGCCTCCATCATGCCGACCCTGATCGGTGGCAATACCAATGCTCCCTCGATCATGATCGGCGAAAAGGCAGCAGATATGATCTGCAAGGGAACTGGAATCAAGCAGATCTCTTAATTCCGTCCACGTCGGTCACGCTCGCCTTCGCGAGTCCGACAAGCGCCTGGCTTTCGACGAACGCCTTTTGCCCGACTTTGATACCCTGATCTGTTAGAAAGATTCCCTGTTCTTCGAATTATTTTTCCTGTTAATCTGCCTCGGGAAATGATGGAAAAGTGGTTGCAGCACAGTGGTTTTCGGCATCGGCATTGTTTCTGTAAGGGCCAAGACGCCGATTTTCCCTGTAGAACTCCCTGTTAGCTGGGAATCTGACCGGAGACAGGTTCGATCAGTACTGCGTCGCCAGCGCGGGAGTTCCGCGCGGCACTGATCTGTCCTTGCACAGCCAGGCCAAGCTCAGTGCTATCGCAAGGCAGCTAAATGAAAGGCCTCGAAAGACCTTGCTCTATCAGACCCCAGCTGAGAAGTTTGCAGAATGTGTTTCAGCGATCGGTTGAACTCGCCCCTAAAAGCAGACATTCGGAGCGGCGTGGACATTATTCGCCTTTGCAACGTAGCCGACCGTGGCTTTGGACCGTGGATTTTGAACCAGCCACGCAAACACATAATGCAATCAAGGCGATGAGGAGGAGCGGTGATCCGTCGAGAAGAACCTTTGCAAGCGGGGAAACTCGCTTCCGAACGGATGACCACCAGTAGAACAACCGGTTTTTCTAGTCATCACAGCAGCGAAACCCGTTCGAGCGGATCGTAAGGGCGAAGAGCGCAGTGGATCTGAAGCTCGGCAGGGGTCGTTTAGGTCTACTCCGCGCGCTCCATCGCGACCATCTCCTCGGCCGACTTGATTGCTCCCCGCGTCACTATCGAATCCCGCAGTGAGCGCAGTTCGGTCAAATACCGCTCCCAGGTCTCGAACGTGTCGGAGAACGCCACGGCGGCTCTCCGAGCCAATGAGTCATTAGTGGTGCGTTCGCTGTAGCGATTTCCTCTGGTGCGTTTTTTGTCGTGTTCTTCCTTTGCCTCCAACTGCTTTGCCCGTCCCCGGCGCCGTTCCCAGCCCGATCAGATGCGGCGCTATGCCGAGTTGCGCGGCCACCGACATCCGACCAATCTCCTCTGACCTCATCAGATGACGCATACGGTGCGATGCAGGCATGGAGGCTACTGGCGGCCGAACTTGTCCGTTACCAGCCAAAGGACATTGTTGCTTCCGGCTCCGCCGGCATCGGTGCGCAAATTGTCACACTGCTGGAGCGACCTATCGACTGCTCGAGAGTCCAGGAGGATGGACGATGCAAAGAGAGAGCATTTGGAGAACTCTACGCCAAGCTCATTTCATTTCACAGGGCCGCCCGCGAGCTTGTATCAAAGCATGGAGGAACGACTGAGCTTTCGGCATCGCCAGCGCTCGTTTTCACGGCGGTCACTCTCATTCTGTTCCTGACAATTCTAGAAGTTGATCTGCATCGCGACGAATTGAGGGAGTTAGGTTTTATCTTCAGCGACAAGGACATTGAGCCGATTTTTCTAGCTCCGTGAATCACAATAGGCTCTCGATCGAAAACTGACGCACCGACCTGCGTGCCCAATTTTAAGTAGTGGTGAAAAGGATTGCCACGAGGCCATTTCGATCGCGATCGTGAGAGTCAATTCCTTTCGAGGCACCGCGTTCACATGGAACCATCGTTTCGACGGAACGTTTCACCTCTGATGAAAGGGCTATTTTCGGTCATGGAGACGAGGATGATGCGCGCCGCGGCAGCGATTCTTGCCGGATCGTTGATTGTGGGGGCTGCGGCCGCTCAATCAGCGACGCCTTCAAGCGAAAAGCAAGAGACCAGTTGCACGACGTCGTCGACCGCAACGTCGGGAAGCGGCGATGAAAAGACCTCCAATTCAATGGCAATGGAAAAGAGTGCGATCTTGCCCGACGCCGGGGGCACAAATTCGGCAGCACCCACGGTCCAAAGTGGCGGTAAGTCCATGGAGGTCCGCTCGGACTGTCCGCCAGATTCAAAACCAAAGTAACGAATCGGCGCTTTTTGAACTCGTCATTTGACTCAGAAAGCCCCCGCGGACTGATAGCATAAGGCTCCACAGTAGAATCGCGCCGGCCGGAATCTGTTCTTCCCAGCGCCTGTGAATCACTCGATCACAATGCGCGGCGGCGGCCTGCTCGCCGCGCCCGAGGCAACCGACGCCCAAATTTCTCGCGCGATACGGATGTAATGTCTGGCATGGACGCCGTCGGGTTCGATCGCGACGATCGGGCGGCCGTCGTCGGAGGTTTGGCGGATCTGCATATCGAGTGGGATTTCGCCGAGGAATGGAATACCGCGGCCTTCGGCCTCCGTCCGCGCACCGCCGTGACCGAAGATCGGCGTGATGTGGTTGCAGGTTGGGCAGCAGAAGTTCGACATGTTTTCGATCAACCCCAGAATCGGAATGCTCACCTTCTGAAACATCGCGATAGCGCGCCGCGCGTCGATCAGGGCAATATCCTGCGGCGTCGAGACGATGATCGCGCCTGCCAACGGCGCCTGCTGGGCGATGGTGAGTTGTGCGTCGCCTGTGCCCGGTGGCAGATCGACCACGAGAATATCGAGGTCCTCCCACGCGACCTCGCGCAGCATCTGAGTGATGGCCGAGATCACCATCGGCCCTCGCCAGATCATGGCATTGTCTTCCTCGACCAGAAAGCCGATCGACATCACCTTGACGCCGAAGCGCTCCATCGGCTCCAGCATGCGCGGGCCGAGCTGCTTCGGCTTTCCGCGCAGTCCCAAAAGTTTTGGTTGCGATGGGCCATAAATATCGGCGTCGAGAATGCCGGTCTTCAGCCCGAGCGCCGCAAAGCCGAGCGCGAGATTGCAGGAGGTGGTGGATTTGCCGACGCCTCCCTTGCCGGAGGCAACGGCGATGACGTACTTGACGCCGGGAATGCCGGCGGCTCTCGAAGTCGCGCGTGCCTTGAGATCTGGGGTGACGGCCACTGGCGGCTCACGATCCAAGCGGATCGCCCTTCTTCACATCGCGCGCGCGCAGATAATCTTCCGTCGACATGACAGGTGGTCGTTGCGGCGACGCATGCGGATCGAAGCTCTCGTTCACCACAGCTTCGACGCGGCAATCCGCGCACATCTTGATGACGTCGAGACGCCGGGCGTTGGCGCCCTGGAACATCCAGTGCTTCTCGCCGAGCTTGGCAAGCACGCGGTCGACCGAGCTCTTGGTGCCGAACGGCTTACCGCAAGCGATGCAATTGAACGGCTCTTCTTCCTTCAGCACGCGGAGCGGCGTATTCCACGCCGCGAGGTCGAGGCGCGGTTCGATGCTGATGACTTTTTCGGGGCAGGTGGACTCGCAAAGGCCGCATTGCACGCAGAGGCTCTCGGTAAAGCGCAGCATCGCACGGTCGGGATTGTCAGACAGCGCGCCCGTCGGACAGGCGGTGACGCAGGCATGGCAAAGCGTGCAGCCTTCGACATTCAGCTTCACGCCGCCGAAGGGCGCGCCCGGCGCCAGCGGTATGACATCGACGGAGGTGGGCGCGGCGAGGTGAAGCTCGCGAAAGGTCGTCTCGAGCACGCCGCGTTTCGCGCCGCGCGGCACGAAGCCGGCCGGCTTTTGCGTTGTGACGCCGCGGGGGGCGGCATCCAGGGCGGCGCGTAACTGGTCCGGGTCATCGGTCTCGACAATCCGGACGAGGTCCGAGCCGAAGCCGAGCGCCGAGACGATACTGCCGGAGATGTCGACCGCACGGCGAAGGGCGGTGATGTCGTGCCGGGGTCTGGCACGCGTCAGCAGGGCGGCGGCACTGCCCCCATAGGCAAAGACGGAGGCGATGATCTCCGGCCCGAGCTGCGTCACCTCGTTGACGCGCAGCGGCAGCACATTGGCCGGCAAGCCGGCGCCGAACCGTGCCAGGGCGTCGATGATTTCGTCACCGTGCTCGCCGTCATGAAACAGCACGAAGGCGTCGCTTCCACCCGCCTTGCGATAGATCTGCAGCAGCGTCCGCAGCCTACGCATCAGGGCGTCCGTGCTCGGCAGCGCGTAGGATGCCGCGCCGGTCGGACAAACCGATGCGCACGAACCGCAGCCGGCGCAGACATTGGCGTCGATCGCGACCGAGTTCCCGTTCGGCGTGATCGCGCCGGTGGGGCATAAATCGAGACAGCGCGTACAACCGGTGATTGACGAGCGCGAGTGCGCGCAGAGCGACTCCTCGAAATGGATGAAGCGCGGCTTGTCAAAGGTGCCGACCAGACCGCCGGCGCTCGCGATCGCGCGCTCGACTGCCGCCTTGTCGCGCGGATCGGCGCGCAGGTAACCGGGGCGCAGTTCATGCGCGGGAAACAAGGGATTGCCACCGGAGAGATCGAGGATCAGATCGCAGGTCGAGGTTGCGCCGTTGCGCGAAGGCCCGAACACGAGCTTCGCGCGCGAGGAAGGGGACGGCAGCGCATAGTCGTCGATCGCGAGCTCGAACTGCCCGAGATGTCCGCGGGCGTTCCGGATCGTGCCCTTGAGAACGGGGAACTCGTTCGTTCGGCGCGGGGTCACGTCGCCGGGCTTGGTCAGAAGCACGGTGATGTCGAGACGATCGGCAAGACGCTGCGCTGCCTCGATGGCAACCTCGTCGCGGCCATAGATCAGCGCGACGCCGCTGCTCTCGAGCGTCACCAGCGAGAGCGGCGGCATCTCTTCGCCTGCTGCGGCAATCAGTGCCGCGGCCTTTGGACCCGCGGCAGCAGCGTCCGTCGACCAGCCACCGGTCTCGCGGATGTTGACGAAGGTGAGCTGGGCTTGCGGGGAATTCTCCGCGACTTCCCGAAACAGCGTGGCCTCCTGGGTGCAGGCGACCGTAATCGGTGCGCCGCCGGCAAGCGCCTCCCTGAACCGGTCAAGTTCGAGGCCGCAAAGCTGGTTCGCCTGGGTAATGTCAGCCGAGCAGCCACGACCGATCGCTGCCGGATCGAGCGGCATGGTCTTCTCGCAACTGCAAATCAGGAGACGAGACGCCGACGCACTCATTTTTAAATACCCTGAACCCGGCGCACCAAGCGGGCGGTTGCTTCGTCCCATGGTTCTGCGGTAACCGCTCGTGCAATGATCCGCAAGACAGAAAGGCCGCTCGCACGCCCGGCTTGCGCCCGATAGCATACACCAGCGGCACTTAAAGCAATGAGGGATTAGCTCTTCGTGATCGCTCGTCCAAGGGACATGGAACAGATGCTTGATCTGCCCCCCGGTTATACTTTGGTCGCGTTGCGCGAGCTTGGCGACGCCTTCGCCCACGGCTGTCAAATTGCCGCAGAGGCGGGGGCCGGGACGCTGGTATGGGTACGGCGCTATGACCTGGTCGAGTTCGCGGTGGTGCTTGAACCGGACGAACCGCTCCAGTCGGCGCGCCGGGCGTTCTTTGCCGGGATGAATGCATTGGCCGATGCGATCGCCGCCCATTGTCCTCCCGAGCGGGAGGTCGGTTTCGACTGGCCGGATGCGATCCGGTTCGACGCGGGATTACTCGGTGGCGGGCGGCTCGGCTGGCCCAGCGATTGCGCCGAAGCCGACGTACCGGCATGGCTGGTTTTCGGCGTGATCCTGCGTGCTGCCGACATGGTGCACGTCGAGACAGTGCAGGCCACCTCTGGCGTATCGCTGCTTAGCGAAGGTTTCGAGATGATCGACACCGATGCGATCATCGAAAGCTTTACCCGCCATCTGATGACCGGGTTCGACCGCTGGAAAGAGCGCGGCTTCGAGGCGATCGCGCTGGACTATCTGGAGCGGCTTTCGGAGCACAAGGCCGGTGAGCGCCGAGGCATCGACGTCAACGGCGATCTCCTTGTCAGCCGGCCGGCCGGCAACGGACCGCCGGAGCGGGCCAGTCTTGTGGATGCGCTCGGAAGGGCTACTTGGTATGATCCGCAGGCACGCGGTCCGAAATTCGGATGAGGCGGACATGTTGAAATTTCCGCGAACCATCAGGCTGGATCCGTCGGATACATTTGTTTTCGAGCGGGCGGCGGAGCCTGGCGAATGGGCGGTTTCCGGTGCGTTTGTTTTCTGGAACCGCGATCCGGCTACCCTGGGCCAGAAGCAGCGCGTGGCGCTGCGTTCGGGCTTCCTCGGGATCGACAGTCTCGGATGGTCGACGCTTGCTATCGTCACCGAAGCCACCGAAGCCGAAAGGCAAGCGATGATCGAGCGCCTCGCCAGTCAATTGATGGAAAAATTCGGGGCGCCCGATGCCGAGGCCGCGCGCCTCGCCGCCGAAGAGGAGATCGCATTTGCGGCCTCGCTGTGCGAGCGCTCGCCACAGACCCTGCTCGCCGTGCAGCGCAGCGTCGAAAATGGCGAAATCCGTGAACGCTTTCGTACTCTCAAGCCGCGGCAGGCGGTGGCGGACGCTGATCGGTTGCACGCGCATGCCAGCGCCTTTACGTTCCATGAAGTTGAAGGTGATGTTGAACCTATCGAGGAGGTCGATCTGCTCGGATTGATAAGGGCCGACCGCGTGACGACGGATCGCACATGAGAGAGTTCTGGGTCGCCTCGGGGCATCACCTCACGCTCCGCGCCGATCACGGCGGGCTCGTCGCGACGCCCGAGCTTATCATGGCCTATCTGGCGCGGCCCGAATTGTTACCGCCGTCCGAGGCATGCGACGCCGAGCGCCATCTGCATGCAAGCCTGCTGGCGGATCCGCTTCGTCCGGTCTCGGGTGCGGATATTGCGGCGCTCGCGGACGCCGACGCGCGCGAGAACTGGGCCTTCATGATGAACTTCCGCGATCGGCTGATGGCGGCGCCGTCGCTCGAGGCGGTATATGTCGCGCTCGCGCGCAAGGGGGGTGGCGATCTGCCCCCGATCTTTCTGTCGCAGCTCTGCCACCTGATCCTGCGCAACGCGCTCGAAGGTTGCGAGGATCCCTATACGCTACGCGCGGCGGAGCTGTTCTACCGCAACCAACTGGCGGCCGTTCATGATGGCACATTGCTGCTCGCGGATGCCGAAGTCATCGAGGCGGAGCAGCATGCTCAGCACGACATACATTCATCGCCGCTCACGGCTATGCTTCAGCCGAAGGCGTTCGGCGAGATGGACATCATGGACGACGAAAACGCCTGGACCTACTGGTCGCGTTCGGACGCGCACGCGATGGTCATGAACCTTGGCGGCAATCCCAAGGCGCGCGCCGGGCTATGCTCTGTCATCGAGCGCTGGATAGGCCATCTGCTCGGCGTTACCGTCAACGTCGAGACGATTGCTTCGATCGAGGATCGCGACTGGCGCTGGTTCGTCGGCCTCGACAGCGAGGCGACGCGGATCGGCAACGCGCTGTGGCGTGGCGAAAGGCTTGAGGGCAACGCCGAACGCATCGTGGCCCTGATGCGCCTGAACTTCGAGGATGCGCGGCTGGTGGACGAGCGCGTCGGCAACAAGCCGGTTTACCTCATCCTCGCCATGGGCGCGGACAAGGTCGTGAAGCTGAAGCCGCAAAATCTGATTGAGGGGTTGCCGCTTGCGACGACCGCAAATGTCGCATGATCGGCCACCGAACGGAGGATCGAGCATGGCAATGACCGAAGCGTCTCGCGAGGTCGGCGTGGTTTTGCGCCGCCGTTCGATCGACAACCCCTGGATTGATCATTTGTGGTCGCCGGCGATGATCCTCGACGAGGTGCCGGCGACGGCGCCGTGGACGGTGCTGTCCACGGAGGCCGATGCGACGATCTACTACGCCGGATCCGCGAGCATCGAGCTGTTCAGCTCGGACACGGCGAATTATCGCGGCAATCTTGCCGACGGCGAGCCGCATCTTTGGGTCGCGCTGCGGCGTCAGGAAGGCGGGTCCGAACTTGAGTTGACGAAGGTAACCGCCGATCCGACCGAAGGGGAGGCGATGTTTGAAAGCGGCTGCGACGTGATCGGCACCGTTCCAATGCCGCCGGAAATCGCGTCGTGGATCGCGGCCTTTGTCGATCGATTCCATGTCGAGCGCGTATTCCACAAGCGCAAGCGGGATCGTGCCGGCGGCGACCGGCAGCGAATGCCGGGCGGTCCCTCGGACAACGGAACCGGCCGCACATGACCAGTCCGCACAAACCTGACCAAGACAAACCTGAAGAGGACGAGAGCTTTCTTGCGCGGTGGTCGCAACGAAAGCAGGAGGCGAACCAGCCTAAGCCAAAACAGGACGCACCGGCTGCCACCTCCGACATTCCGTCCGAGCCGATTGCCGAAGTTGAAGCCGAGCCTGAGTTCGATCTCTCGACGCTGCCGAAGCTCGAGGAGCTGACGGAAACAACTGATATCACGGGATTTCTGCGCAAAGGCGTTCCCGAACATCTGCGCAATGCGGCCTTGCGAAAATCCTGGGCGCTGGATCCCGCCATTCGCAACTACGTCAACCCAGCGCTCGACTACGCCTATGACTGGAATACGCCGGGAGGCGTCCCCGGCAACAGTGAGCTGGGTGCCGGGATCGATGTCGCGCGCATGGTCTCGCAAATCATGGGCAGCGGCCCGGCCGAATCCCCCATTCCGGCCGACGGTCCCGCGATAGAGCAGGAGGGTGCGTCCGCATCATCCGCAAAAGCGGATCTGTCGGCAAAACCGTCGCAGGATCCGCCCGTTCAATCCGTGAGACGGGAAGAAGAGAAAAATCTTTCCGAAAACGACGGGCCCGCTGCCGTTCAGAGCGTCCAATCGGAAGCCGCCAATTCTGTTGCATCGCAGCAGCCACTGCGACGTCATGGCACCGCAAAACCGATTGTTTAGACAAAAGTTTTGCGGACATAGGCAACGCCTATGTTACAGATTCCTCCTTGGAATAATTCCAGTTCTAAGTTGTATGCCCGAATAAGGGACACCGGTGGGCATGGGCGCGAGTGGGCGGGGAAATCGGTAGCACCAATGCGTGACGCCGGTCTGGAACAACCAATCAGGGCAGCGGGTGGCGTCGCATCGCTGGCGCGAGGGATTGGTATTGCGCAGCCCTCGGTTTCAGCCTGGTCGCGCATTCCCGCGGAGCGGGTTCTCGCCGTCGAGGCACTGACGCAGGTGCATCGTTTTGTTCTTCGTCCCGATCTCTATGGATCATTCGAGGATCAGGTGACATCGAAATCCGAAGTCGACGAGATCGATCAACTGCGAGC
This sequence comes from uncultured Alphaproteobacteria bacterium, assembly GCA_963770355.1. Taxonomy (GTDB): domain Bacteria; phylum Pseudomonadota; class Alphaproteobacteria; order Rhizobiales; family Xanthobacteraceae; genus Bradyrhizobium. The sequence continues at coordinate 1,888 of CAVYPL010000025.1, read as the reverse complement.
CGCGGAATACGGCCTGTTGTCCTTGCTGCTCGGCAAGGCGCCTGACGCGGATACGCTCAAGCGGGTCGCGGCGCTGAAGGGCGACGGATCCGATCTCGGCATGGCGCATGTCGAAGTCGCCTCCGCTGCCGCGGCAACAAATGATCGCGCCGTCAGCAAGGAATTCTTCGATCTGTTCATCGGCCTCGGCCGCGGTGAACTGCTTCCCTATGCTTCTTACTATCTGACCGGATTTCTTCACGAGCGACCGCTGGCGCGGGTGCGCGAAGATCTGGATCAGCTCGGAATTGAGCGCGCGGGCACCTCGCCGGGAACCGGAAGATCACATCGCGATCCTGCTTGAGTTATGGCCGGGCTCGCACGGGGAGACTTCGACGCCCACTTCGAGCAACAGGCGCGCTTCTTCGAGCGTCATCTCAAACCGTGGGCGGCGCGGATGTTCGCAGATCTGGAGATGTCGCAGGCGGCGCACTTCTACCGTGCGGTCGGCCGCGCGGGCCGTGTCTTCATGGAATTAGAAATCCGAGGCCTTCACGCTGTCCGAGTGACAGCGAGGGCAAGCCTAAAGAGGAGATCGCAATGAGCAAGCCATCCGACAGCACGGGCCCCGTCCGCAAGGCGCAAGCCGGTGTAGTGGACCGGCGCCGCCTCTTCATGATGGGTGGATCAGCGGTGGCTGCGGCTGCGGTGGTCCCGCTGACGGGCGGAGAGGCCGAGGCGGACGAGTCGCAGGCCGAGCGCGTCAAGGCGCGCTACAAGGAAACCGATCACGTCAAAAACTACTATCGCGTCAATCGCTATTGATGGGAAAACGCACATGCTGATCAAGCGAAGAGACGGATCTGCGGGCAGGGCGCGTTTGCAGGGTGTCGCCGCCGGCCTCGCGTCGGGAGTTCTAGACCGCCGCACGTTTCTGCAACGGTCCGGTCTGGCTGCGGGTGCAGGCGCCGCGATCGGCCTGATGCCGCTCGGCTCCGTGCGCAAGGCGCAGGCTGGTCCGAAAATCGTCGGTGCGCCGACGGAAATCAAAAAGAACATCTGCACGCATTGCTCGGTCGGCTGCACCGTGATCGCCGAAGTGCAGAACGGCGTCTGGGTCGGCCAGGAACCGGCTTGGACAGCCCGATCAATCGCGGCTCGCACTGCGCCAAGGGCGCCTCCGTGCGCGAACTCGTGCATGGCGACCGCCGGCTGAAATATCCGATGAAGCTGGTCAATGGCGAATGGCAGAAGATCTCGTGGGACCAAGCCATCAACGAGATCGGCGACAAGATGCTCGAGATCCGCACCAAATCCGGCGCCGACTCGGTCTATCTTCTCGGCTCCGCGAAATTCTCCAATGAAGGCGGGTACCTGTTCCGCAAGTTCGCGGCATTCTGGGGCACCAACTCGATCGACCACCAGGCGCGCATCTGTCACTCGACCACGGTCGCGGGTGTTGCGAACACCTGGGGCTACGGCGCGATGACCAACTCCTACAACGACATCCGCAATTCGAAGACCATCGTCTTCATGGGATCGAATGCCGCCGAAGCGCATCCGGTGTCGCTGCAGCACATCCTCACCGGCAAGGAAATCAACCGCGCCAACGTATTCGTGCTGGATCCGCGTTTCACCCGCACCGCTGCCCACGCCACCGAATATGTCCGATTCCGCAGCGGCACCGACATCGCGGTGATCTGGGGCATGCTGCATCACATTTTTAACAATAGCTGGGAAGACAAGGAGTTCATCGCGCAACGGGTCTACGGCATGGACCAGATCCGCGCCGAAGTCGCGAACTGGACGCCGGAAGAAGTCGAGCGTGTCTCCGGGATTTCCGGCGAGCAATTGAAGAAAGTTGCCGAGACCTTCGCCAAGCAGAAGCCCTCGACGTTCATCTGGTGCA
>CAVYPL010000024.1:0-227391 GCA_963770355.1 uncultured Alphaproteobacteria bacterium | reverse complement strand
CACTCGAAGTATCGACCTGATTGTTGATCAGCGCGAGGATTCCGGTGGACAGGACGCGCTTGCCGTCGGTGGACAGCGCGATGGTTTTCGGCGGCGAGGTCGCCAGCGCCGCCCTGATTTCCGGCAACTGGTCTTCGGGCGCGGTGAAGATCACCGCGATCGGCTCAACCTGGGCGATGGACACGATGCCGGTCTGGGTCGAGGCATTGACGATGTTGCCGACATCGACCTGGCGCAGGCCGACGATGCCGGAGATCGGTGCCTTCACGGTGGCGTAATCGAGCTGGGTCTGCGCGTTGGTAATCAATGCCGAGTCGGCTTCGATCTGCGCGGTCAATTGCGCGACGGTGGAGCGCTGCGTGTCGGTTTGCTGCCGGGTCGCAAATTCGCCGAGCTTGGTAAAGCGCTGCAGGTCGAGATTGGCGTTGGCGAGATTGGCTTCGTCCTGGGCCTTCTTGGCTTTGGCCTGGTCCAGTGCAGCCTGGAACGGCCGCGGATCGATCTCGACCAGCGTATCGCCTTCCTTGATGAACTGGCCTTCCTTGAAATCGATCTTGTTGATCTGGCCATCGACGCGGGTGCGAACCAGAACGGTATTAAAACCCTGCACCGTGCCCAGGCCGGTCAGATAGACCGGGAAATCGGCCTTTTCGACCGGCGCGATTTTGACAGGCACCGCTACCGGTGCCGGGCCCCGCTTCTGGGCGTTGACAGCCTGCGCCGCGCGGTCCGCGCCGTAGAAGTGCTGCCAGCCGAAATAGCCTGCAAGCGCGATTGCTGCGATCAGCAAAACCGAGCGGATAGTGCGCGACTTGGACATGCAGGCTCTTGGGTTAGCGAGACAAGTAATGGGTGTTGAAAACGGTTCCCAGAGGGCCCAGATATAATATGCGTGCACTTAATGTGTAAACACACTATAGCTTGAGAATCCTAAACAATTGGAAAGGTTTGGGACCGCCAAGGCCCACGCCATATACCCGCAATGTCGCTCGATCTGAAACGCCAGCTGATCGCCCAACTCGTCGAGAGTTCGCGCCTGCTGCGCAATTATATCGACAACCGCGCCAAGGGGCGCGGCACCACGCGTGCGCAATGGATCGTGCTGTTTCGGCTGCGCCAACAGGAGGGGCTCTCGCAAGTCGACCTCGCCGACGTCCTCGAACTGCAGCCGATCTCGCTGGTGCGGCTGCTCGATCGCCTGGTCGAGCATGGGCTGCTCGAGCGCCGGCCCGACCCCAAGGACCGCCGCGCCAACAGGCTGTACCTGACCAAAAGCGGGCGCCAACTCGTCGACGATCTCGACAGCCTGCGCGATGCGATCGCCTCGGATGTGCTGCGCGACGTTCCGACCGATGCGATCAAGAGCAGCCTCGATACGCTGGTCGAAGTCAAGGAACGCATCAAGAGCCTTCATGAGAAGGGCCTTGAGGGGAAGAACTTCGGCGAAACGCCGGACGACGTCGCCGCCAAGTAGACGTCTCGCGCGACCCGCCAGATCTGATCGCGGATTGATCGCGCACGTCGCCAGCAAACTCTCCCGATACCTTCCGATCGCTCGCTGGTTTGTGCGACGAGATCAAAACAGCGGCGAAGGACCGATATCGCTGGCATGCGCAACAGCGATCGGGTGCGACAAAACGCGCAAACGATTGTCGACGAATTGTTTTCTTGATGAAGCCGCTGAACGAAGATCGCTCGTCGCGCGAAAATCAACCGATGCATGTAATGCCTGATTTTACGGCGTTTCTTGTATTTCCTTAGAACGATTTCAAACAAGTTTTAGAATCGTTTCAAACCGAAGTTTAGAATCTATTTCAACTGAGCTGATTCAAACTCTGTGTTGCTCTGATCGCATTGACCCAAAAATTTTCGCTCGATAGCAACAAACAGAAACACAATTCCTCGCACCTCGATCGAGCGAGCGAACTGAATTCATTCTGGGGCGCGCGACGGGTTACGCAACGGCATCGCTGCATGTAACTCCCGCGCAAATTTTTGGGGCGTGCAATGACAAGAAGATCTTCGCTTCAGCATCGTGCTGATATCGCATCGAGAGCGGCGTTACTCTCGGTGAGTTACCTCGCGCTCGGCTTGTTTGCCGGCTTCAGCGAAGTTCATGCGCAGTCACCAGGATCGTCTGAAAAGCAGCTTCCGGCGGTCGAAATAGCGCCTCCGCCGGAAGCGAAGCGGCGCGCCAGCGCCACGTCAACGACGCAGCGCGCGGACCGCAGCGCGCAACGCCGCCGCTCGCAAGCCGCCCGGCAGCCTCAAGCTGAAACCGCGCCGAAGGCCTTCGGCCAATCGCAGGATGCGCGTACAGGCACGGTCGGCGTCTATGCCAACAGCACCTCGACTGCGACCAAGACCAACACGCCGCTGCTCAACATCCCGCAGTCGGTATCCGTTGTGACCAAGGATTTCATCCAGGATCAAAGCTTTCAAAGCCTGACCGACGTAACGCGTTACGTTCCGGGTGTCGCCATCCATCAGGGCGAGGGCAATCGCGACGAACTGGTGATCCGCGGCGTCGATTCCAGCGCCAATTTCTTCGTCAACGGTTTTCGCGACGACGTCCAGTATTTCCGCGACCTCTACAACGCGCAGAGCGTCGAAATCCTCAAGGGACCGAGCGCGCTGATCTTCGGTCGCGGCGCTGGCGGCGGATTGGTCAACCGGACGTTAAAGGAAGCCGACGGCACCAGGGTCTACGAAGGGCTCATGCAGGTCGGATCCTACGGCGACAGGCGCGTCGGCCTCGACGCGGGCCAGGCCGTCAATGAAAACGTCGCGGTACGTTTGAATGCATTTTATGAGAATAGCGACACGTTCCGCCAGTACGGCCACTTCGAACGCTATGGCTTCAATCCTACGGTCACGCTGAAGCCGAGCGACGATACCAAGATCAAGCTGAGCTACGAACTCTATCATGATTTCCGTCTGGCCGATCGCGGTAATCCCTCGCAGGGACTTCCGGGCGGCGCGACACGCTTCAATCCCACCGTGCCTTTCGCACCGAATGGCAATCTTACGACGTTCTTCGGCAGTCCGTTTTACAACTATGCGCATGTCGACGTGCAGACGGGCATGGCCATCATCGAGCATGATTTCGGCAACGGATTGACCGTCAGGAACGGCTCGTACTACGCCGACTACAACAGGGGATACCAGAACGTATATCCCGGCGGCACCGGCGCTCCCGCCGCGCTCGGTGGCGGAGCCGTAACACCTAATCAGACAGCGCTTACGCTGAACGCGTACAACAACTACACGCCGCGCGAGAACGCGTTCAACCAGACCGATTTCATTTACAAGACCATGACGGGTCCGGTGCGGCATACGGTTGCCTTCGGCACCGAATTCGGCCGCCAGACCGGCCTGTCACTGCGCAACTCGGGCGTCTTTCCGAACAACGCCAACAACCCCTACGACATCGTCAATCCCTTCAATCCGACCTATTTCGGGCCGGTTGTTTTCAGGCATCTCGCGACCGACGCCAACAGCAAGTATCGGCTCAACATCGCATCCGGCTATGTGCAGGATCAGATCGAGGTGACGCGCTGGCTCCAATTCCTGCTCGGCGCGCGTTACGACAGTTTCGATCTGTCCGCGCTCGACCAGAACACCAACATCACGCGTAACCGGGTCGACGACAAGGTATCGCCGCGCGCGGCCGTCATCGTGAAGCCGATCGACACGGTGTCGCTCTACACGGCCTGGAGCATCTCTTATTTGCCGGCGTCGGGCGATCAGTTCAGTGCGTTGAGCCCCGGCACCTTGATCCTGCAGCCGCAGAAGTTCGAGAACGTCGAAGTCGGCGCGAAGTGGAACATCAATCCGAGATTGCTGTTGACCGCCGCGGCCTACGAACTCAATCGGACCAACGTGCCGATCGCCGATCCGAGCGGCAACGGACTTTTCTTCCCGAGCGGCGCACATCAGGTACGCGGGTTCGAGAGCGCATTGACCGGCTATCTGACGCCGGATTGGCAATCCACGTTCGGCTACGCGTATACCGATGCACGGATCACCAGCGCTACGTCCCCGACGATCGTTCCGGGCAACCGCGTTCAGCTCGTTCCCTACAACCAGTTCTCGCTGTGGAACAAATACCAGATCGATCCGGTCTGGTCGGCGGCGCTCGGCGTGATCTACTTTTCGGATTCGTTTGCCTCCTCCGACGATACAGTGAGACTGCCCGGGTTCGTCCGCTTCGATGCCGCCGTTTATGCCAAGCTCAGCGAACAATGGAGGATGCAGCTCAACGTCGAGAACATCTTCAACAAGGGCTATTGGGCCACCGCCGACGGCAACAACAACATCTCACCGGGACAGCCGCGCACTTTCCGCGTGACGGCGATCGGGAGGTTCTAGCGGGTTTGGAGAAGTTCTAAGGGTTTTAGAACGGACAAAGTGGGCAGGCAGTTCAGCTTGGCGTGAGCGGCCCGACTTGAAGCTTTTTTCTGGCCGCAGAGCGTGATACGGCAAGCCCTGAAAAGCGATCTGATCAGGATGCGGGTGGCGCGATTTCGCGCGATATTGAGCATCTCCAGCCAATTGACCTCGAAAGGGTCAAATTGACCGGCCTACAACATGCGTCAGTTACCGAGCCGAGAGAGAAACGCGGCGATGTTTAGAACGATTCTTAAATTAGTGCTCGCGTTGACGATCGTGTCGCAGGCTTCGGTTGCGACCGCCCAGCAGAAGATGGCTCCTGCGCCACAACCCGCGCCGGCGGTTTCGCAGGCTCCCGCCACGGCGCAACCCCCGATCGCGCCGACTCCGACGGCTCAGGCAGCACAGCCCGCTCAGACAACCCAACCCACTCAGGCACCATCGGCAGCGGTCGCGTCTCCGGCTCCCGATGCAGCCGCGACGCCGGCCGAGCGAGAGGGCAGGCTGCTGAAAGCCGCTGCCGCCGAGCTGCGGGAATTGTCGCCATGGCTGATGTTCAAGAATGCCGACGTGCTGGTCAAAGCCGTCATGATCGGTCTTGCGTTTGCCTCGCTGGTGACGTGGACCATCTTCATCGCCAAGATGATCGAACTGTCGATCATTCAGCGTAAACTGCGTAACGCCCTGGCCAAGATCGGCGATGCCAGGTCGCTGGCCGAAGCGCAATTCGCTCTCGGCGCCAAGGGCAGCGTGTTGTCGTCGCTGTTGGCTGCCGCGATGCGCGAGGCGCGATTGTCGGCGGGCATCTCCAGCGACGGCGGCATCAAGGAGCGCGCGGCCTCGAGCTTTGCCGAGATCGTGCGCGCCGAAGCGCGGCGGATCCGGCTCGGCATGGGAATGCTCGCGACCATCGGCGCGACATCGCCCTTCGTCGGACTGTTCGGCACGGTCTGGGGCATCATGAACAGCTTCATCGGCATTTCGAAAGCGCAGACGACCAATCTCGCCGTGGTTGCGCCCGGTATCGCCGAAGCATTGCTCGCGACCGCCATCGGTCTGGTCGCGGCAATCCCCGCCGTCATCATCTACAACCACTTCGCGCGCGTGACCAAAGGCTACCTCGAACTGGTCAGCCGCGCGTCGGGCGCCGCGGGCCGGTTGTTGTCGCGCGATCTCGACCGCACCCATGTTTCCGGTGGCTCACATTCGCGCGCGGCAGCGGAGTAGGCCATGGGCGCGTCGATCGCAGATACCGACCTCGACGACGACAGCGATTTTTCGGAATCGCACGAGATCAACGTCACGCCGTTCATCGATGTCATCCTGGTCCTGCTGATCATCTTCATGGTGGCGGCGCCGTTGTCGACCGTCGATCTTCCGATTGATCTGCCGACCTCGAGCGCGACCCCGCAGAAGAAGCCGGACAAGCCGACCTATGTCAGCATCAAGCCTGATCTGGCGGTGGCGATCGGCGAAAATTTGGTCAAGCGGATCGACCTGGTCCGCTCGCTGGATGCGATGGCCGACAGCAGCAAAGACCGCTACATCTTCCTGCGCGCCGACCGTGCCGTTCCCTATGGCGAACTGATGGACGTGCTGGAAATCCTGCGCGCCGGCGGTTATTCCAAGATCAAGCTGGTGGCGCTCGAAGGTGTTCCGGATGCAGCCGCACAGCCAGCGGCACCGGCAAAGCCTTGAACGGCCTCGACGAACAAAAGCCCTCGCGGCGGCTCTGGATTTTTGCCGCGGTGACCGCGGTCGCGCTTCACGTCGGCGGCGCGGCGCTGGCGATCGTGCATTTGCAGACCGACGACGGCGACGATTCCCTGGGCGCACAGGGTATCGAAATCGGCCTCGATCTGGCTTCCCCGCGCACGGAAGTCGTTGATCTGCCGCCGGGCCCGGATTCGGATGCATCCGCTGCTTCGCCCGCGCTTGCCGAGCAGAAGGCAGTCGAAAAGGAAACCGACCTTCCCAAGGAGACGCCAACCGAGAGCGAGGATCCGGACCGGATCGTCACCACAAACGACTCGAAAAAGCCGAAGGAAGACGATCCGAAACTTGCGGCGGTCGAGACTACTGCGTCCCAGGAATCGGTGGCGCAGGAGGCGACCGCGCAGCAGGTTTTCGAGAACGCAAAGGAAAGCGAGAAGTCCACCGTCGTCAACCAGGGGCTTGGCAAGGACAAACAGCGGCTCACCGCCGATTGGGGGCGCAAGATCAGCGCCTATTTCGAGCTGCACAAGAAATATCCGGCCGACCGGAGGAAGGAGACCACGGTCAAGGTGAGCCTCGTGCTCAACCGTCGCGGCAACGTGGTATCCGTCGACATCCGGGAGCCGTCGGGAGACGCCGCATTCGACGAGGCGGCGCTTTCAATGATCCGCCGCTCCGATCCGGTGCCGTTGCCGCCGGCCGGTCTCACCGACGATCAATTCAGCTTCAGCCTGGATGTGAATTTCAAGAAACCGAAGTAAGGGCTATGGCCCGTCCTGCCCTGGCAGAAGCGCGAAGCGCGTCTTCGCGCTAGGTGACCCGGGCATCCACGTCTTTCTTCCTTTGTGCCGACAAAAAAGACGTGGATGGCCGGGACAGGCCCGGCCATGACGCCATAATGCGGCGCGACGCCTTCAGCTCTTCTTCAGCAGCGGGCAGGCGCTCTTCTCAAGCGGGATGAATGCTTCATCCGCAGGGATGGTGGCGACGAGGTTGTAATAGTCCCACGGATATTTCGAATCTGCCGGCTTCTTCACTTCGAACAGATAGGCCGGATGAATCTTGCGGCCGTCCGCGCGGATCGAACCTTTGCCGAATAGCAGATCGTCGGTCGGCATTTCCTTCATCTTGGCGACCACGGCGCGGCCGTCATGCGGATTGCCGCCGAGCGCCTCGAGCGCCTTGAAGTAGTGGATCAGCGAGGAATAGACGCCGGCCTGCACCATGGTCGGTGGCTGCTTCTTGAACTTTTCGTTGAAGCGCTTGGTGAAGGCGCGGGTCTGGTCGTTCATGTCCCAGTAGAACGTCTCGGTGAAGTTCAGGCCTTGCGCCACCTTCAATCCAAGAGAGTGCACGTCGGTGATGAACAGCAGCATGCCCGCGAGCTTCTGCCCGCCGGACACGATGCCGAATTCCGCCGCCTGCTTGATCGAGTTGGTGGTGTCGCCGCCGGCATTGGCGAGCCCGATGATCTTGGCCTTCGAGCTCTGCGCCTGCAGCAGGAAGGAGGAGAAGTCGGCATTGTTGAGCGGATGTTTGACGCCGCCGAGCACCTTGCCGCCGTTCGCAGTGACGACGGCTGCCGTATCGCGCTCGAGCGCGTGACCGAACGCATAGTCGGCGGTGAGGAAGAACCAGGTGTCGCCGCCGGATTTCACCAGTGCCTTGCCGGTGCCGTTGGCGAGCATGTAGGTGTCATAGACCCAATGCACGGTGTTCGGCGAACATTGCAGGCCGGTGAGATCGGACGACGCCGAACCCGAGTTCAAATTGACGACGTTCTTCTCTTTCGCGAGGTTGGCGATCGCAAGACCGACGCCGGAGCTGGCGAGATCGACAAACACGTCGACCTTCTCGACGTCGATCCACTGCTTGCCGATATTGGTGCCGACGTCGGGCTTGTTCTGGTGATCCGCTGAGATCAGATCGATCTTCCAGCCCTTGGCAAGAAGCCCAGAATCCTCGATCGCCATTTGGGCCGCGACGCTCGAGCCGGGGCCGCCGATGTCGGCGTAAAGACCGGACTGATCGCCAAGACTTCCGACCTTGACGACCTTATCCATCGTTTGCGCAAACGCTGCGCCTGCAAATACCAGACTGGTGGTCAATACCAGTGCTGCAATTGATCGCTTCATTTCCCCCTCCAGGGCTATTGGGCTTTTCGGTAATTTAATAAGTCCAGTATGCCCGGCATTCGGCCTGCCGCCTAGCCGTTGCGATAGTGCGTTCGTGGGACGGATATTCCACCTTGCGGCGAATTCATTAAGTCCGCTCCTCGGGCGCGTACTAAGGGCCGCTCGAAGACGTCTGGTAAGGGCCAAATTTCGGAAGTGCAGGTCTTATTCGATTACCTCATCGGCGCGAGTAACCAGGGCCAGAGGAATGTCGATTCCTATGGCCTTCGCAGTCTTCAGATTGATCACAAGCTCGAATTTTGTAGGTTGCTCTATCGGCAGGTCCGCTGTCCTTGTACCCTTGGCGATGCGATCAACGTACTTTGCTGCAAGCGCAAACATCGCCGTGAGCGAGGGCCCATAAGATATCAAGCCGCCAACGACGACCTGTTCGCGCAGTTCGCAGGCCATCGCCAGGCGGTGTTGGATAGCAAACTGCGCCAAGCGGGCGCGATCCAGAAAAAAGAATGGTGATCCGCCCGCGTAGAGGAAGCTGCCGACGGATGCGGCGCTAACGATTGCTCGTTCATAATCGTATGGCCGCTCGCGGAACTCGATCCCATTCAGCTTAACTGCGAATTGGTCCGCCACGGCTTGCAGGGCAGCCCAATGATCGGCCGAAGACCGGTCCCAGAACACCGTCATCGTCGTAACATTCGGAAAGGCCTGTTTCAGGATTTCCAGGCGCTTTCCTACCAGTTCAACATTCTGAAAATAGATGCCAGTCACTTTTTCAGACGCTCTGGAGAGACTTTGAACATATCCCTTCGCGATCGGATCGTAGTCGACCGCGATCATCACGACCGGTATGTCGCCGGCAACGCCAAGCGCTGCCTTCAGACTGGCTTCCGGGCCCGCGGCCAACACGACGTCAGGTTTTCGCCCGACTATTTCGCGATAACCGGCTTCCCAGGCTTCTGCATTCTGAATTTGCACATGGTCATAGGTAAAGTTTTCTCCCTCCCTGTAGCCGAGTTCGGCCATGCGCTGCACGAACGCGATCCATTGCGGCGCAGTTCTGGGTTGGGCATTGGCCGTGCCGACGCGCAGTACTTTCGATGCCTGCTGCGCGTCCGCGACCACCGGCCAAACGGCCGCCCAGCCGACAAAACCAATGAATTCCCGCCGCCCCATGCCTGCCCCCAGAATGGCAGACGGTAACAGTACTCGTGGGCCAACGTAAGCACCGGTCCCAGCTTTCGCGCCAATTCGCCCGCTAGTCAGGCAACCCAGCCGTCCTGAGAGCGACTTCGTATGACTCTCTAACGCCGTCCGGATAACGGAAGCGAAATCGCTGCCTCAGAGTTGAAACACGGAAGCTTGGCTCAATTTTCAGGACCTGCCGGGCTGCCTCGGCGGCTTTCCCTGCTTGACCCGACGCCACGAGCGCAGCCGATAACATCCGCCATGTGGAGGAGAAGCGAGGGTTCAGCTGGGTCGCTCGCTTCGCCAAATCGACGGATCGCCAGTAGTCGCCCAAGGTAAAACGCGCCCAAGCCATGGCCGTTAGCGTATCGTATTCCATGGGATCGTGGGGACTGAGTGCCAACGCTCGTTCGAGCGAAGCGAGCGCCTCTGCCGGCCGTCCGCAATTCATATTCACCCAGCCACGATGGTTCCAGGCGAGCGCCAGATTGGGACACAGCTCTGTCGAGCGGTCCGCCAATTGCAGCGCGGTGTCATCATCGCGACCGAGAAATGCGATAGTCCGCGCGACGCACGCCAAAATTTCCGGATCATTTGGATCGCTATCCAGCGCTGCTCCCGCAAGACGCATCTGTTCCAACGCCACGAGTTCATCCAACTCGAGCCAGCCGGCGAACATCAGGTAGCTGCGGGTGACGCCCGCGAGCGCGATCGCAATTCCAAGGTTGGGATCTGCGTCGAGCGCCCGATAAAACAGGGACAGGGCTTCTTCCAGCCCCTCGCGGCTCATGGTGTGAAATCGCGATCGTCCGCGCAGGTACAGTTCGTAGGCGGTAAGATCTGTCGCCCGTTGCTTGAGCGCTCGTTCAATTTCCGCCTTACGAAGCAGCGGCTCCAACGTGCCGACTACCCTTTCCGTAATTTGATCCTGCAATTTGAATATTTCGGTAAGGTCATCATCGTATTTCTCAGCCCATTGCTGAAGACCCGTTGATGTATCAGTCAGTTCGGTCGAAATTCGTACCTTGGATCGACTCTTGCGGATGGCTCCGGTGAGCATGTAACGAACGCCGAGTTCGCGGCCAATCAGGCGAGCATCCTGCGGCTTGCCTTTAAAGGAAAATGATGAATTGCGAGCTGCCACGGCCAGCCTTGGAAATCGGCTGAGCGCGATGGTGATTTCCTCGGCAATTCCATCGGCAAAATAGTCCTGCTCGGGATCACCACTCATGTTCTGAAACGGCAGCACCGCGATGGAAGGCGCGTCGGGGAGAGGTTGTGTGACTTCGCTGGGCGGCTTTGCCGACGCCGTCGCGGAAGCATCCGCATTGATCTGCATTCGCCATGTGCGCATCGGCTCGGCAATATTTTTCAGGGTTTGCGCACCCATATCGCCAAATGCGCAGTCGACCTTGCCGCGGATGTGTCGATGCGCATCCTCCGAGATGCAAATGCCGCCGGGCTCCGCGATCCCTTCCAGCCGGGCCGCGATATTCACGCCGTCGCCGAAAATATCGTTGTCGTCGATGATGATATCGCCGACATGAATCCCGATCCGGTATTCGATTCTGACATCCTCAGCCACGTTGGCGTTCTGCGCGGCAATGCTGCGCTGGATCTCCACCGCGCAACGCGTCGCATCGACGGCGCTGGCGAACTCCGCGAGTATGCCGTCACCCGTGGACTTGACGATACGGCCGCGATGCGCAGCGACGGAGGGATCGACGAGCGTCTTTCGCAACGATTTCAGATTGGCGTGCGTGCGTTCCTCATCCACGCCCATCAAACGGCTGTAACCGGCCACGTCCGCCGCCAGCACCGCCGCCAGTCGCCGTTCCACACGCTCGCCCAAGCTCAACCCCTTGTTAGGGGGAAATTTGAATGTCTACATAACAGAATTGTGGGCCGATGTCTGGCGCGATGTCCGTTCCGGGCCCCCACAGCAGACGTCGCGAGGGCTCCGTCTGATGTCCCCTCACGGGCTGAAGCGGACCTCCTGCGGGCCTTCCAACAGGTCCGCTTAGCGACAAGAGCACCGGTGCCGTCATTGCCGGAAGACTTTGCGAGGAGCGAAGCGACGACGCAATCCATTTTCCTTTGCGCGGCGAGATGGATGCTTTGCGGAGTCTGTCATCGGGCGGACATTCGCCCAACCCGTTGGCTCGCAATGACGAAAAAGGCTCACACTCGCGGCCTTACATCACCGCCAGTAAAACCGGATCCCGACATACACCACGGCGAGACACATAAAGATCAGCGTCACCGGTAGCCGCGGTTTTGTGGTCGGGCCCGATGCCGCGGCCTTCGGCTTTGGGGGAAGCTTGCGGAACGCGGTGACGTTGCCGGTGTCGGGAGCAGGCTCGGCGGAACGCGGCGGGATTTCCGGCGGCGCGCCGGCACCGCCCATCTCGGCGTAGTAGGTTTTGTACATGGACTGGATGGTGGTTTCGGACGCATCCGCATCCGTCATCTTCTCGAGCGATTGCCGATAGCTGAGGAGAAAGTTCTGTGCCTCGCCGGGAAGCGCGGAAGCGCCGTTGAGCTTGGCCAGCATTTTCCAGGTCGCAAAGTCTGCCCTCGCGCGGGTGTCGGCGCGTCGTGCGATCAACATGTCGGCAGCTTTGATTGCCATGGCCCCAGCTCGTTTCCCGTCCGTTCGTTTCCTGTCCGGTTCCTCTTTATCTCTGGTTTAGGCGTTGCCGGTGATGAAGAGAAGCGCGCTGATCACATAGCCGATCAGTGTCCGCAGTATCGCCGAAATAACATCAAGATTTAGGCCGAGTTGCGCGCCGACGACAGGAAGCAGGATCAGAAGTCCGATCAGGATCAGCATGCCGTAGGGTTCCAGCCGGGACAGCGGGTAGGCCAGCACCCGCGGCAACAGCCCGACCGCGACGCGGCCGCCATCCAGCGGCGGGATCGGCAGCATGTTGAAGACCGCCAGCACGATGTTGATCAGGAACGCATTTTTGAGGTTGTCCGTGATCCACTGTGCCGCGTTTTCAGGGGCGAAGGGCAGGGCGTGGAACGCAAACGCAGCCGCCAGCGCCAGGATGATGTTGGTGGCGGGCCCGGCGAGCGCCACCCAGACCATGTCGAGCCGGGGATGGTTCAGATTGCGAAAATTCACCGGCACCGGCTTGGCGTAGCCGAACAGGAACGGCGAATGAGACAGCAACAGCACGGCTGGCAGGATCACGGTGCCGAAGGGATCGATATGCTTGAGGGGGTTGAAGGTTACCCGACCGAGCTGCCAGGCGGTGTTGTCGCCAAGCCGGTGCGCGACAAAGCCGTGCGCCGCCTCATGGAAGGTGATGGCGATCAGAACCGGCAACACCCAGACCGAAAGCTGATAGGCGGAAATGTTCAAAGCACGGCTCCGGAAATGTCCACTCTATATAGGCGCTCACCGCCCGCATCAGGAAGGAGGCGGGCCTTCACTATATTGCGGCAAGCCGTCGTCGAGCCTGACCCAACTCATCTTTTCAGACGTCCAGATGTGTTCGGTCGGCGCAAAGGCATGGCGGTCGTCAAAAACCGCCAGCGCGACGCCTGCCGCGCTGCCGTCGGTGCGCCAGGTGAACAGCCGTGTGCCGCAGCTCTTGCAGAACACCCGATCCAGCCGCGTGGACGTAGCATAGCGATCGGTCTCACCCTGAACCGTCAGCGCCGTCTGCGGAAACAGCGCGCGGGCAAAGAATGGCGAGCCCATCGCCATCTGGCAATTGCGGCAATGGCAGAGCCGCACGTTGATCGGCTCGCCCTCGGCCTTGAAGCGAACCGCGCCGCACAGGCATCCGCCTTCCCGGGTCATGGTGTCCTCAATACGTCGCTCGCCCGCCGGAAATGTCGAACACCGCGCCGGTCGAGAACGCGCAGTCTTCCGAGGCGAGCCATGCCACCATCGCGGCGAGCTCTTCCACCAGCACGAAACGTCCCTTCGGAATTTTCGACAGCATGAAATCGATATGCTGCTGCGTCATCTGGTCGAAGATCGCGGTTTTCGCCGCCGCCGGCGTCACCGCATTGACGAGGATGTCGTGCTGGGCGAGCTCCTTGCCGAGCGATTTCGTCAGCGCGATCAGGCCAGCCTTGGAGGCCGAATAATGCGCGGCGTTGGGATTGCCCTCCTTGCCGGCGATCGAGGCGATGTTGACGATGCGGCCGTATTTCTGCGCGATCATCGCCGGCACTACCGCTTTGCAGCAGATGAACGGCCCATCAAGATTGATATGCAGCACCTTGCGCCATTCGTCGAAATCGGTTTCCCACACTGTCTTGTTGATGCCGGCAATGCCTGCATTGTTGACGAGGATGTCGATCTTGCCGAGCGCCTTCAGCGTCTCGTCCCGCGTCTTCTCGACCGCAGCGAGATCGGAGACGTCGACCTTGAACGCCGAGACGGCGGAGCCGATTTCCTTCGCGGTCTTTTCCGCAAACGGCAGGTCATGATCCCAGATCGCGACCTTGGCGCCCGATGCCACGAAGCGCTCGGTGATCGCGCGCCCAAATCCCTGCGCGCCGCCGGTGACGACGGCGCAGCGGCCGTTCAGATCGATCTTGTTCATGATGTTCTTCCTTGAATCAGAGGGTCCAGCCGCCGTCGATGATATGGGCAACGCCGGTGGTAAATGCGCTTTCGTTGCTGGCGAGATAGACGGCAAGCATGGCGATTTCGTCGGCTGTGCCGAGCCGTCCCATCGGCTGACGCGCAATGAACATCTCGCGGCCGTTAGGGCCTGCGGCGGCGGCGCGGTCCAGCATCGAGGGAGTTTCGATGGTGCCGGGGCAAATGCAGTTACAGCGCACGCCCTTGGTGATGAAGTCGGTGGCGACCGCGCGCGTCAGTGCTGCAACGGCAGCCTTGGTCGCGCCATAGACGTAGCGGTTCGGCGCGGCCTTGAACACGCCGGCGGCGGAAGAGATGTTCACGATCGAGCCGCCGCCGGATTCCAGCATGCCAGGGAGGAACGAGCGGATCGTGCGATGCATCGATTTGACGTTGAGGTCGAACGAGAAATCCCATTCCTCGTCGGAGCATTCGAGCACCGTGCCGTGATGCACGAAGCCGGCGGCATTG
This sequence comes from uncultured Alphaproteobacteria bacterium, assembly GCA_963770355.1. Classification (GTDB taxonomy): domain Bacteria; phylum Pseudomonadota; class Alphaproteobacteria; order Rhizobiales; family Xanthobacteraceae; genus Bradyrhizobium. The sequence continues at coordinate 212,883 of CAVYPL010000024.1, read as the reverse complement.
AGCAGGATGTCGGTCTTGCCGGCGCGCTTGGCCATCGCAGCAACCGCTGCGCTGTCACGCGCATCGAGTTTTGCCACTTCCGCGATGCCTTCGCTCTTCAGCGCCGCGAGCTTGCCCTCGTCGATATCGGTGGCAAACACGGTGGCGCCTTCGCGCGCAAAAGCCACCGCGCAGGCGCGGCCAATTCCCACAGCGGCAGCGGTCACGAATGCGCGCTTGCCCTTCAGGCGATCTGACATGTTGTTCTCCATTCCATTTTATTTTTCGTCATTCCGGGATGCGCGTAGCGCAGGCCCGGAATCCATACGCCCGATCGTGGTTATGGATTCCGGGCTCGCGGCTACGTCGCGCCCGGAATGACAGTTTCAATGATTATCCCTGGCCACGCCGACCTTGCCTGCGATGTCCTGATAGCGCGTCGCGAATTCCATGCAGGCGCCGGTGGCTTGCTGGCCGACGGTCGAGCGATAGAGTTCCTGCCACGGCGTCTGGTTTGCCGGGTAGGGGAAACCGCCTTTGGCTTTGAGCTCGGCGCGGCGCTGCTTCAATTCCGCATCCGAGATCAGGATGTTGGCGGTGCCCTTGTTGAGGTCGATGCGAACCTTGTCCCCCATCTTGAGGATCGCAAGGCCGCCATCGGCGGCGGCTTCCGGCGTGGCGTTGAGGATCGACGGCGAGCCCGAGGTGCCGGACTGCCGACCATCGCCGATGCAGGGCAGGGACAGGATGCCACGCTGGATCAGCGCTTTCGGCGGCTGCATGTTCACGACCTCGGCGCCGCCGGGATAGCCGATCGGCCCGGTACCGCGCACGAACAGGATGCAGTGCTCGTCGATCTTGAGCGAGGCATCGTCGATGCGGTCGTGATAGTCCTCCGGCCCCTCGAACACGATGGCGCGTCCCTCGAACGCGTTGGGATCCTTGGGGTTGGCGAGATAGCGGTCGCGGAATTCCCCGGAGATCACGCTGGTTTTCATGATCGCGGAATCGAACAGATTGCCGCGCAGCACCAGGAAGCCGGCGTCCTTCACCAGCGGCTTGTCGTAGCTCCAGATCACGTCACCATCGGGTGCGGTGGCCTCGCGGCAATTCTCGCCCATGGTGCGGTTGTTGACCGTCAAGGCGTCTTCATGGATGCGCTTGTGCTTCATCAGTTCGCGCACCACGGCCGGCACGCCGCCGGCGCGGTGAAATTCCTCGCCGAGATAGAAGCCGGCCGGCTGCATGTTCACCAGCAACGGAATCTCGTGACCGAATTTCTGCCAGTCGTCGATCGAGAGATCGACGCCGATATGACGTGCCAGCGCGTTGATATGGATCGGCGCATTGGTCGAGCCGCCGATCGCCGAGTTCACGACGATGCAATTCTCGAACGCCTTGCGGGTCAGGATGTCGGAGGGCTTGAGGTCTTCCCAAACCATCTCGACGATGCGCAAACCGGTTTCATAGGCGATCTGGCCCCGCTCGCGATAGGGCGCGGGGATCGCGGCGCAGCCGGGCAGCGACATGCCAAGCGCTTCAGCCAGCGAGTTCATGGTCGAAGCCGTGCCCATGGTGTTGCAATGGCCGATCGACGGCGCCGAGGAGGCCACGATGTTCATGAACTCCTCATAATCGATCTCGCCGGCGACCAGTCTCTCCCTGGATTTCCAAACCACGGTTCCCGAACCCGTCCGCTGGCCCTGATGCCAGCCGTTCAGCATCGGTCCGCCCGACAGCACGATTGCAGGCATATTGACGGTCGCCGCCGCCATCAGGCAGGCGGGTGTGGTCTTGTCGCAGCCCGTCGTCAGCACCACGCCGTCGAGGGGGTAGCCGAAAAGGATCTCGACGAGACCGAGATAGGCGAGGTTGCGGTCGAGCGCCGCGGTCGGGCGCTTTCCGGTCTCCTGGATCGGATGCATCGGGAATTCCATCGCGATGCCGCCGGCGGCGCGGATACCCTCGCGCACCCGGTGCGCCAGTTCCAGATGGTGGCGGTTGCACGGCGACAAATCATTGCCGGTCTGCGCGATGCCGATAATAGGTTTGCCGGACTGCAATTCGTCCCGGGTCAGCCCGTAATTGAGGTAGCGCTCGAGGTAGAGCGCCGTCATTCCGGGATTGTGCGGGTTGTTGAACCACTCGAGGGAGCGAAGTTTCCGGCCTTTGCCGTTGCTGGCTGCTTTATTGTCGCTTTTTTTCATTGTTTCCTCCCGCACTGCAAACTTTTTGGTGGCTCGATCACGGTTGGCGCATGCGATTACGGTCCAGATCATAATTCGACGCAAAAGATAGCGCTACCATTTTCTTCCGACGCCGCGAATTGAACCCAGATGGTAGTGCGTCACCACTACGCGCCCTGCGGCAACGAGCTTTGGCGCACCATCAACTGGAAGCCAAGGTCCAGGATCGGCTCCTGCGGCCGGCGGCCTTCGATCGCGTCGATCACCATGGTAACGGCATGCCGGCCCATTTCATACCGGTTGGTGCGCACGCTGGTCAGGGAAGGGACGGCGGCCGCCATGAATTCCAGATCGTTGAAGCCGACAATGGCGATCTTGCCGGGAACCGATATCTGGCGGCGCTGGCATTCGAACAAGACGCCCAAAGCGAGGTCGTCGTTGACGCAGAACACCGCATCGATATCCGGCGTCCTCGCCAGGAGATCGGCGAACAGCGTCCCGCCAAGCGTGACGGTGGTCGGCACGGAAGTCGTGACGACGAGGTTCGGGTCAAACAGCGAGGCCGCTTTCATGGCGTCGCGGTAACCTTCGAACCGTCGCTGCACGCGGGGATCCATCCGCGCGCCGAGAAAGCCTATCCGCCGGAACCCTTGCTCGAGCATATGTGTAATGGCGGCAAAACCGGCGTCATAATGCGAGAAGCCCACCATCATATCGACCGGATTGTTGTCGATCTCCATGATCTGCGCGACCGGACAATTCATCGACTCCAGGATCGCGCGCGATTCCGCGGTCTGGTTGATGCCGGTCACGATCAATCCTGCGGGCTTTTGCGCCCGGAACAGATGCAGCAGCTTCTCTTCTTGCAGGATGCTGTAGCGCGTGTTGGCGAGCTGAATGCTATAGCGGCTGCCTTCCGAGGAATCGTAGACACCGCGCAAGACATCGGCGAACACATTGTTGGTCAAAGACGGGATCACGACGCCGATGACTTCCGTGCGGTGCGATGCCAGCGCGCGCGCGGCGAGATTGGGCACGTAACCGAGTTCTTTCACGGCGCTGTCGACGCGCTCGCGTTTGCTGACCGATAATGCTTCGGGGTTTCTGAAAAATCGCGACGCCGTGATCGGCGATACGCCAGCAAGCTTGGCGACCTCGGCGAGCCGGATTTTGCCAGATCTTGTCCGCTTTCGTCCCATGATCTGCCTCTTATCACAACGGACTAGACGTTTGAACAATTATTGACAGCGCTACCATCGGATTGCTAAAAACCGCCAAACTGCGGATGATGGTGCGCGCCAAATTCGGCTGCTGCATTAAAGTCAAAAAGACAGTATGGCGTGGCCTTCGGCACAGGACGCCAGAATACAGAAAAATAAGGGGAGTGGATTCCGATGTCGTCGGTACAGATTCGCGACGTGCGAAAGTCGTTCGGTAACTTCGAGGTTTTGCACGGCGTATCGATCCCGATCGAGGACGGCGAGTTCGTCGTTCTCGTCGGCCCCTCCGGTTGCGGCAAGTCGACCTTGCTGCGAATGCTCGCAGGTCTTGAGAACATCACCTCGGGAACGATCTCGATCGGCGAGCGCGTCGTCAACAATGTCCAGCCGAAAGAGCGCGACATTGCGATGGTGTTCCAGAATTACGCGCTCTATCCGCATATGACGGTCGCCGACAATATGGGCTTCTCGCTGAAGCTGCGCGGCGCGAGTGCGGACGAAATCTCCAAAGGCGTCAGCCGCGCCGCTGAAATCCTGGCGCTGACGCCGCTGCTCGAACGTTATCCCCGGCAATTGTCGGGCGGTCAGCGCCAGCGCGTGGCGATGGGCCGCGCCATCGTGCGCGATCCCCAGGTGTTCCTGTTCGACGAGCCGCTGTCGAACCTCGATGCCAAGCTGCGCGTTGCGATGCGCACCGAAATCAAGGAACTGCATCAGCGGCTGCGTACCACGACGGTTTACGTCACCCACGACCAGATCGAAGCCATGACTATGGCCGACAAGATCGTCGTCATGCATGACGGCATCGTCGAACAGATGGGTACCCCGCTCGAACTTTATGACCGTCCCGCCAACCAGTTCGTGGCAGGCTTCATCGGTTCGCCGGCGATGAACTTCCTAAAGGGCAAGGTAAAGTCGAACGGCAGTGCCAGCTTTGAAGGTCCGAACGGCGTCAAGCTGCCGCTGGCATCGGCGCCCGCCAATTCCGAGGGTCAGCCGGCCGTCTATGGCGTGCGGCCCGAACATTTCACGATCGCCGACGACGGCGCTGAAGCCGAGATCATCGTGGTCGAGCCGACCGGCTCGGAGACCCAGGTCTTTGCCAAGCTCGGCGGTGAGCAGGTCGTTGCCGTGTTCCGCGAGCGGCATCAATTCAGTCCGGGCGACAAGGTCCGGCTCAAGCCGGATCCGTCGCTCGTGCATCTGTTCGACGAGACGACTGGCAAGCGACTGAATGGCTGAACAGTAAGCAAAAAATATTCAAACGGGAGGATGGACTATGCATGACTTTACTCGCCGCTCTTTGCTTCAGGGTGGCACCGCGCTCGCGGCGGCAGGCGCGCTGACTGGACCGGCACTGCTCGAATTCGCCAAGGCCTGGGCGCAAACGGCACCGTGGAAAGCGGAGCCGGGCGCCAAGCTCACCGTGATGCGCTGGAAGCGTTTCGTGCCGGCGGAAGACGATGCGTTCAACGCCATGGTTGCAGCCTTCAAGACCGCGACCGGCACCGAGATGAACGTCTTCTCGGAATCCTTCGAGGACGTACAGCCGAAGGCTTCGGTCGCGGCCAATACCGGCTCGGGCCTCGATATGGCCTGGGGCCTGCACACGCTGCCGCAGCTGTTCCCGACCAAAGTTCTGAAGATGAACGACGTCGCCGATTATCTCGGCAGTAAATACGGCGGATGGACCGATGCCGCTGCCAAGACCTGCAAACTGGGCAACGACTGGCTCGGTATCCCCGTCGCCACCATCGGCGGCTATTTGACCTATCGCAAGTCCGCGGTCGACAAGGCCGGCTTCTCGAAGGGCGTTCCGGCTGACTTCCCGGCCTATCTCGAACTGTGCAAGGCGCTGAAAGCGAACAATACGCCGGCCGGCTTCGCGCTCGGCCATGCCACCGGCGACGCCAATGCCTGGGTGCATAACATCCTCTGGGGCCATGGCGCCTATACCGTCGACAAGGACGACAAGGTCAGCATCAATTCGCCGGAAACCATGAAGGCGCTCGAATACGCCAAGGCGTTGTCCGACACCTTCATTCCCGGTGTCGCGTCGTGGAACGACTCTTCGAACAACAAGGCGTTCCTGTCGGGCGAATTGTACCTGACCTCAAACGGGATCTCGATCTACGTCGCGGCCAAGGACGATCCGACCAAGAAGGACCTCGCTGAGGATACCTACCACGCGTTGTGGCCGGTCGGTACGAGCGGCAAGCCCAGCGAATTGCAGCTAGCGGTTCCAATCCTGGCGTTCAACTTCACCAAATATCCGAACGCCTGTAAGGCCTTCACTGCGTTCATGCTGGAAAAGGCGAACTTCGATCCGTGGCTGTCCGGTGCGCGGGGCTATCTCACCCACACGCTGAAGGCCTATGATTCGGCTGCGGTGTGGAAGGCCGATCCGAAGAACGAAGTGTTCAGCCACGCCAGCGAGCGCGCTTTGCCGGCTTCCGGCATCGGAACGCCCGGCGAGAAGGCGGCGACCGCGATTGCCGACTTCATCGTGGTCGATATGTTCGCCAACTACTGCACCGGCGCCAAGGACGGCAAAACCGCCATGTCCGAAGCCGAACGTCAGTTGAAGCGAATTTATCGCTGATCGAGACGGGCGCGGGCGGCAGGCGACTGCCGCCCGCGCCATCAATTCTTTAGTTGGGACATCGCCAATGGCTGACATCGCACTCCAACCCCGGATTGCCAAAGCGCAGATACGCGAGGCCACGACGTGGGACCAGATCAAGACCAATCGCAACTGGCTCGGCTTCTGGTTCATGTTGCCGGCGATGGCGTTCCTGATCTTTTTTCTGGCTTATCCGCTGGGTCTCGGGATCTGGATTTCGTTTACCGACGCCCGCATCGGGCGGCCGGGTGTGTTTATCGGGGTTGAGAATTACGAGTGGTTGTGGGGCGACTCGATCTTCTGGCTTTCGGTCTTCAATACGCTGCTCTACACGACGATCGCGAGCGCGATCAAATTCGCGGTTGGCCTCTATCTTGCGCTGCTGCTGAACGAGAACATGCCGTTCAAGGCGATGCTGCGCGCCCTGGTTCTGATTCCCTTCATCGTGCCGACGGTGTTGTCGGCGCTGGCATTCTGGTGGATCTTCGACTCGCAATTCTCGATCATCTCGTGGTCGCTCAAGCACCTCGGGCTGATCACCCAGAACATCAACTTCCTTGGCGATACGACCTGGGCCCGTATCTGTGTTATCTTCGCCAATATCTGGCGCGGCGTGCCCTTTGTGGCGATCACGCTGCTCGCAGGTCTCCAGACCGTGCAGCCCTCGCTCTACGAGGCCGCGACACTCGACGGCGCGAGTAAGTGGGAAATGTTCCGCTTCATTACCTATCCGTTGCTCACCCCGATCATCGCGGTCGTGATGACGTTCTCGGTGCTGTTCACCTTCACCGACTTTCAATTGATCTGGGCGATGACGCGGGGCGGTCCCGTCAATGCCACGCATCTGATGGCGACCTTGTCCTACCAGCGCGCGATTATCGCGGGGCAGTTGGGCGAGGGCGCTGCGATCTCGAGCGCGATGATCCCGTTCCTGCTCGCAGCGATCATGGTGTCCTGGTTCGGATTGCAGCGGCGTAAATGGCAGCAAGGGGAAAACAATGACTGATCTTCCCGCGCCAAAGCCCGTCGATCTCAAGACCATCCTGTCGACGTCCGCTCGCGTCGATAACAGCGAAGGCATGAGCTATCTGCAGTCGGTGCCGCGCCGCATGGTGACGCTGTACCTGCCGCTGTCGATCATCGTCTTTATCCTGCTGTTTCCGTTCTATTGGATGGGGCTGACCGCGATCAAACCGGACGAACAATTGCTCGACCTCGACAAGTTCAACCCGTTCTGGACCTGGAATCCCACCTTCAAACATATCTACAAGCTGTTGTTCCAAAGCTATTATCCGCATTGGCTCTGGAACACGATGTATGTCGCGGTCTGCGCCACCATCCTGTCGATCTTCGCCAGCGTACTCGCGGCTTATGCCATTGTGCGGCTGCGCTATCGCGGCGCGCATTGGGTCGGCGGCCTGATCTTTCTGTCCTATCTGGTGCCGCCCTCGATCCTGTTCATTCCGCTCGCCACCGTCGTGTTCCAGTACGGGCTGTTCGACTCGCCGATGGCGCTGATCCTGACCTATCCGACCATCCTGATCCCGTTCTCGACCTGGCTCCTGATGGGCTACTTCAAGACCATCCCGTTCGAGCTGGAAGAATGCGCGCTGATCGACGGCGCCAGCCGCTGGCAGATCCTGATCAAAATCGTGTTGCCGCTGGCGATCCCCGGTCTGATCTCGGCCTTCATCTTCTGCTTCACGCTGTGCTGGAACGAGTTCATCTACGCGCTGACCTTCCTGCAATCGACCCAGAACAAGACGGTGCCGGTTGCGATCGTCAACGAATTCGTGGACGGCGATATTTATCGCTGGGGATCGCTGATGGCGGGGGCGCTGGCGGGCTCGTTGCCGCTGGTCATCCTTTACGCCTTCTTCGTCGAGCATTATGTCTCGGCCATGACGGGAGCCGTGAAAGAGTGAGCGCGCAGGCCCGCCTATAACTAAGTTGTGACGCGTTTTCTTCACGCGCGAACCGCCGCCTGAAAACGCCATAGAAGAATAAAAAGGAGACGGGTGTTGCACATTCTGATTCTCGGCGCCGCCGGCATGGTCGGCCGCAAACTGACGGAGCGGCTGCTCCGCGACGGTCACCTCGGCAAGCAAGACATCACGAAGATGACGCTGCAGGACGTAGTGGCGCCCACCAAGCCTGCCAATACGTCAATCCCGATCGATGTCGTGGCCTCCGACTTCGCCGATGCCGGCGCGGCCGCGCCGCTGATCGCCGGCCGGCCCGAGGTGATCTTTCATCTCGCCGCGATCGTCTCCGGCGAGGCGGAAGCGGAATTCGACAAGGGCTACCGGATCAATCTCGACGGCACACGGTACCTGATCGATGCGATCCGCGCCGCCGGCGGCGGTTACAAGCCGCGGCTGGTATTCACGTCCTCGATCGCGGTGTTCGGTGCGCCATTCCCGGAAAAGATCGGCGACGAGTTCTTCCACACGCCGCTGACGAGCTATGGCACGCAGAAATCGATCTGCGAACTGCTGATCAATGACTATACACGCAAGGGCCTGCTCGACGGCATCAGCATCCGCCTGCCGACGATCTGCGTACGTCCGGGCAAGCCGAACAAGGCGGCTTCGGGTTTCTTCTCCAACATCATCCGCGAGCCGCTCGCGGGCGAGGAGGCGGTGCTGCCGGTTTCCGAGGACGTGCGGCACTGGCACGCCTCACCGAAATCAGCGGTCGGCTTTCTGGTCCATGCCGGCACCATGGACCTTAATGCGATGGGGCCGCGGCGCAATCTGAGCATGCCCGGTCTGTCGGCGACCGTCGGCGAACAAATCGCCGCGCTCGACCGTGTCGCTGGCAAGAACGTCACCGCACGCATCAAGCGGGTGCCCGATCCGACCATCATCGGCATCGTCTCCGGCTGGCCGCGCGATTTCGTCACCGACCGCGCGCTGAAGCTCGGCTTCACCACCGCCGAAAAGACGTTCGATGACATCATCCGGATTCACATCGAGGATGAACTCGGCGGTAAGTTCGCGGCCTAGCGCGGCTGGTCCGCAAAAAGCACGCCGGAACGTCTTGGCTCTACGACCAGCGACATAAGGAATTCGGCTTGAATCCGGCCGCATGCGCCGGGTGATCGAGCAGTCGCTTGTTGGCTGTTTTCAGCCATCGCTTGTGCCAATCAATCTTCTCCTTTCCGCGACTCTTCATCCACCGCGAGGGGTGCTGTTCCTATGGAGCCGGCGACCATCTCAGTCTGGTGATGTTGTCGCAAAAAGCCGCATTCGCTGACGCGAAAATCCTGGTCGTGTTTGAGACGAAAATTTCAGAGCGATCTGCGCCTTGTATGTTGAACGGGCCTATCAATCGGCACGACGAAGTCCTGTTCGCTGCCCATCTATCCCCGAGGAGAAACTTTCGATGACCCGCAAACTCGCCATGCTGGCGACCGCCGCCGCGATAGTCGCGGTACCGCAAATCGCGCAAGCCGGCTGCAATGGCCCGGCTTGCAGTGGGTTCTCGAGCACTGCGAACTACAGCGCTTCGGACAAGCGGGTCAGGGCCACCGTGACAAACAAGGAGCAAACCCCGATACACCTCAAGTTTTGCGTCAACGTGGATTATCACTGCAACGGTTTCGACGTGACGATTGCTCCGCGCGAGACCATCACCAAGGACGTCGCTTTCAGTGGCGCCAAGCCCCCCAAGATAGCCGCGGTCGACGTCGTGACGGCAGAATTCGCCGGTGCGCATCCTGCGGCCGCCGGCGGCACCACAGGTGTTGCCAGTGTCGCCGTCCTGGCTGTGGACACGCCAAGAGGGAAGGTGACCTACGTTGCTGCGAAGCAAGCAATAGTTACGCCATTGCTGACAAAGGCAGTCGAATTATTCAGAACTGCCGATTCCTCATTTCACGAGGCGAAGGCACATGCGGAAAAGCTGGTAGCGTTGTCGGAAAAGCTGGGTTCCATGAAGGATGCTGGCAACCAAGTTTACGAAGTCACAAACAAAGATGACGGCAAGGTAAGAGATGAGGCTCACATCGCGCAACATGCGCAACTGGGGCTGAGCCATTTTAACACGACACTCAAGATGGCAGAAACGAATGCGGCAAATGCCGCAACGAATCTCGCGATCAGCCAGGATGATCTCCTGATGGCCAAGGATATACAGTATGCCAGGGACTTCAGGGCAAGGGCTGAAAAAATCCGAGGCGACTTCAACCTTCTCTTCAAGGCGATCGGTACGGGCGCTGATGTAGCAGTGATTGCGCTGAGCGACCCAGGCAGCAAGGTCAACGCCGCGCTTTCGATTGCGCAAAAGATGGTCGACCTCTTTGACGGCGATTATTCCCTTTTTGCGGAAGCCGAAAAACTGGAAGCGGAGGCGGTAAAAATCGGTGTGGGCAATGCTGAAAAGAAATTGCATTCAGCCAACATCTACTTGCAACAGCTCAAGCAAGTGCTGACCGACTTGAAAGCGAGATTGCCGGAGTACAAGACCCTTGTTGAAAGGGACTGGAGTACGGCAGAGAAGAACTACGACAAGGCAGCAAAAGCGAACAAGAAAGACTTCAACTTTGACAACCTGCAACAGGCGATCGATGAGGCTCAGAGGACCATTGACCTCGTAAGGACGTCGACGGAGGCGGCGTACGGCGCGCGCGAAGCACTCCGCAAGGTTGGTGAGGCCGCTGGCGAGTACACTGCCGATGGGGGCGGTCGCATCGTTGCTGTTATGATAGACGACTCGAGCACGGCGTTTAACTGGGGAATCAAAGCGCGCCCAAGCGCGGAACTGCTCCTCAAGAAATTCAACGCAATGTACGCGATGGCGCACGGGTCGATGCAATAATCGCCAATCAATAGATGCCGGCGATTGGGCGGCGGAGTTTCACTCACTCCACCGCCCATTGCATTTGCGTCGGCCCTCGCCGGGGTAGGGCGATAGTGGCCATGCGAAAACTGGCGTGAATTATCCGCGCCAATCGGCTACAAGCTGCGCTCATGACCAGAGTAGCCTGCATCGGCGAGTGTATGATCGAGCTGAAGCAGGCTGATGGCGGCCTGTATTCGCGCGGCTATGGCGGCGATACCCTCAACACCGCCGTCTATCTCGCCCGCCTTGGCGCCGGCGTCGACTACATCACAGCGCTGGGCGACGATTCGCTGAGCGACGAGATGATTGCCGGCTGGGCTGCGGAGGGCGTGGGCACGACGCGGGTGTTACGGCTGCCGGGCAAATTGCCGGGGATCTACATGATCCAGACCGACGAGAAGGGCGAACGCCGGTTCTTTCACTGGCGTGATAACTCGGCTGCGCGCAGCCTGATGGATTTGCCTGACACCTCGGACATCCTGCGTTCGCTGATGAGCTACGATGTCGTTTATCTCTCGGCGATCACGCTGTCGCTCTACAATGCTGCCGGGCAGGCGCGCTTGTTCGAGGCCCTCGAGCGTGCGCGCGCGAACGGGGCGCGCGTTGCCTTCGATACCAATTTTCGCGCGCGCGGCTGGCCCGATCTGGATGTTGCGCGGGCGGTCTTTCAGGATGCCTTCGAAATTGCCGACACCGTTCTGGCCTCGACGGAGGATTTGCTGCCGCTCTATCCCGGCGAAGGCCATGATGGTTTGCTGGCGTGCATTCCGGGCGGCGAGGTCGTGCTGAAGCTTTCGGAACCCGCCAGTATCCTGCGTGTCGGCGGGGTTTCGCATCGAACGAAGGCCGAGCCCGTGACAAAGCCCGTCGTCGATACCACCGCCGCTGGCGACAGTTTTGCGGCGGCCTATATCGCCGCTCGCCTTGCCGGCAAAGAGCCGATCGAAGCCGCGCGCGCCGGGCACCATCTCGCCGGGGTTGTGGTATGTCACCCCGGCGCGATCATTCCGCGGGCGGCGATGCCGTCAGATATACTTTCCGGACCGGCCACCTCTCGCAAGGCGTCTGCATGAGCCCAGCATCAAGACAGGAAAAGCTCGCTGATCTGTTCAAGTCGGCCACGATCATTCCGGTGCTCACGATCGAGCGGCTGGAAGACGCCGTGCCGCTTGCCAACGCCCTTGTCGCCGGCGGCGTGCGCACCCTCGAAGTGACGCTGCGTACACCGGTTGCGATCGAAGCCGCCAAAGCGATGATCGCCAAGGTGCCGGATGCCATCATCGGGATCGGCACGATCCTGAACGCCGATGACCTCGCGCGTGCCGAGGCGCTCGGCGCCGTCTTCGGGATCAGTCCGGGCGCGACACCGGACCTGCTGAAGGCCGCGGCCGCAAGCGCGCTGCCGTTCGCGCCGGGGATCGCGACGGCGTCCGAACTGATGCAGGCACTGGCGCATGGGTTTGACCTCGTCAAATTCTTCCCGGCCGAGCAGTCCGGCGGTATCAAGGCACTGCGGGCGCTGGCAGGGCCGTTTCCGGCCATCCGGGTTTGCCCGACCGGCGGCATCGGCGAGGCCAATGCGGCGTCCTGGCTGGCTGAGCCCAATGTCGTGGCGGTCGGCGGTTCCTGGCTGTGCCCGGCGGCGGATATCCGGTCCGGCAATTGGGCCGGCATAACCGCCATGTGCGAGCGGGCCATGAAATCGCTGAAACCGGCACCAAGATAGGTTACATACCGGGACGAGCCAGACAGGGAGAACGACCATGACAGCCAGCATCGTCGGATGGGCGCATACGCCATTCGGCAAGTTCGACGCCGAAACCGTTGAAAGCCTCGTGGTCAAGGTGGCGACCGAAGCGCTGGCGGACGCCGGCATTTCCGCAGGCGATGTCGACGAGATCGTGCTCGGGCATTTCAACGCCGGTTTCTCGCCGCAGGATTTTACGGCATCGCTGGTGCTGCAGGCAGACCCGAAACTGCGCTTCAAGCCGGCCACGCGGGTCGAGAACGCCTGCGCCACCGGTTCGGCTGCCGTGCACCAGGGCATCAGGGCCATTGCGTCGGGCAATGCGAAGATCGTGCTCGTGGTCGGCGTCGAACAGATGACGCGGACACCTGCGGCGGAGATCGGCCGCAATTTGCTGCGCGCGTCCTATCTGCCCGAAGACGGCGACACCCCCGGCGGATTTGCCGGCGTGTTCGGCAAGATCGCGCAAAGCTATTTCCAGAAATACGGCGACCAGTCAGACGCGTTGGCGATGATCGCTGCCAAGAACCACAAGAACGGCGTTGCCAATCCCTACGCGCAGATGCGCAAGGATTTTGGCTATGAGTTCTGCCGCGCGGAGAGTGAAAAGAATCCGTTTGTCGCGGGACCGCTGAAGCGCACCGATTGCTCGCTGGTGTCGGATGGCGCCGCTGCTCTGGTGCTGACGGATCTGGAGACCGCCAAGACGATGGGCAAGGCGGTGAACTTCCGCGCGACCGCGCACGCGCAGGATTTCCTGCCGATGTCGAAGCGCGACATCTTGCAGTTCGAAGGCTGCACGGTCGCCTGGCAACAGGCGCTGCAGAAGGCCGGCGTGCAGCTTTCCGATCTGTCGTTCGTCGAAACCCATGACTGCTTCACCGTCGCCGAGCTGATCGAATATGAAGCGATGGGCCTGACGCCGCGCGGGCAGGGCGCGCGCGCCATCAAGGAAGGTTGGACCCAGAAGGACGGCAGGCTGCCGGTCAATCCGTCCGGCGGATTGAAGGCCAAGGGCCACCCGATCGGCGCCACCGGCGTTTCCATGCATGTGATGAGCGCGATGCAGCTGGTGGGGCAAGCGCCCGAGGGTATGCAACTCAAGAACGCCAAGCTCGCGGGCATCTTCAACATGGGTGGGGCTGCGGTGGCGAATTACGTCTCGGTACTGGAGGCGGCGAAGTAGTGAGAACGGATAGAGCGGGCAAAGGCGCGTTTGCGCCTTGCCTGCTATTCTCTGGTGACTTCCTGGAGACTGCACGATGGGTAGCGAAAGCTCGTTGTCGTTGGCCGAACTCAACAACCGGATTGCAATCCTCCAGGACAATATCAGGCAACTGGTGGAACAAGCGGCTGGCGCATCCGGCGAACGGAATGAAGAGCGCATCGCCGCGCGTATCGATCAACAAAATGAAGAGCTCGATAAGCTGACCAGAGAGCGCGATACCAGGTTGAAGAAATAGCGGCTTGGGCCGCTGACGCATGCGCCCATACCCCCGGCGCCCTTGATCTTGGTGACGCGCTGCCGTTACTAGACCTGAACAAGATCATCCGGGAGCGAATTGGACCATGGGACCTCTTAAGGGCATCAAGGTCATCGACATGACGACCGTGCTGATGGGGCCCTATGCCACCCAGATGCTCGGCGATTACGGCGCCGACATCATCAAGGTGGAATCGCTCGATGGCGACGTGACGCGGCAGATCGGGCCGACGCGGCATCCCGGGATGGGGCCGGTGTTCCTCAACACCAACCGCAACAAACGCTCGATTTCCCTCGACCTGAAGAAACCGGCGGGGCGCGATGCCGTGCTGCGGCTGATCAAAACCGCCGACGTGCTGGTTTACAACGTGCGCCCGCAGGCGATGGCGCGGCTGCAACTCGGCTATGACGTCGTCTCAAAGATCAATCCGCGGCTGATCTATGCCGGTGTGTTCGGGTTCGGCCAGGACGGCCCTTATGCCGCGAAGCCCGCCTATGACGATCTGATCCAGGGCGCGACCGCGCTGCCGGCGCTGATGGCGCAGACCTCAGATGGCGTGCCGCGCTATGTGCCCAATGCGCTCGTTGATCGTATCGTCGGGCTGACGGCGGTAGGCGCGATCTGCGCGAGCCTCGTCGATCGCGACCGCACCGGGCGTGGCCAGCGCGTCGACATACCCATGTTCGAGACCATGGCGAGCTTTGTGATGGGCGACCACATGGGCGGGCTCACTTATGAACCGCCGCTGGACAAAGGTGGCTATGCGCGCCATCTGTCGCCGGACCGGCGGCCTTACAAGACGTCGGACGGCTATATCTGCGTGATCGTCTACAACGACAAGCAGTGGGCGAACTTCTTCGACGCTACCGGGCGCGACGATCTCCGCGTCAATCCGAAATTCGCGACCTTTGCCGGCCGTGCCGTGAATATCGATGCGGTCTACGCGGAACTGGCGCGCATTCTCGAAACAAAGACCACCGCCGAATGGACCGCAATCCTGGAAAAGGCCGACGTGCCTGTCATGCCGATGCACGATCTCGAAAGCCTGCTGCAGGACCCGCATATCGTCGCGACCGATTTCTTTCCCGTTGTCGATCACCCGACGGAAGGGCGCATTCGCAACATGCGGCCCGCAGCGCGGTGGTCGGAAACGCCGGTCGAGACCAACAGGCTGGCGCCGCGCCTGAGCGAGCACAGTGCGGAAATCCTGCGGGAAGCGGGCTTGTCTGCGGACGAGATCGCGGCCCTGGTGCGCGACGGCGTCACCAAAGCCGCGTCCAACACATAGGACAGGACATATGGATTTCGCGCTGTCAGCCAATCAGGAATCGATCCGCGACGCCGTCGGAAAAATCTGTTCGCGCTTCGACGATGCCTATTGGCTGAAGAAGGACAAGGAAGGCGGCTATCCCGCCGACTTCCACCGCGCGCTGGCGGACGCCGGCTGGCTCGGCATCTGCATCCCCGAGGAATACGGCGGTTCGGGCCTGGGCATCACTGATGCTGCGATTATGATGCGGACGATAGCGCAATCCGGCGCCGGCATGTCGGGTGCATCGGCCGTGCATATGAACGTGTTCGGGCTCAATCCGGTGGTCGTGTTCGGCACCAAGGAGCAGTGCATGCGCATGCTGCCGCCGATTATCGACGGCAGGGACAAATCCTGTTTTGCGGTAACCGAGCCCAATACCGGGCTTAACACCACGCAGTTGAAGACCCGCGCGGTGCGCAAGGGCGACAAATACCTCGTCAACGGCCAGAAGGTGTGGATTTCCACCGCGCAGGTCGCCAACAAGATCTTGCTGCTGGCGCGCACGACGCCGCTGGAAGAGGTGAGGACCCCGACCCAGGGCTTAAGCCTGTTCTACACCGATTTCGACAAGAAGCGTGTCGCCGTGCACGAGATCGAGAAGATGGGCCGCAAGCCCGTCGATTCCAACGAATTGTTCTTCGAGAATTTCGAAATCCCGGTGGAGGATCGCCTCGGCGAAGAAGGCCGCGGCTTCGAATATATCCTGCACGGCATGAATCCCGAACGCATCTTGATCGCAGCGGAAGCGGTGGGACTGGGCCAGATTGCGCTGTCGCGGGCCGCGGCCTATGCGAAAATCCGTATCGTGTTCAATCGCCCGATCGGCATGAACCAGGGCATCCAGCATCCACTTGCCAAGAACTGGATGGAACTGGAAGCCGCGTGGTTGATGGTGCTCTCCGCCGGGTGGCAATACGATCAGGGCATGCCCTGTGGGCCCGCGGCGAATGCTGCGAAATATCTTGCCGCCGAAGCCGGCTTCCATGCCTGCGAGCAGGCTGTGATGACCCATGGCGGCTTTGGCTACGCCAAGGAATATCACGTCGAACGCTACTTGCGGGAATCCCTGATCCCGCGCATCGCCCCGATCAGCCCGCAGCTCATTCTCAGCTTTATCGCGGAGAAGGTGCTGGGCCTGCCGAAGTCTTATTGAAGATGAGCAAATTTCCCAAGTCATTCCGGGGCGCGCCGCCCGGAATCCATACTCACGATCGTGGTTATGGATTCCGGGTTCGTCGCTGCGCGCCGCCCCGGAATGACGAAAGTGTGGGAACCGGCACCATGAGTTTCATCACCGGCGTTGGACTGACGTCATACGGTAAGCACGAGGGCTCTTCCTCGCTCGACCTCATGAGCATGGCGGCTGAGCTCGCAATATCGGACGCCGGGTTGAAGCGATCGGACATCGACGGCATCCTGTGTGGCTACAGCACCGTGTCGCCGCACATCATGCTCGCGACCGTCTTTGCCGAACACTTCGGTATTAAGCCGTCCTACGCCCACGCGGTGCAGGTCGGCGGAGCGACCGGGCTCGCGATGACCATGCTCGCGCATCATCTGGTCGACGCCGGCGTTGTAAAGCATGTGCTGGTGGTCGGCGGCGAAAACCGCCTCACCGGGCAAAGCCGCGACGCCTCGATCCAGGCACTGGCACAGGTCGGCCATCCCGATTACGAGGTGACACTGGGCCCGACGATCCCCGCTTATTACGGCCTCGTGGCCTCGCGCTACATGCACGAATATGGCGTCACGCAAGAAGACCTGGCCGAATTCGCGGTGCTGATGCGGGCCCACGCGCTGACGCATCCCGGCGCGCAGTTCCACGAAGCGATCACGGTTGCAGACGTGATGGCTTCAAAGCCGGTTGCGATGCCGCTGAAATTGCTGGATTGCTGTCCGGTCTCCGACGGCGGCGCAGCCTTCGTGATCAGCCGCGAGCGCACCGGCGAAGTGGGCATTCGCGTACGCGGCTGCGCGCAAGCGCATACCCATCAGCACGTCACCGCGGCGCCGGCTCTGAGCGAACTCGGCGCCGAGATTTCCATCGCCAAAGCAAAAGACGCATCCGGCCTTGCGATACCGGATGTGCGCTACGCGGCAGTCTACGATAGCTTCACCATTACGCTGGCGATGCTGCTGGAGGATCTCGGCCTGGCCAAACGCGGCGAGGCGGCGGCGCGAGTGCGGGCAGGCTATTTCAGCCGCGATGGCGAAATACCGCTCAACACCCATGGCGGTCTCCTGAGCTACGGCCATTGCGGTGTCGGCGGCGCGATGGCGCATCTGGTCGAAACTCATTTGCAGATGACGGGACGGGCGGGCAATCGTCAGGTTCGCGACGCCTCGATCGCGCTGCTGCATGGCGACGGTGGCGTGCTGTCTTCCCATGTCAGCATGTTCCTGGAGCGAGTGCGATGAGCGACAAACTCGCAGACTGGACCAAAGGCGAAGCAGCCATCGTCTATCAAGACTGCCGATCTTGCGGGAAGGCGCAATATTTCCGCCGCAGCTTTTGCGCCGCCTGTGGCGCGGCGGACCCGGCCGAAAAGCGCGCCAGCGGGGCAGGGACGGTCTATGCAACGTCGCTGGTCTGCCGGGCGGCGACGCCGGAGACGCGCGCGCATGTTCCATACAACATCGTGCTGGTGGATACGGCCGAGGGCTTCCGCATGATGGCGCATGGCGACAACGATCTCGCCATTGGCGATAAAGTCGCCGCGCGCTTTACGCAGTTCGCCGGACGGCTGGTTCCGTATTTCGCAAAGGCGAAATGATCGGCCGTTGCGGGGATGTCATTGCTTCCTCCTCGGGAGCAGCCGCCCCGACATCCGTGCATCGCGGACCCCGCGATCCGCCAAAGATCAGACCCAAGGTGTCCGTTGTCATTCTTCGAGACAGGTCGCACGGTGCTGTCCTTACGAAGGTATACGTCGCCATTTTTGTCATCCTGTACTTGTCAACGCACGTAAAACACGACGCTGGCGATGACGAGCATCGCCGTCACCGCCAGCATCTGCGCAAGCGCTTCCGAGGCCGCCCTTTTGGTGGCTTCCTTCATGTCCAACTCCCTAGACTTGGGCGTGACTCATCGCTGCGCGAAACACGCGCGGACAATGGCCATTGATTTGTTACTCGGAACACCCCGCGACGAGCATTCGCCTTTGACTGAGTCCCCACTCGGCGAACGTCGACCGTGCCAGAGTCGAACAGCAATAAGGCGGCAATTTGGCTCGCGCGCAGCCGGTTTGTGCACGGGAGATGGAGTTTTTTGGAGCGTCTTGAATTGCTACAGTTTGCGCGCGCGCTTCAAACCGTCGAGTTGCGCTGGAATTGCAGCGGGTTCCGTCACCGGATAGGAGCAGAATGTGCTGGTGCAAGCGAACGCCGCGGGCCCATCGGGAAAATCGGGATAGTCGACATCGACATTGGCGAGCTTGCCGTCGCGCTTGTCCCACCATTCTGCGCGCTTGTTGGCGAGCGGATACGCTAGCGCTGCCCGATAAAGCGCAGCCGACCGTGGATCGTCCTTGGCGCCGACAATAGTGACGTGCACTGGTTCGTTGCGCAGCTCATCCTCGGCCAGCAGCACGTCAGGCAGGAAACCGAAGGCATCGAGGATCGGCGGCGATGTCAGATAGCCCATGCCGGCCTCGGCAATCTCGCGATAGCGGATCTCGCCGGTGTAGGACGATAGCAGGCTGAACATGCGCACTGCCGTTACATTATCCTCACGCTGCTTGATCGGCTTGGTCAGTTGCTGCGCATCGGGCGAAGCCGACGCTACGAACCCGCCGGTCGCGGGATCGATGAAGGTCTTGGCGATGAAGTCGGCGGTCGCCTGCGCGTGAACGAGCCATTCGCGATCGCCGGTCGAGCGGTGCAATGCCAACAGCGCCTTGGCCATCTCGACACTGTCGGCGAGATAAGGCCCGCCCTTGTCCTGTTCGGCGTGGCGGAAGCCGCCGCTTGACAGCGCGCGGTTGGCAAGCGCCCAGCGCGCGCCGCCAATCGCGAGTTCGCGTGTCTCAACAACTCCGGTCGCATCGTAATAGGCGAGCAGACCCGCAATCGCCTGTGCGGTCTCACGCGCATATTGCCGCTTGTCGACGCCGGGTTCGCCCTCGCTCATGCCGTAGGATGCATAGAAACCACCACCGGGTGCGGCCATGGTGTTCTTGAGAAAACCGTAGATGCGATCGGCAGCCTGGCGGTAGGTCGGATCGCCGAACATGGTCCAGGCCCGCGCGTAGGCGGAAAGCCCGGCCTCCTGCGCAAACATCGGAAACTCGTGCGCCGGTTCCGACCAGTCCGGCTTCAGGTTGACTTGGTTCATGGCACCCGTCGCCTTGTCGACCATGGTATCGGCCATCAAGGTAAGCACTTTCCGGATCCGCGCCTCGTTCTTCGCATCGCCTTGCCGCGCGCGCTGCAGCGCCCAAATCAGCATCTGGCCATCGACGAATTTGGATTTGCTCCAGCCGCCATTGGTCTCGTCCCAGGCTTGGTCGATGAAACCAAGAATTTCCTCGCGCTGCGTGTCGGTCAGGCCGGTTGCGAGCATGCGCTCGCGTTCCGCTCCGCCGGCATCGGGATACACCACGGGCGAGGGATCCTCGATTGTGGCCGTGAGAATGGGGTTGAAAAATTGCGGCGAGTAGAAGCCGCGCAATTTGACGATCTCGGTGCCGTCGGGTGCGAAGATGATGGTGGCGGGCCAGCCCCAGCGCTCATAGCGCTGCGAGATATCCGGCCGGCTGTCCTGGTCGACGTAGACCGGGATGAACTTGTCTTTCAGGATTGCGCGTACCTCGGGGCTGGCCCAGGTCTCGTGGTTCATCACGTGGCACCATCGGCACCACCATGATTGTAGCGACATGATCACGAATTTCTTCTCGCGAGCAGCTTTGGCAAACGTCGCGTCGCTCCATTCGCTCCAAAAGCCGTCGCTGTTGTCGATCGGTGCGGCGCGGCTCGGGAGGACGAATAGCAACGACAGGATAAGCGCGAAGATGCGGATCATGGCCTGCCCTCGAAGGATGCTCGTGACGCGGAATATTGTCAGATCGGCTTGTCAGCTAGAACACACCGGGACGTGAGTTATTCCGGGGAACGAGGTTGATCCGGTCTTTGGCAGCGGGCATGATCCGCCCGTCAAAAATCAGAAAAACCAAGGTGAGAAATGGCCCGCATCGAATACAGCGATCCCGCGAAAGCCGACGACCGTACCCGCGAGATCCTCGGCAAGAACCGCAATGCCAATATTTTCCGGATGATGGCGCATTCGCCGAAATATTTCGAGCAATATTGCCGGTTGGGCGGTGCGATCAGGCACAAGGGCGAGCTCGATCCGATCGTGCGCGAAATCGCGATCACGCGCACCGGTATCCTGTGCGAGGCGCCCTACGAAATCGTCGCCCACAAGCGGATCGGCAAGGGGGTGGGGGTCACCGACGAGCAGAACGAAGCCCTTGAGAATTGGCAGTCGGCCACATGCTTCAACGAGGTGCAGCGGGCGGCGCTTGCCTTCACCGACGAGATCGTCAAGCTCCGCAAGCCGACCGACGCGACCTTCAACGCCATTGCATCGAAACTGACGCCGGGCGCGCTGGTCGAATTGCAGCTCTCGGTCGGCTTCTACATCATGACGTCGAAATTCCTGGAGACGTTTGCAATCGACATGCAGCCGGTCACGGAAGTGGTCTGACGGGCCGCTAGTCTCTCGGCCCGTAGCGTCGGAGCGCCTCAAGGGTCAGTCCCTTACCGACCGCTCCAAAAATATCCCCTTCGACGATGCGGGCCGACGGCAATTCCTTGGTAATTGCCTTGCGGACATGGGCGAGCTTGACCGAGCCGCCGGTCAGGAACACCGCGTCGATGTCGTCGGCGGTCAATCGCGCCTGTGTCAGGCAGTTCTTGATACGGGCTGCGATGCGATCGGCCAACTGGCTTGTATGGCCGACGAGATCGGGGCGGCCGATGGCGGCGTGGAGGCCGGCTGCGACCCATTCGAGCGGGATCTCCGCGCGGCGTTTTTCGGACAGCGCGATTTTGGCCTCTTCGACTTCCATCGCCAGCGTGTGGCCGCGTTGCTCCTCGACCACGCGCACCAGCCGATCGAGCAGTTCGGGCTCGCTGGCCTCTTGCCGGACCTGACGGATGGCGGTGAGCACCTGCGGCTCGTACATGCGATTGATGTGGGACCACGTGGCGAAGTCATGGAAATAGCTCGTGGGAACGTCGAGCCCGGCGCGCTTCATGGCACTGCCGTAGCCGAACAATGGCATGACGACACCGAGACTGAGCTGGCGGTCGAAATCGGTCCCACCGATGCGCACGCCGTCATTGGCAAGAATATCGGCGGATCGCTCAGCCTTGCTGTGGCGTTCCGGCCCGAGCCGCACGATCGAAAAATCCGATGTGCCGCCGCCGATATCGGCGATCAGGGCGACTTCTTCAGACGTGATCTGGCGCTCATAATCCAGCGCGGCGGCGATCGGCTCGAACTGGAACGTGACGTCATCGAAGCCGACGTCGCGTGCAATGGTCTTCAGGGTTTGTTCCGCCTTGCGGTCGGCGTCAGGTGCATTGTCGATAAAGTGGACCGGCCGGCCATGCACGACGTCGCGCAACTCGCGGCCGGTGGCCTGTTCGGCGCGCCGCTTCACCGCGCCGAGATAGTAGGCGATCACATCGCGAAAGCCGACCCGCTGGCGTCCAAGCCGGGTGGTCTCGTCCATCAGCGAGGTGCCGAGCACGGATTTGAGGCTGCGCATCAAGCGGCCGGGGGTGCCTGCGACATAGGCGTCGATAGCCTTTCGGCCAATCAGAACGGCGCCGTCCACTTCGTAGAAGATCGCACTCGGAATCGCCGTCTGTTCGGCTTCCAGCACCGCCAAAACCGGCACATGGCCGTCGATCGTGCCGAGCGTGGTGTTCGACGTTCCGAAATCAAGTCCGCAGATTGACATGAGCGCTCCAGGGGAGAGCGTCCGTCTACACATTAAAACGACGCCGATCCACCCTTATCTCCGCCTTATCTTGGCGCGCAATGCGAGTATGCTGCTTCCCTTAAATCGGACCGTTTCGGCGGCCGAAAGGCATCGATCCACAGATCAATTTCTTCTCCGCGGCGGGTTGATAAGTCGATCGGCGATGGTCCATAAGCGGCGTCCGCGCGGCGAACAACCGGGCCGGCGCGCCCGCACTGGAAAGATCTTACGTGGCAAATATCAATCGACAGATCGCGGAAGAACTCGGGGTCCGCGAGCAGCAGATCGAGGCGACCGTAACGCTGCTCGACGGCGGCGCGACGGTTCCGTTTGTCGCGCGATACCGCAAGGAAATCACCGGCGGACTTGACGACGCGCAATTGCGAACTCTGGAAGAGCGTCTCAACTATTTGCGCGAGCTTGAGGCACGCCGTACCGCGATTCTCGATTCGATCCGCGAACAAGGCAAGCTCGATGCCGCGCTGGAAGCGGCGATCCTTGCCGCCGACAGCAAAGGGCGGCTGGAGGACATTTATCTTCCGTTCAAGCCGAAGCGCCGCACCAAGGCCGAGATTGCCAAGGAGGCCGGGCTCGAACCGCTGGCGGAACTGCTGCTGACGCACCCGGAAAACGATCCGCAAGCAGCGGCTGCGCCGTTCGTCAATGCCGACAAGGAGGTCGCCGATGCCGCCACGGCGCTCGAGGGCGCACGTGCGATTCTGGTGGAGCGTTTTGCGGAGGATGCCGACCTGCTCGGGGCACTGCGCGAACAGATGTGGTCGAGCGGACTGGTGACCTCCAAGGTCCGCAGCGGCAAGAAAACCGAAGGCGAAAAATTCAAGGATTATTTCGATTTCAACGAACCGCTGCACAAGCTGCCGTCGCATCGTATCCTGGCGTTGTTCCGCGGTGAGAAGGAAGAGATCCTCGATCTGCAGATCCAGCCCGACGCGCAGATTCCGGTTGCGGGTGTCCCCAGTTCGTACGAGCTGAAGATCATGCAGCGCTTCGCAGTTGCCGATCGCGGCCGCCCGGGCGACCGCTGGCTGGCGGAAACCGTGCGCTGGGCGTGGCGCACCAAGATCCAGGTGCATCTCAATGTCGATTTGCGCATGCGGCTGTGGACGGCGGCGGAAACCGAAGGCGTGCGCGTATTTGCGTCGAATTTGCGCGACCTGCTGCTGGCGGCGCCCGCTGGTGCCCGCGTGACCATGGGCCTCGACCCCGGCTACCGTTCCGGCGTCAAGGTTGCCGTCGTCGATGCCACGGGCAAGGTGGTGGACACCTGCGCGGTCTACCCGCATGAACCGCAAAAGCGCTGGGACGAAGCGCTGGCGACGCTCGGGAAACTCGCGGTGAAGCATCGCGTCGACCTCATCGCGATCGGCAATGGCACGGCGTCGCGCGAGACCGACAGGCTCGCGGTAGAGATGGTCAAGCTGCTGCCCGACCTGAAAATGTCCAAGATCGTCGTCTCGGAAGCCGGCGCTTCGGTCTATTCGGCCTCGGCCTTTGCTTCCGAGGAGTTGCCGGAACTCGACGTGACCATGCGCGGTGCCGTATCGATCGCGCGCAGGCTGCAGGATCCGCTGGCCGAACTGGTGAAGATCGACCCGAAGGCGATCGGCGTCGGGCAATATCAGCACGACCTTGGCGAGGCCAAGCTGGCGCGCTCGCTTGACGCTGTTGTCGAAGACTGCGTCAACGCGGTCGGCGTAGATGCCAATACGGCGTCTGCACCGCTGCTGTCGCGGGTATCGGGTATCGGCGCGGGGCTTGCGCAAAGCATCGTGCAGCATCGCGATACCAACGGCCCGTTCAAGTCGCGCAAGGCGCTCAAGGAAGTGCCGCGGCTAGGCCCGAAGGCATTCGAGCAATGCGCAGGCTTTCTGCGGATCAACGGCGGCGAAGATCCGCTGGATTCTTCCGGCGTCCATCCGGAGGCCTATCCGGTGGTTCGACGCATTCTCGCAGCGGCCAAAAGCGACATCAAGGCGCTGATCGGCAACGCCGAGATCGTGCGCCAGTTGAAGCCGCAGGCCTTTGTGGACGACACTTTCGGCTTGCCCACCGTGACCGACATCCTGCGCGAGCTGGAAAAGCCCGGACGCGATCCGCGACCCGCCTTCAAGGCCGCGGTGTTCAAGGAAGGCGTCGAGGAGATCAAGCATCTCAAGCGCGGCATGATCCTCGAGGGCACTGTGACCAACGTCGCGGCCTTCGGCGCCTTCGTCGATATCGGCGTGCACCAGGACGGCTTGGTGCACATCTCGGCTATGTCAAAAACCTTCATTAAGGATCCGCGCGAAGTGGTCAAGCCGGGTGACATCGTCAAGGTGAAAGTGCTGGAGGTCGAAGTCGCCCGCAAGCGCATCGCGTTGACGCTCCGCCTCGACGATGAAGTTGGAGCTAAAAGCGATCGTTCGGCTCAGGGTAAGCCGCGCGATATTTCCAAGGCATCGATGACATCGTCCGCGCCACGCAAGCCGCAGGAACAATCCGGCGGCGGCGCACTCGCCGAAGCCCTGCGCCGTGCCAGCGAGAAGGGTGGGCGTGGCAAGACCTAGATCGGGATGACTTCTTTTCGAGGCGTCATCCCGCTCTATCTTTTGTTTGACCACAATCGTTTTCGGAAAACCGGAATCCACTTTTCCGGATCATGATCTAATTCGACGTCAGCAAATTCACCCTTGCGTTGGCGAGGATCAGCCGATCGGCCAGTAGTCGGGCAAGGTTGCGCATGATCCGCTCGCCAGCCCGCGGGTGTTGTTTACGGAAACGTTCGAAATCGCGAAGCGGCACTTCGTAGGCGGTCGCTGCCGCATCCGCGAGCACGTCGGCGGAGCGGTGCGACTCCAATAGCGCCATTTCCCCGAACGGCATGCCTGCCGTCAGCGTCGCAATCCGAATGCCGTCGGGCAGGGTGACGTGCACCACGCCGCTTCTGAGGAAGAACAGCGATGTGGCGGGATCGCCGGCCGCGATGACCTTCTCGCCCGCCTTATAGGTCCTGACCGTGCCGAGCGAGGCAAGGTCGGTCAGTTCCTCCTCCGTCAGTCCCGCCAGCAGTGTTTGCTCGGCAAAGTCGGTCGTCTCCAGAAAATCGATCGCGCCGCCATGGCGATACACCACCTGGTCTTCCGCCCATTCGATGGCGGCATCGAGCAGATAATAGTTGCGGATATTGGTGAGACCTTCGGTCCATTCCGCGATCGTCTTCCATTCCGCGGACGCCCGTTTGATGCCGGACAGGATCACGGTGACATGATGGGCGGCCAGCTCGCGAAATTCCTCGGCGAACAGGCGAGCGCCGGCGCGGGTCATCGTAGCGACCCGCCGCAGGTCGAAAATGACGAATTGCGGACGCGGCTTTGCGGCGAGCTGACGCGAAACGTAGTCAACACTGGAGAGCGAGAGCGCGCCGACCAGCTCGAAGACGAGCACGTCTTGATGATGGGCGGCCAGTATCCTCTGCTCGTGCGGGCGTCTGCTGCGCCGCGACGGGCTCTTGCCCATGTTGTAATCGGCGATGATGCTGTTGCGCGCGTCGTCGCTGCGGTTGAGCATGTGCAATTCGTAATGCGACGACAGCGCCTCGCAGACCTTGATGCCGCGCACGCTGTTGCCGTGCTTGTCGAGCTTGGGCGAATAGCTGCCGAGCCCGAGCCGCGCCGGCAGTGCGGCCAGAATGCCCCCGCCGACACCGCTTTTGGCGGGAATGCCGACGCGGTAGATCCATTCCCCGGCATAGTCGTACATGCCGGAGGAAGTCATCACGGACAGCGTGCGCGAAATCGCGTAAGGCGTCATCACCTGTTCGCCGGTCACGGGATTGACGCCACGATTGGCCAGCGTTGCCGCCATCACGGCGATGTCGCGCGCCGTCACCAGGATGGCGCATTGCCGGAAGTAAACATCCAGGACCGCGCCCACATTGTCCTTGATCACGGCATTAGTGCGCAGGAGATAGCCGATTGCGCGGTTGCGGTCGCCGGTCAGGCTCTCGGAGGAATAAACGGCGTCGTCGACGTCGAGCTCGCGCCCGGCAAACCGCCCCAGCGCCTGCCTGATATATTCGAACGCGCCGTCGCCCTTGGCCTCGTAGATGAGTCCGGAACAGGCAATCGCGCCGGCATTCACCATCGGATTGAACGGGTGATTCTCGGCATTGAGGCGGATTGAGTTGAACGGATCGCCCGATGGTTCGACGCCGATCGCGCTTTCGACCCGTGCCGCGCCGAGTGTGTCCAGCGCCAGCGCGAACACGAACGGTTTTGACATGGACTGGATGGTGAAGGCGATTTTGGTATCGCCGACCTCGTAGACGTGGCCGTCAAGCGTGGCGAGGCTGATGCCAAAATGGGCAGGGTCGGCCTTGCCGAGTTCCGGGATGTAATCGGCGACCGCGCCGCTGGTCTCCGCGAGGTATTCCGCATGACAGGCGTTCAGGAACCGCAGCAAGGGCGGTTTCGAACTGGTCCAGGCCGGGGCGCCGGTGGGCGATACTTTCATCGCCCCCAGTTTTGCCGCGCAATCACGGGGCGCGCAACTGGTTCGGCACCAGAGTTTGGCGGCGGATCAGCAGCAATGCGATCAGGACTGTGGGAATGAGAATGACGAGACCGAGCAAAGTGACCTGCATTTGCGAAAGCGGCATGATCCCGCCGCCCGGTGTCGCCACTACAAAGCCGCCGATGACAAGCAGCACCCGCAGCGGCCATTCCAGCGCGCCGGCGCCGCGCAAGTCGCCGACAAAGGCCTGATACCCCTGAATGCCGCCGCAGATGAACAGTGTGCCAAAACCCGCCAGGGCCATCAGCCCGAGCCCTTCGAGATAGGGGTTTGAGCCCTGCAGCACCAGCGCGGGGTTCAGTACGAAGAAGAACGGAATGAAGTAGATGATGCTGCCGACCCACATCGATTCCCATCCCGTCTTCATCGCCGGCGAGCCGGCGATACCGGCGGCTGCAAACGAAGCGATGGCGACCGGCGGCGTGATCGACGACAGCATGCCCCAATAGAAGATGAACATATGCACGGCCATGCGGTTGAGGCCGAGCTTTTCCAGCGCCGGTGCCACCAGGATGGCGAGGAAGATATAGCAGGCCGTCGTCGTCAGCCCGAGGCCGAGAATGAGGCTGGTGAAGGCGCACATTCCGAGCAGCAGGAAGGCGTTGTCGCCGGCGATGCGCAGGAGATCGTTGGCGAGGCTCGATACTACACCGGTCATCGAGAACGCGCCGATCAGAAGCCCGCAGCCGGCCAGAATGCCGACCAGCTCGACGAAGGTGCGGCCGTTGACTTCAAGGAATTTGCCGATGGTCTGCGGCGTCCAGCGGGTATCTTTCGAAAACAACTGGTTCAGCACCAGCAGCAGTGCCGTCGCGTAGAACGGCGCGTGGCTTTCGCGCTTGAAATGCAGCAGCATGACAACCAGCAGTGCGATGACGAAAACGTAGTACCAGCCGTCCTTGATCGTATCCCATACCTTCGGCAACTCCGCGCGGGGAATGCCCTTCAGGCCGTGCCGGGCTGCATAGGAATCTACCTGCATGAACAGGCCGACATAATACAGCGCCGCCGGGATGATCGCGGCGATCGCGACGTCGGCGTAACTGACATTGAGGAATTGCGCGATCACGAACGCGGTTGCGCCCATCACTGGCGGCGCCAGCACTGCGCCGGTCGAGGCGCAGGCCTCGATGGCACCGGCATAGGAAGCGCGGAAACCGCTCTTCTTCATGACCGGAATGGTCATGGTACCGGCGGTCAGCACGTTGGAGATGATCGAGCCCGACATCATGCCGAGCAGACCGCTGGCAAAGATGCAGACTTTCGCGGCGCCGCCACGAAAGGTGCCACACAGCGCAAAGGCGATGTTGATGAAGAATTTGCCGGCGCCGGTCATCATCAGCGCGGTGCCGAACACGAGGAAGCCGATCACGGTGTCGGCGAAAGCTTGAATGGGAATACCGAGCAGACTCTCGCCCGACAATACGTGGTAGGCGGTAGTCTGGTCGAGCGTGAGCTGCGATCCCCGGAACGGCCCAAGCCATGACGCTTCAGCAAACAGAGGGTAGACGGTGAAGGGCAGTACGCTGAGCAGGAGACTCCAGCCCCCGGTGCGCCGCAACGCCTCCATCAGCACGAACCACATCACAAGACCGGCCGCGATCACGTTCTGCGGCGCGCCGTCGGATTCCCAGCCGAATTGCGCGGCTTTGCGCACATTGAGCATCAGCCAGATCGAGGCGCCAAAGGTCGCCAAGAACAGCAACAGGTCGTACCAGGGAATGCGGTCGAGGGCTGCAGACTCGGTTCCCGGAAAGATCAGGAACGTAAACGGCAGCATCAATGCGATCAGCAGGTAGAAATATTCGGTGTTGAGCTGGGTGTAGCCGATAAAGAATCGCAGCGAGAATTGCTGGTTGATGCAGAGCAGGATCGTCGCGGCGGTGGCCACGATCAGCGCCCAGCGCCATCCGCCGCGCAACGTCCGCACCCGCGTAACCTCGGCTTCCTGCAGATTGCCGATGCCGGCGTGCGGGTCGTCGAATTCGATTTTCTTGGCCGGCGCCACGCTATCGGACGCAGAAGACATCATGGACCCCCAAACAGACCGAGCTCGCCTTCCGCGTCAAACTAACGGCTACTGTTCAAAGCCGTTCGGCATGCCGGCCTTTGCAAGCGCTGCAGCGCGCGCCTTCATCCAGCCGTCGAGGTGAGGCTTGTCGTCCGAAGGCGGGTTGGATTTGCCGTAATCTGCCCATGCGGCCGCCAGCACTTCCTGACGCTTGATCAGAGTGTTGTTGTAGGCATCCTGCTCGGCAGTCCACTGGTTGGCTTCCTTCAGCGCCTTTACCGCACCGGGGTGGACCGGCACCACCCAGTTCTTGGTTTGGCGGTCGGCCGCAAGGCCGCCCGCGCCCGGCGCCGAATCCTTGTAGGCGTCATAGCCTACAATCATTGCCTTGGTGATGGCGTAGACTTGGTCCGCCGGTTGCGTCGCATAGGTAACGAAGATCGGGTAGGGGTAGTTGCCGAGCTCGATCGGCTTCTCCGGCGAGAGTCCGGCGCCGCAGGTCGCAAGCTGGGGAAAAAAGAACGAGCCGACCTTCTTCATCCGCTCCCAGCCGGCAGCGTCGTTCTTCGGCAGCGGCGGCCAGACCAGGCCGCGCGGGGACGTTTCGGCTTCCTTGGCGGGACCGGTGATGGTTGTGCCGAACGCTGCATCGGTGTCGTTGTTGATCAGCCCCTTCCACATCGCGCCATAGCTTGCGAACTCCACGATCTTTACATCGTTTTGCGTCAGGCCACCAAAAGCGAGCACGGCAAGCGAGTTCTGGTTGAGCGCGGGCGAGCCGACCACGAAGCCGACGCGTTTGCCCTTGAGATCCCCGATCTTCTTGACGCCGGCGTCTGCCGCCACGCCAAGTGAGCCAGCGTTGCAGTCGACCGATGACAGCAACAGTTGCAGCGCTTGCGGGCCCCATTCCCTGGCGCCGAATTCGAATACGCCTTCCTGCGCGAAATACGTTCCCGATCCCATCGCCGACATCACCGCGCGCTTGGCGCGCAACGGCGCCAGCCGCGCGACGTCGTTGCCGGCGGGCAGCACGCGGACGTCGGTCGAGTATTTGTCCTTCATCATCTTGCCGACGCCGACGGCGATGTTGAAGCCCGCGGTGCCCGTGTCGTAGGCGGTGACGGCCATGGTCGGCGGCAGCTTGACGTCGTCGGCAAGCGCCGGTGCGGACGCCACGAGCGCGACGCCCGCAAAAACGACAGGCGCAAAATTCATCAGCCGACGGATCATGTTTTCCCCCAGTTGTTTCGTCAGACGAAACTTTTCTTTGATCGGATCATGTCATCGCGTCGTGGCGATGGCAACGGCGGCACGGGCGCACACCCGCTTGTATGCCAATAACGACAGCGGACAGATTGTCGCGCACCAAAAGTATGATCGTATGCTTATGCGTCGATGATCGCGACGACCTGTCCTTCGGCGATGACGTCGTCGAGTTTGACCAATATTGCCTTGATTTTCCCTGCAGTCGTCGCAGTCACCGGGATTTCCATCTTCATGGCTTCGACGAACGCAATCTCGTCGCCGTCACTGATGGTGCCGCCGATTTCGACAGGCAGCGCGCAGACGCGGCCGGCGACTTCGGTCACAATCTTGATTTCGGGCATTCCGCTCTCCGGGACCGTCTGACGGACAATTTCATCCCGCGAACGGCTTTTTGTTGTGGCCGCAGATTGCCTGAGGTAGCTTGTTCTGCAAGTGGAATTTTATTCCGCGCGGCGGAATGGAGCCACAGACATGGGACGGCGACATGGGACGGCGCTCGGAACGGCTTAGCAAACAGGGAATGCTCGCCAGCGATCTGGCAGGCGAGGGCGATGTAATTCAGGTGGTGTCGCGGGCCTTCGATGTGCTGCGCTGCTTCGAGGGTCACGAAGCCCGCCTCGGCAATCTCGAAATTTCCAACCGCTGCGGATTGCCGCGATCCACGGTATCGCGGCTCACGCACACGCTGACGCGGATGGGCCAGCTCGTCTACCTGCCGCGCGACCAGAAATACCGCATCGGTCCGAGCGCAGTGGCGATGAGCACCTCGATGATGAAGGGGTTGCAGCTCCGCAATTTGATCCGGCTGCGGCTGCAGGATGTCGCCGAGCAATTGCCGGGCACCGTCGGCTTCGTCATCCCCGACCGGTTTCATCTGGTCTATCTCGAATTCGCGCGCGCCGCGAACGCGCTCGGCCTGCACGAGAGCACCGGCAGCCGCATCGCGATGGCGAGCACGGCGGCGGGCCATGCCTATGTCGCCGCACTCGATGCCGACGTCGGCGATGCCCTGATTTCGGAAATGGAGCGCGAATATCCTGATGGAGCGAGGCTCTTGAAGCCGCGCATGGAGACCAACCGCCGTCACTTACGCGAACACGGTTATGTCGTGGCCTGCGGCACCTGGAGTCCGCATATCAACGGCTGTGCCGTGCCGCTGTGGTCGCCGCAATATCAAACCTTCGTCGTGGCGACGATCGGGCTTCTCTCAACGATGTTCGACGAGAAACGGCTGCATCGGGAAGTGGCGCCGCGCATGCTCGAACTGGGTGGTGCGCTCGGCGGCCTGCTTGAGGGTGCCGACGGCGATATCTTCGCCAACCGGCTCGAACGAAAAGCGCTTCCGGTGCCGACGCATAATAATAAGATGATCAAGACGGAGGATACGAATGAACTGGAAGCCGGAGCTCGACGACCTCGCCCGGCGCGAAGCATTCGCGCGGGAGATGGGAGGCGTTGACAAGGTCAAGCGTCAGCATGACCAGGGCCGGCTCACCGTTCGCGAGCGCATCGACAGTCTGGTCGACCGCAACAGCTTCCACGAGGTCGGCGCGATCTCCGGCGTCGCCGAATACGACGAAAAGAACGAACTCAAACATCTGACGCCCGCGAATTGCGTTTTCGGCCGTGGCAAGATCGACGGCCGAACAGTGGTCGTGGTCGGTGACGATTTCACCGTGCGCGGCGGCTCGGCCGACGCGTCGATCTCGACCAAGCCGTTGATGGCCGAGGAGATGGCGCATGATTTCCGCCTGCCGATCATCCGGCTGATCGAAGGCTCCGGCGGCGGCGGCTCCGTGAAAACCATCGAGACCAGGGGCGCGGCCAATCTGCCGGGCGGCATTGGCGGTACGCGCTCGTACTCCTACACGATTGCGAACATGGCCGTTGTGCCGGTGGTCGGTCTTGGCCTCGGCTCGGTCGCCGGCCTTGGCGCAGCGCGGCTGGCAGCCACCCATTACTCTGTCATGACCAAAAGCTCCGCGATGTTCGTCGCGGGTCCGCCGGTGGTGAAGCGGCTTGGGCAGGACCTCACCAAACAGGAACTCGGCGGCGCGGACATTCAAACCCGCGCCGGCGGTGTCGACGATGCCGTCGATACCGAGGCGGAGGCGTTCGAACGCGTCAAGCGCTTCCTGTCTTATCTGCCGTCGTCGGTGTACGAACTGCCGCCGACAATTCCCTGCAACGACGATCCGGAACGTGCGGAGGAGTCGCTGATGAAGGCGGTGCCGCGCAGCCGCCGCCAGGTCTACAAGATGCGGCCGATCGTCGAAGCCCTCGTCGACAAGGGATCGTTCTTCGAGGTCAACGCCAATTTCGGTCGCCCGATGATCACAGGCCTTGCCCGGCTCGAAGGCCGCGCGGTGCTCGTGCTCGCGAGCGACCCTTTCCACTACGGCGGCTCGTGGACGGCGGATGCGTGCCAGAAGGTGGCGCGCTGGGTCGATTTCGCGGAAACCTTCCATCTGCCGGTCGTCTATCTCATGGACTGCCCGGGTTTCATGATCGGGCTCGAGGCCGAAAAGTCGGCGACCATCCGTCACGGCGTGCGCGCGATGGCCGCCGTCAACCAGTCGACCGTGCCATGGTGCACCATCATCGTGCGCAACGCTTTCGGCGTCGCCGGTGTCGTGCATCAGCCGGCCGATCGTTACTCGATGCGCTATGCCTGGCCGTCGGCCTATTGGGGCTCGCTGCCGCTGGAAGGCGGCATCGAAGCCGCCTATCGCGCCGATATCGACGCCGCCGACGATCCCGTGGCGAAACTGAAAGAGATCGAGGACCGTCTGAACAAGCTGCGCTCGCCGTTCCGCTCGGCCGAAAAGTTCTGGGTCGAGGAAGTGATCGATCCCCGCAAGACGCGCTCGCTGCTGTGCGAGTTCGCGCGGCTGGCCGAACCGATCCGCACGCCGGGTCTGGCGACGAATATGCAGATCAGGCCGTAAGCCAACGTCATTCCGGTTCGATGCTTCGCACCGTCTCGGAATGACGGCTTTACGTCGCCGTCAGGCTGTTGCTGGTTGCGAGTGCCGGCCGCGAGATGGCCAAGACAATCAGCGCGGCGAAGACGCAGAGCGCGCCGGCGATGAAGAAGGCAGGCACATAGCTCGCATAGACCGTCCGCGACATGCCCGCACCAAATGCCGCGGTGGCCGCGCCAAGCTGATGACCGGCAAAGATCCAGCCGAACACCAGATTGGCGCGCTCCGGCCCGAAGCGCTGCGCGGTGAGCCGCACGGTCGGCGGGACGGTCGCGATCCAGTCCAGGCCATAGAACATCGCAAACAACGACAGGCCATAGAACGAGAAGTCGGTGTAGGGCAGGAACAGCAGCGACAGGCCGCGGAGGCCGTAATACCAGAACAGCAGCCAGCGATTATCATAGCGGTCCGACAGCCAGCCCGAGGCGATGGTGCCGAAGAAGTCGAAGATGCCCATCGCGGCGAGCAGGCTCGCGGCCTGCACCTGCGGAATGCCGAAATCGAGGCACATCGGAATCAGATGCACCTGGACCAGGCCATTGGTGCTGGCGCCGCAGATGAAGAAGGTGGCGAACAGAATCCAGAACACCCGGACTTTCGCGGCGTCGCGCAACGTGCCGAGCGCCGCGGCCATGATCGGTGCATTGCTGGGAGGCGGGGCGGACAACGGCTCGGTGCTGACATCGCCGAATGGCCTCAAGCCAAGGTCGCTCGGGCGGTCGCGCATGATCATCAGCACGGCAAATGCCGCGACACCCAGCATCACGCAGACCAGCGCCAGTGCGATCCGCCAGCCGTAATGATCGGTCAGCATCGCCAGTAGCGGCAGAAAGACGAGCTGCCCGGTCGCGACGCTCGCGGTGAGAATGCCGACCACCAGGCCGCGCCGCGCCACGAACCAGCGCGCCGCAATGGTCGCACCCAACACCAGCGCGGTCATGCCGGTGCCGATGCCGATCACGACGCCCCACAGCAGCATCAAATGCCAGACTTTTGTCATCGCCAGCGACGCGACGAGCCCGGAGGCCACGACCAGCAGCGCCGACAGCGTCACATTGCGCAGCCCGTAACGGTTCAGCAGGGCGGCGGCGAAGGGGGCCATCAGCCCGAACAGGATGAAGCGGATCGACAGCGCCGAGGAGATCTCGGCCGTGGTCCAGCCGAATTCCTTTTGCAGCGGCACGATGAAAACGCCGGGCGCACCGACGGTGCCGGCGCTGATCAGGGCGGTGAAAAAGGTCACGCCGACCATCGCCCAACCGTAATGGATATTGTGGCGGGCGAGGGCGGCAGACAGCCAATTGGAGATCATTGAGCCTCTGGAGCGTTGCTTGGAAGGTTGTTGGAAGTCTTGTTTGGCAGTCTTCCCGGAAGTTTGTCTTCGAGGGTTGCTTGGGTTTTCCTTGGAAATTCAGCCAGATTTGCTTGACCTAAACGTTCTTACCAGATGGCCGCCCGGCTCAAATGCCGAACTTCCCTCATTTCAGGACATGCCCTGCGAACGCTAGTGCAGGATGCGCTCGACCGCGATCGCGGTGGCCTCTCCGCCGCCGATGCAGAGCGAGGCGACGCCGCGTTTGAGGCCCTTGGCTTCCAGCGCATGCAGCAGCGTCACGATCAACCGCGCGCCGGTGGCGCCGATGGGATGGCCGAGCGCGCAGGCGCCGCCGTTGATGTTCAGCTTCTCACGGGGAATACCGAGATCCTTCTGCGCGGCCATGGCAACAACCGCGAATGCCTCGTTGATCTCGAACAGATCGACGTCGCCCACGCTCCAGCCGACCTTGTCCAGCAGTTTGCGGATCGCCGGGATCGGTGCGGTGGTGAACCATTGCGGTTCCTGGCTGTGGGTGGTGTGGCCCTTGATTTCAGCGAACGCGCGCAAGCCCTCGCGATCGGCGAGCGAGCGCCGCGCCAGGATCAGCGCCGCGGCGCCGTCGGCATTTGCCGAGGAAGCGGCAGGCGTGATGGTGCCATTGGCGCGGAACGCTGGCTTGAGGCCGGGAATCTTGGCGGGATCGACCTTTAGCGGATGTTCGTCATTGGCGATGATGCGGGGACCCGCTTTCTCGGTGACGGTGATCGGCGCGATCTCGGCCTTGAACGCACCGCCTTCGACCGCCTTGCGGGCGCGCGTCAGCGTTTCCATCGCGTAAGCGTCCTGGTCCTTGCGGGTGAACTGGTAGGCTTCGGCGGTGGCCTCTCCGAAATCGCCCATCGAGCGGCCGGTCTCATAGGCGTCTTCGAGCCCGTCCATCATCATGTGGTCGATGATCCGGTCGTGGCCGGCGCGGTAGCCGGAGCGGGCCTTCGCCAGCAGATACGGTGCGTTGCTCATGCTCTCCATACCGCCGGACAATACGATCTCGGCGGAGCCGGCATTGATGATGTCGTGGGCCAGCATGGTCGCTTTCATGCCGGAGCCGCAGACCTTGTTGATGGTGGTGGCGCCGGTGGCGTCAGGCAATTTGGCGCCGCGGGCGGCCTGGCGGGCCGGCGCCTGG
The DNA here is from genome assembly GCA_963770355.1 of uncultured Alphaproteobacteria bacterium. Lineage (GTDB taxonomy): Bacteria > Pseudomonadota > Alphaproteobacteria > Rhizobiales > Xanthobacteraceae > Bradyrhizobium. Next base: position 177,158 of record CAVYPL010000024.1, on the reverse strand, counting down.
CCCTGTCCGGCCGGCAGCACGTTGCCCATGAAGACTTCGTCGATCCGCTCGGGTGCGAGTTTTGCTCGTTCCAGCGCTGCTCCAATCACATGCGAACCGAGCTTGTGCGCGCTGAACGGGGACAACTCGCCCATGAACCGGCCAAGCGGAGTGCGGGCGGCGGAAAGGATGACGACGGGATCGGAGGCGTTTGCCATGGCGGAGCTCCCAAGGGGATCAATGAATTTAGATTATGATCATCATATGATGCGCTGCAAAAAATGCAACTCATTCATTCCATGAAAAGCAGCGGCCTGCCCCATGAGAAAATCTCGTGATCGGATGAGCAAAATTGATCCGTCCACGAACTTTACGAAAGGAACGCTATTCCAGGCCTTCGAGGGCGGTGGCGATCGAATTCTTGAACAGTTCGAGGTCGCCGAGTTCATGGCCGAGCACAAGCGCGAGCCGGGTCAGGAACAGCGCCTCACGCTCGGCGCCGGCCGAATCGATTGCCGTTGCCAGCGTTTCATAAGCAGATTCGAGGTCTTCGAAGGGCATCACGCTCATGGCCTCTCGCTCCCCAGGCAAATGCGTGCGGTCCGGACGATCTCGCCGGGAACTGCCGTCTTCCATCGTCCGGCAATGTGCAGGTCGGGCCGCAGCAGATAAAGCGCGCCGGTCTCGGCAGCGAACAGGCGCGCGATTTCTCCGTCAGTGTCCGCAATGGCCTTGGCGTCGGATACCGAGCCCTGACGCGCGATCGGCAGCGCCACAAAGCGTTTGTCGATTTTGCCGAGTTGCGTGAGCAGTGCCGCTTGTTCTGCGGTAGGCGCACCCTCGCAAAACAGGATCGCCGTCATGCCGTCCCCGGCGTAATTCAGCAGATGGCTGCCGTCGGGAAGTCTCGCATTCGGTGCGGCGCTCCCGCTGAGCGGTCCGCCTGCGAATTCGGCGTCGCGGCCCGCATACGGGGTAAGTGGGCTTTCGGAATAAGTGTAGGGTTGCATCTGCCGGGGATTGGCCAGCTCCCGCGGGAATTCGTGTTTCAGGCTGAGCGAAAGTGCGGCTTCTCGCGCTAGCCGCCAGCCGCGTGTCGGCGGCGTCATGAATCGCGTGCTCTTGGTCGCGTTGGCGAACACGTCGAGCGTAGCGCCACGCCGCTCCGGCGAATAACTGTCGAGCAGGCAGTCATCTGCCTCGCCGTGAAGGACGCGTGCGAGTTTCCAGCCGATATTGTCGGCGTCCGCGAGCCCGTTGTTTAACCCGCGCACGCCAAAAATCGGCACGATGTGCGCGGCATCGCCGATGAAGAACACGCGGCCCAGCCTGTAGTCATCGAGGCACAGCGTGTTGGCAGAATAGATGCTCCACCATTCCAGTTCCCACGGTTTGGTGTGGCCGATATCCGCGAGGATAGCGCCGACGCGCGAGCGGATGTTTTCCTCGCGCAAGACCTCTTCCTCGTTTTCGCCTTCGCGCAACTGGTAGTCCACGCGCCAGATATCGTCCGGCTGCTTGTGGATCAGCACCGTGCCGCCCGGATTGCCGCTCGGCTCGAAAAAGGCGCGGCGCTCGGTCGGAAAGTCGTGATCCATACGGATATCCGCGATCACATACCGGCCTTCGTAATTGTCGCCCTTCAGGCGTAGTCCCAGCATCGATCGGACCGGCGAGCGCGCGCCGTCTGCGGCCAGCACGTAGTCGGCATCGAGGCGATAGTCACCGGCGGGCGACGAGACAGCAAGCGAAACACCGTCGTTGCGGCTTTCGATAGCGGAAAGCTCGCTCTGCCAGCGCATGTCGATCAGGTTACTCGCCCCGACCGCGTCGTGCAGGAATTTCTCGATATATTGCTGCTGCAGATTGTACATGGGCAGATACTTTTCGTTCGGAGGATGCGGCATCTCCAGCCGAAATATCTGCTCGCCGCGGTAGTAGCTGCGGCCGAAGCGCCAGCCGAGCGCCTTGTCGAGGAATGGCGCGATGGCGCCGATCCGGTCCAGGATATGCATGCTCGGCCGTGCGATGCAGATGGCGCGGCTGCCATCGTTGAACGTATCCTTGCGGTCGATCAGCACGCTGCGGATGCCGTAGCGCGCCAGCACCAGTGCCGCCGTCATGCCGATCGGGCCGGCACCCACGATTGCGACCGGATGCGTTGCCTTGACGCCGTCAAGCTCGGGGACGTGCCGCGCCGGGAAGTGCGGATAGCTGAAATAAAGCGAATCCAGCGGTCCTTTGCCGGCAGGTCTCATGCGTCCCTCCGTCTAGCGCTTCCGGTCGAGAAATCCCTGCATCAGCCGCTGCGGCTCGCCGGTCAAAAACGATTGGCCGAACACGCCGACGCTCAGATTGACGGATTCCGTCAACGGCAGTTCTTCCCATTGCCGCAGCAATGCCTTCTGCGAACGCAGCGCTTCGGGTCCGCATTCCAGCAGCGCCTTCACCGTGTGCTCGACGGCGGCATCAAGTCCGCCTGGCGGCGCGACCACGTCGACCAGGCCCCAGCCAAGTGCGGTCGGCGCATCGATATTCTCCGCCGTCATCACCAGCCAGCGGGCACGGCCCCAGCCGATCAGCCGTGGCAGCAGTGCCGCGTGGATGACAGAGGGAATGCCGACCCGCACTTCCGGCATGCCGAATTTGGAATCGTGCGCGGCAATCCGAAAATCGCAGGCGGCGGCGACTTCGAGCCCGCCGCCGAGGCACCAGCCGGGCATGCGCGCGATGACCGGGGCAGGAAAGTTTCGCACGGCTTCGCAGAGATCGCGCAGGCGAGTGATGAAGACCTCCGCCGACTTCTGGTCCAGTTTTGCCATCTCCTTGATGTCGGCGCCGCCGATCATGCTCTTTTCGCTCTGGCCGGCCAGGACCACCGCGCGGATGTCCCGGTCGCCGGCGAGTTTCTCAAAACCCTCGCGCACGCCGTCGGTGACGGCGGAACTCAGGATATTGAGCGAGCCGGCGTTGCAAATCGACAGGCGAACCACACCACGACTATCGCGGTCGACGCCGCAATGGGGATTGAGCATTTCCATCGGTTTTTCTCAGGCTTGTTTTGGACGTTGCGTACCACTTCCCGGACAATAGCGACGCTTGTCAAGGGCGGGCGTGACGGCGCCGTTGCGAAGTGGCGGTCGCATAGTTAATATGATGATTATCATTCAATAGGAGTCATCATGGCCACGACCGATATCGTCGATCTCTTTTCGCCCGCGGCACGCCGGGAGCGTGTGGTGGACTGGCAAGCGCCGGGGCCCGCCGCCAGGGCCGCTGCTGATATGTCGGGGCTGGAGGCAATGTGTGCGATCCGCGACGGCATCCTGCCGGAACCGCCGATGGCCCGGCTGATCGACTTCCGCCTGCGCGTCGCCGAACCGGGCCGGATCGTCATGGAGCTCCGGCCGCATGAGAGTCTGGAAAATACTATCGGGTTGCTGCACGGCGGGACTGCGGCGACGCTACTGGATACCGCGATGGGCTGCGCGATCTCGACCATGCAGCCGGCGGGCCAAACCTCGGTCACGCTCGACCTGAAGCTGGCTTACTTGCGGCCGCTCTCGGTGCAGTCCGGTACTATCCAGGCGGAAGGTAAGGTTGTAAAGCTCGGCCGCCAGACCAGCTATGCCGAAGGCTTCGTCCGAGACGGCGCCGGCAATCTTGCAGTGCACGCGACCGCGACCTTCTCGATGATCGGGGAGCAGGCGCGAAATAGGTGAAGCTTTTCCTGCGCAGAACTGCTATTATATGACTACAAACATCTTATGAGACGTTCATGCGCTATTCGAGAGAGCACAAGCAGGAAACCCACGAGCGGATCGTGAAGAAGGCTTCGGTCCGGCTTCGCGAGAAGGGTGCTCATGGCATTGGCGTCGCCGACCTGATGAAGGAAGCGGGCCTGACCCATGGTGGCTTCTATGCTCATTTCGATTCGCGGGAAGCACTGGTTGTCGAGGCCTTTGCCTATGCGATGGACCGTTCGACCGAGCGCTGGCGCAAGGTCGCCGAGCAGACGCCACCGGACAAGCGGCTCGCGACCATCGTCGAGAACTACCTGACGCCGGTGCATCGCGACGATCCCGGCAATGGCTGCGCCGTGCCGGCGCTGGGTGCTGAAATCGCCCGCGAAAGCCCGAAGACGCGGAAGGCCTTTGCCGCCAAACTGGAACAGATGATCGACATGATGGCCGATCAGGTTCCGGATGTGCCCCGCAAGGCCGCGCGCAAACAGGCGATGGCAACGCTGGCGACGATGATCGGCACGCTGGTGTTGTCGCGTATCGCCGGTACCGGCGAGTTTTCCGGCGAAATCCTCGGCGCCGGACGTGAGGCGGTGCTTGGGCGAGCGGCAGCGGGGAAGAAGCCGGCTGTAAAGAAATCAGCCACGGCAGCCCGCTACTGATACGGCGCGGTGCGGTACGCGCCTACGCCATTGGTCGAATAGTCCGAAAATGCGGCGCCGAGGGCGCATTTTCGCAAAACCGGTGCGCGTGCAGACCCTTCCCAAACGCTCTAAAGACTGCAAGATGCCGGCCAAAACCGGCAATCGGCCAGCCTTATGAGTTAGCCTTGTAAGTTAGTCTTGGAGGAACACATGCGCGCAATCGGACATTTCATTGGTGGCAAAGAGGTCAAGGGCACTTCTGGACGGACGGCCGACGTTTTCGAGCCGATGACCGGTGACGTACAGGCCAAGGTGGCGCTGGCCTCCAAGGCCGAGCTTCGCGCCGCCGTGGAGAACGCCAAGGCGGCGCAAGTGGAGTGGGCCAACACCAATCCGCAGCGCCGCGCGCGCGTGATGATGAAGTTCCTCGAACTGGCCCAGCGCGACTACGACAAGCTCGCGGACTGCCTGGCGCGCGAACACGGCAAGACCGTTCCGGATGCCAAGGGCGATATCCAGCGCGGCCTGGAGGTGGTCGAATTCGCCTGCGGCATCCCGCACCTAATGAAGGGGGAGTACACCGAAGGTGCGGGCCCCGGCATCGATATCTATTCGATGCGCCAACCGCTGGGAGTGGTCGCCGGCATCACGCCATTCAATTTCCCGGCGATGATCCCGATGTGGAAATTCGCGCCCGCGATCGCCTGCGGCAACGCCTTTATCCTGAAGCCGTCCGAGCGCGATCCGGGTGTGCCGATGATGCTCGCTGCATTGATGATCGAGGCGGGCCTGCCCGCCGGCATCCTCAACGTGGTCAATGGCGACAAGGAAGCGGTCGACGCAATACTGGACGATCCCGACATCAAGGCCATCGGCTTCGTCGGCTCATCGCCGATCGCGCAATATATCTATGAGCGTGCGGCGGCCAACGGTAAGCGCTGCCAGTGCTTCGGCGGTGCCAAGAACCACGCCATCGTAATGCCGGATGCTGACATGGATCAGGCCGTCGACGCTCTGATCGGCGCCGGCTACGGCTCGGCCGGCGAGCGCTGCATGGCGGTCTCTGTCGCCGTTCCCGTCGGCAAGACCACCGCCGACCGGCTGATGGCAAAACTGATCCCGCGCGTGGAATCGCTGAAGATCGGAACCTCGATCGACCCGTCCGCCGATTACGGCCCGCTGGTGACGAAAGAAGCGGTCGAGCGCGTGAAAAACTACGTCGAGATCGGCATCAAGGAAGGCGCGACGCTCGCCGTCGACGGCCGCGGCTTCAAGATGCAGGGCTACGAAAACGGCTTCTACATGGGCGGCTGCCTGTTCGACAACGTCACCAAGGACATGCGCATCTACAAGGAAGAGATCTTTGGGCCCGTACTCTCGGTGGTGCGCGCCAAGGACTATGCCGAGGCGCTGGCCCTGCCGTCCGACCACGACTATGGCAATGGCGTTGCGATCTTCACCCGCGACGGCGACGCCGCGCGCGATTTCGCCGCCAAGGTCAATGTCGGCATGGTCGGCGTCAACGTGCCGATCCCGGTTCCGATCGCCTATTACACGTTTGGCGGCTGGAAGAAGTCCGGCTTCGGCGATCTGAACCAGCACGGTCCGGATTCGATCCGCTTCTACACCAAGACCAAGACGATCACCTCGCGCTGGCCGTCCGGCGTCAAGGAGGGCGCGGAGTTCTCGATTCCGACGATGAACTAGCGCGCGACTGGCGCATGATCCGGAAAAGTGCGAACCGGTTTTCCGATAAGATCATCCGCAAATAACAACGGACACGAGATGCATTTCGCTCTCAACGAGGACCAGATTGCGGTTCGCGATATGGCGCGGGAATTCGCCGCGGAAAAAATCGCGCCGCATGCGATCCGTTGGGACGAGGAGAAGCATTTTCCGGTCGACGTGATGCGTGAGGCCGCCAAGCTCGGCATGGGCGGCGTCTATATCCGTGACGACGTCGGCGGTTCGGCGCTGACGCGGTTCGATGCCGCGCTGATCTTCGAGGCCTTGGCGCAGGGCTGTCCGACGGTGTCGGCATTCATCTCGATCCACAACATGGCGTCCTGGATGATCGACGCCTTCGGCAACGACACCCAGCGCCGGAAGTGGTTGCCGAAGCTTTGCACGATGGAGCTATTGGCAAGCTATTGCCTGACCGAACCTGGCTCCGGCTCGGACGCGGCGGCGCTACGCACCCGCGCGGTCCGTGACGGCGATCATTATGTGCTCAACGGCCAAAAGCAGTTCATCTCCGGCGCGGGTGGCGGCGACCTCTATGTCGTGATGGTGCGGACCGGCGACGACGGTCCCGGCGGCATCTCGACGCTGGTGATCGAGGCCGACACGCCCGGGCTTTCGCTCGGCGCCAACGAGCGCAAGATGGGCTGGAACGCGCAACCGACCCGCGCGGTGATCTTTGAGAATGCCCGTGTGCCCGTTGAAAATCGACTGGGCGACGAAGGCATCGGCTTCAAGATCGCAATGGCGGGCCTCGACGGTGGCCGCATCAATATCGCAGCCTGTTCGCTCGGCGGCGCGCAGAACGCGCTCGATAAATCGCTCACTTACATGAAAGAGCGAAAAGCCTTTGGCAAGCGCCTCGACGAATTCCAGGCGCTGCAGTTTCGCTTGGCCGACATGGCGACCGAACTGGAGGCGGCGCGGACCTTTGTCTGGCGCGCCGCTGCGGCGCTCGACCGCAAGGATGCCGACGCCACCATGCTGTGCGCGATGGCGAAGCGTTTCGGCACTGATGTCGGTTTCGAGGTCGCCAATCAGGCGCTGCAACTGCACGGCGGCTACGGCTATCTCAGCGAATATGGCATCGAGAAGATCGTGCGCGATCTGCGCGTGCATCAAATCCTGGAAGGGACCAACGAAATCATGCGGCTGATCGTTTCGCGCAAGTTGATCGAGGGAGCGCGATGACGGCGCGTGCTGCAGTCGTTTCAGAGGAAGGCGACCTGATCGCGCGGCGCGAGGGCGCGTGCGGCGTGATCCGCCTCAACCGGCCGAAGGCGATCAATGCCGTGACGCTGGAGATGTTCCGCGACATCGACAAGGCGCTCGACGCGTTCGAGGCCGATCCAGCGGTTGCGGTAATCCTGCTCGAGGGCGCAGGCGAGCGTGGCCTCTGCGCCGGCGGCGACATCCGCGCGCTCTGGGAAAGCTCGAAGGTCAAGGGCGATCTTGGAAAGATCCTCTGGCGCGAGGAATACATCCTCAACGCCCGCATCAAGAAATTCCCGAAACCCTATGTCGCCTTCATGGACGGCATCGTGATGGGCGGCGGCGTCGGGCTGTCCGCCCACTCCAGCCATCGCGTCGTCACCGAGCGAACCAAGCTCGCAATGCCCGAAGTCGGGCTCGGCTTCTTTCCTGACGTGGGCGGCACCTGGTTGCTGTCGCATTCGCCGGGCGAGATCGGCACTTACTTCGGCCTGACCGGCCAGACCATGAATGGCCCCGACGCGATCTATGCCCGCTTCGCCGACGCGGTCGTTCCGTCCGCCAAGCTGGCTGCGTTGCGCGACGCCCTCATCAAGGTGCGCCCCGGAACGACTTCGGACGAAATCAAAGCCCTGATCGCTGGTTTTGCGACCGGCGAGACCACCGGCCCCGTTGCGGCGATGCAGACCAGGATCGATGCCTGGTTCACGCATGACCGGATGGAAGATATCGTCGGCAGTCTGCAGCGCGACGGATCGGAACTGGCACTCTCGACGCTGAAAACCCTGAACGAGAAATCACCTCGCGGCATGGTCGTCACGCTAAAGCTGTTGCGGCTGGCGCGAACCGCTTCCTCGCTGGAGGAATGCCTCGTGCGGGAATATCGGGCTGCGCTGGAAGTCTTCGCCAGCGACGACTTCCGCGAGGGTGTGCGCGCGGCCGTGATCGACAAGGACCGCAATCCAAAATGGTCGCCGCCACGGATTGAGGACGTTACGCCCGAGATGATCGCGCCTTATTTCGCCGAGATCGGCGCCGACGAACTCGTGTTCGACTAGACGAAACAGAAATTCACGCGGAGGATTCGAGATGGCAAGTATCGCATTCATTGGCCTCGGCAATATGGGCGGACCGATGGCGGCCAATCTGGTCAAGGCCGGCCACAAGGTGACTGCGTTCGATCTGGTTGCGGCTTCGCGCGACCAGGCCAAAGCCGACGGCGCCGCGATCGCGGAAAGTTCGGTCGGCTCCGTCAAGGGCGCGGATGTGGTCGTGACCATGCTGCCCGCAGGCAAGCATGTGATCTCGGTCTGGACCGAAGTCATCCCGTCGATGGCCAAGGGCGCGCTGATCATCGATTGTTCGACCATCGACGTCGAAAGCGCCAAGCAGGCGCATGCGCTGGCTGCCAAGCACGGCATGCTCTCGATCGATGCGCCGGTGTCCGGCGGTACCGGTGGCGCCAAGGGCGCGACGCTCACCTTCATGTGCGGCGGCGAGGACAAGGCATTTGCGGCGGCAAAGCCGGTGCTGGAGAACATGGGCAAGCGGATCGTGCATTGCGGCGGCGCCGGAGCGGGCCAGGCCGCCAAGATCTGCAACAACATGATCCTCGGAATTTCGATGATCGCGGTCGGCGAAGCCTTTGCGCTGGCGGAAAAACTCGGCCTGTCGCACCAGGCGCTATTCGATGTCGCCTCGACTTCGTCTGGGCAGTGCTGGGCGCTGACATCCTATTGCCCGGTACCCGGTCCGGTCCCGGCTTCGCCGGCCAACAATGGCTATAAACCCGGCTTTGCCTCGAACCTGATGGTGAAGGACCTGACGCTCGCTCAGGACGCGGCCGGCGCCACCGGTGCCGCGACGCCGCTCGGCAAGCATGCGCAGGAAATCTACAAGGCGTTCGACGCCGCCGGCCACGGCGGGGTCGACTTTTCCGGAATTATTCAGCACGTTCGGGATCTTGCCGGGAAAACCTAATGACGAGCTTTCAGGAAGCGCGGGCGTTTCTGCTCAAGCACCGCAGCGATTACGATGCGGCGGTGAAGGGTTTTCGCTGGCCCGACCCGGTTCCCTTCAACTGGGCGCTGGACTGGTTCGACGCCGAACTTGCTCATAACGCCGACAGCAAGGACCGTCCGGCGCTGTGGATCGTCGACGCCGGTAGCGAGAAAGAGACAAAACTCTCTTTTGCTACGCTGTCGCGCCGTTCCAACCAGGTGGCGAACTTCCTGCGGGCGCAGGGACTGAAACGTGGCGATCATCTGCTGCTGTTGCTCGGCAACGTCGTCCCCCTCTGGGAAACCATGCTGGCCGCCATGAAGCTTGGCGTCGTGGTGATCCCGGCGACCACACTGCTGACCGCCCGACGAACTGCGCGACCGGCTCGATCGCGGCCGCGCCAAAGGTCGTCGTGGCGTCGCAGGATCAGGTCGCGAAGTTCTCAGGCCTCGGTGGTGATAATCTCGTGCGCATCGTCGTCGGCGCCACGTCAAAGCATGACGGCTGGTTGCCGTTCGAAGACGCGGCAAGCGCGTCCGACGTATTCACGCCCGACGGACCGACCAATGCCGAAGACCCGATGCTGCTGTATTTCACTTCGGGCACGACGGCAAAACCAAAGCTGGTGCGGCACAGCCAGCGCAGCTATCCCGTCGGCGGATTGTCGACGATGTTCTGGCTCGGGCTGCAGCCGGGCGATGTGCATCTCAACATTTCCTCGCCGGGCTGGGCCAAGCATGCCTGGAGTTGCTTCTTCGCCCCGTGGAATGCCGGCGCCACCGTGTTCGTGGTCAACCAGCCGCGTTTCGATGCGAAAGCATTGCTTGCGACCATCGGCCGTTGCGGCGTGACCACCCTGTGTGCGCCGCCGACGGTGTGGCGGCTGTTCATTCAGGAAAAGCTCGCATCGTTCAAGGTCAGTTTGCGCGAGGTCTGCGGCGCCGGCGAGCCGCTTAACCCCGAAGTGATCGATCAGGTGCGCGCGGCCTGGGGCCTGACCATCCGCGACGGCTACGGCCAGACCGAAACCACCGCGCTTGCCGGCAATTCGCCGGGCCAGAAGGTCAAGGTCGGCTCGATGGGCCGTCCGCTGCCGGGCTATCGCGTGCAAATCACCGATAATGACGGCCACCTCGCCAAGGAAGGTGAGGTGACGCTGGTGCTCGGCGCCGATCGTCCCGCTGGCCTCATGCAGGGCTACCAGGGTGACGACGGCAAACTGAGCGGCGCCGACGGCGATCTCTATCGCAGCGGCGACGTGGTGTTTGCCGACGACGAGGGCTATCTGACTTTCGTCGGCCGTTCCGACGACGTCTTCAAATCATCCGACTACCGCATCAGCCCGTTCGAACTGGAAAGCGTGCTGCTCGAGCATGAATTGGTCGCGGAAGCCGCGGTCGTGCCCAGTCCTGATCCGATCCGACTGGCGATCCCGAAGGCCTATGTGCTGCTGGTGTCCGGCGTCGAGCGCACGCCGGAGACGGCACTGTCGATCTTCAAGCACCTGCACACGCGGCTGGCGCCGTTCAAGCGCATCCGCAAGATCGAACTGGTCGCAGAACTGCCGAAGACGATTTCGGGAAAAATCCGCCGCGTGCAGTTGCGCAGGCTCGAACAGGATAATAACCGCAGCGATGCGCTGCGCGGACAGGAGTTCCGCGAAGAAGAATTTCCGGAACTGCAGAAGGTGCGGACCGCCGGATTGGAGAGCCAGCAATGAATGAAGTCTGGAAGAAACCGCCGGTGTCGTTTGAAGCCTATCAAGCCATGGTCGGCAAGGAGATCGGCGTGTCGTCATGGCATCTGGTCGATCAAAACCGGATCAACGTCTATGCCGACGTGATCGAGGATCATCAGTTCATCCATGTCGATCCCGAACGCGCCAAAAAGGAAACCTCATTCGGCAACACGATCGCGCATGGCTTTCTGACGATGTCCTTGATGAGCATCATGTCCTACGAGGTGATGCCCGTTATCGAAGGCACGGCGATGGGCGTGAATTACGGCTTCGATAAGTTGCGTTTTCTTTCTCCGGTGCGCGCGGGCTCGCGCGTTCGTGGACGCTTTACGCTGGTCGAAGCCAAGCTGCGTAAGCCGAAAGAGCTGCAATCGCGCACCAATGTCACCGTCGAGATCGAAGGCGAGGAAAAGCCTGCTTTGGTCGCCGACTGGATCGGGTTGATCTATTTCGACTAGGTATCTTTTTCTCTGTCATTGCCGGGCTTGACCCGGCAATCCATCGCTGCTCAAAGGCTCTTGATTCTTGATGGATGGCCGGGTCAAGCCCGGGCACGACAATAAAACACACCGGGAATTCCATACATGACAATCAGGTTTGACGGACGCGTCGCTATCGTCACCGGCGCGGGCAATGGTCTGGGACGGGCGCATGCGCTGGGGCTGGCGAGCCGCGGCGCAAAAGTCGTCGTCAACGATTTTGGCGGCGCGCGCGACGGCACCGGCGGGTCGCTGACCCCGGCCGAAACCGTGGTCGAGGAAATCCGTAAAGCCGGCGGCACCGCGATGGCCGATGGCGCCGACGTCTCGAATTTCGAGCAAGTGACCGCGATGGTCGAACGCGCCACCAAGGAGTGGGGCAGCGTCGATCTGCTCTGCGCCAATGCCGGAATCCTGCGCGACAAATCCTTTGCCAAGATGGAAGTCGCCGACTTCGCCAAGGTGATGGACGTCCATCTCGTCGGCACCTTCTATTGCTGCAAGGCAGTGTGGGCCGGCATGCGCGAGCGCAATTACGGCCGCATCGTCGTCACCACTTCCTCGTCGGGCCTGTTCGGCAATTTCGGCCAGGCCAATTACGGCGCAGCCAAAGCCGGCATGGTCGGGCTGATGAACGTGCTCGCAGAGGAAGGCCGCAAGAACGACATTCGTGTCAATACGATTTCGCCGACGGCTGCGACGCGCATGACCGAGGAATTGCTGCCGCCGCAGGCGCTGGCTCTGATGCGCCCCGAGGCGATTACGCCCGCGGTGGAATATCTCCTGAGCGAGGATGCGCCGACCCGCACCATCATGGGCGCCGGTGCCGGCTCGTTCGCGGTGATCCGGATCATGGAGACGGAAGGCATCAACCTCCCGCAATCCGACTGGACCCCTGACGCCATCGCCGCTCACTTCGACGAGATCAGCGACATCTCGACGGGAAAGGCGCTGCAAGGCGCGTTCGAGCAGACGCAGAAATATGTCGCCCAGGCGGCGAAGCGGGCGGGGATCAAGCTGTAGCGTCGTCGAACTCGTAGGGTGGGCAAAGGCGCATTGCGCCGTGCCCACCATGCATCGCGAACGCCGGTGAAAATTGGTGGGCACGCTCCGCTTTGCCCACCCTACGGCTCGTCAATCCGGCCTACACTCTCGTTATGTCATCAATCACCAACAACGTCGCCATCATCGGCGCCGGCCCTGCCGGCCTGATGGCGGCCGAGGTGCTCGCGCGAGGCGGCGCCGGCGTCACCGTCTACGACGCGATGCCGTCCGCCGGCCGCAAGTTCCTGATGGCCGGGCGCGGCGGGCTCAATTTGACCCACAGCGAACCGCTGCCGGCATTCCTGGCGCGCTACGCCGAAGCGATGCCGCATCTGGCGGCTGCGATCGATGCTTTCCCGCCGCAGGCATTGCGCGACTGGAGCGAAGCGCTGGGGCAGCCGACCTTTGTCGGCACCAGTGGTCGCGTTTTTCCAAAGGCGATGAAGGCCTCACCATTGCTGCGTGCGTGGCTGCGGCGGCTGGATTCCATGGGCGTGCGGTTGGCGCTGCGGCATCGCTGGACCGGCTGGGACGGGGACGACCGTCTGCGCTTTCAGACACCGGACGGCGAGCGGCTCGTCGAAGCCCGCGCCACAGTGCTGGCCCTCGGCGGCGCAAGCTGGCCGCGGCTTGGCTCCGACGGCGCATGGGTGGAGGCGCTCGCCGCCAAGAGCGTGAAGATATCGCCGCTGCGGCCGGCCAATTCCGGCTTCACAGTTATGTGGTCCGATATCTTTCGCGACCGTTTTGAAGGCCAGCCGCTCAAGGGCGTTGCATTGACGTTCGGACCGCGCACCATACGTGGCGAAGCCATCATCACGCGCACCGGCATCGAAGGTGGCGCGATCTACGCGCTATCGGCCGGTCTGCGCGAAGCTATCATCAGTTCAGGGTCGGCGACGCTCCACATCGCCTTGCGGCCCGATCTTGAGATGGAAGACCTCGTCGCCCGATTGTCAGCGCCGAAAGGCAAACAATCCCTATCGAACTTTCTGCGCAAGGCCGTGCATCTCTCGCCCGTCGCAATCGGATTGCTGCAGGAGGCGGCCAGGGCATCCGGCGTTTCGCTATCGTCGCTGTTGCCGGCCGATCTCGCTCGCTCGATCAACGCCGTCCCGATCGAGCTCACCGGTGTTGCACCGATCGCGCGCGCGATCTCGACCGCGGGAGGCATATCGTTCGAGGAACTCGACGCCGATTTCATGCTCCGCCGCTTGCCCGGCGTGTTTGCCGCGGGCGAAATGCTCGACTGGGAAGCGCCGACAGGCGGCTATCTGCTGCAGGCGTCGTTTGCGACAGGGGCTGCGGCGGGGAGGGGTGCTTTGAATTGGCTAAATCGCAAGCCCTAACCCCGTCATTGCGAGCGCAGCGAAGCAATCCATCTAACCGCAAAGCAAGTCTGGATTGCTTCGTCGCTTGCGCTCCTTGCAATGACGGCGGAGGACTACCGCAACTTCCCCCGTGCCGCCACCGGCAGGGCGCCGATGATCTCGTCGCCGCGCACCATCACCACTTCGTCCATCATGTTGACAACAACGCAGACGTGATTGGGCACGATCCGCACGACGTCGCCGACGTTCGGACGGGTGTTGCTGCGGGTGAGATCGAGGAAGCCATGCTCCTCGGCAAAGCGTGCGATCCTGGCTTCGGGATGTTCGAGGATCAGGCCGTGGCCATCGAGGCCGCCGCCGGTATCCGAGGTCAGCGTCTTGGAGCCGGCATCGAGAATGCCGCGATCGGGACCGGCGCGGCTGACGACGGTGGAATAGATGGTCAGCGCGCAATCGTCCCATGATGCGACGCCGGCCGCGACCTGCATGCGATCGTTATAAATGTAGGTGCCGGGCCGATGCTCGGTGGCGCCCTTGAGCTTGCCGACATTCTTCATGTTCGGCGTGCCCCCGGTCGAGACCATCGCCGCGTCGAGCCCGTGGGCGCGGACGCCCGCCAATGCCTCGTCGAAGAATTTCTGAGCCTCAGTCCAGCCGGTCTCGGTCGGGTACAGCATGAAGCCCGCAAACGTAAGACCCTTCGACGAAGCGATCTGGCGTGCGAGCGCGATGGCTTCCGCGGGTGTTTCGACGCCGGCGCGCTTGCGGCCGGTGTCGCATTCGACCACCACTGACAGCGGGCGGCCGGAAGCCGCGGCTGCTTGCGGCAGGCCTGCGATCACGACCGAATTGTCCGCGGCGACCGTCATATTGGCCTTGGCCTGCAATGCGCCGAGCCGGGCCATCTTCTCGTCGCCGATCAGATTGTAGCTGATCAGGATGTCGTCGATCCCGGCATCCGCCATCACCTCGGCCTCGCCGAGTTTCTGACAGGTGATGCCTTTGGCGCCGGCTTTGACCTGCATCGATGCCAGCAGCGGACTCTTGTGGGTTTTGATATGCGGACGGTTGGCGACCCCTGCGGCATCGCAGGCCGCCTGGATGCGCGCGATATTGGCCTCGACGCGGTCCATGTCGATAACGGCGGCGGGCGTGCCGTATTCCTTGGCGATCTTGGCAGCGAGGGGTGTGGTCATGGAACTTCCTATTTTTCGCGCGTGTTCTGATCGCAAAACCGGTACCCACTTTTGCGGAACACGCGCTATGCCTGTTCTATCTCTTCCCGCAGTACTTCGAGTTCGAGCCATCTATCTTCGGCGGCCGAGAGTTCGTGTTGCGCCTTTGCGATCGCGGCCGAAGCGGCATCGAATTTCTTGCGATCTTTGGCGTAGAGATCCGGATCGTCAAGGATGCGCTGCTGTTTTGCAATCTCGGCCTGCAATTTGGCGATGGTTTTCGGCAGAGTTTCCAACGCGTGTTTTTCGTTGAAATTCAGGCGGCGCTTCGGTGCAGCAGATGGCGGTGCCGACTTCGCTTCCTTCTTCTCTTCAACGGCAGTCGTCGGCGGCGCCTCGCGCTTCAAATCGCCGCCGCGTTGCGCCAGCATGTCGGTGTAGCCGCCGGCATACTCGATCCACTTGCCGTCACCTTCCGGCACGATCACCGAGGTCACCACGCGGTCGAGGAAATCGCGGTCGTGGCTGATCAGAATCACCGTGCCCTCGTAATCGCCGAGCATTTCCTCGAGCACGTCGAGGGTTTCGAGGTCGAGGTCGTTGGTCGGCTCGTCCAGTACCAGCAGGTTTGAGGGCTTTGCCAGCGAACGCGCCAGCATCAGCCGCCCGCGCTCGCCGCCGGAGAGCACCTCCAGCGGGGTGCGCATCTGTTCCTGCGCGAACAGAAAGTCCTTCATATAGCTGACGACGTGTTTCGGCCTGCCGCCGACCATAACATGGTCGCCGCGACCGCCGGTCAGGGCTTCCGCCAGCGTCGACTTGGGATCGAGGCTTTCGCGGTGCTGGTCCAGCGTCGCCATTTCGATATTGGCGCCGAGCCGGATAGAGCCGGTGTCGGGCGGATCGGTGCCTATCAATAAATTGACCAGCGTGGTCTTGCCGGCGCCATTCGGGCCGACAACGCCGATGCGGTCGCCGCGCTGCACGCGGATCGAAAAGCCGTCGACGATCTTGCGGTCGCCGTAGGACCTTCCGATGTTCTTCGCCTCGATCACGAGCTTGCCGGATTTGTCGGCTTCGGCGGCAGCGAGGCTGGCATTGCCGGTGGCGCCGCGATAATTGCGACGCTGGTCGCGCAGTGCATGCAGATTGCCGAGCCGCTTGACGTTGCGCTTGCGGCGGCCGGAGACGCCGTAACGCAGCCAGTGTTCTTCGTTGACGATCTTGCGGTCGAGCTTGTGCTGGTCGCGTTCTTCCTCGGCCAGCACCTCGTCGCGCCAACTCTCGAAAGCGCTGAAGCCGCGGTCGATCTGCTTGATCTGGCCGCGATCCAGCCATGCCGTGCTGCGCGAGAGGTTCGAAAGGAATCGCCGGTCGTGGCTGATGATGACCAGCGCGCAACGGCGGCTTTCGAGTTCTCCTTCCAGCCATTCGATGGTCGGGAGGTCGAGATGGTTGGTCGGCTCGTCCAAGAGCAGAATATCGGGAGAGGGCGCCAGCACCCGTGCCAGCGCCGCGCGGCGGGCTTCGCCGCCGGAGACATGCGCGGGGTCCTCATCGCCGTGCAGACCAAGCTGCTCCACAAGATAGCGCGCCTGATAATGATCGTCGCCGGGGCCGAGGCCGGACTCGACATAGGCCAGCGTCGTCTTGTGATCCCCAAAATCCGGTTCCTGCGGCAGATAGCGGATAGTGGCGCCGGGCTGCACAAAGCGGCTGCCGCTGTCGGGTTCGACGATGCCGGCCGCGATCTTGAGCAGCGTCGATTTGCCCGAGCCGTTGCGGCCGATCAGACAGACGCGCTCGCCTGACGACACCGACAATTCGACGCCGGACAAAAGCGGCGTGCCGCCGAACGTCAGCGCGATGTCTTTCAACTGGATCAGCGGCGGCGCCATGGCTTTGCTTAACTCTGATTGGATGCGGGCTGCTGCGCCCGCTGGCGCTGGATGCGTCGGATAGTTTGGTCGAGCGCGGAAAGAAATGCCGAGCGGTCGCGCGGAGAATAGGATTTTGGACCGCCGGTCACTTCGCCCGACGAGCGCAGATCGGTCATCAGATTGCGTACCGCCAGCGTCATGCCGATCGAGGCTTCCGTGAATGGTTTTCCGTTCGGCGCGATCACCTCGGCGCCCGCCTTCACGCAGCGGCTGGCGAGCGGAATATCCGAGGTGATGACGATGTCGCCCTTGGTCGCGCGTTCCGCGATCCAGTCGTCGGCGGCATCCATTCCGGAACCCGCGGCGATGCGCTCGATCAGCGGATCCTGCGGCACGCGAATGAAATTCCCCGCGACCACGCTGACGGGCAGGCCATGCCGGATCGCGACGCGATAGATCTCGTCCTTGACCGGGCAGGCGTCGGCGTCGACATAGATGCGGGTAGTGTTCAAGTCAGGCACATGCGTTGGATTCGAGGAGCGTCCTCGCCCGCGCGTGGTACCCCATCGAAGACCAAAATGCGAGGAAAACAGCTGATCGGAACATGCTTGCCACAGCCCATTCTTTGCGTACGATGACGGGCAGAAACAACAACAAAATCAGAGGAAACCGGGCATATGACCAGCCGGCTCCAGGCCTACCGCGTGACGGCCTACAACACGTCAAAACAGTCCGAGAACAAGATCCACGACGACACCGTGGCGCGCCGCTTCGGCTTTAGCGGCGGCCTGGTCCCCGGCGTCGACGTGATGGCCTATATGATGCATCTGCCGGTCGCGAAATGGGGCCGTGCCTTTCTCGAGCGCGGCGTGATCGAGGCGCGTTTTGTCAAACCGGTCTATGACGGCGAGGTCGCTGAGTTGGCCGGAGCGGAGAGCAACGGCGCGCTGGCGATCGAAGTCCAGAGCCGCGGCCAGCTCTGCGCCACCGGTAGCGCGTCGTTGCCCGAAACTGCGCCCGCGATCTCCATGGCCGAATACAAAGAGGTCGCGGCCGTGACGGAACGCAAGCCGGTCAATGCCGCGTCTTATGAAGTCGATAAATGGCTCGGTACGGTCCCCCGTGATTGGGCTGGCGATGCGGCACGCGAATATCTGGCTGATATTCGCGAGAGCGATCCGATCTACGCACAGGATGGCCTCGGCCATCCCGGCCTGCTGCAGCGGGTGATGAACAAGGTGCTGGTCGACAACGCCATCTTGGGTCCGTGGATTCACGTCGGCAGCCGGATGCAGCTTCTTTCAGCGGCCAAGACCGGCGATGTGCTCACGGCGCGTGCCAAGGTGACTGGCAATTACGACAAGAAGGGCCACCGCTTCGTCGAACTCGACGCGCTGGTGGTCGCCAACGGCAAGACGCCGCTGGCCCATTGCCACCACATCGCGATCTACCAGCCGCGCGAGCAGGCGGCGGCGTAGGGCAACACGTCGCGGCGCTCTCACTGTCATTCCCCGCGAAAGCGGGGAATCCGGTACACCGCGGCCTCACGGCTCTATCACTGACGTCTCTGGATACTGATCGTCCGGTCGAGCCGGACGATGACGGTCATGTGCGTGATTGTGAGCGCTACGTCTAAGCCGCCTGCTTCGCCTTGGCATCCTCGATCGCACGCCAGACCTTTTCCGGCGTCAGCGGCATGTCGATCTCTGTGATGCCGTAATCGGACAGCGCATCGATCACCGCATTGACAATGCAGACGAGGCTGCCGGCGCAACCGGCCTCGCCACAGCCCTTGGTGCCAAGCGCGTTGGATTTGGCGGGCGAGGGGTGGTCGCCGACTTCCATTAGCGGAATGTCCCCCGCGCGCGGCATCGCGTAGTCCATGAACGAGCCGGTGATCGGCTGGCCGCTGGAATCGTAGTTCACTTCCTCCATCAGCGCCTGGCCGATGCCTTGCGCCACGCCGCCGTGCAACTGGCCGGCGACGATCATTGGATTGACGACGGTGCCGAAATCGTTGACCGCGAAGTAACGCACTATCTGCGTCACGCCAGTATCGGGATCGATCTCGACTTCCGCGACGTGGCAGCCATTGGGGAAGGTCGATGGCGTATCCTTGGTGGCGTGGTCGACGTCGAGCGTATCAGGTACGCCCTCGGGCACCTTGCCTTCGCGAAGGCGTTGCGCCAGTTCCATGATGCCGATCGAGCGGTCGGTGCCGGCGATGGTGAAGCGGCCATTGGCGAATTCGATGTCGCCTTCGGATGCTTCCAGCAGATGCGCTGCCGCCTGCCTGCCTTTGGCGACCACCAGCGCGGAAGACTCGACGATCGCCTGGCCGGTCGCGGTGATTGAGCGCGAACCGCCGGTGCCGTTGCCGAAGCGGACGAGATCGCTGTCGTTCTGCTCCAGCGTGATTTTCTCGAAGGGCACGCCGAGCTGCGCGGAAAGCACCTGTGCGAACGGCGTGGCGTGGCCCTGGCCGTAATCGAGCGTGCCGGTCGTGAGCTTGACCGATCCGTCCGGCTGGAACGTGATCTTGCCGAGTTCGCCGCTCGGCGGCGCGGTCACTTCGAGATAGGAGCCGACGGCGATGCCGCGCAGCTTGCCGTTCTTTTTGCTTTCCTTCTTGCGTCGGGCAAAATTGGCGTGATCGGAGATTTCCAGCGCCTTGTTGAAGACGCCCTGGAAATCGCCGCTGTCATAGGTGACGCCGCTGGCAGCGGCGAACGGCAGTTGCGCGGGCTTGATGAAATTGCGTTTGCGCAGCGTCAGGCGGTTGATGCCCATCTCGTCGGCCGCGCGATCGATCAGCCGCTCCATGTAGTAATTGGCCTCAGGGCGGCCGGCGCCGCGATAGGCGCCCATCAGCGTAGTGTTGGTCAACACTGTCTTGATGTCGACGCCGAGCAGCGGCGTGCGGTAGACGCTGGCGAGGTTCTTGCCGGTATTGAGCGACAATGGTCCCGGCGCGACGCCGGTGATATAGGCGCCGAGATTGCCGTAGCCTTCGAGACGCACCGCGAGGAATTTGCCTTCGGCATCGAGCGCGAGCTCGGCATGGATCAGCTGCGCGCGGCCCTGGCTGTCGGTGAGAAAACTAGTCGAGCGCTCGTCGGTCCACTTTACCGGACGTCCCAGCGCCCGCGCGGCATGCGCGATGCAGGTATATTCGGGGTAGTTCAGGTTCTTCATGCCGAAGGAGCCGCCGACATTGGCGGTCAGGATGCGAACCTTGTCGTTCGGCACGTTGAGGATCTTGGCAAACGTCACCTTGTTGCCGGAAACGCCCTGGGTCGGAACCTGCAGCGTGAAACGTTCGCTGGCCTTGTCGTAGGACGCCAGCGCCACGCGCGGCTCCATCGACACCACGGCAACGCGGGTGTTGACGATATCGAGTTTCGTCACATGCGCGGCGCTGGCAAACGCAGCGTCGATCTTGGCGGTGTCGCCATAGTGATAGTCGAGCGCGACATTGTTGGGGATGTGATCGTAAAGCTGCGGCGCGCCCGGCTTGGCGGCATCGGCGGCGTTGGTCACGGCGGGGAGAGGCTCGATGTCGAGTTCGACCGCTTCCGCGGCGTCGCGTGCCTGCGCCAGCGTTTCCGCGACCACGAAGGCCACGGGGTCGCCGACGAAACGCACCTTGTCGCTCGTCAGCGCATGGCGGTTGGTTTGCAGCAGCGGCGAGCCGTCACGGCTTTTGAGCGGCAGGCCGCAGGTGAAGGGGTTGTAACCGGCGGTCGCAAGATCTTTGCCGGTCCAGATGCCGAGCACGCCGGGCATCGCCTTGGCGGCAACGGTGTCGATACCCTTGATAATGCCGTGGGCATGGGGGGAACGCACCATCCAGCAATAGGCCTGGCCGGGAAGCGAAAAATCGTCGGTGTATTTGCCCTTGCCGCGGACCAGCGTGTCGTCTTCCTTGCGGCGGACCGGCTGCCCGACACCGTATTTTTGCAGTGCGATAGCGTTTTCGAGAGAAGCCGGAGGCGTATGATCTTGCATGTGAATTTACCTGAAATGCCCTGATTTTTGCAGGTTATGCGGGCTGCCACTCAGATAACGCGCCGATCCCCGCACGACAACGCCTGATTGGGCATAGTCCTATGTGATGGGTTGTTGCGTAGCCCCTTGGCGCTGCTAAAGTTTCCGTGAACGCAAATTTCTTCGGCGGCCGGCTTGGGCCTGCGGAAAGACAGTTTTGATGAGCGAGGATACGCGGTTCCGCGATGGCCACTCGGCCCGCGGAAGTCCGTCAGGGTTGGTTGCGGCGGGTGTCGAGGGCGGCGTCTACGCCGCGCTTGACCTTGGCACCAATAATTGCCGGCTCTTGATCGCCTGTCCCTCGGGGGACGGCTTTCGTGTGGTCAATTCGTTCTCGCGGATTATCCGGCTGGGCGAGGGTATCTCGGTCACCGGTTCCATCAGCGAAGCGGCGATCGACCGCGCCATCGCCGCGCTCAGCATTTGCAGCGACAAAATCCGCTATCGCAAGGCCCGCCGGCTGCGGCTGATCGCCACCGAAGCCTGCCGTGCAGCCGCCAATGCCGATCAATTCCGCCAGCGCGTCGCCACCGAGACCGGCATCCGGCTCGAAGTCATCGACCGCGAAACCGAGGCAACGCTCGCGGTGATCGGGTGCTCGCCGCTGCTCGACCCCCGGGGCCGTGGCGCCATCCTGTTCGATATCGGCGGCGGCTCGACCGAACTGGTCAGGATCGAGCGCGATCCGGACGATCCCAATTCGGTGCCGCGGATCAAGGCGTGGATGTCGATCCCGCTCGGTGTCGTCACCCTGGCGGAGCATTTCGGCGGCAAGGATGTGACCCCTGAATCCTATGCGCGGATGGTGGAAGAAGTCGCGCAACATATCGCGCCGTTCGCGGACGAGCAGGGCAAGGACCTGCGGGACATGCATATGTTGGGCACCTCGGGCACGGTGACCACGCTGGCCGGCGTGTTCCTCAATCTCACGCGCTACGATCGCCGCCGGATCGACGGCATCTGGATGAACAATTCGGACGTCACTGCGGTGATCCAGCGACTGCTCGCCATGAGCTATCAGGAGCGCGCCAGCAATAATTGCATCAGCGTCGAACGCGCCGATCTGGTGCTGGCGGGCTGCGCCATCCTCGATGCAATCCGCGACGCGTTCCCGCTGCCGCGGCTGCGCGTCGCCGACCGCGGCCTGCGCGAGGGCATGCTGGTCGAGATGATGCGCGAAGACGGCGCGCTCCGGCCGTGCTAATGCGCGGCCTGATGTGCTAGATCGCGTCTGACATTTTCAAGGCAAGCACCGATATGGCGAAAGACACCACCGGCCGGTTGCACGTCACGGTCAAAAGCGGTGGCAAGCGCAAGCTGTCGTCAAAGCTCTGGCTCGAGCGGCAACTCAACGATCCCTATGTGGCGCAGGCCAAAAAGGACGGCTATCGCTCGCGCGCGGCCTACAAGCTGATCGAGATCGACGATAAATATCGCTTCCTCAAATCGGGCCAGGCGGTGGTCGACCTCGGCGCTGCCCCCGGAGGCTGGAGCCAGATCGCGGCCAAGCGCATCGGCGCCACCAACGGCAAGGGCAAGGTGGTCGCGATCGATCTGCTGGAGATGCCTGAAATTGCAGGCGTCGCCTTCGCGCAGCTCGATTTTCTGGCCAACGATGCGCCGGAAAAACTGCTCGCGATGATGGGCGGCCGCGCCGACGTCGTGATGTCAGACATGGCTGCCAACACGACGGGCCATCGCAAGACCGACCAGCTCCGCATCATCGGTCTCGTCGAGAGTGCGGCGGCTTTTGCCTGTGATGTGCTCAATCCCGGCGGAACGTTTCTGGCAAAGGTGTTCCAGAGCGGCGCCGAGGGCGAACTGCTGGCGCAATTGAAGCGCGATTTTGCGACGGTGCGGCACGTGAAGCCCGCCTCGAGCCGACAGGACTCCTCCGAGCGTTACGTGCTGGCGATGGGATTTAGGGGCGGGCCGAAGGCGGAGTAGGGAACCCACGGCGATAGACGATAGAGGTGCGGTCACGCTGGCAGCCGTCGTCACCGAGGGCTTACTCTCTCCGATAAAGGAAGAGAGCCGTCACGACAGCGTGACCGCTTCAACCGTCTAACCCGTACCGGAGGATATGTCAGCAGGTTTTGACCTAACCAAGCCGCTGATCGCGCGCGTCTTCCGTTGTTTCGCTCGCCGCTTTTGCCGCTTCCTTGGCCGCGCCCTTGCGGCTGGAGATGGCGACCGCTTTGCGCCCGGATATCTCGTGGCCGGCGTCGTCTGGCATCTGCCAGAAGAAATACGCCGACACCGCCGAGATGATCGAAACCACGATGAAAGCCGGCGCGAACACATCCGCGGTCAATTCGCTCGCGTGGCGCAGCGCCAGGGTGCTCTCCACCGAGAACGCGCCGACGGCGACACCGGTTGAGATCGCCAGTTGCTGGTTGACGCTGACGAGCGTGGTGGCGCGGCTCATCTGTGCCGGTTCGACTTCGGCATAGGCCACCGTATTGATCGCGGTGAACTGCAGCGAGCGGAAGAAGCCGCCGACCACGAGGATGATGAAGATCAGCATCAGCGGCGTCGTCACCGTGAACAGGGCGCAAGCCGCGAGGAAGACCGCACTGACGACGGCGTTGACCGTCATCATGTTGCGGAACCCGAAGGTGCGGATGATGCGGGCGGCCAGCGTCTTCATACCCATGGCGCCGACGGCGGACGAGAACGTGACCAGGCCCGACTGGAACGGCGACAGGCCGAAACCGACCTGCATCAATAGCGGCAGCAGGAACGGCAGTGCGCCGATGCCCAGACGGAACAGGAAGCCGCCGATAATCGCGGCGCGCATCGTCGACAACCGCAGCAGCGAAAAATCCAGCACCGGCGATCCCGTCCGCTTGGCGTGCATGACGTAGAGTGTCATCGAGATCGAGCCAATCGCGACCAGGGCTGCAATGATCGGCCACGGCAGCAGATTGAGTCCCGCGACCGAGAGGCCGAACGCGATGCCGGCAAGCCCGATGCCGGCCAGCACCAGCCCATAGAGGTCGAAGCGCTCGGGGTCTTCGCTCTTGATCGGGTCGATGTATTTCAGCGCCATGAAGATGCCGAGCAACCCGATCGGGATGTTGATCAGAAAAATCCAGTGCCAGGAGAAGTAGGTGGTGATGAAACCGCCAAGGGGCGGACCGATCACCGGTCCGATCAGCGCCGGTACCGTCACCCACGTCATGGCGTTGACGAGCGCGCTCTTGTCGATCGACCGCAGCAACACCAGCCGCCCGACCGGGGTCATCATTGCTCCGCCCATGCCTTGCAGGATGCGTGCGATCACGAAATGGGTGATGTTGGTAGACAGCGCACAGCCGATCGATCCGATCATGAACACGCCGACCGCGATCGCGAACACCATGCGCGCGCCAAAACGGTCCGCGGTCCAGCCGCTCGCCGGTATGAACACCGCCAGCGACAACAGATAGGACGTGATCGCTAATTTCAGTGTCAGCGGGCTGGTGCCGATATCGGCCGCGATCGCCGGCAGCGAGGTCGAAATGACCGTCGCATCCATGTTCTCCATGAACAAGGCGGTGGCAACGATGAGCGGGATCAGGCGCTGTTTGTTCATCGAAATCGGGGCGCGGGACAGGGAATGCAGGCGAGGGGGGCTGTATCATCCCCTTGTCACACAAGCCATTGCAGAACCGGCCAAACCACCTAAATCCAGCGTGACGCTGGTATGCACGCCAGGCGCCGGAGAACCGACGATGATTTACGTGTTGGCCGCTTTGCTGCCGCCGCTCGGCCTGCTCTTCAACGGGCAGCCGTTTTCGGCGATCTTCAATCTGGTCCTGATCGTATTTTGCCTGATTTTCGGGCTGATTTTCCACGTCCTGCTGCTGGTGCCCTCGGCGCATGCGATCCTGGCGGTCTACATGAAGCGGGAGGACCGCCGGCACCGGGAGGTGGTGGCGGCGATCCGCCAGCACGGGCCGCCGGTGGGGTATCAGCGGTAGGGTCTTTCATAGCGTTTTCGAGCGAAGTGGCTTCCCGGTTCGCGTGAAGAAAACGCGTCAAAACAAAAGACTAGAGCCTGCTCTGGCAGGCTCTGAACTGGGGCTTTTCGTAAAAAGCCTGTGCATGGCAGTCAAACGCTTTGATTCGGCGTCCGGCCATGCTATCGACCGCCGTCAACCCCATCGATGGGCTCCGATTCGACGACGATGCCGGTAGCATCGCCGACGGCGGCGTTCATCCCAAATAATGTCGCGGCGGACGGCCGCCGAAAGGAGTTGGCAAATGGCGCAGGGACTTCAGGATATCCGCGAAGCCTACACGTTCGACGACGTGCTTCTGAAACCGGGTCCCTCGGACGTTCTGCCAGGTCAAGTCGACATCCGCTCCCGCGTCACCCGCGCCATTCCGCTCAATATCCCGATTATCGCGTCGGCCATGGATACGGTGACGGAAGCCGGCATGGCGATCGCCATGGCGCAGGCCGGCGGCGTCGGCGTCATTCACCGCAATTTCGATGCCGAAGGCCAGGCTGCTCAGGTGCGGCAGGTCAAGAAGTATGAATCCGGAATGGTGGTCAATCCGTTGACCATCGGTCCCGACGCGATGCTGTCGGATGCGACGGCGCTGATGAACGACCATGGATTTTCCGGCATTCCGGTGGTGACCGGCGCTTCCAAGGGTGTGCCGGGAAAACTGGTCGGCATTCTTACCAACCGCGACGTGCGGTTTGCGACCGATCCCAAACAGAAAATATCGGAGCTGATGACGCATGAGAACCTCGTCACGGTGCGCGAGGGCGTCAGCCAGGACGAGGCAAAGCGGATGCTGCACCAGCACCGCATCGAAAAGCTGCTCGTCGTTGACGATCAATATCGCTGCGTCGGACTGATCACCGTCAAGGACATGGAGAAGGCGGTTGCGCATCCGTTGGCGTGCAAGGATGCGCAGGGCCGCTTGCGCGTCGCCGCGGCGACGACGGTTGGCAATGGCGGCTTTGAGCGTACCGAGCGGCTGATCGATGCCGGCGTCGATCTGGTCGTCGTGGACACGTCCCATGGGCATTCCTCGCACGTGCTGGAAGCGGTCAACCGCATCAAGCGGCTCTCCAACGCGGTGCAGGTGATCGCCGGCAATATCGCTACGAAAGAAGGCGCGCAGGCGCTGATCGACGCGGGGGCGGATGCGATCAAGGTCGGCATCGGACCGGGTTCGATCTGTACTACGCGCATCGTTGCGGGTGTCGGCGTTCCGCAACTCACGGCCATCATGGATGCGGTCGAAGCGGCGAAGAAGGTCGACATTCCCGTGATCGCCGATGGCGGCATCAAATATTCCGGCGATCTGGCGAAGGCGCTCGCCGCCGGCGCCGACATCGCCATGGTCGGCTCGCTGCTCGCCGGCACCGATGAGACGCCGGGCGAAGTGTTTCTTTGGCAGGGCCGTTCCTACAAGGCCTATCGCGGCATGGGTTCGGTCGGCGCGATGGCCCGCGGCTCGGCCGATCGATACTTCCAGCAGGACATCAAGGATACGCTGAAACTGGTGCCCGAGGGCATCGAGGGCCAGGTGCCGTATAAAGGCCCGGTCGGCAACGTCATGCACCAGCTCGCCGGCGGCCTGCGCGCCGCGATGGGATATGTCGGCGCGCGCAACCTCGCCGAATTTCACGAGAAGGCCCAGTTCGTGCGCATCACCGGCGCGGGTTTGCGCGAAAGCCACGTCCACGACGTGACTATCACGCGTGAAAGCCCGAATTATCCGGGTGGGGTGTAAGCGCGCGCGTCAGTTAAGACCGTCATTGCGATGAGCGCCAGCGACGAAGCAATCCATTTCGCCGCTTGCGGAGGTATGGATTGCTTCCGCCTTCGCTCGTTGAGCTTCGGCGGACAAGTCGCTACGCTCGCAATGACGAAGAACAATAACATCCGGAGGAAACCATCATGTCTCAGGGCAAACGCATCGTTCTCGCCTCTCGCCCGGTCGGTGAACCCAAACCTTCCGATTTCCGATTTGAAGATTGCCCAGTCCCGACGCCCGGTCCGGGCCAGGTGCTGCTGCGCACGATCTGGTTGTCGCTCGATCCTTATATGCGCGGGCGCATGAGCGACGGTCCGTCCTATGCGCAGCCGGTCCCGATCGGCGGCGTGATGGAAGGCGGCACGGTCAGCGAAGTGATCGCTTCGGATAATCCCGGTTTTGCCAAAGGCGATATCGTGCTGTCGCGCGCCGGCTGGCAGACCCATGCGATCTCGGACGGTAAGGGCCTCGCGAAGATAGATCCCAAGATCGCACCGATCTCGACTGCGGTCGGTGTGCTCGGCATGCCCGGCATGACCGCCTACACAGGATTGCTCGATATCGGCAAGCCGCAGGCCGGCGAAACCGTCGTCGTCGCCGCGGCTTCCGGCGCGGTTGGTTCGGCAGTCGGCCAGATCGCGCGGATCAAGGGCGCACGCGCGGTCGGCATCGCCGGCGGCAAGGACAAATGCGACTACGTCAAGAAAGAGCTCGGCTTTGACGATTGCATCGATCACCGCGACCCTAACCTCGCGGCCAAGCTGAAGGAAGCCTGCCCGAAAGGGATCGACGTCTATTTCGAAAACGTCGGCGGCGCGGTGTTCGAGGCGGTATTCCCGCTGCTCAACGCCTTCGCGCGCATTCCGGTCTGCGGCCTGATCGCACATTACAACGACACCGAGGCGACGGCGCCGAAATGGGCGGGCGCGATGATGCGCAACGTGCTGACCAAGCGCCTCACCATCCGCGGCTTCATCGTCAGCGATTTCGCCGCCCGTCACGGTGACTTCCTGCGCGACATGTCAGGGTGGGTGCGCGAGGGCAAGGTCAAGCACAAGGAGTTCGTGACCGAAGGGCTCGATAGTGCGCCCGCGGCTTTCATGGGACTTCTCAAGGGCGCCAATTTCGGCAAGCAACTGGTGCGGGTCGGACCGGACAAAGCGTGAGCTGGCCGCTCCTGATCGGATAGATCGCGAGCGAC
The DNA here is from genome assembly GCA_963770355.1 of uncultured Alphaproteobacteria bacterium. Classification (GTDB taxonomy): domain Bacteria; phylum Pseudomonadota; class Alphaproteobacteria; order Rhizobiales; family Xanthobacteraceae; genus Bradyrhizobium. The sequence continues at coordinate 149,181 of CAVYPL010000024.1, read as the reverse complement.
CCAATCTCAGTCCAGCTTGGCCGGCTCGGAGAACGGTTTGGCGGCGTCCACCACGAACATGATGAGCGCGCTCAAATCGGTCGTGCCGCCATTGAAGACCTGCATCGGCATGTTCGCTTCGTGGCCGTTCATGGTGCCCCCAGCCTCGACATAGGACACGCCGTGCGGAGTCCTTTGGCCCAGCCGGCCGGCGACGACGTAGAAGGCCTCGGAGCCGGGATGCGTATGCACTGGCGTTTCGGCGCCTTGCGGTCCCGTGCCGTGGTTGACGCGCAGCAGATACTCACTTGCGGTAATCGCTGGAACGGGTCCGATCTCGGCGACCTTGGTCCCGCCGGGCGTCGAGGCGCCCTTGGCCCCCAAGGTGAATACAAAGACCTTGCCGGATACCTCGGCAATCAACGACGTCGTAATCTCATATTGTACTGACGCCGGGTTCCACCCGTCGGGCCCAACGGCGGCCTGGGCATCCGCAAGCGTAGGGAAAGTTTCCACCCTCCAGTATAGTGGACCCGAAGGAAGCTGTTTGACCTTCTTCTGGGCGATCGGTTTGACGACATATTGCACTTGTGCCGTTGCCGGTTGCGGCGACAACGATGCCGTCGCGCATAACGAAAGCGCCAAAGAAAGCGTCAAGGAAAGCGTTAAGGCGGTTTCACGCCAGGCATGAAGCATTCGCGACTTCATCATCCTTCTCCACCAGTTGGCCAGCAGGTCGGCACCGGCCGACCCCGCACCAGCTAGGCGTGTCGGACGGGCGCAGTAACGAAAGAGGTCGCAGCAAACGACGAAAAATGACCGAGATTTGAGGGGACTAGCCGGTTATGATTAGATTTTCGGGCCATGACCGGCCCGGCCTGCCCCTCGTCACGAGGAAGGGGCTATTCGCGTAGGCCGGAAAGTTTCGGAGATTTTTCGGCTCGGCTTGCGGCTTCCTTCGTTACGACACCCTATCGACTGCGGTTAGCTGGACGGGTTGATGAAGTTCACGCTTGAGGCCTCGCAGGCCCTACGTTCCAAAAAAGGGGAATACGCTATGCTTACCTTGTCCCGGCGCAATGCCATTTGCTTCACCCTGCTTGCCGCAGCCATGCCGCTTGTGACCTCGGTAGCGAAAGCCGCGGCGGACGTGCCGCTGGCGATCCAGGGTTACGACCCCGTTGCTTACTTCACGGATGGAAAACCCACACACGGACTGCCGGACTTCGAATATCAATGGGATGAGCACCGCTATCGGTTCGCGAGCGCGGAGCATCGCGATCTTTTCAAGGCCGATCCCGTCCGTTACGCCCCGCAGTTCGGAAATTTCTGTGCCATGGCGTTAGCGTTGAACCAGGTCGTGGTAGCGAACCCGGAAAACTGGCTGATCAGTGACGGCAAACTCTACGTTTTCGGCAAAGCAGCGCCCGGTGGACCCGTCCTGTTCCAGAAGGACCTTGCTGCAAACATCACCAAGGCGAACGAGCACCGGCCCATTCTTCCGAAGGACTAGTGCTTGACGACGCGGCCGGCCTCGTCCGTCCATAGACCGGCCTTGGACAGACCTTCGCGCAGAAGGTCGAGATCGACCGAGTTCAGAAACTTGGTCCCGAATTCCCTCACATCGAAGGTCGGATCGAGGCGGTGTATCGTCGTCACGATCCGCGCCGTATCGTCAGTTCGGCCCTGCTGCGCATAGGCTGCCGCCAGCACGATGCGGCTGAAGTTCGCGCCGGAGGTTTTACGGAGATTGAGTTCGCCTTGTTCGATCGCCCCGTCGTAGCGTCCCTTCAGGTAGTAGGCCAGGCTGAGTGAAAAGCGATCGATCGGATTGAGTTCGGGATCGATGCGCTGCGCCAGCTCCAAATTCTCAATGGCGGCATCCGTCTGTCCCGACCACATCAGGATATTGCCGCGCCCGGCGAGACCGTTGGCGTCGTTCGGATTGATCGCGATCGCACGGTCGATCTCCGTTCGAGCCCGTTCGTACTGATGATCGTATATGTAAATGCGGCCGCGGATTACGTGCGCGCGCACGTCGGACTCGTCGAGGCTCAACGCCTTGTCGGCCATTTCTTGCGCGCGGGCCAGGAAATCGGCCGGCGATTCTGCCCAGCCCATGGTTACTCCGATGTGATAGGTCTCGGCGAGCGCCGCGTAAGCCGTTGCGTAGTTCTGATCGAGCTCGATCGCGCGCCGGAGCAAGGCGCGCGCCTCCACGGTATTTGCGCGCGTTGGGCGTAACAGCGCAGCTCTGGCGCGTAGCACGTATTCGTAGGCTTCGAGACTTTCCGTCGGCTTCGCAAATGCCCTGTATCGTTCAGCCTGAGAAACGTGGATAGCCAGAGCTCCGGCGATCTGGCTTGTGATCTTGTCCTGCAAGGCAAAGAGATCCGCAAGCGCCTCGTCGAAGCTGGCAGACCACAGCACCTTGCCGCCGGTATCGACAAGCTGCGCGTTCACGCGCACGCGGTCGCCGGCTTGACGGACGTTGCCCTCGACTTGATAGCGAACTCCAAGACCGCGTGCGATTTCTGAGGGCTGAACCGGCTTGCCCTTGTACGGGAGGACTGCATTCCAAGACATGACTGTCAGTTCCGAGAACCGGCCGAGCGCATTGATGATGTCTTGTGTCAATCCGTCGGCGAAATACTCGCGAGCCGAATCGTCATTTTGGTTTACCAGCGGCAGAACGGCTATCGCGGGTTTCGCAGGGTTGTCGACGGTCTTGTTCCCAAAAACACTCCACAACAGTCCCGCGCCAAGCGCGATAGCAAGGATCAACGCGGCAACCACTCCGGTCCACAGACGTCGAGACGCAGTCGGAAACGGGGTATTCGGCGGCCGCGCGTTGGCCGCCGGCCCCTCGATGGACACCAACTCGTTTTCAGCAGCCGAAGGTGGCGTGGCTGCGGTCCCGGGTTGAACATCCGGTTCAATTTCGAGCACATCGGCTTCAAATCGATAGCCCCGGCGCGGAATAGTCCTGATCAAATGTGCGCCGTCCTCTCCAAGGCCCTTTCGCAGTTCGCCAATGCTCTGCACCAGCACATCGTCGGTTACTGCGAGGTTTGGCCAGACTGCGGCAAACAACTCCTCTTTCGAAACAAGACGGCCGCAATTCTCGACGAGACATCGCAGGACGGCAAAGGTTTTTGGCCGCAGCGCAATCTCGTTCCGGTCGAGAAATAGGCAGCCACGGTCCAGGTCAAGGACATAGCGATCGAATTGCAATCGTTTTGCCAACACTCACCCCGGAGAGTTGTAGTCGCGAGCGCTTTTGGCAATGTTCATACCACACAATCGATATCAGCAGGAAAAGCCGGACCGAAGGTTGCCATCTTCTGCTGGAACCTTGTCTCCGGGTCCGCGTTCCCGGGTAAGCTGGTGGGCCGTGCCGTCCTCAATCATCGAACCTGTGGGGGAGATCAGCAATGGGACTGTCCTGGCAACAAGGTCCGCTCTCGACGGGAGCTATCGGCCGATTCCTTGTACCCGAACCGCTGCCCAAGCGACTGTTGTATGTCGAACCGTTGCGCCGGCGCATGCGCGTGCGCTTCGGGGAACGTTGGATTGCGGATAGTGAGAACGTCCTCCTGCTCTTCGAACCGGCCCGCTATCCGGTAGCGTACTTTCCGGAGAGTGACGTTTCTCCACAAACTTTGGAACGCACCGAGCATACCACCCAACACGCCGATCTCGGGCTTACGTCCTGGTACAGCGTCCGGGCGGACGAGCAGCACGTCGCGCCGCGAGGGGCGTGGCAGCACACGGGCCTGCCCGCCCACGCGAGCGAACTGCAGGCACGCGTCGCGTTCGCCTGGCGCGCGATGGATGCTTTCTACGAGGAAGACGAACGAATTGTGGGCCATGCCGCCGACAGCTACCACCGCATCGACATTCGCCAGGCTTCGCGTAACCTCGTGGTACGCTATGGTGACCGGATCGTTGCCGATACCAAGCGTCCGCTGGTCCTCTACGAGTCCGGCTTCGCGCCGCGCTGGTACGTTCCGCGCGCCGATATCGATGAGACCGCGCTCACTCCCGTGAAACTCCAGACCTTCTGCCCCTACAAAGGGCTCTGCAGCTATTACAGCATCGGCGATGCACGTCTGGCGGCATGGTTCTATCCTGACGCTTATCCTGGGGTCGCCCGCATCTCCAACATGGTGTCGTTCGAACCGGATATCGTCTCGGTGGATCTCGATGGCACCCAGCTCCATCTTGAGCCGGGTCAGACGGTCGTTGCGCACGGCCCTGATCGCAACCTCGACGTCGCCGAGGTGGTCCGCCCTGCAAGCGGCCATGAGTGAGCGCATGGCTCGACTACTATCGGTGAATGTCGGACTTCCGCGCGACATCGAGTGGAAGGGGCGCACTGTACACACCGGGATCTGGAAAAATCCGGTGCGTGGCCGCTGTCGGGTCGGCCGGTTGAATCTGGACGGCGACGGTCAAGGCGACCTCGGCGGCCACGGCGGCGAGCAGCGGGCCGCCTTCGTCTACCAGATCGAATCGTATCGCTACTGGCAGGAGCAGTTGAAGCGGACCGACTTCGTCCACGGACAGTTCGGCGAGAACTTCACGATCGAAGGATTGCCCGACGATGCCGTTTGCATCGGCGACCGTTATCAAATCGGCAGCGCCTTGTTCGAGGTGACGCAGCCTCGCGTTACCTGCTATCGCGTTGGCATTCGCACGAACGAGCCGCGTATGCCGGCATTGCTGACATCAAGCGGACGGCCGGGGTTCTACTTTCGTGTCCTGAGGGAAGGCGAGGTTGGCGCCGGCGACGAAATCGTGAAGGTGGGAGAGGCGAACGAGCGAATGAGTGTCGCAGAGATCAACGCGCTTCTCTATTCGCCCGATCATGCGCGCGATCGCTTGGAGCGCGCCTTGCGGATCGAGGCGCTTTCGCCGGGATGGCGCTCGTCGTTTGAGACGTTACTGAAGAGCCCGACGACGGCTTCGGGGAGTGGCAATGCGGGGCTCGCGCCGGCAGCAGCCGCTCATCCGGTTGCACCGGGATTTTGGCCGCTCGCGGTGTCGGCAATCGATCAGGAGTCCGCGGACGTCCTCTCTTTGTCGATGCGGCATCCCGACGGTCAGCCGCTGCCACCGGCTCTGCCCGGCCAGTACGTGGTCTTGCGTCTTCGACCGACCGGCGGCGGCGCGCCGCTCTTTCGCAGCTACTCCCTATCGGGTCCTGTCTCGACCGAACGCTATCGGATCAGCGTGAAGATCGAACCGGATGGCGCGGCTGGAACCTACCTGCGGGAGCATGTCCGTCTAGGCGCTGTTCTCGACGTCAGCTCGCCGCGCGGAAGCTTCATTCTGCAATCTGGGGAGCGGCCTGTGGTGTTGCTCAGCGCAGGAATCGGGACGACGCCGGTTCTGGCGATGCTGTACGCGCTGGCGGCAGCCCGCTCGACACGGCCGGTCTTGTGGCTGCACGCGGCTCGCGACGGAGAGCATCATCCATTTGCCGCCGAAGTTCGCCGCCTCATGCTCGCGCTCACCCAGGGCCGCAGCTATGTTTGCTACAGCAGGCCGGCCTCGCACGACAAGAAGGGTGAGGATTTCGACGCTACCGGTCACCTTTCGCAATCGATCTTCGACGAGGTCGGCATCCCCAAAGAGGCGGATGTGTATCTCTGTGGGCCAACCCGCTTCATGGCAGACATGAAAGAAACACTCGCGGCTCTGGACGTGGCGCCGAAGCGGATTCATGTCGAAATCTTCAACGGCAGCGAGTCGATGACTCCCGGTGTCGTCGGCGCAACAACACGGGCTCCGCATCTGCCCGCCGACGACGCCAATACCGGCCCGCTGGTATCGTTCGCGCGAAGTGGCATTACCGTGCACTGGAAGGCGTCAGCCTATCAGAGCATTTTGGAGCTGGCCGAAGCGTGCGACGTCCCGGTCCGCTGGGCGTGCCGGACCGGTGTTTGTCACAACTGTGAGAGCGGTCTGGTTTCGGGGGCGGTCGCCTATGAACCACAGCCACTCGACAAGCCCGCCGACGGCAACCTTCTCATTTGCTGTTCCCAACCGATTGGTGACGTCGTCATCGATTTGTGAAGCCTGACGGGTTTGTCGGTACACGGCGTGGATTGGTGTCGCTGTTGCGCAGGGATGTTGCAACCGGCATTCTCAATGCTTCTAGTCCTTCGCGGCCTTGCCGAGCAATTCATCCAGACCGACGTCGACCTGGCCTGGTGCGCGGACATAACGGACTTCAAAACTGTCGGATGCAAAGCGATATTCCACCAGCCCGCACTCCTTGCTGCCGATTACTTCCTGCATCCTGTCGGGAATGATGAAGCCGGCAGACGGCGCCCAGACGTGGCGGATATGGCCAAAGGTGAAATCGCGCCGCTGGTGGACGTGGCCGCTCGCGACCAGCCGCAGATCGACCGCGCCGAACATTTCGATGAGGCGCCGACGAGCCGGCTGCGGGACGTAGCGGATCGCTGAGGCCTCGAGTTCGGGATCGCCGGGCGTATTCAGAAAGAGCGGCTTGTGCACGAACAGCGCGACCGGCTTGCCGTTCACGCTAGCTAGTTGTGAGGCGAGCCAGTCGAATTGCTCGGCCTCGCTTTCAATCCCGGTATTCATGATCAGCGAGTTCAATCCGATAAAGCACCAGCCGGCTTCCTCAAAACGCCAGCGGTCTTCGCCGACGGTCGCGAGGTAGGTCTGCCGGTGCTTCTCCGTCGCCGGCTGGGTCGGGGCGGGTCCAACTGCGGTCGGGTTGTCGCCGATGTCGTGATTGCCGGGCAAATGACGGCAGGGAACGGGAAGCGCGTCGTGCAGCTCTTTGGCGAATTCGAGATCGTCGCGATTGGTCGGACCGTCGAATGAGAGATCGCCGCTGTTGATGACGAGATCGGGCCGCGTCGCGTCGATATGTTCGCTGACGCGATGAAAATTATCGGTGAGCTTTTTCAGGCGGCGGGCGAGGTGGGTGTCGGAAATTTGCGTCAGGCGAAATGTGGGCATGCAATGATCCTTCCATTGCGATCATACATTGCCCTTACATGGCCCTGAAGTCGGAACGATGACGACTTAACACGGTTGGCTGCGTTATCTTGCTTCAAACAATGTTTAAGACGCGAAACGAAATGTCGCATCGTGATAGGCTACATGGCGCCCAACGTACGCCGCCAGAATGCCAGCAGGTCAGCCTTGAACAACTCACTCTCGCCATCGCGGCTACCGATCCTTGCGCCCTTGCGGCCGTAACCGGCCTTCAGCGCGTAGATCATCAGGTCACGATCGCTGAGCTTGCTGTCGGAGATGTCGGTGAGCGGATGGATGAAGCCGCCATCGTCGCCGAGATAGGCCGTCGGCGCGGCGGGAGAGACGGAAGCATCGGGCACATTCACGATAGCGGTACCACGATCGAAGCTGTGCTGTGCGCCGGCGATCAGCCGCATCTCGATCTTGCCGCCGCTGAGGCGGATGGCCTGGCAATGGCCCTGCACCTGCATCGGCGAACACCATTCGTCCGCGTCACCCATGACGACGCGAATTTGGGTATCACCGACGCGGGGGTCCATGAATTGATGACCGCTCCAGGGATAGGCCGCCAAAACAGCGTTGAGGCCAACGCCGTCTCCCACGACCGCATCGGCAAAGCGCCGCGTTGCAGCGGTCAGCACGGCCGATCCGCCGCGGCTGTGTCCTTGCGCACCGATCCTTGAAGCATCGATTTGCGGATGTGTTGCGAGCACCTTCCAGGCGGCCAGCACGTCGTAAGCGCTGGAGGCAAACGAGAACTGGGTCTGGTTGGCGACCGTCGAGGTCACATCGCGCGCGCCAAAACTATCGAGCACAAAGGTTGCAAAACCATCCTCGACCAGCGCTTCGGCATGAGCAAGATGGGAAGGTGCAACGCCGAGGCTGCCCGGTACCACCATCACCAGCGGCCATCGATCGCCGCGCTTGCGATGATTTCCGGCAGGGAGGAACAGCTTGCCGTCGATCGTCAATCTCGGCAGGTCGCTCGAATTGCTGACAACGTGAAAATAATTGACGGGATTGGCGGTGGGAATGTCGAGGTTCTGCCCCTTGCTGCCGCCTGCGAAAACAATGTCCTGATCGCGAAATCGCAAAGTATCATCCTCCAGGAGCTGGACCAGACCACGTACTGCTCTTGGCCATGTCGGCCCGCAGTCGTGCCAGTGCCTAATCCTCGGCTAGTTGCTTGAGGGCTTCGGGTGAAGGTGCCTTTGCACGGGGCAGCCGCGTCATCCACCGGCGATATTTACCCGGCTCGCGTCGTTTCAGAACGCGCCAGGTCCAGGACATGGCGCGGGTGACGTTGCCGTCTTTGTCCGCCAGCCAAATGCGCCCTATGCCGATAGGTATCGGTGTTTGTTCGATCTGCTTCCAGGTCTCGTCGCTTGGCCCGAACGCTCGTTCGAACAGTTTCCAGATCGCCATGATTCAATCGCCCTGCGCAGACGCTCCAGCTCATGCCGGAACATCATGTCCTAATGCGTCTGTTTATGGAAGCGGGCAGGGCGCCACGATCGCGGCGTCAGAGCACGCGGTAGCGGATCGCGAAGACTGGGTATCGGACACCATCAGCGCCCCTCTCGGCAGCTGGATTTCGAACTCGACCGCGGGCTTCCCCGGATTGAGCCCGAGATAGGCCAGCGCCGCATGCCGCATGTCGTAGGCAACGAAGGCAAGTAGCGCGAGGACGAGCGTGACGGCTAGACCATGTTTCACAATGTCGCGCGGGCTGCGGTAACCGCTCCGAAAATAGATCGACAGCAGCATCGCCACCGCCAGTGCCGCGGCGATGCCCGCGAGCGCGGACATCACCATGCCGAGGCCACCATCGACGCTGTCGTCGAACAGGCCGGTTCCAGCCCCCACCATTTTGAGCAGCGAGGTGACGGAATCGCCGGGCAGTTCGGCAGCGCTGAAGGCACCGGTCAGGATCGGGGAGGTGATGTTCATCGTACTGTCTCGCGGAGGTCTGCCAGCGCCGGTTTGCGGCCAGAACCACTTGAATTCTCGATAGTTGGTCACCCCGGCGCGGAATGTGGTTCAAGTGGATTTGTCAGGCGACGGTGCCGCCGCTATAGCGGAGAGGTGCGCTTCAGCCTCTGGGGGAGATTCTCATGTCGGTTCAAATGGTTTTGCTGCCGGTCTTCGTTCTGATCGGGCTCACTTTCTTCCTCCTGATATGGATGGCCAAGTCCCGCGGCCAGGCGGTGCAGGGCCGGGAAACTAGCCTGAAGGATATCGCGCTGCGCGAGCCCAACTGGCCGACCCACACCACGCAGATCGGCAATTGCTTCAGCAACCAGTTCGAAATACCCATCCTGTTCTACATTCTGATCGCCCTGGCATTGCCGCTGCGCCACGCTGATCTCTTCATCGTGCTGATGTCCTGGGTGTTCGTGGTCACGCGCTTCTTCCATGCCGGCATTTTCGTCACCTCGAACAATGTGCGGCAGCGCGGATTGGTGTGGTTTTCCGGCGTGCTGGTGCTGCTGGCGATGTGGATCTACTTCGCGCTGAAGATACTGTTGCTCATCTGAAATCGCGCGACGCCTCTCAAACTGAAAGCCTTGAATGACTCCCGCCGCACGGCTGTCCGCAGCCATCGAACTGATCGACACCATCGACACACAGCGCGTTCCAGCGGCGAAGGCGCTGAAGGAGTGGGGCACCGCGCATCGCTACGCCGGCTCCGGCGACCGCGCTGCCATCTCCGGCCTGATCTGGGACGTCCTGCGGCGGCGCGCCTCGAGTGCGTGGCTGATGGACGCCGATACGCCGCGGGCGCGCCTGCTTGGCATGCTCAAGCTCGAGCGTGGCTTGAATGCCGAGGCCATCGCCGCGCTCTGTGACGGCGGACGCTTTGCGCCGGAACCGCTTGATGATGCCGAGCGCGCGGCGCTCACCTCGCGTTCCCTCGACAATGCACCTGCGCATATCGCCGGCGATTACCCGGAATGGCTCGATCCATATCTGGCGCAAATATTCGGCGATGACCGCGTGGCGGAGGCGACCGCGATGGCGAGCCGCGCGCCGCTCGATCTGCGCGTTAATACGCTGAAAGCCAAGCGCGAGAAGGTTTTGCCGTCGCTCGCTCATCTCGGCGCGCAGCTCACGCCGTGGTCGCCTATCGGCCTGCGTATCGAACTCGGCGCCGACGCGCGCAATCCCGGTATCCATGCCGAAGAGGATTTCATCAAGGGCGCGGTCGAGGTCCAGGACGAGGGCTCGCAGCTCGCGGCGCTACTGTCGGCAGCAAAGCCCGGCGAGCAGGTGATCGATCTCTGCGCCGGCGCCGGCGGCAAGACGCTGGCGCTGGGGGCGATGATGCAGGGCAAGGGCCGCCTGATCGCCACCGATCACGACAAGCGCCAGCTCGCGCCGATCCATGAGCGGCTGTCGCGCGCCGGCATTCACAACGCCGACGTACGCACGCCGAAAGGCGACGCCGATACGCTTGGCGATATCAGGGCATCCGCCGATCTCGTGCTGATCGATGCGCCCTGCACGGGCACCGGCACGTGGCGGCGTAACCCCGATGCCAAATGGCGGATGCGCCCGGGCGCGCTCGAAGTACGGTTGAAAGACCAGATCGAGGTCCTTGATCGCGCTGCCGGTTTGGTCAAGCCGGGCGGCCGGATCGCCTATATCACGTGCTCGGTATTGCCGCCGGAAAACGGCGATCAGATCCGCGCCTTCGTCGCCCGGCATCCGGAGTTTTCGGTGGTGCCGCCGTCACAGACCGCAAGCGTGCTGTGGGACAAAGCGGAAGACTTTGCGGCCGCCGCGCTGGAGTCATCAGAGGGATGGTTGATGACGCCGCGTCGCACCGGGACGGATGGGTTCTTTGTGTCGGTGTTGAAGAAAGCGTGAACTCGTCCGTCATTGCGAGATGCGTACCGGTAGGGCCAGGCGCTCAGCGTCGATGCACACCGTGCGTCTCGTTGTTCGCCGATGTGCACGGAGCGCTTCGCTCGCGCTCGCACGATCCCGGACGACAGCAGCCCTCAATCCACGATAAAAAGCTTCGCCCCGGTCTTCGTCGACGACCGATGCGCGGCATCGCCGAAATCCGACACCTGATAACTCGTGCCCGGCAGCAATTTGAAGGTCCGGCCGTCGCGCAATTCGGTATTGAGTTCGCCCTCGAGCACGTAGAGCACGTGGCCGCGGTCGCACCAGTGATCGGCGAGGTACCCCGGCGAATATTCGACCATCCGGACCCGCAGGTCGCCAATATCAAGGGTGCGCCACAGCGCTTCACCGGTTTCGCCCGGATGCGTCGTAACCGCGACCTGGCTCCAGTCCGTGACGGTGAAGGGCAATGCGGGGATCTTCATGCGGAGTCCCTGTAGGTTACTGGTGAGAGGCTGCGTTCCAATACGCCATTCCTAGCCGTCATTGCGAGGAGCAAAGCGACGAAGCAATCCATGCTTCCGTTTTGTCGCGCGATGGATTGCTTCGCTATCGCTCGCAATGACGGCATAGACCATCCTCAATGCGCCAGATGATTGGCCGAGCCTTGCTTGATCTTGCCCTCGGCATCAAGCCGCAGATATTCGCAAATCTTGGCGCCGCGCTCGTTCTGATAGAACACGACGATGCTGTCGGGGCTTACATAGGTATCGATCAGATCGAAATGCAAATTGGGGAGCTGCTTCAAGGCCGTGCCCCAGTAAGCCCGAATCTTGTCTTTGCCGCGCAGCGTGCCGGAGGGGTCGAAGCCGAACACCGGAATCTTGTCCGATGTCATTTCGCTGTCCTCCGCATAGAGCGAAAGAACGCGTTCCAGATCGTGTGAATTCCAGGCTGCGATCCATTCCCGGCCGAGAGTGGCCAAATCCGCTGCCGCGTGATGCCTGCTTTCCATGGTTTCCTCCGCTTCTTTCATTAGAGCAAATTAGGTCAATATTACTTACCTATTTAGGATTTGTCCATGCCCGCAGAAGAATGTGGGTCACATGTTTGTGCGGTTGCGAGGGCGGCCCCCGTCGCGTAATTCCTACCCATGACAGCAGCACAGCCCGCCCGAGAGTCGATGCCATCAACGGCCTCGGCGCATGACAAGATTCTGATTGTCGATTTCGGCAGTCAGGTGACGCAATTGATCGCGCGCCGGGTGCGCGAGGAGGGCGTCTATTCCGAAATCGTTCCGTTCCAGAAGGCCGAAGCAGCCTTCAAGGAGATGAAGCCCAAGGCCGTGATCCTCTCCGGCGGTCCGGAGTCGGTGCACGAAGCGGGCTCGCCGCGCGCGCCGCAGGCAATCTTCGATTCCGGCGTCCCCGTGCTCGGCATCTGCTATGGCCAGATGACCATGGCCGCCCAGCTCGGCGGCGAAGTCGAAGGCGGGCATCACCGCGAATTCGGCCGCGCCGATGTCGAGGTGAAGGCCGCAAGCTCGCTGTTCGATTCAACGTGGTCGATGGGTGAAAAGCATCCGGTGTGGATGAGCCATGGCGACCGCATCACCAAAATGCCGCCGGGCTTTGCGGTGGCCGGCGTTTCGCCGAATGCGCCATTCGCTGTCATCCAGGACGAGAAGCGCAGATATTACGGGCTGATGTTCCACCCCGAAGTGGTGCACACACCCGACGGCGCCAAACTGATCCGCAATTTCGTCCGCAAGGTCGCAGGCCTCACGGGCGACTGGACCATGCGCGCGTTCCGCGAAGAGGCGATCGAGAAAATCCGCGCCCAGGTCGGCAAGGGCAGGGTGATCTGCGGCCTGTCCGGCGGCGTCGACTCTGCCGTGGCCGCGGTGCTGATCCACGAGGCGATCGGCGACCAACTCACTTGCGTGTTCGTCGATCACGGCATGCTGCGGCTGGATGAAGCCAAAACCGTCGTCGATCTGTTCCGGCATCACTACAACATCCCCCTGGTGCATGTTGATGCGTCGAAGCAATTCCTCGGCGAGCTTGCCGGCGTCACCGACCCCGAAATCAAGCGCAAGACCATCGGGCGGCTGTTCATCGACGTGTTCGATGCGGAAGCCAAAAAGCTCGGCGGCGCGGACTTCTTGGCGCAAGGCACGCTCTATCCCGATGTGATCGAGAGCGTGTCGTTCACCGGCGGCCCCTCCGTGACGATCAAGTCGCACCACAATGTCGGCGGCCTCCCGGCGCGCATGAACATGAAGCTGGTCGAGCCCTTGCGCGAACTCTTCAAGGACGAAGTGCGCGTGCTCGGCCGCGAGCTGGGCCTGCCCGAAATCTTCGTCGGCCGGCATCCATTCCCCGGTCCCGGCCTTGCGATCCGCTGCCCCGGCGACATCACAAGTGAAAAGCTCGACATCCTCCGCAACGCCGATGCTGTCTATATCGACCAGATCCGCAAGGCCGGGCTTTACGACCAGATCTGGCAGGCTTTTGCGGTGCTGCTGCCGGTGAAGACGGTCGGCGTGATGGGCGATGGCCGGACGTACGAATACGTCGTCGGCCTGCGCGCGGTGACATCCACGGACGGCATGACGGCGGATTTCTATTCTTTCGACATGAAATTCCTCGGCGAGACCGCAACGCGCATCATCAACGAGGTCAAGGGCGTGAACCGGGTGGTGTATGACGTGACGTCGAAGCCGCCGGGGACGATCGAGTGGGAGTGAGCCACCCGGATTTATCGCTGCGAATGCAGCCCGTGTCTTGAGCCCTGCTGACGATGCCTGGCGTTGGACACCTGCCGCCGGCCGATCGCCGTTTTGGCGTCTATCTCGGCCTGTTCCTGTCGATCTGGACCGCCTATGTGCTGCTGGTGTATCGGCATCTTCAAGCCCTCGGCGACGACAGTTTTCTCTATGCCGTTGCGAACATGGCGGTTCGGCTGACCGTCTGGGTGGGACCCGTCATCCTCATGCTGTGGTTTATCGACCGTGTTGCGCCGTTGCGCGCACTGGGATTGGTGGATCGCTGGAAACGCGGTGTGCTGATCGGGATCTGTCTGTTCGCGCTGTTGCTTGCCATAGCTTTGCTTCAGTTCGGCTGGCCGCATGGGGTGGCGCGCCGTCTCACCTGGCAGAGCGTGCTCGGTACCTCGTTTGGAGTCGGATTCTACGAGGAGATCCCATTTCGCGGATACATTCTCCAGAAGCTTGGTACCCGGATGAATTTCTGGCTGGCCAACGCACTAACGTCGGTGATCTTCGTCGGCATGCATCTTCCGGGTTGGTTGATGTTGAACCTGTTCGCACTTCGATTAGCGTTGTATGTGTTTGCGTTCAGCTTCGTGCTTGGCGCAGTATTTCACTATTCGCGTTCGCTCTGGAGCTGCATCATCGGCCACAGTGCCAATAATTTTGTTTCAGCCGTGCTGTTCGGTGGGCGATGAGCGTATTCCGCAAATCAGGGCTAGTCGGCCCAACACGCTTCGTGATTGCGTCCCGATCTCTCGGATATCAAAGGTGATCATCTTTGGCGATGCCCATGTGATCTCCGGCATCTAGTTGTGCTCATAAGGGCAGGCTATAGTTTGCTAGCCCGCACCACGGGCCAAATAAGTTTACGGGGGCGAGCGATGTCCAAGAGCCATGTTTCGCGCCGCGCGCTATTGGCCGGAATGGCCGCCGCGCCGTTCGTCCGTAGCGTCAGCGCTCAAGCCGCGTGGCCCAATCGTCCAGTGCAGGTGATGGTACCTTACCCACCTGCCGGCGGCGCCGATACCACCGCGCGGATTCTCTATGCCAAGGCCGGCGCGATTTTAGGACAGCAGTTCGTCATTGAAAATCGCGGCGGCGCCGGCGGCACCATTGGTGAAGCAGTGGTCGCGAAGGCAGCGCCCGACGGCTATACGCATCCTCCATGACGGCACCGCGTATTCGATCAACGGCTCTATTACCTTTTTACTACAATTTATGGTGGCTTTGGTGTCGCTGGTGCCGAATATTCTGGTCGTGACGCCATCGTTGCCGGTGAACACGATGGCGGACGTCATCGCCTATGCCAAAGCCGCTCCTGGCGGTATCGACATGGCTTCCTCCGGCAACGGCACGCTGCAACATCTTTCCCTCGAAATGTTCCGCTTCATGACGGGGACCAACGTGAACCATATTCCGTATCGCGGAGGCGGCCCGGCGCTTAACGATGTCATCGGTGGGCAGGTGAAGTTTTTCTTTTCCAACGGATCGTCGGTGGTCGGCCTGATCCAGGGAGGCAAGGTCAGGGCGATTGCCCATACGGGGAAGGGGCGCCTGAAAAGCTTGCCTGACGTTCCGCCGGCGTCGGACACACTACCCGGCTTCGAGGCCTATGAATGGAACGGCGTGTTCGTGCCGCGCGGTACGCCACCGGCAATCGTTCGCACGCTCAACGGTGCGATCAACGAAGCGATCCGCGCGCCTGACGTCAAAGAGCGATTCGAGCAGCTCAACATCGAGAGCCGGCCGAACACACCTGAAGAATTCCGCGCCTTCGTCAAAGACCAGATTGAGCGCTGGGGCAAGGTAGTGAAGGAAGCCAACATCAGGTTGGGTAATGAGTCGCTGGTCCCTCGATCCCGCATTCACCTCACCCCCGCGACACTTTCTCAAATCTCTTGATCAGCCGCTCTCGCTTGAGCCGGGACAGCCGCTTGATCCAGAACAGGCCGTTGAGCTGGTCGATCTCATGCTGGTGGCAGACGGCGCGCAGGCCTTCCGATTCCTCGGTCTGCATGTTGCCGTGGATGTCGCGATAGCTGATCCGGACACGCGCATGGCGCTGGATGTCGTCATTGACGCCGGGCATCGAGACGCTGCCTTCCTGATGCATGATCATCTCCGGTGATGCCCAGGTGATCTCCGGATTGACATAGGTGCGCGCGCCATCGACCGGGTCGAGGTCGAGCACCACGACCCTTAAGGAGACGCCGATATGTGGCGCGGTGATCCCGATACCGGGCGCGGCGTGCATCGTCTCGAGCAGATCTTTCGCCAGGTCGCGCAGCGCGTCGTCGAACACCGTGACGGGTTGCGCCGGGAGCGCAAGCCGCGGGTCGGGGTAACGGATGATCGGACGGATGGGCATGATCTGTTGTACCGCCGGTTTGGTGTCCAGAGTCCACCCAAAATGTTAGGCACACTCGGCAAAACCGTAGTGTTATTAGTCGCTTGCCGGATCGCCTTCGTGAAGAAAACGTTGATGGAGATGGCACAAGTCGTGCGGGTACTTTGCACGAATTTAAAGGGCTTCCTGGTAAGGTTCGCCTGACCTGAAAAGGGGAAGCCCAAGATGTTTGGACGCAGGAAGCCCAGCCTTGAGGACCTCAAGACGATGAGGCCGACGCCTGATGACGACGGCGTTACGCGGGTCTTTCCAAAGGCGCTATGGGACGATCCAAAGACTGGCGATTTTCTACGCCAGATGGGAATGGACCCTGACGCGCCGCGCAATCGTGTCACCACGGCGGAAGAACATATCGCGCGGTTCGCACGCGCACGGGAAGCATTGATGGAGCGGACGGACGCGTTCAACCGCGAGCGGGCGGCGCGATACGGCCATTGCAACGCTCGTCCGATGCTGATCATCGCACCCGAGATATGGGACGGACCGCTTGGTGCGTTTCTGTATGGCCAGCTCGATCTGTGCGGCTACGATGACTGGAATGTCTTGATGTGTGCCGGCGACCAGGAGACCATCGATCGATGCGAACTGGTCGGCCATCCCGGTAGCATGCCCGCGCTCACGGAGAAGATGACCGAGAAGATCGCTGAATTGAAGGCGATCTATCAACAGGCCCATGACGGGCTTGGGATGAGCGTGCTCGGAAAACCCGGCATCAACGCCGGCGAGATGGAAAGTATTGTCGACGAGCTGCGGCGCGCGCTGGTGGACTACGCTGGGTTTTGCAGAACCAAAACCATCGAACTCCTGTCCTGACCCGCGCCGTGAATTGACGTTCAGTTGACCCCACGATGGGGCAGTGATTCCAGCAGGACCCGCTGGCGGCCACGCGCAGCGGTCGCGCTTCCGCTCTACCTCTTACCAGGCTGGCCGTGTCGATCGACCAGGAGCCAGGTTGCCTGGGCGACTGCCAGGACCTCTCCATCCGTTCGCAGCAACGCACTGCCGGCGAAGAGCTTGCGGCCGTCCCGCCCGGTCGGCCATGCTACAACGATACATCGATCTCCCGGCTTCGGACGCTGATCGATCCGCGCAGACATGCGCCCAAGCAGAATTATTTCGGCTGCGTTCAATGCCAGGTTCTGCGTTACTGCATATCCTGTGGGGCAATCCAAAGCGGCCCAAACGAACTCGGCTGCGAGGCTGCCGTCGTTCCCGGCAAGATTTCCGTCGGGAACCCAGGACGCCGCGAATGCTCCGTTCTTCTGATCGGCACGCGTCGACAAGGGACCGGCAAAGATACGCAGGCCGTCGCCTGCAGCGCGCGCCGGCCCGCACACGAAGCATGTTGGAAATTTGTGGTTGTTCTCATCAAAGGGCGTGCGGCGAACGGCATCCTCTGCTTCCAGATAGCTTGCCGTCGGAATCCCGGAAACCTCAACGCATGCGGACCGGCCTGTGGCGAGGACTGCCTCCCCCTTGCGCAAGTCCAACGCTCCGTCAGCGCGCGCAACAATATCGAGTTCTTGCCCAAGCGGTGGCGGCACGCGCAACGTGATCTCGGCGCTGGTGCCGATATGGTTGGCGAGCAGTCCGCAAACATATCCGCCATTGCCGGAATTCGCAGGTCCGCAAAAGCGTTTGTCGATCGTAATGGATGGCATGGATCGGTTTCTCTCTCGCGCGCGGCGTTACCTGATCTTGAGGACGATTCTTCCCTGCACTGTGCGATCGGCTACAGCCCGCATCGCTTGCTTGACCTCATCCAGGGGAAGGACCCGATCGATGTGGGGGCGAATCTTGCCTTCGGCGAACCATTCCATCAGCGTCTCGTGCATGCGTGCGGCCGGTTCGGGGAATTTCTCCGCCCACGCTGCAGCAAAAAGTCCGACGATGGAGTAGTTCTTCAGCAACGGCAGGTTCATCGGTAGTGAAGGGATCTGGCCGCTGGTGAAGCCGATGGGCATCAGGCGTCCGCCCCACTTCATCAGCCGCGCCATTTGCTCGAACACCGTGCCGCCGACATTGTCGAAGCAAATATCGACGCCCTCTTTATTGGTTGCCGAATTGATCCTCGCGCGCAAATCCTCGCGGCTATAATTGATGACTTCGCAGGCGCCGTAGCCGCGCACGAGGGCTGCCTTGTCGTCAGAGCCGACACCGGCGATCACGCGCAGGCCAAGATGGCGGGCAAGGTCGACCGCGGCGAGCCCCACGCCACCCGCGGCTCCCGTGATGAACACCGTTTCACCCGGTTGCGCGCGTGCTCCCTCAACCAGGGCGTAGTGCGCCGTCCCGTAGATATGCCCGATCGTGGCCGCCGGCTCGAAGTCGACATCGGGCGGCAAAAGTACGGACTTCCGTTCCTTGGCGACCATCCGTTCCGCGAGCCCGCCAATCCAATTGCCGCACGCCACGCGGTCGCCGGGCCGAAATCTCGTGACCTTGTCACCGACCGCGACGACAATTCCGGCTCCCTCCGTGCCCGGCACAAATGGCGTCTGAGGCCGCATTTGATACTGACCCGAGACAAGCAGACAGTCCATGAAGCTGACTGAAGCGGCGTGCACGTCGATCAGAATTTCGTCGGCGGCCGGCTTCGGCTCTTCAATTTCGCCGACATGCAACTCTTCGGGCCCATTGAACGCATTGCATACCACTGCTCTCATTGTTTATCTCCAACTGCTGAATCTCGGATGATTGATGTCTCGCGCTCGGGAATTTTGCGCTGGGGCATCGGAATAAGCATGGCGACCTGTCGCCGGTAGCGGCGATAGTCCTGTCCGAACGTCCCGATGAGATCGCGCTCCTCAAACTGGACTGCGACGAGAATGTAGCCGGTCGTTGCCAATGCAAACAGCAGATGACCAGCCGTCATTGACGGCGTCACCCAGAACGCCAATAGAAAGCCGAAATAGAGCGGGTGTCTTACATACCTGTAGAAGAGGGGGGTCTTGAAGAAAGGAGCTGAAAGCTTCTGACTGAAAAAGTTCTTCAAGACTTGAGTGAGCCCGAAAAGTTCAAAGTGGCTGATGAGGAAGGTGCTGATGAGTGCAACGGCCCAGCCCATCCACCAAACGGCCGTAATCGCTGTTGCGGCGAGCGGATTGGTTACAGACCAAACCGTGTCCGGGATCGGGCGCCACTGCCAGAAGATCAAAAGCAGCAGGAGGCTCGACAGCAGAACATAGGTGCTTCGTTCTATTGAATCGGGAATAAATCGTGTCCACCAGCGTTTGAAGGATGGCCTGGCCATCACACTATGCTGGACAGCAAACAGGGACAGCAGCGCCAGGTCGATGCCGATCGCTAGTATCGGTGGGCTTAGGTGCCCCCGGTCGATCGTGGTTGGCAGGGAAAAGTTTCCGATGAAGCCGACCGAATACAGAAATGAAGCCAGAAAGACCAGATATGCCACAATCCCGTAAACGAGTGCGGAGGCTCGCAGCAGGATATTGGCGTGAACCACGGAAGATTGGGGCGCTGACATTGGAGTCTCCGCAATTTGTCGTTACGGTCTGACCCTACGGACGGTCCGTCCCCTGTTCGTCCCTTATTTCTCCCTTAATTCCTGCCTTAATTCTTCCCTCAATTCTTCCCTTGGCGATCCGAGCTAGCCATTGAGTGCAATGTCCCAAATTGATCTGCAGTTGTTTGGCTATCCGGAGATCCGCGTCGATGGGCGCCCGGTCTCTCTACCCCTGCGGAAGGCGCTGGCGGCTTTGACTTACGTGGTCGAGGCGCGGGCCCCCGTTTCTCGCGACGCGGTCGCAACCCTGCTGTGGCCGGAGGCCGATGAGGCGACAGCTCGCAGCCGCCTTCGCCGCTTACTGCACCGAATGCACCAGCATCTCGGCGTCAGCATCGTCGCCTCCGACCGGATATCGCTTTGTGCTGCGCCGGGCATCGAACTTCGCGTCGACACGGAGAGTTTCGAGCAAGCTTGTCAGGAGGGCGACTTTGCCAATGCGAGCCAGCTCTATCGTGCTGATTTTTTGGGAAGCTTCTCCGTCGAGGGCTGCCCGGAGTTCGACGACTGGGCGTTCTTCCGGCGCGAAGCGTTGCGGAGCCGCTTCATTCACGCGATCGAGCGCCTCATCGAGGCCAAGCGCCTTAACGGCGAGCACAGCGAGATGATCGTTCATGCCCAACGATTTGTGGCATTCGATCCCCTGAGCGAGGCCGCGCATCGGCATCTCATCAGCGGTTACATGCTGGCCGGCGACCACGCTGCTGCGCAACGCCAGTATGAAAATTACACTGAGCTGTTGCAGAAGGAGCTCGGCGTTTTGCCTGACCCTGCCATCGCGGCACTCATGAACGCGCCAACGGACTTCCCGGAGGCGGGGACAGTTCCTACCTCTTACGCAAATAGCGACGGCGTCCACATCGCCTACCAGGTGATTGGTAACGGGTCGCCCGATATCGTTTTTTTGCCCGGCTTTGTGACGCACGTCGAAAGGATGTGGGGTGAACCTTGCGCGAGAGCATTCCTGACAGCGCTCTCCAGCATCGGTCGCCTCATTATTTTCGACCGGCGGGGCGTAGGCCTATCGGACCGCATCGGCGCAACACCTGCTGTCGAAGCCACAGCAAAGGATATCGGGACCGTGATGACCGCGGTGGGAAGCCGCAAGGCGGTCCTGATCGGTAGCTCTGAAGGTGGGCCGGGCTGCGTTTACTTCGCGGCGACTTCGCCGGAACGCGTACAGGGACTTGTCCTGTGCGGCTGTCTAGCCAGGGGTAGCCGTACGAAGGACTATCCCTTCGCATTGACGACGGCTCAGTTTGAGGCCTGGCTCCGGCAGCTAATTGGCCAGTGGGGCGGCGCGGCCGGCCTGGAAGTTTTTGCGCCGAGTTTGGCGGGCAATCGTCTCGCCGAATCCTGGTGGGCCGGATTGTTGCGCTCGGCCTCGAGTCCCGGTGCGGTCAAGGGGGTGCTGGAAGCAATGCGCGATATGGACGTGCGAAGCCTCCTGCCGCGCATCACTGTGCCCACGCTGGTGCTCCATCGTACGGGCGACCGCGCCGTCAGAATCGAGGCGGGCCGTCATCTCGCCGCTTCGATCGCCAAAGCGCGTTTCGTTGAGCTGCCCGGCAATGATCATTGGATCTGGGTTGGGGACCAAGCCCGGGTTATCGAGGAAATCCGCAACTATATTCAGGCGTCGAGCAAATAGCCTACGTGCCCCAGGAGTAGCGGACCATTTAGCTAATGCTGCGCCTTGAGCCGGAGTCTGTGAGCGGCCTGCTTCGCTCGATTTCCGCAGATCGCCATGCTGCACCATCGTCGCGCGTGACCGCGGGTGTGGTCGGCAAAGAGGAGCGTGCAGGCCGGTCCTTCGCAGGCCTTCACGTTTGAGAAATCCTCCGTGCAGACAAACTGCGCCAGAGCCTCTCCGATCGGAGAGAGAAGAGCTTCGGGCGTGCGCCACCTGCGCAATTTCTGAAGCTGGAGAGATTGCTTTTGGTTTCTCGGGCTAGCAACCATCCGGCTGAAGGATTCGTCGCGCTCCAGCAAACGATTCAACGGCTCCAATTTGGCGAGACTCTTCGCCGTCAGCGGGCGTCCTTTGTGCTCACGCACAAAATTCCTGAACCACTCGCGCAGGCTTCTTGCCTGGTCCGCGACCTTGTCGAGCTGGCCGGGGAGGGCCCGTGCCCTAATGCTCCCCAGCGCATCCGCGGGCACGAGCTGCGCCTGCTCCAACCAGTTCAGCAAGCCGTCGCCGTCATCGATCCAGTCGATGGGCGCGTCGAGCGGAGTAGCGATCGAATTCAGGAAATCCATTCCAGGCGCATCGCCGACAAAAATCGCAGGCGGGCGGTGGTCCATCACAACTCCTGTTCTGGGCGCTCATCACCCATCCGTGAACTTGTTCCGTAGATAACCGCTTTAACGATCGTTGACAAGTTACGTCGTCTGGAAGTAACTGCCTCAGTGCAGTTAGTAAGGTTACGACTCTTTGAGCCCTTGGAAGGAGAACGGCGATGCCCTCAAGCGATGTCAGCGTTGTGCTTGTCCATGGCGCATGGGCCGATGGATCGAGCTGGGCAAAGGTCATCGGTTCCTTGGCGGCGCAAGGCATCAAGGCGGTGGCCGCGCCGCTGCCTCTGACATCCCTGAGCGACGACGTTGCGGCGCTTGAGCGAACGCTCGCGCGTGTGACGGGGTCCGTCGTTCTCGCCGGCCATGCCTATGCCGGGGCCGTGATCGGAGCCACAGGGAACGAGAGGGTGAGGGCGCTAGTTTACGTGGCGGCGTTGGCTCCGGACGAGGGCGAAACGGTTGCGGACGTCTTCTATCGCGCCGAACCGCATCCGCAGGCGCCCAAGCTCGCGCCCGACGATCACGGGTTGATTTACCTGCCCGAAGCGGCGTTCGCCGCCGCTTTCGCACAGCATGCCTCCGCCGAAGAGCAGACTCTCCTGGCGGCGGTTCAGCGGCCGATCTCGCCGGCCTGCATCACAGTCGCCGTCGGCCGGCCACTCTGGAAGGACCGTCCCTCCTGGTTCCTCGTTGCGGAGGAGGACCGCATGATAGTTCCCGAAACCCAGCAGTTCATGGCGACGCGAATGAAGGCGCATGTGCGATCGCATCAGGTCGATCACACCCCAATGGTGACTGCACCCGAAGTGGTCGTGGACATCATTCGTGATGCCGTGCGTGACGTATCCGCACGGCAAGTGCCGCAGCGGTGATGGAAGCTACGCATCGGTCATAACCCCAATAAATCGATCTAAACAGTTACGAAACTGAAGGAGAAAGCCAATGGCTGCCATCACCTATCGTACGGTCGACGTCGACGGCTTGAAGCTCTTCTATCGCGAGGCGGGTCCAAAGGACGCGCCGACGCTGCTGCTGCTTCATGGTTTCCCGAGCGCGGGTCATATGTTCCGCGACCTCATCCCGCAGCTCGCCGACCGCTTTCACATCGTGGCGCCTGATCTGCCCGGCTTCGGACAGTCGGAGATGCCAGCGCGAGACAAGTTCGCCTACACGTTCGGTCACATGGCCGGCGTTATCGACCGCTTCACCGAGGTGATCGGCCTGAAGCGCTTCACAGTCTATGTCTTCGACTACGGCGCGCCGACAGGTTTCCGGATCGCAGCAAAGCATCCGGAGCGCATCACGGCGATCATCTCGCAGAACGGCAACGCCTATGAAGAAGGTTTGAGCGACGGCTGGAGTCCGGTCCGGGCCTATTGGGAGGACGCATCGCAGAAAAACCGCGAGACGCTGCGTGCTTTCCTGAAGCCGGAGACAACGGTCTGGCAATACACGCACGGTGTTCCCGACCCGACGATGGTATCCCCGGATGGCTATTCGCTCGACAATTTTTATCTGTCGCGGCCCGGCGCCGACGAAATGCAGCTCGATCTGCTCGGCGACTACAAGAGCAACGTCGCGCTTTATCCGACCTTCCAGAATTATTTCCGCACTCACAAGCCACCGTTTCTTGCGGTGTGGGGCAAGAACGATCCGTTCTTCCTGCCGCCGGGTGCGGAAGCATTCAAGCGCGACATCCCGAATGCCACGGTACGTTTCTTCGACACCGGCCATTTCGCGCTGGAAACTCATGCATCCGAGATCGCGGCCGCCATCCGCGAGTTCCTTCCGAGCTGACTTTCACAAATCCAGTTTTTGAAATGCAAATCTATGCTTTGAAATGAAGGAGAGTGGAAATGCCGAGTTCAGTCGCTATCGTCACGGGAGCCAGCCAGGGCATTGGCCGGGCCACGGCCATCCGCCTTGCGCGCGATTTCTCCGCGCTGATCCTGGTCGCGCGGGATCGCGCTCATCTGGACGAGACAGCTGCCGCGGTGAAGGCCGCCGGCGCGCAAGCGCTGGTTCTTGATTCCGATCTGGGTCAGCCCTCGATGGCGCAGGTGGTGGTCGATCGGACCGTGGCCGCGTTTGGCCGCATCGACGCGCTGCTCAATATTGCCGGCGCCGTGCCGCAGATCGACCTGTTCGAGATGACCGATGAACAGTGGCAGGGCGGCCTCGCCCTGAAACTGCATGGTGCGCGGCGGCTCACCATCGCGGCGTGGCCGGCGCTGAAGGCGGCCAAGGGTTCAGTGGTGCTGATGTCGGGTAATTCGGCATTGTTTCCCAAGGCGCCTTACGCGGCTGTCGGCACGATCAATGCCGCTATCGTCGCGATGGCAAAAGCCTTCTCCGATCGCGGCATTACCGATGGTGTGCAGGTCAACAGCGTGCTGCCGGGTCCGGTGATGACGGGACGTCGCCGTTCCTACCTCCAGCACTGGGCTCCGCTGCACAATATGACGGTCGAGCAGGCGACCGCCAATTTCCCAAAGGAAGCCGGCATCGCGCGGTATGGCGAGCCTGAGGAAATCGCGGAGTTGATGGCGTTCCTGGTATCGCCGGGCGCCCGCTGGATGACCGGCTCGACGCTTCGCATGGACGGCGGTGAGGTGAAGTCGGTTTGACCTGAATTACGGGCGGAACGTGTCCCCGCCAAAAAAAGTGAGCTGTGGCGCCCTCGGACTGTCGGTTCCTTCCCATTCCGTTCGTCTTCCACTCAGATAGAGTTACGGTGGAGATCAGGAATGGAAAACTCTCGGTATCGCTGGGTCATTGTCGCGGCCGGTGGCTTGCTCGGCTGTGTCGCCGCCGGCGGCATGTTCTCGTTGCCGGTGTTCCTGCAGCCGATCGCGCGGGATACCGGCTGGTCGGTGACGGGCATATCCAGCGCCATGACGATCGGGTTCCTTGCGATGGCCTTCTCCAGCATGATCTGGGGCACCTTGTCCGACCGGCTGGGGCCGCTGCCGGTGGTGCTGACCGGCTCTGTCGTGCTCGCGGCAAGTCTGGCGATGGCGAGCCTGATGACATCGCTGGTCGCATTTCAGTTCATCTTCGGGCTGATGGTGGGCAGCGCTTGCGCCGCGATTTTTGCGCCGATGATGGCGGCTGTCACCGGCTGGTTCGATACCCATCGCAGCCTTGCCGTGTCGCTGGTCTCGGCCGGCATGGGCATGGCGCCCATGACCATGGCACCGCTCGCCGCCTGGCTCGTCTCGAACCATGATTGGCGAACCTCGATGCAGATCATAGCTCTGATCGTGGCCGCGATCATGATTCCGGTCTCGCTGCTGGTGCGCCGCGCGCCAGCGCTCGAGAGCGGGCCTTCCATTTCATCCGGCGAGCCCGCGCCGCCGGAGATGTCGCTCGCGCAGGCGCTGCGCTCGCCGCAATTCATCATCCTGTTGTTGACGAATTTCTTCTGCTGCGCGACGCATTCGGGTCCGATCATCCATACCGTGAGCTACGCCGTCAGCTGCGGCATACCGTTGGTCGCCGCCGTTACGATCTACAGCGTCGAAGGGTTGGCAGGGTTGGGCGGTCGCATCGCCTTCGGCCTGCTCGGCGACCGCTTTGGCGCCAAGCGCGTGCTCGTCTTCGGATTGCTGGCGCAGGCGTTCGGCGCGCTCGGTTACGTCTTCGTGCGTGAGCTCGCCGCGTTCTACACGGTGGCGGCGCTGTTCGGCTTCATCTATGCCGGCACCATGCCGCTCTATTCCGTTCTCGCGCGCGAAAACTTTCCGCTGCGGATGATGGGCACCGTGATCGGCGGAACGGCCATGGCCGGCAGCCTCGGCATGGCGACGGGACCGCTCGCCGGAGGTTTGATCTACGACGCGTTCGCCAGCTACGCCTGGCTCTATATCGGCTCCTGGATCATGGGGCTCGGCGCGTTCTTCATCGCACTGACGTTCCGGCCGAGGCCGATGGCGCAGGCTGCACCGGTGCCAGCGTGAGAATTGAGGGCTGCGCCACACGCAAAGTGGTTTCACTTCACCAAAGTGAGCGGGGGCTTGCCCTTTTCGAGAATATACGTGGCGAGCTCGCCGGCGTTAGTGCTGCCGACGTTCTTCGCCGCATGGATGGTCCCGGCCGGGACAAAGAGGACGTCGCCGGCCTTGAGCGTTACCGGCGGCTTGCCCTCGATCTCATACTCCAGCGAGCCCTCGAGCACGTAAATGATCTCTTCGCCCGGATGCGTGTGCCTGCCGAACGCTGCTCCCGGTTCAAAATCGACGCGCACCTGGAACACCTCGCGTCCGGGTGCGCTTAGATCGTGCCGCTGCAGATCGGTTCGCTTGATTCCGGTCTGCTGGGCCTGCGCCACGTGGGATGCCAAAATGCTTCCCGCGATCATCGCCACTGTGGCGATGACTCGCGTTGTCTTCATTAGAATATTGCTCATAGCGGTAACTCCCTGCCGGCCTGCTCGGCGACGATGTACGCGGCATACCAGTCCGGCCAATTCGCATCGTGCTGGCCGCCGTTTCGCTTCTCGTGTTCGCCGTGTGCGGCTGCCGCACGGCGCAGCGCGGCCGCGAGATCGGCCGAGGAGGTGAAGGTCGTGTCTCCTTCCACACGTCCGGGCAATCGTGTGGTGATCTCCTGGAATAGCCAGCCGTTGCCGTCGGGATCGCTGAACGAGACGAACGAGCGGTAGCTGCCGCGTTCGGGATCCACGCCACTCACCCGGCGCCGTCCGGACAAATAGGGCTGGTCCGCGCCGGAGTGAACGTCGCCGGCGCCGTGAAAGACTTCACTGACCTTGACGCCACGACCCAGTAGTTCTTTGCGAGCCGCCTCGATGTCGGAGACGATGAGGTACAGGCCTTGGGCGGAACCGGGCGCCGCCGCGGTGACGTTTTTGCCGAAGATGACCGACGTCGGCGAACCAGGCGGCGTGAACTGAATCACGCGCCAGTCGTCGTCGGAGGCGAAGTCGGCGTCGAGCCTCCATCCGAGGCTCGCGTAGAATGTCTTGGCGCGGTCGACGTCCGACACAGGAACGACAACGATCTCCAGTTTCATGTCGATGGTCCCCGTCTTGGGAGTCTTGTTTGCAGTTTCGTTCACGTCGAGCTCCTTAGGTTTGTGTTGCGTGGGCCCGGCCAAGCCTCAGCCAGTCTACCGTTCTCGCCTCGACAGTTAGATTGCTTCATTGCTTGAGCGAATACACGCTGTTCGGCAGGCACTCTTTCGCCGGGCGAGGGAATAGAGCGCAAGAAGGACAGCATTGCTGACCAAACATTGTCCAAGCGGGCAGGGACGGTTATGCAGGTGTCGATACACCCAGAGAATTTGCGTGGGAATGAAAGCAGCGCCATGTCCGTAAGCCCTGTGTCGATCCATCCGCTCGATCATCCGATCTGGACCGCGCTGACGACACGGCAGCAAGCTTTGGCGGAAGGCGGCACGCTCGCGCGACGCTATCCGACGGCGATCGCGCCGTTCGCAGACATGGCGGATATGTCGGCGCAGAGTTTCGCGGCGCTCGGCACGCTGATGTTGCCGTCGGAGATTGCCGTGCTGTTTACACCCGACGCGGTCACGGCGCCTGACGCGTTCAAGGTGTTGCTGGCCGAGACGGGAGAGCAGATGATTGGCGCGCCCGTGGAAGCATCGGTCCGCGGCGTCGAAGCCGTCACGCTTGGCGCCGATGATGTTCCTGAAATGATGGAGTTGACCGCGCTCACCAAGCCGGGTCCCTTCAGCGAACGGACGCATGAGCTGGGCACCTTTCTCGGAGTCCGGATCGACGGGCAGTTGGTTGCGATGACGGGCGAGCGGATGAAGCCCGGCAATTACACCGAGATGACGGCGGTCTGCGTACATCCATCCCATCGCGGCCGCGGTTACGGGCAATTGCTGCTCGGTTCCGTCTCCCGCCAGATTTTGGCGCGCGGCGAGATTCCCTTCCTGCACGTCTTCACCAACAATGAATCCGCCATCGCGCTCTACAAGCGGCAGGGGATGGAAATCCGCCGTCGCTTCCACGTGACGGTGTTGCAGAAGCTCTGATTGCGACGCATTCGGTCGCTGCCGTTCACGCCTGCGTGAGCCCTCCAAAAATCATTAAACCGAATGGTTGACAATTGGCGTCGTGCGTTTATGTTAAACCACATGGTTGAACATTCCGCCCATCTCGACGTTGTCTTTCATGCTCTCGCGGATCCGACGCGGCGGGCCATGCTTGGTCGTTTGGCGGAACGGGAACTCACGATCGGGGAACTCGCTGACCCCTTCAACATGAGCTTCGCCGGCGCATCGAAACATGTGCGGGTGCTGGAGAATGCAGGCCTCGTAACGCGCACGATCCAGGGCCGTACGCATCTGTGCCGCCTGCAGGCGGCACGGCTGGCGGAAGCCAATGCATGGCTCAGGCGTTACGAGCGTTTCTGGAATGCCAAGCTCGACAGGCTGGAAGCGCTCTTGCGGGCGGACGACAAGGCGAAAGCAAAAAGATTCAAGGAAAAGTGAAGGAGTAGAACGATGAATGCAGCAGCAAAATCCGAGGCCAAGAACTTAGAGGCCAAGAACCTGGAAGCCTACGGTGCACTGATCGAACCTGCGACGTTGAAGATCCAGCGGCTGCTGCCGGGACCCATCGAACGCATCTGGGCCTATCTCACCGACAGCGAACTGCGCCGGCAGTGGCTGGCCGCGGGCGAGATGGAGATGACGGTCGGCACGCCCTTCGAACTCGTCTGGCGCAACGATGAACTTACCGACCCTCCCAGCGAGCGGCCGGCCGGTTTCCCGGAAGAGCATCGCATGCAGAGCAAGGTGACCGAATGCGATCCGCCGCGCAGGCTTTCCATCGCCTGGAACAACAGCGGCGACGTGACGTTCGAGCTGGAGCCCAAAGGCAAGGGAGTGCTGCTCACCGTGATCCATCGGCGTCTGCCCGATCGCTCGACGATGCTCAAGGTCAGCGCCGGCTGGCACATGCACCTCGATATCCTGGTCGCCCGCGCTTCCGGCGAGGAGCCGGCGCCCTTCTGGGACGGCTGGAGCCGTCTGCAGAAAGAATATGACCGGCTTCTGCCGACCTGACGACACGCACGTAGCAGTACCCAGTAACAAGGAGGTCAATCATGCAAGCAAAGATCGTTTCGGCGAAGGAGTGGGAAGCCGCGCGCGAGCAGATGCTCGTGAAGGAGAAGGCCATGCTGCGCGCCCGTGATGCGCTAGCCGCGGAGCGCCGGCAGATGCCGTGGCTGGCCGTGGAGAAGACGTACGAGTTCGATGGCCCCAAAGGCAAAGCGACCTTGCTCGATCTGTTCGAGGGCCGCCATCAGTTGATCGTCTACCGCGCCTTCTTCGAGCCAGGCGTGCACGGCTGGCCGGAGCATGCGTGCATTGGCTGCTCCCTGGGGGCCGACCAGGTCAGCCACCTCGCTCACCTGAACGCGCGCGATACGACGCTGGTGTACGCCTCGCGTGCCCCGCAAGCGGATATCGCGCGCCTGAAGACGCGGATGGGCTGGGAAATCCCCTGGTACACCATCACAGACAGCTTCGACGCCGACTTCGGGGTGGATGAATGGCACGGCCACAACGCATTCATTCGCGACGGCGAGCGCGTGTTCCGCACCTATTTTATCAACAGCCGCGGCGACGAGGCGATGGGCACCGTCTGGAGCTACCTCGACATGACGGCGCTCGGACGTCAGGAGGAGTGGGAGGACTTGCCGAAGGGTTATCCCCAGAGCCGGCCGTACAAATGGTGGAACTGGCACGACAGCTACATCCCCAACGCCGCGCCCGATCCGAAATGGGTCGCGGTGTCGGACGCGGGAGAGGCTGCATTCCGGAAACGCGGCTAATTCGGTGAGGCGCGGCATCGACATGGTCGATACCGCCTGGCGCGATCTAACCGATATCAAACGGGTTCCGTCACAATGATTGCAACTCAACATGAAACGGCCGGCGGGCGTTCCGGAAGCGGCGACACGGGTGCGCGCGGCGCGGCGGGCTGGCTATCGCTTGCGGCCGCGCCGACCTTCGCTGTCATGGCGCTGCTGACGGTCGTTCTCGGTGGCGGTGCAGCCGATCCATTGTGTTCGGCCGCGCATGCTTCAGCGTTGACCGGCATGGTCCCGATGTATTTGTTGATGAGCGCCTTCCATTTGGCGCCGTGGCTGAGGCTGGTCTCCAGAGCATGAAGAGTTGAAATGATTGCTCCGAGAGCATCATTCGATTGCCGCGCCGAAAGCAGCCCGTCGGGCAAATCAGCGCTACCAGCTCGCGCCACCTCGACCCGAAAAGAGGGGCGTTGGCCATCGTCACGACGTTGGGGCGAGATGCGATGGACGCGACGGCGCGCGTAGACCGTCCGCTATCGGTCGCCTACCCGCACGGGGACGAAAAAAAGCCGTCACCGGGACGAAGCGGTGACGGCTTCTTTCTCGCTCGTGACCCGCGAAACAAGCCTCTACCGCCCCGCCCCAACGCGATTGACGCCGCCATTTGCATTGCCGCCAGCGTTATGACGGACCGCAGCGCGCGCCACCGGACGAGGCCTGAGCACGACGCCTGCCCGGGCAACGCAACCGGTCGGATATTCAACGTACTGGCAGTACACGACCGCCTTGGCTGGGGCCGGATTGAGAGTGAGACCTGCAAGCCCCAACAGGGCGCTGGCAGCAATCCCGGCAACTGTCGCTGACTTGATCGAAAGACGCTTCTTCGAATGCATGGCGCACCTCCCTCTTGTTTGCGGAACTGAAAGGTAACGGGAGCCGCCTCAGTGCGGCTGAACATAGCGTGAGCGCCAAAGGATCGCCGACGTTGACCTAGATCAAAGGGTCTGCCCAGCGCCAACCCATGAGACCGAGCGTCCGCTTATGGGTCAAAACCCGGAATTCGCGGCCTTGCGGCAGGATGTCTGCCTCGGCCGGGCACCCCAAAAGCGGGCACCCCATCGTTGATGGCTCGCGCCGTGTCGCGGTGATGACGTGATGTGCGACCGCTCTGGCAGGATGGCTAGGCGACCCTTGCCAGTATAAGCCGATCAAGCGTCCGGAAAGGCCCAAATGTTCATTGTGGCTATCCCCTCGCGGAGCTTTTTGATCGGGACATAATCGGGAGAATTCCAGAACGCGTGGATAGCCTCCATGTCCGGAAACTCGAACATCACGACCGGACGCTCGTCATGTTCGCCTTCCAACACTGCCACTTTTGCGCGTCTGGCGACGAGCTTTCCGCCAAAGCTGGCGATGAATGGTACGACGGCCTGCACGTATTTCTGATACTGCGCTTCGTCTTTGATCGTGTTTTGGACAATGAAATAGGCGGGCATGATGAACCTCCGTTAGCAATGCTCTGGCAGGCCAAGACACACACGGTAGCATGCCTTCAAGGGGTGTTCACTATGTCACCGACCGCGCCGCGTGGCCGCCTGTGCGCTGGCCGCCGGGTGGCCCAGTGGAGTCCCTGTGGCCCTGCGCTGGCGGCGCGGTGTACGGCCTTCCTGCGGCCTCGACGCTGGCGCGCTCGACGTGGTGGTGGCGCGATGACATTCGGCATAGCGGCCACGCCCGGACTGGCCACTGGCTCAACGCGGCAAGAGCGGTGTTTTATTATTCTCGAACGAACATATGAGATTGTATCTTCCACTGTCCGTCCGACTGATGCTCAAGGAGCCTTACAGTGCTGCCAGAGATGGGGGTCGCCTTCTCATTCGATACGAATGTGGCAGTGAAGTGGGAGGTGACATAGGCGTGGCTTCCAATGAGCGACACATCCACTAATTCAAGTTTGTGATTGCTGACGCTTCTTCCGCGCCCGGCGAAGAAATTACGGACTGCCATCGCGCCAGTGACTGGCTGGGCACCCGGCGGCATCAATCTGGCATCAGCGGTATACATGGGCAATAATGCATCGAAGTCCGCGTTGTTAATGGCGGCATCCCATCGAGCGTTCATCGACGCCATTTCATCCGCAAGCGGATCTGCCAATACCGGGGCGACACAACTGATGATCAGGAGCAGCGCAAATGACACTAGCGCGATGCGGTTCACAGTTGCCTCCCATCTTTGAGTTCCCGTGCGCCCGCAGGCGCGTCTCGATGACGGTACGTCGTCGCTGGAACTATTACTAGTTGCAACTTCTGACGTCGCGTTATTTTCGCCGCGCAGTAGAACTCGGTCGCTATGGGGCATAGCGGACATAGGATACGCCGCCTCCCTGATCGCCCGTCGATGATCGCGATGCGATACGACATGGCGGTGGTGACGGTGAGCGCTCGATGCTGGTTCTCGATGTTATCGCCGCCTGTTGATGTGGATCAATGTAGGCCGACCCATGGTGGATGGACTGTGCAGGTGGTTCATACAAGTCAGGGAGGTTGACGTGAACGCAATCGTCAAGGCGGAAATCATCTCTCGCCGAAAGGCGCTTTCTCTCATGGGATTGGCTGCTGCGTTCGGCCTCGCGGCGGCTCCTACGGTCCTGACGGTTTCCGATGCTGAGGCCCAAACCGTCGGCATGCAGCGGCGCCAAGAGCGGCGTGCTGGACGGCACGAGCGGCGTGACGAGCGACGCACGGGGCGCACCGAACGACGTGAGGAGCGGCGCACGGGTACAGCCGCGGGCACGGCTCCAGCGGGTACAACTACCGGCTCAGCTAAGTAACTCCACTGGCTCGGCGACGTCACCAACCGAACCCGTTGCGCAGCCATCGCGCGAACTGAAACCGGTGAACGTCGCCGCTGGAACGTTTGCGGTGCGGCCCGGCTTGAACCGTGGTCGAATGTGATGCACGGCCTTTCCGCTGGAGCGGGACAGCAACTGCGGAACGATGTTCACGGCTGGCGAACTACGGGTGATATGGGCCAAAAATCCCGATCACGGCGGCGCGTCGTTTCGGATCAGGCTTCCTGTGTCGGGGTAGGCTCCAACAGCCGGAATCATAATTGGCGACTACCGGCAGGATCATCCGCTTACTCGACAGCCTCTGGTTGATCGACAGTCCCGGCCGCTTACTATAGTACCTCGTATCTTGAGCACATTGCCAAGGCTGTTTTACCTTGCCAAATCGAAACCTTGTTCTTGTCGTCGATGACGACCCCGCGATGCTGCGGAGTGTAGCGCGACTGCTGCGGCAGTTCGGCTACGCCAGCCTGCTGTTTCCGTCTACGGAGGCTTTCGCAAAACACAACGATTACGAGAACGCGATTTGCGTCCTTCTCGACATCAACTTGGGGGATGAGTCAGGGGTCGAGCTAAGGCACCGCCTCAAAGCAGCGAACATTTCTGTGCCGATCATCTACATGACCGGAAAAGACAGCCCCGCCGTTCGCGAGGCCGCGCTTCAATCTGGATGCCTCGCCTATCTCACAAAGCCATTCTCCGCCAAGTCACTGATCGAGCCGCTCAAGGCAATATCGGTGGGGCTGTCATAGCCCCTGCCAAAAACCGTCGTCTGGCTCAAGTCGAAGAACCCGGCAAGCGATGTGGTTAGACGCGAGCGCGAGGAAGAGTGGCGCTAACCCGGCGCACCCTGGCCTTCATGGCTCCGCCCAAATGGAAAATCCAATGAAGGCGATTACAACCACGCTGAGAACGATAGTCGCAATCGCGGCCAGTTCGATTGTGGAAAGCCGTCTTGATGCCATGCACCACTTTTTGCTGTAGTCGAGCGCCACCGTTGATCTGGATCAAGCCAAGGGGCGACGGTGGCAACAAAGCCCGGTCGCCCGGGAGAGCACGAAGGAAACCGTTAAAACCATTGCGCAGGAAGCGCCGGGTGTTCCGGTGTACCTGTGCTTGACGCGGGAGCCGCAAGCGACGATTGAGAGATCAGGCTTCCGCCGATCAATATCTCTCCACTCAAAAAAATATAGGAAACTCCATGGCACGCGTGCGCTGTATCACTGAAATGGGCATGGGCGTCGACGTCCACGGACGCGACGCCACCAAGGCCGCCAAGCGCGCCGTTTCGGACGCCATCCGCCACTCCAGCCTCGGCTTCTTTCGGATGCTGGGCAAAACGGCCAAGGACATGTTCGTCGATGTCACGATCGGCGTGCCGGACCCGAGCACGGTTGACACCGCCGCCGTCGCCAAGGAACTGCCTTACGGCACAGTGACTGTGACGGCGGTCAAAGGCGGACTGGAGATTCCCGACGCGCAAGGTGGCGACGCCATCACCATTGCGAATGCCGCCGTGGTTGTGAGCCTCGATGACGGTGCGCCGAACTGATCAAGAGATCTGGAGCCAACCATGACGCAAGACAGCAGCATCTACTGGAAGGGCGCCCGGGTCGAACTGCGTGCTGCCGGCTTCGAGCCGGACCGCGCCGCGAAAGCCAGCGCCGTGGTCACGATCGCTACCGCATGGACCAACGCGCATCGCTGCAACAACCGCGTTCGGACCATCGGCGATTTTCTGGTCGAGATCATTGCTGAACGTGGCGGGCAGGGCCTGGTCGTCGGCGCACCGGCGGTGTCGGATGCCCTGACCCAGGGAACGCCGACGGCGGGCTACAGCCTGGCGTCCCGCGATGTCGTCGCCGATTGCTTCGAGATCGGTCACTACGCGCATCACGGCGACGCCATGATCGTGATCTCCGGCTGCGACAAAACGGGCGCCGCCGCACTGATGCCGCTGGCGCGGACCAACGCCTTTGGGCTCGTGCTTTATCCCGGCACCAGCACGCCGGGCCGGGTTTCCTTCGGGGCCTGGGCGAGCAAGGGCAATAACCTGACGATCCTCGATTACGCCGAGGCCCGAGCTGCGAATGAGTCCGGCCGTCTCTCTGCCGACGAACTGCTGGAAGTCGAACGCAACGTCATGCCCGGCAGTGGCACTTGCGGCGCGATGTTCACGGCCAACACGATGAGCACGATTGCGGAAGCGATCGGCATGATGCTGCCGCGCGGCGCCTCGCATCCGGCCGACTATCACGCCGGCAGCGATATCCATGCCGACGTCCGCGCTCAGGCGCGTGCGTCGGTCGACGCTTTGTATCGGCTGATGGAGGCCGGCATTCGCCCGCGCGACATCATGACCGAACGCGCCTTCGAGAACGCCATTGCCACCGTTTATGCGATGGGCGGCTCGACCAACATGTATCTGCATCTGCTCGCGGTCGCGCGCGAGGCCCAGGTGCCGATCACGATCGAACGCATCCAGCAGGTCGGCGAACGGATTCCGTTGCTCGCCAATCTGCAGCCGCACGGTCCTTTCGCGATGGGAAGCCTGCATGCGATCGGCGGCGTGCCGGTCGTGATGAAGGAATTGCTGCGAGCCGGCCTGCTGCATGGCGACGTCATGACGGTGACCGGCAAAACGCTCGCTGAAAATCTGGCGGCGGTGCCGTCGCTGGAGCAGATGGATCGGCAGGAGATTGTCTTCCCCGTGGCCAATCCGATCGCGCCCGCGAATAATCACATCAGCGTCCTGAAGGGCAATCTCGCGCCGGAGAGCTGCCTGCTGAAACTGTCGGGCAAGGCGCTCGAGAAGGGTCAGTTCCGCGGCACCGCGCGCGTGTTCGAGTCCGAGGCCGATACGATGGCGGCGATCCGCGGCGGCGACATTGTGCCGGGCAATGTGATCGTGGTGCGCAATGTCGGCCCCGTCGGCGGGCCCGGCATGCCCGAAATGGTGATGCTGACGATCCAGCTACAGGGGCGGGGCCTCGGCGAAGATGTCGCGTTGATCACGGACGGCCGCTTCTCCGGCGTGTCGCACGGGATTCTCATCGGTCATGTTTCGCCGGAAGCTGCCCGCGGCGGCCCCATCGCCGCCGTCCGCGATGGCGACACCATCGTCATCGATCCCGGCGCCCGCACCGTCAATTTGGAAGTCGCGCCTGAAGAGATCGCCCGCCGCATGGCCGACTGGCGCGCGCCGGATCGCGTTGCCCGGGTGCGACCGGGGTCGGTGCACGACAAATATGTGCGGCTGGTTTCGTCGGCGCATTATGGCTGCGTGCTTTGAGCAATTGAGCGGCCCTACTAAACCCGGCCATGACGAGAGAAGCGAGCCCAAAATCCTGACGACATCACTTGTCATCGCCGCCAAAATAATCCGGCTTCCCCGTCGTCCAGGTCTCGCCCCAGAGCTGCCCGCCGCCGTCCACCGTCAGCGTTTCGCCGGTAACGTATTTGCCAGATGGACCGGCGAGGTAGACGCTGGCTTCCGCGATGTCCCACGTCGAGCCCGCGCGCATCATCGGATTCGAGCGCGGGTAGGCGGCGCGTGCCTGCGGCGTATAGACGTTCCAGCCCTCGGTCTCGATCGCGCCCGGCGCCACGCAATTCACACGGATGTTGAGTGGCGCCCATTCGACCGCGACGGCGCGTGTGAGGCCGATGACACCGGATCGCGCCGCGATCGTGTGCGCGATGCCGTAAAGCCCGTGCGTCGTTACGACCACGATGTTGACGATGCTGCCGGGATGCTTTCGGTCGCGCCAGCGTTGGGCGGCGGCCTGCATCATGTACCAGGTGCCGTTCAGGTTGGTGTTGATGACCGCATTCCAGCCCTTCACGGAAAAATCGATCGCCGCTTGCGGAAATTGTCCGCCGGCGCTGTTGATGAGGCAGTCGATGCGGCCGTGCGCAGCCCAGATCGCGTCGAACAGCGCATTGACCGAATCCGGCTCCTTGATGTCGGCGACGTGTGCGGAGGCTTTCAGATCACGGCCGGCCAATTCGGCGACCAGCGCATCGAGCTTGCTTTGGGTTCGCCCGACGACAGCGACTTGCGCGCCCAGCCGCGCAAACAACCAGACGATCGCTCGCCCGATACCGCCGGCGCCACCCGATACGATCACGACCTGATCCTTCAGCGCATCGCTTGCGAAGACGGTCGGGTGAACCGCGAGCTCCGCATCGGTGAGGCCGAGTTTGAGGGGTGATGGACGATCACTCATGGATAGCGGCGACCCTTGTCATGCGCGGCAACCGACGTACATTAACCACCCAACAAGAACCAGGCAAAGAACGAGTTTGATGTCCGATCTCTCCGCTTTCCCGATTACCAAACGCTGGCCCGCCAAACACGCCGATCGACTTCAGCTCTATTCGCTACCGACGCCAAACGGCGTCAAGGTCTCGATCATGCTGGAAGAGATCGCCTTGCCTTACGAAGTGCATCTCGTCGACTTCAACAAGGACGACCAGAAGACGCCGGAATTCCTGTCGCTCAATCCCAATGGCAAGATTCCTGCCATCCTCGATCCGAATGGACCGGGCGGCAAACCGCTTGCGCTGTTCGAATCCGGCGCGATCCTGCAATATCTCGCGGAGAAAACCGGGAAGCTGCTGCCGGCGGATGCGGCGCGGCGCTACGAGACTATCCAGTGGGTACACTTCCAGATGGGTGGGATCGGGCCGATGTTCGGCCAGGTCGGGTTCTTCCACAAATTCGCCGGCAAGGAGATATCGGACAAGCGGCCGCTCGAGCGTTATGTCGGCGAGGCCAAACGCCTGCTCGGCGTGCTCGAGACGAGACTCGCCGGACGGCAGTGGGTCATGGACGATGAATATACGATTGCCGACATTTCGATGCTCGGCTGGGTGCGCAATCTGATCGGCTTCTACGACGCGCGCGAACTGGTCGCCTTCGATACGCTCAAACAGGTTCCGGTGTGGCTGGAACGCGGTCTTGCGCGGCCGGCCGTGCAACGTGGCCTGGAGATTCCGAAGCGGCCATAAACACGAGAATTTTCATTGTCGGCAGTGCCGGTCTGCCCCATGATGGCGAAATCCCTCGTCCCACTCCGAGCGCTCCATGACAACAGCAACGATCGCTCCCGTCGTCCATCGTCATCAGCCTTGGTACAAGGTCCTGTATTTGCAGGTCCTGATCGCAATCGCGCTCGGTGTGCTGATCGGGTATTTCTATCCACATCTCGGCAAGGAGCTGAAGCCGCTCGGTGACGGTTTCATCTCCCTGATCAAGATGATGATCGCGCCGGTGATTTTCTGCACCGTCGTGCACGGCATTTCCTCGATGGGCGATCTGAAGCGCGTCGGTCGTGTCGGATTGAAAGCGCTGGTCTATTTCGAGGTCGTCTCGACGGTGGCGCTGGCTGTCGGCCTGCTCGTCGGTGAAGTGTTACAGCCCGGCAACGGCTTTAACATCGATCCGGCCTCGATCGATCCGAAATCCGTCTCCACCTATGTCACTCAGGCGAAGGAGCAAGGCATCGTCTCCCATCTGATGGCGATCATTCCGGACAGCTATTTCGGTGCGCTGGCGCGTGGCGATCTGTTGCAGGTGCTGCTGGTTTCGATCCTGTCCGGTTTTGCGATCGCGTTTCTCGGCAAGACCGGCGAGCCGATTTCGCGGGCCGTCGACCAGGCTGCCAAGATGTTCTTCGGCATCATCCGGATGATCGTGCGCCTCGCGCCGATCGGCGCGTTCGGTGCGATGGCGTTTACCGTCGGCGCCTATGGTCTCAATTCGCTGTGGAATTTGATCGCGCTGATCGCGACCTTCTATCTGACCAGCATATTGTTCGTGCTGATCGTTCTCGGCTCGATTGCCCGCCTCTCCGGTTTTTCGATTATCCGCTTCATCCTCTTCATCAAGGACGAACTCCTGATCGTGCTCGGGACCTCGTCGTCGGAGACTGTGCTGCCGCAGATGATCCAGAAGATGGAGCATCTCGGCGCGTCGCGGTCGGTGGTCGGTCTGGTCATCCCGACCGGCTACAGCTTCAATCTCGACGGCACCAACATCTATATGACGCTGGCGACGCTGTTCCTGGCGCAGGCGACCAACACCCATCTGACGATCTGGCAGGAACTCGGCATTCTCGGTGTCGCCATCATCACCTCGAAGGGCGCCTCCGGTGTCACCGGGGCGGGCTTCATCACGCTGGCCGCGACCCTTTCCATCGTGCCGGATATACCGATCCAGTCGATCGCCATCCTTGTCGGCATCGACAAGTTCATGAGCGAGTGCCGGGCGCTGACCAATTTGATCGGCAATGGCGTCGCCTGCATCGTCATCAGCCGTTCCGAAGGCGAGCTGGATAAAGACGCGCTGCACGAGGCGATGGCGCATCCGATCGAACTCGGCGAGGCGTTGGAGCCGGGTGCGGCATAGGCAATAATGGACGACGACTGGAATCAATTCGACGGGGCACGATGACTAAATCCATCACCATCTATGGCATCAAGAACTGCGACACCATGAAGAAGGCGCGCACCTGGCTCGACAGCCATGGCGTCGCCTACGACTTTCACGACTACAAGACCGCGGGCATCGCCAAGGACAAGCTAAAAGGCTGGAGCGACGAACTCGGCTGGGAAACCCTGCTCAATCGCGCCGGCACCACGTTTCGCAAATTGCCCGACGGCGACAAGGAAGGCCTGAACGAGCGCAAGGCGCTCGCTTTGATGATGGAGCAGCCTTCGATGATCAAGCGGCCGGTACTCGATCTCGGCGGCAAATTGCTGGTCGGGTTCAAGCCGGATGTCTATGCGAAGGAAGTCAAGTCGAGCGGCCGAAAGGGTTAGCTCAGCTCAATCACGTCGTCGGAAGAACGCCGGCTTGGTGCGTTCGGCACCAGGTCGAGATCGATTACGGCGTTGATCACGCTGACCGGCACCGCCTTCGGCCTCACGCCCATCAGGTTGTCGACCTTGAAACCGCCTTCGAGGCTGATTGCCTTGTAGGAGCCGACGATCTTTTCAACGGCATTGCCGCTCCCGAACGGCAGCAGCAACCGCTCATAGGAAACATCCTTGCCGTCGGCGTCCAGCACGGTGGATACCGAATAAGTCGGCCGTTTCCGCGCCAGAAGCGCGCGATAAGAAGGAACGACGCGCGCGTAGCGGTCGGGCCCGATCGCGTCGTCGAGATAACGGTTGGTCCGCTTTGCCGGATCGACGTGGTCGTTGCCGTAGGTAGCCGTCAACCGCGTGCCTTCATGGGTGATCAGGAAACGCGCGCTGTCGCCGTGGCCGACGACATCAAATCCCATCATGTCGGCCAGTTCGTCCATGATGCCTTCGGGGTTGAAGTCGGCGAGGGCGGGCAGGAGCTTCGGCTTGCGCAGCGAGCGCAGCCACGCGTTCAGCAACACCCGCTGCTTGATCGATCTGACCACCGAGGGATTGGCGCTTTCGAATTCCATCGTACTAGCCGAATTCGAGCAAGTCGCCCGACGGAATGCGGCCGGGCGCACGATGGAAAAGATCGCGGTCGATGATGGTGCGGAGTTTGGGCACCGGCAGGTTGTCGCTCCCGCGCATCAAATTCTTGATCTCGAAGCCGCCATCCTCACTGATGGTCTTGAGCGATGCGATGATGTGAGTGACGCCACGGCCTTCGGAGAACGGCAACAGCAGCCGCTCATAGGCGACAATTCGCCCGTAGATGTCGTCGATGTTGGCGATCGTGTAGGCAGGCAGGCGCCGGGCGATGCATTCGTGGTAGACGGGCATCACGATGGGGGCGAGCCTCGCGCCCAGATAATCGGCGAGACAGCGGCCCTTGCCGGTGTTGCCGTAGGCGTTCGACATCCGTGTGCCTTCGCTCTCGATTATCAGGCTCGGCGGTCGCGCGCTGGAATCGACCGTGTAGAACACGAGGTCTGTAAGTTCGTCCTCCATCCGCGCCGGCTGATATTCCTCGATGCGCGGCATGGTCTGGTCACGGGCATAAAGCCGCAGCCAGGTGTTCAACAGGTCGCGCTGCTTGATCGATTTGACGACCGATGGTTGGGCGCTTTCAAATTCCAATGCCGCGATCCCTGCCTATGTAAATCGCGCGATGATGCGGCGGAGGCGGAAATATTCTATGAAACCGCAAGTTTGGCGCAAAACACCGTTAACGGCGGCTTTCCGGTGCGCGGGGATGTCCGGAAAGTGCCGGCCATCCGGCGATCGCGCCGGGTGCGCAATTCGACTAATGGCGGAGTTAGCGCCGACGCTAATGCGTCGCCCCGGCCGAGCTTTCCGCCTTGCCTAATCCCCGCCGTTGACGGCATATTCCGCCCCGGAGGCGGCAGGTCCGGGACGGTTTCCAAGACGTCCGGGAGAGCTTGCTGTTCAGGTAGAAATTGGCCACGCGCGAGGGGACTTCGCGGCTGGGCTGATGGGGGAAGTTTGTTTGGCCGATGAGTTCATTCTCGAAACCCACGGATTGACCAAGGAATTCGCGGGTTTCTTCGCCGTTCGCGACGTCGCTCTCAAGGTGCGCCGCGGCAGCATTCATGCGTTGATCGGGCCGAACGGCGCGGGAAAGACGACCTGTTTCAACCTGTTGACCAAGTTCCTGAAGCCCTCCGCAGGTAAGATCCTGTACAAGGGACAGGACATCACGGCGATGGCGCCGGCCGATGTGGCGCGCCTCGGGCTGGTGCGCTCGTTCCAGATATCGGCGGTGTTTCCGCACCTGACGGCGCTGGAAAACGTCCGCGTCGCGCTGCAGCGGCAGCACGGCAGCTCGTTCGATTTCTGGCGCTCCAAGACCGTGCTCGACCGCTTCAACGGGCGCGCCCATGAACTCCTCAACGACGTGGGCCTGAGCGAATTTGCCAAGACGCCCGCGGTCGAGATGCCCTATGGGCGCAAACGCGCACTTGAAATTGCAACGACGCTGGCGCTCGACCCGGAGATGATGTTGCTCGACGAGCCGATGGCCGGCATGGGTCACGAAGACATCGACAAGATCGCGGCGATGATCAAGCGCATCTCGGCGAAACACACCATCCTGATGGTCGAACATAATCTCTCGGTAGTGGCCAACCTTTCCGACATCATCACAGTATTGACGCGCGGTCAGGTGCTGGCGGAAGGCAATTATGCCGATCTGTCCAAGGACGAGCGCGTCAAGGAAGCCTATCTGGGGGCCGGTCATGCCTGAGTTGAAAATGGCCGAAGCGGCTGCGAAACCGGCGCCCACGCAGGTTCTCGGTGTTCAGGACCTCCAGGCCTGGTACGGCGAATCCCACATCCTTCACGGCATCAACTTCAATGTGAATGCCGGCGAGGTCGTCACGCTGCTCGGCCGCAACGGCGCCGGCAAGACCACCACGCTGAAATCGGTGATGGGGATCATCGGCAAGCGGACCGGATCGATCCGCTTCAACGATCAGGACATCACGCGCGCTTCCTCAGACAAGATCGCGCGAATGGGCATCGCGTTCTGCCCGGAGGAGCGCGGTATTTTCGCAAGCCTCGATGTGCGCGAAAATCTGCTGCTGCCGCCGATCGTGCGTTCCGGCGGCTTGTCGCTCGATCAGATCTTCGACCTGTTTCCGAACTTGAAGGAACGCCTGAACAGCCAGGGCACCAAGCTTTCGGGCGGCGAGCAGCAGATGCTGGCGATCGCCAGAATCCTGCGTACCGGCGCGCGCTTCCTGATGCTGGACGAGCCGACCGAGGGTCTCGCGCCCGTCATCATCCAGCAGATCGGCCACACCATCGCGCGGCTGAAATCGGAGGGGTTCACCATCCTGCTGGTCGAACAGAATTTCCGTTTCGCCTCTACCGTCGCCGATCGTTACTACATCGTCGAGCACGGCAAGGTGATCGACGGGTTCGCGAATTCGGAACTCTCGGCCAACATGGACAAGCTCCACACCTATCTCGGCGTCTGATCGACAATTCCCGCAAGCAGGATTCATGGAGATATTATGAAACATCGCATTTCAGCTCTTTTCCTCGGTACGGCGCTGGCGCTGGCCGCAAGCGGCGATGCCTTCGCGCAGGACAAGACCGTCAAGATCGGTGTGCTCACCGATAATTCCGGTCTTTACTCGGACCTCGGCGGCGCCGGCTCGACGTTGGCGGCCCAGATGGCGATTGAAGATTCCGGCATGCAGGCCAAGGGCTGGAAGATCGATCTGATCTCGGCCGACCATCAGAACAAGCCCGACATCGCGACAACCATTGCTCGCCAATGGATCGATGTGGAAAAGGTCGACGTCCTGATGGACGTGTTGAACTCCGGCGTCGCGCTGGCGGTCAACAACGTCGTGAAGGAGAAGAACTCCATCATGATCAATACGGGTGCGGCGACGTCGGACCTCACCAACGCGCAATGCTCGCCCAACACCATTCACTGGGTTTACGACACCTATATGCTTGCTAACAGCACCGGCCAGGCGCTGGTGAAGGCCGGCGGCGATACCTGGTACTTCCTGACCGCGGATTATGCGTTCGGTGCGGCGCTGGAGCGCGACACCACCGCCGTCATCCTGAAGTCGGGCGGCAAGGTGCTCGGCACCGTCAAGCACCCCCTGAATTCG
This sequence comes from uncultured Alphaproteobacteria bacterium, assembly GCA_963770355.1. Lineage (GTDB taxonomy): Bacteria > Pseudomonadota > Alphaproteobacteria > Rhizobiales > Xanthobacteraceae > Bradyrhizobium. The sequence goes on along the minus strand of CAVYPL010000024.1, from coordinate 106,099 downwards.
TCGGACTTCTCCTCGTTCCTGCTGCAGGCGCAGGCTTCCAAAGCCAAGATCGTCGGTATGGCCAATGCCGGCGGCGACACCACGAATACGATCAAGCAGGCGTCTGAATTCGGTATCGTTGCCGGCGGCCAGAAACTCGCCGGCCTCTTGCTGTTCATTACCGACGTCCATTCGCTCGGTTTGAAAGTGGCGCAAGGTCTGAGCTTCACGGAAACCTTCTATTGGGACCTGAACGACGGGACCCGCGCGTTTTCAAAGCGCTTCTCGGATCGCATGAAGAACAAGGCGCAGCCGTCCATGGTGCAGGCGGGCGTGTATTCGGGCTTGATCCACTATTTCAAGACCCTCGATGCGATGAGCGGCAATCCGCATGATGGCGCCAAGGTCGTCGCCAAGATGAAGGAGTTGCCGACGGACGATCCGCTGTTCGGCAAGGGCTCGATCCGCGTCGATGGCCGCAAGATCCACCCTGCATACCTGTTCGAGGTCAAGAAACCCGAGGAATCCAAGGCGCCGTGGGATTATTACAAGCTGATTGGAACGACCCCGGGCGACCAGGCGTTCCGGCCACTTTCAGAAAGCACCTGCGCGCTGGTAAAGAAGTAAGATGACTGCCTGCCGGTACCGTACCGGCGGGCCCCCATCCGCGTTACAACGAGACTGAGTGCGAACCGATGCAAGCTCTATACGCACAGCTTTTGGTGGGACTGATCAACGGCTCGTTCTACGCGCTGCTCAGTCTGGGGTTGGCCGTGATTTTCGGCATGCTCAACATCATCAACTTCGCCCATGGCGCGCTCTATATGATGGGTGCCTTCTGTGCGTATTTTCTGCTCAGCCTGACGGGGCTCGGCTACTGGCCGGCGCTGATTGTGGCGCCGATCGTGGTCGGCATTTTCGGCATGATCCTGGAGCGGACCATGCTGCAATGGCTCGCCGGCCTCGATCATCTGTACGGGCTGCTCCTGACGTTCGGAATCGCGCTGATCGTGCAGGGCGTGTTCCAGAATTATTTCGGCTCGTCCGGGCTGCCTTATGCGATCCCAGATGAATTAAAGGGCGGCATGAATCTCGGCTTCATGTTCCTGCCGATCTATCGCGGCTGGGTGGTGATCTTCTCGCTCGTGGTGTGCATCGCCACTTGGTACCTGATCGAGCGCACCCGGCTCGGCGCATATCTGCGGGCCGCTACCGAAAATCCGACGCTGGTGCGCGCCTTCGGCGTGAACGTGCCCCGCATGATCACGTTGACCTACGGGCTCGGCGTCGGCCTCGCAGCGCTGGCCGGTGTGTTGTCCGCCCCGATCAACCAGGTCCGGCCCCTGATGGGCGCTGACCTCATCATCGTCGTGTTCGCGGTGGTGGTGATCGGCGGCATGGGTTCCATCATGGGCTCGATCATCACCGGCTTCGCGCTCGGCGTGATCGAGGGACTGACCAAGTACTTTTATCCCGAAGCTTCCAACACCGTGGTATTCGTTCTGATGGTGCTGGTGTTGCTGGTGAAGCCAACGGGACTGACCGGACGGGCGGCCTGACATGAGCGCATTGACTGACGACACACTGCCGATTACCCCGCGCGCCATCCGCGACGAGATGATCGTGTTCGCCGTGATGGCGGTGCTGCTGGCCGTGGTGCCGTGGACCGGCATCTATCCGTTCTTCGTGATGCAGGCACTGTGCTTTGCGCTGCTCGCCTGCGCATTCAACCTGTTGATCGGCTATGGCGGCTTGCTCTCGTTCGGCCACGCGATGTTCCTGGGTACCGCGGGGTACGTCTCGGCGCATGCGCTGAAGGTCTGGGGACTGTCGCCGGAGCTCGGCATTCTCGCGGGTACTGCAGCCGCCGCCGCACTCGGTGTCATCACCGGCTTTGTGTCCATCCGCCGCCAGGGCATCTACTTCTCGATGATCACCCTGGCGCTGTCACAGCTGCTGTATTTCATCTATCTTCAGACGCCGTTCACCCATGGCGAGGACGGCATCCAGGGAATTCCGCAAGGCCATCTGTTCGGGGTCTTCGATCTCTCAAAGCCGACCGTGCTTTACTACGTCGTGCTGGCAGGCTTCCTCGGCGGCTTCCTGTTGATCTACCGCACCATCAACTCGCCGTTCGGCGAGGTCTTGAAGGCAATCCGGGAGAACGAGCCGCGCGCGATTTCGCTGGGCTACAAGACCGACCAATACAAGCTGATGGCTTATATCCTCTCGGGAACGATCGCGGGCTTTGCCGGCTCGCTGAAAGTGTTCGTGGCGCAGAACGCCTCGCTCACCGACGTGCATTGGTCGATGTCGGGTGAAGTCGTGCTGATGACGCTGGTCGGCGGGCTCGGCACGGTATTCGGCCCGGTGGTCGGTGCCTTCGTCATCATCGCCATGCAGCAATATCTGGCGGGTTACGGCCAGTGGGTGACGGTAATCCAGGGCGTCATCTTCGTCGCCTGCGTGCTGACGTTCCGGCGCGGCGTGATCGGTGAGATCGCGCATTTCCTCCGGCGATCGCTCTAACCCAGCCGGTTTTTGGCGCATTTTGCGGCCTACAAAGCGGTGGATGACCCCGTTCCCGGGGTCGGCCATCGCGCGCTTTCCCTGTGAATGGTCTATGACAGTTTTGCGACGGGCCGTCCCGACGGCCATCCCGGAACGATGGAAATGACCTAATGCTGCGCTGGTTTCGCTATTTCTTGCCGAAAGAAGAGCGGTTTTTCGACCTTTTCGCCCGGCACGCCCAGACCGTGGTGCAGGGCGCGCAGGCCTTGCAGGGCATGCTGCAAGGTGGCGAGGAAACCCCGGTATTCTGCCAGCGCGTCAATCAATTCGAGAATGACGCGGACGCGATCACCCGCGAAGTGCTGACCGCGGTGCGGCGCACCTTCATCACGCCGTTCGACCGGGTCGATATCAAGAACCTTATCGCGTCGATGGACGACGCCATCGACCAGATGCAACAGACCGCAAAGGCTGTCATCCTGTTCGAGGTGCGGACGTTCGAACCGCCGATGCGTGAAATCGGAACGCTGCTGGTCGAATGCGCCAATCTGGTCGGCCGCGCGTTGCCGTTGATGCAATCGATCGGCGACAACGTCGCCATGCTGACGCAGATCACCGAGGAACTTGGGAAACTGGAGGGCCGCGTCGACGACCTCCACGATATCGGGCTGAAGGAGCTTTTTCTCAAGCATCGCACCGCCAATACGATGGATTTCGTGGTGGGCGCCGAGATCTACAAGCATCTTGAAAAAGTTGCCGACCGCTTCGACGACGTCGCGAACGAGATCAACAGCATCGTGATCGAACAGGTATAGGGTAGGGCCGCGCAGTGGACGCCACGCTTGGTCTTCCGATTCTGGTCGGATTAATCGCAGTCGCGCTGCTGTTCGACTTCCTCAATGGATTGCACGACGCTGCCAACTCCATTGCGACCATCGTGTCGACCCGTGTGCTGCGTCCGCAATACGCCGTCATCTGGGCGGCCTTTTTTAATTTTATCGCCTTCGCCGTGTTCGGGCTTCATGTCGCCAACACCATCGGCACCGGAATCATCGAGCCCAGCATCGTCGATGCGACGGTGATCTTCGGTGCGCTGGTCGGGGCCATCGTCTGGAACCTGATCACCTGGGAACTCGGTATTCCCTCCTCGAGCTCGCACGCGCTGATTGGCGGGTTGGTCGGTGCTGGCATGGCCAAGGCCGGATTATCCGCCGCGGTCTGGAGCGGCCTCACCAAAACGCTGCTGGCGATCGTGCTGTCGCCGCTGGTCGGGTTCCTTCTGGCGCTGGTACTGGTGGCGATCGTGTCCTGGCTATCGGTGCGCTCGACGCCGTTTGCGGTCGACCGCGCCTTCCGCATCCTGCAATTCGTCTCGGCCTCACTGTATTCGCTCGGCCATGGCGGCAACGACGCGCAGAAGACCATGGGCATCATCGCGGTGCTGCTCTATTCGCAAGGCCACCTCGGCGATCACTTTGAGATTCCGTTTTGGGTGGTGCTGGCGTGTCAGGCTGCGATGGCGCTGGGCACGCTGATGGGTGGCTGGCGGATTGTCCGCACCATGGGCCTGCGGATCACGAAGCTGACCCCGATGCAGGGTTTTTGTGCCGAAACCGGTGGCGCGGCCACCTTGTTCATGGCGACCTATCTCGGGGTTCCCGTATCCACGACCCATACCATTACCGGCGCCATCGTCGGCGTCGGTGCGGCGCGGCGGGTCTCGGCGGTACGCTGGAACGTGGCGAGTTCGATCGTCTACGCCTGGGTGATCACCATTCCGGCTTCGGCCATCGTCGCCGCGGCGGCCTATTGGGCCGTGGTGCTGCTGCGCTGATCAGGTGACCAGCTTGAGCCCGGTGATACCGGCGACGATGAGGCCGATGCAGGCCAGGCGTAGCGCGGTTGCCGGCTCGCCAAGCAGCCAAATGCCGAGCAGGGCCGTTCCGACCGCGCCGATGCCGGTCCATACGGCATATGCCGTTCCGATCGGCAGCGTTTTCAGCGCCAGTCCGAGCAGGATGATGCTTCCGGCCATGGCCGCGAGCGTCAGTACCGACGGTGTTAGTCGTGTAAAACCTTCAGTGTATTTGAGACCAATGGCCCAGCCGACCTCCAGCAGACCGGCGGCGAACAACACAGCCCAAGCCATGACAAATCCTTCACGTAGGGCAGGGTCGTCCCCGCAGGTGATGTGATGGATAGGAAGGTCGTCCTTCCCTGCCAGATGTGGGGCTTGTTCAAGTGCTTAGCAACCGCCAAATCACCCTTGATTGCGCCCGTTTTCCCTGCCAAACGCTCAGCCCCATGTCCGACATTGCCGTCCCAGCCGAATCGACGCCCCGGTCGCCGCTTGCCGATGAAGTAGCGCGACGGCGGACCTTTGCCATCATTTCCCACCCTGACGCCGGCAAGACCACGCTGACCGAAAAGCTGCTGCTGTTCGGCGGCGCCATCAATCTGGCCGGACAGGTCAAGGCCAAGGGCGAACGGCGCAACACCCGATCCGACTGGATGAAGATCGAGCGCGAGCGCGGCATCTCGGTCGTGACCTCCGTGATGACCTTCGAATTCGAAGGCCTCGTGTTCAACCTGCTGGACACGCCGGGCCATGAGGACTTTTCGGAAGATACGTATCGCACGCTGACCGCAGTCGATTCCGCGGTCATGGTGATCGACGCCGCCAAGGGTATCGAGGCGCGGACGCGAAAGCTGTTCGAGGTATGCCGGCTGCGCGACATCCCGATCATCACCTTCATCAACAAGATGGATCGAGAGAGTCGAGATACGTTTGAACTGCTGGACGAGATCGAAAAGACGCTGGCGCTCGACACCACGCCGATGACCTGGCCGGTCGGCCGTGGCCGCGACTTCCTCGGCACCTATGACGTTACCACCGGCGGCGTGCGCCTGCTCGAAGGCGGTGGCGCCAAGACCGGCGCGACCGAACAGATCGACATCGCCGATCTCGCCGGCCGCAACGCCAATCTCGATGTTGGCGAGGTCAAGGACGAACTCGCGCTGGTGTCGGAAGCCTGCAAGCCGTTCGAGCTGGACGCGTTTCGCGAGGGCCATCTGACGCCGGTTTATTTCGGTAGCGCGTTACGCAATTTCGGTGTCGGCGATTTGCTGGAAGGCCTCGGAAAATTCGCGCCGGCGCCGCGCGCGCAGGAAAGCAATTTGCGCAAGGTCGAGGCGGCCGAACCGCGCATGAGCGCCTTTGTCTTCAAGATCCAGGCCAATATGGATCCGAACCATCGCGACCGTATCGCGTTCGCGCGGCTGTGCTCCGGCAAGCTCAGCCGCGGCATGAAAGCCAAACTGGTGCGCACCGGCAAGAACATGTCGCTGTCGTCGCCGCAATTCTTCTTCGCCCAGGACCGCGCGTTGGCAGACGAGGCCTTTGCCGGCGACGTCGTCGGCATCCCCAATCACGGCACGTTGCGGATCGGCGATACCCTGACCGAGGGCGAGGACCTGACCTTCGTCGGCGTCCCCAGCTTTGCGCCGGAAATCGTCCGTCGCGTGCGGCTGACGGATGCGATGAAGGCCAAGAAGCTGAAAGAGGCCCTGCAGCAGATGTCGGAGGAGGGCGTGGTGCAGGTGTTCCGTCCACGCGATGGTGCGCCGGCGCTGGTCGGCGTCGTCGGCCCGCTGCAGCTCGACGTGCTCAAAGCCCGCCTCGATGCGGAATACTCGCTCCCGGTGGAATTCGAAGTTTCTGAATTCCAGCTGGCGCGCTGGATTTCGTCCGACGACCGCAAGAAGCTCGATGCCTTCATTGCCGCCAACGGCTCGGGCGTCGCTGACGATGTCGACGGCGATCCGGTGTTCCTCGCCAAGAACGAATTTTACCTCGGCTACACCCGCGAACGCGCCGAGGGCATCAATTTTTCCAGCGTCAAGGACGTGAAGAAGAAGGGGTAGGGCGGGGTGCGGTGTTGCCCCGGCCTTCACTGTCGTCCTCCGCGAAAGCGGGGGACCCAGTACGCCGCGGTTTATCGGTGAACCCGCTCAGGTCTCTGGAATACTGGGTCGCCCGGTCCCGGCTACGCCAAGGCTTCGCCGCGGCTTTCCCATGTTTGGCTCGCCGAAGCTTTAGCGGAGGCGGCAAGCCCGGGCGATGACGGTTGTTGTGATGGCTGGAACTGCCGCCGTGAGCGCGGGGATGTGAACGGGATCCTGCTTGATACCGACCAATGCGCGCATCAAGTTGGTTGGATATCGTCGAAGGGTTCGCCCCATGTTGCGGCGCATCGTCATCTGCCTGATCGCCATTTTTATCGAAACGGCCGCCGCCGACGCCGGGCCGCGGCATCACATCGATGCCACGCCGTTTTCCCATGCGCCGTGCAGCGTGCTGGATGGCCGGCCGTGCACGCCGACTTTCTGCAGCGTGTTCAACCACGGGCCGTGCATTCCCGAAATCGATTATCCCTATGGCGAGAACCTGCAGCTCACGGTCGAAACCGTGCCGTCGCAGGGCGACGCGCCAAAATATAAAAAGCCGGACCACGATCTCGAAACCATCGGCGACCTCTTCGCCGAGTTGCGCTCGTGCTGGTCGCCGCCGCCCGCTGCCTCCGCCCGGGAGGGCATGCAGATGACGGTGCGGTTCAGCTTCAAGCGCTCTGGCGAGATGATCGGCGCGCCGCGCATGACCTACGCCACCGCGGACACGCCCGCCGACGTCCGCGCGACCTATCTCAAGGCGATCAACGGCTCGCTGGACGCCTGCGCGCCCCTGAAATTCACCGACGGGCTTGGTGGTGCGCTCGCCGGACGTCCGATCGCGATCCGCTATGTCGACAATCGCGACCTCGGGAAGCAGGCCGAGAAGCCGTGATTAACCCAGCACTGTCATTCCGGGGCAGGCGAAGCGTGAACTACGATGTGCTATTGCACATCGGAGAATCTCGAGATTCCCCGGTGTGCAATTGCACACCTGAGGTCTGGTCCTTCGGACCATCCCGGAATGACGCGTATGAGGCGTACATTTTCACGCATTGCAGTTTGCCCCCCTAAAGTGATACGCGGGTGCGCAGGAAAACCGGCCGTACAGGGAGGGCATCGTGGGACTGCTGGTGATGATCCTCGGCCTCGTTCTGTTCCTCGGCGTCCATACGCTCACCACCCAGCGCGAATTACGGGCGCGGTGCATCGTGTCGATGGGCGAGGGCGGCTACAAGATCGGCTACGCGCTGGCCTCGTTCGCAGGCCTTGCGCTGATCGTCTGGGGTTTTGCGCAGTATCGCGCGACGGGGTGGATCGATGTCTGGAACCCGCCAACGGCGTTCAAGCACATCACCGTGGCGCTGATGCTGCCCGCGGTCATCCTGGTAGTGGCGTCCTATATCCGCGGCCGCATCTACACCACGCTGAAACATCCGATGCTGTCAGGCGTCAAGTTGTGGGCCGCGGCGCATCTGCTCGCTAATGGCGATCTCGGCTCGATCGTCCTGTTCGGATCGTTTCTGGGCTGGGCGGTGTTCGACCGCATCTCGCTGAAACATCGCCCCGACGCCGGCGCACCGCCGATACCCGTCGGCGGTCCCGGCAACGACCTGATCGCAATCGCGGTCGGTATCGTCGCTTATCTGGCGCTGGCATTCGCGTTCCACCCGGTCGTGATCGGCGTCCCCGTGGTTGGAGCCTAACATGTCAGTCCAGTCGGCCATCAAGCGCAAAACCGCGCCGGATATTCGTGCGCGCAAGAATGGCGAGCCGATCGTAATGCTGACCTCCTACCACGCGCATACCGCGGCGCTGGTGGATCGTTACTGTGACGTCATCCTGGTCGGCGATTCCCTGGGCAATGTCATGCACGGCTTTGAAACCACGGTGCCGGTGACGCTCGACATGATGATCCTGCAGGGGCATGCGGTCATGCGCGGCTCGCAGCGCGCGCTGGTCGTGGTCGACATGCCCTTCGGCTCCTATGAGGCCTCGAAGGAGCAGGCGTTTCATTCCGCGGTGCGGATATTGAAAGAGACCCATTGCGGTGCGGTCAAACTCGAAGGCGGGGTGCGAATGGCGGAGACCGTCGCATTTCTGTCCGAGCGCGGCATTCCTGTGATGGGTCACATCGGATTGACGCCGCAATCGATCAACACGCTGGGCTCGTTTCGCGCCCAGGGCCGCGAGCAGGGTAGCTGGGAGCCGATCGAAAACGACGCCAGGGCGATTGCGGAAGCAGGCGCGTTCTCGGTGGTGATCGAGGCTGTCGCCGAACCGCTGGCCCGCAAGATCACGGAGTCGATCGCCATTCCCACCATCGGTATCGGCGCAAGTGCCGCCTGCGACGGCCAGGTGCTGGTGCTCGAGGATATGCTGGGCCTGTCGCCGCGGACTCCGAAGTTCGTTCGTCGTTACGGTAACCTTGGACCTGCGATCGAAGCGGCCATCGAGGGCTACGCCAGCGACGTACGCAAGCGTGCCTTCCCCGGGCCCGAACACGTCTACGATATGAAAGAAAAGGGCTGATAGGGCTAACCATGGATTGGTCGCAGCATTCAATTCCCGCGATGCGGCTTGAGTCCCGCTTCGGCGATCGCGTGGTGCCGGCATTTTGCGAGCGGCCCAAGAATATCTGGGCGATGATTGCCGAAGCGGCGGCCCGAAATCCTGACGCCGAAGCGCTGGTTTGCGGTACCAGGCGCATGAGCTGGCGCGAGGTCGTACAGCAGTCCGCGCAGATCGCATCCGGATTCGAGAGGCTGGGATTGCAGCGCGGCGACCGCGTCGCGGTGCTGCTCGGCAACCGCATCGAATTCGTGCTGACGATGTTTGCCGCCGCCCATGCGGGCCTGGTCACGGTGCTGCTCTCAACCCGCCAGCAAAAGCCTGAGATTGCTTATGTGTTGACCGACTGCGGCGCAAAATTGCTTGTTCACGAGGCCTCGCTGTCGGAGCGGTTACCCGACGCGCGCGATGTTCCCGATCTCGTGCATCGGATTGCCGTCGATGACGATGCGACCTCGCAATTCTCCGTGTTGCTGGATCACGCACCATCGTCAGCACCCGCCGAGGTCGGCGAGGAGGACACCGCGATGATCCTCTATACCTCGGGCACGACCGGGCGGCCGAAGGGCGCCATGCTCGCGCATTGCAATATCATTCATTCGTCGATGATCTTCGTGTCGTGCCTGCAGCTGACCGCGGCGGATCGCTCGATCGCCGCCGTGCCGCTCGGGCATGTCACCGGCGTGGTCGCCAATATCATGACCATGGTCCGTTGCGCGGGTGCACTGATCGTCATGGCCGAGTTCAAGGCTGCGGAATATCTGAAGGTGGCGGCACGCGAGCGCGTCACCTACACCGTGATGGTGCCGGCGATGTACAATCTTTGCCTGCTGCAGCCGGATTTTGACAGCTACGACCTGTCGAGCTGGCGCATCGGCGGCTTTGGCGGCGCGCCGATGCCGATTGCCACGATCGAGCGGCTGGACGCCAAGATTCCGGGCCTGAAGCTGATGAATTGCTACGGCGCCACCGAGACGACGTCGCCGTCGACCATGATGCCCGGCGAATTGACCGCGAGCCATATCGACAGTGTGGGATTGCCTTGTCCGGGTGCGCAGATCATCGTTATCGGTGCCGACGGCCACGAAGTGCCGCGCGGTGAGATCGGCGAAATCTGGATTCACGGCGGCTCGGTCATCAAGGGCTACTGGAATAATCCGAAGGCGACGGCGGAAAGTTTTACCGGCGGCTTCTGGCATTCCGGCGACCTCGGCTCGGTCGATGCGCAGAATTTCGTGCGCGTGTTCGATCGCCAGAAGGACATGATCAACCGCGGCGGCCTGAAGATTTATTCTGCCGAGGTCGAGTCCGTGTTGGCCGGCCACCCCGACGTGGTCGAAAGTGCGATCATCGCCAAACCATGCCCGGTACTGGGCGAGCGTGTACACGCCGTCGTGGTGACTTGCAATGAAGTTGGCGGCGAGGTCTTGCGCGCATGGTGCGGCGAGCGGCTGTCGGACTACAAGGTGCCGGAAACCATCGACCTCACCACCGAGCCGTTGCCGCGCAACGCCAATGGCAAGGTGATGAAAAGGCAGCTTAGGGAAGCCTGGGCCGCGGCGCAGGCCTAGATGCCGGCTGGGTCCGAGGCGTCATCGGCGCAATTCTGGATGATATCGATCAACGACCACCGTGTCCGGATGCGACACGATGGTCATGAACCAGATAAGGCTGCCGACCAGCGACCAGAAAGTATCCCAATAGACCCAGTTTATTGCGGACATGCTCGAAATACTCCCGTGTGTCATCGATCGTCAGGCTGAGGCTTTGCCTACAAATTCCTCCAGATAGGCAGGTATACCCTGTCCTTCGATGTCGCAGCGGCACCGGATTTCCCGCGCGATATCTTTCGACAGATCGTCGGTCCAATGCTCGAGTGTGTTGAATGCCAGGACTCCGACAGGATCATTAAATCGTCCGGATAAAAGTTCGGTAATGACCGTCTCGATGTCGGTCCGCTCATTCTTTTGGGCGCCTACCGAGCCTGAGGCGTCCACGACCAGATAGACGGTCTGGTCGGCGCCATAGGGTACAATCGATGGAAATCGTTGCATTGCCTGAACTCCAAGAACCCGGATTTAAGCGCATGGGATCGGAAAGGTTCCCTCGTGCACCGAAGCTGGTAACTTTGTCGCAGTCGAACGCGCAGTCAGCGGCACGCTCACACGCGGGCGTGAAGCATCTTCAGAGCTTTGGCGCGCTGCCCTTGGGCACCGGGTTGCGTTCGTTCTGCTCCGCGGCAAGGGCCTCGGTGTCGATCGCGGCCGCGCTGATGATGCGCTTCAGGTCGAGGATGGTGAATTGCGCGAGGCCGACGCGGTCCGGCGTCGTGCCGGGAACGAGTTGTACGCTCAGGACGCCGTCGCAGTTCGCGCCCTTGGCCTCATCCAGCATGGCGCTGAGCGTCTTTTCCTTGACCTGCGATCGTTTGACCACGGCAACGCAACTGCCACGGACGGTCTCGCCGTTGAGTTTGACGGCTATCCTCGGATCGAGCGGTTTGTCGATGGCGTCGATCGCGGCCGTATCCTTGTATTTCGCGCCGGCGGAGACGATCGAGCCTTTGCGATAGATGTAATAGAGATGCTGATCTCCGACGATGGTCGGCGAGCCATATTTGCCCATGACCTCTTTGATCATGTCGGCCTTCGCCGGCTGCTGATCCTGCGCGAAGGTGATGTTGCGTGCGATGAAATAGCTGCGGTTGGCGCTCGCGGGCGAGGAGAAGTTGCTCCAGATCATCTCGCCGGTCTGTTTTGCCCCGGAAGGAACACTGAAATTCAACGCCGCGATGTAGCCGATCGCGGTGCCACCAAACTTTTGCTGCTGGATATCGGTCTTGCTGTCGCTACGTCCCTTGAAGGACGCTTCAAAGGCGGTGCGTGCGGAGTCGGCAGTCGAATCCGTGGAGATGCCCAAAATATCCGGGCGCAGCTTTCCTGAGAATCCGGTCTCGGGGGTCTTTGGTTTGATCTCGTAGGCGGAGGACATTGCGGGCAGTGCTGCCGACGCTAAGGCAAGCACGAAGACTAGGGCACGGCGAGGCATGGACGACCTGCAGGACAAACGAAAAAATCGAGCTGGGACAAGCGGATTACGCCAAGCTTTGAACAGCGGTGTCAATATTGTATGACGGTTCTGCGGGAGGGACGGCGGCTCGGTTAACGCTTTGATCCACCTCGCTTTGCCTTGCCACCGCCATATCATTAGGGTATCGCCGCCGCCATGCGGGATCGGGCGTATGGCGCCGCCATCATGTGTCGCGGCTCATCGGGGATGGGATAGCTTTAAGTGTCTGAATTATTTGACGAAGTAGACGAGGATGTACGTCGCGATCAGCTCAAGAAGCTGTGGGAACAATATTCGCTTTATATCATCGCCATCGCGATCCTGATCATCGCCTCGGTGGGCGGCTGGCGCGGCTATCAGTATCTGGAAGCCAAGAAGGCTGCCGAGGCGGGGGCGGCCTTCGACAAGGCTGTGGAGCTTTCGGAGGCCAACAAGCATGCTGAGGCCGAAGCTGCTTTTGCCGATCTGGCCGCGAAGGCGCCGTTTGGATATCGCGTGCTGGCGCGGCTGCGTGCGGCGGCCGAAGCCGCCAGCCGCGATCCGCAGGCGGCAGCGAAGATGTTCGACGAGATCGCCGCCGATCGCAGCGTCGGTGTGGCGGAACAGGATCTGGCGCGGATTCGCGCCGCCCAATTGCTGCTGGAAACCACGAGCTATCCCAACATGAAGCAGCGCCTTGAGGCCTCCGCCGCGCCGGGCGCGACCTTTCGCCATACCGCGCGCGAATTGCTGGCGCTGTCGGCCTGGCGCGCCAACGACGCCGCGGCGACACGGCAATGGCTGGATATGATTGCCAATGACGGCGAGACGCCACCGAGCCTGCGCTCGCGCGCCGAAGCGCTGCAGGCCTTGCTACCGCCGGTCGCGAAGAGCTGACGCAAGAAAGGGTTGGGCAGAGAATTTGACCGAGAAACCGACCATGCACCGCTGGCAACGTTTGATCGCAGCGACAATCGTCATCGCACTTTCCGGCGCGTTGGCGGGCTGCAGCAGCATGGGCAATTGGGATCCGACCGACATGCTCGACTTCCTCGATACCAAGAAAAAGCTGCCCGGCGAACGCAAGCCGGTATTCCCCGATGGCGTGCCCGGCCTCGAGCAGGGCGTGCCGAAGGAGCTCTACAAGGGCGCGCGTCAGCAGCAGATCGTCGATCCAAACGCTCAGGCTACGGCCGCCGCCGCGCCACCGCCGGAGGAGCCGAAATCGAAGAGCTCCGCGAAATCCAAGGGCAAGCAGGCTCCGGCCACCACCGCCGCAGCGCCGGCGGCTGAGCCCGCCGCTGCCGGTCCCGATGCCGCGCCGGAGGAAGAGGGCAGCACCGCCGCCGCGCCGCCGGCGCCCAAGCCCCAGAAGATCACCCGCAAGCGCACCACCGCGCCGCCGCCCGATCAGCCGGCCGCGCAGTCGGCCACGCCTGCGCCCGCGCAACAATCCTCCGCACCGTTCCCGGCGCCGATGCCAAGCGGCACTTTCACGCGTTAAATTCTCCTTTTCGTTCGATTGACACGCCCTCCGAAAAAGGGCGTTTGGATTATTTATGTCCTTCACGATTGCCATTATCGGCCGGCCCAATGTCGGAAAGTCGACGCTGTTCAACCGGCTGGTCGGGCAGAAGCTCGCGCTGGTCGACAACGAGCCGGGTGTCACCCGTGACCGCCGCGAGGGCAATGGGCGGCTCGGCGATCTCGAATTCACCGTAATCGATACCGCGGGGCTCGACGAGGGCGCCAAGGGCTCGCTCACCGCGCGGATGCAGGAGCAGACCGAAACCGCGATCGCACTTGCGGATGCGCTGATGTTCGTGATCGACGCGCGCGCAGGGCTGACGCCGAACGATCGTGCCTTCGCCGATTTCGCGCGTCGCGCCAACAAGCCGGTGGTGCTGGTCGCCAACAAGAGCGAGGGCAGGCACGGCGAAGTCGGCGCCATGGAATCCTACGCGCTGGGCCTCGGCGATCCCATCCAGATTTCGGCCGAACATGGCGAAGGCTTGAGCGATCTCTATGACGCGCTGGCAGCGCTGATGCCGGCGCCGATCGAAGAGGGTGAAGAATTCGACGACGACGAAGTCATCGAATCCGATGAGGATCTGGCGCAGCGCCCCATTCGCGTCGCCATCGTCGGCCGTCCCAATGCCGGCAAATCCACACTGATAAATCATCTGCTCGGCGAGGAGCGGCTGTTGACCAGCCCGGAGGCCGGCACCACGCGCGATTCCATTTCCGTCGAGATCAGCTATCAGGGCCGCGATTTCCGCGTCTTCGACACCGCGGGCTTGCGGCGGCGCTCGCGGATCGAGGAGAAGCTGGAAAAGCTGTCGGTCGCCGACGCGCTGCGTGCGGTGCGCTTTGCCGAAGTCGTCGTGATGATGATGGATTCGCAGAACCGGTTCGAGGAGCAGGACCTGCGCATCGCCGACCTGATCGAGCGCGAGGGAAGGGCGATCGTGCTCGCGGTCAACAAATGGGACTTGATGGAGCGAAAGGGCAGTCTCATTTCGGCGTTACGTACCGACGCCGATCATTGGCTGCCGCAGGTCAGGGGTATGCCCGTGGTCGCGGTGTCCGGCTTGATGGGCGAGGGCATCGACCGCCTCATGACGGCGATCCAGGAAGCCTATGCCGTATGGAACAAGCGCGTGCCGACGGCCGCGCTTAATCGCTGGTTCGAGCAGGCGGTCGACGCCAACCCGCCGCCGGCGGTATCCGGCCGCCGGCTGAAGCTGAATTACATTACGCAAGCCAAGGCGCGGCCGCCGAGCTTTGTGCTCTTCTGTTCGCGCGCGGATGCCGTACCGCAATCCTATCTGCGATATCTCACCAACTCGCTTCGTGAAGCCTTCGATCTGCCGGGTACGCCGGTGCGGATATCGTTGCGCGAAAAAGCCAATCCGTTCGCTCACAAGCGCAAGCGGCCGTCATGAGCGGAGATGTGTCTGCGCGCGCCGCCGAAATGCCGCCGGTGCGCAACGGCGCGGCGGCCTTCATCTTCGTGACCATCCTGCTCGACATGTTCGCGCTCGGCGTGATCATTCCGGTGTTGCCGAAGCTTGTCGAAAGCTTTGTCGACAACGATACCGCGACGGCCGCGCGGATATTCGGACTGTTCGGCACCGCATGGGCGCTGATGCAGTTTCTGTTCTCGCCGATCCTCGGCGCGCTCTCGGACCGGTTCGGCCGGCGGCCGGTGGTGTTGTTGTCGAATTTCGGGCTGGCGCTGGACTATGTGCTGATGGCGCTGGCGCCGTCGTTGATCTGGCTGTTCATCGGCCGGGTCATTTCGGGCATCACCTCGGCGAGCATCTCGACCGCCTTTGCCTATATCGCCGATGTGACGCCGCCGGAAAAGCGCGCCGCGGTGTTCGGCAAGATCGGGGCGGCGTTTGGCGCCGGATTTATCCTGGGGCCGGCGGTCGGCGGTCTGCTCGGCGGCATGGATCCGCGCCTGCCGTTCTGGGTTGCGGCGGCCTTGAGCTTTGCCAACGCGCTCTATGGTTTGCTGATCCTGCCGGAGTCGCTGCCGCCGGAACGCCGCTCGCCGTTCCACTGGAAGAGCGCCAATCCGCTCGGCGCACTGCATCTGTTGCGCTCAAACCGGGTGCTCGCGGGCCTGTCGATCTCCAATTTCTTTGGCCAGGTCGCGCATGTCGTGCTGCCCAGTACCTTCGTGCTCTACGCGACCTATCGCTATGGCTGGGACACCAAAACCGTCGGTCTGACGCTGGCGATCGTCGGTGTCTGCGCCATGGTGGTTCAGGGCGCGGGCGTCGGGCCGATCGTCAAGCGTTTGGGTGAACGATGGGCGCTATTGCTCGGACTTGGCTGTGGCGGCCTCGGCTTCCTGATTTACGGTGTCGCTCCCACCGGTGCGCTGTTCTGGGTCGGCGTTCCCGTGATGTCATTGTGGGGCGTCGCAGGCGCAGCCATCCAGGCGCTGTCGACGCAGCTTGTGGCGCCGGAGCAGCAGGGCCAGTTGCAGGGCGCGACCAACAGCGTGAACAGCATCGCGCAACTGGTGGGGCCGTTTCTATTCACGCTGACCTTCGCCTATTTCATCAGCGAGGAGGCGCCGTTGAAAATGCCGGGCGCACCGTTCGTGCTGGCCGCGGCGCTATTGGTGCTGGCGCTGGTGGTTGCGTGCGCGGACGCTGGCCAATACGCAGGATCGATAGCTAGGACCTGAACCCATAATTTGGAGTTGGCGGACTTTCTGCTTCGGTGCTCATAGCGGACTCAAGTCGGACGTCGCCCCATGTTTCTTCTGCGGTCGCGGCTGAGGAGACAATGCACACGACAGCAGCAAGGATCAGTTTCAGTTTGTACATTTGTTTGCTCCTGACATTGATCGGGTGTCTGTGTTATGGCACGAGCCATTCATTCAAGTAACGAAGACTGGTGGAACTGGCCTTGTCATCGTCAGGGGGCGCTCGCCCCTGCTTTCTCCAGCTTCGCCATCACCGAGTCGAGATTGAAGCTCGCCGGCTTCTGCCGCACTGGAAATTCCTTGAAGCTCTGCAGCCATTGCGTGGCCAGCGCCTGCATCGGCACTTGGACGAAGGCTCGATCAGCCATCCACTTGTTGTAGAGGATGGATTCGTCGCCGCGCTCGAACGGATCGGAGCGCAAATTGAACAGCTTCGGTATGCGCAAGTCAGTGAACTGCCCGGACCATACGCCGATTCCCTTGTTGTCCTGCTCGAGGAAGACGGCCTTCCAGTCAAAGACACGGATCGCGACAAGCTGGCCGTCATCGTTCCAGTAGACGAACTCCTTGCGTGGCGGCTCCTTCACTTCGCCCTTGAAGAAGGGGACGAGATTGAAGCCGTCGAGATGGACCTTGAATGTCTTTTTGCCGATCTGTGCACCCCGCAGGCATTTATCGACGATGTCAGGGTCGCCGCCGGCCGCGGCAAAGGTTGGGATCAAGTCGTAATGCGAGCACATCTCATTGTAGACGCTGCTGGCCTTGATCGTGCCGGGCCAGCGGATCACCATCGGCACACGATAGGCGCCTTCCCAGTTGGTTGCCTTCTCACCACGGAATGGCGTGGTGCCGCCGTCCGGCCAGGACATCACCTCGGCGCCGTTGTCGCTCGTGAACAGGACGATGGTATTGTCGGCGATACCGAGATCGTCGAGTTTCTTCAACAACTGACCGACCAACCCGTCCAATTCCACCATGCCGTCGGGGTAGATCCCGAGCTTGGTTTTTCCCTCGGATTCAGGCTTCAGGTGGGTCCACACATGCATGCGCGTCGGATTGAAGTAGCAGAACCACGGCGTGTTTGCCTTGTGGTTGCGGTCGATGAAATCCGATTGCCGCACCGAGAAATTCCTCGTCTACCGTCTGCATCCGTTTGGTGTCGAGTGGGCCGGTGTTTTCGATCACCTGCTTGCCGACACGACCGTAGGCGGGATCGACGGTCGGCATCATCGATGTCTGATGCCCTGCATTTGAGTACGCCGCGCGGTCCGAATCTGGCACGGAACCTCGGATCCTTGGGGTAGTCCGGATTCTGCGGCTCTTCCTCGGCGTTGAGATGGTAGAGATTGCCGAAGAATTCGTCGAAGCCGTGCGCGGTCGGCAGATAGTCATTGCGGTCGCCGAGGTGGTTCTTGCCGAATTGGCCGGTAGCGTAACCGAGCGGCTTCAAGGCTTCCGCGACACTCATGTCTTCAGCGTGAAGTCCGATGTCCGCGCCGGGCAGGCCGACCTTGGTCAGGCCGGTCCTGATCGGAGATTGTCCAGTGATGAAGGCCGCGCGCCCCGCCGTGCAGCTTTGTTCGCCGTACCAGTCGGTAAACAATGCGCCTTCTTTGGCGATCCGGTCGATGTTCGGGGTGCGGTAGCCCATCACGCCGAGATTGTAGGCGCTCACATTGAACCAGCCGATGTCGTCGGCCATGATCATGAGGATATTCGGCTTGCGGCTGGTTGACGAAACAGGCGCGGGAGCCGGCGACGCCTTCTGCGCTTGAGCCAATGCACCGGAGGTGATCGCCGTCGCCGCCACCAGAGCCGACGAGCCGAGCAAAATATTTCGGCGGGTGGGGGCGCGGTCTTCGGTCTCGTTCAATGACGCTTGGTGTCGGTCTTGCTCCTTGGTGTCGCCGGGCATTTTTGGGCTCCTTTTTCACTCTGAGGACTGACGACTATTTAGCGGCTAGAGATGGCTCCTCCGGATCGGATGGACGAAAGAATGGCTCTTCATTCTAGTCTGTTGGGCTGCGGCGCCGCAGTTCCCCGGGCGCTCGGAATAGTTTATCAACATATCCCAGTTTCCGACAAAATGAGCCATGTCCGCTATGGGTTCATTCGCGTCGATTTCAGCATGTCCGCAACATGTCTGGTGATGGGAAGTGCCGATTGTCCGGTTGAAGGCATCGGTCTGAACGTGATTCATGCGGACGGCAGGCTGGCGTCTGGGACCGATCATGGACGCACTGGTCGCGGGTCATGACGCGGCGGTGCAGAGATCGATAGCTCGGTCGTGCGGGTGCACCAGCACGGAGCCTGCGTAGCTGACAACCAATCAACAAGACATCGGTCGCTCGCGAGGAGGCCTGCCGAGCAAGACAACGCGCTAAGCGCTCGCGAGTCATTCCGGGGCGCGCAAAGCGCGAACTCCGATGTGCAATTGCACATCGGAGAATCTCGAGATTCCCCGGTGTGCAATTGCACACCTGAGGTCTGGTGCTAAAGCACCATCCCGGAATGACTGCTACGCAGTCACTTCTTCACCAGCGGGCACTCGCTTGCCTCGAGCGGCTTGGCGGCGTCTTCCGGTGAAATCGTGGCGATCAGCTTGTAGTAATCCCACGGATATTTCGACTCGTCCGGCTTCTTCACCTCGAACAGATAGGCCGGAATCAGGCGGCGGCCGTCGGCGCGCAGCGGGCCCTTGCCGAACAGGGGATCGTCGGTCGGTAACTCCTTCATCTTGGCGACGACCTTGGCGCCGTCATGCGGATTGCCGCCGAGCGCTTCCATCGCTTTCAGATAGTGCAGCACCATGGCGTAGGCGCCGGCCTGGGTCATCGACGGCATCGCGTTCTTGCTTGCGAGCGCCGAGAACCGCTTCGACCAGGCGCGGGTCTGATCGTTCATGTCCCAGTAGAACGATTCCGTGAAGGTGAGGCCTTGCGCAGTCTTCAATCCGAGCGAATGCACGTCGTTGATGAACAGCAGCAGCGCGGCCAGTTTTTGGCCACCGGCCACGATGCCGAACTCGGACGCCTGCTTGATCGCGTTGGTGGTGTCCCCGCCGGCGTTGGCAAGGCCGACGACCTTGGCTTTGGAAGCCTGCGCCTGGAGCAGGAACGACGAGAAATCGGACGTGTTGATCGGATGCTTGACGCTGCCGAGCACCTTTCCGCCGTTGGCGGTCACGACCGCCGTGGTGTCGCGTTCCAGCGCATGGCCGAATGCGTAGTCGGCCGTCAGGAAGAACCAGGTGTCGCCACCGGCCTTGGTCAGCGCCTTGCCGGTGCCGTGGGCCAGCATGTAGGTGTCGTAGGTATAGGAGATAGTGTTCGGCGTGCAGGCCTTGCCGGTGAGATCGGCCGAGGCCGCGCCGGAGTTGAGCAGCACCGCGTTCTTCTCTTTGACGAGGTTGTTGACGGCCAGCGCAACGCCGGAGTTCGGCGTATCGGCGATCGCATCGACCTTGTCGTTGTCGATCCACTGCCTGGCTAAGTTCACGCCCACATCCGGCTTGTTCTGGTGATCGCCGCTCACCACGTCGATCTTCCAGCCCTTCTTGAGCAACCCTGAATCCTCGATGGCCATCTTGATCGCGACCACGGAATTGGGGCCGCCGATATCGGCGTAGAGGCTCGACATGTCGTTCAAGATGCCGATCTTGACGGTCTTGTCTTGAGCAAAGGCGGGCGCGGCGAGGCCGACGCCGGCAACGGTGATAAGCGCGGCGAGACGCCGCGCAGCGAGTGTATTCATGAATTTCCTCCATATGTGGTCGCCGGGTGGCTCTCTTGGGGAAGCCTTGATCCCGGCGTGACGGCGACTGTGTTAGTTGCTCCGGATGGGCCGGGCAATCCGCCTATCGTAGCGCGTCCGAGGTAAGTTTGAACTTCTGAACGCGCTTTCCGGTGTCGACCTCGGCGGTATAGACATTGCCTTTGGAATCCACCGCCATGGCGTGGATCCAATGGAACTGGCCGGCATTGCGGCCGTTGCCTCCGAAACTCCCGACCACGGTACCGTCGGCGCGTTTCAGAACCCGGATTTCGTTGTTCTCGCCGTCGGCGCTCAAAAGATAGGACTGTTTCGGATCGGGCCAGATCGCGACATCCCAGACCGCGCCGTTGCCAAGCGTGTTCTTCTCGAAGAACCACTCGGTCACGAAGGTGCCGTCCTTCTTGAACACCTGGATCCGGTTGTTGATGCGGTCGCAGACATAGACCAGCCCGTCATTGGTGACCTTCACGCAGTGCACGGGATTGCCGAACTGCTGCGCTACCGGCGCCTTGGGATCGTACGGCGCCTGCTTGTCGTCGTTCGGCGGCTTGCCGTAGGCGCCCCAGTGCCGCTTGTAGGCGCCGCTCGTCGCGTCGAATACGATAACGCGACGGTTGCCGTAGCCGTCGGCGACATAGAGCTCGTTGGCATCCTTGTCGAAGGTGATCTCGGCGGGCTTGCCGAGTTGCGTGGTATCGTTGCTCCCCTTGGTCGGCGCGATCTTGCCGATCTGCATGATGAACTTGCCGTCGCTGGAAAATTTCATCGCGACGTTGTCGTTGTCGGCATTGCCGGTCAACCAGACATTGCCCTTGTCGTCGGTTTCGATGCCGTGCTCGCGGCCGACCCATTCATAGCCTTCGCCGGGTCCGCCCCATGAACGCAGCAGATTGCCGGCGGCGTCGAATTCCAGCACCGGCGGTGCGGAGACGCAGCATTTCGAACGGGGTGGCGTCAACGCCGCGCCCTTCTCGTCGTCGGTCAGCGAGCGCGGACGATGGATCACCCAGACGTGGTCCTTGGAATCGACGGTGATGCCGCCGACCTGGCCGATGATCCAGTTGTTCGGCAGCGGTTTCGGCCAGGATGCATCGACCGCGAAGGTCGGGATATCGCCGGCCTGCGCGGTGCGCGAAAGCATGGGAATGCCGGTCAGCACGGCGGCTGCGACGCAGGCGGAAATGGTTCTGGCGAGATGTTTGACGGCAGGTGTCGAGCGCGCGCGATGGTGCACCGGCATCTTGGTTTCTCCCTTGATTTTATCGACGGGTTGTTCCCGCTTGGCGGGCAGTCAATCGCGCCGACGCACGGGAGTCAATTGCGCGCACTTACGCTGGAGAGCGAAAACTCATCAGCGTGCGGGTCTTGTAGTCGTAGAACTTACCAGTCTCGTTCCAGTCAGGCGCGCACATCGGCACGATGAATTCGGCGGCCTGTTCCGGCGTATCCAGCGTCTCCGGGTCTTCGCCGGGAAACACCGTGGCGCGCATGCGGGTGCGGATCGGGCCGGGGTTGAACAAATTGACGCGGACTTTCGTGCTCGCGGTCTCGTGCGCCCATACCCGCACCAGGGTTTCCAGCGCTGCTTTCGACGCCGCGTAGGGACCGACATAGGCGGTCGCCTGGTTGGCTGCGCCCGAGGTGACGAATACCGCGCGTCCCGCGTCGGATTGTTTCAGCAGCGGCTCCATGCAGCGGACCAGTTGGAAGTTCGCCGTGACGTTCACCGCCATCACGTCGTTCCACGGCTTTAGTTCGATGTGCCCGAGCGGCGAGGAAGGCCCGGCGACGCCGGCATTGCCGACCAGAATATCAATCTTGCCGTGACGCTCATGCAGCGCTGCGCCCAGACGAGCGATGCCCTCATAGTCGGTCAGGTTGAGCGGCACCAGCGTAGCGCTGCCGCCATCCTTGCGGATCTCGTCGTCGAGTTCCTCAAGCCCGCCCTGTGTCCGCGCCACAGCCACGATATGCGCGCCGGCCTTAGCGAGAGCACGCGCAGTGGCATAGCCGATGCCGCGCGAGGCGCCGGTGACGAGAGCGATACGAGAGGTGAGGGGCAGGGTCATGGGGAAGTCCGGATCAACAAGTATGGTGTCATACGCGGGCTCGACCCGCGCATCCATCTAAAGAGTTCTAGATGTCAGATGGATTGCCGGGTCAAGCCCGGCAATGACAAAGCGTCAGCTCGCTTCCGCCAGCAACGATAGCTGCCGCGGTTGCGGTTCGACCTGGGTCTGGTCGGTGAGGTTGGTCGGGTAGGCGCCCGTAAAACAATGGTCCGAATATTTGGGGTTGGCGGGATCGCGGCCGGGCTCGCCCATGGCGCGGTACATGCCGTCGATCGACAGGAATGCCAGCGAGTCCGCGCCGATGATGTCGCGCATTTCTTCCAGCGAATGGGTCGCGGCGAGAAGGCCGCCGCGGTCGGGCAGGTCGATGCCGTAATAATCGGGATACAGGATCGGCGGCGAGGCGAGGCGGAAATGCACTTCGCGGGCGCCGGCATCGCGCATCATGCGCACGATCTTTTTCGAGGTCGTGCCGCGCACCAGCGAATCGTCGATCAGGATGATGCGCTTGCCTTCGATCGCGGCGCGGTTGGCCGAATGCTTCATGCGCACGCCGAGTTCACGCACGCTCTGGGTCGGCTGGATGAAGGTGCGGCCGACATAGTGGTTGCGGATGATGCCGAGCTCAAACGGCACGCCGGAATACTGGCTGTAGCCGAGGGATGCCGGCACGCCGGAATCCGGCACCGGCACCACGACGTCGACCTCGACATGGCTTTCGCGCGCGAGCTGCGCGCCGAAGGCTTTACGGACTTCATAGACCGAGCGGCCGCCGACGATCGAATCCGGCCGGGAGAAATAGATGTATTCGAAGATGCAGGGCCGCGGCGGCTTGGGCGGAAACGGCTTGTGGCTGTTGGCGCCGCGCTCGTCGAACACGATGATCTCGCCGGGTTCGACATCGCGAACATATTTGGCGCCGATCATGTCGAGCGCGCAGGTTTCCGAGGTCAGGATCGGGTGGCCGTCGAGGTCGCCGAGCACCAGCGGGCGGATGCCGAGCGGATCGCGCGCGCCGATCAGTTTCTTGTTGGTCAGCGACACCAGCGAATAGGCGCCCTCGATCGCGCGTAGCGCCTCGATGAAGCGATCGATGAAACGGTTACGTTTGGACTGTGCGACCAAATGCAGGATCACTTCCGTGTCCGTGGTCGACTGCATCATGGCGCCGTTCTTCACGAGTTCCCGGCGGAGCGTCAGTCCGTTGGTGAGATTGCCGTTATGGCCGACCGCGAAACCGCCGGCATTGAGCTCGGCGAACAGCGGCTGCACGTTGCGCAGGATGGTAGCGCCGGTGGTGGAATAACGGACATGGCCGACCGCGGCGTTGCCGGGCAGGCGCTCGATCACTTCGCGGCGGGAGAAGGTATCGCCGACGAGGCCGAGGCGGCGTTCGCTGTGGAAACGGCTGCCGTCGAAGGTGACGATGCCGGCAGCTTCCTGGCCGCGATGCTGGAGGGCGTGCAATCCCAGCGCCGTGATGGCGGCGGCTTCGGGGTGGCCGAAGATGCCGAACACGCCGCATTCCTCTCGGAGCGTGTCGCCTTCTAGATCGTCCTGCAATTCGATTCCGAGGTTTAGGTCGAGTTGCCCGGCGGGATCGGAAGGGTTTTGCATCGCGTCCATCGCCTCTCGTTTGGCCAGAATTATCGGCCCGCGGGTTTTTCGATCAGCTTTTTAAGGCTGTCACGGGCAGGTTTACTGTAGCCATCGCCGGACGCAGGGGTTGGCTGCTCGGCGTCAGTTTGTTCGTCTTCGGGCTTATTCTTCTTGAATTTCTTTAAGATGGTGTTCTCGGGGTCATCAGGCAAGAGCGACATTAACCATTCCCCGGTTCCCTGAAGAACCATCCGGGACTTGGCGCTTGTGACCCAATCCGGCCGCTGCTTGTCCGGCACCAGCCAAACGAAGAATTGATAGGCCACCACCACGATCAGCAGGCCACGGGCCAGCCCAAACAGGAAGCCGAGCGTCCGGTCCAGCGCGCCGATCCGGGAATCCAGGATCATGTCCGAAATCCGCACCGTGATCACGGAAACCACGATCAGTGTGCCGATGAAGGTACCGGCCACCACCACGATCGAGGCGACCGTGTCGTTGTTGAAATAGGTCTTGGCGGTCGGCAGCAGCTTGGAGAAGGCGTAGAGCGTGACCAGCGCCGCGGCGCCCCAGGCCGCGATCGACAGGATCTCGCGCATGAAGCCGCGCACCATCGCAAGCAGGCCCGAAATCAGCATCACCGCGAGCAGGACGAGATCGAGTATCGTTATCGGCATCGGCTGGTCAGGTCCGCTCGTAAATTCTTAAAAGCTTCTCGCGAATCGGCGTGTCGGTGCCATGCTAGGTGACGGTCAGATGGCATATCCCGCAAGGCCGGATATCACACCATCCCGCTCGCCTTTCGCGCGCGTTGTATAGCGGCGAGGGCGGGTGCCGTCACGCCGCTTTAGCCGTTCTCGCGACGGAATCGGGCCGGTGTGGCATTTTTCTCCGCCGCACCGTCGCGATTGGCCTCCCGGTTGCCTCCCCCGGCGTTTCTTGGGGTGCCGCGCGCCGCGATTTCGGCGACCAGGCTGGTCAATCCACCCACGCTGTTCAGCGCCAATCCGGCATCGCCACCGACCTCGCCGCGGGCCGATTCGGGCAATATCGCGCGGCCAAAGCCGAGTTTGGCGGCCTCTTTCAGCCGGGCCGAGGTTTGCGCCACCGGCCGGACCGCGCCGGAGAGCGAAATTTCCCCAAAATAGACCGCATCCGTTGGCAGCGGCGCGTTCACCAGCGACGACACCAGCGCGGCGGCAGCCGCAAGATCGGCCGCCGGTTCCTGGATGCGCAGGCCGCCCGCAACATTCAGATAGACGTCGTGACCGGATAATTTTACCCCGCAATGGGCCTCCAGTACCGCCAGCACCATCGACAGCCGGCTCGGGTCCCAGCCCACCACGGCCCGCCTCGGGGTGCCGAGCGAGGTCGGCGCCACCAACGCTTGCAACTCCACCAGCACCGGACGGGTGCCCTCGATACCGGCGAATACCGCCGTGCCCGGGCTGCCGAGGTCGCGCTCGGAAAGGAACAATTCAGAGGGATTGGAGACCTCGCGCAATCCAAGCCCGGTCATCTCGAACACGCCGATT
Source organism: uncultured Alphaproteobacteria bacterium (assembly GCA_963770355.1). GTDB lineage: Bacteria > Pseudomonadota > Alphaproteobacteria > Rhizobiales > Xanthobacteraceae > Bradyrhizobium. The sequence goes on along the minus strand of CAVYPL010000024.1, from coordinate 80,837 downwards.
TCATCGGTCGGGCCGAAGCGGTTCTTGACCGCGCGCAGGATGCGGAACTGCTGCGAGCCTTCGCCTTCGAAGGATAACACCGCGTCGACCATGTGCTCGACCACGCGGGGACCGGCGATCTGGCCGTCTTTCGTCACGTGGCCGACCAGGATGATCGCCGCACCGGACTTCTTGGCGAACCGAATGAGCGCCTGCGCCGAGGCGCGGACCTGCGTGACCGTGCCGGGTGCGGATTCTACCGTGTCGGTCCACATGGTCTGGATCGAGTTCGATCACGATCAGGCGCGGCACCGCGCCTTCGGAGAGCGTCGAGACGATGTCTTCGACGGAGGTTTCCGCCGCAAGCTGCACCGGCGCATCCGCGAGCCCCAGCCGTTCGGCGCGCAGACGCACCTGGGCTACGGCTTCCTCGCCCGAAATGTAGACCACGCGATGGCCCGCGCGCGCCATCAGGCTGGTGGCTTGCGTGAGCAGGGTGGATTTGCCGATGCCGGGATCGCCGCCGACCAGCAAAACCGAGCCGCGGACAAAGCCGCCGCCGGTGACGCGATCGAGTTCGGCCATGCCCGAGGAGAGGCGAGGGGCCTCCTGGCTCTTGCCGGTGAGCGACTCCAGCGCGAATTTTCGACCCTTGCGCCTGGAGCGGATCGAGACCGGCATGGTGGTGGCGCCGGTCGTATCTTCCTCGGTCAGCGTATTCCACTCGCCGCAGGAATCGCACTTGCCCTGCCAGCGGTTATACGCCGCGCCGCAATTCTGGCAGACAAAGGAGAGGGCAGATTTGGCCATGGGGTTCGATAGCAGTTTTGGCGCGATCACGCCGTGAGAATTTCGAATCGCCAAACGACAATGCCCGAGATCGCGATCCCGGGCATCCTCGCTTCCTGGTGAATTCGAATTCTATTTGACCGACACGAACGGCACGGCCGAACCCGGCACCATCGTGGTCGGCAGTACGCCGTTCCAGCGTTCGGCCTGCACCAGCGTGACGAGGTTCGGATTGGTGCCGAGCGCCTTGGCGCGGGCTTCGATGGCGGCGGCCTCGGCTTCGCCGGTGATCCGGATGTTGGAAGCTTTGGCTTCGCCGTTGAGCCGGAGCGCTTCGGCGCTGGCCTGCGCCTCGGCGCGGACGGCGTTGGCCTTGGCGGTTGCCTGCGTGACGGTGATCTGCGCCTGAACTTTCTCGCGCTCGGCATTCTGCTGCAGCTTCTGCACCTCGACTTCGGCCAGCATGCGCTGTTCGATCGAGTGCAGATAATTGGCGCTGAATTCGATGTTCTCGAGCTGGACGCTTTCGATAATGATCATCGGATCGTCCTTCAGCGTCGCCGTGATGGCGTCCTTGATCGAGCTGTTGAGCGGCCCGCGCTCCTGGATCGCCTTCACCGCCGTATAGCGGCCGAACACGACCTTGACCTGCTGGTTGACGACGGGACTGACGACCTGATTGACCGCGGTCTCCAGCCGGCCGAATTTCGCATAGAGGTCCGATACCTTGTCCGGCGAAGCACGCAGCGTCACGCTGATCTTAAGATCGGCGGGCTGCTGGTCGTAGGAGTAGGAATTCATCTTGTCCCACGCAAACGTCGTGGTCTTGACGCTGACCTTCTCGACGCTGTCGATCAGGGGGACCTTGAAGCCCAGTCCGGGCTGCGCGGTGCCGATGACAGCGCCATAGCGCAGCAACACGCCGCGCTCGGTCTGATCGACGGTGTACCAGCTTCCGGCGGCAATAATGACAGCAACGACAACGGCGGCGACGGCGCCGATAATACCCCTGTTCATTCTAATCTCTCCTGGCCCGGGGCGGTTGAAACGCAATTCCACGCCAAAAGCAATGATGCAAAGTCACTTGCGGAATTGATTTGAGTAGCGTCACTTCGTCGGGCATTCGCCCCGATTGGTTCAGATCGGTACGCCGGCATCGGCCGATTTTTATGAAAATGCCGCCGACCACAGCAGCGACAGGCCGGCCGCGATCATGATGCCGTCCATGATGAGGCGGAATACGTCGGGCTCGAGTTGCAGCACAAAGCGCTTGGCGATGAAGGCCCCCAGCATCAGCGAGGAGCCCGCGATCAGGCCCTTCAGGAAGACATCCGGTGTCAGCGCGCCGAAGCGCTCGAAGGTGATCGACTTGCTTACGTAGAGCCCGAGCGAGCTTGCGGCTTCGGTCGCGAGGAACGCGCCTTTGGTCAACCCGTAGAACAGAAACAGCGGCACGCTGAGTGGGCCGGTCGAGACCACGATGCCGGTGAGATAGCCGATCAGGGCACCGCCGATCGCCAGGTGCCAGAGCGTCGCTTTGAGATCGTGGCGGGCGAGCCAGTGCCGTACCGGCACCATCGCGATCAGGAACACGCCGATCGCGATATCGACGGCGTGCGACGGCAACGCCAGCAATGTCCGCGCGCCGAGCGCAGCCGCCGGAATCCCCGTCACCGAATAGGCAAGGCAAGCGCGCCAATCGACCTCGCGCCACCAGGCGAGGATGCGCGAAAAATTCGCCATCACGGCGGCGACCGCCATGATCGGAACCGCTTGCTTCGGCCCGTATTGATAGACCAGCACCGGCATCAGCATGATCGACGAGCCAGTGCCGACGATGCCTGAGATGGTGCCGGCGATCAGCCCCACCGCCAGGACGAAAAGGAAGCCCACGATGCGCTGTCTCCTCGATTCGAGGCTGCGGGAACGGAGACGCTAGCAATTTTCGACAAGCACCGGCAGTGCTGCTGCCACCATGTACGATGAGTGCCGGCGAGTTTTCGCCGTGCCTGCTGACGAACGCCCGCAAGGCTGCTAGGATTGCGCAAAGTCTAACAAAAGGGAGCTTCGCCATGGACGCCGTGACCCCCAAAGGCGCGCAGACAGCAGACACGCATTCCCATCTGGTTCGCCCGCAGGACATGGAATGGCAGAAGACCCGCTTCCCCGGCTGCGAAGCCAAGACGCTTCTGTTCGATCGCTCGACCGGGCTGATGACCGCGCTGATGCGGTTCGCACCCGGCGCGGTGTTGCCCGACCACGAGCACGTCAATATCGAGCAGACCTATGTGCTCGAGGGCTCTCTCGTCGACAAGGAAGGCCCGGCGAAGGGGATCGCATGCAACGCCGGTGAATTCATCTGGCGCGAGCAGGGCAGCCGCCATGTCGCGTGGTGTCCCGAAGGCGGGTTGATGCTTGCGATCTTCCAGGTTCCCAACAAGTTCTTCGAGGCCGACGGCCGCGTTGTCGACGCCGCCGGCGAGGATTGGGACGAGATCTGGGGTCATACCCGCAAGGGCTGACTTCTGTTCGCAACCACGCAGAAATCAAGACGATTTTTACCAAGGCGTCCGGCATTTGCGGCGACGGATTAAGCCTTGCTTAGGAGCCCCTACCTACGGTGCAATCAAAAATTGCAGGTGCCGGGGTGTCAGTGTCGCTTTTCAATGCTTCGGATCGGATCTCGCCTGTCGTTGATCCGCAGGCTGCGGTTGCCCGACTGACGCCGCTGCTCTATGCCGCGACGCTGTTCGTCTCGGCGCTGCTTTTGTTCTCGATCCAGCCGATGTTTGCGAAGATGGTGCTGCCCAAACTCGGCGGCGCGCCGGCGGTATGGTCGGTCGCGATGGTCTTCTTTCAGACGGCGCTGCTGGCGGGCTATGCCTACGCCCATCTGTTGAATCGCCTGTTGCTGCCTCGATGGGCGGCAATGTTCCAGCTTCTGCTGGTCGGCGTCACCGCGATGACGCTGCCGATAGCCATCGCGCACGGGTGGGGCGCCCCGCCATCCGAGGGAACGGCGCTCTGGCTGTTCGGCCTTTTCGCAGCCTCCATCGGACTGCCATTCTTTGCTTTGTCGGCCAGTGCACCGCTGCTGCAAAGCTGGTTTGCCGCCAGCGGTCATCCGCAGGCGAGCAATCCGTACGTGCTCTATGCGGCATCCAATCTCGGTTCGTTCGCCGCGCTGTTCGCCTATCCCGTGATCGTCGAACCATTCCTGACACTGAAGACGCAGGCAGCGGCCTGGTCCATCGGGTTTGCGCTGCTGGCCGTTCTCTTGAGCGTCGTCGGATTATTTACGGCAGGCGCGGTGCCCGCCGCAGCCCAGGCCGACGCTGCGGACGATGTGCGCGCAAGTGCGGGCGAGCGGATGCGGTGGATCGCACTGGCCGCCGTGCCGTCGGGCCTCGTCATCGCAGTCACCGCCTATCTGACGACGGATGTCGCGGCGGCGCCGTTCCTGTGGGTGGTTCCGCTCGCGATCTACCTGCTGACATTCGTCGCCGTGTTTCGCGAACGGCCGTGGATCGCCCATGGCAATGTCGTCAGGTTCGTTCCCTTTGCCGTGGCGCCGCTCGCAGTGAGCTTGATCGGCGGCGAGCGGGTGTTTTGGCTGACGACGATTGTTCTCAATCTCGCCGTGTTCGCGCTGCTGACGCTGATGTGCCACGGCGAACTTTATGCACGCCGCCCGAACCCGCGGCGGTTGACCGAGTTTTACCTCTGCACTTCATTTGGCGGAGTGATCGGCGGCGCCTTCGCCGGGCTGTTGGCGCCACAGATCTTCAACGGCAATTACGAATATCCGATCCTGATTGCGCTGGCGCTATTGTGCATGCCCGGAATCTTCGCCGGCGGCTTGCGCAAGGCGGTAACGGAAGTACTGCCGTGGCTGATGCCCAGCGCCGCCGTATTGCTGATCTGGTATCTCACCCGCGTCCAGCTCTCGGTGACTATGGCGCTGCCATTTCAAATTCTGGCGGCGCTGCTGGCGGCAGCGATGCTGTTTCATCGGCAACGGCCGGTGCGTTTCTTCGCCCTCGTCATCCTGAGCTTTGCGGTGACGGCGCTGTGGCGCCCCGGTATTGCGCCGATCGAGACGGCGCGCAGTTTCTTCGGCGTCCACAGGGTTGCGGAAGTCGCGGACGGCAAAGTTCGCCTCCTCTATCACGGCACCACTGTCCACGGTGCCCAGCGGTTACGGAACGACGACGGCACGCCGGTCGCAGGTCCGCTGTTGCCGCAGAGCTATTACTATCCGGGCGGCCCGTTTGCGGAAGCCATTAGCGCTGTGCGCGCCGTGCGGGGAAGTTTGGATCATGTCGCTGTGGTAGGCCTCGGAACCGGAACACTTGCCTGTCATCGCAAGGGTGACGAGCAATGGACCTTCTTCGAGATCGATCCGGAAGTGATCCGCATTGCGCGCGACCCGCGTCGCTTCGAATTCCTGTCACGCTGTGCGCCCGGGGCGCCCATTGTCGCCGGCGATGCGCGGCTGACGCTCGAGGTGTCGCCGGAGCACTACGATCTGATCGTGCTGGACGCGTTTTCGTCCGACACCATCCCGGTGCATCTGCTCACGCGCGAAGCCTTTGCAGGTTATTTGTCAAAGCTCACGCCGCATGGTGTGATACTTGCGCATATCTCAAATCGTCACCTCGATCTAGCGCCGGTGCTCGCTAACGTCGCTCAATCCCATGGCCTCGTTGCTTTCTTCGGTGAAGACGGCCGCGCCGGCGATTTCATGGAGACGCTCAAAGCCAATGCCCACCTCGTGGCTTTGGCGCGCGGTATAGGCGACGTCGGCAGCATTGCCCGAATCTGGACGCCGCTCCGCCCCGATCCGTCGAGCGCGCTGTGGACCGACGATTTTTCCAACATTCTCGGCGTCATGCTGCGCACAAAATTCGGCCGAGGATCGTAAGCCTCGGTTCGCAGTGCGGAACGAACCATGGCGTTTTCGAACGAAAGCCCGCCCCGGACTTGATCCCGGGTGGATTCCGGTTCGCATCAAGAAAACCCGTTAAAACAAGAGACTAGAGCCCGGTTTTGATTCAATCAGAACCGGGGTCCGGGCTCCAGCCGCGACATTTTGCGCGTGCACGCTCGCTCACGTCATGCAAGATTTCGCCTCGCCGACATGGCTTCAGTGACTGGAGCGCGCGACCATGCCAATTCCCGGGATCGACCGTCGTCAAGCCATCGCCATCCTCGGCGCCGGTTTTGGTTTTCCCCAACTGGCATTCGCGCAACAGGCCTGGCCCGCGCGCTCCGTGCGTTACGTGCTCGGCTTCGCCGCCGGAGGGCCCACCGATACGCTTTCGCGCGTCTTCTGCCAGAAGATGAGCTCGCTCACCGGGCAACAATTCGTTGTCGAAAACCGGGCCGGCGCGGGAGGCGTGATTGCCAACGATGCCGTCGCAAAATCTCCGCCGGACGGTTACACCGTCGGCATGGGCGGCATCGCGAACAACGTGATCGCGATCGGCACCTACGCGAAATTGCCCTATGAGCCGGCCGCCGATTTCACCTTCATCAGCGGCCTGTGGCACGTGCCGAACATCCTGGTGGCGGCCAAGGATTTTCCGGCATCGAATGCCAGGGATCTCATCGCGTTGCTGAAGCAAAATCCGGGCAAGTACAATTACGCCTCGGCCGGCATCGGGACCACGCTGCATCTTTCCGGCGAGATGATGAAGAGCATGGCAGGCGTCGATGTGCAGCACATCCCTTATAAAGGCACCAATCCCGCATTGATGGATTTGCTGGCCGGGCGCGTGAACATGCTGTTCGACAATCTGCCGGGATCGCTACCCGCCGTTCGCGAGGGATCGGTCAAGCCGATCGCCGTCACGGGAAAAACGCGCAGCCCGGCGCTTCCCGACATACCCGCGATGGCCGAGCTGCTGCCGGGCTATGAGCTGACGTCCTGGGCCGCCTTGTGCGGCCCGGCGGGCATGGCGCCGGACGTCACCGCAGGGATCAACGAGCGGGCGGTCAAATCGTTGAACGATCCGGATCTGCTGCGGCGGTTCGAGGAGCTTGGCGCGACCGCATGGCCGACTTCGCCGCAGGAGGTCACCGCGTTTCGCGCGACGGAGGAAACCCGCCTGCTGCCGGTCATTCGGGCGGCGGGCATCACGCCGCAATGATCGAGAATAGCTTGGCGTCCGCGAAACCCGTTGACTGCACGGATAACGGTACCCCAACAGAACCGCTATCTCCCGTTGAAAGAGGCCGCCGGCGGAGGCGGCAACGGACAGTGTGGGAGCACGGGCGGCCCACGTCGATCGAAGAATGTTGGTTTCACATTGAACCCGTTTGAGCGTGCTGTTGTCCAATCCCGTAGGCTGGGAATTTTAGTGCAAATACGTTTTCGCTTGGGCAACCGGTGCCAGCGATTGGCTTTACCTCCCGAGCGACCAATCAAATGGAGGATACCCAAATGTTGAAGTACTTTGCTGCCCTCTCAATCCTGTTGCTCGCTGGAGTTCTTCCGGCCTCGGCACAACAGCGCACTCCGGCGGTGCCGCCGGCACCGGATTGCAATGTTGCCATGAAGGGAGATGGTAAGTGGGTAGGCGATTCCATAATCCGTGCAAGCAGCACCAGCAGGACGTGTACTCAAAGCTACAAGTGTACCGGAGAACCGTCCCCAAAGCCCAACGTAGCGTGCAAGTTCACCGTGCAGCATACGTCGGACTTAATGCGTTCAGGGCAGTGCGTCGACAACTCTTGCACCAAGTGCGGAGACCCGCCCTCGGGTAGTGGCAAAGAAAAGTGCGAGTGGTCGCTTAAAAAGAATTGAAGGTATTGGTCGGGTGAAGGACTAATCGTCTGACCTAGTGAGAGGCCGCCTCAGCGCCGGAGGATGGGTTGAGCCCTTGCGAAACCCATCACTTCGATTCCCAAAGATTGGCGTGCTTGCTAGGTCCGCAATGCACCGATAACGGACCAATTCCGCATCGCAGTGAAACGACGCTATGTGCCCAAACGGAAGCCCCAGCCTCACTCGATCACTTCAGCGGTAGCCAGCAGTGTCGATAACACAGCGAAGCTGAGCGCCTTTTGCGGACAACGTGTTCACGGTCAGCTTTGACGGTCCTCTAATATGTGCCTTTGGCTTCGCGAAAGACACGCCCCCCTCCCTGGGCCACGATGTCATCGATTGCGTTGGGACTGGCTTCGTCCGCTTCAATGATGACGGCGGTCATTCCTGGTTTCATCTCGGACTTGATCGAAGACACGGTGGCAGACCCGAGGATCGCCATCCCGGCATCGTTGATCGCCCCGACGGTAGCCCCGAGGAGTGCTGCCACCGCCGCGACCGGTGCGCCGCCGATCAAACCGATCAGCCCGCCAACTACAACGCCGACCTTGGTTCCATGAAAAGGATGGACGTCGGACTCAAGAACTGACACCGATCCTTGATCGTCTTTGGTTACGATGACTCCGGACTTGAGTTTGAACTTTGTGCCGCCTGCGTCCTTGAGGTCCTTTATTGCGCGGGCGGCGTCGTGAGCAGCATTGACGTTGCTGAATGTCGCCACGATGATGTTGTCTACCATTGTGTCTTTACTCCCTTCGCCGCGTTCCAATGACTTCCAGTCTACCCTCATAGACAGACATTGTTACCGTGCGTCGGCACGTCTCAAGTGTGCCAATGGCGGTCGACGACTTAATTCACCTTGTCGACATCGTTGAGAACCCAGCTCTTGTCATAGAGAGGCTCAAGCGGCCCGTAGAACCGCACCATCGGGAACCAACCCTTGCCGGCGACGGTCTTGATCCAATTCTTCTCTTACACCGATCCGAAGATCAATGCGGACGGATCCGGTATCAGGATCGGGTGGTAACTGTTCGCTCGCGCCATCGCGTCGCCAGCAAAAGCACGTCGCGGTCATCCTGGTCCTAAGCCAGTACAAGTGTAGCGAACGCAGTCCTGGTAAATGCCCCGACATTCGAAGGATGGTATTTGCTTCAAGGAAAAGCAGTCGTGGTATCGTGAACGACAGACATTCATGCACTTCTGCTTGGCGGTCTGAGCAGCCGCGAAGGTGGTAGAGGCGTTATCGGCGTCGCGCGCATTAAGTGGTCCCGAACTCAGTGGCAAAAGCGCCACGAAGAGTATGGCGACGACTGTGAACGATGGCCCGTTACATTTCATGGCTCGGCCCCCTGATTTGAAAAACACGACGAGGTTTGGAGTATCGCATCAAAGCATATCAGGCCCCTGCTGGACTAGGGCCGACTTCCGTTTAGGGTCAATCGCGTCGGTTTGACGGTCGGCCAGCCATTCCGGTCTACCCTTAATTTCGGACATATCGCTGCACCGCCCCGAGTGACCCGATGTGCCAAGTGCAGAAAGTCGATAACGCCAAGACCTATATTCACAGACTTAGGTCGAGACCGAAATCTCTCTTGACCATCAGGATATAGTCCGTGTCGCTTGCCGCTCCGATATTGATCACCTCCTCGTCGGTCTTGCTCGCGCGCCACTGGAGGAACGGGGCGGCATCGGGACCAACGGGATAACGGAGCTGCCAGCTGTTGCCATCGACAATCTCGCGGATTTTGTCGCCAACAACGTAGGGGGAGGTCGGTTTCGTCAGCGACTGCGCGAACAACGCTCTTTGACGCCGGTAATGCGGGTAAGGACTATCAGCGGGCACCGGCGCTGCCTTGGAGAATATTGGTGTGGCAATGACACCGGGTTCGACCACGGCAACCCGCACGTTGAATGCCTTCATTTCCTGCGCGAGGCACTCGCTCAACGCCTCCAGAGCAAACTTGGATGCTGAGTAGGCTGCCGCAGGAGCCAAAGCCATTCGGCCAGCTATCGATGTGACATTGATGATGCAACCCTGCCGCTGTCGACGCATCTCGGGTACAACGGCCTTGATGCAGCGGAGCGCGCCAAAGAAATTGGTTTCCATCACCTCGCGAAATCTTGCCATGGAGCTTTCCTCCACCGAGCCGCCGCCGCCAATTCCTGCGTTATTCACCAGCACATCGAGGCGACCGTGTTCGGCAAGAACCTTGCCGAATGCACTCTCGACCGAAGCATCATCATCCACGTTGAGGGCGGCTACCGTGAGCGGGAGCTTCTCAGCCGTCATAATTTTCTGAAGGTCACCCGCAGCTGCCGGATTTCGCATCGTCGCAATGACAGTATGCCCACTACGCGCGAGCGTCACCGCGGTAGCTAGTCCAATTCCGCTGCTTGTTCCCGTCACTAATACAATGGCCATGAATATTTCCCCAAACCGTCAAAGTGCACCTGGGTTGACAATCCAACCCGATTAAATTCCACGTGGCTGGCTTGGACAAGACCCTCGACGAGTTAAATCCGCAGAACCGGCACTCCTCCCATGTCTGTTGTGGGTCATTCAGCAGACGTCGGCCCGCGTTAAGGTGATGTCGGCTTAACCCCTGTTACCGGACATCGTCGGCCCGACTGCTCAGGTACGAAAAGTGCCACAAGCAGTCATGTCCCTCTATTCGATCACCTCGTCGGCAAACGTGAGGAGCGTGGAGGGAATTGCGATACCAAGGGCCTTTGCCGCTTTAAGGTTGATCACGAATTCGAACTTGGTCGGCTGCCAAACCGGGAGATCGGCGGGTTTGTCGCCCTTGAGAACGCGACCAACGTAGAGGCCGCCATGTTGGATGGCACCGCTCAGGCTGTTGCCATAGCTCATCAAGCCACCAGCGTCCGCGAAACCGCGCCACGGGTACATCGTAGGGATCGTGTTACGGGTGGCCAAGTCAACAAGCTGATGGCGCTGAATGTCGAATAAAACATCGGAGGTGACAAGCAATGCCCCTCCGTGCTGCTGAACGAGCGTTGCGAACGCCGTGTCAATGTCCGCGCCGCTTCGGGCCTCCAGAATGAGCAGTTGCGGCCCAGATGCGGGCACTGCAGCTTCCAAATCCCTCGCATGGTTTTTGGCATTTGGATTGTCCGGATTGACCAGCACACCAATCAACGACACCTGAGGAAGGAGATTACGCACTAGCTCGAACCGCTTCGGTTCCAGCGCGCTGACCTGGAATGATACGCCGGTGACGTTGCCACCCGGCCGGTTGATAGACGAGACAAGGCCCATGAGAACCGGATCGAGACCGACCACAAACACGATAGGGATGTCCGAGGTCGCCGCTTTGGCGGCCAGCGTCCCGACGTTATTGGCAGTGAAAATCACGGTTACACGACGGCGCACAAGATCGGCCATCAAACCGGGCAGGCCACTGGATTGGCCCTCAAGCCAGTGGTACTCGACCGTTACGTTCTTGCCTTCGACATAGCCGGATTCGCTGAGGCCTCTCCGGAATGCGGCCGAATAGTTCGCGGCGCTTTCGGCCGTTCCACCACCGACAAAAGCGACTATTGGCAACGCGGGCTGTTGGGCCATGGCAATTGCCGGCCATAGGGTTGCCGTGCCCCCAATCACTTTGATGAATTCGCGCCGTCGCATGTCTTGTCCCAAACTAAGGAGACGGCATCCTATCGGCTCTGGCGGGTACTTTCATAGAGGCAGAAATCGGCATCAAAGCCAATGCCGCCGCGCACAGCCGATGTCTCAGATGGGTCATTTGCAGACGTCGCGAGGGCTCCGTCTGATGTCCGCATTGATCCCGAAAGCAGACATCGGCCTCGGCAACTTCAACGTCCGCTTTGTGCCAGAACCGGACATTGGTTGCCGGCTTTCTTCGCAACGCTCGGCACGCCGAACGCTCCAACGGCCGCTGTTCTGTATTGCGCCACTGGCCCGGGCCTCGCTCGGCGGCTTCCGCGCGGGATCGCCGACATGATCGCTCGGCACAACCTTCGGCGTGGCTCGTGGCGTTTCGGTCGATTGCGCTTTTCGAACGGATGCCCACGTCTCGGTGTGGTCATACTGGCCGTCAGTGCGGTATTGTGGGATAAATTGCCCCACTGACCGCCGAGTGCCCAGCATATAGATGGAACGTGCCTGAAAACCGGAGCAGCATCATGAAAGCACTATTGTCAATTCCGATAGCCGCTGCTCTTACATGCGGCACGTTGACCGCGGGAGTGGCAGAGCCGCTCAAGCAGCAGCTTGTAGGCACTTGGAGTGTCGTTTCATTTGTAAACGAGAATGAAAAGACCGGGAAAACAACCAAAGTATTTGGTTCCGATCCGAAAGGATATTTTATGTTCGATGCAGCAAATCACTTCTCAATCAATCTACTGCGTCCGGGACGACCAAAATTCGGCCGCCGCGACTTTCCGCTACCCGGGGAAAGCAGAGCCGCTCTGGAGGGGATGATCGTGATGTTTGGCGACTACAAAGTAAATGAATTGAAAATTCAATATCCTTACAGATTATCGGCGGCAGCTTTCCCGCGTGGGACAATACGAATTCAGAAGCGTTTCATCACGATCAACGGCGATGAGCTCACGTATAAGAATCCTACACCGGCAACCGGTGGGGGCACTGCTGTGGTGACTCTGAAACGCGCGAAAATCGCAAGCGAGTGATCTTTCTTTTGGTCGATCCGTCGCCGCGGGCACATCATTTCTGCTCAAAGAGATCGGCCCGGTGAACAGCATGACAGCGACAGACAATTCGTCGGCCGCCACTGGAGCGAAATTGAATGCCACTTGTGCCCTTCACATTCAGGAGACAGGGCGTCAGCCGGGGCACCGGTTTCAGAACTCGGCCTCCGACTAATAAGCAAAGCCTCGGATCCCGAAGTGATCGAGTGATTGGGTCCGCACGCGATGTCTGTATCGGGTCAAAATCGGAAGTCAGCACCCGCATCAGCGACTTCCGATCTTCCCCCAACATCGGACATCACTCGTCAGAGCGGCCACTTCCGAAAAGTGCCATAAGCGGAATTGCAGTTTTTGATGTGGCGGAGGCGCCAACTCAATCGATTGAGCACGTTCTGATGAACGACAGCAGCCCGGTCAACGTCGGGCGACGATGTGGCCGACGAGGCGTTGCGCCTCCTCAGCAATCGCGGTGATGAGGCCCGATTTGCGCGTTGAGGAGAAATCGACGCCCGCGAAATAGAACCCGGGTGCTTCGGTCATTCCCTCGTCCTCCAAGGGCTGGCCGCGCGCATTGAGCACGCCGGGCACCTGCACAAAGCTGTAATCACCTTCGAAACCAGTGCACCAGATCACCGTAGTGAGGTGATGCTCGCTCGGGTCCAGGGACAGGATCGGCGGGTTTGGCAACCGCGGCGCGACAGTCTCAGCTGGATCGTCGGTGGCCAGCGGAACATCGAGGCCGTGACAGGCAATGTAGTCGTCGATGTGCCGCTTTGTTTTGGCGGCGGCCTCGTCGCCGAGCCGGACATTCTCGCGGACGTCGTCTGCGAAAGTAAGCCGGCCGTTGGCGATGCCGGTGAAGCGGCCGAGTAGCACAACTCCCTGCGCGCTCAGCGATTGCAAACTTATCGTGTGGAGCGCGCCGACCAGCGGCCGTGCCGCAATGCGACCATCTGGACCAACGAAGTTTTTGCGCGGAAGGTCATTTATACCGCTTTCCTGCAGCCAAAACGTGATATCGCCGCCCCGGTAACGCCGCGGCACGCGCCCGGTCCGTCCGGTGGACAGGAAGACGACCCGTCCTGACATTGCAAGGTCTTCGGCAATCTGGCCCCCGGACTGAGCACTTCCGACCACCAAAACCGCCCCAGCGGGAAGCGCGTCTGGACTGCGGTAGCCAGACGTGTCGATCTGCAGCAGGCCCGGCGGAAGCGCTTGCGCCACCTCCGGTCGGCGCGCGCGGTTCTGGCTGCCGCTGGCGATAACCACTGCGCGCGCCGTGAGTTCGCCGGCCGGCGTGATGAGGCGGTAGACGCCGGCTTTCCCATCGTGCGTGAGCGACGTTACCGGTGTGTTGGTCGCCACCGGAAGGCGGCGGCGCCTCGCATAGTCCTCCAGGAGAGCGACGAATTCATCGCGCGTGTAAAATCCCTCATGGTCAGATCCTTCGTAACGGTCACCCGGCATCACCGTCCGGAACTTCGGCGTGTTCAATGGAAGGAGTCCCAGCGTTGGGTGAGCCAAGTCTCGCCAATCCGCCCGCGCTCCAGCACGCGGTGTGAGAGGTCAGCTTTGGCCAGCGCATAGCTAACACCGAGCCCTGCCCAGCCAGCCCCGATCACAGCCGCGTCGAGTGGCCTATCCATGCTGGTCGTCCCGACTTGCCCGAGAGTTTCAGCATTTGAAGCTGATCCATGGACCCTCGACCAGTATTCCGCCCCCGATGTCCAACCCAAGCCTAAGTAATTTTTGGGACAAATCCAAGCGGACGATTGTCCGCTTCGGGTCATTAGGCGACATCGCTGCAGACCGGCACGACGTCCGCTTTACCCTCAAAAGCAGACATCACTGGGTGCGTAAGAGATGTCAGTTTTGTGCCAACACCGGAAGACGAGTGAAAAAGAATGCGTCCCGTAAGTCCGCTGCCAACTGAGGCGGGCCCTTACGTCAGTGCTTCACGGGCGCGGCAGGGGCTGATTTCGGCTCAGCGGCATTGGCGCTGATGCCGCATTCCTTTTCTTGGAACTGTGTCCAATGTATGCCGACCCCACCCTTATACGTTTTCATCGCAGCTTTGTACTTGGCTCTGCACTCCTCCATCGTCAATGCATTGGCGGAAGTGCAGAACAAACTCAGCGCGATGACGACAGCGAGGCTGCGGATAGGCATGGGGGAAGTCTCCGGAATCTGACCTGCCGGACTATGCGTTCGAAAACCAAAACAGGCCAGTTGTAACTTTAATGCTTACTTGATCATCTTGTCGGCGAGCGTCGGCAGACGACGGCGTTTGCCCCCGTCCCACCCATCGTGGAAGAGCCTCAGCGGTTGACACCCCTCGAGCTCTTCGCTGTTCAGCCGCTATCCCGACGCCGCTCGCCGCTCACTTCCGGCTGTTCCTGGAGGAAATACGATCCAAGGCCCAATGTCCGCTTTGGGTCATTCGCTACATGCGTGGTCCAGCGGCAAGTCTGACGATGTCCGCTATGCCGCTAAAAGCGGAAGTCAATTCAAAACATTTGCGGCTTCGTGGCCAGCTATTGCGGCTTGATGGGATCGCGGTGGACGTGATTTAAGCTCCGATTATGCGCTACGAACTCAGCGATTATGAATGGACCGTCATCAAGAAGGAGATGGGTTTCGCAAGGGCTCAACCGATCCTACGACGCCGCGTCTGAAACGGCATTTCGCGCCCGTCGGGCAAATCACCGAAAACCTGTCCAGCCCTCATCCGAAAAAAATTCCGCTTTCGCCGTCGGGCAAATCAGCGCTATCAGCTCGCCCCATCCCGCGCCCACAAGAGGGGCGTATCGCGATCGTCACGGACGTTGGGTGCGGGATGCGGTGGACGCGACAGTGCCGAAAGACGAACGGCGCTGAAGCGTACGGCAAAATCGTGTGGTCCTGACACCCCGATGCTGGTGTCAAGTTTGTGAGAAGCTAACGCCTCTCGGGAACGACGGTGGCAAGAAAGCCGGTCACCGGGGAGAGCACGGGATAAGCCGTAAAACCATTGCGCAGGGAAGGCCGGACTGCCTCCGCTGAACCTGTATGCTCGTGTGCGCTTTCTTGATGCACAGTTTGCGCACGAGACCGCGGGTGCAGCGCGCACCCGGTCTTCCCTGCGCCCTCTGATTTTCAGAGGGACAGAAAGTCAGCAAACCCCGGGCGCATCGCGCCGCGGGAACGTGAAGACATATTCGGTCGTCGTCACCCGCCACCGGGTCTCGCCTGCCGCGAGCCCGATGACAGGCTCCAGCGGGTGATCCAGTATTCCAGAGGTAGCAGTGATTGAACCGATAAGCCGCAGCGTACTGGATACCCGCTTTCGCGGGTATGACGACCTCAACTCGTGGCCCGTCACCTTGCGAGATAACCCTTGCTCTAACGCAGCACGATCCACGCCGGCGCGTGATCGCTGGCGCCTTCCTCGCCGCGGACGTTGCGGTCGACACCGGCCTTGATCAGGCGCGGTGCGAGCGCGGGGCTCAGCAGCAGATGATCGAGCCGAAGTCCTGCGTCCCGCGGCCAGCGGTTGCGCTTGTAGTCCCAGAACGTAAACATGGGTTTCGACGGGTGCAGGGTACGAAGCGAGTCGGTCCAGCCTTGCGCGATCAGCGCCTTGTAGGCGGCGCGGCTCTTCGGCTGGATCAGCGCGTCCTTGTCCCACGATTTCGTCGGATAGATATCGAGCTCGGTCGGCGCAACGTTGTAGTCGCCAGCCAGCACGATGGGGATATCCTGCTTGAGCAATTTGGCGGCGTGCGTCCGCAGCCTTTTGAACCAGTCGAGCTTGTAGTCGAATTTCGGCCCGGGTTGCGGATTGCCGTTCGGCAGATAGATGCTGGTGACGATGATGCCGTTGACGGCGGCTTCGATATAGCGCGCCTCGCGGTCGTCGCGGCCGCCGGGCAATTCGGTGCGGGTCAACACCGGCTCGGTATTTCGCGCCAGAATGGCGACGCCGTTCCAGGTCTTTTGCCCGCGCCACACCGCGCCGTAACCGGCTTTCTCGATCGCGGGAAGCGGAAACTCGGCGTCGGCCGCTTTCAGTTCCTGCAACGAAACGACGTCGGGCTTTGCCGTGCGCAGCCATGCCAGCAGGTTCGGCAGCCGCCGGTTGATATTGTTGATGTTGAAGGTCGCGACCTTCACGGTTGTGCGTCAGGCCGGCGAGGGCGGCGGTGTCGATTCCACCGGCGGAGCGGGGTCGATCGGCTCACTCGGAGCTGGAGCCGCGCCGCCCTTGTAAATGCGCGCATAGCGCTTGCCGAGGCTGGTCAGCACTTCATAGCCGATGGTGCCAAAATGGTGGGCGAGTTCGTCGACCGTGATGCCTTCGCCGATCAGCGTCACCATATGGCCGCGCCGTACGGCATTCTTCTCGATATCGGTGATATCGACCGCCATCAGATCCATCGAGATCCGGCCTGCGATCGGGCAGCGCTTGCCGGCGACCACGACCTCGGCGCCGCGGGTGCCGTCATTGGCGCTGGCCGCACGGAAATAGCCGTCGGCATAGCCTGCGGAAACGATTGCGATCCTGGTCGACCGCCGGGCGGTCCAGGTGCCGCCATAGCCGACCGTTTCGCCGCGCTCGACATTGCGGATCTGCACGATGCGCGCCTTCAACTCAACGACCGGCTGCATCGGATTGTCGGCCTCCGGCGTCGGATTGACGCCGTAAAGTGCCGCTCCCGGCCGCACCATGTCGAACTGGAACTGAGCCCCCAAGAAGATGCCGGAGGAATTCGACAGCGAAGCCGGCACGCCGGTGAAATGGCTGGCGATCTCGCGAAAGGCCGTGAGCTGCCTGGCGTTGAGCGGATTGTTGAGCAGTTCGGCGGACGCAAGGTGGCTCATGACCAGCGTGATGCCGTGATCGCCGGCATTGATGCGCGGAACGATGCCCTGCGCCTCGGTCACGCTCAGCCCGAGCCGGTTCATGCCGGTGTCGATGTGAATGCCGGCGCCGCCGGACCAGCCGGAGCGGCGGCAAAACACGTCCCATTCGGCGAGCTCGTTGAGATCGCCGATCACCGGTTTACAGTCGATGCTGGCGTAGGCCTCGCCGGTGTTCTGGAAGAAACCACCGAGCGCATAGATCGTGGCTGCCGGCACCGCTGTTCGCACGACCTTTGCTTCGTCCAGCGTTGCGACAAGGAATGTCTTGCAGCCGGCATTGGCCAGCGCGCGCGAAACCTGTTCGGCGCCGCAGCCATAGGCGTCGGCCTTCACCACGCCGGCGCACTCGGCCGGTACCGCGGTCTTCTCGAGCTTGCGCCAGTTCGCGATGATGGCATCGAGATCGACCGTCAAAACGCCGGTCGCGCTCGCAAGGGCTGCGGCCTGGTTCGCCTCGGGCGAGAGCAGAGTGCTCGGCGGAATGGATTTCGGATCGGATGCGATGTTCATGCCGCATTTTACGCGAGCGACCGAAGTGGTTCAACCCGGACCCCGGTGTGGCCCTTAGATGCGGCCGGGCAAATAGCCTTCCGGCGCAAGATCGCTAAAGCGCGTAAACTGACCCTCGAACTGCAGTTCGACCGTCCCGGTCGGGCCGTGGCGCTGTTTGCCGATGATGACTTCCGCCTTGCGGTGCGCTCGGTCCATGTCCTGTTGCCAAGTTGCGTGTTCCGCTGTGCCGGGTCGCGGCTCCTTGTTGGCGAGGTAATACTCCTCGCGATACACGAAGATCACGACGTCGGCGTCCTGTTCGATCGAGCCGGATTCACGCAAGTCCGACAATTGCGGACGTTTGTCGTCGCGGTTCTCGACCTGACGCGAGAGCTGCGACAGCGCGATGATGGGAACGTTGAGTTCCTTGGCGAGCGCCTTGAGGTTGGTGGTGATTTCCGTGACTTCCTGCACGCGGTTGTCGTTGCCGCGCTTGCCCGATCCCTGCAGCAGCTGGATGTAGTCGATCACGATGACGTCGAGGCCCTTTTGCCGCTTCAGCCGGCGCGCTCGCGCGGTGAGCTGCGAAATCGACAGACCGCCGGTTTCGTCGACATAGAGCGGCAGCGACTGCAGCTCGATCGAATAGTCGCGGATTTTCTCGAAATCGGTCTCGGTGATGCCGCCGCGGCGGATCATGCTCGAGGCGATGCTGGTCTGCTCGGCCAGAATACGCGTGGCGAGCTGTTCGGCCGACATTTCGCAGGAGAAGAAGCCGACGATACCGCCATTGACGGTTTTCATGGTGCCGTCGGCCTGAACCTCGGCGCGATGCGCCTTGGCGATATTGTAGGCGATGTTGGTGGCGAGTGCGGTCTTGCCCATGCCGGGACGCCCGGCCACGATGATCAAGTCGGATGCCTGCAAGCCGCCCATCTTGCTGTCGAGGTCGCGCAGGCCGGTGGCGACGCCCGACAATTTTCCGTCGCGCTGGAAGGCCTTGGCGGCCATGTCGACGGCAACGGTGAGTGCCTGCGCAAAACGCTGGAAACCGCCGTCATAGCGGCCGGTCTCCGCCAGTTCATAGAGCTGGCGTTCGGCATCCTCGATCTGCGCGCGCGGAGCAAAATCCACCGGCGCATCGAAGGCGACATTGACCATGTCCTCGCCGATCCGGATCAGATCGCGGCGCAGCGCCATGTCGTAGATCGTGCGGCCGTAGTCCTGCGCATTGATGATCGTGGTCGCTTCGGCGGCGACGCGGGCAAGGTATTGGCCGACCGTCATGCCGCCGATATCGGTTTCGGACGGCAGGAAGGTTTTCAGCGTGACCGGGGTGGCGACCTTGCCCATCCGGATCAGGCTGCCGGCGGTCTCGAAAATGGTCTGGTGGATCGGTTCGAAGAAGTGTTTCGGTTCCAGAAAATCCGAAACCCGGTAGAACGCGTCATTGTTGACCAGGATCGCGCCCAGCAGGCTCTGTTCCGCCTCGATATTGTGCGGTGCGCTCCGATAGGCCGGGGTTCCGGCGTCCGGGGCGAGCTTGAGAACATTCGAATCAGTCAGGGCCATAGCTTGGGATGTTCTTGCTTTGTCAGGATGTCGGCAAGCGGGCAGCGATAAAGCGCCGGTCGCGGGCGATGCGAAAGTGCGAGGAAAGTGCGAGTAAGCCTTATGCCCGATTCACACAATGCTAAGTGTGAATCCCGGCTGGCGGCGCGCATCCCCCTTGACGGGGGTCAGCCGGGGATCGCGAGGCGGCACCGGCGGTTTTTCGGAAAAATGTCGTGCAAAATCTTAGGGGAGCCTGAACCTTATCGCGACTTGGGCATACCCATCCAAGGGCGAAGGGTGGTTTCGCGCTGCGATATTAAGCCTTGATCAAATCACGAGGAGATAGATCAAGGCGATCAAGGCGGCACCCACGCCGGTTACGATCAAGGCGTAGTCGGTCGTGAGGTCGGCTTTTTGATCGAGCGATGGTGGGTGCGTTTTCTGGGCCATTCCGGACAATTACGACAAGCCGCCGGGGGGCTTTGTGAAGCAGATCACATCTGCCGCATTTTATTCGCGGCATGGTGGATACGGAACGGGCGGACGGCATTCGGGTTGGTAATTGCAGGGTCAAGGACAGGCGATGGGTCAGCAACTCCAGATGTGGCGATCGGCGAACGGCCAACGAAAGTGGCTGTCGATGCTGATCGACGCCATGGAGGAAGTTTCGCGTCCGGAAGTGCGTGCCGTGCCCTGCGACAGGCTCGTGTTGGCGGCGTTTCGCGCCCAGCTCGCCCGTCCGGCGTCGGCTAGCCTGCCTTATGCATCCCCCTACAGCCTGCGAAACTGATTTCCGCACCTATTCGCCGGCCAGCTGCAGCCTCGGCTGTTTGCCCTGCTCAATCCCGCGCAGCCGCGCTTCCTCGATCGTGATGTAGTCGCGCGTCATCGGCACGATGCCCTGGCGTTTGGTGAGCTGGATCTGGAAGTTCATCAGGTTCTGTTTGCGGAACGACATTTCCGAGGCTGCCAGATAGAATTCCCACATGCGGGCAAAGCGCTCGTCATAAAGACGCACGGCCTCTTCGCGCCGCGCCATGAAGCGTTCGCGCCAGGCTTTCAACGTCTCCGCATAGTGCAGCCTCAAGATCTCGACGTCGCAGACCAGCAGGCCGGCACGCTCGATTGCTGGCATGACTTCCGAGATGGCGGGGATGTAGCCGCCCGGGAAGATATACTTCGTGATCCAGGGGCTCGTGACATCCGGGCCGGTGGAGCGGCCGATCGAATGCAGCACCATGACACCGTCATCGGCGAGGAGTTCCGCGCATCGCTTGAAGAATTTCTCGTAGAAGACGACCCCGACATGTTCGAACATGCCGACCGACACGATCCGGTCGAAGGTGCCCGGAATGTCGCGATAATCCTGCAGCAGGAATTTCGCCTTCCGCGTCAGGCTTTTCTCGGCAGTGCGCGCGTTCGCGACCCGCAATTGTTCTGATGACAGCGTGATGCCGGTAACGTCGGCGCCGGTCATTTCAGCCAGATAGAGGCCAAGCCCACCCCAGCCCGAGCCGATGTCGAGCACGCGGTCATCGCGCCCGATCAACAGCTTTGCGGCAAGGTGACGCTTCTTGGCGAGCTGGGCGTCATCGAGCGTGGCATCCGGCGTCTCGAAATAGGCGCAGCTATATTGCTTGTCGGCGTCGAGAAACAGCGAGTAGAGCCGCCCGTCGAGGTCGTAATGATGGGCTACATTGTTTCGCGACCGGCCGCGCCAATTGAACTGGATGATGTGCCTGGCGAAATAGCGCAGCCACCACTGCAGCCTTCCCCAGCGCGGTACCATTTCCGGCTGGTCGAACAGAATCGCCAACGTATCCGCCAGTGAGCCGTCCTCGACCACGAACGTGCCGTCCATATAGGCTTCGCCCAGGGCAAGTTCGGGATGGAGGAGGATTCGGCGTTCGGCGCGCTCGGTCAGGAACCGGACTGAAACCGGCGGACCGGTCCCGTCGCCGCAGGCAAATTGCATCCCGCTCGCGGTCGTGAAAGTCATCGAGCCGCGACGAACGAACTGTTCTAGGAAATAACGCAACAAACGGTCCATCAAAGCACCAATGGAACGGCTGGCCGTTACGCCTGACGCACTATGGCAGAGAAGGTTCCAAAGTGCATCAACTGGAACATAGTTGTGATGAATTCGGCGTACTAGTGCATTGTTGTCACAGTAGATATTCCCGAATGTGACAAACACGCAAATGCCTCACAGGCGCCTTCCATTCGCGGGATAATCGGATAAAAGGTGACCGCCGCCAGCCGTGTGTTGTGTGACGCTGGAAGCGATTCCACATCTGGAGAAGCAGGAAATGTTGGGCCGAGCGCTCAGTTTAGCGACGGTGACGCTTCTGATCGCCTGCTTCACGGCGGGATCGGCGCTTGCGCAGGTGACCAACCTTGAGGCCGGCAAGAGCCCTTCCCAGATTTTCGCAGGCACCTGTTCGGCCTGCCATAAAAGTCCCCGTGGCCTGTTGAAGACCGTGCCGGCGTCATCGCTGCCCGCCTTCCTGCGCCAGCATTATACCACCTCCAGCGGTATGGCCTCGGTGCTGTCCTCCTTCCTGGTCTCGAACGGGGCGAGCGATACAAGGTATCAGGCGAAGGATCAGCCCAAAGATCAGCAAAAGCAGCAGGCCAAGGACGCCAGGCCGGAGGCGAAGCCCGAAGGCAAGCCGGACCAGCTCGATCGCTTTGGCCGCAGGCTGCATCCCCCCGCACCCGTGCAAGAGGCGTTGACGCCGGACGCCGAGGGACGGACGCCGCAAGGACCGGGCCGCGATGCGAAACGGTTGGCACGGCCGGGGCAGGCGCCCGATGCGGCGACCGACGGCAGGCCGGGGGCCAGGCAGAAACTTGGCAAGCGCGGCAAGCCCGGCGCCGAGGAGCCTAAAGCTGATGAGGCGACGAAGCCTGACGAGGCGGCCAAGGCGAGAGGCGGCCAAGGCCGAGCCTGCGAAGGAGGATGCGTCCAAGGAAGTTTCCAAGGAAATTTCCAAGGATGCTTCGAAGGAAGGGTCCAAGAGCGAAACCGACAAGGTCGATGCCGCCAAAGCTGAGGGTGAAAAGCCCGATGCCGCCAAGCCGGCCGTCGAGGGCAAGTCCGAGGAAACTGCCAAAGAGACTGCCAAGGAAACTACAAAGGATACGGCCAGGGAAACGACGACCAAGGAAACTACGGCCAAGGTTGACGCTCCGAAGGAGACCGGTGGCGTCGAGCCGACGCCGCTGCGGCCCGATCCGGTTCCACCGGTCACGCCGGCGCCTGCGTCCACGGCAAGTCCCGGCGGTGCCGCCGAGCCTGCCGCGAGTTCCTCAGCAGCCGTGCCGCCGCCTCCAGCATCGGCGCCGCCTGCCGTGACGGCCTCAGCGCCGCCGTCGCCCCCAGTCGCGCCGGCGGGGCCACCGGCGCCGCCGATCTCCAAATAAATTTTCGACGCCATCACAGTCCATGGCGTCGCTTGACCATTTCTAGAGTGATACTCTAGAGTATTGATCCAACTTCAAATGCGAGCGGAAAAGGTGGCCACGGCGCGCGAGGATTTGCTGGCGGCGGGACTGGCGGTGTTCGACCGCGACGGTTTTGAGGGCGCAACGGTTGCCGCCATCAGAACCCGCGCGCGAGCGTCCAACGGTAGCTTTTTCCATTTCTTCGGATCGAAGAAGGAATTGGCCGGCACGTTGTTTCTGGAAATCCTCGCCCGCTATCACGCAGCCGTAATGGCGGCGATCGATGAATCCTGCGGCGCGCCGCAAGGCGTGACGCGGCTGATCGGGGCGCATCTGGATTGGGTCGCGAACAACCGCCGCGAAGCGCGCTACTTGTTCGAGATTTCGCGCAGCGAATGGACCGAAGAACTCCGCGGCGCGCAGCGTGCGCAGAATTCGCGGCTTGCCGAAGCCATCGAGCGATGGCGCGCGCCGCTGATTGCGCGCGGCGAATTGCTGCCGATGACGGCGACATTGTTCTTCAGCCAGATCATCGGTCCGGCGCAGATTTTCTGCCGCGCGTGGCTGTCGGGCCGCGACCGTAGCGATCCACGAGACCAAACGGACGTCTTGACCGCCTGCGCCATCCGCGCGGTGGTTGCACCAGACTACAAACCAGGAGAAATGGCATGACGGCCGATCCCGACTTCGCATCCGTGGCGACGCGCATCCGCGACAATGTCGGCCGCCAGGGTTTTATGAGTCATATCGGTGCGGAACTGTCCGAACTGATGCGCGGTTCGTGCACGCTTGCCGTCGACCGGCGGCCCGAACTGCTGCAGCAGCACGGCCTGTTCCATGGCGGCGTCACCGCCTTTCTGGTCGACAATGCGACCACGATCGCGGCGGCGACCTCGCGCGGCCAGGCGGCGCTGACGGCTGAATACAAATTGAATCTGTTGTCGCCGGCGACCGGCGAGCGCCTGATCTGCCGCGCGCGCGTGATCAAGCCCGGTCGTCAGGTCGCTGTCGTCGCGGCCGACGTGTTTTGCGTCACTGACGGTGTCGAGAAGCACACCGCAACGGCGCTGGCTTCGATCGCGATGCTCGATGAAAAGGCGGCCGCTAGAATCTCAAACCCGACCTGACGGCCGGGTTTGAATTCTTCGTGGCGTTGCGCGCGGCGTGACGGCCGCGACGACTTACTTCTCTTCAGCAGCCGGCGCCGGCGCGTCGTCCTGCTGGGCTTCCGGATCGAAGAATTCGCCGGCGGCGGCGAGCGCCTCGGCGGCGGCGTCCTGATCTTCCTGACGGGTCGAGATATCCTCGCCGCGGTTGATGCGTTCAGCTTCATCGGCGCTGCGCGCGACGGTGACGCTGACATTGACTTCGACTTCCGGATGCACGGCGATCGAGATCGTGTGCTTGCCGATGGTCTTGATCGGTGCGTCCAGCATGACCTGGCTGCGGCTGATGGTGACCTTGTCGGCTTCGAACGAGGCGATGATGTCGCGAACGCTCACCGATCCGAACAGCTGGCCGGTCTCCGAGGCCTGACGCAGCACGATCACGTTGCGTCCGTCGATCTTCTCCGCGACCTTGCTCGCTTCGCCCTTGGCCTTGAGGTTGTTGGCTTCGAGCTCGGCCTTCATGCCGTCGAACTTGGCGCGGTTGTCGGCGGTGGCGCGCAGCGCCTTGCCGCGCTTGAGCAGAAAGTTACGGGCAAACCCGTCCTTGACGCGGACGACTTCGCCCATCTGGCCGAGCTTGGCAACGCGTTCCAGCAAAATGACTTCCATATTCGTTCTCCTTTTGAAGTGTGAGTATCCGGTTTGAGGGGATGGGTGGAATTCCTAGGATGCGGGCAGGGGCGGTGGCTTCCCACGCAGATAGCGCGCGCGAAATCCAAAAATGGCATCCGCAAGGCCGAGCGCGACCATCGCCAGCACGGGCCAGCCGAACACCACGACAATGGCGTAGGTGCAGGACAGCCAGAGCCCGCGGCTTTTCAGCGCCAGCGTCAGCGTGTGCAGCACGGCAAAGCCGGTGACGGCGTAAGCCATCATCAGCGCCGTGCTCACGACCTGTGCGAACAGTGCGACAATCCCGCCGATGAAACAGAAAGCCAGCGCAACCGACAATGCCACGAGCGTCATCTGCGGCAACTCCGCGCTCTTCAGATCGGGCCAGGGCCGATGCAGCCGCCCCGAGGTTTTGGTGATTTTTGCGGCGAGCCAGAGGTTGAGCGTCAGCGTCATCATGGCGACGATCGTAGCCGCAGCCGGTGCGATGATGACCAGCGCATCGACCCATCGCTCGACATCGCCTGCCGCGGCCCCGTCGCGCGGACCGAGAATACGCAGCAAGCCGCGCCGCAGGGAGCCGGTGACGGCTTCGGCATCGGTGCCGAGCGTCAGCAGCGCGGCGATTGTGGTCAGGATGGCAAAGCCCGCGATCCAGAGCAGGATGCGGCCGACCGGATACCATTCCATGGCGGGCGGCGCCGGTGCGGCGCCATTGCCCGAGCCGGCATTGGCGACCGGACGTCCCAACAGCGCGAGATGGCCGAGCCACCATGCGGGCAGCGCGACCGTGACGGCAAAGGCAATGCAATAGGGCAGGCCGAAGATCGCGCCGAGGCCGGAGGCCGCTACGATACCGCCGATCGTCGCTGCGATCGGTCCCCATCCCAGCGCCGTCACCATCAGCGGCAGCGGCGCCAGATAGAACAGCACGAGCGAGATCAGCGCGCCCGATACGATCGAGGCGAACATCAGCGCCGACGCGCAGCCGGCCGCAAGGGCAATGAGTGTGATCGCGATCATCAGCTGTCCCGCTCCTTTCGAGCGGTTAGAGGTCTTTTGAACCCCAACCATCGGCAACCGGACGACCCGGAAGCCTTATGAAATTCCGGTCCGCGACGCGAACGTCGCGGACCGAGGTATCCTATTTAGCGAATAACGTAGGGCAAGAGGCCGAGGAAACGCGAGCGCTTGATGGCGCGCGCGAGTTCACGCTGCTTCTTGGCCGAGACTGCGGTGATGCGGCTCGGCACGATCTTGCCGCGCTCGGAGACGTAACGCATCAACAGCTTGGAATCCTTGTAGTCGATCTTCGGCGCATTCGGACCCGTGAACGGGCAGGTCTTGCGGCGACGGAAAAACGGACGGCGTGCACCAGCTTCAGCCATGGTTCTTACTCCTCTTCCGTCGTCGCTTCGACGTCTTCGCGCGGACGGCGCGGGCCACGGTCGCCACGGAAGCCACCGCCATCACGATCGCCACGGAAACCGCCTTCGCGGTCGCCACGGAAGCCGCCGCCGCGATCGTCGCGCTCGCGGTCACGATCGGCCTTGCGCATCATGGCCGAGGGACCTTCCTCGTGCTCTTCGACCCGGACGGTCAGATAGCGGATCACGTCTTCGCTGATCCGTTCCTGCCGCTCGATTTCGGTGACCGCAGCCGACGGCGCGTCGATGTTCAGCAGGACGAAATGCGCCTTGCGATTCTTGTTCATGCGATAGGTGAGGGAGCGTACGCCCCAGTTCTCGGTCTTGGTGATCTTGCCGCCGAGCCCTTCGACGATGCCCGTCATCTGGGTGGTCAGCTCTTCGACCTGCTGGGTGCTCGCATCCTGACGCGCGAGAAAAACATGCTCATAAAGAGGCATGGGTGTCCTTTCCTGTGTTGGCGCAGTTCCCGGCGGCAAGCCCTTCGAGACCTCCGGAAAGGACTCGATAATGCTCAGAAGGCGGAAGCACGGGACGACGGGCCGACTGGCCCTGCCACATCAACATCGCCTGAAAGGTGAGATTGCTGAGACCGTCCGTTCAGCTCCCGGCCGGGATCCACGGATGCGCGGTTTATAAGGATTTTCGGCGCGGTGGCAAGCATTGTTGGCGGGTTCCGCCAGCGCTTCCCTGAAGCCTTCCTGGCATGGCGCTTATTGTGGGCGACGGTATTTTGGTAGCTCCAAGCTTTCTCGTCTTGATCTATTTGTTTGTATGTCATACAAATAAGTCAGAGAGGGCAACATGGCTCCCAAATCCGTCCAGACGGCTCCCGATGCGACCGGCGACCCAAAGCACGCGGTGCGTGCGACGCGCTCGGCCGGACGCCAGATGCGCTCGCGCCTGCTCGACGGCGCCAGTCGTCTGTTCAGGGAGCAGGGACTGGCCGGCACTTCGATCTCGGATATCGCAGCCGCCGCCGACGCCTTCCCAAGCCAGATCACCTATTACTTCCGCACCAAGGAGGCTTTGTTCGTCGAGGCCGCTTGCCGCGACATGCTGTATGTGGCGCGCGCGGCCGAGCAGGCTGCGCTGTCTGCGCATACGCCGCGGGAATACACGCGCGCGCTGGTCGAGAGCGTGACGGCCACCGATTCGGTTGCCTTCTTTGCCGAAGCGCTGACGCTGACGCGGCGCCGTCAGGATCTCGCGCCGCTGGTCGAGCGCACCATCGAACGGCTGCACGGCGAGGGGCTGCGCGCCTATGCCGGCCAGATCGAGCGCCACGGCTGGAACACGCTGCGCGACCCCGATGCGACCTCGCGCCGGTTCTGGGCGGTCGCGATCGGCGTGATGGTCGAGGGTTATGCGATGGGCCGTTCGCCGGACGAATTATGCGCCGAAATGCTGCGCGTGTTGGGCGAGCAGGCGACGACAAAATCCGTCGGCGACAGCGCGCGCCTGCGCCTCGTTGGCGAGCGCGACCCATCCGTTTCGAATTCACCCGAAGGGGAGACTTCATCATGACCGCGCTTCGCATGCGTGCCCGCGATTTTCTTTCCGAGGACGAGTTGATCGCGGTGCGTCAGCGCTCGACCTGGAAGGGCGCCGCTTTGATCGTGCATGCATGGGCGCTGATCCTGGGTTCGATCGCGCTGGTAGCGTGGTGGCCAAATCCGCTGACTTTTCTGCTGGCGGTCGGCATCATCGGCTCGCGCCAATTGGGCCTCGCGATCCTGATGCATGACGGCGCCCATGGCTGCCTGTCGCCTGACGAAAAAACCAATCTGACCTTGAGCCAGTGGTTCTGCGCCTATCCGATCTTTGCCGAGACCCGCGCCTATCGCCGCTATCATCTGCAGCATCATGCGCGCACGCAGCAGGAGGACGATCCTGATCTGGTGCTGTCGGCGCCGTTTCCGATCACCAAGATGAGCTACCGCCGCAAATTCCTGCGCGATATCACGGGGCAAACCGGCTATCAGCAACGCAAGGCGCAATTGCTGAACGCGCTCGGCCCGAAGGAATGGCCGTGGGCGCAGCGCGCCGCGCATTTCTGCGAAAAGCTCGGTCCGCAATTTGCCGTCAACGCTGTGATGTTCGCGGGCCTTGCTGCCGCCGGCGTGTGGTGGGCCTATCCGCTGTTGTGGCTATTGCCGCTCGTCACCTGGATGATGGTGATCACCCGCATCCGTAACATCGCCGAGCACGCCGTCGTCCCCGATAGCGCCGATCCCCTGCGCAACACGCGCACGACGCGCGCCAATTTCCTCGAGCGGCTGTTCATTGCGCCCTATTACGTGAACTATCACCTCGAGCATCATCTGTTGTTTTATGTGCCCTGCTACAATCTGCCACGGGTCCATCGCATTCTCAGCGCAAGCCGCCACGCAGGGCGCATGGAAGTGCAGCCGAACTATGCCGCCGTACTGCGGCTGGCGACCGCGAAGCCGAACCAGGAGGACCGCCCCGGCCAATTGGTGAGCAGCGTGCGGCGCGCGCGAGCCGGAGCCGAAGTCGGCGGCGATCAAAGGGCAGGCGGTTTCTAGCTGGGAACATCGGCAGGTGTCCTGATTCCGCAACGCGGCTTGACATCTCGGCCCACGTCAGTGTCTTTCGGCCTCAATCTGATGAGGGAGCGCCGATGACGGCTGCATTTACATTTCCGGGGCAGGGGTCGCAGGCCGTCGGCATGGGCAAGGCGCTCGCCGACGCTTTTCCGGCCGCCCGAGCCGTATTCGACGAGGTCGATTCAGCGCTCGGCGAGAAGCTGACGGTCATCATCTGGGATGGCCCGGCCGAAACCCTCCAGCTCACCGAAAATGCCCAGCCGGCCTTGATGGCGGTCTCGATCGCCACTCTGCGCGTACTGGAGAGCGAGGCTGGCTTCTCGGTCGGCCGGGACGCAGCGTATGTTGCGGGGCACTCGCTCGGCGAATATTCCGCGCTGGCGGCTGCGGGCAGCTTGAGCATCTCCGACACTGCGCGCCTGCTGCGTACACGTGGCCTGGCCATGCAAAAGGCGGTGCCGGTTGGCGCCGGCGCGATGGCCGCGCTACTTGGGCTGGACTATGAGGCCGCGATGGCGGTCGCAAGCGAAGCCGCGCAAGGTCAGGTCTGCCAGGCCGCCAACGACAATGGCGGCGGGCAGGTGGTCGTATCCGGCGACAAGGCCGCCGTCGAACGCGCGCTCGAAATTGCAAAAACCAAGGGTGCCAAGCGGGCGATGTTGCTGCCGGTGTCCGCACCGTTCCATTGCAAGCTGATGCAGCCGGCAGCCGACGCGATGGCCCAGGCGCTGGCCGACGTGACGATCAAGGCGCCGGCCGCGCCGCTGGTATCGAATGTGCTGGCCTCCGCGATATCAGATCCCGACGAGATTCGCCGCCGCCTGATCGAACAGGTCACTGGCACCGTGCGTTGGCGCGAGTTGGTGGCCTATATGGCCGGTCACGGCGTCTCGCGATTCTTCGAGATCGGCGCCGGCAAGGTGCTGAGCGGGCTCGTCAAGCGCATCGCCGATGGTGCTGTCGGCGTTTCCGTCGGCGGGCCCAACGATATTGCCGCTGCAAAGGATGCATTGGCAGCTTCCGCGTAAAGCAGCCGACAAGGAGATATCGATGTTCGATTTGACGGGCAGGACGGCGCTGGTGACGGGCGCGACCGGCGGCATCGGCGGCGCGATCGCGCAGGCGCTGCATACGCAGGGCGCGACGGTCGCGATTTCGGGCACGCGCCGCGAGGTGCTGGATTCCTTTGCCGCCAAGCTCGGCGAACGCGTTCACGTGCTGCCGTGCAATCTTTCCGACAGCGCCGCGGTCGAAGCGCTGGTGCCGGCGGCGGAAGGGGCCATGGGTCAGGTCGATATCCTGATCGCCAATGCCGGCATCACCCGTGACAATCTCTTCGTACAGTTGCGCGACGAGGATTGGGACGACGTCATCAACGTCAATCTGACCGCGACCTTCCGCCTGGCCCGTGCCGCCACCAAATTGATGATGCGCAAGCGCTTCGGCCGGATCATCGCGATCACCTCGATCGTCGGCGTGACCGGCAATCCCGGCCAGGCCAATTACACCGCCTCGAAGGCCGGGATCATCGGTCTGATCAAGACGTTGGGCGCCGAATACGCCAAGCGCAACGTGACCGCCAACTGCATCGCACCCGGATTCATCAAGACGCCGATGACCGACGCGCTCAACGACAAGCAGCGCGAGACCATCCTGACGAAAGTTCCTGCGGCGCGGCTGGGGACGCCCGAGGATATTGCCGCAGCCGCGGTCTATCTCGCTTCGAACGAGGCGGCCTATGTCACCGGCCAGACAATTCACGTCAATGGCGGAATGGCCATGTTTTGAGCCGGTTACCGGCCCAAGTTATGCGGCGAAGGGCCGTTCCGCCGGGCCGATCGAGGCTTGTAGTCAAGGCTTGGGAAGTATGATAACCGAACCCCCAACGGATGGGCAAAGAAGGCCATTGCAGGATTCTGAAACCCTGTATATTGGCGTGGCGACGCCTGCCGTTCGCCGGGGCTTTATCGGCTACCACCGGGCCGAATCAAGACTATGCGCGATAGCGAAGGAAGTTTAACGACCACGATGGCTCGTAGCGTTTCTGTAGCGTCTTGGGGTCGGGTCCAATGGAACAAGCACGAGGTTGAACGATGAGTGAGATTGGCGAGCGGGTTAAGAAGATTGTGGTCGAGCACCTCGGTGTCGAACCGGACAAGGTGGTCGATGGCGCAAGTTTCATCGATGACCTCGGCGCCGACAGTCTCGACACCGTCGAGCTTGTGATGGCATTTGAAGAAGAATTCGGCTGCGAAATTCCCGATGACGCCGCTGAGACGATTTTGACCGTCGGCGACGCGACCAAGTTTCTCGAAAAGAACGCGAAAAGCTGACGTCCCGGGCGGGTAGCGATAGAGCCGGACGGGCCGTTGTCGAACGGTCCCCCGGTTTCTTGTTATCGGCCGCCAGTTTCGGGCTGGAGTTTCTGACATGAGACGTGTTGTCGTCACGGGGCTGGGCATGGTTACGCCACTCGGCTGCGGCGTTGACAAAACGTGGACGCGGATTCTGAACGGCCAGAGCGGCGCGAAAAGAATAGACACCTTCGAGGTCGCCGATCTCTCCAGCCAGATCGCCTGCGTGGTCCCACGCGGCGACGGCAGCGACGGCACCTTCAATCCCGATCAGTGGATGGAGCCGAAAGACCAGCGCAAGGTCGATGATTTCATCATCTTCGCGATGGCCGCCGCGCGCCAGGCGCTCGACGATGCCAATTGGCATCCCGAGACCGAAGAGGACAAGTGTGCGACCGGCACCCTGATCGGCTCAGGCATCGGGGGACTGTCGGGCATCGCCGATACCGCGCTGCTGCTGAAGGAACGCGGGCCCCGCAAGATATCGCCGTTTTTCATTCCCGGCCGGCTGATCAATCTCGCCTCAGGCTATGTCTCGATCGAGCATGGCCTGAAGGGCCCCAACCATTCCGTCGTAACGGCATGTTCGACCGGTGCGCATGCGATCGGCGACGCCTCACGGCTGATCGCGCTCGGCGATGCCGAGGTGATGGTCGCGGGCGGAACGGAATCGCCGATTTGCCGCCTTGCGATGGCCGGTTTCTGCGCGGCGCGCGCGCTTTCGACCGGTTTCAACGAGACACCGGAACGGGCCTCGCGTCCCTACGACAAGGACCGCGACGGCTTTGTGATGGGCGAGGGCGCCGGCATCGTGGTGCTCGAGGAATATGAGCACGCGAAAAAGCGCGGTGCGAAAATCTACGCCGAGGTGATTGGCTACGGACTGTCCGGCGACGCCTACCACATCACCTCGCCGGCGCCGGACGGCGAAGGTGGCTTCCGCAGCATGAGTGCGGCGCTGAAGCGCGCCGGAATTTCGGCATCCGATATCGACTACATCAACGCACACGGCACCTCGACGCAGATCGGCGACGAGATCGAACTCGGAGCGGTGGAACGGCTGCTCGGCAACGCCACTTCCAAGGTATCGATGTCGTCGACGAAGTCGTCGACCGGCCATCTCCTGGGCGCGGCCGGCGCAATCGAGGCGATTTTCAGTATCCTGGCGATTCGCGACAACATTGCCCCTCCCACGATCAATCTGGAAAACCCGTCGATGGAGACGGCGATTGATCTGGTGCCGCAGACGGCGCGCAAACGCGATATTAATGTCGCGCTCTCGAATTCGTTCGGGTTCGGGGGTACCAATGCCTCCGTGATCGTTCAGCGCGTGGCTGGCTAGCAATGTTAGAGCAACTCCACCGTTTTGCCGCATTCGGCGATGACTTCTACATGCGGGCGTATGCTAAAGCATGATCCGGAAAAGTGGGCAGAGCGGGATGACGTTTCGAAGAAAAGTCACACCGCTCTTTGGCAGGGCAGGGGTTTGTCAGGCCACGATTGAACCGGCAGGATTCAGGTTGCATCGATGAGTGAAAGGCCGCCCATTTCACCCCGGAGCCCGCGCGCTGCGCTGGAGCCCGAGCAGGTGCCGCCGCCGCCGAAGCGGTCCGAGCGTGCCCGCAATCCGTTCGTCGTGATCGGCAATGCCATCATCACCATCCTCATCATTCTGATGATCGGTGCGGGGGCCACGTATTATTACGGACGGCAGATCCTGGAGACCCCAGGTCCGCTGCAGGAGGACAAGGTCGTCAACATTCCGACGCGGGCTGGAAAACGCGACATCGCCGACGCCTTGCAGCGCGAGGGCGTGATCAACGTCAATCCGTGGCTGTTCATTGGCGGCGTATTTGCCCTGAAGGCGAGTTCCGATCTCAAGCCCGGCGAATATTCGTTCCAGAAGAATGCCAGCCTGCGCGACGTCATCGCCACTATCGTCGAGGGCAAGGTGGTGCAGCACGCCGTCACCGTTCCCGAAGGTCTAACCTCCGAGCAGATCGTAACGCGGCTGACGGATAACGACATCTTCGCCGGTTCGGTGCGGGAGATACCCCGTGAAGGCACGCTGCTGCCGGAAACCTACAAATTCCCGCGCGGTACCACGCGCGACCAGGTGATCCAGCGCATGCAGCAGACCCAGAAGCGGGTGCTGGCGGAAATCTGGGAGCGCCGCAATCCCGACGTCCCGATCAAATCGCCCGAGCAGCTTGTGGTGCTGGCCTCGATCGTCGAGAAGGAAACCGGCAAGGCCGACGAGCGCAGCCGCGTGGCTGCCGTATTCGTCAATCGGCTGCGGCAGAAGATCAAGCTGCAATCCGATCCGACCATCATCTATGGACTGGTGGGCGGCAAGGGAACGCTGGGCCGCCCGATCAAACGCTCCGAGATCACCCAGCCGTCGCCGTACAACACCTATGTGATCGAAGGCCTCCCGCCGGGGCCGATCGCCAATCCCGGCCGCGCTTCGCTCGAGGCCGCCGCCAATCCGGCGCGCACGCGCGACCTGTTCTTCGTCGCCGATGGCACCGGCGGCCACACCTTCACCGACACCTACGACCAGCATCAGAAGAACGTCGCCAAGCTGCGCACGCTCGAAAAGCAGATTCAGAACGATACCGTCGAACCGGCCGACGATGCGCCGCCGCCGCCGGCTGCCGCTGGTGCCCCGCCGGCCGATACCAGCCCGACCGCGACAACGAAGCCCGTTGCGCCGAAAAAACCCGCCCGTCCGGCCCGCCAGGGCGCGGCGCAATCGACCACTACGCCGCCGGTAGTGCAGCGTTGAGTGGAACGTAATTCCACTTTCGCGCAAATCGTTTTAAGGTCGCGCCGTTCCCGGCGAGTCTTGTATCCGGTGTTGCATCGGGTCTTGCACCCCTTCTTGTCAGAGAGATTTACGCGATGGCGCTATCGAGCATGACCGGTTTTGCCCGGAGCCACGGCGCCAGCGGTCCCTACACGTTCGAATGGGAATTGAAGTCGGTCAACGCCAAGGGTTTTGATCTGCGATTGCGGTTGCCGCCCGGATGGGACGAACTCGAAGCCCTTGCCAAGAAGCGCGCCGGTGAAGTGCTGTCGCGCGGCACCGTGTACGCCAATCTGAACATCAAGCGCGCCAACGCCGTCTCGACGATCCGCATCAATGAGGACGTGCTGTCCTCCATCGTCAAGGTCGCAGGCCAACTTGCCGGCCGGATAGATGCGGTGGCGCCCAGCATCGACGGCCTGCTCGGGATCAAGGGCGTCATCGAAGTCGTCGAACCCGAAAGCAACGAGGAAGAGGACAAGGCGGCGAAAGACGCCGCGGCCGTGGCTTTCGAGCAGGCGCTGGCCCATCTGGTCGAGATGCGCCGCCGCGAGGGCGTCACGCTTGGGCAGATTCTCATCCAGCGCATGGATGAGATCGAAAAACTGGCGAAGAAGGCGGAAGCAGCGCCCGGCCGCAAGCCCGACGCGATCAAGGCGCGGCTCGCCGAACAGATCGCAGCGCTCTTGGAGACATCCGATCGCTTCGATGCGGACCGGCTCAATCAGGAGGCGATCCTGATCGCGGCCAAGGCCGATATCCGCGAAGAACTCGACCGGATCGCTTCCCATGTCGCCCAGGCCCGCGAGATGATCGGCAAGGGCGGCCCGGTCGGGCGGCGGCTCGATTTCCTCGCGCAGGAATTCAACCGCGAGGTCAACACCTGCTGCTCGAAATCGAACGATCTCGAATTGACCAATACCGGGCTTGAGATGAAGAACGTGGTGGAGCAGTTTCGCGAGCAGGTCCAGAATCTGGAGTGATCGATGACGGCTGGTGGTTTCGACGGAGTTGAGCGGCGCGGGCTGATGTTCGTGTTGTCGTCGCCGTCGGGCGCAGGCAAGACCACGCTGTCGCGCTTGCTGATCGAACGCATGCCGGGGCTGAAAATGTCGGTGTCCGCGACCACGCGGTCGATGCGGCCCGGCGAAGTCGACGGCCGCGATTATTTTTTCGTGGACAGCCCCAAATTCGAGGCGATGGCCAAAAACGGCGAGCTGCTCGAATGGGCCACTGTGTTCGACAACCGTTACGGCACGCCGCGCGCGCCGGTCGAGGCCGCGCTATCTGCCGGACAGGATGTACTGTTCGATATCGACTGGCAGGGCACCCAGCAATTGCGCGAAAAAGCCCGCGCCGACGTGGTCAGTGTGTTCATCCTGCCGCCATCGGCCGCCGACCTCGAGAGGCGGCTGCACACCCGGGCCCAGGATTCCGACGAGGTCATTCGCGGGCGCATGAGCCGCGCAACCCACGAACTCAGCCATTGGGCGGAGTACGACTACATCGTCGTCAATCAGAACGTCGACGATGCCTTTGCCGAAGTGCAGTCGATCCTGCAGGCGGAACGGCTCAAGCGCGAACGCCGCACAGGGCTCACCGAGTTCGTTCGCGGTTTGCAGCGCCAGCTAGATAAGTAGCGCCCTCTATTAGTTTTGCGCGCTGCGCGCCAGCCGCGACAGCAACTCCGTCACCCGCCTCTCCGGGTCGTCGGGTGCGCGTTGATCGCGCGCGGTGTGAGCCGGAGCCTGGCGACGCCGCAACGGAGCGTGCTCGTTCGGAATTATTGGCGGGGACGAGTGTCCAGTATCGATCGAATCCCAGTTGATGCGCTGGCTGCCGCGAAGTTCCGCGTGTTTTGCTCGTGCGCGGCCTAACCGGAAGATCATGCTGGCCGTCAGACCTGCGAGCGTGAGCGCGCCGGCCATTACCAGGAACAGCATCTGCATCGATGCCGACTGCTTTTGCATCGACGTATCAGCGGCGGCGAACGCAACCGGGGGAGCGACCGGCTGTGGCGCCGGTTGGCTCTCTTCCTGCGGGCTTGCGGGCGGATCGGCGGCGGCGACACGGAGATCGCTGGGCGGGGAGGGGCTGGTGTCTGAATTATCCGGCCAGCGCGACGCGACCGGCGATGACGGCGCAGCCACCTCAGGTGCGGCCGCGCGCAGGTTCTGGACGCCTGCCGGGGCGGTTGCGGCGGTGGTTCGCGGATCAACGTTGACACCCGCACCCGCATCCTGCTCGACGCGCATTGGAGGGACAGTAAATTCGGCGCGCGCATCGGCAACGGATTTGCGCACGCTGGGGCTCGGCTTCGGTGGCGGAACGAGATTTATCGGTGCCGATGCAGACGTCGATTCTGGCGGTGTAGATGACGATGAATCTTCCGGCGCGGCGCGCGCGCTCTTGTCGCTCTCGTCCCGCAGGTACCAGCAGTTGCGCTTGTTGGCGTGATCGACGCGGTAGTACCAATGACCGCCCGCGGGCGTGGCGCCTTTAGGGGCGGACAGGCAATTGTCTGCAGCTTGCGCGTGGATACCGGTGACCGGGGCGAGATTGGCGCCTGCAAGAATACCGGCGAAGAGGGCTGAGACGAATTTCGCTGTACGCTTTGACATGTGTATCCCCGGAGACGCTACGCGACGCTTCACACCGCATATCTCAGGGAAAACTTGGGTAGCAATGAGCCCCAAATCCGGAGCGGGTAGGGTTTAATTGGGGCTCGCGCACTGCCTCATATGAGGCAGGTTGTAGCCGTAAAAAATGAGCGCTAACGCTATTGTTTGGAGGCGGTCCAGCTACCGGTGCATCCATCGGAACGCCGGAATGAACCGGAGCCAGTGCGGCTTGAGAAACGCCCGGAACTGTTCCAGGTCAAGCCATTGCTGTCGGTTGCGACTGATGTCGAGGAGCCGTTGGGGCCTACCCGACCGGAAAGATTCTGCCCGACAATTCTGCCGCTTGTAATAACCACCGCCGTGTTGGCTGTACCTCCACAGCCGGCGATAAGTATGGCCCATGCGCCGTCGTAATTGCCACCGCCGCCGCCTCCACCACTGTTTCGCGACGCGCCGCGAGGCGCGTCTGCCTCAGACTTGCCGCGTCGTGCAGGCTTGGAAGATTCAACCGAGCGCGGCGCTTCGCGTGAACCAGACAATGATTTTTCGTCGTTGCCGATGCTGCCGCCGGCACTGCCGGATTGCGCCAGCGCTGCGGCCGATCCGAATGCGGCAGATATGAGCAGGAAGAGCAGGGCAATTTTGATCGAACGTTCAGCCGCGTGTTTCATAATCAATTATTTCCAATATCTTGAACGTAAATCTATCGGCCGGACCCATCGGCACAAACCGCGCCGATGACGCGACAGGATTTGCCAGTCTTGCCGCACTCGTCAAGCGCGGCCTCCCTGGCGTGCTGGACGGAATCGCGCTGAACCAGCGACCATGATTTTCCGGAGATCGCGAACGCGCCGCAGCGCGTGCCATAAAAACTCAACTCGACCGGACATTTGGCTGTCCCGCAATTATTGCGCGCATCGTCGACGGCCGCGCGACGTGAGGCATGGTTCCACGACATTCCCCATTTATCGCCGTCGGGGCCGTATACGATCGAACCCCACGGCTTCAAATCTTCCATCTTGCGCAGCCGCGTCAGCACGCCTTCGGTGGCTTCACCGGTCGGCGTCATGCTGCTCTTCTCCTGGAATTTGCTGATCGCAAGCCGCATGCCGTTTTTGCTGTCGAGCGACTCCGGATCGAAATTGTGCTCATAGAGGCGGTCGCTCAATTCGCGCAGCAGCGCGACATCCTTGATCGGTACCCGATCGGGATCCGGGCGCAGCGCGGTTGCGAGCTGCGGCTGGGGCGGTGGCGCGACGGCGACTTGCGGCGACGCCGGCGCGGGCGCAGGCGGCACGAAATAGAAGGTGCCGTCGATCGGCGACGAGGACACCCAGGGTTGCTGCGAGCCGCCGGTCTCGCGCTTCACGGCAAGTCCGACCTGATTGAAGGTTTGAAAGATGTCGAGCCCCTGCTGCTTGATCGTCGATGCCAGGGCCTTCGTGTAGGGGCTGTGGCCGTCGCTGCCGTCTTGCGCGACATTGCCGGGTTGGGTGGCATAGGAGATCAGCGTGCCTTCCGGCGCGCGCATCTGGGCAAGGCCGCCGTCGGAGGCGCGCAAGCCGCGGGCGCCGAACGGATTGTTACGGCAGGCATCGAGGATCACCATGTTGAGCCGGGTGCCCGAGCCCTGCATCTGGCGCAGCACGAGGTTGACGTCCACCATCTGGAAATCGACATCCGCCTCGCGCGTCGGGTTGGCGCTGACGGGAACGAGGTAGTTTGCGCCGGAAACCTGCACGCCGTGGCCGGCATAATAGAACAGCGCGACGTCGGCGCCCTGGACCTGCCGGCCGAAATTCTGAACGGCGGTATCCATGGAGGACTTGTCGAGATCGAGTTGGGCGCGGCCGCCGATCAGGGTGAAGCCCAAACCGGCGAGCGTTTCCGCCATCAGCGCCGCATCGCTGCGGGGGTTGTCGAGCCGGGTGACGTTTTGATAGGCGGAATTGCCGATCACCAGCGCGACACGCTTCTCGGCGGCGGCGGGCGCGGCGAACAATAGCGGCAGCCAGACGGCCAGCGCCGAAAATATCAGGATTTTACCGCCGATAGCCCCGCGCATCCCGGACGCATCCCCAGCAAATTCGATCGCGACAAAATACCAGTCGAAACGGCCTTCGAAAAGTGGCGCGCTGGCGGAGGCGCTGCGGCTTAATTGCTCTCGAGCACGTCGCTGAACAGCACGTAGCGCTCGCCATTGAAACGGACCAGCCGCATCTGCTTGATTGGGCGCAGGTCGCCAGGTGTCGTCTTCAGGCGAATGCCCGGTAGCAGCAACGGCAGCTCCATATCGAGATTGGACGCGTGCTTCATGATGTTCTCGCGCGTGAGATCATCGCCGCATTGCTTGAGCAAGGCGACTACCGCGAAACCGATATTGTAGCCATAGGGCGCGTAGTAGTCGCTCTTGTTGATGCGTGGGTTGTATTTGTCCATCCAGACGTTCCAGGCCTTCATCGCGGGATCGTCAGCCCATTGCGGGTCGGCCGGGTCTTTTTGATAGGCGGCCGAGATAATGCCCTTTGCCGCCTCGAACCCCGCCGGCTTGATTGCGCCTGCGATCGACGAGCCGACGCTGACCACGAATTCCTGCGGATGCCAGTCGATGTCATAGGCTTTGCGAATGGCTTGCGCCGAGAATTTCGGAACCGTGACGATGAAGAATACGTCGGCGCCCGCGGCTTTCAGCGAAACCACCTGGGAATCGACGGTGGGATCGCTGGTGTTGTAGGTCTGCGACGACACGATCATCTTGTCGGCCTTGTTGCCGAGCCCGCGCTTGAAGCCCAACAGATAGTCCCGGCCGAGATCGTCGTTTTGCGACAGGATGCCAATCTTGGCGTCGGGTTTGGTCGACAGAATATATCGTGCGTAGATCTCGCCTTCGGAGGCGTAATGCGGCGTCCAGCTCATCGTCCACGGATAGTGCTCGGGGTCGTTGAAGACCGTTGCGCCCGTGCCGATGAAAAGATGCGGCACGCCCTTCTGGTTGATGTATTTGAACACGGCCATGTTGGTCGCGGTGCCGACGGGATTGAGGAGGAACGCGACCTCGTCGCTCTCGATCAGGCGGCGGATCTGCTCCACCGTCTTGGGCGGGCTATAGGCATCATCGAGGCTGATGTAATTGATCTTGCGGCCGTTGACGCCGCCTTGTTCGTTGATCATCTGGAAATAGGCGGTCGCCGAAACCGCGCCGGCCGAATAGGCCGATGCCGGACCGCTATAGGGCGTCGTGGTCCCGATCTTGATCTCGGTGTCGGTGACGCCGGGGCCGTAACGCTTTTGCGCCAGTGCGGGCGCCGTCAGCACGGCGAGCATCAACGCCGCGCAAGCGGCGAGCTTCGAATGATTTCCGGAAGGCATCAGTCTCCCCCTATCAATCGCGAAGCCTGAGCTTTTCCGGTTCTGATGGAATCAGAACCGGGCTCTATTTTTGTTTCGATGCGCCTTTCTTGTGATTCAGAGGCGCTACCCTCGGACTGCTCCGCTTCAGTTTTTCAAAACGATACGTCCAACCACTTTGCCGGCCCGCAGCTCGTCGATCCATTTCTGGACGTCGGCCATCGGTTCTTCCTTCATCGGCGTCGGCTTGATCTTACCGGCACGCGCCAGCGCCATCAATTCCCGACCTTCGGCTAAGGTTCCGACCATGAAGCCCTCGATGGTCATGCGCTTGTAGACCCATTGCACCATCGGCAGGCTGAAATTGCCGCCCATCAGGCCGGAGACCACGATCTTGCCGCCGCGCGCCAACGCCGAAACCGCAAACGCCATGGATTTCTCGTTACCCGCAAAATCCACGATCTCGTCGAAGCCGCCCTCGGTCTCCTTGATCATGCGCTTGACGACGTCAGTCTCGCTGGGATCGTAGGCCACCGCCGCGCCGTTTTTCAACGCGGTCTCGCGCGCGGCAGGGCTGAGATCGGCGACCGCGATCGGTTGCTTGAACATTGCCTGCGCGAAGGAAAGTCCCATCATGCCGACGCCGCCAAGCCCGATCAGCAGCAGATTGCGCTGCCGCGGACGGTCGACCAGTCGCTTCAGCGCACCATAGGCGGTGACGCCCGAACACATCAGCGTGGCCGCCTGGTTGACCGGCAACGGATCGTAATCCAGCAGATATTTCGCGTCTGGCACCAGCACATGGCTGGCAAAACCGCCGTCGATGGAAACGCCGACGAAGCGCTGCTTGACGCAGAGGTTTTCATCGCCGTTCGCGCAGTCGCGGCACTGGCCGCAGCCGATCCAGGGGAATACCGCCTGCTTCTTTCCGATCAGGTCCTTTGGAGCATCTGGACCGACTTCCTCGACGACGCCCGCGATCTCATGTCCCAGCGTGAACGGCAGCGTCATGCCGCGTGTGGTGTCGAGCCGCTTGCCGCCGCCAAGATCGGCGTATCCGTCCTGGATATGCAGGTCTGAATGACACAACCCGCAACGTTCGATGCGAACGAGGACTTCTCCGCCTTGAGGCTTTGGCGTGTCGACGATGGTTTCGCACAACGGCGCATCGAATTTGACGAGGGATTGGCGACGCATCAGCGCCATGGCATTTTCTCCTGAGTGGAATTTTAGGGCAGGTTTGATTTTTCGGTTCGTATATTGGTCAATTCACGGGCCATGGCAACAAAGCCCGAGACCGGGATCGTTTCGGCACGCCGGGTCGCATCGACCCCGGCGGCCGCGGCCAGCCGAGCCGGATCGACCGAGAGCGATTTAAGGCTCTGCCGCAGCATTTTCCGCCGTTGACCGAAGGCGGCGGCCGCTACTTGCTCCAGCATCCTGCGATCGCACGGCTCCGGTGCGCTGCGCGGCACCAACCGAACCACCGAGGAAGTGACCTTGGGCTGCGGCACGAAGGCGGCCGGCGAAATATCGAACAGGATCTTGGTCTCGGCGCGCCAGTTCGCGAGTACGGCAAGCCTGCCATAGGCCTCATCGTCCTCTTTCGCGACGATCCGCATTGCGACCTCGCGCTGGAACATCAGGACCATCGTGTCGTACCAGGGCGGCCACGGCTCGACCGACAGCCAGTCGACCAGCAACGCGGTCGCGATATTGTAGGGCAGGTTGGCGACGATCTTTGCGCTTTCGCCGCCGAGCATGGGACGGGGATCGAAGCGCTGCGCGTCGGCATGCACGATCTCCAGCCGGCCCGGATATCGCTTCGCAATATAGTCGAGCGGGGCCAGCGCGCGCTCGTCGCGCTCAACCGCGATGACGCGCCGGGCGCCGAGCGCCAGCAGCGCGCGCGTCAATCCGCCGGGACCGGGGCCGACCTCGATGACGGTGGTATCCTCGAGCGGCCCGGCCGCCCGCGCGATGCGAGCCGTGAGGTTGAGGTCGAGCAGGAAATTCTGACCGAGCGATTTGCGTGCCGACAGGGAATGTTCGCGGATGACGTCGCGCAGCGGCGGCAGATCGTCGATCGCGCTCATGCAGGTTTGGCCGCGGCCATGCGCGCGGCGAGCCGCAATGCCGCGACGAGACTTGACGGATTGGCCTTGCCGGTGCCGGCGATGTCGAACGCCGTGCCGTGATCCGGCGAAGTGCGGATGAACGGCAATCCCAGCGTGACGTTGACGGCATCCTCGAACGCAATCGTCTTGATCGGGATCAGCGCTTGATCGTGGTACATGCAGATTGCGCAGTCATAGCTCTTTCGCGCCGCTGCGTGGAACATGGTGTCGGCCGGTAACGGACCCCTTGCATCGATGCCTTCGCCGCGCAGCAATTCGATGGCGGGCGTGACGATCTCGATATCTTCCATGCCGAGCGATCCTTCCTCGCCGGCATGCGGGTTGAGGCCCGAGACGACGAGACGCGGATGGGCGAGGCCGAAGCGGGCCTTCAGGTCCGCGACCGCGATGCGGGCGGTCGTGACGATCAATTCGGTCGTGAGCTTCGTTAGCGCCTCGCGCAGCGCGAGATGAATCGTCACCGGCACGACTGCCAGCGTCGGCGACCACAGCATCATCACCGGCTGCGGTGCTGCGCCGCCATTGGCCGCCAGCTCGGCGAGAAATTCGGTGTGACCGGGATGGCGGAATCCGGCGCGGTAGAGCACGCTTTTCGCGATCGGATTGGTGACGACGGCGCCAGCCTTTCCAGCACGGACATCGTTGACCGCGTTGCGTATCGAGGCCAGTGCTGCGTTTGCGCTGGTCTCATCCGGCTCGCCGGGCCGCGCCGTCGCCCGTTTGCCGGTCGCGACCACGGGCAGGGCATTGGCGAATGCGGCCTGTGCCTCTTCGGGGCTGCTGTCGGCGAATTCGACCTTCAATCCCAGAATTTTCGCGCGCTCCGCGAAGAAGCTGCGATCGCCGAGCAGATAGAACGGCGGAAGGTTCAGGTCATTGCGTCGCAGCCACGCTGTGATGGCGATGTCGGGGCCGATGCCCGCGGGCTCGCCGGATGTCAGCGCGAGAGGCTTTGCCATGCATCAACGATATTCGATCATCGCGGCTTTGCGGATTTCGGCGAGATAGTCTTTCGACTTCTTTTCGTACTTCTCCTGGTACAACTTGTCGCGTATTTCCCGCTTCTTCGGCGTATCGACGGTGGTTGGCTTGCGGCCGCACAGGGCGACCATTTCCACGCCCTGCTTGGTGATCTCAGGCGTGGTCAAATGGCCGATCGGTGTCTTGTCCAGCAGTTCGCGAAGCGGGCCTGGAAGATCCGCCGAAGTCTTGGTCACGGGTTCGCGGATCGCGGCATTCTGCATCGACTTGAAATAGGAATTGGCCTCTTCGCAGGTCTGCACGCGCTCGCGCAGCGCATCGGCTTCCCTTTTTCGCAATTCGATCATGGCGGGCGGCGAACCGCGCGGGACGATCAGCACGATCGGCTGCATCTTGTATTCGAACGCTTCGGTTTCGGTTTTCTCGCCGCCTTCCTGGGCCTTTTCGTTAACGTCCTTCTCGCCGACCTGGAGGCTCTCCTTGTACCGGCCGCGCACCAAGCTGGTCCAGACCATGTCGGCCCTGATTCGCGCCTTCATGGTCTCCGGCCGGATGCCCTGGTTCTCGAGGGTCTTTGCGAGTTGGTCAGCGGTGATGCGCATTCGCTGACTCATGGCGGCGAAGGATTGCTCAATATCGGACGAGGTGGGATCGACGCCGAATCGCTTGGCTTCCTTGATCTTCACCTTCTCATCGATCAGTTCGTTGATCACTTCCTGCCGTGACATCTGCTTGTGCGTCGTCAGGAAATTCAGCTTGCTGCGCTGCTCGATATCGTAGTTCGTGATCGGTTCGCCGTTGACCATTACGGCGACGGACTGCGCACGCAGCGGGGCAACACCGCCGGTCAGCACCACCAATGCGACGGCGCAGCCGGCGATCAGGGACCAAAGGCGATGATAACGGAGCTTTGTGGTCGTCATGGTCATGTCAGCCGTATCAACCAATTAGATCCGCGATGACGCGGGTACTCTCCGGGAAAGTCCAGACCAGCTTTACTGAATGGTGCCAGCACCGCTCGTGGTGGACGAATTCGCAATGGTCCGCAGGCCGATCTGCAGCATGAAAGCGTGACTGAGGACCGGCGGCGTGGTGCCGGCGGCGTAGGTGTAGGAGGTGACGTAGTTGGCGGCCAGCACGAAACAATCGTCCACATAGCCTGCGCCGACGACGTATTGGTTGAGCTTGTTGGCTTCAAGATCCCAGCGCGCCGCACCTGACACCACCCAGTTCGACGCCACCTTGATCGACGCGGTGCCGAGTAGGCCTTCGCGCCGCGTCAGATATCCGAGTTCCGGTTGCGCGGCATAATTGCCGTACAACATACTGACCGACCAGCGATCGAACGCCGCACGTCCCTCGGCCTCGAAACGATTGATGTTGAGGGTTGCTTCATCCATCCGCGAGCGCACGCTGAACGTATAGGTGCGGTTGGGTGAATAATTGACGCGGGCGACATAATCGGAGCGTGCGTTCTGCAGGCCGGAATCAAGGCCGGTATTGCTTATGTCGGGCGCCGCGTAGGAATTCAGGCCGAACAGCTGGTAGGACTGTCCGAACAGTACGTTGACGCTGCCGCCACGGTCGAATTGCGTGGTCGCCTGCACGCCGACATTGGCGCGGCCGCCGCCTTCGACGCGGTCATAGCCCGAGAACTTGTCGACAGCGAACAGATTGCTGGCGTCGAACACCAGGCTCTGCGCGTCCTCGTTCGGAAGCTTGCCGGCATAGGTTTCGTTGGGACGAATGATGACCTGTGCGATCGGTTCGACCGTTGTGGTGCCCCACGGCTGCACGTTGATGAAGGGATAACGATATTCGAGGCCGACTGCCGGCATCGCGCGCAAGGCCTGGGTATCGCCGACCGGCAGGAAATT
Organism: uncultured Alphaproteobacteria bacterium; assembly: GCA_963770355.1. Lineage (GTDB taxonomy): Bacteria > Pseudomonadota > Alphaproteobacteria > Rhizobiales > Xanthobacteraceae > Bradyrhizobium. Next base: position 36,244 of record CAVYPL010000024.1, on the reverse strand, counting down.
CGAAACGCCCGGCTGGTTCGAGATCGAGGCGTCGATGGCGTCGGCGCGCAAGATCGCAAACGGCGTCCAGATCTGGCCGATCGGATCGGTGAACGACCGCCGCCATTGCGCTTCAGCCGTCAGCCGCGTGTAGGTGCCGGGTATGCCGCGCAAGAGGCACTGCGAGGGTATCCGCGCCAGCGGGTCGGCCGATGCCGTCGTGCACAGGCTGAGGGTGTTGGCCAATGTCGTGATCGGGTCGAATGCCGCGGTTTCGCGCGTCAGGCTGGTGAAGTTCGTCTTGTAGCTGAACTCGCCGCCGAAGATCGGGCTGTTGATCACGTTGCTGTAGTCGATCACGGGATGAATCACCGGAACCAGATCCTGGTTACCGGAGAAACTGAGGTAATAGATCGTGCGCGCGTCGAAGAAGCTGCGGTTGCCGACGCCGGTGAGATAAAGCTGCGAGATCGCTTCGGTCGGAAGGCTAAGGAACGATCCCAGCGGGTCCTTGTACTGCGCCAGCCGATAGTCGGACATGAAGTAGTAGTCGGACAGCAGCACGCCATCCCAGCCCCAGGTCCATTTGTCGTTCAGCGCGAACTGGCCCTTGGTTTCGACGCCGCCGCGGAACTGGCGGTCACCGGGCTGGCCGGCGAAGGCGCCGGGGTCGAGCTGATCGATGCCATAGGCGCGGATTTGATACGCGCCGTTGATCAGACGCTGGCGGAACTCGCCCTGCAACAGCACGCCTTGCCTTGTCGTGATACGCGGATTGAAGGTCGCGTCATAGTCCGGGGCGAGGGCGAAGTAGTAGGGGATTTCGACGCCGAAGCCATAGGTCGATACCGTGGAGATGCCCGGCATCAGGAAGCCGCTCTTGCGCTTCACGGTCGGATCCGGGGTCGAGAAATACGGCAAGTAAGCCATCGGGACGCCGAAGAACTCGAGCTGGGCGTTCTCGAAATACATCATCTTGTCGGTCTGGTCGTGGATGATGCGCGCACCCTTGACCTGCCAGAGCGGCGGCTTTTTCGGATCGTCCTTGCAAGGCGCGCAGGCGGTGTAAACGCCGTTTTCGAACACGGTGTAATTGCCGCTGGTGCGGTCGGCGCGCGTCGCCGCCATGCGCGTCGCATCTTCGGTATCGACGCGCAGCGAGTCGACGAAACCGTCACGGTAGTCGTCGCTCAAATCCATGATGTTGGCGTAGGTGACTTTGCCTACCGCATCCGTCAGGCGGATGTTGCCCTCGGCATGCAGCCGCTTGGTCTTCTGATCGTAGATGACCTTGTCGGCCTCGATGCTGGTGCCGTTGTAGAACATCTGCACGTTGCCGACCGCCGACACGCGCTGGTTGTTGTAGTCGTAATCGACCTCGACAGCCTGCACGACCATCTGGCCGTTGTTGTTGACCGGCTTCGGCGGCGGCTTGGGCGGCCGCGGATTGTAGGTGAAGCTTTGCGCCGCGGCCGGCGCCGTCCAGGCAAGACCGAACGCGCCGGCGAGCACGAAGGTCGCGAGCAACGCGAACGCGGGAACGCTGACGGCGGCCAAGCGGCTCCCGTGACGGCGCACGGGGGTGCGCTGCCTGGACGTAGGCGACTTCAACTGCCGGGCGGCGACAACGGCCACTACCCGTCCTCCTGGTACAGCAAGGCTAGAAAGCCGGTGAGGCCACCCACACAGACGGGCAACCACGCCGCAGCGATGGGATGCATCAACTCAGCCTTGCTCAAATCCTCAGTAACTTTCGACAGAACGTAGAGCAGAAAGCCCGCACCCACGCCACTTAAAACCATCTTTTGCACGCCGCCGAACCGGAAGAAGCGAAGGCTCACCGAAGCGGCCAACATCACCATTGCAGCAAGCAAAAATGGCTGTGCGATGAGCTTGTGGTACTGCAAGCGATAGCCGGCGGTCGCAAATCCCGAGCTCTCGGAAGATCGGATATAGCCGGGTAGTTGCCAAAAAGACACAGTCTCGGGGGTGGAGAAGCTGTTGCGGACCTGGGCAGGGGTCAGGGTGGTGGCGAGGTAGTAGGCCTCCTCGTCGACCGGCGGCTTGTCGAGGGAGAATCGGCGCACGCCTTTGAACGCCCAGCGGCCCTCTTCGAGGGCAGCCTCGCGCGCCTCGATTCGCTCCCTGAACTGGAGCTCCGAATCGAACCGGAACACGGTCAGGCCGGTCAGGCGGACGCCTTGCTGCTCGCTGCGGGCAGCGTTGATGATCGACTGGCCGTCGCTGTTGATCTGGTTGAGCCAGAAGCCGGACGCGTCCTGGATGCCGCCGCCGGGCGCCGAGCCGAACAACTCGGCTTCCATGCGTTTTGAAAGTTCGCGCAGGTTCGCGGAGATCGGATTGTAGGCGGTCGTCGCCAGGACGCCGAGAATGAGCGAGCTTGCGAGCGCCGGCGCGATGAACTGCCAGGCGGATACGCCGGCGGCGCGCGCGACCACGAGTTCGAGCCGCCGCGACAGCGCGAGATAGCAGGTCATGGCGCCGATCAGGACGCAGAACGGCATCAGCTTCTCGAGCAATTGCGGCACGCGGAACAGCGACGTCTCCGCGACCGTGATGGCGGAAGCCGATACCAGGCCCGAGGTCTTGCGGACCATTTCGATGTAGTCGACCAGCACCAGCAGCAAGAAGATGCTCGCAAACACCCCGACCGCCGCGATCACGAAGCGGCCGGCAAAATATCGCCCGAGCGTGTTGGTCATCATGCTCATGCTGTGGCCGGCCGCCCGAACAATCGCGCGATGCGCGCGTTCGATCTATTGATCGCTTCCATCAGGGCAGCGGGCGGTTCAACCACGATGCCGCCGAGAATCATCCACAGCCCTATGGCGATCGAGCCGAACAGCATCGAGTACTGGACCAGCGCCGCGCCCGGTGTCTTCACCGTCATGACCGAGCAGGCGAAGCCGACCATGCGCAGGCCGAACACCGCGAAAATAGAGCCGCCGATCGAAAAATTGCGGCTCTGGCGCGTGGTTCGCGGCGTGCCCAGGAAGGCGAACGTCAACACCGCGAAAGCGAACGGATACACCGGCGCCATGAAGCGGTCATGCAATTCGGCGCGGAACTGTCCGGACAATTGCTGGAAAATCGGGTCATCGGCCGGCGGCGAGAGCAGTTCCCAGATGTAGCGTTCGCGAATTCCGAGCGCGACGTCGCGGCCATGATTGGAGAATTTCGACATGTCGAACGCGTAGCGGCCGAACGCCACCAGGGCGGGATCGCGTTTTCCCGCTTCGAAGCGCTCGAGATTGCCGTCTTCCAGAATCAAATACGAACCGCTCTCATTCTTCAACACCGTGCCGTGGTCGGCAATGATGGTGACGCGCTCCTTCGGATCGCGGCGGTCATCGACGAAAATACCCGACAGCACGCCGCCGGGCACGCGCTCGCGAATCCTGATCGTCAGGTTCTGGTCGAGCTGGGCGAATCGTCCCGGCTGCAGGATGTTGGTGAGCACGTCGGCGGTGATTTCGGCATCCCATTGCTTGATCCGGCGCATGCCGTCCGGCGCAAGATAGGCGCCGATAAAGGCGACCAAGAGAGCGACCACGCAGGTGGCGTAAAAAAACGGCCGGAACAGCCGGAACGGCGAGAAGCCGGCGGCATTCATCACGATAATTTCAGAATCGGTCGCGAGCTTGTTCAGCGTGTGCGATACCGCGATCATCAGCGCGATCGGCGCAATGATCAGGACCAGCGCCGGAATCACAAGGCTGGTGATGCCGAGAAAGGTGATGATGGTCTGGCCCTGGCTGGTCATCAAGTCGATGCCGCGCAACGCCTGCGTGATCCAGATCACGCCGGTGAGGCTGACCAGGACAAGCGCAAACGACGCAAGCGTCGTGCGGAAGATATACTTGTCGATCGACCCCATCGCTTACCGCACATTCCCACTTTGCGCGCCCAAACGACGGCGTTCGACCAATCCCTTATGAGCAGGGATCCCCATGGTCGCGCCGCAAACCGTCCAGCCGTCTACACTCTCACTACCATCCCTTTGATCCGTCAACAAAATGGCCGGGCCGTGGCACCCTTTCGATATGGTTAATAATTCATCTTCTGTGGCCTTGCGGCCACGGGAGCGCTTGGCAGCGCGGCGCTTGACAGGCCATAGTGTTGGAAACCACACATCTTGAGTGATCCGGGCGCCACAAAGAGAATATTCCGAATACTGGGGCCGGTCCCGGCCTCGCAAAACAGCCCTGAATTCTGAAGGAGTTTGCTGATGTCCGACGCCGTCAAGGTCGGCTTTGTCCCGTTTTCCGCACCGTCCCGCGGCGTTCTGGTTGTGTTTTGCGACGATGCGCTGAAATTCGGCCCACAGACGCGGAAAGCGTTGGGGAAGGCGGCCGATATGTTCACGCGTGCGGCGGCAGCGAGCCAGTTCAAGGGCAAAAGCGGATCGGCGCTCGATATTCCGGCGCCGGAGGGAATCAAGGCGCAGCGGCTGATCGTTATCGGCGCAGGCAAGCCATCGGCCATCAAGGAAAAGGATTTCCTCAAATTCGGCGGCGTGACCGCCGGCAAGCTCAATGCCGCGAGCGAATCCGTCACCATCATCGCCGAACTGCCTGATGGCGCGATGCCGGCCGATTCGGCGGCCGCGATTGCCTCGGGCATTCGCCTGCGCGCCTACAAATTCGACCGCTACAAGACAAAGAAGAAAGACGGCGAGAACGGCGCCCTGCGGGCCGACATTTCCATTGCGGTGGATGACGTCGCCGCCGCGCGCAAAGCCTTCGCGCCCGAATCGCATGTCGTCGACGGCGTCATCATCGCGCGCGAACTCGTCAACGAGCCGCCGAACGTACTTTACCCGATCGAATTCGCCCGTCGTGCGAGCCAGCTCAAGAGGCTCGGCGTCGATGTCGAGGTACTCGACGTCAAGGCGATGACGAAACTCGGCATGGGGGCGCTGCTCGGCGTCGGGCAGGGTTCCACACAGCCGTCCAGGACCGTGATCATGCGCTGGAACGGCGGCAAGAAAGGCGATCAACCGGTGGCGTTCATCGGCAAGGGCGTCTGCTTCGATACCGGTGGCATTTCCATCAAGGGCGCCGCCAGCATGGAGGACATGAAGGGCGACATGGGTGGTGCTGCCTGCGTGGTCGGGCTGATGCACGCGCTTGCGGCGCGCAAAGCCAAGGTCAACGCGGTCGGCGCCATCGGGCTGGTCGAGAACATGCCCGACGGCAACGCCCAGCGTCCCGGCGATATCGTCACCTCGATGTCGGGACAGACGATCGAGATCATCAACACCGACGCCGAAGGCCGCCTCGTGCTGGCCGACGTGCTCTGGTACGTCACGAAGAAGTTCAAACCGAAATTCATGGTCGATCTTGCCACTCTGACCGGCGCGATCATGGTCGCGCTCGGCACCGAATATGCCGGCATGTTCTCCAATAATGACGAATTGTCGGAACGGCTGAGCAAAATCGGCGACGAGACCGGCGAGCGCGTCTGGCGCATGCCGCTCGGCCCCGAATACGACAAGCAGATCGATTCGCAATTTGCCGACATGAAGAACACCGGCACGCGCAACGGCGGTTCGATCACCGCCGCGCAGTTCCTGCAGCGATTCGTCGACGACACGCCGTGGGCGCATCTCGACATCGCGGGAACCGCGATGGGCGCGCCGAAGACCGACATCAATCACAGCTGGGGTTCCGGCTACGGCGTCCGCCTGCTGGAGCGGCTGGTTTCGGAATATTACGAAGCCAAGAAATAGATTGGGCCAAGTGACGGAAGTCCTGTTCTACCATCTGCAGAACATGCCGCTCGAAAGCGTGCTGCCGCCGCTGCTGGAAAAATCCCTCGAGCGCGGCTGGCGCGTCGTCGTGCAGTCGACGTCGCAAGAGCGCACCGATGCGCTCGATGCGCATCTGTGGACCTACAGCGACGATTCGTTTTTGCCGCACGCCACCTGGCGCGCCAGCGACGCGCAGGACCAGCCGATCATCCTCTCGATCGAGGAGGGCAATCCGAATCGGGCCAATGTCAGGTTCCTGATCGACAACGCGGCGCTGCCCGCGGATAGCGGCAGCTACGAGCGGCTGGTGCTGGTTTTTAACGGCGACGACGCCGATGCGCTGACTGCTGCGCGCAGCGTTTGGACCGATTGCAAGGCGCGCGGCTTCGAGGTCACCTATTGGCAGGCCGACGAGCGGGGCCGATGGCAGCGGCGGCAATAGCGATATCCGGCAATTAATGATAATCTGCGGTTTCTTCGCCCGGGCTTGCGGGCAGCCACGGTGGTGCCGCAAAGTGATGTTGGGACAAGTGGTTAGAGCGTGATCCGGAACGGGGGTACCGGTTTTTGCGAAAAAGATCGTGCTCAAACAAAAAGATAGAACGGGATGACGATTCGAAGAAAAGTCATCACGCTCTAGCGCTTACTGGTTCGCGCCAGGAAAGCGCGTCAAGGCAATGAATCTGATCTGGTTTGGAGTCGGATCAAAGAGGCAAGGGCGGGGGCCTGGTTCAGCGTGCGTAACGGGATGATCAATCGAAAACCTCTTCTGGCGCTGCTCGTGCTTGGCCCCATCGTGGCGGGCTGCTCGGGCTCGGCATCGATGTTTCAGAGCGACCTTCTGACGAGGGATGCGGACTGGTTTTCGCGTTCGGGCCGCTTGTTCATCCGCAACGTTTCGATCGAAACGCCGCCGCTCACGCCGGATAAGCCCGTTACCGCCGAAGACCTGGTCAGCGCCGATGGCGGTTGTCCGGGAATGGCGCCGCCGCCGGGCGCGGCAACGCGAACGCGCTGGCCGACGGTGCGGCAAGCGCTCCGAAGCCTTCGACAACGGGAACAGTGGCGCTCGGCCACACCGAATGTGACGTCGTGCGCGGCATCGGCGCGCCGGATAACGTCAACTTGTCCAACAATCCTCGCGGCGACCGGGTGGCGGTCGTCTCCTATTCGCGCGGCCAGCGTGCCGGCATCTATACCTTCACCGCCGGACGCCTTACGTCGATCGAACGCGGCCCCGAGCCGGTGGCGCAGCCGAAAGCGGCCAAGCCGAAGAAGAAGCCGGCGGCCACGTAAGGCTCGAGACCGCTTCCTCTGGTCAGCGCTTCATGCCTTTTTACTCTTGCGAACTTTCGCTCGAGCCGCGGCAGGCGCGTTCTTCTTCAGTTTGGTCTGATTATATTCGATAGCGGCCCGGACGAGAGTTTTTAGAGCACGCTCGTTGATCTTGTCGCCCTCGAGAAAATCGATCGCGCGTCTCATGTTGCCCTCGAGGCCGGCATTGAAGAGCTTGTCAGGGTCCGGAACGCTCGCTCCGTGGGCAAAGGTAAGCTTCACCTTTCCTTTGTGAGCATTGGCGACGGCGATCATTCCGTCGCGAGACCACACCGGGCTTCCCATCCACTTCCATTCCTCGATGATCTCCCGATCGGCCGCAAGGATGCTCTTGCGTATGCCGGCGAAAATCTTGCCGCGCCAGTCCGTCAGTTCTGCGATCATCTGGTCAATGCGTTGCGAGGGATTCATTGGATATTGATGCCTCGAGTTCCGGTCCCGTTTCATGCGACCGCAATAATCATGCAGCGATCATATTATTGAACGAGAGACGAGCGGCAAGAGCCTAACCCGTCGCTTCGTCGTATTGCGAACTGGCCTCCAGCCAAACTTCCTCGGCCCGCTGCAACGCGCTCGTCGCACCGGCGCGGGCCTTGCTGAGCTGGGCGGCCTGCTTGGGATCGCGGGTGAACAAATCCGGTAGCGCCAACGCGGTGTCGATCTTGGCGATGATGCCGTTGATGCGTTCGATCTCGGCTTCGGCCTCGGCGATGCGCTGTTTCAGCGGCGTCCGCTTTTCGTTTTTGCCGCGCTCGGGTTTTGTGCTTTCTTTGCCGTTGCCGCGGTCACGCGAAGCACTGCGTGGGCTTGTTATCGACAATACCATCCGCCGGTAATCGTCGAGATCGCCGTCATAGGTCGTGACCGTCTGATTGGCGACGACCCACAATTGATCGGCGCAGGCCTCGATCAGATAGCGGTCGTGCGAGACCATGATGACGGCGCCGGGAAAATCGTTGATGGCTTCGGCCAGTGCCGCGCGGCTGTCGATATCCAAATGGTTGGTCGGTTCGTCCAGAATGATCATGTTGGGGCCGAAGAAAGTGGCCAATCCCAACAGCAGCCGCGCCTTCTCGCCACCTGACAGGCTCTTGACCAGGGTATCGCCGGCCTTGCCGGAAAAGCCGATCGCACCGGTGCGACCGCGAACCTTGGTCTCGGGTGCGTCGGGCATCAGCTTGCGGATGTGATCATAGGGCGAAGCATCGACATTGAGTTCGTCGACCTGATGCTGCGCGAAATAACCGACCGACAATTTTTCCGCGCGCGTGATCCGGCCGGAGAACGGCGCCAGCTTGTTGGCGATCAGTTTCACCAACGTCGATTTGCCGTTGCCGTTGGAACCGAGCAGCGCGATGCGGTCGTCGGTGTCGACGCGCAGCGTCACGCGATTGAGCACGGGCTTTTTGGAATCGTAGCCGACCGAAACATCGTCGACCGCGATGATCGGCGGCGACAGCATCTTTTCCGGCGTCGGAAACGAGATCTCGCGCACGTCCTGCGTCACCAGCGCGGTCACCGGCTTCATCCGTTCCAGCATCTTGACGCGCGATTGCGCCTGCCGCGCTTTCGAGGCTTTGGCCTTGAAGCGGTCGACGAAGGCCTGCAGCCGCTTGCGCTCGTCGGCCTGGCGCTTGGCGTGCTTGGCGTCGAGCATTTCGCGTGTGGCGCGCTGTTCTTCGAACGACGAGTAAGTGCCCTTGTAGAGGGTCAATTTGCCGCGATCGAGGTGCAGGATCTGGTCCACCGAGGTGTCGAGCAGATCGCGGTCATGGCTGATCACGATCACGGTGCGCGGATAATTCGCCAGATGGTCTTCGAGCCAGAGCGTGCCTTCGAGATCGAGATAGTTGGTGGGCTCGTCCAGCAACAACAGATCGGGCGCCGCGAACAGCGTCGCAGCGAGCGCCACGCGCATGCGCCAGCCGCCGGAGAATTCGGAAACCGGCCGCGCCTGATCCGCGGTCGAAAATCCGAGCCCTGAGAGAATGGCGGCCGCACGCGCCGGCGCGGAGTGGGCGTCGATATCGACAAGGCGGGTTTGGATTTCCGCGATCCGGTGCGGATCGTGCGCGGTTTCGGCTTCCCGCAGCAGCGCGTCGCGCTCGAGATCGGCCTTCAGCACGACATTGACGAGGCTTTCCGGCCCGTCCGGCGCTTCCTGTGCGAGGCTGCCGATGCGCCAACGTGGCGGAATTGTGATGCTGCCGGATTCGGTCGGCAGGTCACCACGGATCGCGTGGAACAGCGTCGATTTGCCGACGCCGTTGCGGCCGACAAAGCCGACGCGCGCGCCAGGCACGATCTGTACTGAGCTGTCGTCGATCAGAAGCCGTCCGGCAATCCGGATGGAAATATCGGTGATTGAAAGCATGCGGGGTTGTCACCGGAGCCGCCGGCAAACGCAACCCATTTGTCACTGAAATCGGCCCTCAGATCGCCCGCAAATCAGGCCGGTCGTCTTGTCGGCGCAACTCATTGACCAAGTGCTCCAGATCGGATGAGAGCCAGGATTCCGGGCGGATGTCTTGCTGCAGCCGTTCGCCAACGGCATCGCAGATTGACTTGCAGGTTTTGTGGTCGAGTTGTTCGAAATCGCTCTTGATTCGGTTTTCCATGACATTCTCGCGGCGAGTCCACCTCGCAAGGTTCGAGTGATCTTGCCAAACCAAGTCCCGACGCGCGTATTTGTTTCCTTGCAGACCCCGTATGCACGCGCTGCGGCGTGCTGAACCGCGAATTGGGAACTGGTTCCCGAGCCGAACAAAAAAAGCCCCGGCGCAGGGGCCGGGGCGTCGCAGTCGGGGAGTGAGCTCAGGGCAGATCGGATCAATAACAGCGGTTCACCAGCCGCCAGCGGGGACCCCAGGGGGTTCCAACCAGGCGCCGCACATAGCAGCCGCCGTAGCCGCCGGCGTAATAGGCCGGACCGCCGACGATGACGCGCGGGCCGCCCCAACCATGATGCCAGCCACCATGCCAGCCGCCCCAGGCCGAGGCGGAGGTTGGCGCCAAAGCGGCCACGCCCAGCGAAGCCGCGGCAACTGCAACAAGCGAGAGTTTGCGTAACATGACCGTCTCCTCAAGGTTTCGGCGCCGAGGGCGCCATCGGTGAGATCGTCTCCCGTGACGCCCCGCTAGCGGCGATGAGCTTGCAGAGCGTCCGATCGACCGAAAGCCTACGCCCGGGAAGGTGAACGAAAGCGGGACGGTGGTTACAGAAAGGGTTCACCTTCGTGAAATTGATGTCATTCGGCGCCTACCGTGGCGTTTCCGAGCGAACCGGTAGCCTGTCCGCGCACGGAAAACGCGCCAAAACGAATGGCTGACGCGTCACCGGGTCGCTTGCCGTCGCCGGACTGCGCCGATATAAGCCCCGCAACTCTCAACCAGCGTTTTGTAAGGACCAAATCATGGCGCTCGAACGTACTTTCTCGATCATCAAACCCGACGCGACCGAGCGCAATCTGACCGGCGCGGTCAACGCGTTGATCGAGAAGGCCGGGCTTCGAATCGTGGCCCAGAAGCGCATTCGCATGACGCGCGCCGAGGCCGAAGCTTTCTATGCAGTCCACAAGGCGCGTCCGTTCTTCGGCGAACTGGTCGACTTCATGACGTCGGGCCCGGTCGTGGTTCAGGTGCTGGAAGGCGAGGGCGCTGTTCTCAAATACCGCGATGTGATGGGTGCCACCGATCCGTCGAAGGCGGCCGAGGGTACGATCCGCAAGGTTCACGCGAAGTCGATCGGCGAAAATTCGGTCCATGGTTCCGACGCGCCGGAGACGGCCGCGATCGAAATCGCGCAGTTCTTCTCGGGCAACGAAATCGTCGGCTAATTTCATAATCAGCGGCGCGTAAACCGCCGCATCAAAAGCGGCCCCCGCGGCCGAAAGGAAGCGCTGTGAACTGGTTGTTGCAAATCTTCGATCCGGCGAACATCGGAGCGTTCTTCACCCAGTTTCAGAACGAAATGACGCAGCCTGCGTTCTGGGTCGCGGTCGGCAAGATCATCTGGATCAACGTCTTGCTGTCCGGCGACAACGCGCTGGTGATTGCGCTCGCTTGCCGCGGGCTGGAGCCGCGGCATCGGCTTTGGGGCATGATCCTTGGCGCCGGCGCGGCCGTCTTGCTGCGCATCATCTTCACCGGCATCGTCGCATCGTTGATGGAACTGCCGTACCTCAAGCTCGTCGGCGGGCTCGCGCTGATCGTGATCGCCGCCAAATTGCTGGTGCCCGAACAGGAGGATGAGGACGGCGTCGAATCCGCGTCGCATCTGTGGGCGGCGATACAGATCGTCGTGATCGCCGACATCGTGATGAGCCTCGACAATGTCATCGCAGTTGCCGCCGCTGCCAATGGCAGCGTGCCGCTGTTGATCCTCGGCCTTGCCATCAGCATCCCCCTGATCGTGGCAGGCGCAGCGCTGATCATGGCACTGCTCAGCCGCTTGCCGATCCTGGTGTGGGCGGGGGCGGCGCTGTTGGGCTGGATCGCCGGCGACGTCATCGCAACCGATCCGGCGATTCATCCGAAGCTCGATGCGCTGTTTTCGGGATCGTTCGGCGCCAAGCTGGATTCCATGCTGGCATCGCTCGGCATGGCGCCGCACTTTGCCAATCACGGCAATGGCGGCGAGTTGGTTGTGGCCGTGCTGGGTGTCATCGTGGTGCTGGTCGTGGGAAGCATCTGGCGCAAGCGCAAGCTGCAAAAACACGCCGGGGAATCCGCAGAAGCGGCGTGAGGCGCTCGGAACGTCGGGCCCGGCTGGCAGGCGCATCCTGATGTGACGTTCGCGCGATCACAGGCCCCTGTATGCGAGCCATCCGATTCCGGCGATGGATACCATCCAAACCGCGACAATGACGACCGCTGCCGTTCGGCTAACCGGCTGATCCCAGGCAATGCTTGCCGACGCTCGGTGCTCGGCCATAATGTCCGACGGGATCAAGCGCACAACCAGCGCAATCCCCAGCGGCACGATGATGAGGTCGTCAAGATAACCGATTACCGGAATGAAATCGGGAATCAGGTCAATCGGCGAGAATGCGTAAGCCGCGACTGCGAGCGCGACCGCTTTTGCGTACCAGGGGACACGGGGATCGCGGGCTGCCAAATACAACGCGTGAGCATCGCGTTTTACGAGGCGGGCCCATTGCTTCCATTTGTCCACGACGCCTGTGCCCCCGATTAGAGTGAACACGTCAGCTACACAATGATACGTCGATCATTCTGCCCAGGCCATTAAGGAAGCTGGCGATTTCGTGATGGGCCATCGCTTTCCATCTCGGCCCGGCTATGAGAGATTATGGGCGTGAAACGCTCGATCCATCTTTGCCGGCTGCTGGCGGTCTTTCTGATCGTCGGGATCGTGATTGCCCCGCTTTTGGCGCCGGTGAATGCGGCGTCGACGGCAATGGCGACCATGTCCGCGGACATGCCCTGCTGTCCCGACAAGTCGGCGCCAGTGGATTGCGATCAGTGTCCGCTGATGGCGATCTGCATGACCAAGACATTTCAAGCGTCGTCGTCAGCCGGAGTTGTCGAAGTGCTGCCTGTGACGGCGCGGACGTTGTTTCCTCACAGTGATCCCAAGGTGGAAAGCCTGGATCATCTTCCACCTCCAAAACCTCCTCGGTCTCTGGTCCGCTCGGCTTAACGCCGGACGTCGTGTGACGCGCTAGACGCGCCCGCAAAGCATGCAGCTTTTGCGGCTGACCAGCATACCGAGGATATCAGAATGAAAACGATTCAGCTTTCGCGCGGCCTTGGGGCGGCGCTCATCGGCGTTGCCTTGACCGTCGTTGCCAATCTGACGTTCGCAGGCCTGAAGAAGAGCGCTTTCGCCCAGCAACCAGCGAGCAATACCGCTACGGCGCCTGCAGACCGCAAGGTCAAATATTACCGCAATCCGATGGGACTGCCCGACACTTCGCCTGCGCCCAAGAAGGACTCGATGGGGATGGATTACATCCCGGTCTATGAGGGCGAAGATAGCGACGAGGGGTTGGTCAAACTGTCCCCCGGGAAAATCCAGCGTACCGGCGTGAGGTCCGAGCCTGCCGCCAATCGCGTCATCCGCACGATCATTCGTGCCCCCGGCACCATCGTACTCGATGAGCGGCGCATATCCGTCGTCACGATGCGAGCCGAAAGCTTCGTGCAGAAGGTCACCGACGTTACGACGGGCTCGCACGTCGTCAGAGGCCAGCCTTTGATGGAAATCTACAGCCCCGCGGTCTCGTCGGCCGCCGCCGAGTATATATCGACCCTCAATTCCCCTTCGGTGGGAACGAGCCAACAATACGGGCGCGGCTCACGGCAACGGCTGATGAATCTCGATCTCCCGGAACCGGTCATCTCGAAAATAGAACAGTCCCGGGAAGTACCAATCGGCATCCAATGGTCATCGCCGCGCGATGGTGTTGTGCTCGAACGTAACGCCATTGAGGGCATGAGAGCCCAACCCGGCCAGGTCCTGTTTCGGATAGCGGACCATTCCCAGGTTTGGGCACTCATCGATGTCGCCGAACGCGATCTTGGGACGCTCGCCATTGGTCAGACGGTGACTGTGAGGGCGAGAAGCTTTCCGGGTCGTGAGTTCATCGGTTCGATCAATGTGATTTACCCGGAGATCAACAAGGAGACGCGTACGGCCCGCGTGCGTGTTGAGTTGGCCAATCCGGACCTCGTCTTGCTTCATGCCATGTATGTCGATGCGGAGATTGATGCCGGCGGACGAGAGCCGGTTTTGTCCGTCCCTGAGAGCGCAATCATGGACACCGGCAGTCGGCAGGCGGTTTTGGTCGATAGAGGAGAAGGCCGCTTCGAGCCGCGCGAGGTCAAGCTTGGTCACCGCGGCGGGGGATATGCTGAAATTCGTCAAGGCGTCGTCGACGGCGATCCCGTTGTCGTCTCCGCAAATTTCCTGATAGACGCGGAGAGCAACCTGAAAGCTGCGCTGAAGGGCTTTTCCGATGGAGCCCAGCAGTGATCGCGCGTCTCATCGCGTGGTCCGCGCGGAATCTACTGCTGGTGTTCTTCGGCGCGGGCTTTGCGGCCGCAGCGGGCGTCTATGCGCTCGTACATCTCCCGCTCGACGCTATTCCGGATCTCTCGGATACGCAGGTGATTGTCTATACCGAGTATCCCGGGCAGGCACCCCAGGTCATCGAGGATCAGGTCACCTATCCCCTGACCACAGCCATGCTGACCGTGCCCCGCTCTAAAGTCGTGCGCGGGTTCTCGTTCTTCGGCGTATCGTTCGTCTACGTCATCTTCGAGGACGGCACTGACATCTATTGGGCCCGTTCCCGCGTGCTCGAGTTCCTCAATGGCACGGCCTCCCGGCTCCCGGCGGGCGTCGCGCCAACCATGGGACCCGATGCGACTGGCGTCGGTTGGGTCTACCAATATGCCGTGATTTCGAAGGAGTTGAATCTCTCCGACACGCGCGCGATTCAGGACTGGAACTTGAAATTCGCGCTCGCCAAAGCGGAGGGCGTCGCCGAGGTGGCAAGCGTCGGCGGCTTTGTACGCCAATACAACGTCATCCTTGATCCGCAACGCATGCGCGATCTCGGCATCACCATGCAGAATATGCGCGATGCGATCCGCGCCAGCAACGCCGACGTCGGGGGCCGCACCGTCGAACTCTCCGAGTTTGAATACGTCATTCGCGGCAGGGGGTATCTGAAGGGTATCAACGACCTCGGCAATATCGTGCTCAAGACCTCTAACGGTACGCCGGTCCTGCTCAGGGATATCGCACGGGTGGAACTTGGGCCGGACGAGCGCCGAGGGATCACCGAACTGAACGGTGAAGGTGAAGTCGCCAGCGGCATCGTGCTGCAACGGTTTGGCGTCAATGCGCTGGACGTGATCCGGAACGTCAAGAAGCGTTTTACCGAAATTGCGAGCAGTCTTCCAAAATCAGTCGAGATCGTGCCGGTCTACGACCGCTCGACTTTGATCAACGCCGCCATCGACACGCTCAAGCAAACATTGTTCGAGGAGAGCGTTGTCGTCGCATTGGTGTGCATCGTCTTTCTGCTGCATGTCCGCAGCGCGCTGGTGGCCATCCTGATGCTGCCCGTCGGCGTACTGATGGCGTTTGGCGCGATGAAATTGCTTGGGCTCGGGTCCAATATCATGAGCCTTGGCGGCATCGCGATCGCGATCGGTGCGATGGTGGATGCGGCCATCGTGATGATCGAGAATGCGCACAAGCACCTCGAGCGGGCGGAACCCGGACGGTCCCGGGTTTCGATCCTGATCGAGGCGGCTTCGCAGGTCGGGCCGGCGCTGTTCTTCAGCCTGTTGATCATCACGGTGTCGTTCATGCCGATCTTCACGCTGGAATCGCAGGAGGGGCGCCTGTTCAGCCCGCTCGCCTTCACCAAGACGTTTGCGATGGCGGCAGCCGCCATTCTGTCGGTGACATTGGTTCCGGCCTTGATGGTGGTCTGCGTGCGCGGAAAAATTATTCCCGAGCACAAGAATCCGATCAACCGTTTCCTGATTTGGATTTATCGCCCGGTCATCAAAACCGTGATGCGGGCCAAGGTGCTGGTGATCCTGATGGCATTGGCCATTCTTGCCGTAACGGTGTGGCCTGCCCGGCAGCTCGGCACCGAATTCATGCCAAACCTGAACGAAGGCACGCTGCTCTATATGCCGACGACGCTGCCCGGAATATCCGTCACCAAGGCCAGTGAATTGCTGCAAACCCAGGACAAGATCATCAGGAGTTTTCCGGAAGTGGCCTCGGTGTACGGCAAGGCCGGCCGCGCTTCCACGGCCACCGACCCGGCGCCTTCCGAGATGATTGAAACGGTTATCAACCTCAAGCCGAAGGCCGAGTGGCGATCAGGATTGACGCTGGAAGGTCTCACCGCGGAAATGGACAAGGCACTGCAATTCCCCGGCGTCTCCAACGCCTGGACGCAGCCGATCAAGGCGCGCATCGATATGCTCTCGACCGGCATCCGTACGCCCATCGGCGTCAAGGTCATCGGTACCGATCTCGTTGAGATCGATACGCTGGCCAAGCGGATTGAACAGGTCTTGAGGACCGTGCCCGGCACCTCGTCGGCCTATGCCGAGCGCGGCATCGGGGGCTATTACCTGGACGTGACACCCGATCGTGCGTCGCTCGCACGTTACGGCATCATGGTGCAGGACGTGCAGGACGTGATCGCGACCGCGCTTGGCGGGCAAACCGTGACGACGACGGTTGAGGGCCGCCAGCGTTTCGGCGTCAACATGCGCTATCCCCGCGACCTGCGCAGCGACCCGCAGGCGATTGCGCGCGACGTGCTCGTTGCAATGCCGGGAGGCGGAGCCGTGCCGCTGGGAGAGGTCGCAAAAGTCTCGCTGTCCCGCGGGCCAACCACGATCCGCACCGAGAACGGCCAACTCGCGGCCTACATCTATGTCGATATCCGGGATCGCGATATCGGTGGCTATGTCGCCGATGCCCAGCAAGCGGTGAAGGCGGGCGTTCAGTTTCCGCCCGGGGCTTATCTGGTGTGGAGTGGACAGTTCGAGTATCTCGAACGGGCTACGGCGCGCCTCAAGATCGTTGTTCCCGTCACACTGCTGATCATCTTCCTGCTGCTTTACCTCAACTTCCGTTCCCTGACAGAAACGTTGATCGTCATGCTGTCGCTGCCGTTCGCCCTGGTGGGCGGGCTCTGGCTGATGTGGTGGCTGAATTTCAACCTGTCGGTTGCCGTGGTCGTCGGCTTCATCGCTCTGGCGGGCGTCGCCGCCGAAACCGGTGTGGTGATGCTGATTTATCTTAACCAGGCATTGGAAGGAATCAGGACGCGGCGCGCTGCCGAGGGCAGGGCGTTGACCCGTCAGGACCTTTACGACGCCATCATGGAGGGTGCGGTAGAGCGTGTGAGGCCGAAAATGATGACGGTGGTCGCGATCATGGCCGGCCTGCTGCCGATTATGTGGAGTACCGGTACGGGTTCTGAAATCATGCAGCGAATTGCAGTTCCGATGATCGGCGGGATGATTTCATCGACATTGCTGACGCTGATCGTCATCCCGGCCATTTACGGGCTGGTCATAGGGGCGGCGCTGGAGAAATCGTTCCAGCCTGAGGCGAAGGCTGAATTCATCTAAGGAGAGAGCGTGGCTCTCCAGATACCTCTCGACTTCAGCGCCTGACGATCGAGCCCGACCGTCCGACCAGCCGCGCCAATTGCTTGAAACGGCTGCCGACGCGGTCGGCGACGAGATCGACCATCTGGTGCTCGAACACCAGCATCAGCTTGCGGCCGCGGCTGCGGAAATGGGTTGCGGGCAACACGCCCGTCCGCGCCGCCGAGATCAGATGCGCGACGCGGAACGCCGCGCCGAGAACGCGGGCGCGTTCGTTCATCGCCGGCGGCACCAGTTCGCGCACCATCGCCGGCGGCTCGTTCTCCTCGCTTAAACCCGCATAGCGATAGAACACCGACAGCGCGACAAAGGCCCGGCCCTGGTGGTTGATCGAGCCGAAATTGCCGTTGGTGATCAGGCTGAGTGTCTCTTCGCCGCGGTGGTCGGGATGCACCCGCCATCCGATGTCGGAGAGCAGACAGGCGGCATGGCGCAGTCGGCGGTCTTCGTCGGTCTCGCGCAGCTTCACGACCCTGACGAAGCGGTCGGTCCAGGCGACCAGTTCCTCGGCGTGGCGGGCAGAGCGCGACAGCAGTTGGTTGAGCGTTTGCGCGGCGCAGATAAATCCGTCCTTGGCGCGCTCCTGTTGCGGCAGCATCTCGTACAGCAGGCCCTCGCGTACGCCGAAGGTGGAGAACACGATGGTTTTCGGCCTGGCCACGCGAATGATGTATTCGAGAACCAGGGCCGCATAGGTCAATAGCGGTCGCCGCGCGTCGGCGATGATCTCGATATTGGCGAGCATGTCGGCCGCCGCCAGCCGCCGCAGACGGCGCGCAAAATCCAACGCCTCGGCTGCCGGTATCGTATAGCCGTGCATCACCTTCAGGGGATAATCGCTCTGCACGATATGGATGCGCGCCAGCGCGCGCCAGGTGCCGCCGACCGCATAGAAGGCGCGGCCACGGCCGGCCTTGAGCTGGGCGACGTCGGACAACTCGTTCTTCACGATGCGCTCGGCGCGCTTCAGGGATTTGTGTGACAGATCCTGCAACGCGAGGCTGCCGAGCGGCAGCGTCACGCCGCTGCGAACGCGGTTGCCGTGTACGTCGATCAGCTCCAGCGAGCCGCCGCCGAGATCGCCGACGATGCCGTCGGGGTTGTGAATGCCGGACACGACGCCGAGTGCGGACAGCTTTGCCTCGCGCGGGCCCGACAGGATTTGAATCGGTACGCCGCAGATGCGTTCGGCCTTGGTGATGAAATCGGGACCGTTGCTGGCGTCGCGGCAGGCGGCGGTCGCGATCGCATAGACGCGGCCTACCTTTTGTATCCGGCACAGCGCGCGAAAACGCCGCAGCGACGTGAGCGCCTTTGCGACGGCATCGGGCGCCAGGAGGCCGGTGCTCTGAACCTCGCGGCCGAGCCCGCACAGCGCTTTCTCGTTGAAGACGGTGACGAGACTTCGCGCCATCGTCTCATAGATGACGAGACGAACCGAGTTCGAACCGATGTCGATAACGGCGACGCTGGAAGCGCGCTTTCGCGAACGCTTCACCGCCGCGCTCCCCTATGATGATTGCTGCCGCTCGTTACGGCGCGTGAGGCGGCGCGGCGAAGATTCCTTGAGAGACTTTCCACGGCCTGACAAACTCGGATTTGTCATGAAGTAGTTGTGCAGATTGAACGGCTCTTCGCCTTTCGCGGCCTTCATACGCGTTGACGACCCGTCGGGCAACAATTGCCAGCTTTGCTCGGTATCCTTCAGGTTCGCGACCATGATTTGTTCGAGAACCTGCTGATGCACCGTGGGATTTTGCAACGGACAGAGGATTTCGACACGGCGGTCGAGGTTCCGCGGCATCATGTCCGCGGACGAGATATACACAGCAGCTTTCGTGCTGGGCAGGCCCTGTCCCATACCAAAGCAGTAGATTCGGCCGTGTTCCAGGAAGCGGCCGATCACCGATTTGACGCGGATATTCTCCGACAGTCCGGGCAGGCCGGGCCGCAGGCAGCAGATGCCGCGCACCACCAGCTCGATCGCCACGCCGGCCTGGGAAGCCTCGTACAGCGCGTCGATGATGTCGGGGTCGACCAGCGAGTTCATCTTCATCCAGATCGCACCCGGCTTGCCGTGGCGCGCGTAGTTGGTTTCGCCGTGGATGTGCTCGATGATGCGCTTGCGTAGCGTGAGCGGCGACACCGCCATTCGCTCGATGTCGCTCGGTTCGGCATAGCCGGTGATGTAGTTGAACACGCGGGCGGCATCCCGTCCGATGATCGGGTCCGAGGTGAAGTAGGACAGATCGGTATAGATACGCGCGGTCACCGGATGATAGTTGCCGGTGCCGGTGTGGACATAGGTCGTGAGGTTGCCGCCCTCGCGGCGCACCACCATCGACAGTTTTGCGTGGGTCTTGAGTTCGATGAAGCCGTAGACGACCTGCACGCCGGCGCGTTCGAGGTCGCGCGCCCAGCGGATATTGGCTTCCTCGTCGAACCGCGCCTTGAGCTCGATCAGCGCGGTCACGGATTTGCCGGCTTCCGCGGCTTCGGCCAGCGTACGCACGATCGGCGAATTGTTCGAGGTGCGGTACAGCGTCTGCTTGATGGCGACGACATCGGGATCGCGTGCCGCCTGCTGCAGGAACTGCACGACGACGTCGAAGGATTCGTAGGGGTGATGGACGATCAGATCCTTCTGCCGGATCGCGGCAAAGATATCGCCGCCATGATCGCGGACCCGCTCGGGATGCCGCGGCACATAGGGCACGAATTCGAGGTCGGGCCGGTCGAGCCGGGTTAGCTGCGACAACTCGTTCATCGCCAGAACGCCATCGACCAGGAACACCTCGTCATCGGCGGTGGAAAGCGCCCGCTGCACGAATGCGCGCAGTCCTTCCGGCATCTTGGCTTCCATCTCGAGACGGATCACCGAACCGCGGCGCCGCCGCTTCAGCGCAGTCTCGAACAGGCGGACCAGATCTTCCGCCTCTTCCTCGATTTCGAGTTCGGAGTCGCGGATGATGCGGAAGGCGCCCTGGCCCTTGACGTCGTAGCCCGGAAACAGGCGGGCGATGAACAGGCCGGTGGCTTGTTCCAGCGTGATCAACCGCACCGCGCCGTCCTTGGCCGCGGGCATGCGGATGAACCGGTCGATCTTGCCGGGCATACGAATGAGCGCGTTCATCGGCTTGCCGTCGGAGTGGCGCGCCAGATGCAGTGCGATGGTGAAGCCGAGGCTCGGGATGAACGGGAAGGGATGCGCCGGATCGATCGCCAGCGGCGTCAGCAGCGGGAAGATGTTGTGGAGGAAGTGATCCTCGATCCAGGTCCGCTCGGCCTTGGTGACGTCGTGGCCGTCGACCAGGATGATGCCCTTTTCAGCAAGTGTGGGGCGCAAATTGCTCCAGATCGCCTGCTGGTCGGAAGCGAGTTCGGAAACCGACTTGTTGATCAGGACAAGCTGCTCGGACGGCGTCAGCCCGTCGGGGCTGCGTTCGGCGATGCCTTCGCGGACCTGCGCCTTGATACCGGCGACGCGGACCATGAAGAACTCATCAAGGTTATTGGCGGAAATAGACAGAAATCGCACCCGTTCCAGCACGGGATGGCCGGAGTTGACCGCTTCTTCCAGCACCCGGCGATTGAAATGCAGCCAGGACAGTTCGCGGTTGATGAATCGTTCCGGGCTTGCGGCGATCGTGGGCGCGGCCGCAACAGTCGAATCTTTCTCTTTAATTTCAATAACTTGTGCCGATTCCATGAAGTTTCGATCCATCTTAGGCAAGGTCGCAAACGATCTTGGACGAAAGCAGCTCAAACCATGTGTTACGCCGATGACGTTTCAATGACATTGACGTTCCACGCGGAGCCGCCGTCAAGACGGCAATGGCGCAGGCATCAGGCCAGGAATCCGGCCAGGAATTCAGGCGTTCCGTAGTAATTCAGCAGCCAGCGCCCGGGTCACCGGGCGGCCGAGCCGCAGCGCTTCGCTGTCGAGCAGGTGCACCGCCTGCCGAGCGGCCGCATAGGACCGCTCGATCCGGCTGGTGAGATAGCTCACGACCGTTTCGTCGACGCTCAACTGACGGTCCGCGCAGAATTTGACGATCAGTCCGCGGAACAGGAGATCGTCCGGCGGCAGCAGTGACACCGTCGGCACCGCGCGCAGGCGCGAGCGGAGGTCGCGCAGTTCGACTTCGAAAGCGGATGGCGAAAGGCGTGTCGTCATGAGCACGAAGGCTTCGTCCTGGCGCGCCAGGTTCATCAGATGGAACATCGCGCGTTCGTCGAACCGGCCGGGCTCCAGATCCTCGATTACCAGCGCGCCGGTGGCCAAAGCGCCCGGCACGTCATCCAGGGCAAGCGCGTGCGCGGCGGTCGAGCGCGCACCGGCGTCCTCGGCCCAGATCGCCGCGAGATGGCTTTTTCCAGAGCCTTCCGGTCCGACCAGCAGCATGATGCGGTTCGGCCAGTCCGGCCAGCTGTCGATCAGCGCAAGGCCGGCCTCATTGGCCGGCCCTTCCAGAAAATTGTCGCGGGTCAGGCTCTCCGCATGCGGCAGCGCAAACGCAAGCTGACGAGGTTGAACGCGCACTGCCACGCAAGTCTCCAGGCCGTGATGCTACGGCGCTCAATACAAATCAGTTCGCCTCGATCGTACTCATGTGCCGCACCCACTCTACGAGATAGAGGGAGACCGAAACCAGAGTAAAGACCGTAACAAAACCCATCAGGATCAGGTCATAGGGTTGCGGCTGGAAGCCGAAGCCGAGCGAAGCCAGCACCAATGCCGCGAACGCCACCTGCGCCACCGTGTTGAGCTTCGACACCATCAAAGGCTTCATTGGAATCGGTTTGTCGAACAACCATGACACAATCACGGCGGATACGATCATGATGTCGCGCGAGACCACGAGAATGACGATCCAGCGCGGCACCGCGCCCCAGATTCCCAGCGCGATGTAGATCGAAACCAGCAGCGCCTTGTCGGCCAGCGGATCGAGCAGGGCGCCCAGCTCGCTCGCCATATTGAAACGCTTGGCGAGAAAACCGTCGACGGCATCGCTGACGCCGGCAACGACGAAGATCGCGAACGCGACTTCCATCTGGTTGGAGGCGATCGCCCACACGATGACCGGCACCAGAATGATGCGGCCGAGCGTGATGATGTTAGGAATGCTCGTCGGAATACTCAACTCGGTTGCTTCCCGGCTCGTGCAGTTTTGGATTTGACATTCGCAACAGAATTAGCCGCGAGTCCACATTGCGAATGTCAAATCCAAAGCTGCACCAAGATCATTTTTCTGGTGTCCCTTCGGTCCTAATATTCGCAACACAGCCAGCCGCCCCTTCATGCGAATATTAGGCTTGGGACAACAGCCTGATTTCGTAAGAGATTCGGCGCTTTGCAGCATACGCCGGTTGTTATCTACATAGTATCTGCGCGGAGAGCTTGCGAGCCATTGCAGGAACGCGGAATTCCTCGTAACCAGCGGTCATCATACTGGAATTGGGCATGATCGACCGCAAAAACGGGCTCACTTACGCGGATTCGGGCGTCGATATCGATGCGGGCAACCGTCTGGTCGATCTCATCAAGCCGATGGTGCGTGCCACCGCCCGCGCCGGCGCGGATGCCGAAATTGGCGGCTTCGGCGGCCTGTTCGACCTCAAGGCTGCCGGCTTCAAGGACCCGGTCCTGGTGGCGGCGACCGACGGTGTCGGCACCAAGGTCAAGATCGCCATCGAGACCGGTCTGCACGGCGGTATCGGCATCGATCTGGTGGCGATGTCGGTCAACGACCTCGTCGTGCAGGGCGCGGAGCCGCTGTTCTTTCTCGACTATTTCGCCTGCGGGAAACTCGATCCTGAAGCTACGGCTGCGATCGTGGCCGGCGTTGCCGAGGGCTGCCGCGAAAGCGGCTGCGCCCTGATCGGCGGCGAAACGGCCGAGATGCCCGGGCTCTACAAGGACGGCGACTACGACCTCGCGGGCTTTGCGGTCGGCGCCGCCGAACGCGGCACGCTGCTGCCGAGCTCCGATATCGCCGTCGGCGACGCCGTAATCGGGTTGGCCTCGTCGGGCGTTCATTCCAACGGCTTTTCGCTGGTGCGCAAGATCGTGGAAAATTCCGGCCTCGGCTTCGACGCGCCGGCGCCGTTCTCGCCTGTCATGACGCTGGGCGGTGCGCTGCTCGCGCCGACGCGGCTCTATGTGAAATCCTGCCTGCGCGCGATCCGCGAGACCGGCGCGATCAAGGGGCTCGCCCACATCACCGGCGGCGGTTTCACGGACAACATTCCGCGCGTGCTGCCAAAGCATCTCGGCGTTGGCATCGATCTGGCGCGGCTGCCGGTGCTGCCGGTGTTCAAATGGCTGGCGGAGCAGGGCGGCATCGCCGAACTCGAATTGCTGCGAACGTTCAATTGCGGCATCGGCATGATTGCCATCGTGAAACCGGACGCGATCGAAGAAGTCACTAACGTTTTCACCGAAAGCGGCGAGACCGTCGCGCTGCTCGGCGAAGTCATCCCGGCCCAAAGCGATCATCAGGGTGAGCATCGCGTGGTCTACAACGGTCACCTCGACCTCGCGCGATGAAACGCCGCGTCGCCATCCTCATCTCCGGACGCGGGTCCAACATGGCCGCGCTGATCGATGCCGCCAAGGCACCGGATTTTCCGGCCGAGATCGTTACCGTGATTTCCAACCGCGCCGATGCCGGCGGGCTGGAAAAGGCCGCTGCCGGCGGCATTCCGACCGAGGTGATTGAAAGCAAGCCGTTCGGCAAGGATCGCGCCGCATTCGAGGCGGCGGTTCAGCGGGCGCTTGACGAAAAGAACGTCGAACTGATCTGCCTCGCCGGCTTCATGCGCTTGTTCACTGCCGAATTCGTGCAGCGCTGGTACGGCAAAATGCTCAACATCCATCCATCGCTGTTACCGTCGTTTCCCGGAATCGATCCCGCGGCGCAGGCGCTCAAGGCTGGCGTGAAAATTTCAGGCGCGACTGTGCATTTCGTGATTCCGGAAACCGATGCGGGACCGATCGTGATGCAGGGTGCTGTTGCCGTACGCGATGACGATACACCGGAGACTTCTGGCGGCGCGTATTCTCACCGTCGAGCATCGTATCTATCCCGCTGCACTCCGGCTGCTGGCCGGTGGCAAAGTTGTTCTGGAAGGCGATCGCTGCCGGACGCCGGGAAGCGCCGCGTCGGACGCGACATTGATTTCGCCCGCGGCCACATAAAATCCCCCGGCATGGCCGGCGGGCGATCATCGGCGCGGCGCAGTCGCATCCTCTGTGGCAGCCGGACAACAATGGCGTGTATTCGGTGCTTCCGCCCGACCCCAAGTGATTGACGCTTCGTGCGAACTGGGCCCAAATCGGAATCCGCGGATCGGGTTTTTTGCGCAATTTTTTAAGCGAGCGCTTTTTCGGGAATGGTGTTCATGCGCTGCCCATCGCGGCCTTGGTGGACAAGCGGGATTGGGACCGTCTGCGCGCTGGTGCAGGCGATCTCGGTTGTCGTCGTCCTCGTCGGCGCAGCATCCCCGGTCAACGCGCAGAATGCGCCGACACCCAGGCCACCCCCGAGACCTACGCCGACCCCGACAATGATCAACTCAACCGTTTCGGCGGACTCCGCAGTGATCGATCTCGGCAGCAATTTCCTGGAACGGCTGGGCACGACCAACGGCTTCAGCCGCATGTTGCGGACCAACCCGGGCGGCGGCGGCGCTTCCGAGAGCGCGGAAGGGCCGCGTTACCGGACCTGGTTCGAAGGCTACGGGATCTCGGCGAACAACGGTCCGTTAGGCTTTTTCGTCGGTGACAACCGCAAGACCTGGGGTGGCGTGGCCGGGATAGGCGCGCGCGTGATGCCCGGCGTCAATATCGGCTTCTCCGTCGATCAGAGCCGTACCGCGATCGACGTGCCGCTGGCGCTGCAATCGGCGACCATCGATCTGACCCAGCTTGGATTCAACGCCTCCGTCGACAGCGGGCCGTGGACCTGGGCGATGGCGCTGGTGCACGGTTTGGGCAACATCGATACGCGCCGCGACACTGGTTTCGGCTTCGGCTTTGCGTCCGCTGGCTACAACGCAAGACTGGACGGTGCGATCAGCGAAATCAGTTACTACTGGTCGAAGGACCAGAACCGCATCGTGCCCAAGGCCGCCTTCGAATATGTCCACGCCAGGACCGGGTCGTTTCAGGAAATCGGCGGCTTCGACCCCTTGATGGTGACGGGTTCGACCGTGGAGCGTGTGCGCCTGCTGGTCGGTGCGGAGGTCGGGCATTACTGGATCTTCGATCAGAAGATCCTTGACCTGTCGGCCTACGGCAAATTTGTCGACAACCTCGTGCAGAATTTCTCCGACATCACTGTCAGCCTCGGTACCCAGAGCATCACATTGCAAGGCATCGGCGAAAGCCGATATGGCGCGGACGTCGGCGCGTCGGCCTCGCTGAGCCTGAGCAACACTTCCCGCGTCTATCTCAACTACGACGCCAAATTCCGTGCCGCGATGCAGTCGCATCAGGGCACGCTGGGCGTGGAGTTCAAGTGGTAGGGGCTTTACTTCTCCCTCGCCCCGCTCTTGCGGGGAGAGATGAATTTAAGTCCGATCGACCCTGACCACGCGGCCTTTTTCGATCGCCAGCGCCAGCCTGCCATGTTTCAGCGAAAGCGCCGCCTCGCCGAACAATTCGCGTCGCCAGCCGTGCAGGGCGGCGACGTCGGCGGCATCGTCGGCTGCGATCTGTTCGAGGTCGTCGACGGTCGCAATCACCTTGCTGGCGACGGCGTGGCGCTCGGACGTCATGCGCAGCAGCACTTTCAATAGTTCGACGATCGCAGCGCCATTCGAATTGCCGCGCGGCTTTTCGATCTTCGGCAACGTTGCGGGATCGCGGGCGATGCCGCGTTGCACGGCGGCGACGATATCGCTGCCCCATTTGGAACGGTCAAAGCCCTTCGGCAGCGAGCGTAGATTGGCGAGACGCTCGAGGCTGGTCGGCGCATGGGTGGCGATATCGCCGACCGCATCGTCCTTCAGCACGCGCGAGCGCGGGACGTCGCGGCTTTGCGCTTCCTGTTCGCGCCACGCGGCGACTTCCATCAGCACCGCAAGCTCCTTGGGCTTGCGCACCCGCGTCTTCAGCCGCTCCCAGGCGCGCTCGGGGTGGAAATCATAAGTCTTCGGCGAGGTCAGGACTTCCATCTCCTCGCTGACCCAGTCGCTGCGGCCGCGCTTTTTCAGATCGGCGTCGAGCGCTGCGAAGACGTCGCGCAGATGGGTGACGTCGGATTCCGCGTAGTGGATTTGCTCGGCGGTCAACGGCCGACGCGACCAGTCGGTGAAGCGGTGGGTTTTATCGGGGCGGTGGCCTGTGATGCGCTCGACCAGTTGGTCATAGGCGATGCTGTCGCCGTACCCGAGCACCATCGCTGCGACCTGGGTGTCGAAGATCGGGTGCGGAATGGTGCCGGATCGGTGCCAGACGATCTCGATGTCCTGACGCGCGGCGTGGAACACCTTCAGCACGGCCTCGTTCGCCATCAGCTCGAAGAACGGCTTGAGGTCGATGCCCTCGGCCAGCGTGTCGATCACGACCGCTTCCTCCGCGCTCGCGATCTGCACGACGCAGAGCAGCGGATAGTAGGTCGTCTCCCGCAGGAATTCGGTATCGACGGTGATGACCTTGTGCCGGGCCAGCCGGCTGCAGGCCGCCGCGAGGTCGGAGGTGTTGGTAATCAGATCCATGAACAGTCCATAAAACTTCCGACACGCGTTCTGCCGAAAGCGCTGATATGTCAAGGGTCTTGGGGAGAATTTAAGCCCTGCATTTCAATTGGAATAGGGGTTTTTACGGGTGTTTGGCTGGCTGAATCCCGGCCGTATTCGTCGGGAGGTAGCGTGTGGGAGGGTTACGGCTGCGCTAATCCGCCTTACGCGCTGCTCAACGAGGAGACCTCAGGAAAGACTCACTCGTAGCGAGCGTTCTTCGGCGGCCGTCGTCCCGACGGAAGCGCAAGCACGACCAGGCACAGCGCGATCATCACCATTCCCATGAATTCAAATGCAAAGGCGTCCACGGCAATCTCCCCTGGCAAACCGTTAGATTTGTCGAGGGTGCGTTGACCGTTTCTTAATTTGTGGAACCGGCGCGAAAGCGCGTCGGCAGATGGTGCACGCCCGCTTAAGAAGTGGGGTTAATGGGGGAGCCGGAGGCGTAACCCATCACCGGCGAAATTGTTCAGACTCCGCCAGCCGCTTCCGCAAGCGCCCAATTCCGGAATGTCGCGATCTTTTCGCGATCTGCGGCAGCTTGCGGGCACACAATAAAGAACCCATGGGCCCCTCTGACGCACAAATCGCCGAATGGCCTGATCAGCCGGCCCGATGTGAAATCGTCTGCGATGTAGGCTGAGCTTGCCAAAGCGACGCCCTGGCCTTCCGCGGCCGCCTGAAGCGCCAGATGCGAATGGGAAAAATACAGATCGCGTTGTCCACCGACGCCCGTCATTCCGATCGCGGCAAGCCAGCTGGCCCAATCAAATTGATCGGAAATGCGCAACTGGACCCTCTGCGTGCACCGAGCCACAGGTCTCATTGCCGGCAAAGGCCGCCCCGTCATTTGACAGGAAACAGCAACGCCAAAGTAGTTCGCAGTGACCAGGCCGGAGCGCCAGTCGGACGTACCGCGTTGTAATAGGCGGCAATCGATGCGTTGACCGGTTGGTCACCCAGTCTGAAAACGCGACCGATACCGCCGCCGACCGGCACAGTCCACCGCTGGCCCGGTGCCGCGAGCCAATCCGCGGTGATGATCGGTGATGTGTTCAGGTACCAGCCGTGCGCCATGTTGTAGTTGGCAAAGGGCTGGGCGAGAAAAGCGTTGACGGGCGGTCGCAGTGGATTGCCGCCGACCGACCATTGGTTATTGAGCAATACACCGATCACCCAATGTGGCGGCGTGACCACTAACACGGCCGTCGGGCCGAACAGATATCGTCCGGTCCCGAGGATCGGATCGTTGGCCGAAGGAACAGTGAAGACTGGACCAACGCCCCAGATAAGTTTGCCCGGGTTCGTGGGGGAAAGAAACAACGATTGAGTAATGTCGCCAATCCCGTTGGTGTTGCTGTCGAAGAACGGACTCGGCTGGCTCACCAACGGAATGATGGTACGTGAGATCACGTTCCAGTCATCGTTTAGATGCATCGGCACGACGGGTTGAATGTTAAGCACTTCCTGGGTGCGATTGAAGGGGCCGGCGTTAAAATTGGTGTTGCTCTGGAACGGCACGCTGACCAGATCAGCGATCGGGTTTTGTGATTGCTTCTGTAGATCTTCGTCTTCTGACGGCGCGGCCGAATGCTTCGGCTTCGGCGCCTCGGCCTGCGCGGAAAGGCCGCTCTCGAACTTATAATTGATCCCGGCTTTGACCATTTGAAGGTCGCGGTTCAAAGCCACAGCAGGGACCGTGGGAGAACTCCAGTTTGACAGCCCGAGATAATCGTATTCGAGTTTGACCGTCCAATGCGACTTGAAGCCATATTCGATGCCTGCGCCAGCCAACCAGCCGCTGGCGGTGTTGGACCCGGTCCAAACCGTGCCAGGAAGGCTCAAGGTAGCGTTGCTGTTCACCCAGCCGCCGCCAAGCTTGGCGAAAACGAGCCATCGATCATTCACGAGGCCGATGCGGCCCGCCACAGTGCCGATCCAGCGCTGGTCCACAAAGCCTAATGTCGGAGCAGGAAGGACCGGATGAGCAAAGCCCGCCCCATCGAACTCACCTTCGACACCAAATAGAAAGTGACCGGCCTGGAAGTTGTAGCCCGCCTGCACGCCGCCAATGAATTCGCTGAGGCCACCATACAAATTGTTACCGGGAATGTTCAGGCTACCGCTGGACCATCCCCCGCCAAAGTTGATGCCCACATAAGGCCCTGACCAATTATAGGGTGGCGCTGAAATCGGCGCTGGGTACAGCGGAGCCTTGACAGGCAAGTCGGATGCAAGCGCGGGTCCGGTCAACAATCCTGCCGCAGCGATGCCCGCAAGGAAAGTGTTCTGCACGGTCGCCTCCCAGAAGGTCGATCCCACTTAGAAAGCATATTGCACGTTGTACCTTCGGCCCAATCCCTTCGATTGATGCGGGTGAAACCATGCGCTTTATTTTCGATGTGGTGACATTTCGGCAACTGCAAGGATGGTCGACGTCCGCACCCATCAAGCCCTCTAGTTTCGTCATCGCACTGCCTCATGCGACCACCTCAAACCGACGCACGATGTTGCCGATTGGCACACCTTTGCGACATGCCGATGAAATTCTCTAACGAGAATGTGGTTGTGTAGCCGGCTTCCAGTCGCGTGCGAGCTTCTGCTTCGGTTTCGTCCCGTGTCACGCCGCGGCCATCGCGATATAAGACCCCGAGATTAGTTTGGGCGAGGACGTAGCCTTGCTCCGCTGCTTTTCGAAACCATAGTGCTGCGGCCGAATAGTCCTGTTGCACGCCGTGGCCTGTCACATACATTGTCCCGAGGTAGAACTGAGCCGCGGCATCGCCATCATTGGCCGCCGGACGAATAAGACGCAGAGCCTTTGCATAGTCCCCTCTGGCATCAGCATTAACCGCGTCGTCAAGCGTGCCAGCGGATGCAGGCGTCGCCAAGGACGGCAAACACTAGAATGCCGACGGCGATAGTGCGCTTGAGTGTCATTGGTCTACCTGCCTTTGGTTTTGTCGTGCTCGATTGCCAAAAGGTGGTCGCGACTCGGTAGCCCGTTGGGTGTTCACAAGGCAAAGCTGTGGCTCTTTGGCCGCAGTATTGATCTTTCTTTCTGAAAACCAATCGTGGATTGAATTTTGCCGGTGAGCCACGTTTGCTCCAAGGTTACATTAAGGCAAGTTTCGTTCGGGAACGACAGACCCAAAGGGGTAAGCCATGATTGCGAGAATCGCATTGGCCCTGGCAGCACATCGACGGAGACTTGCCGTTGCTGCAATCGTCCTGGCGCCTACGATGATGTCCTATTCCAATGGTGCGTTGGCCGACGAAAACGGCATCAGCTTCTGGATACCCGGTCTCTTTGGAAGCCTGGCAGCCACGCCGCAGCAGCCGGGTTGGTCGTGGGCGAACATTTACTACCACACGTCCGTCTCCGCCGGAGCCGACGTCGCGCGTGCGCGCGAATTCACGCTCAATAGGGTTCCGGGCAACGTTACACTCAACGCAAATCTGAATTTGAGCATCAGCGCCACTGGCAATCTCGGCTTTGTGCTCCCCAGCTATGTATTTGCAACGCCGGTGCTCGGCGGCCAAGCGTCAGTGTCCCTCTTGGCGGCCTACGGCGTAGTCGGCACCAGCTTGGCGGGGACCTTGTCCGGTGTGGCTACGGGCCCGTTAGGCAACTCGGTTCCCTTCGTGCTGTCCGATAGCATCAGCGACACGACGTGGGGCTTTGGAGATCTAGCGCCGATGTTCCAATTGAAATGGAACGCCGGCGTCCACAACTACATGACCTACATCACGGGAGACATCCCGGTTGGCGCTTACCAATCCACGCGTCTGTCGAATATTGGCATCGGGCACGGCGCAATCGACGCCGGCGGCGGCTACACCTATTTCAATCCGCAAACCGGCCATGAGTTTTCTGGCGTGCTCGGCTTTACCTACAATGTCCTAAACACGGCCACACAATATCAAAGCGGCGTCGACATGCACTTCGACTGGGGTGCATCTCAGTTCTTGTCGAAGGAGCTTATGATTGGCCTCGTTGGCTATGTCTACAAGGAGCTTGGTTGCGACAGCGGTTCTGGCGACCGTGTCGGCTGCTTCCAATCCCAGGTGGTTGGCATTGGTCCTCAGATCGGGTTCCTATTTCCGGTCGGCGACATGCAAGGCTATCTCAATTTAAAGGCTTACGGCGAGTTCGCTGCGGAAAACCGGCCATCCGGCTGGAACACCTGGATTACCTTCTCTATCTCGCCGCCCGCGCCTGGAGCGCCTCCGACAACAAAGCCAATCGTCAGAAAATACTAGGATCAACCAAGCTGCGGCTGGTCAGTTTAGGATCATCATTGCAACGCGCGGGGAACCGGTGGCACCCGGCCACCATCCGTGCTGGATCCCGTGACAACCACCACCGACGCAGTGGTGCCGGCGCGCAGTTTGACGTTGTCCGGCACTTTCCTGATCTGCACCATTACCGGTATGCGTTGCGCGAGCCGAATCCACTCGAACGTCGGCTTGACGGAGGGCAACTGCTCGAAGCCCGTGCTGCCGTTTTGCTGGGCTATGCCCCAGCCGATGCTGTCGACGCTGCCCTCCAAGGGAGTGTCGGGATAGCTCATCAGCGTGACAATGGCCCGATCGCCTTTTTGGAGATTCCCCACGAAGGTTTCTCGAAAGAATGCCTGGACGTAAAAGCCATTGGCATCAATCACGGCCAGCATCGGTTGATGGGCAACCGCGGAATCCCCGATGCCCAACCGCAAATTGGTGACGTATCCGTCCGTGGGGGCTCGTACCTTTGTGAAGTCCAGGTTCAATTGAGCAATTTCCAGATCCGCCGCGGCCCGGCGCAGCCGGGGGTTATCTTCTCCGAGCACGCCGAGATCGGCCAACCCGCGAGCCAGATCGGCTTTCGCTTGCGCGAGCGCAGCGGTCATCTGGTTCACTTTTGACTTGGCGTCGCCTGAGCTGGGCGGCGGCCACCTGATACGCCATGGTCTTGTCGTCGACGTCTCTCTGGGTGTTCGTCTGTTCGGCGAACAGCTCCTTGGCGCGTCCCAATGCGACCCGCGCGTTCTCCACCTGTGCGGCTGATCCCTCGACCCCGAACTTCGCCTCGTTGATCTCTGCTTCGCGTACCTCGATGGTGCGCCTCAGTCCTTCAACCTGTTCGACAAGGGACTTGACGATATCACGCATGTTGTCGAACTGGGCACGCATCAAATTCACGGTCGCCTGGAATGTGGTTGGATCAATTTCGAATAGAAGATCACCCTTCTTCACCAATTGATTATTCTGGATCGGCACGCGAACGAGCGGTCCGGATACGCGTGGGGCGATCTGAACAACCTGCGCCCGCATCAAGCCGTCACGCGTCCAGGGATATTTCACATAGTCCTGATATTTGTAGGCAATCATGCCAAGAGCTGCCAGCACGACCACGCCTGTGGTGATGACTTTCACGATCGGCTTCATGATCTCACCCCGGAATCAGAAAGATGGAGAACAGGCCGGTGTAGATCACGGTCAACGCGATCAGCACCAGGGACGGATTATAAAAGTAACGCGACACTCTGAAGCGGTTCGAAAGCCGCGACGTGATCGTGGCGGCGACGAGGCCCAGTGCGGCATCGAGCAGCATCGGCGGGAAGAAGACTTCTCCTACGTACAGTTCGTGCGGGATCAGGTGCATCACCATGCCTCCGTCAGAACCGGGCCTCACGCAGGCGAGCCCAATCAATCTCGCCCGACTGCCTTGCGAAATTCACCAACTCCTCCGACACGCCACGAAATGCGCCGAGCAGGGCGAATTGAATTCTCGCTATCGAGTGTCGCAATGCCGGCTTGGTCCTCACCGGCAACCGCTTTTTCGATCTGCTCTTCCAGTCGCTCCAGCATCGCATCGAGCCGCGACCGAAAATCGCCAAAATCCGCCGCCTCGGGACGCAATCGCAAGTGCTTGCGCGCGAATTGCTTGTCCAGGTGCGCGCGTGGCGATTAGGATCGCAGGATATCTTTTGCAATCTCTCGCAGCAGGTGTGGCGCGGCTCTCAATCAGGTCTTGCATGCGGTAGGCAAGGACTTGCACGCTCTCGACGAGAGCCTGCATCTGCCCGGTCATGGATTGATCCAAGGTGGCCGCGGGCAACGCGCCTCCCCAGATGGCGAGCTTGCCCGGGACACTTTCTAGGTCGCCGAGATGCAATACTCGCCTGAGACGCTGCCACCGCGTCGGCGGGTTGGCGGGGTCCCACTGCAGCGTCGAGGCAAGATATGCGCACGCGCGAAGAAGCGGCCGAGCAGGCGGATGAACACGTGCTCGGCGCGGAATGACACTGGGAAATATGTCGCGACCGCCAGCACGGCAAGAACCAGTACCAAGACCATGGGCGAGGTTTGCAACATTGAGAAAGTTGTAGTTTTGCTCGTTGGTGACGCCCATCATCATGGCAAGCAACCCGAGCCCCGCCGACCTGCCGGCGGCCTGCGTTGGTTGATGACACAGGTAGCAGATCAGGAAGACAGCCGAGAAAACCACGACCGCCAGACCGGCGAAGCTTTCGAGGTGGGGCATCACCACGACATAGATGGCGCCTCCGAGAGCGAAGCCGAATGCAATCGGCAAGTAGGTGCGCGCGATCGGAGCCTGTGGCATGACGGAAAGCGCCATCGAGAGCGAATTGGTGAGTACG
This sequence comes from uncultured Alphaproteobacteria bacterium, assembly GCA_963770355.1. Lineage (GTDB taxonomy): Bacteria > Pseudomonadota > Alphaproteobacteria > Rhizobiales > Xanthobacteraceae > Bradyrhizobium. Next base: position 2,587 of record CAVYPL010000024.1, on the reverse strand, counting down.
ACGAACCCGACCGTGTCCGGGACGTCCGGCACGTAAAGGGCGATGAGCCACCGCCAGCCACAGGCTCGTGAACCAGCGTGCAACGACCGCGAAGCGTTCGGGATCGAGCGCCGATGGCATGAGCGGTAACGGGTCGCTGGTCGAAGTGACCCTAGCGCGGGTGAAGTTCCTGAGGTCAGCGACTGTCTCAAAGAGGGCGCGCGTGAGCTTGTCGATTTCCTGCAGGTGACTGCGATAGAGGAGGAGCGCGGCCCGGTGGAACGGCGAAAGCGAAGCCATCCCCTTGTCTTCGAGGTTCAGCGGCACGGAAATCGGCCAGCGCTCCGGCGGATGCCCGTCCAGCATGCGCTCGATTTCGGCGAACCTGCGGTCGAGCTCACTGGCGAATTCTGCAAGGTCCGGAATCAGCCGCTGGCGGTCGACCTCCCTTACGTCTGCAGAACTCTGTCGCACGCGTTCTGACGTGCTGGCCAGTTGCGAAAGCCGATGGATCAAGCGCCGCCACGCGTGGCGAGCCTCCCGATACTTCGTAGCTGTCGATCTCCGCGCCGTCGAGCAGACCACCAAGACGCGCCAGCACTTGCGTGCTCTGTCGCCGGAGGGCTTCTGGGCCCGCATCACGGGTTTCACCGATGGTCGGCGTGAGATAGTGCACGGCGAGTTGGCGATGCGCGGCGACGAGCCGACGGACCGCATCCTCGAGGGCTTCCCGGCTACTGGTCGGCCAGATCAAGAGCCAGACGAGGCTGTAGCTCAGCATACCCAGCGCGGTTTCCTCGGTGCGAGTTATAGCTGTCTGAAAATCGTTCACAGGGTCGCCGCTGCCGGAAAGTGCAATGAGCGGTACCGAGAACCCCGCAACCAACCAGAAATACCATCGGGAAGTACCGGGCATCATGTAGGTGCAGAAGCCGGTAAAGATGGTCATGCCGATCAGGAACAGCCAGCGATCCTGCGCGAACAGGGCAATGAGGGTGATGGCCGCCACACTCCCCACGAGGGTCCCGGATAGCCGCAGCAGACCCTTGTTCAGCGATTCTCCGACGGTCGACAGGGTGCAGAACGCGACGGCAAAGGCGGCCCAATGAGCATCTTTCCAGTCCATGGAAAGGGGCGACGCCATAGGCAAGCACCGTGGCGAGCGCGGTCTTGATTGCCGTCTTGACCCGATCCGACAATACTCTCTGTTCAGGCATGTGCGCCAACAAGCTCCATGCGAGCGCCCAGTTTCCCAACCAGCACTCGATCTGGTGCAAGGGGCTTCCGCACGGCGGCCGAAGTCTTGACAGTCAAAGCTCAGCCGAACGGCCGATCCGCCACTATGCGTATCGGCTCAAATGGTTGCCGTTCGTCGATCAGAGCCTTTTTCGAGGAGCGCGTGAATGGAGATATTGGAGACCGAGGCTGGCTTTGGGGCTTGTCGCTCATCGTGCTGACGATGGCGATCCATGCGACGGCGGTTGTGATGCTGGCCGTCGTGGCGGTGAGGATACGGATGCGCTGGAGACCCGCGACATCAAGGTACGGGGACCTGATCGCGATCGTGATCTGTGTGGTCGGTGTGATTGGACTGCTATCGGCCGTGCTGCACGGAATAGAGTGCGGGATTGGGCAGCGGCGTATTCGTGGCTTGGCGCTCGAACTCCCCCATGGACGCCTTGCTCTATCTCCTCGACTCGATGAGCACGCGCGGCGCATCAGGGCTGACGCTGGAGCGACCTTGGCGGATGACAGGCGCGCTGCGAGGCAGTCGACGGGACGTTACTGTTCGGTGTGAGCACGGCGTTCCTTTTCTCGGTGATGCAGGTGTACTGGTCAATGCTCACTGCGCACGTGCACGCCGGCGGAAGCTGATCGCGACAACAACACGAGGGTGTCGACATTCCGCCGCCTGCCGGCAAATTCGACGCACGTCAAGCGACCTCGGATGATGTCCGGCTTGAAGCCGTTATGCGAACTACAGCGGACGCCCCTCGACACAGTTTGTTATCGGGGGGAGGCATAAAAAGCGCATCCTCGCACTGATCCGAGCGCGGAGCCGCTCCGATTTTGCTACAATCGGTCGTAGGTTTTGGAACCAGAGAAAAGGCTTCTACGGTCGGACTTAGAAGGACCCCGCCTGCCATGCCCCGCCAAGCCGCCGCCTCGCAAGGTTTCGCCGCCAACGGTTCAACCCGCGTGCTGCTGAAGCCGCCCGAGGATCTCGACCAGATCGAGCGCGCCGAATTCGTCGGCCTGATCGCAGGCGCGCCACCGTCGCACTTCGTGCCGTCCGACGTGCCGCTGATCGCCGCCTACGCCAAGGCCATCGTCGCCGAGCGCGTCGCAACCGGTGAGCTCGCCGCCGCCTAGTCGTCGACGACCGCCGACCTGGTTCCGATCTGGCAGGCCAAGGTCCGCGCGCTGACCACGTTGGCACGAATGCTGCGGCCTGTCTCCGGGCGGTCGGGTGCCGTCGAAGCCGACCGAGAGCGAGCCGATCTCCGCCTATGAACGCATGGCCTTGGAGAGCGCGAGATGGACCCACTGCACATGGAGAGCGCTGAAGCGCTTGCCTTGTCGCCGCCGCGCCGAAGGTGCCCCGTCC
>CAVYPL010000023.1:62500-519450 GCA_963770355.1 uncultured Alphaproteobacteria bacterium | reverse complement strand
AGGCGGCGCAATGCGGCTATTGCATCGCGGGGATGATGATGCGGGCGCAGGCCCTGCTGCAACGAAATTCCAAGCCGACCGACGAACAGATCCGCGCCGAACTCGAACCTCAACTGTGCCGCTGCGGCACCCATATGCGGATCCTGCGTGCCGTGCACCGAGCGATCAGGCTGATGGATACTGCGGATGCGCCAGCCAACAGGAGCGCCCAATGAACGCCCCTGTCATTCTCGATCGCCGGCGCGTCCTCACGGGTGGCGGCGCGCTGATCGTCAGCTTCTCGCTGAGCTGACGCCTTCGCGCAACAACAGGAGGCCCCGGCTGGAGGCGTCCGCGCCGAGCCCGCCCGGCAGTTTGAAGATCTCGCCCTATCTCGATTTCCTGGATTCGGATCGATGCCGATGGCAGCATCACGGTATTCACCGGCAAGGCCGAGCTCGGACAGGGGTTCAAGACGGCGGCCCACCAGATCGCTGCCGAAGAACTCGACGTGCCTTTTGCCTCGCTGAAGGTTGTTACCGCTGACACCGAACTCACGGCGAATGAGGGCTATACGTCCGGCAGCAATTCCATGAAGGATGGCGGCACTGCGATCCAGAATGCAGCGGCGCAAGTGCGCGCGCTGCTGATCGTGGAAGCCGCCAGGCGGTTCGATCTGCCCGCTGAAAACTTGCGGACGGAAAACGGCACCGTGATCGCGCCTGACGGCAGGCGCTCGACCTATGGCGAACTCGTCGCCGCCGATATGCTGCATGTACAGGCGCAGCCGAAGTCGAAACTGAAGGACCCGTCGATATACAAGGCCGAGGGCCAGTCCGTGCCGCGCGTCGATATCCCCGCCAAAGTCACCGGCGGCGCGGCCTACGTGCATGAACATGCGATTGCCCGGAATGCTGCATGCGCGTGTGGTGCGTCCGCCAGCTATGGCGCGCAGCTGACCGAATGCGACACGTCCGCCATCGAGAAACTTCCCGGGGTCATCAAGATCGTGCGGGACGGCAATTTCCTCGCGGTCGTTGCCGAGAGAGAATTCCAGTCCGTCAAGGCGATGAACGCGCTGGCCGCCGCGGCGAAATGGAAAGAGACCGCCAGCCTGCCGAAGCAGGATGACCTGCTCAACGTGCCGACCACCCTTCCTTCGCAGAACACGACTATTTTTGAGCGCAGCAATCCTGCGGCCACGGGCGTGAAGACCATCGAGGCCACCTATACGCGGCCCTATCAGGCGCATGGATCGATCGGGCCGTCCTGCGCGGTCGCCCAATTCGTCGACGGTGCGATGACGGTGTGGTCGCATACGCAGGGCGTCTATCCCGACCGTCAGGGCATCGCGGAGATGTTGCGAATGCCGCCGGCCAGCGTCCGCCTGATTCATGTCGAAGGATCCGGCTGTTACGGCCATAACGGCGCCGACGATGCCGCGGCCGATGCCGCGCTGATCGCGCGGGCGCTGCCTGGCCGCCCCGTCCGCGTACAGTGGATGCGCGAGCAGGAACATGCCTGGGAGCCCTATGGCCCGGCGATGGTAACGAAACTGAAGGCCACGCTCGACAGCGCCGGAAAAATCGCCGACTGGAATTTTGAGGTTTTCAGCAACACCCATTCGATGCGGCCAGGTGGCGCCGGGTCGATGCTGGCTGCCCAGCATATGGCGCAGCCTTTTGCGGTGCCTGCGCCAAAGCCGCTGCCATTGCCGGAAGGTGGCGGCGATCGCAATGCGATCCCGTTCTACAATTTTCCCAACGCGAATGTGGTCCATCACTTCATCCCGGCGATGCCGCTGCGAATTTCGGCGATGCGCGCGCTCGGCGCCTACCACAATGTGTTCTCGATCGAGAGTTTTATGGACGAACTCGCCGTACTCGCCGGCGCCGATCCCGTCGAGTTCAGGCTGAAACATCTCGACGACCAGCGCGGGCGTGACGTGATCGAAAAGGCGGCACAGGGCTTTGGGTGGAAGAAGGATCAAAAGCCGCCGCCGGATCGCGGCTTCGGTTTTGCCTTTGCGCGCTACAAGAATTTGGCGGCCTATTGCGCCGTTGTTTGCGAGGTCGAAGTGAACCGCGAGACCGGCCGTCCGCGGCTGGTACGCGCGGTGGCCGCCGTCGACAGCGGCCAGGTGGTCAATCCGGACGGGCTGACCAACCAGATCGAGGGCGCGATCGTACAGTCGATGAGCTGGACGCTGTATGAGGCCGTGACGTTCGACGACACCAGGATCACCAGCACCGACTGGCAGACCTACCCGATCCTGCGTTTCAATTCGGTACCTGAGAGTATCCAGATCCACATCATCAACCGCCCCGGCCAGCCGTTCCTCGGTAGCGGCGAGACCGGGCAGGGCCCGGCGGCGGCCTCGATCGCGAACGCCATCGCCAACGCCACCGGAAAGCGGTTGCGCAACCTGCCGCTGACGCGCAAGCGCATCAAGGACGCGATCGACGCGTGAGATAGAGCGTTTTCGGGCGAAGTGGACTCCGGTTCGCGTGAAGAAAACGCGTCAAAACAAAAGACTGACCTACTGATAGCTCGCCACGATGTCCGACACCGCTCGCTCAAGCTGCTGCGCCGTGGCGCATTGGCGCACGACGGTGCAGAAGGTCGAATAGCGCGGCATTTCGGAATCGCCCCAACCCCAGGCCATACGGCCCTCGGGATTGAGCCAGACCAGCCGCTTCGACCGCTCGCCGATGCGGCGCAGGATATCGGCACGCGGGTCGAGATTGTTGCTGCGGGCATCGCCGAGCACGATCACGGTGGTCTGCGGCGTGATCGCGTTCATCCATTCGTCTTCGAAATCGACAAAGGAATTGCCGTAATCCGATGAGCCGAAGCCGACCTTGGACATGATCTCGGCCATCGCTTCTTCCGGCGATTTGGATTCCAGGATGTCGCTGACCTCGATCAGATGTCCGGAAAACGCAAACGAGCGGACGTCGGAGACAACCTCATGCAGGCTGTGGATCAATAGCAGGAAGAAATCGGATACCCGCGCCACCGAGCCTGAGACGTCGCAAAGCGCAACGATTTTCGGCTTGTCGCGGTGCCGTCGTTTCCAGGCGGTGAGGAACGGCACGCCACCCCATGCGGCGTTTCGCCGGATGGTCCGGCGCACGTCGAGATGGCCGCGCCGCTGGCGTTTGCGCGGCTTGCTGTAGCGCTCGCGCAGGCGACGCGCGATCTGGCGGATCAGATGCCGCATCTGCTCGACCTGCCGCGGTTCGATCCGCGACAATGGCGCATTGCGCAAAATCTCGTTACGGAGGTTTTCGGCCTCCTCGCGCCCGTAGAGCATCAGCGCCTGCGAGACGGTCTCGCGAACGGTGTCTCGCAACCCGTCGAGCGCAGCCGTCAGCCGCTCCGCCAGTGCGGAATTTGTCGCCGTCAAATTGTCGAGGTCGTCGCGAAGGCGCTGGATGCCCATTTGATCGAGGATGCGGCCGGAGAATATTCCGCGCTGCGTGAAGTAGCGGATATCGGACAGCGAAGCCGCGCTTGCCGCGTTCGCCATCGCAGCCGCGATCTCGTTGCGGTCCTGCGCCAGCAACATCTGCGCAAGAGGGCCGAGCCCCTCGGCCTGTTCGTCGCCACCGCCGGCATCGCCGGGGGAATCGGCCGCGGCGCCGGTTTCCGGCGGGTCCTTCTCGTCCGTTTCGCTGTCTTCGGGCGGGGGTTGGGACGGCTCCGGCTGATCGAAGAACAGATCGAAGCAATCGCCGAGCGCTTTCTTCTCATCCTGGGTCTTGGCGAGCGTCAGCAGAAAGGTATCGCGCAGGACACTCCGATCGGTGAAGCCTATTTTTGCCACCGCCCGCATCGCGTCGATGCTTTCGGCCGGCGAGAGCCTTACTCCCGCGCCCCGCGCCGCACGAAAGAAGCGATGCAGGTTCTCTCTCATCTCTCGCTCTATCCGAAGACGTTTTGACGGGTGGCCTTGGCAATGAAGGTGGAGACCTGAGGCATCGTGGCCTCGATATCCGCCTCGTATTTCAGCAACACATTGAGCGTGTCCTTGACGATCTCATGGCCGAGTTCGGGCGCCTGCAGCAGCACCAGCACACGGGCCCAATCGATGGTTTCGCTCACCGACGGCAGTTTCTTCAGATCGAGCGTGCGGACCTCGTGGATGAATCCCACCATCTGCTTGCGCAATGTTTGCGAAATGCCGGGCACGCGGCTTTCGACGATCCGCTCTTCAAGTTTCTGTTCGGGGAAGCCGATGTGCAAATGCAGGCAGCGGCGCTTCAGCGCGTCGCCGAGATCGCGCTCGCTGTTCGAGGTCAGGATCACGGTCGGCGCGGCGACCGCGACAACCGTTCCCAGTTCCGGGATGGTGACCTGAAAATCGCTGAGGATTTCCAATAGCAAGGATTCGAATTCGGCATCCGATTTGTCGATTTCGTCGATCAAGAGCACGCAGCCAGCGGGCTGCTCCAGCGCTTGCAACAGCGGGCGCGGTTCGACGAATTCCTTGGAGAAGAACACGTCGCCGAAATCGTGCAATTGTTCCAGCGCGGCATGCAGCGTTTCGGCGCCGCCGAGTACCTCGCCGAGCTTGTCTTTCAGGATCTGCGTGTACAGAAGCTGCTTGGCGTATTTCCACTCATAGAGCGCCTTGGCTTCGTCCAACCCTTCATAGCATTGCAGACGGATCATCTTCAGCCCGCGCCACGCCGCGATCGCTTTCGCAAGCTCGGTCTTGCCGACGCCGGCGGGACCTTCGACGAGTATGGGTTTTTCGATCTGCTGCGAAAGATAGACCGCGGTCGCGATTTGCCGGCTCGCAATATAGCCTTGCGCGGCAAGACCGCTTTCCACTGCCTCGATCGAGGCCGAAGGCCGATTTTCAGCCACGGGTTTCAACTCCGAAATTCACTGGATTTCAGAGAGTTCTGCCTGTGTTCCAGGTAAAGAACAAGCACCGTTTATTCATGGGAGCCCGCGATTTCCGGACATTTTCCGTCTAGCGCAATGCCAGCCCGGTCGCCGCCTCCAGTTCCCCAATCGCCTGTGCGCCGTTGAGCACCTTGATCGTGGTCATCCCCATGTCGCGCGCCGGCTTCAGGTTGACGCCGAGATCGTCGAGATAGACGCAGTTCTTCGGGTCTACTTTCAGCGTTTCGACCATCATCTTGTAGATGCGCGGGTCGGGCTTTCTGAGGCCAATTTTTGCGGAACTCGATGACATGGTCGAACAGCACCATCACTTCGGCGACATAGAGCGAGCGGCCGCTGCGGCTGCCGATGGCATTGGCGGGAAGATTGTTGGTGATGCAGCCGGTCTTGAACCTGGTCTTCACGCGCTTGAGCGCCTCGACCATCTCGGGGCGCAGGTCGCCAGAGAGTAACGGCAACACGTCCTTGCCGCGAACTTCCGCGCCGAGCGCCTTCGATTTCGACCGCGAATAATTCGTCGAAGGCGTCGATGTCCACTTCGGCGCGCTCGAATTTAGCCCAGGCGTTTTCAAGATGATTGGCGGCGTTGGTGCGCCGGATGATATCGGCGGGCAACCCGCGCTCGGTCTCGAACCGCGCAAACGCCTCGAACGGCGAAGTGGTCAATACCCCGCCGAAATCCCAGATCACTGCCTCGATCATTATTCCCTGCCGATATCAATGCGTTGGAGAGCGGCTAACACGGAATGCTTGATAGAACCAGCCCGATCCGCCGCTTGGCGATAGGCACCGTGCGGGTTATTGCTTCGCAGATGAAAACACTCCCAGTGGCAATTACCAGTTTTGCGCTGCTGATATCGGCGCCGGCCGACGCCATCGTTGGCGGTGGTGCGCCGACGACCGAAGGCATTGGCCGTTCCGTCATCACCATCGTCGGTTCGCGCGGCAATTTCTGTACGGGCGCGCTGATCGCGCCAAAGGTGGTGTTGACGGCCGCGCATTGCGTGCAACCCGGCGCGGATTACAGGATCGTCGAATATGGCGCGGACAAGCAGCCGTCGCTGCGAGACGTCAAGACGGTGGCGATTCATCCGGGCTTCAACATGCAGGCGATGCTGGGGCATCGCGCCACTGCCGATGTAGCGTTGCTGCAATTGGCGGCGCCTGCCGCCGGAAAATCACCGTCGGTGCTCGGCGCTCCGAACATTCCAATCGTCGTCGGCAGCCGCTTTACCATTGCCGGCATCGGCGTGACCGTGCGCGGTGACGGCAAGAGCGGCGGTACCATCCGCGCCGCGGGGCTGGTCGCGACGGGCAAGCCGGGAACGCTGCAGATTTGTTCGGTCGATCCCGTGGGCCAGGGCGTGCGCGATGGGCTCGGTGCCTGCACCGGTGATTCCGGTGCACCGGTGTTCGAGGACAAAGAAGGCGGTCCGGCCGTCATTGGCGTCGTCAGTTGGTCGACCGGAGCGAACGGCAGCGCGGGCTGCGGCGGAATGACCGGCGTCACGCCGTTGACGCTCTACCGCGACTGGCTATTGCAAACCGCGCGGCAATGGGGTGCGGGGTTGTGACGACCGAAATTGCGTTCATCACATCCTTCGGCCTATCCGACCCCGGCTGCCAATATCAATGTCCGGCGGCCTTGTTCGCAGCAGCATTGTTCAGCACGATCAGGCCGTCGACGGCGACACCGACCTTGCTATTGATCAGGAAAGGATTGACGTCGATCGACGCGATGCGCGTTCCTGCGTCCGCCATCAAATTGGATAGCCCGACCAGCGCCTTCACGGCGGACGCCTCATGCAGCGCGGGCTTGCCGCGGTAGCCCTTCATCTTCACGCCGGCCTTGGTCTTGTGGATCAGCTGCTTCGCTTCGTCCGCGTCGAGCGGCGCGCCGGCGAGCGCGACATCCTTCATCAATTCGATATCGACGCCGCCGGTACCGAACAGCACCACCGGTCCCATCTCGGCGTCGAGCGAGGCGCCGACCACGAGTTCGAGGTCGGCCTTGACCTGCTGCGCGATCAAAATGCCTTCGAGCTTCGGCTTGCTCTTGATCTTCTTCACCCGTGCGGTGATGTCGTTGAACGCCTTCTTCACCTCGGCCGCATTGTTGAGGTTCAGAACCACGCCGCCGATATCCGATTTGTGCAGGATGTCGGCGCTGACCACCTTGGCAACCACAGGAAAGCCGATCTTCTTTGCGATCTTGACGGCTTCTGCGGCGGTTTGCGCGATCTCTTCCTTTGATACCGGAATGCCGTAGGCCCTGAGCAGCTTCTTCGAGGCGACCTCGTCGAGCGCCGCGGCGCCATTGGCGCTCTTGAGTGCCTTTTCCAGCACCGCCCGCGCGGAAGCCTTCGAGCTCGACTTGATATCCGGGACCTCCTTGCGCAGTGACGCATAATCGATCAGTGATTTGATCGCGCCTACCGCGCGGTCGAGCCCCTGCATGACCGCGATATTCGGCAGCGATTTGCGCAGGCCCTTGGTGAATTCGGTAAAGCCGATGGACATCGCGCTGATATAGACCACGGGCTTGGAGGCGGCGCCGGCCATGTCGTTGACGATGCGCAAGTTGCGTTCGCGCAGTTCGTGCGGCGCCTTCGGCAGTTCGGCATCGATGATGACGATATCGGTATCGGGATCGTCGATCATGATCTTGATCGACTGCATGTAGACGGAGGGATCGACTACCGCGGCGAAGCCTGCATCGAGCGGATTGCCGACGATGCTGCCGGGGCCGAGCATCTTTGTCAGTTTTTCGGTGGCGCTTGGGCTGAGCGGCGCAAAGTTCAACCCGGCCGAATAGAACGCGTCGATCAGGAGACCGCGCTTGCCGCCGGACAGCGACACCGCAGCAAGACGGTTGCTCTTCGGCGGATCGGCATGCACGAAGCATTCGGTAGTCTCGATCAGTTCATCCAGCCCGCGCACGCGGATGACGCCTTCGCGCGTCGAGATCGCATCGAAGGTTTCGATGGAGCCCGCGAGTGCGCCGGTATGCGCCATTGCAGCGGCGCGGCCGCCTTCGGAGGCACCGAGTTTTAGCGCGATTACGGGTTTGCCGGCGGCGCGTGCGGCCTTGCAGGCCTCGCGGAACACTTTCGTATTCCGCACGCCTTCGAGATACACCACGATGACGCGAATGCTCGGATCGGCCGCGAAATAGGCCATCAAGTCGGGCGTCTCGAGCCCGGTCTCGTTGCCGGTCGTCACCATATAGCCGACGCCGACGCCGCGATCCTCCAGCGTCTGGCGGATAGCCATCACGATCGCGCCGGACTGTCCGGCAATCGCGACGGGACCCGCTTCCATGGTGACGATGCGGTCGTCGATATTGGTGAAGAGATTTTCGCCGGCGCTTAAGTTGCCGAGGCAATTCGGGCCGGTGACAGCAAGTCCGGTCTCGCGCACCGCCTGTTGCAATTCAACCGCCAGCCGTTGGCTTTCGGCATCCTGCAATTCGCTGAAGCCCGAGGTGACGATGGTCGCGGAGCGAGCGCCGGCGGCGGCCGCGTCGCGGATCACCTGCACCGCGAAGCGGGCCGGCACCAACACCAGGACGTGGTCGGGCTTTTCCGGCAGGCTCGCGAAATCCTTATAACAAGGCACGCCCCAGATCGTTTCGCGCTTGGAATTGATCGGGAAAAGTCTGCCCTTGTATTGGTACTTGACCAGGTTGTTCCAGATGCGCTCGGCATAGTTCCCGGGCTTGTCGGTCGCGCCAACCAGCACGATGTTACGCGGATGCAGCATCGCATGGATGCGCTTGACGATGTCGCTCGCGTTGGACGAAGGCGACCATTTTCCGGTCGGGTGCGACGCGTTACCTGCCTGAGCTTCCATGAAAGTCCCTTACCTTGTTGTTTCCTTTGGCCGCGATCGATCGAGAGCGATCGCCACGCGCCATGATTTTCTTCCTTTTTATTGAGACTTGAGGGGGGTGGCAACACACGTTGGGCAGGCATCGCCCTTCGCTTTGCACATGATATCCCGGCATGCGGATAATTTTGCGCGGTTTGCCGACAAATTCGCGATGTTCTTGCCGGGGGGATTGAGAAGCGGTCATTCCGGGTCTGCGTCTTGCGACGCATTCCCGGAATGAGCTGAGCTTTATCTAACCACCAGTCTCGGCGCTGATGATGTCGCCGAACAGCTCCCATTGGCCGCTCTTGAACCGCATCATCTTGAGCTGTTCGATCGGAGCAAAGTCATTGGGGCCGGTGTTGACCCTGATGCCGGGGATCAGCGTATCCGGCGTGAAGTCTTTCAGGCTGGCGGCCTGCTTCATCACGTTTTCCCGGGTCAGATTGTCGCCGGATTGTTTCAGCACCTGCACCATGGTCTGCGCCGCGGCGTAGCCATAGACCAGATTGGCGTCGGCGATGTTGGCGCCCGGCATGTATTTGTCGACGAACGTCATGAACTTCTTCATGCCGGCATCGTCCTTCCACTGCGGGTCGGATGCGTCCTTGAGATAGCCGGCCGACAGCACGCCTTCGGATGCATCAAACCCGGCGGGCTTCATGACCGCGCCGATCGAAATCGAGACGTCGGTCATGACGTGCATCGGCTTCCATTCCAGCTCGTGCATCTTCTTGATCGCCTGGGCCGCGAATTTCGGCGTCGAGATGTTGACGAACACGTCCGCACCTGTGCCCTTCAGCTTGACGATATGGGAATCGATCGAGGGTTCGGTGGTCTCGTAGCTCTCCTCGGCGACGATGATGCTTGAGGCCTTGTCGCCGAATACTTCCTTCAGGCCGGCGACGTAATCCTTGCCGAAATCGTCATTGGCGTAGAACACCGCGACCTTGGCGCCGGGCTTGTTGGCCAGGATGTATTTCGCAAAAATTCTTGCTTCGACGCGGTAGCTCGGCTGAAAGCCCATGGTCCAGGGAAATTCCTTCGGATCGTTCCACTTGCTGGCGCCGGTGGCGAGGAAGAGCTGCGGGACCTTCTTGGCATTGTGATATTTCTGGACCGCGGTCTGGGTCGGTGTGCCCAGCGCATTGAACACCAGGAACACTTCATCGCTCTCGATCAGCTTGCGAACCTGCTCCACCGTCTTCGGCGGGCTGTAGCCGTCGTCATAGGAGATCCAGTTGATCTTGCGGCCGTTCACGCCGCCCTGATCGTTGATCATCTTGAAATAAGCTTCCTCGGTCTTGCCGATGATGCCGTAGGCGGAGGCAGGCCCGCTATAGGCCTCGACATTGCCGATCTTGATTTCGGTGTCGGAGGCGCCGGTGTCGTATTTCTTTTGAGCTATGGCGCCTTGGGTGGTGAGGAGGGAGAGGGCCGCGGCTGCGGCAAGCAAAGACATTTTCTTGTTGTTCATGAACGCTTATTCCCTGGTTTCTTTGTGATTGGGGACTGACGAGGCGAAATCGCAGCCGGTCCCGGCAGACGGCTACGAGGCAATGGCTTGTTTGTCAGTGGCTTTCGGGGTGCTGAAATTCTTTCGTAGTGTGGGTTTATGGATTTTCCCCGTCGCGTTGCGCGGCAGGGCGTCGACGAACTCGATCAGGCGCGGGCATTTGAACCGCGCGAGATTGGCTGCACAATGCGCATGAATCTCTGCGGCGGCAAGCGTATGGCCGGGCTTCAGCGCTACGATCGCCATGCCGACTTCGCCCCACTGCTCGTTTGGGATACCGATGATGGCGGCTTCAGCGATAGCGGTAAGCTGATGCAGCACGCTCTCGACCTCGGCGGGATAGACGTTCTCGCCGCCGGAAATGTACATGTCCTTCCAGCGGTCGACGATGTAGTAAAAGCCCTCTTCATCGACCCGCGTGGCGTCGCCGGTGTGCAGCCAGCCGTCGGTAAAGGAGGACGCATTGGCGTCCGGCCGGTTCCAGTAGCCGGGCGTGACGTTCGGGCCCTTGACCCAGAGTTCGCCGAGCTCGCCGACAGCGGCGTCGGTGCCGTCAGGGCGAACGATCCGCACTTCCGTATGCAGCACCGGCTTGCCGGATGAGCCGGCCTTTCGCGCGGCATCTTCCTTGTCGAGCGTCAGCACCGCGGGGCTGGTCTCGGTCATGCCATAGCCCTGCTGCAGCGCGACGCCGCGTTGCTCCCACACTTTCAAGAGCGGCACCGGCATCGGCGCACCGCCGACACCGCCGATCACCAGGCGGCTGAAGTCGGACGTCGCAAAAGCCGGATGCTGCGCCATGAACTGGTAGATCGCGGGCACGCCGAAGAATTGATTGATGCCCTGCGCGGGATCGCTGATCAATTGCAATGCCGCGCCCGGATCGAACGCGCGCATGATCAATACCGTGCCACCGGCATGCAGCACGGGGTTGGTGTAGCAATTGAGCCCGCCGGTGTGGAACAGCGGCAGCACCGTGAGCAGCACCGACGATGGCGAGATGTAGGCGGGTCCGCCGAGATTGACGCAATTCCAGAACGTCATGCCGTGGGTGATGATGGCGCCCTTCGGCTGGCCGGTCGTGCCCGAAGTGTACATGATGGTCGAGATATCATCGTGCGTGACGTCTTCGGAACGCTCAAGCGGCTTGGACGCTGCGATCGCTGCTTCATATGTGCCGTCGGCGCCGAACAGCAGCGCCGATGAAACGTTGCAGAGCTTGGCGATCGTCAGCGCCATGTCAGCCAGGTCGGCATCGTGGATCATCACCGTCGGTGACGCATCGCTCACGATGTATTGCAACTCGGGGACCGTGAGGCGGGTATTCAGCGGCAGGAACACGGCGCCCAGCCGGAAGCAGGCGAACTGCACTTCCAGCGTATCCGTCGTGTTGAGTGCCAGCACCGCGACCCGGTCGCCGCGCTTGACCTTCAATTGGTCGCGCAGATGGGTAGCGAGACGGGAAATGCGCGTATCGAGTTGCGCATAGGAAAGACGTCGTTCGCTGGCGAGGTCGACGATCGCGATTTTGTCCGGCGTGCGGCGGCCGAAATGGGTGATCCAGTCGTAATAGCGAACCGGCAAAGCGTCCTCCATGTCCGGCGGTCTTGCGTCGCCTGTTTTCTTGAGGGCATTCAGTCTAGCAGATGAGGGGTCATATGGGGATGCTGTCTTGCGTGGAGTGGCTGGGGCGGGGCTGTTCGGTCCTGCACGGAGGATGGCACAACTTCGCGATCTCGCGGCCCGATTTGCCCGAGGTTTGCTGTCGAATTTTCCGTACCCTCCAATGAGAGGGCGCAGGGAATGCCGGGTGCGCGCTGCACCCGCGGTCTCGTGTGCAAAAGTGTGCAAAAAAGGCGCACACGAGCATACAGGTTCAGCGGAGGCATCCGACATTCCCTGCGCAATGGCTTTACGACTTATATCGTGCTCTCCTCGGTGAGCCGGGCTTTCTTGCCACCGTCACCTGGCGGATGATTCCGCAAAGCTTGACGCCAGCGTCGGGGCGTCAGGACCACACGACTTCGTCGTCCGCCTCACGCGCTGTTCGTCAAAAGCGCATCCGCGGCCATCGCATCCCATCCCGCGCTTGTGACGATCGCGAAACGCCCCTCGTACCGGGACAGGACCAAATCGCTATATTGCTGATTTGGCCTTGTGGTCAAGTCAATTTCGGAAAATCAGAAATCTTGTCGAGCGGCCAATAGCTGAGTGGGTTAGCATCGCGTAACCGACCGCCTCGTCAGATTCACGACCCCCCGCGCAGCAATTCGCTGATCACGGCCAACTGGTTATCGCGAAACTCGACCATATAACCGTCCTTGATCGGACGATAGTCCGTCGGCGACGTGTTGAGCTTGATGCCGGGCAACAGCATCGACAGCGATACGTCCTTGAGGTTCGCGGCCTGCGCCATGATGTTTTCGCGGCTGAGGTCGTTCTTGCATTGCTCCAGCACCACGACCAGCGCCTGGGCGACCATGTAACCATATCCGGCCGCGAAGTTGGCCGGATCGACATTCGGCAGCCGGGCCTTCATGAAATCCGCATAGGCAATGAGCCCGGGGTCGTTGGAATTGGGCACGTAGGGTTTTAGCGCTACGACCGACATGATGCCATGAGCGGCCTCGAGACCGGCCGGTACCATCACCGTGTCCTTGTTGGCGCAACCGCTGGCTATGAAGCGGATCGGCCGCCAACCGGTCTCGTAGGCTTTACGGATCGCCTGCGCGCAGGCGCGCGGCGTGACACTGTAGATCAGGAAAACATCGGCCTTGGTGTTCGCGAGCGTCAGGATTTGTGAATCCACGGTGGGATCGGCGACTTCGAAACTCGACGCCATCGCGATCGCCTTGTCGGCGTCGGCCCCGAGCGCTTCCTTGACGCCGCGCAGATAATCTTTCCCGGCATCGTCGTTCTGATAGAGGATCGCAAAACGGGCGTTGGGATTCTTGGAGCGGGCGTAACGCACCTCGATGCCGGCCTCCTCGACATAATTGGGTGCCCAGGGCAGCGCCATCAGCCAGGGCTGGGTGGCCGGTTCGTTCCATTTCGACGCCGAGCTTATGAGAAAGAGATGCGGCACCTTGGCGCCGTTGAGATACTTTGCGGTTGCCGAACTCGGCGCGGTGCCCATGGTGCCGAACATGAAAGCGACGCCGTCATTCTCCACCAGCCGGCGCGTCGCCTCGACCGTCTTCGGCGGCGAAAATCCGTCGTCGAGCGAGATCATGTTGAGCTTGCGCCCGTTGACGCCACCCTTCTCATTGATCATGTCGAAATAGGCGGCAAAGACCTTGCCGGTGACGCTGAGTGCCGATGCCGGACCGCTGTACGGCATGATGTTGCCGAATTTGATCTCGGTATCCGTGATGCCCGGCTGCTGGGCAGAGGCCGCGGACCATGCGGCAAGGGATAGCGATACCGCCAGGAAAGCAGTCAGGAAATCCGTAGAGGCAGATTTGCTCGATCGGATCATGCGTCATCCTCCCCGGCGGAGCGCCGATTATATGTTATTTGTTTTTAGGCGAAGCCTAAAACAGCCTCGCGGAACCGGTCTTGCGTTGAGTTGCTGGGCACGGCATGCCAGCCGCTCGACGCAAGTCGCGGTAGCCAAATCAGGCCATCGTCGCTTCCCGGGAGGACAACATGCTGGAGCGGACAAGGGCGCAAAGCCCGTTTTATACGCCGGAGCACGAAGCGTTCCGTGACGTGATGCGCCGCTTCGTGACGCGCGAAATCGAACCCTATGCCCATGAATGGGACGAAGCCGGTGAGTTTCCGCGCGAACTCTATGCCAAAGCTTCCGAGATCGGCCTGTTGGGGCTGGGTTTCCCGGAAGAACATGGCGGGGTCGCCGCCGACCAGTTCATGAAGATCGTGGCTTCGCAGGAGCTCGCGCGCGCCGGTGCCGGTGGCGTCAGTTCCAGCCTGATGAGCCACACCATCGGCTCGCCGCCGATCGCGCGCGCGGCTCGCCCGGAGATCAAGGCGCGGGTGCTGCCGCAGGTGTTGGCGGGCAAGAAAATCTCCGCGCTTGCCATCACCGAGCCGAGCGGTGGCTCGGATGTCGCAAACCTGCGCACCAAGGCACGGCGCGACGGCGACCATTATGTCGTTAGCGGCGAGAAGACGTTTATCACCTCGGGCATGCGGGCCGACTATCTGACGGTTGCGGTGCGTACCGGCGGTGACGGCGCGGGCGGCGTCAGCTTGCTGCTGATCGAAGGCGACACACCTGGCCTGTCGCGCACAAAACTCAAGAAGATGGGCTGGTGGGCGTCGGACACCGCGACGCTGCATTTCGACGAATGCCGCGTGCCCGCCGAAAACCTGATCGGCGAGGAGGGCCAGGGCTTCAAGATCATCATGCAGAATTTCAACAGCGAGCGCATGGGCATGGCGGCGAGTTGCACGGCCTATGCGCGGGTCTGTGTCGAGGATGCGATTGCCTATGCCAAAGAACGCCAGACGTTCGGCAAGCCGATCGCGCAGCACCAGGTGATCCGCCACAAGCTGGTCGACATGGCGCAGCGGGTCGCGGCATCCCAGGCGATGCTGGAAATGCTGGCGTGGCGGCTCGGGCAGGGCGAGAGCCCGGTTGCCGAGATCTGCATGATGAAGAACCAGGCAACGCAGACCATGGCGTTCTGCGCCAACGAAGCCGTGCAGATTTTCGGCGGCGCCGGCTTTATGCGCGGCATCAAGGTCGAGCGCATCTATCGCGAAGTGAAGGTCAATGCCATCGGCGGCGGCACCGAGGAAATCATGAAGGATCTCGCCTCGCGGCAGATGGGTTTGTGAGACGCCTGCGTCATTCCGGGGCGGCGCGAAGCCCCGAACCCGGAATCTGGAGATGAGTTAAACAATGTCGAGATTCCGGGCTCGTTCGCTCGCGACGCCCCGGAATGACGACGGGATAAACTGAGCCATGCTCTTCACCGCCGATCACGACGAACCGCGCCGCATCCTTCAGAAGTTCATCGCCGCCGAGATCAATCCCTTTGTCGACGAATGGGAGAAGGCCGACATTTTCCCGGCGCATGAATTGTTCAAGAAGCTCGGCGATCTCGGCTTTCTCGGCCTCAACAAACCGGTCGAGTTCGGCGGCCAGGGGCTCGATTACAGCTACGCATTGATGATGGCCGAAGAACTCGGCGCCATCAAATGCGGCGGCGTGCCGATGGCGATCGGCGTGCAGACCGATATGGCGACGCCGGCGCTGGCGCGGTTTGGATCCGACGAAGTGCGCCGCGAATTTCTGGCGCCCGCGATCGCAGGCGATGCGGTGGCCTGCATCGGCGTCTCAGAGCCCGGCGCCGGCTCCGACGTCGCTTCGATCAAGACCAATGCGCGCGCGGATGGCGACGATTACGTCATCAATGGCGGCAAGATGTGGATCACGAACGGCGTGCAGGCCGACTGGATCTGCCTGCTTGCCAACACCAGCGATGGACAGGTCCATCGCAACAAGTCGCTGATCTGCGTGCCCATGAAATGCAAGGGCGTGCAGGTCGCGCGCAAGCTCGACAAGATGGGCATGCGTTCTTCCGACACGGCGCAGATTTTCTTCGACAATGTCCGGGTGCCCAAACGCAACCGCATCGGCGAGGAAGGCAAGGGTTTTACCTATCAGATGGTGCAGTTCCAGGAGGAGCGGCTGTGGGGCGCGGCCGCCTGCCTCAAGGCGCATGAATTCATCATTGCCGACACGATCGAATACACCGGGACCCGCAAGGCGTTCGGAAAGACGATCCTCGACAACCAGATTGTCCATTTCAAGCTCGCGGAAATGCAGACCGAAGTAGAGTTGCTGCGCGCGCTGATCTATCGCGCCGCTGAAGCGTTGATCGCGGGCGAGGATGTGACGCGGCTCGCGACCATGGCGAAACTCAAGGCGGGGCGGCTCGGCCGTGAGCTCACCGACGCCTGTTTGCAGTTCTGGGGCGGCATGGGCTTTATGAACGAGACGCCGGTGAGTCGTGCCTATCGCGACAGTCGCTTGACCTCGATCGGCGGCGGCGCGGACGAGGTGATGCTCACCGTGTTGTGCAAGATGATGGGCACGCTGCCGAAAAACCAATAAGAACTGGAGGCGGTCCTAAAACCGGCCCCAGGATTTGGTAATGAAGGGGAACGCCTGATGATCACGCTCTATCATTGCGACGCGGCGCGGTCGTTCCGTCCGCTCTGGATGCTGGAAGAGCTGGGGCTACCCTACGAGCTCAAGATGCTGCCGTTCCCGCCGCGGGTGTTCGCCAAGGATTACATGGCGATCAATCCGCTCGGCACCATTCCCTTCATGGTCGATGGCGAGACCAGGATGACGGAATCCTCCGGCATCTGCCATTATCTCGGCACCAGATACGGGCCGACGCCGCTGGTGGTCGGTCCGGACGAACCGGCTTACGGCGCGTTCCTGAACTGGATGTATTTCAGCGATGCCACCCTGACCTTTCCGCAAACGCTGGTGCTGAGATACAGCCAGCTCGAGCCGGAGGAGCGTCGCAATCCGCAAGTGGCCGGCGACTACGCCAAATGGTTCCTGGGACGGCTGCGCGCGGTCGAGGCTGCTACCGGTAAAGCCGAAACATTATGCGCCGGCCGGTTCACGGCTGCCGATATCGCCAACGGCTATGCTTTGCGATTGGCTGAAAATATCGGGCTTGCCAAGGATTTCGGACCCAACGTCGCTGCCTATTGGCAGCGCCTGCAGGCGCGCGACGGTTTCAAGCGCGCAGTGGCGGCGGAACGTAAGGCGGGCGTCGAACAGAATGTGGCGCCGCGTGCGCGGAACTAATTAGACGCCGTCGGATTCGGCCGTAGTCAGCCCCCAAATATCCGCTATGGTTGGCGCCATCGCAGCGGCCAAAGAGCCGCGCGAGGAGGACCAGCCATGGACGACAAAGGCCACAAATCCGGCCATCTGATGCTGATCACGCCGGAACGCGTGTTCTACGCAGGGCTGCTTGGCCGCCCGCGGGAGCGCTGTCCGGGCGCGCTTCACGTCTATGTCTCGGTCAAGGACGGGTTGTGGCTGACGACGGCCGATGGCCGCGAAACCTACGGCGAACTGGCCGCCACGCTGCCAAATGTGCCGCACACCATCGCCAGCGATTATCGCTCGGCGATTTGTCTCGTGATCGAACCGGAGAGCGTTCTGCCCGGTGTGTTCGAGGACCTCGTCAAGCGCCTGTCGGGGCCTGAGAGCGAGCACTTCGTCAACCGCATCCGCTCGGCCTATGCCGAATTGCGCCAGCGCGAGGGCGGCGGCGATATCTCCAGTGCCGAATTCGACGTCATGTGTTTTGGCGAGGCTTTGCCGCAGCGGCAGATCGATCCGCGCGTGGCGCGGTCGATCGTGCAGATCGGAAAATTCTCCGGCGAACCGGTGACGGCGGCAAGCTGCGCGGCGGAAGCCGGCCTGTCGCCATCGCGCTTCCTGCATCTGTTCAAGGAGGAGACTGGAATCTCGTTCCGTTCGTTCCGCGCCTGGAAGCGCGCCCGGCATCTGCTGCATTTCGCCAACCAGGACATCAACCTTGCGCATCTGGCGCAGGATATCGGCTATCCGGATTCGACGCATTTCAGCCATTCGATCCGCCGCTTCTACGGCCTGATGCCGCGTGCGATTTTTTCCGGCTCGCGCGATCTCGCGATCTACCGTAGCCGCGTCGGCGCGGACAATAGCGGGTGGACGCAAGAAGCGGGCTAGGGCGGGGCCGCATGATCGCTCAACGACGCTGAAATCAAAGGCTGTTCCATGAGCGACAAGGCCGTCATCACCTGCGCGCTGAACGGCGTGCTGACTGACCCAAAACAGCACAATGTGCCGGTGACGCCGGAACAGATGGCGCGAGAGGCGAAGGCCGCCTTCAACGCCGGCGCCAGCATCATGCATATCCATCTGCGCCAGCAGGAACCGAACAGGGGTCATCTGCCGTCCTGGGACGTCAACGTCAGTAGAGAGATCCAGCAGGCGGTTCGCGAGGCCTGCCCCGGCGTCATCATCAATCACACGACAGGCACTTCCGGCCCGAACTACGGCGGCGCACTGGATTGCGTGCGCGAGACCAAGCCTGAGATCGCAGCCTGCAACGCCGGATCGCTGAATTATCTCAAGGTGAAATCCGACAACACCTGGGCCTGGCCGCCGATGATGTTCGATAATGCGGTCGAGAAGGTACAGGACTATCTCGACGTCATGAAGGCGGCCGACACGATTCCGGAATTCGAATGCTTTGACGTCGGTATCGTGCGCTGCGTCGGCATGTATCGGCAGACGGGCATGTATTCCGGGCCGCTGGAGTATAATTTCGTGATGGGCGTTGCCTCCGGCATGCCGGCCGATCCGGAATTGCTGCCGATCCTGCTCAAATTGAAATTACCCGAAGCGCGCTGGCAGGTCACCGCGATCGGGCGGCAGGAAATCTGGCCGCTGCACCAGCGCTGCGCCGACCTTGGCGGGCATCTGCGCACCGGACTCGAAGATACGTTCTATCTCGCCGACGGCAAGAAGGTGACTTCGAACGGGCAGCTGATCGAAGCGATCGCGTCCTGCGCCCGCCGCGCGGGACGCGAGATCGCGAGCCCGGCTGAAGCGCGCCAGATTTTCGGCACCAGGCACTGACTGTGGCCATCCTCGAATTGACCATTGCGACCGGAAGTGCTGCCTACAAGGCGAACCGTGACGGCATGCTGGCGCTGATCGCGCGGATGCGCTCGCTCGAAGAGCGAACCCGCGCCGCATCCGCCGCGGCAAAAGACCGCTTCCATAAGCGCGGGCAATTGCTGCCGCGCGAACGCGTCGCGTTGGTGCTCGATCCCGGCTCGCCCTTCATCGAACTGTCGACGCTCGCCGGCTACATGTTCGACGTGCCGGATGCCGGCAAGAGCGTGCCGGGTGGCGGCGTGATCGCGGGCATCGGATTTGTCTCCGGCATACGTTGCATGGTCAGCGCCAACGATTCCGGCATCGACGCCGGCGCGCTGCAACCCTACGGTCTCGACAAGACGCTCCGGGTGCAGGAACTGGCGCTGGAAAATAAGCTGCCATACGTGCAACTGGTTGAAAGCGCCGGAGCCAATCTGCTGCGCTACCGCGTCGAGGATTTCATCCGCGGCGGCAACATCTTTCGCAATCTGGCGCGGCTGTCGGCTGCCGGATTGCCTGTGGTCACGGTGACACATGGTTCATCGACCGCGGGCGGCGCCTACCAGACCGGGTTGTCCGATTACATCGTGATGGTGCGCGGCCGCACCCGCGCCTTTCTTGCCGGGCCGCCGCTGCTTGAAAGCGGCGACGGGAGAAATCGCGACCGAGGAGGAACTCGGCGGCGCCGAGATGCACACCTCGATTTCGGGCTTAGGCGATTATCTCGCCGAAGACGACCGTGACGCGCTGCGGATTGCTCGCGACATCATGGCCAATCTGGAATGGGACCGGCCCCAGCCCGCCGAAGCATCGTTCAAGCCGCCGCGCTACGATGCCGAGGAATTGCTCGGCATCATGCCGATGGACCACAAGCGCCCTGTGGACATGCGCCAGGCGATCGCGCGCTTCATCGACGATTTCGATTTCATCGAATTCGGTGCCAATTACGGTCCCGCCACGATTTGCGGTCATGCCCGCATCGAAGGACAGGCGATCGGCATCATCACCAATAACGGCCCGCTCGATGTGCCCGGCGCCAACAAGGCGACGCATTTCATTCAGGCCTGCTGCCAATCGCGCACGCCGCTGCTCTATCTCAACAACACCACCGGCTACATGGTCGGAAAGGCATATGAAGAGGCCGGCATGATCAAGCACGGCTCAAAAATGATCCAGGCCGTGACCTCGGCCACCGTGCCGCAAATCACGATCTATTGCGGCGCATCGTTCGGCGCCGGCAATTACGGCATGTGTGGACGCGGCTTCCATCCGCGCTTCTGCTTCTCCTGGCCGAACGCCAAGACCGCCGTCATGGGCGGCGAGCAGGCGGCCGAGACGATGGCGATCGTGACGGAAGCTGCCGCCGCACGGCGCGGCAAGCCGATCGAGAAGGAAAAACTCGATGCGATGAAGGCGCAGATCGTCGGCGTGTTCGACGGCCAGATGGACGTGTTCTCCACCAGCGCCCGTGTGCTCGATGACGGCGTGATCGACCCGCGCGATACCCGCAGCGTGCTTTCGGAGGTGCTGGCGATTTGCCGGGAGGCCGAGGCGCGCTCACCCCAGCGCATGCAGTTCTCGGTCGCGCGGCCATGACAGTGATGAAGCGAACGCCGTTCTACAAGATACTGATCGCCAATCGTGGCGAGATCGCGCTTCGCATCATGCGCACCGCGCGCCGCCTCGGCTACGGCGTGGTCGCGGTCTATTCCGACGCCGATCGCGATGCGTTGCATGTGCGCGAGGCGGATCAAGCGATACGCATCGGCGAGGCGCTGCCGGCGCAATCCTATTTGAAGATCGATGCCATCATCGCAGCCGCCAAAGCCAGCGGCGCCAGTGCGATTCATCCCGGCTACGGCTTCCTCGCCGAGAACGAAGATTTTGCGCAGGCCTGCCGCGATGCCGGCTTGGTGTTCATCGGTCCCTCGCCGGAAGCGATCCGGTCGATGGGCAACAAGGCCGGCGCCAAGGACATCATGCAAAAGGCTGGCGTGCCCTGCGTGCCCGGCTATCAGGGCGCGGATCAGAGCGATGCCGTGATGTTGGCGGAGGCCAAAAAGATTGGCTTCCCCGTGATGATCAAGGCCGTCGCCGGTGGCGGCGGACGCGGCATGCGGCTGGTCGCGGACGCGGCGGCCTTTCCGGATGCGCTGCGCAGCGCACGATCCGAGGCGCAGGGTGCGTTCGGTGATCCCACGGTGATTCTGGAACGCGCCATCGTCGATCCCCGTCATATCGAAATCCAGGTGTTCGGCGACCGTTATGGCCATGCGGTGCATCTCGGCGAGCGCGATTGCTCGGTGCAGCGGCGGCACCAGAAACTGATCGAGGAGGCGCCGTCGCCAAAGGTCATGCCGAGATTGCGGGCGCGGATGGGCGCGGTCGCCGTCGCGGCGGTGAAGTCGATCCGCTATGAGGGCGCTGGCACGTTGGAATTCCTGCTCGATCAAAAAGGCGAATTTTACTTCATGGAGATGAATACGCGGCTGCAGGTCGAGCATCCCGTGACCGAGGCGATCACCGGGCTCGATCTCGTCGAATTGCAGTTGCGTGTCGCCAGCGGCGAACCGCTTGGGCTTGAGCAGGAGGACATCAAATTCTCCGGCCACGCGATCGAGGTGCGGCTTTGCTCCGAGGACGCCGGCCATGATTTCATGCCGCAGTCGGGGCGGATGGCGCTGTGGCAGATGCCGGACGGGATCCGCGTCGAGCACGCGCTGCAATCCGGCTCGGAAATTCCGCCATTCTACGATTCGATGATTGCCAAGCTCGTCAGCCATGGAGCCGATCGCAATCAAGCGCGCAGCAGGTTGATCTGTGGCCTCGAACAGACCGCAGCGTTCGGCGTCACCACCAATCAGGGATTTCTCATTTCTTGCCTGCGCCATCCAGGCTTTGCCAAGGGCGAGGCCACCACAGCCTTCATCGGCAAGCATCGCGACGATCTGCTGGCTCCGCGCGCAGATGAGGCGACGGATGCCGCGCTGGCGGCGCTGTTGCTCTACGTCACCAATCCGCATGCGCCGCCCTGGCGCGGTGGACGGAGCCTGGCGGTGGCGTTTCCGCTGGCCGCGCGGATCGATCTCGGTCACGGCGTTCGCGAGGTCGAAATCGTGCGTGAGCGCGACGGCTCCTATGTCGCGAGCTTGGAAGACGGGGAACGGCGCTTCGAGATCGACGAACTCGGCCGTGACACGATCCGTTTCCGCACCAATGGCCTGATGGAGCAGGTCAAATTCCTGCGGGACGGCGACCGGCTCCATTTCCTGCATCGCGGAGTTACGATTTCCGTTCGCGACCTGACCCTCGCCGCGCCCGTATCGGCTGCGGCAACCGGCGGCGACGGCAAGGTCCGCGCGGCAATGAATGGCCGCGTCGTCGCGGTGCTGGTCAAACCGGGCGACAAGGTCGCGGCCGGTCAGCCTGTCATGACGCTGGAGGCGATGAAGATGGAGCATGTGCATACGGCCGGTGTTGCCGGCACGGTCTCCGCGATCGATGTCGTCGAAGGCGAGCAGGTCACGACGGGGAGGATTGTCGTGGAGATAGAGGTCGTGACCTAGAGCCTTTTCGGTTCTGATTGAATCAGAACCGGGCTCTAGTCTTTTGTTTTGACGCGTTTTCTTGACGCGAACCGGTATCCACTTCGCTCGAAAACGCTCTAACCGCTTGGCCGCCCGGTCCCCTCATTCAGCCAGCACGCCACTTCGTGCTTGGCGCCGGCTTCCGCCAGCACTGGACGTTCGACCTTGCACCGGTCCATCACATAGCGGCAGCGGGTGTGGAACGCGCATCCTGACGGCGGGTTGATCGGGCTTGGCACATCGCCATCGATCATCGGCGTCAGGTTCTTCTTCTTGGGGTCGGCGACCGGGACGGCGGCCAGCAGCGCTTGCGTGTAGGGGTGGCGCGGGTTGGCGAACAATTCGGCCTTGTCGGCGATCTCGACGATGCGGCCGAGATACATCACGGCGACGCGGTGACTGATATGGGCGACGACCGCGAGGTCATGCGCGATGAACAGATAGGAGAAATCGTGCTTGCGCTGCAGGTCGATCAACAGATTGATCACCTGCGCCTGGATCGAGACGTCGAGCGCGGAGACCGGCTCGTCGCATACGATCAGGCTCGGCCCGAGCGATAGCGCGCGGGCAATGCAGATGCGTTGCCGCTGTCCGCCGGAAAATTGATGCGGATAATTCTTCATCTGGTCCGCGCGCAACCCGACCTGCGCGAACAGCTCCGCAACCCGCTCCTGTTGCGCACGGCCGGTGGCCAGGCCGTGTACGCCAAGCGGCTCGCCGACAATGTCGCCCGCGGTCATGCGCGGGTTGAGCGAGGCGAACGGGTCCTGGAACACGATCTGCATCGAACGCCGGTGCGGGCGCAATTCGGATTTGCTGAGCGGCGCGATGTCCAGTCCATTGAGCCGGATGCTGCCGCTGGTCGGCTCGACCAGACGCAGCACCGTTCGCGCGACCGTCGATTTGCCGCAGCCGGATTCGCCGACGAGGCCAAGCGTTTCGCCCTTGCCGACGGAGAAGCTGACGCCGTCGACGGCATGGACGGTGCCGATACGGCGGCGCAGCACTCCGCCGCGCACCGCGTAATGCTTGACGAGGTCGGTAACCTCCAGCAGGGGGCGTGTATCGGTCATGGCGCACCCACCAGTTCCGCCGCGCGCCAGCATGCCGCCCAATGATCTCCGCCGAAATCCTCCAGCGGCGGATACTCTGCGCGGCAACGGTCGATGGCGAGCTTGCATCGCGGCGCGAAGGCGCAGCCCGGCGGCAGGTTCGTCAGCGACGGGACCATGCCCGGAATTTCGTTCAGCCGGGCGTCGGCTTTTGCTTCCAGCGAAATCACCGCCGGCATCGAGGCCATCAGGCCGCGGGTGTAGGGGTGTTTGGGATTTTCAAACAGCGCATCGACGGTCGCTTCCTCGACCTTCTTGCCGGCATACATCACGATCACGCGTTGCGCGGTCTGCGCCACCACGCCGAGATCGTGGGTGATAAGTATTAAGCCGGTGCCCAGCCGCTTTTGCAGATCGACGATCAGCGCCAGGATCTGCGCCTGGATCGTCACGTCGAGCGCGGTGGTCGGCTCATCCGCGATCAATAGCGCCGGCCGGCACGCCAGCGCCATTGCGATCATCGCGCGCTGGCGCATGCCGCCGGAAAGCTGGTGCGGATATTCGTGTGCGCGCCGTTCGGGTTCGGGAATCCGGACCAGACGCAGCATCTCGACTGCCTGCGTCCACGCCTCTTTCTTCGTCATATCGCGGTGCAGGCGCACTACTTCGGTGATCTGGTCGCCGATCCGCATCACCGGATTGAGCGAGGTCATCGGCTCCTGGAAAATCATCGAGATGCGATTGCCGCGGATCTTGCGCATCTCGGCCTCATTGAGGCCGAGCAGATCGGTGCCTTCCAGCGTCACCGAGCCGCCGACGATCCGGCCCGGCGGGTCGGGTACCAGCCGCATGATCGAGAGCGCGCTCACGCTCTTGCCGCAGCCGGACTCGCCGACGATTGCCAGCGTCTCGCCGCGACGGACTGTGAACGACAGGTCGTCGACCGCCTTGAACAGTCCCGAACTGGTGAAGAACACCGTCTGCAGGTTCTTCACGTCGAGAACCATCTCTTCCGCCAAAACCTCGGTCATCAGCCGCGCTGCCTCGGGTCGAGGATGTCGCGCAGCGCATCGCCGAACAGATTGGTGCCGAACACCATCAGGCTGATTGCAATGCCGGGGAAGATGACGAGCCATGGCGCGACGCGGATATATTCAGCCGCCGATTCCGAGAGCATGCGTCCCCAGGACGGATAGGGCTCGGGAATACCGAGGCCGAGGAACGAGAGCGAAGCCTCCGTCAAAATAGTGGAGCCGAGCTGCGCCGTCGCCAGCACGATCAGCGGCGCTAGTGTATTCGGCAGCACGTGGCGGAGCGCGATGCGGGTTTCGCTCATGCCGATCGATTTGGCGGCTTCGACGAACGGCAGTTCGCGCAGCGCCAGCGTGTTGGCGCGGATCACGCGGGCGACCGTCGGGATCAGCGGGATCGCGATCGCGATGATTACGTTCGGCAGCGACGGTCCGAGCGCCGCCGTCATCACCAGCGCCAGCACCAGCAGCGGCAGGGCTTGCAGAATATCGGTGATACGCTGGAACAGCAGATCGACCCAGCCCGACAGATAGCCGGAGGCGAGGCCGACCATCACCCCGATCGACGAACCGAGCGCTGTCGAGCCGATGCCGACCGCAAGCGATATGCGTGCGCCATGGACGATCCGGCTCCATACGTCGCGGCCGAAGGAATCGGTGCCCATCCAATGCAGCGCGCTTGGTGGCGCCAGCCGATGCGCGGAATTGACGCTGAGCGGATCGAAGCGGCAAATCAGATTGGCCGAGATCGCCACCCAGACGAACATCACCATGATGAAGAGGCCGAAAGTGCCGAGGATGTAACGTTGTGCGAGGAACGTCAGCCGGCGCCAGCCATGCGTCGAATGGGCGCCGGCGCGCTTCAGTTCGCTATCGTAATTGACTACGGCCAAGCGGCAGCTCCTAGTCCGTGTACCGGATGCGCGGATCGATCACGGCGTACAGCATGTCGACGGTGAAGTTGGCGACCACCACGACCACAGCGATCAACATCACCAGGTTTTGGACGATCGGATAATCGCGCCAGCGCAGCGCCTCGACCAGGAAGCGGGCGACGCCGGGAATGTTGAACACGGTTTCGGTGACGATCAGGCCGCCGATCAGGAACGCCGCCTCGATGCCGATCACGGTGATGACGGGCAGAATGGCGTTCTTCAGCGCATGGCGATAATTGACTGACGCTTCCGAAGCGCCCTTGGCGCGCGCGGTTCGGATATAATCCTGTCGCAGGATTTCAAGCATGGAGGAGCGCGTGATGCGCATCGTCAGTGCGGCACTGCGGAAACCGACTGCCATCGCCGGAACGCAATAGATGGCCAGCGCCTCCGTCCAGGTTTTCGGGTTCGGATTGAAGATCGGCATCGATCCGAACAGGGAGACCGACGCCATCAGGATCAACAGCCCGAGCCAGAAGGAAGGCAGCGACAAGCCGCTGAGGCTGACGACGCGCAAGGCGTAATCGAGCCGCGTGCCCTGCTTGACGGCACTGATCACGCCGAGGGGAATGCCGATCGATGCGGAGAACAGCAGCGCGAGGCCGGCGAGCCGCGCCGTGATCGGAATGCGCGGCAGGATTTCCTGCAGCGCGGGTTTCTCCGACACGTAGGAATAGCCGAGGTCGCCGTGCAGCAGTCCGCCGATCCAGCTCAGATACTGAACCACGATCGGCTGATTGAGGCCCAGCTCCTTTTCAAGATTAGCCTTGTCCGCGGGATCGACGAAGCCTGCAGCGTCGAACAGGATATCGACGATATTGCCGGGGACGACGCGCAGCAGCACGAAAATGATGATCGAGATCCCGATCAGGGTCACGAGCATCAAGGCGAGGCGTCGCACGATATAAGCAAACACCTGGTTGTTCCCTCAGCATATTCCGCAAAAGCGGATACCGGGTTTGCGGAACAGGCGCAAACATATTCCTGCCGGTCTCCCGTGGCTGGACGTTACTTGTCCAGCCACACGTCCTCGTAACGATAGCCGTTGTACGAGCTGTTCACCATGATGGTGATGCCCTTGACATAGGGCTGCCAGCAGGAGCCTTGGCGGCCGTGGAAGATGATCGGCCGTGCCACGTCTTCCTGCAGTTTCTTGTCGATCTCCCAGACCAGCTTCTTGCGCTTGGCGGGGTCGGTTTCCTCCGACTGCTGATCGAACAGTTTCTCGATTTCCTTGTTGCAATAGTTGGTGTAGTTCCGCTCCGACCCGCAGGAATAGTTCTCGTAGAACGACTGATCGGGATCGTCGACCGCATTGCCGGTGAGGTTGAGGCCAAGCGCATAGTCCTTGCGGGCGACCTTCGGAAACCACTGCGCGGTATCGACGACGTCGAGTTCGGCGTCGATATAGATGCTCTTGATCTGGTCGATCAGGATCACGGCGGGATCGCGGTAGACCGGAATGTTGCGCGTCGAGACTTTTACGGCGAGATGCTTGTCGGGACCGTAGCCCGCCTTCGCCATCAGCTTGCGCGCTTCTTCCCGGTTGGCGTTGATATCCGGGCCGTAGCCCGGGATCGATTCCAGCATTTCCTTGGGCATGGCCCATAGCCCGCCCGGCGCCGGAAGCATGGTGCCGCCGACATCCGCCTGGCCCTCGAACATGATCGAGATGAACGCCTTGCGATCCAGCGCCAGTGCCAGTGCGCGGCGAATGTCGATGTTGTCGAAGGGTGCGGAAGACGAGTTGATGATGATGTTGGTCGAGACGTTGATCGGCTCGATCACGCACACCGCGTTCGGCGCCTGTGCCTTGACGTCCTTAACCAGCGGGATCGACACTTCGGTAGGGAATGTCATGTCGAACTTGCCGGAGATAAATCCGAGGATCGCCGTCGAGCGGTTCGTGATGATGGTGAACTCAATGCCGTCGAGGTGCGGCAGGCCCTTCTTGAAGTAGTCTGGATTCTTGACCAGCTTGATCGACTCGTTGGCCTTGAACTCGACAAACTTGAACGGGCCGGTGCCGATCGGGTGGGTCCGCATGTCGCCCGGCGAAACGTGGCAGGGATAGACCGGCGTATAGCCGGATGCCAGCAGTGAAATCAGCGCCGGCTGCGGCCGCTTCAGGTTGAACGAGGCCTCGTAGTCGCCGTTGACGGTCACGTCGCTGACCTGGTCATACCAGGACTTTCGCGGGTTCTGGCGGAACTTCTGCTGCGATTTCCCCATCAGCATGTCGAAGGTGCATTTGACGTCTGCGGAGGTGAACGGCTTGCCGTCATGCCATTTGACGCCCTGCTTCAGTTTGAAGGTCAGCTTCTTGTTGTCACTGCTCCACGCCCAGCTCTCCGCGAGATCCGGGACGATGGATTCAACGCTGTTCTGCGCCACGTTCTGATTGAACACGACGAGATTGTTGAAAACCGGCATGAACGGGATGTTGACCGAATAGGTCGCGCCCTCATGGATCGAGGCGCTGCCGGGACTGTCGCGGTGATAGACCCGCAAGATGCCGCCCTGCTTCGGCTCGGCCGCAGATGCAACATGGTAAGCCGGCAGCAACAACAACACTGCGGCGGCAAGCGTTCGCACGCTCCGCATGGTCCCCTCCCTGATTTCGGTCTCACAATGGCCGATTGCCGGCGACGATACCATGACAATGGGCCCCCGCAACCGCGCCAAGACGCTGCGGGGATTGGCAATTCGGACTAAGCGGCCGCATGGCGGAACTCCCGGCGGACTTTTCGCCCTATTTTCGGGCAAATTCGTCGCCGCGTTACCTTGTCGCGGTGCGATCATTTCGAGTGTCACACGATCCGCGATGTCTTGTTGCCCCAATAGCGGTCGCGCAGCAGCCTCTTGTAGAGTTTTCCGGTCGGCAGCCGCGGCAGCTCCGCCTCGAAGTCGATCGAGCGCGGCACTTTCTGGCGCGACAGCGACTCGCAGCAAAATGCGATCAGTTCCTCCGCCAGATCCTGTCCCGGCGAAACCCCTGGCATCGGCTGCACCACCGCCTTCACCTCCTCGCCGAGATCCGGATTAGGCACGCCGAACACCGCGGCATCGGCGATCTTGGGATGGGTGATCAGCAGGTTCTCGCATTCCTGCGGGTAGATGTTGACGCCGCCGGAGATGATCATGAAGGTCGCGCGGTCGGTCAGATAGAGATAGCCGTCGTCATCGACATAGCCGACGTCGCCGACCGTGCTCATGCTGCCGTCGGCCGAGCGGGCTTCCCGGGTCTTGGCCGGGTCGTTGAAATATTCAAACGCCGAGGCGGTCTTGAACCACACCGTGCCCGGCGTGCCCTTGGGGCACGCTTTCATGCTCTCGTCGAGAATATGCAGATCGCCGAGCAGCACCTTGCCGACGGTGCCGCGATGGGCGAGCCACTCCTGGCTGTTGCAGGCGGTGAAACCGAGCCCTTCGGTGGCGCCGTAATATTCGTGGACGATCGGCCCCCACCATTTGATGATGTCGTCCTTCACAGCCGCCGGGCAGGGCGCCGCGGCGTGGATCGCGATTTCCAGCGATGACAGGTCGTAGCGCTTGCGCACCTCCTCCGGCAGTTTCAGCATGCGTGAAAACATCGTCGGCACCAGCTGGGTGTGCGTGATGCCCCATTTTTCGACCAGCTCGAGATATTTTTCCGGATCGAAACTTTCCATGATGATCGCGGTGCCGCCCATCCGAATGGTCAGATTCACGGCGGCCTGTGGCGCCGAATGATAGAGCGGCGCGGGCGACAGGTAGACCATGCCTTCGCGGTACTGCCAGAGCTTTTGCAGGAAATCGAACAGTGGCAATTGCTGCGACGGTGGCACCTCCTGCAGCGGCCGCAAGATGCCCTTGGGCCGGCCGGTGGTGCCCGACGAATAGAGCATCGCGGTGCCGTTACTTTCATCGGCGATCGGCGTTATCGGCAGATCCGCGGTGACCTGTTGCAAGCCGACGATGCGATCGCTCTCACCTTCGCCGTCGGCGACGATGCAGAGCTCGACCTTCGGGCATTCCGTCAGCGCCTCGCGCGCGATATCGAGTTTCGCCCTTGAGGTGATGAGAATGCGCGATTGGCTGTTGGTGAGGATGTAGGCGAGTTCGCTTGCCGTCAGATACGAATTCACGCAGGTGTAATAAAGGCCCGACCGCTCGCCCGCCCCGCAAGCTTCCAGATAGCGGCTGTTGTTCTCCATGAAGATCGAATAGTGATCGAGCCGCTTCAAGCCGCGGTTGCGGAACAGATGCGCCAGCCGGTTACTGCGCGCGTCCAACTCGCGATAGGTCACCGCCTCGCCGGATTGCGCCATGATGAAGGCGGGCTGGAGCGGACGAAGATGAACATGCTCGCCGGTATACATCGTAGGTTCGATCTCCTCATGCAGCCAGATTGAGAATTTCGCGCACCTGCGCAGGTCCCTCGATCTTGCGCGGGTTGCGCGGCACCCAGGGTGTCGCCATCGCAGCTAGCGCGATCCGGTCGAAATGTTCGGGCCCGACTTTGACCTCATGCAGGCTGCGCGGCATGCCGAGGCCGCGAATGAAATTGTCGAGCACGTCGGCAGCGTCCTCGCCCGGATGCCCCATGGCGGCCGACACCAGCGCCTGCCGCTCGGCATTGACCGGTTTGTTCCAGCGCATCACAAACGGCAGCATCACGCAGGATGTGTAGCCGTGCGGCACGCCGAACTCGGCGCCAAGCACATAGCCGATGCCATGGCTCGCCCCCATCGGCACGCCGGAAGACAAACCGCCCATCGAAAGCCATGTCCCGATCTGGCAATCCATCCGGGCGTCGAGGTCCCGGCCGTCGGCCTTCACCCGCGGCAGCGCCTGCGACAGCAATGAAAGCCCCTTCAACGTCTGGGCGTCGGCGTAGGGATGGGACTGGCCCGAGCAGATGCCTTCGACGCAATGATCGACGGCGCGGATCCCGGTCGACAGCCACAGCCATTCCGGCGTGTGCGCACCCAATGCCGGATCGAGGATCACCGCGCGCGGCATTGTCAGCCGGTGACGCACCATCTCCTTGACCTTGGTCTTCTCGTTGGTCACGCCGGCACTCGGGCTGAAATCGCCGCCCGCGATCGTTGTGGGCGCGCTGATCTGGCGCACGGTCGGTGCAATCATCGGCGGCGGCACGCCATTGCGGGCGCGGATTTTATCGATGTCCTCGACGGTGCGGATATCGTTGGCGAGGCAAAGTTGCACCGCTTTGGCGCCATCGGTGATGGAGCCGCCGCCGACCGTGACGATCAGATCGGCCTTGGCGGCGCGGGCCTGCTCGGCGGCGGCAATCACGGCCGCGCGCGGCGTATGCGGGGACATCGCGTCGAAGGTGGCCGCGCAGCGTGAGCCCAGCGCGCGGCGGATGTTTTCGATCACGTCCGTTTCGCGGTTGAGCGTGCCTGAGACCATCAGGAACGCGCGCCTGGCCTCCAGCCGGTCCATCTGCTCAACGATCGCCTCGGAGGCGGGACGTCCGAACACGACCTCATCCATGGCGCCGAATACGACACGACCCTTATGCACGCTTGTCCTCCCCGGACATTTTGGCTTTGTTGTTGATCAGAGCGTAGCGGAGGAAATTCCGGACGTCATGCCCCAAGATGAGGCTGCAGCAATGCGCGCTGTCATTCCGGGTGTCGATGACTGCGCATCGCCCCGGAATGACGGCTAGGTGAGAAGTTTGGCAATCTCACCAATCGCAACCTTCCGCTCCGAAAACAAAATCTCCGCCGCTGCGTGCTCCCATTCGCTTTCCTTTGGCGCCAAGGGATCCTGCACGCTCAGGCGATGTTCGAGCACCAGTCGTGCAAAAAGCGCGCGGCGGGCATCCGTGCCGGGACGGGCGGCTTCCGAGGTCATCAACACGGCGCTGGCGATGTGATAGAGCGCACTCGCGGCTTGCCGGGCGTGTTCTTCCTGCGACGGTTCGGCCGCGACGCGCTCGGCAAAGGCGAGTGTGCGGTCGAGCGTTTGCCGCAGGCGATCGCGGAAGGGATCGGGAATCGCGGTTGCTTCATCCAGCAGTTTCGACAGCTGTGCCTGCAATGCCTTGTGCGCGCGGGTTTTGCCGACGGCGCGGGTGATGATGTCGAGCGCGTTGATGTTGCTGGTACCCTCCCAGAGCACGCCGATATGGGCGTCGCGCACCAGCCGCGCCTGCACCCATTCCTCGATGTAGCCGTTGCCGCCGCGCACTTCCATCGCGCCGGTCGCCACCGGAATGTTGTCGCGGCAGGCGCGGAATTTCAGCAGCGGCGTCAGGATACGCAGGCAATTTTCGGCATCCTTTGATCCCGCATTGGCGCGGTCCATCGCGTCGGCTGCGAACAGGAACATCGACAGCGATTGTTCCGATGGCAGCGTGATCTTCAGCAACTGGCGGCGGAGCAGGGGATAATCGATGATGGTCTTGCCGAACGCGGTGCGCGTGCGCGCGCAAACCATTGCCTCATTCACGCAGCGCCGCATCATCGCGGATGCGCGCACGCCATGCGACAGGCGCGACAGATTAACCTGCTCCATCATCTGCTTGAGGCCTTGATCGGCCTTGCCGACGAGATAAGCGAGCGCGCCCTCCAGCAAGATCTCGCCGCTGGCCATCGAGCGGGTGCCGAGCTTGTCCTTGAGACGGACGATGCGATAGGCGTTGCGGCTTCCGTCTTTCAGCCGGCGCGGCAGGGCAAACAAAGCGAGACCCTTGGTGCCGGCAGGCGCGCCTTCCGGGCGCGCCAGCAGCAGCGCCACGTCGGCATCGGCATGCGAGCAGAACCATTTGTCGCCGTACAAGCGCCACTCGCCGTCCTCGTGGCGCGCGACCGTTTCGATGGTGCCGACGTCGGAGCCGCCGGCGCGTTCGGTCATGAACTGCGTGCCCTTCCACATCGTGGCGACGTCGCCGGAAAGCATTTTTGGCAGCAGATATTCCTGCAACGAGGGATCGGCGAATTTCCGGATCAGATGGATCGATGTATCCGTGACACTGATCGGGCACATCAGCCCGAACTCGGCTTGTACGAACAGATATTGCAACGCGTATTTGGCGACTGCGGGCAGCGGGCGATCCATGCCGAGCGTGCCGGCGCGATGGCTCATGGCGTGAAAACCAAAATCGCCGAAGGCGATTTGCTCCATCTCGCGATAGGAAGAGTGATAATCGATCCAGTCTTCGTCGCGGCCGAAACGGTCGCGCGGGTATAGTACCGGCGGATGCTTGTCGGCGATCCGCGCCAGCTCGTCGAGCCGGTTGCCTGCGAGTGCGCCGAGGCGATCGAAATGCGGCTCGAGGCGCGCGAAATCATCCGGCGTGAGGTAATGCGCGACCAGGTCGCGCAAGCCGCGGTCGATGGCGTAGAAATTTTGTCCGGCACAGTCGGGCGCGATGTGATCGGCGCCGCGACGCTGGCCCGGCGTTGCGGTACCGGACGAATTCCGTGGTGAGCGCGCATCCATGGCTGGCCTCCCTGACGGTGTTTTTCGATGCATACCGCCTTCGGGCCGGGTGTTCCAGCCCGCTCGGGCGGCGGGCAGGCCAACGGTATTGACCGATCGTGCGACAATTCGAACCGGCGCCCCTCGACCGTAAAAAACACAAGATGTTGAGATGCATAACGATTGTGCTTGATCTGGCCGGGCACTTGACCAGACTGCCAGTCGTTCACATCTGTGGCCTCCGCCACGGATTACCGCGGCAACTACCTCCGTGATTGCGTTATTGGGGAAGTGCATGGGTGACGAAGCGAGCGCGACTGAGAAGCCGATAGTTCCGGCTGCGCCGGAAGGTCTCAATATCCAATCACTGCGCATCCAATCATTCCGCGGCCTCCGGCCGTTGATCCTGGTGACCGCATTGGCGCTGGCGGGTTGCGGTGACAAGCCGCCGCAACAGGCGGCTGCCGCGCCGCCGCCGGTCACGGTCGCCCAGCCAACCAAGCGCACCGTCACGGATTGGGACGAATTCACCGGCCGGTTCGAGGCGGTTGAGGAAGTCCAGGTTCGCGCCCGCGTCGGCGGCTTCGTGACATCTGTCGAATTTCGCGACGGCGATATCGTTCATGCCGGTGATCTGCTTTATGTCATCGACTCCCGCCCGTTCGAGGCGGTGGCCGATCAGGCCGACGGCCAGCTTTCGGATGCAAGGGCCAAGGCCGAGCTTGCCAAACGCGAGCTCGATCGCGGCCTTGCGCTGGTTACGACCTCGGCGGTTTCGGAGTCGGTGGTCGACCAGCGCCGCCAAGCCCTGCAGGCGGCGCGCGCGGCGGAGATGCAGGCCGAAGGCGCGCTCAAGGCGGCCAAGCTCAACGTCGAGTTCACTCATGTGATTGCGCCGCTTACCGGGCGGGTGAGCCGGCATCTCGTCAGTCCCGGCAATCTCGTACAGGGCAGCGAGGGCGGCGCGACGCTGTTGACCTCGATCGTCACGCTCGACCCGATCTACATCTATTTCGATGTCGACGAGGCGACGTATCTGCGAAACAACAAGCTCTGGTTCGAGGGCAAGCGGCCGAGCTCGCGCGATACGCCGAACCCCGTGCAGGTGACGTTGACCGGCGAAACAAAGCCCTCTCGCGAGGGTATGATGAATTTTCTCGATAACCGGCTGGATGTCTCGACCGCGACGCTGCGCAGCCGCGCGACGATTCCGAACAAGGATTTCTCAATTCTGCCCGGACAATTCGGCCGCGTCCGGCTG
This sequence comes from uncultured Alphaproteobacteria bacterium, assembly GCA_963770355.1. GTDB lineage: Bacteria > Pseudomonadota > Alphaproteobacteria > Rhizobiales > Xanthobacteraceae > Bradyrhizobium. Next base: position 485,212 of record CAVYPL010000023.1, on the reverse strand, counting down.
ATTGGCAGTTCGCCCTACGAAGCCCTGTTGCTGCCGGATACGGCCATCGCCACCGATCAGTCGCGCAAGATCGTTTTCGTCGTCAAGGACGACAACAGCGTCGAGGCGAAGCCGGTTGTCCTCGGGCCGCTCGACGACGGCCTGCGCGTGATCCGCGAGGGCCTCAAGCCGGACGACCGCGTGATCGTCGATGGTCTACAGCGCGCCCGTGTCGGGGCGAAAGTGACTCCGCATCCGGTGGCGGCGCCGGCGGGTGAAAAGAAATAAATCTCGGCCGGCTTTCCATCAATCAGCCTATCCTGGCGATGGTGCTGTCGATCGTGCTGCTGATTGTCGGCGCGATTGCCTATACGACGTTGCCGGTCTCGGAATATCCGCAAGTGGTGCCGCCGACGGTGGTCGTCACCACGCAGTATCCAGGCGCCACCGCGCAAACCGTGTCGGACACTGTCGCGGCGCCGATCGAGCAGGAAATCAACGGCGTCGAGGACATGCTGTATCTCTACAGCCAGGCGACCTCGAACGGCAATCTTACCATCACGGTCACCTTCAAGCTCGGGACCGATCTCGACAAGGCGCAGGTGCTGGTGCAGAACCGCGTCGCCATTGCGCAGCCGCGGTTGCCGGAAGAGGTTCAGCGCAATGGCGTTGTCACCCGCAAGAACAGTCCCGACATCCTGATGGTGGTGTTCATGCTGTCGCCGGACGACAGTTTTGACCAGCTCTACATCAGCAACTATGCGCTGCTGCAGGTGCGCGACGAGCTACTTCGCCTCGACGGCATCGGCGACATCCAGCTGTTCGGTGCCCGCGACTATTCGATGCGGCTGTGGCTCGATCCGGATCGCATCGCAACGCTTGGCCTGACCTCCGCCGAGGTGATAGCTGCAATCCGCGCACAAAACCTGCAGATCACCGGCGGGCAGATCGGCGAGCCGCCGATCGCCGACCGCGCGTTCCAGCCCAATCTCACCTTTACCGGGCGGCTGAAGGATCAAAAGCAGTTCGAGGACATCGTGGTCAGGGCCGGCGCCGACGGCCGTACCGTGCGGCTGCGCGACGTGGCGCGGATCGAACTCGGCGCCTTGTCCTATTCGACCAACAGTTTTCTGCTGCGCAAATCGGCGGTCGCGCTGCTGGTGACCCAACGTCCGGGGTCGAACGCGCTGGCGACCGCGAAGAACATTTCCGACACGATGGAGAAGCTGAAGGCCCGTTTTCCAAAGGGCCTCGACTACAACATAGGCTACAACCCCACCGAATTCATCGCGCAATCCGTCCACGAGTTGATCAAGACCATCTACGAGGCGATGCTGCTGGTCGTCATCGTCGTGCTGGTGTTCTTGCAGGGCTGGCGGCCGGCGATCATTCCGATCATCGCCATTCCCGTCTCGCTGGTCGGCACGTTTGCGGTGATGGCGGCGCTCGGATTCTCGATCAACAATCTTACGCTGTTCGGGCTTGTGCTCGCGGTCGGCATCGTTGTCGACGATGCAATCGTGGTGGTGGAAAACGTCGAGCGGCATCTCGAGCACGGCCTGAGCCGGCGCGATGCGGCGCTCAAGACCATGGAGGAGGTCGGCGGCGCGCTGGTCTCGATTGCGCTCGTGCTGTGCGCGGTGTTCGTGCCGACCGCATTCCTCGGCGGCATCTCCGGGCAGTTCTTCCAGCAATTCGCCGTCACCATCGCGGTGGCGACCGCGATCTCCTGCTTCTGCTCGCTGACCCTGTCGCCGGCGCTGGCCTCGCAGATCCTGGTGCCGCATGAAGAAAAAAAGCCGCCGGCAAGCTGGAATTTCATCGCACGCGGCTGGGACGCATTCACCGGCTATTTCAATCGCGGCTTTGACAGGCTGTCGCATGGCTATGCCGGCGTGGCCAACTTCGTGATCCGGCATGCGGGCGTGATGCTGATTCTGTATGTGGCGTTGATCGGCAGCGCCGGATGGCTGCTCGCCATCACGCCGCAAGGCTTTATTCCGGCCCAGGACCGCGGCTACGTCATCATATCGGCGCAGTTGCCGGGCGCAGCCTCGCTGGCGCGCACCACCGATATCGTCCGTCAGATCGAGAAGACGGCGCTGGATACCCCGGGCATCATTCGCGTCGCGGCATTCGCCGGCTTTTCGGGCGCGACCCGGACGCAGTCGGGCAATGCTGCGGCGCTCTTCCCGGTGTTCGAAGAGCCGGAAGTGCGCCTGAAGAAGGGCCTGAGCGCGGCTGCGATCACCGCCGATCTGCGCAAGCGCCTGTCCGCGATTCAGGGGGCCTTTATCATCGTCATCCCGCCGCCGCCTGTGCCGGGCATCGGCACCGGCGGCGGTTTCACCATGCGGATCCAGGATCGCCAAGGCCGCGGCGCCGACCTGCTGGCAGCCGCCAACGACGAACTTGTTGCCGCGGCGCGCAAGGCACCTCGGGCTGACGCAGGTGTTCTCGCCCTTCACCGCCAATACGCCGCAGTTGTTCGTCGATATCGATCGAGTCAAGGCGCAGAAACTCGGCGTGCCGATCGCGGGCGTCAACGAAACCATCCAGACCTATTTCGGCTCGACCTACGTCAACGACTTCAACCTGTTCGGCCGCACCTATCACGTCACTGCCCAAGCCGACCTGCCGTTCCGAAAAGAGAGCTCCGATCTGGCGCGGCTGCGTACCCGCAATGCCGCCGGCGACATGGTGATGCTCGGCAGCGTGGTGGATTTCCGCGACGTTTCCGGCCCCGACCGCGTCGCGCGCTACAATCTCTATCCGGCGGCCGAACTGCAGGGCGAGGCAACGCCGGGTACGAGTTCGACGACCGCCATCAACATCATGAAGAAGCTCGCCGATGAAACGCTGCCGAGCGGCTTCTCCTTTGAATGGACCGACCTGTCCTATCAGCAGGTCACCGGCGGCAATGCGGGTCTCTATGTGTTCCCGATCTGCGTGCTGTTCGTGTTCCTGGTGCTGGCCGCGCAATATGGCAGCTGGAGCCTGCCGTTCGCCGTGATCCTGATCGTGCCGATGTGCCTGCTGGCTGCAACCATCGGCGTGCGGATCATGGGACAGGACGTCAACATCCTGACCCAGATCGGTTTCGTGGTGCTGGTGGGGCTGGCGGCGAAGAACGCGATCCTGATCGTCGAATTTGCGCGCGATATCGAGCTTGAGGGCCGGCCGCGGCTGGAGGCCGTCATCGAGGCCTGCCGGCTGAGGTTGCGGCCGATCCTGATGACCTCGTTTGCCTTCATCCTCGGTGTGCTGCCGCTGGTGGTTTCGACGGGCTCGGGATCGGAGATGCGCCAGGCGGTCGGGGTCGCGGTGTTTTTCGGCATGCTCGGCGTCACGCTGTTCGGCCTTGTCTTCACGCCGATTTTCTACGTGATCGTGCGCAACCTTGCCGATCGGCGTAGTCGCAACAATGTTGCTAAAAATCCCGCCGCGGGGTAATCGCGGCGCGATCATTCGCTGGCCCCGCAAGCCCCCAATACTATTGGCTTATTTGAAATAGATGGGCAGCCGCAGGGTTATAAAATACTGTCAGGTGAGAATTTTGAACAGAAACTGCTGGGAGGCATACATGAAGTCGGGATTATTGGCGGCCGTCGCGGTGAGCGGTCTTTTACTGGCCGGGCCGGCGTTGGCACAGGGCGTCAAGATCGGCATTTTGAACGATCAGTCCGGGGTCTACGCCGATTACGGCGGCAAATGGTCGTTCGAGGCCGCCAAGATGGCGGTTGAGGATTTTGGCGGTGAAGTGCTCGGCCACAAGATCGAGGTGATCTCCGCCGACCATCAGAACAAGCCGGATCTTGCGGCTGCGATCGCGCGTCGCTGGTATGAGGTCGAAAACGTCGACATGATCACGGAGTTGACGACCTCTTCGGTCGCACTCGCGGTTCAGGAACTTTCGAAGGAAAAGAAGAAGATCGACATCGTCGTCGGTGCTGCGACATCGCGTCTGACCGGCGACGCCTGTACGCCGTACGGCTTCCACTGGGCTTACGACACCCATGCGTTGGCGGTCGGCACCGGGGGCGCGCTGGTGAAAGCCGGCGGCGATACCTGGTTCTTCATGACCGCGGACTACGCCTTCGGTTATGCGCTCGAGAAAGACACCGGCGATCTTGTCAAGGAACAAGGCGGCAAGGTGGTCGGCTCGGTCCGCATACCCCTCAACTCGTCGGATTTTTCGTCGTTTCTGCTGCAGGCGCAGAGCTCGAAGGCAAAAGTCATCGGGCTTGCCAATGCCGGTCTCGACACCACCAACTCGATCAAGCAGGCGGCCGAATTCGGCATCGTCAAGGGCGGTCAGAAACTCGCTGGTCTGTTGCTGACGCTGGCCGAAGTTCACGGCCTCGGACTTGAGGCCTCCCAGGGGCTGGTGCTGACGGAGGGCTATTACTGGGATCGCGATGACAAGAGCCGCGAACTCGCCACGCGCTTCTTCAAGCGTACCGGCCGTATGCCGAACATGATCCAGGCCGGTACCTATTCGGCGACGCTGCAATATCTGAAGGCGGTCAAGGCGGCCGGCACCAAGGACTCGGATGCTGTCGTCAAGAAGCTGAAGGAATTGCCGGTCGACGATCTCTTTGCGCAAGGCGGCAAGGTGCTGGAGAATGGCCGCATGGTGCACGACCTCTATCTGTTCGAGGTCAAGAAGCCGTCGGAATCGAAGAAGCCATGGGACTATTACAAGCAGCTCGCCGTGGTTCCCGGCGACAAGGCGTTCCCCGCAGCCAAGGACTCGGGCTGCCCGCTGGTGAAGTGAGGCCTGAATCGATCGAAAGGAAATGCCGCGCTCTCAGCGCGGCATTTTTTATGCGTGGACGATCCGCCAGATGATGGCGCCGAACGCGCCGACCCAGAGCGCGATGGTCGCCAGCGTCTGGATCGCAAAGCCCGGGCCACGTTTCGCAACCGCCCGCGCATAGCCGAAAACGTAGAGGATGCGGCCGACGACCCAGACCAGCCCCAGTACGGCTGCGATGGTGTCGCCGATATAGATCGCAAACAGCCACAACGATGGCAGGAAAATCGGCAACCACTCCAGCGTGTTCATTTGCGCGCGAAACACGCGTTCGAAGTCGGGATTGCCCGATATCGCGGGCAATTTGACGCCGAATTTGCCGCGCGCCCGTGACACCAGAATGGAAGAGTAAAAATAAACCAGGATCGCCAGGCATGTGACAAGCGCAGTGAAGTGGTACATCTGAAATCCCCTGTAGGAACTAGTCGCGGTCTAGAGCCTTTTCCGTTCTGATTGAATCAGAACGGGGCTCTAATCTTTCGTTTTTGACGCCTTTTCTTCACGCGAACCGGAATCCACTTCGCTCGAAAACGCTCTAATAGCCGGTCATCTCGAGATATCCTAGCCCGCTATGGCTGCCGGAAAAGCTGATGGGGCCTTCCCAATAAGCAAAGCCCGTTCCCATCCAGCTACGAGGATTGAGCGGTAGACAAACGATCGTGAGCGCCAGCCGGGGAATGGCGATCTGCCATGTGGTCGGGATCTTGCGGCCCGCGATCTCGGTGAACGCTTGCGGTGTGAAGGTGATGTCTGCGGAGGCGAGCAGTTCGGTGTTGCCGTCGCGCGCGATCCACTTGCCCGAGCCGTAATGATTGCCGTCGGTCTGGCGCATCCGGTACAGCATCAGTTTTTCGCCGGCGCTCAAATGCAACGACAGCCAGTCCCATCCGGTCTGGTCCGAAGCCAGCGGCTGGCTGCTCCACTCGCGATCGAGCCACGCTTGCCCGGTCACATCGGTGGTCTTGTCGTCGATGGTGAGGCTGCCCTTCACCCGATAATGCGGCTGGCTGTAATAATAGGAGGCCTGCTCGCGCAGCGATTTCCGGCTGTATCCGGCGTCGCCCTGCAGTACCAGCGGTTTGTCGGCGTCGAGACGCAGGGCGTAACTGAAATCGGCGCCGGACGCGTTGAGATCGAGCGGCGCGATGTTTTCCGCGTTCATCGCATCGAGCCCGCGCATTTCCCAGGCGTCGATCCAGGCGCGGAACGGGCTTGCCTCAACGCCGGCCTGGCCGACCCCGCCGCGCGCAAGCGTTTCGGTGTAGCGGTGCGTGTCGGCGCGGGTGACGGCGGCATGGCCGAGCCAGATCTGCTGGTTGGCCCAGCCTTCGCGCTCAGTGCCTGCTGCGATCGCCTGACGAAACAGCGTCCATTGCGCGCCATAGGCGGCACCGTTTGTGTCAGTGAGGTTGGCCGTCACATACCACCACTCGATGCGGAACTGCGGATGCGGGCCATGATCGGCTGGAAACGCAAATGTCTTGCCGGGAACCACGGGAGCAAACCCTTGCGCGCTTTCGCCGAGACCGGCGAAGCCTTGCGCGAATGATTTGCCGACGAACGGCGAGAGGAGGGCGCCACTCGCGAAGGCGCGGCGGGTGATCAGGCCGCTAGCGCTCATTGGCAAAAATCCTGATCAGGTGGGCGGGCTGCATGCGCGCCAGCCGGGCCACGGGAAGCGCCGCCGCGCAGAGGGCCGCCGCCATCGCGACGCCGAGCAACCACAGCAATTGCGAGGGGAAGACATGAAACGGCAGCCGCCAGCCAAAAGCCTTGACGTTCACCACCGCCAGCAGGCACCACGCCACCAGCAGGCCCAAGGGAAGCGCGAGCAGCGCAGTGATCAACGCCACCGACATCGTCTTCAACAGCTCGATTGCGGCGAGACGTCGCCTCGTGATGCCGATCGCCCATAGCGGCGCCAGTTGCGGCAGGCGGGAAGTGCTCAGTGTCAAGAGGCTGGTCAATAGCGCAATGCCAGCGACGCCGAGCGTGAAAGCGTTGAGCGCTGCGGTGACAGAGAACGTGCGGTTGAATATTCGTTTCGACTCCGCCTTCATCGTCGCCTGATCGGCGACGTTGCGATCGTCGAGTCCGAATTTTTCCTGCAACGCGGTCACCAGCGCCGGAATTTTTGGCGGCGCTACACGCAAGCCCATCCGCGTCAGCGGAATGTCCGGGAAGCGCCGCGTCAGGGCGGCGAAGTTGACCGCGATCTGGCCTTTGGGGTTGCCGTAATCGGCGTAGATGCCGGCCACTTCGAGTGCCCAGTTGCCACCTGGCGCCGGAACTTCAATGTGGTCGCCGACGGCAAGATTCAGCCGCCGCGCCAATTGCTCGCTGACAAAACATGCGTCGCCGGGAAGAAGTTTTTTCCAGGCATTCCCCGTGGATTGCAGCAGCGGCCAATTGTCCCGATAGGTCGAGTGATCGGGCAGGCCCAACACCTCGATCGGTACGCCAGCCATCTGCGTGTCGGCGCGGCCGCCCGGCAGGATCGCTTCCACCTCGGGACGTTCGCGCAGCCATGTCTTGATTTCAGCCGCCTGTGCGTCGCTGGCGGCGCTGACATAGACATCCGCCGCGAGCCGTCCGTCGAGCCACACCAGGAAAGTGCGGCTAAAGCTCTCGACCATGGTGCCAACGCCGACATTGACCGCGAGCGCGAGCAGCAGTGCCATCAGCGCCAGCGACAATCCCGATAGCTGCTGGCGGCTGTCGGCCCAGAACCAGATGCTGAGTGGCTTTTTTGCATTTCGCTGGCCGATCGAAAGCGCGATTTCCAGGAACATCGGCAGGATCAGCGCCGCACCCAGCATCAAGGCCGCGAGCACGGCAAAGCCCGCGATCAGCAAATCGCCGAACCACAGCAATCCGCCGGCGGTCGCGAACACTACCAATGCCAACGCGCTCTGAAATATCAGCCAGCGCCGCTGCGCTTGTTGCCAGGCATAAGGCTGCGCTGCCGCCAACAGCGGAAGGCGGAGCGCCTTGATCAGGCTCGCGGTGGCAGCCGCCAGTGCGCCCAAAATGCTGATGGCGATGCCCGCGAGCCACCATTCGCCCTTCAGCGTCAGTTGTCCCGGAATTTGCGCGCCATAAAGTCCGCGCAAGGATGCGGCGACGTCGGGGAGCAGGGCTGCCGCGATGAAGTAGCCGCAGACAAGCCCGATCAGTCCCGCAATCAGCGCCAGCGACACCAGTTCGATCACCAGCACGACATTCAGCATCCGCGCCGAGACACCGCACGCGCGCAAGGTGCGCAACATCGGCAGGCGTTGCTCGAAGGCCAGGCCAATCGCCGAATTGACGATGAACAGGCCGACAAAGAACGACAGCAGGCCGAACGCAGTCAGGTTGAGATGAAAACTGTCGGTGAGCCGCTCGAGGTCGCTTTCGGCGTTCGGCTCAATCAGGTGAAGCTTGTCTCCGACGACGCTCTCCAGCGGCGCGCGCTTGCCCTTGGCGTCGCTCTTGGTTTTGCCGATCAGCAGGCGCGAGAGCTGTCCCGGCATTCTCAGCAGGTCTTGCGCGATGCCGATATCGACCACCAGCACACCGGGCACGAGTTGCGGCTGCAGGCGAAGCGGCGGCAGCAGCGCACCGCCGTTGGCAGAAGGCCTCGCGCCTTCGGCCAGCCCGAGATCGGAAAGCGTTTCCGGCGATACCAGCATTTCGCCGGGGGGCGTCATGAAGGATTGCAGGTTGGCCCTTCCGATGGTGGGCGCATTGCCGACTTCGGTCGGCAATGTGACCGGCTCGATCCCCAACAACCGGAACGATCGTCCGCCGATCTGGATTCGTCCTTCGAGCACGGGCGACACCGGCCAGCCGGCGCGGCGCAGATCGACAAAAAATTGCTGCGGGAAGGTCACGCCGTCGCGGCCGGCCAGCATCGCGGTTCGCGTGCCGCCAAAGGTCGCCGCAGCGCGGTCGTAGGAGTTGCGGGCTTGCTGGTTGAGCGCCTGAACGCCGCTCCACAGCGCGGTCGCCGAGATCAATCCGATCAGCAGGGTCGCGAGTTGCATCGGATGCCGCCGCCAATGGCTGAGCAGCACCGCCAGCGTCCAGAGCGCGCGCTTCACGCGACCACCCCGGCGTGGAGGTTGACCTGGCGGTCGAGTGTCGCCGCCAGCCGCGCACTATGGGTCACCATCAGGAAACCGCAGCCGCTGCGCGCCACCAGATCGCGGGCCAGCGCCAACACCTCGTCCGCGGTTGCCTCATCGAGATTGCCGGTCGGCTCGTCCGCCAGCAACAGCAGCGGCTTCGTCGCCAGCGCGCGGCCGATCGCGACGCGCTGTTGCTGGCCGCCCGACAATTGCTCGGGATAGCGCTTCAGGAGAGTGCCGAGCCCGAGACGCTCCACCAGCTCACGATGCCAGGCAGCGTCGTGGCGTCCTGCAATGCGCGACTGAAACGCGAGATTGTCTTCGACCGAAAGGCTTGGGATCAGATTGAATTGCTGAAACACCAGGCCGAGGCGGTCGCGGCGCAATTCGGCGCGGGCCGAATCCGGCAGCTCGGACACCAGCGCATCGGTCAGCCGGATCTCGCCGCCATCGGCGGCGTCGAGGCCGGCGATCAGATGCAGAAGCGTGCTCTTGCCGCTGCCGGATTCACCTGTAAGTGCGACGCTCTCGCCGGCTGCGACGATCAGGTTCACCCCGCGCAGCACCGCGACCGCTTCGCCGGCGGCTCGGTAACTCTTGGTCAGGCCGGTGACACGGAGCACGATGGGGTTGCCGTTGGTCATGCGCTGATATGGCGATGCCTCACAGCGGCTTCTGGTATTTCAGTACGAACTCGTCGGTCGGTACCTGCGGCCGGAACACCGCCGCTTCACGGGGATCTTCGGGATGGCGCAGGAAGTCGCCTTCGGCCACGAGCTTGAAACCGGCAGCCTCGATTTCCTGCCGCAGCGTGCTCTCCTCGATGCGATGCAGGGTCTTGGCAACGCTGACGCCATCGCCCGGTTTGGCGGAGTGATCGGCGATGACGAGAAAGCCACCGGGCTTGAGCGCCGCGAACATCTTCTTGTTCATCACGGAGCGATCGACCTGCATATAGGTGACGTCGTGATAGGCGAAAAAGAAGGTGATGAGGTCGAGCCCCGAAACATCGGGCGGGATCGGGTCGTCGAAATCGCGGATCACATGCACGACGTTTTTCATCGCAGGTTTTTGGGCGCGGATATCGAACTTGTCCTTCACGAAGCGTTCGATCACGGCGGCGGAATCCTGTGCGTAGACGACGCCCGAGGGGCCGACCGATCGCGCCAGCAGTTCGGTGGAATAGCCGGCCCCGGCCTCCATATCCAATACCTTCATCCCGGTCTTGACTCCGGTGAAGGCCAGCATTTTTGCAGGTTGGCGGCGCTGGTCGGTCTGCCGGTCGGCATCCGCCCGGTCGGGAGAGGCGACGATCGCCTCATAGTCCGGCGTCTTGGTGTCCGGCGTGCTGGCGTCCTGTGCCGGCGCGCCTGTTGCGGCGAACATTGCAAGACAAGCAAGCGCGCCGATGAAATTCGCACGCCGATATACCGTTCTGACCATGAGCATTCCCCTTGTTTCCGGCAACATATCAGGCCAGCGGTATCAGATCACGGTCTCAATCCTGCGACGACGGGATCGTGATCTCAAGCCGCGCACGCGGTCTTGCCAAAATGCCTAGTTGCGTTGCTCGGGAACCCGTGGCTAGCATCCACCTACGCGGATGCAGAGCTGGCAATGACAAAACGGGGAAACCAGTCATGACCACAGAACCGACGCCCAAGGGTGCGTGGAAAATTACGTTTCTCCTGTTTCTGTTCATGCTGGTAAACTTCGCCGACAAGATCGTGGTGGGCCTCGCCGGCGCGCCGATCATGGACGATATGAAACTCGAGCCGGAGCAGTTCGGCTTGCTCGGCTCCTCATTTTTCTTCCTGTTTTCGATCTCGGCCATTGTCGTCGGCTTCATCGTCAATCGCATTGACACCCGCTGGGTCCTGCTCGCGATGGCGGTGATATGGTCGCTGGCGCAGTTTCCGATGGTCGGCACCGTCAGTTTCACCACGCTCCTGATCTGCCGCATCATCCTCGGTGCCGGCGAGGGCCCGGCATTCTCCGTGGCGGCGCATGCGATCTACAAATGGTTTCCTGACGAGAAGCGCACGCTGCCCACCGCAATTCTGTCGCAGGGCTCAGCCTTCGGCGTCATCCTCGCGGTGCCGGCGTTGAACTGGATTATCGTCAATCATAGCTGGCACTATGCTTTCGGCGCGCTCGGAATCGTCGGGTTGATGTGGACCGCGGCGTGGTTGGTCATGGGCAAGGAAGGGCCGCTGGTGCAGACGGTCGCGATGGCCGCCAACGAGCAGCGGATTCCATACTTTCAGTTGCTGACCTCGCGAACTTTCATCGGCTGTTGTGCTGCGACCTTCGGCGCCTATTGGGCGCTGTCGCTCGGCCTGACCTGGTTCACACCGTTCATTGTCAAGGGGTTAGGCTTCTCGCAAAAGGATGCCGGCTGGATTTCGATCCTGCCCTGGGTGTTCGGCGCCACGATCGTGCTGCTCACCGGCTGGATTTCGCAGGTGATGCTGGCGCGTGGCTATACCACCCGCGGTGCGCGCGGGGTGCTGGGTGCAAGCCCATTGATTCTCGGCGGCCTGATTCTTGCGACGCTGCCCTATATCGCGCCTGGCGGTCTGATGATCGGCCTGCTCGTGGTTGGGTCCGGATTATGCGGATCGATCTATGTGGTGTGCCCGCCGATGATCGGCGAGTTCGCTCCGGTGTCGCAGCGCGGCGCTGTCATCTCGATCTATGCCGCGATCTATACACTGGCCGGCATCCTGGCGCCGACGGTGATGGGCAGCGTGATCCAGCGCGCCGCCGTGCCGCTCGACGGCTACATGACCGGCTTCACCATCAACGCAGTGATTCTGGTCGCTTCGGGTTTGCTCGGCCTTCTGCTGCTCTGGCCCAATACCGAGCGCGCGCGGTTGACGGGCGAGCAACCGGTGCAGCCGAAATTCGCGTGAGGTGAGAGAGTAATAGCTCTCTCGTCGTCCTCGCGTAGGCCGGACGACATCGAATGTGTTGCGCCAACCCGCAAGCTCGCCGCTGCCAGTTCGTGAGACCTGAAACTGGCACTCGCCGCGCGGCGCCAAAATGCTAGACTGAGCGGAACAACGTTTCCCAGAGGGGCACGTTTCCCAGAGGGTCGTATGCGACGGCGCGAATTCATCGCCGCTCTCGGCGGCGCGGCGGCGACGACCGCATGGCCACTGGCCGTGCGCGCCCAGCAAGCGGGCGGGATGCGACGGATCGGTGTCCTCGCAGGCGTAGCCGCGGACGATCCGAACGGCAGGATTCGCATCGCGGCACTTCTTCAGGGGTTGCAGCAGTCGGGCTGGACGGTCGGCGGCAATCTCAAGATGGAGTACCGATGGGCTGCAGGCAGTGCCGACGACCTGCGCAAATACGCTACCGAATTGGCCGGGCTGGCGCCGGACGTCATTTTCGCAGCCGGCGGCACATCCCTGGGGGCGCTGCTTCAAGCGACGCATACCGTGCCGATCGTATTCGTAGTCGTTCCCGATCCCGTCGGCTCCGGCTTTGTCGACAGCCTGTCCAGACCGGGTGGCAACGCCACCGGCTTTATGCAGTTCGAATATAGTCTCAGTGGAAAATGGCTGGAGTTGCTCAAGCAGATCGCGCCGGATCTGAACCGTGCCGCCGTCGTCTGGGATCCCGCCATCCCACCGGGGATTGGCCAGTTTGCCGTCATTCAATCCGTTGCGCCGTCATTCGGAGTGGAGCTGAGGCCGGTCAACGCCCGTGATCCGGCCGAGATCGAACGCCGCATTGCAGATTTCGCTCGCTCGGCAAATGGCGGCCTGATCGTGACGGCGAGTGCGTTGTCCGTGGTCCATCGCGAGCTGATCGTAAGACTTGCGGCCCAGTACAAACTGCCCGCGGTCTATTTCGAGCGCCAATTCGTCGGCGACGGCGGTCTGGTCTCCTATGGCAGCGATTGGGTCGACCAACACCGGCGCGCGGCCAATTATGTCAATCGGATTCTGCGGGGAGAGAAACCGGCTGAATTGCCGGTGCAGGCGCCGACCAAATACGAACTGGTCATCAATCTCAAAACAGCCAAGGCGCTCGGGCTGAGTTTGCCGCCGTCGCTACTCGCACGCGCCGATGCCGTGTTCGAATAGCGGCGACGATACCGAATGTGTTGAGGCGCGCGGCTAACTCGCCGCGGCACCGAACTCGGACTTGTTGCCCTGCGTGCCGCGCACGAGCTTGCCGGGGCGCGCGCCGGTGGCCTTGCCGCCGCGCTGGGTCACCACGCCGGAGACGATGGTGGCGTCGTAACCGTCGACCTGTTGCATCAGGCGGCGGCCGCCGACCGGAAGGTCGTAATGCACTTTCGGCGGATGCAGATGCAGCCGGTCGTAGTCGATCACGTTGACGTCGGCCTTGAAGCCCGGCGCGATCACGCCGCGATCGTAGAGGCCTACCGACAGCGCGGTCTTGCGTGACTGCGCCGCCACCACGAACGGGATCGAGAGTTTTTCGCCGCGGGTGCGGTCGCGCGTCCAGTGCGTCAGCAGATAGGTCGGGAAGCTGGCGTCGCAGATGATGCCGCAATGCGCGCCGCCGTCGCTCAGGCCCGGAACGGAATTGGGATCGCGCAACATCTCGCGGGTCGCGTCGAGATTGCCGTCGGCGTAATTGAGGAACGGCACGTAGAGCATACCGCGACCATCGTCGGTCAGCATCGCATCATAAGCGAGCCCTTCGGGCTGTACGCCCTGACGGCGGGCTTGCGCGCCCAGGGTATTTTCCGGCGGCTGTTCGTAATCCGGGGGATTACCGAGCAGATACATCTTGTCGTAGTTCGGCCGGAAGAACAGCGGATCGTCGGTTGCGGTGGCGTGCTCGCTGAGGATCGCGGCGCGCACTTCGGGCTGGCGCAGGCGCGCCAGCCGCTCGGCCAGCGGCAATTTGGCGATCGCGTTGTAGCTCGGATGGGTCTGGAACGGATTGCGCGACAATTCCAGCCCGAGCATCAGCCCGACCGGGCGGGCGGCGATCTGGGCGGTGATCGACAGGCCGCGTGCGGAGGCATCGCGGATGGTGTCGAACGTCTGGCGCCAACGCTGCGGCGCCTTGTCGTTCTGCGTGATCGAGAACGTGACCGGAATCCTGGTGTTTTCGGCCACCCGCAGCATCATCGGCAGATCTTCGTTGATGGTGGAGAGATCGAGCACGAACTGCAATACGCTGCGGCCCTGGCTGTGCATGGCGGCGGCGATCGCGGTCAGTTCATCCTCACCGGCCTTTAAAGTGGGCGTGAAATCGCCGGTCGAAGTGCGGTGGTTCAGCGTGCGCGAGGTCGAGAAGCCGAGCGCGCCGGCGCGCACCGCATCTCCCGCCAAGGCTGCCATGGCTTTGTTGTCTTCGGGCGTGGAGGGATCGCGGCGCGCGCCGCGTTCGCCCATCACGTAGACACGGAGTGCTGCGTGCGGCAGTTGCGCGCCGACATCCATGTCGAAGCTCCGCTTCGACAGCCATTCCATGTATTCCGGGAAGCTTTCCCAGGCCCAGGGAATGCCGGCGCTCAGCACCGGCTCGGGAATATCCTCGACGCCTTCCATCAACTGGATCAGCCTGACATGGTCGCTCGGACGGCATGGCGCGAAACCGACACCGCAATTGCCCATGATAGCCGTGGTGACGCCGTTCTGTGAGGAGGGCGTGATGTCCTGGCTCCAGGTAACCTGGCCGTCGTAATGGGTGTGAACGTCGACAAAGCCGGGAGCGACCAGTTTGCCCTTGGCGTCGATCTCTTCCTTGCCCTTAGCCGATACCTTGCCGACTTCGGTGATGCGGCCGCCCGTGATCGCGACATCGGCCTCGTAGAGGTCGCCGCCCTTGCCGTCGGCAATGTTGCCGCCGCGGATTACGAGATCGGGGGTTGAGGTCATGGCGATTCATCCCGTGGCTGGTTTTGTTGGGGGCATCATGGGTTGTACCCGGATACTGTCAACTGCCGGAGATGAAGCTCAGGAATGCATCAGGGCGTTTTCGCGCGAGGCATGATCCAATCAGAACTGAGGTTCCAGCCCCGTGACCGGGCCTTTTGATCGGCCGGCCGGCTTGCGGTCGGTGACCAGCGCCAGCAGGACCGTGAGGATCATGAACGCGACGGAAGTGCCGAACACCCAATGCGGCATGTTCTGGTCCATGATCCAGCCATAGAGCAGCGGGCTGAGGATGCCGCTGAAATTGAAGCCGGTGGAAACGATGCCGAAGGCACGGCCGGCCGCGCCCGGAGGCGCCGCGTTGCGCACCAGCATATCGCGGGAAGGCGCGATCACGCCGCCGAGAAATCCCGCAACGCCCATGGCAATTGTCAACACCACGGACGGCAGACTGATCGTCGCAATCACCAGGATGATGACCGCGTTGATCGCAAAGCAGGCGGCGGCGACCTGTCCGTGACGCTGCGTGCGATCGGCAAGATAGCCGCCGGCCAGCACGCCGGCCGCACTGGCGCCGAGAAATGCCGTCAGCGCGATATTGGCGGCGGAGAATGTCACGTCATAGCCGCTCATCAGCGCGACGATGCCGAAATTGCTGATGCCCGCGTTCGACAGGCCCAGCAGCATGAAGAAGAACGTCAGCATGATGATGGCCGGCGTAATCACGCTTTGCCGCGGTGCCGACGCGCCATCGGCCTTGCGATCGGCCGAGCTCGCATCGGGAATGCCGACGACGATCAGCAGCAGCGCCACCAGCGGACCCACTGCACCGGCAACGATCAGCGCGCCAAGGCCGCCGACCACAGCCACCAGCGAAGCCATGATGACCGGCGCGACCGCGCCGCCGAGGAAACCCGCAAACGTGTGGATCGAAAACGCGCGGCCCATCCGCCGTACATCCATATGCGCCGACAGGATCGCATAGTCGGCGGGGTGATAGACGCTGTTGGCTAGCCCGAGCAGCGCGGCGCTCGCGATCAGCCAGGGGTAGCTCAGATGCATGCCGAGCATGATCAGCGCCAGGCCGCCGACGGTAAGGCCGATCAAGAGAACCTTGCGCGCGCCGATATGGTCGGCGAGATAGCCGATCGGCGCTTGCGTCAGGCCGGAGACCACGCCGAAAACGGTCAGTGCGAAACCAAGCTCGATATAGCCGACGCCGAGTTGTTCTTTCAGGAACGGAAACAGCATCGGCAGCACGAACAGATGGAAATGGCTGACCCAATGGGCGATCGAGATCGCCACGAGCGTTCGCAGCGAACTGTCGGCTTTCGCTTGTTGCGGTGCGGCCAGAACGTCGACCATTTCTATTCCAAACCCCGTTTTAAAAAATGCGGCCTAGTAAGGCCCGGTAAAGGCCCGCCGAAAATATAGGCTAGGGGTTATTTGTCCATGAATTCCGCTGCATGGCTGCCCCGGCGAGGCGTGGCGGAGACAGCAAATGCGTCATTAAGATCAGCGACAAGGGCAGGGGATGCAGCAATGATTGGACATGATTGATCATCCCGCAAAGCCGCTCCGGGTGCTCGTCTCCGAGGGTTCCAGCACGTCCGCACGGGAAGCCATCACGATTCTCGGCCTGTCGGGCCATCACGTCGAGGTCTGCGATCCCTCGCTTTGGTGCCTTGCGCGGTACTCGCGCTTCGTTCGGAAATTCCATCATTGTCCGGGGCTGCGCACCGATCCGGCGGGGTTCTTGGCCTTTGTCGAGAAGTTGTTGTCGAACGGTCGTTTCGACGTGTTGCTGCCGACGCATGAACAGGGATTTCTGTTTGCGCGGGTGCGCGAGCGATTGGAGGGGCGCGCAGGCTTGGCGCTGCCGGGTTTCGATGCCTATCGCGCCGCGCACAGCAAGGCCGGGTTCAGCCGGCTGCTCGATCGATTGGGTCTGCCGCAGCCGCCGACGCGGATCGTGAAATCCGTCGATGAACTGCGCGATGCCGTCCGCTTTCCGTCCGTCATCAAGACGTCGGTCGGCACTGCGAGCCGCGGCATCTGGTTTGTGCGCAACGGGGACGATCTCGAAAGCGCGCTGCAAGAACTCAGCGCCAGCGACGCTTTCGCCGATGAAGTATTGGCGCAGGATCTCATCGCGGGGACGACCGAGAAGGCGCAGTCGGTATTTTGCCGCGGTCAATTGATCGGTTTCCATGCCTACCGGCAGGTCGCCGCCGGTATCGGTGGCGGAGAAGCGATCAAGCAGAGTGTGAGCCGACCTGCCGTGCGCGCTTATCTCGAAAGGATCGGACGGCAACTCGACTGGCACGGCGCGCTGTCGGTCGATACCATCATGCCCTACGACAACACGCCGCCGCTTCTGATCGATTGCAATCCGCGGCTGGTCGAACCGATGAATGCGTATCGCTCGGGTGCCGATCTGGTTGGATTGTTGCTCGGTGTCTCGCAAGGCGAGACGCCGGCGGCGTTGCCGGAGAGCCGGGCGGGTGTGCTGACGCATCTGGCAATGCAGGCGCTATTGGGAAGCGGATCGCGCGAGGGAACGCGACTCGATATTTTGCGGGAGTGCTGGCGTCTTGCGACCAGCAGCGGACCTTACGCTGGCAGTAGCGAAGAACTCACACCGGTACGGCTCGACTGGGTCAGTGCCGTGCCGCTGACGATCACGGCGAGCTTGCTGCTGGCGTCACCGAAGTTCGCGCTGAAACTGGCGCGCGGCGGCTTCAGTGCGCATCTGCTCGATCTCGGGAGTATCCGGATGATCGAGAGGGAGGATTTTCATTAGGAAGCGTAGGGTGGGCAAAGGCGCCCTTGCGCCGTGCCACCATACTTCTCAGATCGTGATCATAGTTGGTGGGCACGCTTCGCTTTGCCCACCCTACGGGATCTTCGCTGCGCTATAACGGCTCATCGTCATTGCCGTGGCGGTCGCGCTTTGGCGTGGCGATGTCGCCGTCCTCGTAGTCTTCGTCCTCGACCTGCGCGGGTTTCGGCTTCTTCGGCTTCTCGTTGTCCTGCTTCGGGGGATCGCTCTTCCTGCCAGTTCCGCCCATATCGTTCCCTTTTCGCCGGATCGGCCGCCGCGTTCACCTCAATCTAACCGACTTTGACAGTCACCATAACATCCGTCAGACCAACTTTCCTGCCTTTTGCCGATTTCGATTCGAAACGGCCGCAACACGGAGCCAATATGAAGAAGCCGCAGCACATCGAGGCCGAAGAACAGCCTCGGAAAATCATTCGCGCCGACAAGGCACCGACCAGCGGATACTCGCTGGTGGTGGACGGTCATTTCAAGTCGCATCACGCAACCGTCGAAGCCGCCGAAGAGGCGGGCATGGCGCTGAAGAACAAATTCCAGATGCTTCAGGTGCAGGTCTACGATGCCGAGACCAAGACGCGATCGATGATCGAGTGGCCGGCGCCGGCGTAACGGAGATGATGCTGCGGTCCTGACGCAATCAGGACCGCAGCACTCACATTCAAGATCTGAAATTCAAGACTGAGAACTCAGGTGCGGCGGCCGCCGCTTTGCTGGCTCGCCAGCCAATCGCCCAATGCCGGGCCTTTCTCGCCGGGCTTCTTCGGCTTTGGGCGCGCTTTTTTGAGCGTGACGGGCGGCGGCGGTGCGGCCGCTTCGCGAGCGAGCCGTAACGCTTTCAGCTTCGCCATATTGTCGAGTACCGCCTTGCTGGCGGCGTCCCGATCAGCCTTGCCGCTGCGCGCGTCCTGGGCTGCGCGAGTTGCCTTATCGAGCCGTGCCTGTGCGCGGTCGCGATCCTCTTTGGTCATGTCAGATCAGCCCTTCTTCGCAGCCTTCTTGGCGGCTTTTGGCTTGGCCTTCGGCTCCGGCGGATTTTCCCGGTCGGCGGCTTCCTTTGCCAGACGCAGCGCGCGCAGCTTCTCGGTGCGCTTGCGGATGGCGATGTCGGCGGCAGCGATGTCGGCCATCGCCTTGATGCCTTCGACTTCCTGGGTGCGCTTCCGATGCAGCCGAATCTCTTTCATTTCGGCGGCACTTTTCGGCTCATCGTTCATCACATACCTCTGAAATCGCAGCGAATATCGTCGTGCGTTTGATGGCTTTAATACCATGGATCCGACGTCAGAGGGTGGTCTTTTCGGGCCAAAACGGCACGTTATCGGGCGGAATCAACCTTCATGGTGAAGGTTGGCGTCGTCATCGCCGTCTTCGGGGCTGCCCTGGTCGAAATGGGCAAGCCAGGCGCCCAGTGCCGCGCCCTCGTGTCCCTCGGCCTTCATCTGCCGCAGCGCAATGCGGATGCTGGCGCGGCCGTGGCGGTCGCCGGCGATCGCCGACGGCGGCTCCCCGGCAAGCACCGCCTCCGCGACGCGCCGTTTGATGGCGAGTGTTTTGGGATCGCCGCAACTCTCCATCGTCAGCTGAAACGAACGGTAACGCGCCGCATCGAATGGCCGGGGTTCGCCCATGCCGTCGCGGGCCGGATGCGGCGGATAGATATGCGCGCAGGGTATCCAGCCATCCGGAATGGGCTCGGTGGCAGGATGGGTTCGGCCGCTCCGCAGCAGTTTTGGCAGCACATGCGTGTGCGGCCCCTCCGGGCTCTTGCCGGTCGGCGGCGGGATCGGCTGATAGACCTCGATGCGGCCGAGCCGGCTGATGAAGACGCGGGGTGGATTGGCGGCCAGTATCATCCCCATCGCGGGATTGCCATGCTGGAACACCGCGCGGCCGGTAAGCTCGCGCAAGCGCGTAGCCAGGTTCGGGTCGCCGATGCGCACGCAGAAATCCGCCTGCAGCGCTCCGAGGCCAAGATCGAACAGGATGGAGCCGCGATCTTCCGGGCGCAGCGCATCGCGATCGGGGCCAAGTTCGGTCAACGCGCTGCGGCGGTTCATCGCACAATCCTCGGCCGGCAGGCAAAGCGCGATGCGCTGATTCCAGCCTGATTTGGTGGTGCTTTCAGAGGCGAACGGCCGGATGCCCTGATGCGGCGTAAGTGCAATGCCGCCACGCGCCGTCACCGCCGAAACGGCGTCGGCCGATTGGCTGAGATGCACGGGCTCGTCGCAGTCGCGCGCAAACTCGGCGATGGCGCCGAACGTGCCGAGACTCCATTGCGTGTCGGGATTGGCTATTTCCCGCCGCACCAAGTCGATCGCGGCGCTCACGGCCGCCTGAATTGCAGAATTGTCTTGGACATGAACCAGTATTCTCTCCGGCGTTGCGCGGGAGAGAATACTGCCTTGTCAGGTCAGGACAAGCAGGTCGCGGCCGCAACGCGGATTGGCTGTGCCAGCGTTCGGCGTCAGTTCACGCCATAATTCGCGACGCGGATGCCGCCAAAGACGCCGAGGCCCGGCTGCAGGAATCCGGTTGGATTTTGATAGTGCGCATTGGTCGCATTATCGACGCGGCCGAAGACCTTGAGCTGGTCGGTGACCACGTACTCGGCGGCCAGATGGAGCAGGGTATAACCCGGCGCCAGCAGGCGCGGGATGCTGAAGTCGCGGCTGGCATCGACGAAGCTGCCAATGTGCAGCAGCGTTGCAGACAACGTCAACGGATCGATCGGATTCCAGATGACATTGGCGCTCCATTTCTCCTTGGGGCGCCGGAGCAGTTCGAGTCCGGCATCGGTATCGACGGCGCGGGTAAAGGTGTAATCGGCGCGGACTCGCACGCGATCGGTGATCCTGGCCGATACAAAGCTTTCGGTACCTTCCGTCGTCGCGTGGCCGATATTGGCAAGCGTGCTGCTGAATGTGACGGGATCAGATACGCTCTGGATCAGATTCTGGATGTTGTTGTGAAAGTACGTCGATCCGAAGCGCAACCGATCGTTGAACAGAGGCTGTTCAAATCCGGCGTCATAGCCCGTGCTTTCTTCCGGCTTCAGATTCGGGTTGGCGAAAAAGAAGAAGGCCGGAAAGTTGACGAACAACTGATTTAGCGTCGGCGCCTTGAAGCCGGTGCCGTAGCTCGCCTTGAGCTTGGTTTCCGTAAACGGCACGATCAACGCAGGCGCCAGCCGGTAGGTCGGATGTTCGCCGAATTGGTCGTTGTCGTCCTGCCGGATATTCTCGACCAGGAACAGGCGGTTCGCGAATTGCGATTGCAATTCGACATAGCCGGCTTTGTTGACGTTCTGCGCCGATACGGTCGAGGTCTGCAGCGTTTCGGTCTGCTGCTCCGCGCCGATGACAACCGTGTGGTACGGCGTCAGCTGGGTGACGCTGTGCCAGTCGTATTGCAATCGGTCGCCGGTGGTAATCGCAGCGGCGGGGTCGCCGGGCGAGATGTTGTAATTCCAGTTATTGGTGTAGTTGACACCGAAGTAGTTCTTGATGCGGCCATCGAACACCGACCAGACGGCCTCTCCGCGCGTGTTGAGTTGATGTACTATTTGCGTGCTCTGCGCGGCCGCGGGGAAGCTTGCGAACGTCACCGGGTCGAATGTGTCGCCGGTGAAGCGCAGGGTCGCGTCGGTGTAGCGGGCGACCGCGTTAAGCGTGAGATTTTCGCTGACATCCGCGCCCAGCTTGGTCGAATAAGTCATGTTGTCGTAGTTGTTGCCGATCGCTTTTTGCCCGGGTGGCAGCAGTTCCAGTGGCGTCACCGGCACGTCCGTGGCGCGGAAATGCGCGACGTTGAAGGAGTAGTTGATCCGATCCTGCGCACCGCTGAGAGCCGCAGTCTGATTGAAGGTTCCGAACGAGCCGCCTTCGATTGAGCCCGTCGCGCGCGGCGGGCCTTCGCCCTTCTTGGTGATGATCGAAATCACGCCGCCAAGTGCGTCTGCGCCGTAGAGTCCGCTTTGCGGGCCGCGCAGCACCTCGATCTGCTGAATATCCGATGTAAGCATTTGTCCAATGTCGAAGGTACGGTTGGGGTTGCTGGGATCGCTGGCATCGATGCCGTCGATCAGGACCTTGGTGTGGTTTGAGTTGGTGCCGCGCATGAAGATAGAGGTTTGCCCGCCCGGCCCGCCGCTTTGGACGACATTGAGTCCGGGAACGGTGGACAGCGCATCCGGCAGGGTGCGGCGCTGATCGCGCTCGATGTCCTTGGCGGTGATGACGGTGACCGAACTGGCGATCTGGTCGATCGGGGTTACAGTTCCCGTCGGACTGACCACGAGGGTCTGGTCTTTGCCCGACGTACCCGCTTGCTGGGCATCCGCAGGCGCCTGTTGCGTGGTGGGAACGGCGCGGCGCGATTCGGCGGCCCGATTGGGGGCCGGCGTCGAGCGCGGCTTGCTTTTATCCGGTGGCGCTTCGACATCTACGGGCGGCAGCAGGTTCGGCGAAGCGGATTGCTGCGCGTGCGCGGCGGAGATGCCCAGCGATACGATCGGCGCGAGGATGGTGGAAGCCAGCCAGAGACGGCGGCGCCGCTTCGTGGCAGGGACGGAGGAAGACATGGTTATGGCCTCGGTATGACGTCAGTGGCACGTCACAGCGAACCAAGTCTCACCATTGCCTAGAGCAGCATTGGTGAAGCTAATGCCTGTACTCCCCGACCGACATCTTCGCGTGTGACCACGGCTGACGGCAGGTCTCCTGGCTTGCGGGTCGTAACCTTTCGTCGCCTTCCCAGGACCGAGATTCCCAGTGGCCTATGACGAAAGATTCACCGCTTACAGTTGCGGGGGCAGCCGCGGAATTGGGGAATTTCCCCGCACCGCATTCCCTTTTGATCCCCGAACAGGGAACCGTCAGAAATTATGGTAGAAGTTTGACAAGAACAGAGTCAATCCCATCAGGTGACGCCTGCAGTCCTGACTGGACGAGTGCGTCTTTTTTGTCGCATGAGCAGGGTTGCCTGAGCGGAGTTGCCTGAGCCGGCAGCGACAAGACTGTCTTTTTGGGACGATCCATGAGTGTTCAGACTGCAACCGCGACAAACGAGGATGCCGCGCGCCGCCGCATCGGCGTGACCGCGGCGTTGGCCGCGCTTGTAGTGCTGCTGGTACTGATCTCGCTCGGCATCGGCCCGGTGCGGCTGTCGCCGGTAACCGTCATCGAAGCCCTGTTTGGCGGCGGCAGCGACGTGTCGCAGGTGATCGTCCGCGAAATCCGCTTGCCGCGGACGCTGCTGGCGCTCGCAATCGGTGCGATCCTGGGATTGTCCGGCGCGTCGCTGCAGGGCCTGTTGCGCAACCCGCTGGCTTCGCCCTCGCTGTTCGGCGCGCCGCAATCGGCAGCGTTCGGCGCGGTGCTGGTGATCGCGCTGGGACTGGCCGATGTGCGCTCCTACGCGCTGCCGGTGGCGGCCATTATCGCAGCGTTCGGCTCGGTGTTTGTGCTGCTGACGATCGCCGGCCGTAACGCCGGGCTGTTGATCCTGATTCTGGCGGGGCTGGCGATTTCGAGCCTTGCAGGGGCGGCGACGGCGCTGGTGATGAATCTCTCCAGCAATCCCTTTGTGGTGCTGGAAATCGCATTCTGGCTGCTGGGCTCGCTCGAAGACCGCAGTTTTCAGCACGTCGCGCTGGCGCTGCCGTTTATCGTGGTGGGCGCGATCATCCTGTTCAGCCAGCGCAACGCCTTCCGCGCGCTGAGCCTGGGCGAGGAAGCCGCACAAAGCCTCGGTGTCGATGTCGGGCGGTTGCGGCTGTTCGTGATCGCGGGGGTAGCGCTCGGCGTCGGCGGCGCGGTCGCGGTGTCAGGCACCATCGGCTTCATCGGCCTGGTCGCGCCGCATCTGATACGGCCCCTGATCGGCCACGACCCCGCGCGGCTGTTGCTGCCGAGCGCGCTGGCGGGCTCCGCGCTGCTGCTTGCCGCCGATATCGCCGTGCGCATCATCCCCTCGACATCAGATATCAAGGTCGGTGTGCTGACCTCGATCATCGGCGTGCCGTTCTTCCTCTATCTGATCATGCGCGAACGTCGCGCACTCAGCGGAGGTGTCGCATGACGCTGCTCACTGCGCAAAATCTGAGCGTGACGCTGGCCGGCCGAACTGTGCTGCGCGATATCTCGCTGTCGCTGTCATCCGGTCATCTGGTCGCGCTGGTCGGTCCGAACGGCGCCGGCAAAACCACGCTGCTGCGCGCGCTCGCGGGACTGCTGCCGTCCGACGGCGCGATCCACATCGGCGGCGACGCCTTGTCGTCGCTGCCGCTGCGCGAGCGGGCAAAGCGTTTTGCCTATCTGCCGCAAGGCCACATCGTGCACTGGCCGCTGCCGGCGCGCGATATCGTGGCGCTCGGCCGCTATCCGCATGGCGCGACCGATCCGGCGCGGCTGTCGCCGAAGGATACCGAGGCCGTACTGCGGGCGATGCAGGCGGTCGATGTCATGGAATTCGCGGAACGCCGCGTCACCGAGCTTTCCGGCGGCGAGCGCAGCCGCGTCGCGCTGGCGCGCGTGCTGGCGGTGGAAGCGCCGGTCATCCTCGCCGACGAGCCGACCGCCTCGCTCGATCCGCGGCACCAGATCGATGTCATGAAGAATCTGCGCGTCACCGCCGACAAGGGCGTGCTCGTGATCGTGGTGACGCACGATCTGGGATTGGCCGCACGATTTGCCGATCATGTGCTGGTGCTCTCCGAGGGCCGCCTGGTGTCGCAGGGCGGGCCGGCGGAAGCATTGTCGGAGCAGGTGATGGCGGATGTGTTCCGGATCAGCGCCTATCGCGCGGAATATCAGCGCGAGGCCGTGATCGTGCCCTGGGCAGATTTGTGAATGACAGCGGCTTGTTCAATCGCTGGTGGTGGTCGCTACGCTGGCGCTGCCGGGCGCATTGTCGGCCGCCAATCTGCCGCGCATCGTCTCGATGAATGTCTGCAGCGATCAGTTGCTGCTGACGCTGGCCGATCCCGAACAAATCCTTGGACTCAGCCGGTTCTCGCGCGATGGTTGGCAATCCTGGGCGGCCGATCGCGCGCGCCGCTATCCGGTGCTGTCGGGTGGGGCGGAAGACGTTTTGGTGGCAAAGCCCGACATCGTCGTCGCCAGCCTGTTCGACAAGCGCTCGACGCGGGAATTATTGAAGGCGAACGGGCTGCATCTCGCCGAGTTCACGGTGCCGCGCACGCTCGACGAGGTGAAGGACCAGATCCGCGAGATGGGTGAGGTCGTGCAGCATCCGGATCGTGCGCGCGCCGAGATCGCCCGGCTCGATGCCGCAATCGCCCGCGCGCGTCAGGCCGCAACCGACAAGCATTATCGCGTGCTGCCGCTGTCGCGCCGCGGCTGGGTCTCCGGCCGTGACAGTCTGGTCAGTTCGCTCCTGACCGAAACCGGCTTGCTCAATCCGGCCGGCGAACTCGGCGTCGCCTTTGGCGGATTTGCTTCGCTGGAAGCGATCATCAGCCTGAAGCCGGATTTTATCCTGGTGTCGGAGGCCGGCGACCGCGCCGAAGATGACGGCCGCGCGTTCCTGTTGCATCCGGCGCTGGAGCGTTTCTATCCGCCGGAAAAACGCATCGTGATTCCGGAGCGGCTGACCGTATGCGGCGGCGTGATGCTGGCGGAGGCGCTGGACGTGCTGACCGCGGAATTGAAGCGGGTCAGCCGGTAACAACACTCTTCCGTCGTCCCTGCGTTCGCCGGGACGACAGCTACCCGTGCATCACCGGCCCGCCCGCCTTCTTCCACGCATCCATGCCGCCCTCGATATGGGCGGTGTTGACCAGGCCCGCATTCTTGGCGGCGGCAACCGCCATCGCCGAGCGTTCGCCGAAGGCGCAGAAGAACACCACGCGGCGGCCGGTGGCGGCGGCCACTTCGCGCAGCATGCCGCCCGGCTGCAAGCTTTCGCAGATGCCGGGGTAGGGCGCGTGCAGCGCGCCTGACAGCATACCGTGCTTGGCGCGTTCGCTGTTCTCGCGCAGGTCGACCAGCAGGATATCGGGACGTCCCAGACTTTCGATGGCGTCGCGGGCGCTCAGCGAAAGCCCCTGCTTGGCGAGTTCATCCTGATGCAGGCCGACATGCATGTTGGCGGGCAACACCACATCCATCAGTTTCGGATTCGGCAGATTGAGATTGTTCATCAGCTCGACATATTCGTCGATCCCGCGCACTTGCAGACGCGGGTTGTAGCGCTTCTCCTCGCCGATGGTCGAAACCGTGTCGCCCTTGTAGTCATGGGCCGGGAATACCATGGTTTCGTCCGGCAGTTTCAGGAGCCGGTTGAAGATCGAATCATATTGCGCCCGCGCGCTGCCGTTCTGGAAGTCGGTGCGGCCAGTGCCGCGGATCAGCAGCGTATCGCCGGTGAAGACGCGGTCGCCCATCAAATAGCTATAGGAATCGTCGGTGTGGCCGGGCGTGTACATGACGTCGAGGCTGAGACCCTCGATCATCACCTTGTCGCCGTCGGAAACCCGCATCGACACCACGTCGGCCTTGCTCTGCTCGCCCATGATGGTGATGCACTGGGTGCGGTCGCGCAGCTCGCCCAACCCGGTGACATGGTCGGCGTGCAGATGGGTGTCGACCGCCTTGACCAGCCGCAGATCAAGCTCCTGCAGCAATTTGCAATAGCGGTCGGCCTTTTCCAGCACGGGATCGAGGATCATTGCCTCGCCGCCGGGCCGGCTGGCGAGCAGGTAGCTGTAGGTGCCGGAAACGCTGTCGAAGAGCTGACGAAAGATCATGGCGAGTACCGCTGAAAATGGATTCCCGATCTTATCACATTACGGCCGGACGTAACTCCGGCCTTGTTCCTGCAATTCCGTCAACCGTACCACGCCCGACGGTACGATGGTGGCTTTTCCGGATGCTCTAGGGGCGCACCAATGTATACCCGTTTTCGGTCAGCAACAGAATCTGCGCGACGCCGACCTGAACCGGTGTCGCCGCGGAAATGTATTCCGGCCGCTTGCCGGTGTCGCGCTCGAGCGTATCGACGGTGTTGAGGCAGATATCGACGCGCGCGCCTTGTGCGACAAGGCTCTCGACCAGCTTGCGGTTGGGATTTTCCGGACGCAGCAGATCGATGCCCGGACCGAACGCTACGATCTCGACCGCGACCTTGTCAGGGTCGTAGAATTTCATGAGGTTGTTGGCGACGCTGATCACAAGACCCTGTTTCTTCGGATCGTTGTCGGAGAGCTGCAGCACGATCTTGTGTTCGGCAAACGGCTTGTCCTGCAGCGGCGCCTGCTGGGCGCGGATATCAGGCGCGGCTGCCGCTATCAAGCAGTGCCGCGATCGTAATGCGAGCGAGGGTGGAGAGACCATTCATCCGTGTTCCACGATGCCCGGATTGTTTTCGACGCCCTTTAGCGTGACGCCCGGCGGTGATCGGTTGGGCGGCTTGCCCGATTTGAGATGTTTGGCGACCACATCCCATATTGGCGCTCCCGCCTGTTCGTTGACCGAGGCCCAGCCTGCCACCTTGTAGCTCTTGCCGGCTTCCAGCATGCGGCCGCCTTCGAGCTTGAGTTCGGAAATCCGCTTGCCGACGGATTCGGCCGGCGTGCAGGTATAGGACAAGCCGCCGACGCGGACCATGTCGCCGCCCTGCTGGTAATAGGGATCGGCATTGAAGAGGTTGTCGCAGACGTCTTCGAGCACGTCCTTGATCTGGGTGCCGGTCATGGTCTGGAGGTAGGTTTCGGGATAGGTGATCGCGGTTTCCGCGAGCAGATCCTCCATCGTCAGCGGCTGGCCCGCCAGCGCGGTGGTGCCCCAGCGAAAGCCCGGCGACAGCGCGATCTCGGCATTGAGTTCGCTGCGCAAGGCGTCGCAGATCAACTGATCCATGGTGCCGCTGAAATTGCCGCGGCGGTAGAGCAGGCGGTCGGCGGCGGCGATCTTCTCGCTCCACGTGCCCGCATAGGGCTCGCGGCTTTTGTCGATCAGCGCCTGCATCGCCGGATCCGGTTTCAGCAACTCGGAAAACACCGGCAGCAGCCGGTAGCGGACATTGCTGACCTTGCCCTTGGCGATATCGAGATCGAGCACCGCGAGGAATTTGCCGTTCGAGCCTGCATTGGTGACGAGCGTGACGCCGCCTGCGTTCGTCACTGAAATCGGTTGCGGCACGGCGTCATGGGTGTGTCCGCCCAGGATGACGTCGATGCCGGTGACGCGGCTGGCGAGCTTCAGATCGACATCCATGCCGTTGTGCGACAACAGCACCACGGCATCGACCTTGTCGTTGTTGCGATGGGCGTCGACCAGCTTCTGCAGTTCCTCGTCGCGGATGCCGAACTTCCAGTCCGGCGTAAAGCGCTTGGGATGGGCGATCGGCACATAGGGAAAGGCCTGTCCGATCACGGCGATACGATGCCCGCCGATTTCCTTGATGACCGACGGCTTGAATACGCGGCCGGACGCGGCGTCGAACGCCTTGGCGTCGTTGAAGGCGGCTTCCTCGGTCAGGAAAACATTCTGCGCCAGGAATTCGCCCTTGAAGCGTTCGAGATTGGCGCGCAGCGCCTTCTCGCCATAGGTGAACTCCCAATGGCCGGTCATCGCCTCGATGCCCAGCAAATTCGCGGCGTCGACCATGTCGCCGCCCTGCAGCGTGTTGGCGACGCCGCTACCCTGCCAGAGGTCGCCACCGTCGAGCAACAGCGAGCGTCCGGCGCCAACGTCGCTGCGCAGGCGATCGACCAGTGTCTTCAGATGTGCGAAGCCGCCGAGCTTGCCGAATCTCGCGGCGCCCTTTTCGAATTCGATGCAGGTGAAGGCATGGGCGTCGGCACTGTCGGGGCGAATCCCGAAGCGGTCGAGGAAGGCTTTGCCGACCAGATGCGGCGGGTTGCCTTGCATCGCGCCGATCCCGACATTGACGCTCGGCTCGCGGAAATAGACCGGCCGGAGCTGCGCATGCGTATCCGTCATGTGCAGGATGCGCGCATTGCCGAAGCGCTCTAGATCGTAGACGCCGGCAAACTCGGCGCTGCGCGCGAGACGCGGCAGGGTGCCGGAAAGGCCGGCGGCACCCGCAACTTTCAGAAAATCCCGGCGGCGGATGGTCATGCGGTCTCCCCGCGCCTCGTTAACAACGGTCAGCGTATTTCCATGTCTTTCCAGCGTTCCTTTTCGCTGGTGGCCTGAAAGCTCGATGCCTTTGCCAGCGCTTCAGCTTCCCTGGCAGATGCGGTTGCCGCGTCGAAATCGCCGGCATCGGCCGCTTTTTTCGCGGCGGCGAGCGTTGCCGCCGTCGTGGTCCATTGATTGCGCAAGGCGGCCGCTTCCTTGTTGGCGGCTTCAGCGGCGGCGTAAGCCGCCTTGTAGTCGGCCTCGGTGGCTGCGAACGCGCATACAGAGCTCGCGATCAGCAGGATCGAAACCAGCGCGGATCTTGGCATGTTCATGGCCGTGCTCCCGGACCGGAGATCGGCAGCCCGTTGCTGACATAGGACAGATAATATTCGAGATCGCGATATTCATCGTCCTGCGGATTGAGCGGCACGCCACGGATCTGGCTGTTGCAGGTGGTGAAGCGCCGGCTGGTGGTGCCCATGCCGCTCCATTCGGAACGATAGATCGGCATCGCGTTCATGATACCCAGCGCGGGTGCCAGCACCTCGGCGCGGATGCGTTCGCCCGGGCTCTGCACGTGACAGGTGGCGCAGGAGAAATTGAGCTGGCCGCGGCGGGTATAGAAATATTCCTTGCCCCTCTGATAGGCTTCGAGCGCGCGCGGATCGTTCGGGATCTTGATGTCGAACGGCTTGCCGCGCGAGGTGAACGCCATGTAGGCGGTCAGCGCCGCCATCTCGTCCCTCACATAGGAGATCGGCGGCTCGCCATTGGCCTCGCGGCAGCGGTTCAGCGCCAGCTCCAGCGTAATGACCTTGCCTTCCTTTTCGTCGAAGTAAGGATAGTTCTGGCGAATGCCGATGCCTTTATTCGGGAAGCAGTCCTCATAAGTCTTGCCGTTCT
Source organism: uncultured Alphaproteobacteria bacterium (assembly GCA_963770355.1). Classification (GTDB taxonomy): domain Bacteria; phylum Pseudomonadota; class Alphaproteobacteria; order Rhizobiales; family Xanthobacteraceae; genus Bradyrhizobium. The sequence continues at coordinate 455,579 of CAVYPL010000023.1, read as the reverse complement.
TGAACGGCTTCGTGAACATCTCCTTGCCCATATCGAGCGAGAACTCGTAAGGCGGGAATTGTTCCTTCTCTTCCCACTGGCGGTGCAAGCCCTCGTCCATCGAATAGGGGCCGTTGACGAAGTCTTCCAGCTTTACCTTGGGGAATTTATCGGTGAAGAATTTCTTGAACGCCTTGGCGTCGGCCACCGGATCGATCTTGTCGGCGGCCGTTGCAGGCGCGGCGAAGGTCAGCGCTGCCAGCGTCAGCGCGGCCGAGGCAAGCTGGGTCGCGGATCGCAGTTTCATTGAATCTTCGCCGTGGTGGTGTCGGTCGCGCCCTTGTTGTCGAGCCAGCTGATCTTCAGGTCGTCGCCTTTCTTGCCGCCCTTGAAAGCGAACTTGATGTAGGGGTCCTTGGAGATGCCGCCGCCCCAGTCGGCGAGGAACACGTTCTTGCCGTCATATTCAAACGTCAATTGCTGGATGAAATGCGGCGGAATGATCTCGCCCTTGGCGTCCTTGACGAAGCCGGAATCCATCGGATGCTGGATCAGCGCCTGCACCTCAGTGATGTCGCCGTTGGATGTGGCGCGCACGCGAATGGTCGATGCCATCTGAAATTCTCCTTGACGAGCCCGTTAGCCGCCGCAGCCGCCGACGGTGACTTTGACTTCCTTGGTGGCGCTGTAGAGCTTGCCGCCGGCTTCCACCAGGACGATCACGTTGCTGGTCTTCGCCATCTTGATGCGGTTGGCGACGCTCGGCACGGTGCCCGCTGGAATCTTGTATTGCGCGATCAGCGCGTTCGGATTTTCACTGACCAGGAACGCGATCGAGCTCACGTCTGCGAGCGTCGTCGTGACCGAAATCGGCACCACCGCGCCATTCTCAGCGATTTCAGGCGCGTCCATCTTCACCTTGTCGGAAGGCTCGGCGGTCTTGCCATAGAGCAGCTTGATCGCCTCGGCGTCGCTCTTCTGCTTGAACGCGTCTTCCGGATATTTGTCGTTGGCTGCGGCCAAGGCCTTCGTGATGTCGAAGGGGATAATGCCGGCGCCGATCAGCGCGACGACGCCGGCGCCCTTCAGGATCAGCCGCCGCGTGGCCGAAAATTCATTGTCTGACAGGTTCATCGAAATCTCCTGAAGCGCAGGTTTTGGCTTCAAAGGGTTTGCAGGAAATCCACCACCGCGCTGATCTCCTTCTCGGTCAAGATCCGGTTTCGTCCGAACGGAGGCATCACGGTCTGCGGGTTGCGTTTGGTTTCGTCGGTGAGAATGGCGACGAGGTCGTCGCGATTGGGGTACTTGCTTTTGATGTCGACCAGCTCCGGCCCGATCGTGCCGGGAAGGTCGCCACCCCTGATCTTGTGACAGGTCAGGCAGTTGCCCTTGCCGCGATCGAACGCGAGCTTCTGGCCCTCTGCTGCGGCGGATTGCGCATGGGCGGAACCCGCGGACAGGGCGGCGCTGACCAGCAGCGCCAGAAACAGGGCTGGCTTCTTGGAGAAGGTAGCGATCAAGGGCGTTTCCCGGACTTTATGTCGATGATCTCTTCAGATTATAGAAGTTCAAAAGCACAAAGGCCATCGGCTGGCAATGTGAACTATAAGCGCGGCAAACGCTGGATTAATGCTTTCCGGCCGCCGAACACGGAATAGCCCGATTGTTCCGGGGTTGCGCGAAAGAGGCGGAGTTTTTGCAACGAAAGGTTCGACGGTCTAAAGCCGGTCCGGGAGAGTGTCGTGGCTGATTACGTAGTGGAATTCGGCAGGGATGGTCGGCCGGTCGAACCTGACGGCCGGCTCGATGCGCCGGCGTTTCATCGGAATCACGAGCCGATCTGGGCTGTGCTGGCGAAGTTCCTCGCCGGTAAATCCGGCGACGTGCTGGAGGCCGGCAGCGGCACCGGCCAGCATGTGGTGCATTTCGCGAGGCTTACCCCCGAGATCACCTGGTGGCCGAGCGATTTCAACGAGGCGCATCTGAAAAGCATCGGTGCATGGCTGAAGCATGCAGGCCTACCGAACATCCGCCCGCCGCTGCGGATCGATCTCACCGATCCGGCGTGGCACGAGGCGATGCATGACGGCAGCGGGCCTAAAGATTTGCTGGCGGTGTTTTGCGCCAATGTGATCCATATCGCGCCGTGGCGCGTCGCCGAGGGACTGTTCGCAGGAAGCGCGCGCTATCTGCGCGACGACGGGCGACTATTTCTTTATGGCCCGTTCAAGCGTGGCGGCAAGCACACCGCGCTCAGCAATGCCGTGTTCGACACCAGCCTGCGTGAACGCGACCCCGAATGGGGCGTGCGCGATATCGGCGATGTCGAGGGCCTGGCGGCGGGAGTGGGTCTGGCCCTGATCGAGACCGTGCAAATGCCGGCCAACAACCTGATTCTGGTATTCGAGCGATCAAAAGGGTGACGTGCACGCATAGCGCGCGCCCGTTTGCGTCGGTTGATCGCCTGGCGGCCCGTCTTCATAGTGCCGGGAATCAATCAATGAGGCTCCCGGGAGGCTCCCGGCCGGGGCCTGCCGGGCGGGAATGCCGATGTTGGACGTGACAGCGACCGAAGAGATAGCGAACGATGCGCGTGCGCGCTCCAATGTGCTGCGCCTCGCCGCGGCGCAGGCGCTGACCGGCGCCAATTCGGCGGTGATTTTTGCCACCGGCTCGATCGTCGGCGCGACGCTGGCCCCTGACATCTCGCTCGCGACCGTACCGCTCTCGATGTATGTGCTCGGCCTCGCCGCCGGCACGCTGCCGACCGGCGCGATTTCGCGCACCTATGGCCGCCGCGTCGCCTTCATCATCGGTACTTTCTGCGGCGTGCTGACCGGCGCGCTCGGCGCGTTCGCCATCCTGCATTCGTCGTTCTGGCTGTTTTGCTGCGCGACCTTCCTCGGTGGGCTCTACGGCGCGGTGTCGCAATCCTATCGCTTCGCCGCCGCCGACGGCGCCAGCGCCGCGTTCCGTCCCAAGGCCGTGTCGTGGGTGATGGCCGGCGGCGTGTTCGCCGGCGTGCTAGGTCCGCAACTCGTGCAGTGGACCATGGACATCTGGCCGCCTTATCTGTTCGCTTTCAGTTTTGTGATGCAGGCGCTGGTCGCACTGGTGGCGATGGCGGTGCTTTCGGGCGTCGATGCGCCGAAGCCGGCGCCATCGGATCTTCATGGCGGCCGGCCGCTGTTTGAGATCGCGCGGCAGCCGCGTTTCATTGCGGCGGCGCTGTGCGGAGTGATCGCCTACCCCATGATGAACCTCGTGATGACCTCGGCGCCGCTCGCGATGAAGATGTGCGGCCTCTCGGTCAGCGATTCCAATTTCGGAATTCAGTGGCACATCGTGGCGATGTACGGCCCGAGCTTCTTCACGGGCTCGCTGATCGGGCGCTTCGGCGCACCGCGCATCGTAGCGCTCGGTCTGATGCTGGAGGCCACAGGCGCTGCGATCGGTCTCTCCGGCATCACCGCGATGCATTTCTGGGCGACGCTGATCGTGCTCGGGGTGGGCTGGAATTTCGCGTTCATCGGCGCGTCCGCCCTGGTGCTGGAAACGCACCGGCCGCAGGAACGCAACAAGGTGCAGGCCTTCAACGATTTCCTGGTGTTCGGAATGATGGCGGTCGGATCGTTCTCGTCCGGCCAGCTGCTGGCCCATTACGGCTGGTCCGCGGTGAACATGGTGGTGTTCCCGCCGGTACTGCTCGGCCTTGCGATCCTGTCATTCGCGTCGTTCGCCAAGCGGCGGCGAAGGCTGCAGGCGGTCGATGAAATTCCTGATCTGAGCATCTGATAGTTATTTCCGAGTTTTGGAGGTCCCATGCCGTCGCGCGCACGTCTCGACGAGTTCATTGCGGTTGTCGTATCCGGCGATCACGCCGGCGCCATCGAGCGCTATTACACCGAAGATGCCAGCATGCAGGAAAATACCTCCCCTCCGCGGGTAGGCCGTGACGTCCTCGTGGCGCATGAGCGCGCAGCGCTCGAGCGGGCGAAGAGCGTCGTTTCGACTTGCGTGGCTTCGGTCGTCGAGGGCGACCGCGTCGCGATCAACTGGGTGTTCGAGTTCGTCCTTCATTCCGGCAAAACGCGACGGTTCGATGAAGTCGCGCTGCAGGAGTGGCGCGGCGACAAGATCTTTCGTGAGCGATTTTTCTACGATCCGTCGACGATATCGGGCTGACAGCTGCCATCTGCTGACACTTCGTCACGCGTCGAATTATTTTCCTTGCGCGGCTACCTATATCTGTCGTCATGGCCTGAAGCGCCGGCCATGACGGCGTTAGGAGCAAGCACAATAAATGGACGCTTCCAATCACGTCGCCATCGACGAAACTTCCATCCGTTACGACGGCTGGCGGATCGTCGTGGTGTGCTTCCTGCTGGCGACGTTCGGCTGGGGGCTCGGCTTTTATGGCCAGAGCGTCTATGTCGCCGAGCTGCATCGCCTGCGCGGCTGGCCGGCGTCGCTGATTTCCAGCGGTACTACGTTCTTCTATCTGTTCGGTGCGGCGCTGGTCGCCTTTGTCAACGAAGCGATCAAGGCATTCGGGCCGCGCAATTGCCTGATCGCGGGTACGTTCGCGATGGCGGCGGCCGCGATCTCGATCGGTCAGGTCACGGAGCCCTGGCAGCTTTACGCGGCCAATGCCGTGCTCGCCTTCGGCTGGGCCGGCACCAGCCTTGGTATCATCACCAACACGCTCGGGCTCTGGTTCGACCAGAAACGCGGCATGGCGATCAGCCTGGCGCTGAACGGCGCGAGTTTTGGCGGCATCGTCGGCGTGCCGCTGCTGGTAGCGGCGATCGGCTATTTCGGCTTCTCCGGCGCGATGATCGCGTCAGCGATCGTGCTGATCGTGCTGATGGTTCCGGTGATCCTGATCTTCGTCGGGCATCCGCCGGTTCATTCCAGTGCAGGAGCCGTGGCGGCCGCGGACGCGCCGTCGCCGACGCAGATCCGCGCGCGGGCATTTCGCGATCTCGGTTTCCTGTCGGTGTCGACTGCGTTCGCGCTGGTACTGTTCGCGCAGGTCGGCTTCATCGTTCACCTGATCTCGTTTCTGGACTCGCTGATCGGGCGCGAGCGCGCAGCGGTCGCGGTAGCATTGCTGACGGCCATGGCGGTGGTCGGCCGGGTGCTGTTCTCGACCGTGATCGACCGGCTTAACCAGCGGCTGGCCTCTGCGATCTCGTTCGTCAGCCAGGCGGTGGCGCTGGCCGTCATCATCAATGTGCATAACGACGTCGTGCTGATCGCGGCCTGCGCGTTGTTCGGATTTTCGGTCGGCAATCTGATCACGCTGCCGGCGCTGATCGTGCAGCGCGAATTCGACCCGCGTTCGTTCGGCGTGCTGATCAGCCTGATCACGGCGATCAACCAGATCACCTACGCGTTCGGGCCCGGCGTGATCGGGCTGTTGCGGGATGCCTCCGGCAGCTACGCGCTGCCGTTCTATGTCTGCATCGCGCTTGAATTGACGGCGGCGGTGCTGATCATGCTGCGCGGGCACGCAGCAGATCGTCCAGATCCAGCCGCCTCGTGAACATCGACAGCGATCCGTCCGGCGCGCGCGGCCATTCCTGTTCTGGCCGGTCGCGGTAGAGCTCCACGCCGTTTTCATCGGGATCGCGCAAATACAGAGCCTCGCTGACGCCGTGGTCACTGGCGCCGTCGAGCTGGATACCGGCCTGGATCACGCGATACAGCGCATCCGCCAGCGCCGGGCGCGTCGGGTACAGGATCGCGGTGTGGAACAGCCCGGTGGTGCCCGGCGGCGGCGGATGACCGCCTTTGCTTTCCCAGGTGTTGAGGCCGATGTGATGATGATAGCCGCCCGCCGAAATGAACGCCGCGCCGGAACTCATGCGCTGCATCACCTCGAAGCCGAGGACGCCGCAATAAAATCCGAGCGCGCGATCGAGATCGGCGACCTTGAGATGAACATGCCCGATCCGCGTACCTGCGATAACCGGTGGATTTTGGGGCATGTTCTCTCCTGTGCGTCGACCGCTTCAGGGCGATTTATGCAGCGACCATTGCTCACGCAAGGTCGGACACTTCCCCCGCCGGCAACTCGAACTGGAACGTGTTCAGCGTCATCGACACCATGGTGTAATAGCCGCACAACCCTATGACTTCGACGACGCCGCGTTCGCTGAGGATTTTTACTGCCTCATCATACAGCGCCTGCGACAGGCCATGGCCTTCGTGCAGCGATTTCGCCACGTCGTAGATCATCCGGCCCTTGGGATCGTCAAACGTCGGCGTGCGGCGGTCGCGGATGTCGTCGATGATTTTCGGATCCATGCCGCCTTTGAGCGCGAGACGCTTATGCGCGTACCACTCGTAATGCGAGGTCCAGTGCCGCGCCGTGACCAGGATCGCGATCTCCGAAAGCTTGGCGGGAAACATCGTATCGAAGCGCAGCACAGCGCCGAGGCGCGTGGCGTGTCGGGCCATTTCGGGACTGTTGAGCCAGGCCATCATCGGCGCCGGCGGGGCGCCGCGCTTGCCGGCGATCAACTCGTCGTAGGTTTCTTTTTGTGCAGGGCTCATTTCGCCAGGCGAAAGCAACTTCAGCCGCATATCCGTTTCCTCTTGTTTTTCAATCGTTGCGGGCACCTCCGTACACCCGATCCGGCATCGTGACCACAGCGGCCAGTGCATGGCGCGGCCGAGAGACATATTGAATTCCGCGAAGCGGCGGCTAAGGTCGATCCAACATCCCACATGGAAACGCAATCATGTCCGATCTGGAAACTTTCCGCCGTGAGACCCGCGCCTGGCTCGAGGCCAATTGCCCGCCGGAGATGCGCAAGCCGATGACGGCCGACGGCGACACGTTCTGGGGCGGCCGCAACACCAAATTCTCCTCCGAGCCACAGCGCATCTGGTTCGAACGGATGCGCGACAAGGGTTGGACCGTGCCGCATTGGCCCAGGGAATATGGCGGCGGCGGCCTCGATGGCGAAGAAGCCAAGATCGTGCGCCAGGAGATGGCGGCGATCGGCGCGCGGCAGCCGCTGACTTCGTTCGGCATTTCCATGCTCGGGCCGGCACTTCTGAAATACGGCACCGATGCGCAGAAGAAGGAGCATCTCCCGAAGATCACGGCCGGGCTCATCCGCTGGTGCCAGGGCTATTCCGAGCCGAACGCCGGATCGGATCTGGCCTCGCTGCAAACCCGCGCCGAAAGCGATGGCGACGACTTCATCATCAACGGCCAGAAGATCTGGACGTCGTATGCGAATTACGCCGACTGGATTTTCTGTCTGGTGCGCACGGATGGCGCGGCGAAGAAGCATGACGGCATCAGCTTCATCCTGTTCGACATGACCTCGAAGGGCGTATCCACCAAGCCGATCCTTTTGATCTCGGGTTATTCGCCGTTCTGCGAAACCTTCTTCGACAATGTGCGGGTGCCGAAATCGCACGTCGTCGGCACCGTCAACCGCGGCTGGGATGTGGCGAAATATCTCTTGCAGCACGAGCGCGCGATGATCTCGGGCATGGGCGAGCGTGGCGTCGGCCGGCCGCTCGGCCAGGTCGCCGCCGACTCCATCGGTACCGACGAGCAGGGCCGCCTGGAAGATTCGATGCTGCGCAGCCAGATCTCGACATTCGAGATCGATGAGGCGGCGCTATCGGCGGCGGCCGAGCGCGCGGTCGATCTGGCGAAGGCCGGCCAGTCGCATCCGGCGTTCTCCTCGGCGATGAAATATTACGGCACCGAACTCAACAAGCGCCGCTACGAAATCCTGATGTCGGCCGGCGGCGCCGATGCGCTGGAATGGGAGAGCGAGCGTTCGCGGGGCGGCGCTCGTCCGCGCGCCTGGCTGCGCACCAAGGCCAATTCGATCGAAGGCGGTACAAGCGAGGTCATGCTCGGCATCGTCGCCAAGCGTATCCTCGATCTGCCGGGGGCTTGAAGGAATCCTCATCCTGAGGAGCGGCCTTCAGGCCGCGTCTCGAAGGATGGGCCACGGGCCACATGGTTCGAGACGGCGCAAAAGCGCCTTCTCACCATGAGGGTCAACAACGAAACCTAGCGAACAATTTATCGGAACTCCTCAATGGCACTCGTCCTCACCGAAGAACAATCCATGCTGCGCGACAGTGCGCGCGGCCTTATCAGCGACAAGGCGCCGGTGTCGCATCTGCGGCAATTGCGCGACGCCAAGGATGCCACGGGCTTCTCCCGCGATCTCTGGAAGGCGTTTGCCGAGATGGGCTTCTCCGGCCTGCTGGTGCCGGAGAATTTTGGCGGCAGCGGCCTCGGCTGCGTCGAGGCCGGCGTGGTGATGGAAGAAATCGGCCGTACCCTGATGCCGTCGCCGTTTCTCGCGACTTCGGTGCTCGCGGCATCCGCGTTGTCGCGCGGCGGTAGCGAGGCGCAGAAGGCGGCGCATCTGCCGAGGATTTCAGACGGCTCGCTGCTCGCGGCACTCGCGATCGACGAGGGTGCAAAACATCGTCCGCTGCAGATCAATCTGCAGGCGGTGCGCTCCGGCAATGGCTTCAGGCTCAACGGCGCGAAGGCGTTTGTGGTTGACGGCCATACCGCCGATCTCCTGATCGTCGCAGCGCGCAGCGGCGGTTCGGCCGGCGAGCGCAATGGCGTGACGCTGTTCCTCGTTGACCCGAAGGCAAAGGGTATCGCGATCGAACGTACCGCGATGGTCGACTCGCACAATGCCGCGCGCATCGAATTCAGCAATGTCGAGGTCAACGCCGATCATGTGCTCGGCGAGGTCGATCAGGGCGCAGCTCTGCTCGAAGGCGTACTCAACATCGGCCGCGGCGCGGTGGCGTCCGAAATGGTTGGTCTCAGCGAAGAGGTGTTCGGCCGGACCGTGACGTATCTCAGGGAGCGCAAGCAGTTCGGAAAACTGATCGGCGAATTCCAGGCGCTGCAACACCGCGCTGCGCAGCTCTATATCGATATCGAGATCACCCGCGCCGCCGTGCTGAAGGCGCTGCAGACGCTCGATGGCGATTTTGACAAAGCGGGCGCCGCGGTGGCGGTTGCGAAAGCCCGCGCCGGCTCAACCGCCACGCTGGCGGTTCAGGAGGGCGTGCAGATGCATGGCGGCATGGGCATGACCGACCAGTTCGACATCGGCTTCTTCATGAAGCGCGCGCGGGTCTGCCAGGAATTGTTCGGCGATGCCAATTATCACGCGGATCAATTGGCGCGGATGAAGAGTTATTGAGCTCGTCATTCCGGGGCGTGCGAAGCACGAGCTAGGATGTGCAATTGCACATCTGAGAATCCATACTCCCGATCGTGGTTATGGATTCCGGGCCTGCGCTAAGTGGCGCATCCCGGAATGACGATGAGAGTTGTTATCGTATCGGCGGTGCGTATTGGATGCCACCGTTGCTCCAGAGCGAATTGAGTCCGCGCGGAATCTTCAGCCGCGATTCCGATCCGACATTGCGCTCATAGATTTCGCCGTAATTGCCGACATGGCGGATGACACGCGCGGCCCAGTCCTTGGTCAGGCCGAGGTCTTCGCCGTAACTGCCTTCGGTGCCGACCAGCCGCATCACATCCGGCTTCTTCGACTTCAACGCCTCGTCGATATTCTTCGAGGTGACGCCGAGTTCTTCGGCGTTGATCATGGCGTATAGCGTCCACTTGACGAGCATCATCCAGTCGTCGTCGCGCTGCCGCACCACGGGCGCCAGCGGTTCCTTCGAGATGACGTCGGGCAAAATAACCTGGTCGGCCGGCTGGGTAAGATTGAGCCGGAGCGCATAGAGCTGAGAGACGTCGGCGGTAAAGGTGTCGCATTTGCCGGACTCATAGGCTTTGACCACCTCTTCCAGCTTCGGGAATTTCAACTCCGTGTACTTCATGTTGTTGGCGCGGAAATAGTCCGCGAGATTGAGCAGCGTGGTGGTCCCTTCCTGGACGCAAACCTTGCTGTTGTTCAGATCCAGCGCCGAGTCGATCTTGCGCGAGCGCGGCAGCATGAAGCCCTGGCCGTCATAATAGGCGACCGCCGGGAAATAGAGGTCGTAGTTGGTCTCGCGCGACATGCTCCAGGTCGAGTTGCGCGACAGGATGTCGACGTTGCGATTCTGCAGCTCCTTGAAACGCTCGCTGGCTTCGAGCGGAATGAATTTCGCCTTCTTCGGATCGTCGAAGATCGCCGCTGCCACCGCGCGGCAGAAATCGACGTCGAAGCCGGTCCAGTCGCCCTTTTCGTCGGGGATCGAGAAGCCGGGCAGACCCTTGTTGACGCCGCACAGCACTTCGCCGCGCTTGACCGTCCGTTTCAAGGTTCTGGTGTCATAGCGTTCATAAGTGATTGCAGCAGCCGCAACCGCGACTGCGACCGCCAGCCCTATCAGGAGGCCGCCTCGAAATGTCCGTAGCATTTTTGACTCACCAAATTCGGGGAAATGGATCGGCGTGAGAGACGGCGTTGCAGTTAGAGTTCCGGCTTCTGGCGGATAATCACTTTGGTACCGACCGGCACGCGCTCGTAGAGATCGGCGACGTCGGTATTGACCAGCCGGAAGCAGCCGGAAGATACCGCTGTACCGATTGTGTCCGGCCGGTTGGTGCCGTGAATGCGATAGACTGTCGTGCCGAGATACATCGCGCGCGCCCCGAGCGGGTTGCCGGGTCCACCGGCCATGAAGCGCGGCAGATAGGGTTGGCGTGCGATCATTTCCGGCGGCGGCGTCCAGTCCGGCCATTCCGCTTTGCGCGTGATGTTGACCAGTCCCTGCCACTGGAATCCGTCGCGGCCGACGCCGATGCCGTAGCGCAACGCGCGGCCATTGCCCTGGACCAGATAGAGATGGCGCTCGGCGGTGGCGATGATGATGGTGCCGGCAGGTTCGTTGGTGCGATAGAGTACCGCCGTCTTCCTGAATTCCGGATCGAGCTCCACACTATCATCGGCGATCAACCCCGGTTGGTCGCCGACATCCGGCTGCCGCAGCTGCGCGTGGCTCTGCGTTGTCGAAAGAACCAAACCGCCGGTTGCGATCAACATCCAGAGCAGGTGCCGAAACTTCGTCATCGCGAGCTCTCCTTGTCGGCCTTTCGGCCAAATTGTTGGAACCATCAAATCTCAGGGCCGCCTTGATGGCAAGTTCAAGGCGAATGTGGCGTGTAGGTCACTGTAATGTCGTGAATTTTTGAAAGTTCGCCGCTGGGCGAGATCGCCCAAAGGTCTCATTTCGGCCCGATCCATAGCCGCAAGCCGTAGGACAGGACCGCCACCGTTCCGACGCCGCCAAGCCAAAGCATGGCGAACCACAGCAAACGCTGTGCGAGCGGGCGGAGCGTCGGCGGCTTCGACATCAATGATAACCGCTCCCGGCTCTGACCTTACCGCGAAATACCCAATAGGCCCAAGCGGTGTAGCCGAGGATCAGCGGTATCAGCACCGCGACGCCGAACAGCATGAAGATCTGGCTGTTTTCCGGTGAAGCGGCCTGCCAGATCGTGATGCTCTGCGGCACGATAAAGGGATACATGCTGATGCCGAGGCCGGCATAGGACAGCGCGAACAGCGCGAGCGTCAGGAAGAACGGCTGGTAGTCGAATTTGTTGGCGAGGCTGCGCAACAGCAAAACGGTGACAGCGGCCACCGCAATCGGCACTGGCGCAGTGAGGATGATGTTCGGCCAGGCAAACCAGCGATGCGTGTATTGCACGTGCAGGAACGGCGTCGCGATGCTGACCGCGCCGATGGCGGCGAGCATTGCGATCAACAGCACCCAGCTCAGATGATAGGCCCGGTCGCGCAGCCCGCCTTCGGTCTTCATGACAAGCCACGTCGCGCCCAATAGCGCGTAGCCGATGACCAGTGCCGCACCGGTCAGGATGCTGAACGGTGTCAGCCAGTCCCACCAGCCGCCCGCATAATGCCGGCCTTCGACATGAATGCCCTGCAGGATGGCGCCGAGCGCGATGCCCTGCGCCAGCGCTGCCACCAACGAGCCGCCGGCGAAAGCGATGTCCCAGCGGTTGCGCTCGCTCTGCGTCCGCCAGCGGAATTCGAAGGCGACGCCGCGGAACACCAGGCCGAGCAGCATCGCGATCATGGGCGTGTAGAGCGCCGGCATCAGCACCGCATAGGCCAGCGGGAATGCGGCCATCATGCCGCCGCCGCCAAGCACCAGCCAGGTCTCATTGCCGTCCCACACCGGTGCGACGCTGTTCATGATGACGTCGCGATCTTGTTTCGCGGGGAATAGCGGAAACAGGATGCCGAGCCCGAGATCGAAACCGTCCATCACGATATAGACGAACACGGCAAACGCGATGATGAAGGCCCAGATAGTAGGAAGGTCGATCGGGATCATCGGACGCCTCCCTCGGCTACCGTGCCGGCCGCAGGTGTAATGCCGGCGGCGCGGGCAGGAACGTCGGTGCGTGGACCCTGTTCGCCATGATGCGGGGGCTGCGCCATCAAGCGCAGGAGGTAGATCACGCCAGCGATGAACACGGCGAAATAGACGATGATGAAGGCGATCAACGAGGAGGCGACCGCGGGCGCTGCGAGCGGCGAGGCAGAATCAACTGTTCGCAACAGGCCGTAGACCGTGAACGGCTGGCGTCCGGTCTCGGTGGTGATCCAGCCCGCGAGCACCGCGATGAAGCCTGCCGGACCCATCGCCATCGCAAACATGTGCAGCAGGCGCGTCTCATAGAGCTTGCCGCGCCAGCGCATCAACAGGCTGAACAAGCCAAGTCCCATGATCAGGAATCCCAGGCCGACCATGACCCGGAACGACCAGAACGTGATCGGCACCGGCGGCCAGTTTTCGCGCGGCACGGTGTCGAGCCCGGCGAGCGGCGCGTCCCAGGAATGCTTGAGGATCAGCGACGACAGTTTCGGCACTTCGATCGAATATTTGACCTTCGCCTCGGTCATATCGGGCCAGCCGAACAGGATCAGCGGCGCGCCGTCCTTGTGGCTCTGGAAATGGCCTTCCATCGCCATCACCTTGGCCGGCTGATGCTCCAGCGTGTTGAGGCCGTGCTGATCGCCCGCAAGGATCTGGATCGGTGCGACCAGCGTCGCCATCCACATCGCCATCGAGAACATCACGCGGGGACCGGCCAAGTGCCGGTCGCGCAGCAGATGATAGGCGCCGACCGCGCCGACCACCAACGCGGTGGTCAGATACGCCGCCAGCACCATGTGCACGAGGCGGTAGGGGAAGGACGGATTGAAGATCACCTTGAACCAGTCGGCGGCGACGAACTGTCCGACGGCATTGATGGCGTGGCCGGTCGGCGTCTGCATCCAGGAATTGGCCGACAGAATCCAGAACGCCGAAATCAGCGTGCCGATTGCGACCATCAAGGTCGCCATGAAATGCAGCCGGTGGCCGACGCGTTCGAGGCCGAACAGCATGACGCCGAGGAAACCGGCCTCGAGGAAGAACGCGGTCAGCACCTCATAGGCCATCAGGGGGCCGATGATGGGGCCGGTCTTGTCGGAGAAGGCCGACCAGTTGGTGCCGAACTGGTAGGACATCACGATGCCGGAAACGACGCCCATGCCGAAGGCGACGGCAAAGATCTTTAGCCAGTAATTGAACAGGTTGATGAAGACCTCGCGCCCGGTCCATAGCCATAGCGCTTCGAGCACAGCGAGATAGCTGGCAAGCCCGATCGAGAAGGCCGGGAACACGATGTGGAACGACATCGTGAAAGCAAACTGCGCCCGGGCCAATACAACGGCATCCCAGCCCTCGAACATGGGCACCATCCATCGACGTGAGCCGTGAGCTTATCATGCATCATGGCGGTGGAATTATGATTGCCCTACCCCAAACGCAGAGCGACCCGGCTTTGGGGGGCATCCCAGCCGGGTCGTTGGAGGTACTTGGGAGGTTAGATGGTAGGCTAGAGACGTGGTCGTTCAGAAATTCGGGTTCAGCGGGTGGTCTCGCTGGCGGAGATCACGCAGACCTCCGTGGGGCTCTTGTTGCTGCAATCGACCACCTGTTCGCGCACATACATCGAACCGGTATCGCGCTGGGCGCGGGGGCTGATGTTCTGAGCTGACAGCGAGGCCAAGGTAGCGACGGCGCCGAGCGGGATAATGAAAAAGCGGAAGGACGGCTTCAACATATTCGCTCTCCTGTTCGGCGTTGGTGTTGCGTTGTTGATGATGGGTTTAGGGGGCGAGTTTTTCCGGGTGATGTCGTGGATTGTTTCATTTGTTTCGTCGCCGGTAATTCTTTGGCGTCGAAATCAGCCCGGTTTTTGCTCCCAATACCCATCCAATCAATTGAAATCGTTGATATTTATGCCGCGATACTGTCTACGCCTGCGCCCTTAAGCAAGTCGGCCAATTGTTTGCGGGCATAGAACATCCGGGTCTTCACCGTGCTCTGGGGAATGCCGATGATCGCGCCGGCCTCTTCGACCGACTTCTCATGGTAGTAGACGAGGTTGATGATCTCGCGGTGAGCCGGCGACAGCTTGGCGACACAGGCACGCAGGATGGCGCTGGTGTTGTTGCGGTCCAGCGAAGCTTCCGGCGTGTCGGCATCGTCGGCGATTTCGAGCACGTCTTCCTGCTCGATATCCTCGTGCCGGCGCTGGCGCAGCGCGGTCAGCGCCTTGAAGCGGGCAATCGACAGCAGCCAGGTGGAGACCTGCGAACGGCCTTCGAACTGGCTGGCAGTGCGCCACACGTCGAGGAACACCTGGCTGACCAGGTCTTCCGCCATCGTGGTGTCGCGCACCATGCGCAGCACGAAGCGGTAAACCCGTACGTTATGGCGGGAATAAAGCACGTGCATAGCCGTCCGGCCGCCTTCGGCAATGCTCTCCAGAAGCATTTCGTCCGATGTCGCACGGGCATCGGCGATGTGCTTGCGGGCTGCAGCGTTGATGGCAATCACGTTCGTCATGACAGGCTCCCAATTCGCCATTTGGCGTCGGTTCGTTGGGAGGATTGTTAGTTAGGCAACGTTTCGGGATGTCTGCACCAAAAGCAGAAAATGGTTTCATGCGGAGGAGAATTGTTTCGTCACAGCGAGCGTGACGAAACATTCGGGGGTGAAAGGCGTGTAATTTCAAGGTGCGGAAAATTGGATGGCCGATATCGAGGGGCCGGGAACAATTTGCGTCGTCCCGGACAAGCGGAGTCATCGCAGCCGCATCCCGAACGGTCTCCTTCACCTCTCCCCGCCTGCGGGGAGAGGTCGGATCGCCTCGGCGATGCGAAGCATCGTCCGGTGCGATCCGGGTGAGGGGGTACCGTCCTCACCGGCTGCCTTCAGTATTCGTGGAGAGAGGCCCCTTACCCCAACTCTCTCTCCGCAAAAGCGGGGCGAGGGAGAGCGTTCAGCGCTAACCCTTGTCGCCCGAGGGCGAGAAAAGGTATCCGCCGCCTCGGATGGTGCGGATCACGGCCGGCTTGGTCGGATCGATTTCGATCTTGCGGCGGATGCGCATGATGCGGAGGTCGACCGCGCGGTCGAAAGCTTCGGCGTCGCGGGCATTGGCAAGCTCGAGCAGGCGTTCGCGCGACAGCACCCGTTTTGGATTGGCTGCGAACACCTTGAGCAGGCCGAACTCGGAAGCGGTCAGCGGATGCTCGTTACCCTCGTCGTCGCGTAGCGCCTGCGCTTCGAGATCGAGCCATTTGGTGCCGAACCGCACCAATTGCTCCTTCTCCGATTTCGCAGCTGCGGCTTCCGGCGCAGCCGCCTTGACCGGGGCGCTCCGGCGCAGCACCGAGCGGATCCGCGCCATCAATTCGCGCAATTCGCAGGGCTTTGCGATGTAATCGTCGGCGCCAAGCTCAAGCCCGACGACGCGGTCGATCGGGCTTGCGGTCGCCGTCAGCATGATGACGGGGACGTTGATGCGGCTTTTCAAGTCGCGGATGATCGAAAGCCCGTCTTCCTCGGGCATGTTCAGATCGAGCACCACGAGATCGGGCACGCTGGTCTCGATCACGCCGCGCAGGCTCTTGCCGCCGTCGCACAGCGTCACGTTAAAGCCGTGCATCTTGAGGTAATCGCCGACCATTTCGCGGGCCGGCGCCTCGTCGTCGACGATGATGATGTGCTGGCTCTGGGTCATGACGTCTCTGTTGCCGGCAGTGTAACTGTAAACGTCGATCCCTGTCCGGGCCCGGAGCTCTCCGCGGTCACATGGCCGCCATGCATGTCGATGATGCGTTTGACGATCGACAGGCCGAGCCCCGTCGAGCTCTCGCCGGCGGTTGGCTTGGCCGACAGGCGCTGGAAGCGGCCGAACAGTCGGCCGAGATCTTCGGGCGAGAGGCCCGCGCCCTCGTCTGCGATGCGGATCACGGTGTTGCTGCTCTCATGGCTGACGCCCACATTGATCTTGCCGCCGATCGGCGAATATTTGATGGCGTTGCTGACGAGATTGTCGATCGCCTCGCGGATCCGGTCGGCGTCGCACATGGTGACGAAATTCGGCGGCGCGGACACGCTGATGGTCTGCTGCTTGTTGACCGCCGAGGGCAGGTTGGAATCGGTGACCTCGCTGACGAGGGCCGCGACATCGACCGGCTCGCGGCGGATGGTGATGTCGAAGGCGTCGGCCATCGCATCAGAAATCAAATGATCGACCATCGAGGTCAGGCGCTTGGTGGCGTCCCTGATGTGCTCGACCTGCGACGTGACGTTCTCCTTGGGCGAGCCGGCACCGATCAGTTCGGTCAGCATTTCGGTGCGGCCGAGGATGACGCCAAGGGGATTTTTCAGGTCGTGCGCGACGGTGCCCAGGATCTCGTTCTTGAAGCCGTTGGCGCGCTGCAGCCGCAACCATTGCGCCGAAAGCCGGCGGTTGGCCTGCATCAGCGCGCGGGTGCGCTGGGCGACGCGGTCCTCGAGCTGGGTATTGGCCGCGTGCAGCTGCTGGTAAAGGATGACGTTGTCGAAAGCGATCGACAGGCGGCTCGAAAAAATCTCGACCAGTGCGCGATCGGTGTCGGAAAGCTGCCGCTCGGCCTGCAGCAGTACGACCACTTCGCGTCCGCTGCCGGTGCGCAAATAAAGTACGCTGCGATGGTCGGCGAATTCGTTCTTGCGGCGCTGGAAGGCGGCTTCCACCATCTGCCGCAAATCCGGATCGAGCGCCTTGGAACTGGTGCTGCCAATGAAGCGGCTGTAGCAGCCCGAGCCCGCCAGCACCGAGAATTCGCTGCCGGGCGCGCCGTCGTCGCGCAGCACCAGGATGCCGGCGCAATCGACATTGAGCAGCGAGGCCAATTGCGTCAGCACGCCTTCGGCAAGCCGCTGCATCGATTTGAAGTCGTACAGGGTCGAGGCGGCGTCGATGATGATTTCCAGGCCGCGCCGGGTCTGCACCATGCGCTCGAGCTGCTGGTAGCTGCGCAAGGCGGCCGTCAGCGAGGTGAACAGCTTGTCGGCGGTCAGTTCGGTCTTGGCCTTGTAGTCGTTGATGTCGTACTGGACGATGACGCGGCGCTCGGGCGCCTGGCCGGGCTGCCCGGTGCGCAGGATGATACGGACGGTTTCGTTCTTGAGGTCGTTGCGGATGTACTCGACCAGTTCGAGGCCGGCGACGTCGGTTTCCATGATGACGTCGAGCAACACGGCCGCGATGTCGGGGTTGTTGCGCATCAGGGTGCGGCCTTCGGCCGCTGAATAGGCCGACAGGATTTCGAGCGTCGCGCCGTGCAGATTGTAGTCGCTGAGCGCAAAACGGGTGCCCTCATGCACCGCGTGGTCGTCGTCGATGACGGCGATCTTCCATTTCCGTACGGGCGAATCCTCCGGAATGGTCCCGGAATCGTCGATCAGGTGGAGGACATCGTCCTGTTCGGCCATTGAGGAGTTCCGTCGGCTGCTGCTTGATCGGTAATCTTGGGTCCGCCTTTGGCGACTTTTGGCATGATAATGCGAAATGTGGTGCCTTGTCCCAGTCTGGACTCCAGCATCATCCGGCCGCCGAGCTGTTGAGTGACAAGATTATAGACGATATGCAAGCCCAGTCCGGTACCGCCTTCGTTGCGGCGCGTCGTAAAAAACGGGTCGAACGCCTGCCGCTGCACGTCCGGCGTCATTCCGGCCCCATTGTCGGCGAAAATCATCTCGACATCGTCGCTGCCCCGGGCCCTTGCCGAAATCGAGATAGCCCCGGAGCGGCCGTCGGCGAAGGCATGATTGGCGGCGTTGAGGAAAAGATTGGTTAATATCTGGCCGTAGGAGCCGGGATAGCCGTCGATGACGAGCCCTTCGGGGACGTCGACCGACAATGTGATGGCGGCCTTCTTCAGGACCGGCCGCAGGCTGGCGACGATCTGGTCGGTGGCCTCTCCGAGGCTGAACTTGCGCCGCTCGGCGTGCGAGCGGTCGACCGCCACCTGCTTGAACGACTGGATCAGCTCGCCGGCACGATGCAAATTCGCCACCAATTGCTGGGCGGCGTCGCGCGAGGTTCTGACGAATTCGTCGAGCTTGGAACGGCGCAGCGGCTCGGTCCGCAACTCGGATTCGAACATTTCGGCGCGGCGCGCAAAACTCGAGGCGACCGTCAGGCTGATGCCGATCGGGTTGTTGACCTCATGGGCGACCCCGGCGACCAGGCCGCCCAGCGCCGCCAGCCGCTCGGCGTCGATCAGGTTCTGTTGGGCGGTGTTGAGTTCGAGCAGCGCGCTCTCGGCTTTTTCCTTCGAGGAGCGCAGCTCGTCCTCGGTCTTGCGTTTGGCGATTGCGTTTTCGCGGAACACTTCCACCGCGCGCGCCATTGCGCCGACCTCGTCCTTGGCGGTGGTTCCCTGCACGCTGCGATCGTAATTGCCCGAGGTGATCGCGTGCATCGCCGCCATGATCTGCTGCAGCGGCAACCGGATCGACAACGCGATCAGGACGCCCGCAGACAGGATGATACCGAGGAAAATCACGGCGATCGACAGCACCCGGCGCGAGATGGCCGACAAGGTGCGGTCGAAGGTTTCCTGCGCTTTCTGTTCGCGCTGGCGCATATTTACCGAGAGATCGTCGATGGCGCTGATCGCGTCGGCCTGGCTGGCGTCGATGGTGTTGCGCAGCAATTCGGTCCGGTTGGTGAGTTGCTCTGTCAGTTTGGCAAACCCCTCCCGCAACGCCAGGGTCCGGGCATGCAGCCGCGTCAGCGCCATGCGTTGCAGATCGTTGTCGGCGAGGTCCGACATCACGGGGATGGTATTCTCGATCATCTCGGTATTGCGGCGGGCTTCCTCGGCGGACGCCGACGCCAGCGACAGATAATAGGCGTTGGCCGCAACCAGCATCGCGGTGAACGCCTCGCGGGACTTTCCGAGCGAGGGCCAGATCAACGCTTCACGGTGGCCTGTGGCGCCCTCGATGATCGAATAAAGGCCCGCCATGTCCTTGGCCGGCCCCAGCACCTCTTGCTCATAGGTCTTCGAGATGGTGGCCTGCACCGCGCGCAATTCGCCAAAACCGTTGAGGAAGCGATCGGTGACGTGTTCGAGGCGTTCCACCGAGCCCGACAGCATCGGGTCGGTGGAAGCACGCGTGGTCAGCGTGCCGAGCACGGCTTCCCGCAACAGCAGGATTTCCGCGAACAGTTCCGGGCTGGGCTGGTTGATGTAGCGATGGATCAGGTTCTGCAGGCGACTGGTTTCGCTTTCCAATAGTGCCAGGATCTTGTCGGATTCCCGTACCTGGCGGACGTCTTCCCAGGCCGAACGGAGCACATTGGAGCCGTTCCAGATCAGGGCGGCGAGCACCACGACGACGGCGGAGTTGAGTGCCGCAATCGACAAAATACGCCAGCGGATTGGCACCGCACGAAGCAGCTGGACGATGCGGAAACGGCCACGCGCGGCGAGGCTTGCCGGCCGTTCCACTGATCCGTTTTGCGGGGGTGCGTCGGTCAATTCACTGCACCTCGCGAATGCGTACGATCAGCTTCGCGATCGCGGGGTCGGACTGCGCCTTGCTGTAGATTCCGGCCATCGCCGCCTCGAACGGCTTGCGGTCGAAATCCGCGACGACCTTGACGCCCGCGGCCTCCGCCTGCTTGCGAGATCGATCCTCGAGATCCTTCCATTTTTCCCGCATGAAGCGGCTGGAACGGAGTGCGGCTTCGCGAAAAACCTTCTGGTCTTCCGGCGACAAGGTGGCCCACACTTTTTGCGACATGACCAGCACTTCCGGGCTCATCGCGTGTTCGGTGAGCGTGTAGTAGCCGGCGAATTTGTAGTGATCGGTGGTGACAAAGGACGGCCAATTGTTTTCGGCACCGTCGATCAGCCTCGTGGCCAATCCGGTCGTCACCTGCCCATAGGGCAGTTCGATCGGCTGAGCGCCGAGCGAGCGGATCATGTCGGACATCTGCTCGGATTGCTGTACGCGAAACCGCATTCCCTTGAGGTCGGCGATCGAATTGACCGGCCGGACGCTGTTGTAGATCGAGCGGGCGCCGGAGTCGTAAAACGCCAGGCCGACGAACCCGTAAGGTTCGAAGCTGCCCAGGATCTCGTTGCCGATCGGTCCATCCAGCACCTTTTGCAAATGCTCGACCGAGCGGAACAGAAACGGCATCGCCAGTACATTCATCGCCGGCACCATCGTCCCGATCAATGCGACGTTAGTGCGATTAAGATCGATCGCGCCTGCGCGCGTCTGTTCGAGGGTTTCCTTTTCCTCGCCGAGCTGGCGCGAATGGAACACCCGGATCTGGTTCCGGCCGCCGCTGCGTTCCGCAACCAGGCTGTCCATGTAGCGCAGCGCCTGGACGGTCGGATAATCCTCGCTCTGGGTATCGGCAGCCCGAAATTCGCGCGCGACGACACCCGTTGAGACCGCCGTCAGCAACAGCGCGACAACAACCATCGTATTCCGCGAAAGGTCGGCGCGGCAGTGCACTGGCAACAAATCCCCTTAGTGATAAGGTCTGCGGCGGGAAGAAAAGGTTCAAGGCCTTTTTAGCAGAAGCCCACGAGACTTGGCTATAAAGGCTTGGTCTGACCGTCCTTCCGTCCGGCTGAGATCGTTAATTTGTGCGGTGCGACGGCGCTGACTGGATTGAAACTCCGCTCGCGGGGATTTATGAGGGCGCAGCGGACGAATCTCATTTCAATGCGGCAGAGCAAAGTGATTCACCGGTGAAACTGGTTTTGAGGTTGTTGCTGAGGTCCTTGCAAAGATTCTTGCAACTCGTCGCGCTCGCGGGCATTGCCTTCGTGTCGCCCGCGCAAGCCGCCACCGAGATCATGTGGTGGCACGCGATGTCCGGCGAACTCGGCAAGCAGCTGGAAAAGCTCGCAACCGATTTCAACGCATCGCAGTCCGAGTACCGGATCGTGCCGACCTACAAGGGCAGCTACACCGAAACGGTGACGGCCGCGATCTTTGCGTTTCGCTCGCGAAGCCAGCCGGCCATCGTTCAGGTGAACGAGATCGCGACCGCGACCATGATGGCGGCCAAGGGCGCGATCTATCCGGTGTTCGAATTGATGCGCGATCAATCGGAAACGTTCTCACCGTCCGCCTATCTGCCGGCCGTGACCGGCTATTACTCCGACGTCGCCGGCAACATGTTGTCGTTCCCGTTCAACGCCTCGACCCCGATCCTTTACTATAACAAGGATCTGTTTCGTGCTGCCGGCCTCGATCCGGAAGTGGCGCCGAAGACCTGGCCCGAGGTCGGAGCAGCGGCCAAGCGATTGCGCGCGGCGGGCGCCGTCTGCGGCCTGACCACATCCTGGCCGTCCTGGATCAATGTCGAGAATCTTTCCGCCTTCCACAATCTGCCGCTGGCGACCCGGGCCAACGGTTTTGGCGGGCTCGACGCCGAATTGACCTTCAACAATCCGCTGGTGGTGCGCCACATCGCGCAACTGGCGGAATGGCAGACCACCAAAGTGTTCGACTATAGCGGCCGCGGCCAGTCGGCCGAGCCACGCTTTCAAAAAGGCGAATGCGGAATCTTCATCGGCTCGTCGGGAACGCGCGCCGACATCAAGGCCAATTCGAAATTCGAGGTCGGCTACGGCATGATGCCGTACTGGCCCGATGTGAATGGCGCGCCGCAAAACACCATTATCGGCGGCGCCACCCTCTGGGTGCTGCGCGACCGGCCGCGCACCGAATACGCAGGCGTCGCAAAATTCTTTGCATTTCTGTCCAAGCCGGAGGTTCAGGCCGCCTGGCACCAGAACACGGGCTACCTGCCGATCACCCGCGCCGCCTTCGATCTTACCCGCGCGCAGGGATTTTATGATCGCAATCCCGGCGCGGCGATTTCGATCGAGCAGATGACATTGAAGCCGCCGACCGAGAACTCGAAGGGGATCCGGCTCGGGTCGTTCGTCCTGATCCGCGACGTGATCGACGAAGAGCTGGAGCAGGTCTTTAGCGGCAAGCGATCGGCGCAGGCCGCGCTCGATCTGGCGGTAGAGCGCGGCAACCGGCTGCTGCGGCAATTCGAACGTGCTAATCCGGACAGATGAGCTGCGGGTAACTCGATTTTCCGTCATTGCGAGGAGCCGGGGCGCGCGTTCGCGCGACCCGGTGGCTCGCAATGACGGTGGGACCAATGATGGCATCCTTTCCGGATCTACCGAACTTCGAGGCGTTCCGGACCTGGCGCGCGGACGGATCGCGTTGGCTGCCGGTGGCGCTCGACATCGCGCGCAGCCACGGCTTGAAGCCGGCTGCGCCTCACATCTTCACGACGGGGACCAATCTCGTCGTCGGTCTCGGCGACGATCTGATCCTGAAGATTTTTCCGCCAATATACCGTGGCCAGTTTGTCTCGGAGCGAAGCTCGCTGGCGTTGCTTCGCGGCCGGCTCACTGTCCCGGTTCCTGAAATCGTGTTCGAAGGCGAGCGCGACCGATGGCCCTATCTTGTCATCACGCGACTGACTGGCGTCCTCGGCTCGGAAGCATGGTCGGCGCTGCCGGAAGATCAGAAAGAGCGCGTGCTGGCCCAGATCGGTGCGACCATCGCCGAAGTGCAGCGGGTCCCGGTCGGCGAGCTTTCGCGCATCGAGCCGCGCTGGGACCGTTTCATCGCAGGGCAAATCGATGGATGTCGGACGCGGCACGCGCGTCTCGGCTTGCCGCAAAAATTTCTGGATGGGCTGGACGAGATTCTGCGCGAGGCCGCCACGCTCATTCCTCTGGACAAGCCGCCGGTGATGCTGGTCGGTGAATACATTCCGGAGAATTTTCTGTTGAGCCGCGACAATGCAGGCTGGCGCCTGTCCGGACTGATCGACTTCGGCGACGTGATGACGGGTTGGGGCGAATATGACCTGCTGGGTCCGAGTGCCTTCATGACTGCCGGTCATCCGCGGCGGGTTCGCAGCCTGTTTGAGGGATTCGGCTATTCAAGCGCCGACATCGATCCGGCATTGAAGCGCCGCTTGATGGCGCTGATGCTGCTGCATCGTTCGAGCAATCTCAATGCGCACATCTGCATCGAGGATTGGCAACAGAAGGCCGGCGACCTCTTCGAATTGCAGGAGTTGCTTTGGCCGGTTTGATGCAGCCGAAGGATTCCATCCGAACAAGGTCTTGGGCAATCCGCGGGATGCCTATACAAGGGAACCGCCGACGGCGAGCCCGCATCAGCCGTTGCCGGTTCGCGAAAAGCATGGTCGAAAAGATCGTGCTCATACCAAAGAAACGGAAGTGAAATGGCTGCTGATCCCACTGCTAATCCCACGGCTAATCCCCTGGACGATTATATCGACGCCGTCGCAAGCGCCCTTGCGCTGCCGGTTGAGGATGCCTGGCGACCCGCGGTGCGGGCGAACCTGGAAGTATCGCTGAGACTGGCACGGCTGGTCGATGAATTCCCATTGCCCGACGAAACCGAGCCGGCCAGTGTCTACACAGCCTGATAGCGCAATGACCGTAAACTCGGACGGGCTCTCCGCCCAGGAAATCGCGCAAGCAGTAGCGGGCCGCAAGATGACGGCGCTCGAAGCGACCGAAGCCGCGTTGGCGCGGATCGCCAGGCACGATCCCATCCTGAATTCCTTTACCGACGTCACCGCCGATCGCGCGCGCGCCAAAGCCCGCGCCGTCGATGCCGCGCTTGCGGCCGGGCAGAAGGTCGGTCCACTCGCGGGTGTGCCGTTCGCGGTGAAGAACCTGTTCGACGTGAAGGGTCTGCCGACGCGCGCCGGATCGAAGATCAACCGCGATCTTGCGCCATCGTCGCGCGACGCGACGCTGGTCGAGCGCATGGAAGCGGCAGGCGCCGTGCTGGTCGGCGCGCTCAACATGGGCGAATACGCCTATGATTTCACCGGCGAGAATGTGCATGACGGTCCGTCGCGCAATCCGCACGATCCGACGCGGATGACCGGCGGCTCATCAGGTGGCTCCGGCAGTTCGGTTGGCGGCGGCCTGGTGCCGATCTCGCTGGGGTCGGACACCAACGGCTCGATCCGGGTGCCATCGTCGTTCTGCGGCGTTTTTGGCTTGAAGCCGACCTATGGCCGGCTGTCGCGCGCGCGGTCGTTCCCCTTTGTCGCAAGCTTCGATCATCTCGGCCCGTTTGCACGACGTGTCGCCGATCTGGCGCTGGCCTATGATGCGATGCAGGGGCCTGATGCCGATGATGCCGCGTGCACGACGCGGCCCATCGAGCCGGTCGCGTCGCAGCTTGCGCAGGATATCTCGGGTTTGCGCGTCGCGGTGGCCGGCGGGTATTTCCAGAAGAATGTCTTCCCCGAGGCGGTTGAGGCTGTCGCGCGCGTCGCCAAGGCGCTCAATGCCACCAGGACAATCGAAATTCCCGAGGCCGCGCGTGCCCGTGCCGCGGCTTACGTCATCTCCACCACCGAAGGTGCCTCGCTGCATCTCGATCGCCTGCGCAAGCGGCCCAATGATTTCGACCCGGCGGTGCGCGATCGCCTGATCGCGGGCGCGATGGTTCCGGCGCCTCTGGTCGACCGCGCACAAAAATTCCGCCGTTGGTATCGTGCGCAGGTGCTGGAGCTGTTCAAATCGGTGGATGTGATCATCGCGCCCGCCACGCCCTGCATCGCGCCAAAGCTCGGGCAAGTGACGTTTGTGCTCGATGGCGTCGAGCTTCCCGTGCGCGCCAATATCGGCATTCACACCCAGCCGATCTCGTTCATCGGCCTGCCCGTGGTCGCGGTGCCGGTGCCGCTGGAGCCGATGCCGATCGGCGTGCAGATCATCGCGGCGCCCTGGCGGGAAGATATCGCCTTGCGCGTCGCCCATGCGTTAGAGCGCGCCGGTGTCGCCACAGCGCCAGCGCCAAGAGGATTATAGGATGGAAATCGATCTACCCGAAATACTCACTGAGGTGACCGCGCAATTCGCGCGTTACGAGAAGGCGCTGGTGACGAATGACGTCGCGGTGCTCGACGAACTGTTCCGGAATGACAAGCGCACGCTGCGCTACGGCATCGGCGAAAATCTCTACGGCTATGACGCCATCATGGCGTTCCGCGCGGCGCGATCGCCGGTCGGGCTGATGCGCAGGACCGACAAAACCGTAATCACCACCTATGGCCGCGATACCGCGGTGGCTTCTACGCTGTTTTACCGCGAGACGACACCGGGCAAAGTTGGGCGGCAGATGCAAACCTGGGCGCGTTTCCCCGAGGGCTGGAGGATCGTCGCAGCCCACGTCAGCGTCATCGACGAGCCGCAAGATCAAAAGACATAAGTCTGGACGATCTTCCCACGCGTGCGCCTTAACCCAGCTCCGGGCTTGAAGTATCGGCGCGCCGCGCCGATCACACCGCCGCCTTCTCCGTCATGAACGCCCGCCAGCCGCCGAACGCTGAGATATCGCGCGCGCCGTTGATCGCTGCGGGCTCTACGATGAAGCCCTTCACGCCGCGACCGTCGGCGAGGCGGATGGTGCCGATCGATAGCGGTGGCGGGATTGCGGCGACGAATTTTCCGAACGCTGCCGCCGACAGCGCCCAGAGCTCCAGCTTGATCGCACTTCCGGCACCCGGCTCGACGCGGAGCATGCCGGGCTTGGGCGGGGTGGTGTCGAGCGCATAGAGCCGGTAGTCCGGGGCAGTCACGGCTTCTTGCAGCAGGCGGGCCTCGAGTGCCTGCAATTCGCCATTCAGCGCCATGCCGGAAAGATGCGCGCCGACGACTGCAATGACGATCTCGTCGCCGCGCGCACTGGATGCGAGCGCTGCGAGCGGCGGCTGCGTCAGGCCCTTGCTGCCCATCTTCAGTTGGGTATCGGCATGGAAGACCCGTCCGATGCTCGCGAGTTGCGCGTCACGTCCGGCAGGCGCCAATAGCGTGATGCCGAACGGGATGCCGTCATCGCGCATCGCCGCCGGAAGCGCCAATCCGCAGAGATCGAGCAGATTGACAAAGTTGGTATAGGTGCCGAGCCGGCTGTTGAGCTCGATCGGATTGGCCAGCACCTGCGCGGTCGAATAGGCGGTCGGCGCTGTCGGCAGCACGATCGCGTCGAGATTTGTAAAGGTGCGCTCGGCGATCCGCCGCAGCGCCTGCAGCCGATAAAGTGCGGCGAAGGTGTCGGCCGCGGTCAGCCGGGCGCCGGCCGCTGTGATCTCGCGCGTCACCGGATGAATGGATTCCGGCGACGACGCCAGCAAATCGCGGATCACGAGATAACGTTCGGCGATCCACGGTCCTTCGTAGAGCAGCCGCGCGGTCTCATAAAACGGTTCGAGATCGAATTCGACCAGCGTGGCGCCGAGCGAAGTCCAGCGCTTCAATGCCTCGCCATAGGCCTTCTCCGAATCGCGATCACCGAAAAAGATCAATTGGCCGGCGCGCGGCACGCCGAGCCGGAGCTGGCCGGGAAATGCCGTCATCGGGCCGAGCGGACGATCGCGCGAGAACGGATCGGCGGCATCGGCGCCCGACATCACCGAGAGCGCCGACATCGCGTCATCGACGGTGAGCGAAAACACCGAGATGCAATCCAGCGTCCGGCAGGCCGGGACCAGGCCGGCGTTGGAGATCAGCCCGAGGCTCGGCTTCAAACCGACGAGGTTGTTGAGCATCGCCGGCACGCGGCCCGAGCCCGCGGTGTCGGTACCCAATGCCAGCGGCACCAGTCCGGCGGAAACGGCGACGGCCGATCCCGAACTCGATCCGCCCGGTATCAAATCGGCGCGGATCGGATTGACGGGAATGCCATAGGGCGAGCGCACGCCGACAAGGCCGGTCGCAAACTGATCGAGATTGGTCTTGCCGATGACGATGGCGCCTGCCGCACGCAGTTTGGCGACCGCCGTTGAATCGTGTGTCGGCATATAGGAGAAGGCCGGGCAAGCAGCGGTGGTAGGCAGGCCCAATACGTCGATATTGTCCTTCACGGCGATGGGTATGCCAAGCAGCGGAAGCGAAGCCGCATCCTTCGCATTCAGCGCTTCGGCATCCGCCAGCGCGTCTTTCTCGTCGCGCAGGCTGATGAACACGGCGGGATCGTTGTAATCGCGGATGCGCTGGTAGCTGCGCGCGACGGTCTCTGCCGGCCTCATGGTGCCGGCGCGATGCGCGGCGACGATCGCAGCAACGGTTTCAGTCAAGGAATGCCCCACGCGTCGGTTGGCTGAAGCCGGTCAGGGCTGACCGCGCTCCAGCGAGGAAATCTATTCGGATTGAAGCAAGCGATGTGCCATTGCATACATTACCGTGAAGTTGCAGATACACGAATAGTGGCGGCATTTCAGATATTTAATGACGCCATCGCGAAATGCCGCAGGCCTCCATTGTAGACCGAAGGCTGCGCGCTTGCTTAAGGTTTGGGCAGGGATATCCCGGGCATACCAACTGTCCTCCGTCGCGTGATGACAGCATTGCCGGGCCGCGCGGTTCTCGCGTAGAGCAAATGGCCTGCTCCAGCGCGAGCAGTGGAGGAAACCGATGACGCTAGCCGCCGCTACCAGCAGCGACCGTGCCGAGACGCTGTTCGCAACCCCTTCGATAACAGCCGATCGCAGACAGGACGGCAGCATCATCCTGAAATCGACGATGTCGTTGCGCGAAAGCGCGCGCTGCGTCGGCGACTGGCTCGAGCATTGGGCGCGGCAGACCCCGGACAGGATCTTTCTCGGCGACCGCGCCAATGTCGATGCGCCATGGAGCACCGTCAGTTACAGCAATGCGCTGAAGCAGGTGCGCTCAGCAGCCGCCTGGATTTTGGCTCAAGAACTGAGTGCCGAGCGCCCGCTGGTGATCCTGTCCGACAACAGCGTCGATCACGCGCTGTTCGCGCTCGCGGCCCAGCATGTCGGGGTGCCCTCGGCGTCGATCTCGCCGGCCTATTCGCTGATGTCGCGGGATTTCGACAAGCTGAAAAGCATGATCGCGCTGCTCGAGCCCGGCGTAATCTATGTTTCCGGCACAAAGCCATTTGCCGCGGCGCTCGCAGCGATCAAGCCGCTGCATTCGGCCAGCATTGTCAGCAGCGACGCCGGCGATAGCGGCGCGATCTCGTTCCGCGCGGTCGCGGCAACGCTGGAAACGCCTGATGTTGCAAAAGCCTTTGCGGCGGTGACGCCGGACACCATCGCAAAATTCCTTTTCACCTCGGGTTCGACGGGCACGCCGAAGGCCGTGATCAACACCCAGCGCATGCTGACCTCGAGCCAGCAGGCCAAGGCGCAGACCTGGTCTTTCCTCGATGATATCAGCGATCTCGTGATCCTCGACTGGCTGCCATGGAGCCACACCTTTGGCGCCAACCACAATTTCAACCTGGTGCTGCGCAATGGCGGCACGCTCTATGTCGATGGCGGCAAACCGGCGCCGGGGCTGTTCGCGACCTCGCTGGCGAATTTGCGCAGCGTGATGCCGACGGTGTATTTCAACGTGCCGCGCGGCTTCGACATGCTGATCGCGGCGCTGCGCGGCGATGATGAACTGCGCCGTAAATTCTTCAGCGAAGTGAAATTCGCGTTCTATGCGGGCGCGGCCTTGCCGCAGAATCTCTGGGATGCGCTGGAAGAACTCTCGATCAAGACCGTCGGCCGCGCACTGCCGATGGTGTCGGCCTGGGGCTCGACCGAAACCTCGCCGCTCGCGACCGATTGTCATTTCCAGGCCAAACGTTCCGGCAATATCGGCGTGCCGATCCCGGGGACCGAGCTGAAGCTGGTGTCTTCCGGTGACAAGCTCGAAGTGCGCGTGCGCGGACCGAATGTCACGCCGGGCTACTGGAAAGCGCCGGAACTCACCGCGCAGGCTTTTGACCCCGAGGGTTTCTATCTGATCGGCGATGCCGTGACGTTTGCCGATCCGGCGCGGCCGGAACTGGGATTGTTCTTCGACGGCCGCGTCGCCGAAGACTTCAAGCTCAACTCGGGCACCTGGGTCAGCGTCGGCACGCTGCGCGTCGCAGGGATTGCAGCACTGGCGCCGCTCGCGCAGGATATTGTTGTCACCGGCCATGGCGGCGACGAGGTACGTTTTCTGGTGTTCCCGAATATCGCGGCGTGCCGCGCTCAAGCGGGCCTGCCCGACAGTGCCGACGTAAAAGACGTGATCGCTCACGAGAAAATTCGCGCGGCGATCGCGCAAGGTCTTGCCAAACTGAAGACGCAGGGCGGCAATTCGTCCGGCCACGCCACCCGCGCGCTGCTGTTGGCGGAGCCTGCCTCGGTCGACGGTGGCGAGATCACGGATAAAGGCTATATCAACCAGCGCGCGGTGCTGACGCGACGTGCGAATGCGGTGACGACGCTGGATGACGATGCGTCGCGCGAATGGATCGGCTGCGCCGGCTGATCCCTCGCCAACTATGTTGTTGCTAAGGCAACCAATTTGTGGGACGTTCCCGTTAGATAAGCAGCGGCCACCCAAAGAGCAGTCAAACTGCCAGGCCGTGCAGGGAGGGATGAATGTCCGGGACGGCCGTCAGGTCAGGACACGATGGGTGCGCGCAGCCGAGCGGCTCATTGCGCGCGATGGCGGCGCTGCGTTCAAGCTTCGTGGTCCGGCTCCCCTACACCCTTCACGGCATCGAGATTGCCGTGGACGCGCAGCAACAATCCGATCAGCATTTCCCGCTCGTTCTTCTGCAGACAGGAGAGCAACCGGCGTTCGCGTTCGAGCGCCACCGCAATGACAGCGTCGTGCGTCGCCCATCCCTTCGGCGTCATCGAGATCGCGTGCGTGCGTCCGTCACGCCGGTCCGCCTTGATCGTCACCAGTCCTCGTTCTTCCATCACCGCCAGGGTCCGGCTGACCGGGCCTTTGTCGAAGCCGATGACGTGACAGATGCGCGCAGCGGAAATGATCGGCTCGATCGCAAGCAGGGCAAGGATACGCCACTCCGTGACGTTGACGCCAAAACGCTTCTGGTAAAGCGTCGTAGCACTGCGCGACAGCTTGTTGGCGATGAAGGTGATCAGCGCCGGCACATAGCGGTCGAGATCGAGCACCTCGCCGGTACGCCCGCCCTTGCTCGCGGCCACTCCTTTGCCTGCGGCTGTTCCCTTTGCGGCTATTTGGCCCTTCGCGGGGGTCTGCCTGCCCTTGCTCATGATCTCCAAAATCTTTCTCAGTCGTCGAATCCACCGGCTGCGCGCTTCAGAAATAGGGACATGGCGCGTAGCTCTGCAAGAACATTATGCAGGAGGTCGTGATGATCAGCGGCACGCCTATGGACAATAACGGGACCGGACATGTCGAGCAGCGCGGCATGCCGCAATTGCCTCATCTGGATCTTGATCCGTTCTCGATCGAGTATTTCGACGATCTGCATCCCTCGCAGGAGCGCCTGCGGGAAGCTGGACCTCTGGTCTATCTCGACAAATGGAATGTCTACGGCGTGGCGCGCTATGCGGAAGTGCATGGCGTTCTCAACGATCCCGCGACCTTCTGTTCGAGCCGTGGTGTCGGATTGAGCGACTTCTCAAAGGAGAAGCCATGGCGCCCGCCAAGCATCATCCTTGAAGCCGATCCGCCTGAACATACCCGGACCCGTGCGGTGCTGAGCGACGTGCTTTCGCCGACCGCGTTGAAGCAGGTGCGCGCCCGGTTTGCCGCCGCCGCCGCTGCCAAGGTCGATGAGCTGCTGGACCGTGGGAGTTTTGACGCCATTGCCGATCTGGCCGAAGCCTACCCGCTGTCGATCTTTCCCGATGCCATGGGCCTGAAGCAGGAAGGGCGCGAGAATCTGTTGCCTTATGCAGGCCTCGTCTTCAACGCATTCGGTCCACCGAACAAATTACGCCAGGACGCCATCGAGCGCTCCGCGCCGCATCAGGCCTATGTTGCCGAACAATGCCAGCGCGACAATCTCGCGCCGGGCGGGTTCGGTGCCTGCATTCATGCGCACGTCGATTCAGGCAACATCACCGCGACGGAAGCACCGCTTCTGGTTCGCTCGCTGCTGTCGGCCGGGCTCGACACCACCGTCTACGGCATCGGCGCCGCCGTCTATTGTCTGGCGCGTTATCCCGATCAATTCGCACGGCTGCGCCAGGATCCGACGCTGGCGCGCAACGCGTTCGAGGAAGCCGTGCGGTTCGAGAGCCCGGTGCAGACCTTCTTTCGCACAACGACTCGAGAGGTCGAGATCGGGGGAAATCGGATCGGCGAGGGCGAGAAGGTGTTGATGTTCCTTGGCGCCGCCAACCGCGATCCGCGACGTTGGGAAAATCCCGATAGCTATGATGTGACGCGCAGAACCAGCGGCCATGTCGGATATGGCTCCGGCATCCATATGTGCGTCGGCCAGCTCGTCGCTCGCCTGGAAGGCGAGACCATGATGGCGGCGCTGGCGCGAAAGGTCGCGACCATCGAGATATCGGGCCCGGTCAAGCGCCGCTACAACAACACGCTGCGTGGGCTCGAGACCCTTCCTGTCACGATCCGGGCAGCCTGACGAACACGTCCGGCGCGCGCGATCTTCTCGTGCGGCGCCGTCCAGATAAATGAATGCAAGGGAGAGAGTTATGAAGAGTTTTGGCAGTTATCTGGCGCTGGCCCTGTCCTGCGCTGCCTGCGGTGCGGCCCAAGCGCAGATTTCCGACAATGTCGTACGCGTCGGCGTGCTCAACGACATCTCCGGCATTTTTCAGGACACCAACGGCATGGGCTCGGTGGAAGCCGCGCGCATGGCGGCGGAGGATTTCAATGGCGGCGGCAAGAACATCAAGGTCGAGATCGTTTATGCCGATCACCAGAACAAGGCCGATGTGGGCTCTGCCATCGCGCGCAAATGGCTCGATGTCGAGGGCGTCGACGCCATCGTCGATGTGCCGAACTCGGCGGTCGGTCTCACCATCAACTCGCTGTTGCGCGATACGCGCATGACGTTTCTGGCGTCATCGACCGCAAGTTCGGACCTGACCGGCAAGGCCTGCTCGCCGAACACTATTCAGTGGGTCAATGACGCCTGGGCCACCGGCAACACCACAGCCGCGGCGATGATGGCACGCGGTGGCAAGGACTGGTACTTCATCACGGTGAATTACGCGCTCGGCCAGGGCATCGAGGCCGAAGCCACCAATTACATCGAAAAACACGGCGGCAAGGTGCTGGGCTCGAGCAAGCATCCGCTCGGCACGTCGGATTTTGCGTCCTTCCTGCTGCAGGCACAGAATTCCAAAGCCAAGGTGATCGGACTGGCAAACGCCGGTGGCGACACCATCAACGCAGTGAAGCAGGCGGCGGAGTTCGGCATCCAGCAGAGCGGGCAGACGATGGTGGCGTTCCTGCTGTTCGTAAACGACGTGCACGGCATGGGGCTGAAGGTAGCCCAAGGCCTGCAGCTGCTCGAAGCGTTTTACTGGGACATGGATGACGGCACCCGTGCCTTCGCCAAGCGTTTCGCGGCGCGGCCGGGCATGAACGGCAAGATGCCGAGCGG
The DNA here is from genome assembly GCA_963770355.1 of uncultured Alphaproteobacteria bacterium. Taxonomy (GTDB): domain Bacteria; phylum Pseudomonadota; class Alphaproteobacteria; order Rhizobiales; family Xanthobacteraceae; genus Bradyrhizobium. Next base: position 422,774 of record CAVYPL010000023.1, on the reverse strand, counting down.
CAATCAAGCCGGCGTCTATGCTTCCACTCTGGCATATCTCAACGCGGTGGCGGCGACAGGCAGCGACGATGCCAAGAACGTCGTGCCTGAGATGAAGAAGTTCAAAGGCAAGGACAAACTGTTCGGGGACGTCACCATCCGCCAGGACGGTCGCGTCATTCATCCGATGTATCTGTTCGAGGTGAAGAAGCCGGACGAGTTGAAATATCCTTACGATTATTACAGACTGGTCTCGACTATTCCTGCCGATCAGGCGTTCCGCCCGATCGCGGATGGCGGCTGCTCGCTGGTGAAGTGAGGCTACGACACCGCGCCGTTGCGCTCCCTCTCCCGCGCTTGCGGGGGAGGGTCGGGGTGGGGGTGCTTCCGCAAAACGCGCTCATCGAGTGGATAGAGTTCCCCACCCGCCGCATTTCACGCGGCGACCTCCCCCGCAAGCGGGAGAGGTAAGAAGCGGCGGTCGCGCTTCACCGCACCACTTTGCTGCTGCCCTGCGTGATCAGTCGCGCGGCGCGCTGATTGCGGGCGTGGACCCAGAGCCAGCTCAGCGCGACGCTGAGCCGGTTACGCAGGCCGATCAGGAAATAGATGTGGGCGATACCCCAGATCCACCACGCCAGCGTGCCGCGCAGCTTGATGTGGCCGAAATCGATCACCGCTTTTTTCTTGCCGATCTGCGCCAGGCTGCCGGCATGCTTGTAAACGAACGGCGGCGAGCTGCGTCCTTCCAGCCGCGCCTTGATAAGGGCCGCAACATAGCGTCCCTGCTGCTTCGCCGCCGGTGCGATACCGGGCACGGGCTTACCGTCCGGGTCGGCAATGGTCACGGTATCGCCGATCGCAAAGATCTCGGGATGGCCGGGGACAGTGAGATCAGGCTCAACTTGCACGCGGTGGGCGCGGTCGGCCGGCACGTCCAGCCATTCTGCGGCGCGAGAGGCACGCACGCCGGCTGCCCAGATGATGGTCTTCGCTTCCAGCTTCTTGCCGCCGTACACGACGCCATCGGCGGTGCATTCGGTGACCGGCTGTTCCAACATCACTTCGACGCCGATTTGCTCTAATGAGCGCTGCGCGTAAGCCGAGAGATCGTCGGGAAAGCCTGCGAGCACGCGCGGTCCTGCTTCGATCAGCACGACGCGCGCCTTGCTGGTGTCGATGTTGCGGAAGTCGGACGGCAGCGTGTCTCGCGCCAGGTCGGCAATGGTGCCGGCCATTTCGACGCCGGTCGGCCCGGCGCCGATGATGACGAACGTCAAGAGCGCCGCCCGCCGTTCCGGATCGGTCTCGCGCTCGGCGCGCTCGAAGGCAACGAGAATGCGCCGCCGTAGCGTGGTCGCGTCCTCCAGCGTTTTCAGCCCCGGCGCGAACGGCTCCCATTCGTCATGGCCGAAATAGGCATGTCGCGCGCCGGTGGCGAGAACCAGCGTATCGTAAGGCAAGGCATCGCCGTCTTCGAGCAGCACGCGGTGGCCAGCGGCGTCGATGCCGCTGACGTTCGCAAACAGCGTCGTCACGTCCTTGCGGTCGCGCAATAGATGCCGGATCGGCCAGGCGATCTCGGACGTCGCCAGCGAGGCGGTCGCAACCTGATACAGCAGCGGCTGGAACAAATGATGGTTGCGGCGGTCCACCAGCGTGATCTGGACCGGCGCGCCGGCGAGCCCAAAAGCGGTTTCCAGCCCGCCAAACCCGGCCCCGACGATGACCACGCGATGCAGTTCTTTCGGCGCTGTCGTCATGGCGATGCGACCCCGGTTTCAGATCTCTGCGTACACTGGATTATGTAGGCATTCGCGGGGCCGGTCCAACACGCGTTGCCAATAGATCGATAGCGAAAACGCATGATGCTGTCGTCATCCGGCATGCCGGATACAGAGACTAAAATATTCTTCGCAGACCCGCATCCTTTGGCCAGTGCCAAACGTCCTTGGGGTCGAGATGGCTGATTTCGCATTCGCCAAAAAAGGAGGCAGCGATGAAACGGACCCTGATCAGGTATAAAACCAGGCCTGAAATGGCCGACAAGAATGCCGAACTGGTGGCGGCAGTGTTTGCGGAATTGAAGGCGTCGCAGCCGGAGGGCGTCCGCTATCTGACGCTGCGGCTGGAAGACGATACATTCGTTCACATCGTCGAGACCGCGGCCGATGACGGCTCCAGCGCGATACCGAAGCTGGCGGCATTCGGGGCGTTCCAGGCCGGAATCCGCGAACGTTGCGCCGAGCCGCCGCTGGTTCGCGGTGCTATCATCGTCGGTAATTATCGTATGTTGAGCGAGCCCTGACGGCTCTTGCCGGAGGCAGAATGACATCGGCTCCAGAGGCCTCAGTCGCGGTGACGGATATCGATGCGCTGTTGGCCGCGATGCGCCCGAAGCTGCATCGCTATTGCGCGCGCATGGTCGGCTCTGTCATCGACGGCGAGGACGTGCTGCAGGACGCGCTGATCAAGGCGGTGCAGGCGCATGCCTCCGCCGGCCCCGTCAATAATCCCGAGGGCTGGCTGTTCCGGATCGCGCACAACACCGCGCTGGATTTCCTGCGGCGGCGCAACCGGCAGGAGGCGCTGCGATCGGTGGAGGAGGTGGACATGATTGCCGATCAGCTTGACGTCGTGGCCAGCCGCCAGATCGCCGCGACCAGCCTGCGCACATTCATGCGGTTGCCGGTGGCGCAGCGCTCCAGCGTGATCCTGATGGATGTGCTCGGCTGCTCGCTGCAGGAAATCTGCGAGGTGATGGATTGCAGCCTGCCTGCGGCGAAGGCCGCGTTGCATCGCGGGCGCGCGCAGTTGCGCGAATACGCCGATGAGCCTGATGACACGCCGCAGCCAACACTATCGGACACCGATCGCGAGCGGCTCGGTGCCTACGTCGCGCATTTCAACGCGCGGGATTTCGACGCCATCCGCGCCATGATCGCCGATGACGTCCGGCTCGAACTCGTCAACAAGACCCGCCTGAACGGCAAGGCCGAGGTGTCGCGTTACTTCGGTAACTACTCCAAGGTCAGCGACTGGCATCTGGTGCCGGGATCGGTGGATGGGCATCCGGCCATCCTGGTGTTCGATCCGAACGAGCGGGATTCAAAGCCGAAATACTTCATGCTGCTGAACTGGTCGGCCGACAAGGTCGCGACCATCAGGGATTTCCGGCACGCGGCTTACGTCATCGATGGGGCTGATTTTCGCCTCGCGACGGCCGGCGACGCCGCGCTCCCCTCGGCCTGAACCCCCAGCACGGGTTTGAGCATCCGCCGCGCTTCTAGCCGGCGCCGGCCCGGAAACTGCGACAATCCTCACCCACCAAGGTGAACTATAATTCTTGCCATCCGAGCCATCCGCGAATTATGGTGCAGGAAGCTGGGGTATGAGCCGAAGGTTCTAAAGGGGGCCAGCGGTTCGTGCTTGCTGCGGACTTGCGATTTCGCGCACAAAACACGTTCACCCGACAAAGAGGCGCGGGAAGCGCTGCTCGTCGCTGGACTGGCGGGTTGGGTCGATAAAAAGGAGGGGAGTGAATATGAAGACGGCATTCTGGCTGGCGGGCGCAACGGTTCTGGCGCTGGCGCAGCCCGCGTTCGCGGCTGATTCCATCAAGATCGGTTTTGTCTCGACCTTCAGCGGCCCGACCGCTGTGATCGGCAACGACATGCGCAACTCGTTCGAGCTGGCGCTCGATCATATGGGCCGCAAGATGGGCGGCATCCCGGTCGAGGTGATCTATGAGGATGACGGGCAGAAGCCGGATGTCGGCAAGCAGAAGACCGAAAAACTGATCCAGTCCGACAAGGTCGATTTCATCGCCGGCTATATCTGGTCGAACGTGCTGCTGGCCTCGCTGAAGACCGCGGTCGATTCAAAGACCTTCCTGATCTCCGCCAATGCCGGTCCGTCGCAGCTCGCCGGCGAATTGTGCTCGCCCTATGTGTTCTCGACCTCCTGGCAGAACGACCAGACGCCGCAGGCGATGGGCGTCTACATGAACCAGAAGGGCGTCAAGTCGGTATTTTTGATCGGCCCGAACTATGCCGCCGGCAAGGACATGCTGGCCGGCCTGAAGAGCACGTTCAAGGGCGAGGTGGTCGGCGAGGAATACACGGTGTGGCCGAGCCAGCTCGATTTCTCGGCCGAACTCACCAAGGCGAAGAACTCCAAGGCCGAGTCGATCTTCGTGTTCTATCCGGGTGCCGCCGGCGTGCAGTTCCTCAATCAATATGCGCAGGCCGGCATCAAGGCGCAGATCCCGCTTTATACGGCGTTCACCGTCGACGAATTGTCGCTGCCGCTGCAGAAGGACAACGCGATCGGCATTCCCGGCGCGCAGGAATGGGTGAACGATCTGCCGAACGCCGAAAACAAGCGTTTCGTCGAGGACTATCACAAGAAATATCCGGGTCTGCGCCCGACCTATTACGGCGCGCAAGCCTATGACGCCGCGCAACTGATCAACTCGGCGGTGGTCGCGGTGAAGGGCGACATGACCAAGAAAGACGCGATGAAGGCCGAGATGGAGAAGGCCAACTTCAAGTCGCTGCGCGGTCCGTTCAAATACGGCAACAACCACATCCCGATCCAGAATTTCTATCTGCAGGACGTGGTCAAGGGCGCCGACGGCCAGCTCTCGCTCAAGACGGTGGCGACCATCGTCAAGGACGACCAGGATCGCTTCCACGACAAATGCCCGATGAAGTGATCCCTGGCGTTTTCGAGCGGCGTTCTTCCGGCGCATGATCAGCCAAGTGATGAGTGGTTTGGCGGAGAAATCATGCACCCAATAAAAAACGGGCGGCAGTGCTGTTGCGCTGCCGCTGTTTTGTTGGAGCCTTGAGTTTAAGGGATACATGCTGGTCGTTATCGAACAATCGCTGAACGGATTGCAGTTCGGCCTGCTGCTGTTTCTGCTGGCAGCCGGGCTGACGCTGGTGTTCGGCATCATGGATTTCGTCAATCTGGCGCATGGCTCGCTCTACATGATGGGCGCCTATTTCGCCGCGACCTTCGTGGCGTGGACGGGCAGTTTCGTGGCCGGCATCGTGTTGGCGCTCGGCGCCACGCTCCTGCTCGGCATGGCCCTGGAATTCGTGGCGCTCCGGCATCTTTACGGCCGCGATCATCTCGACCAGGTGCTGGCGACGTTCGGGCTGATATTGTTCTTCAACGACGCGGTACGGCTGATCTGGGGCCCTGCGGGCCTCGCGCTGCCGCTGCCGGCCTGGCTGACGGTGCCGGTGCAGATCATGCCCGGCGTGTTCTATCCCGCCTATCGGCTCTCGATCATCGCGGTCGCGCTCGCAGTCGCCGCGCTGCTTTATATCGTCGTGATGCGAACCCGCGTGGGTATGCTGATCCGTGCCGGGGCGTCGAACCGCGAGATGATCGGCGCGCTCGGCATCAACATCAAATTGCTGTTCACGCTGGTGTTCGGCCTCGGTGCCGCGCTCGCCGGTCTCGCCGGGCTGATGCAGGCGCCGATCCTCACGGTGCAGATCGGCATGGGCGAGAACATCCTGATTCTTGCTTTCGTCATCATCGTCATCGGCGGCATCGGCTCGATCCGCGGCGCGTTCATGGCCGCGATTTTTGTCGGCATGATCGATACGCTCGGCCGCGCCTTCCTGCCCGATCTCCTGCGCAAGGTGTTGAGCTCGGCCGCGGCGTCGACCGCGGCGCCTGCACTGTCCTCGATGCTGATCTATCTGCTGATGGCGATCGTGCTGGTGGTACGGCCGGAGGGGCTGTTTCCGGCCGCCAAACGATGAAGCTTCCACTCAACGCCCGCAACGTCGTCGCGGCGCTCGTCGCGCTTGGCTTGCTGTTGCTGCCGCTCTATTCGGCGCTTTCCGGCAACATCTTCATTCTCACGCTGTTCACCCGCATCATCATTTTCGCGCTGGCCGCCGCCAGCCTCAATCTCATCATGGGCTATGGCGGCATGATGAGCTTTGGTCACGCCGCCTATCTCGGCATCGGCGGCTACGCCGTCGGCATGCTCGCCTTCGAGGGCACCGGCTCCGGCTTCATCCAGTGGCCGGTGGCACTGGCGGCGTCCGCCCTCTATGCGCTGGTGATCGGTGCGTTGTCGTTACGCACCCGCGGCGTCTATTTCATCATGATCACGCTCGCCTTCGCGCAGATGGCGTATTACGTCACCTCGGGCCTTTCGCGTTACGGCGGCGACGACGGCCTGACGATCTACAAGCGCAGCAATTTCGGTGCGCTGATCGATCTGTCGAACCGCGTGCAGTTCTATTATCTCTGCCTCGGCTGCCTGTTCGGCGGCATCTATCTGATCTGGCGTATCGTCAATTCTCGGTTCGGCATGGTGGTGCAGGGCGTGCGCTCCAACGAACAGCGCATGCAGGCGATCGGTTTTCACGCCAACCGCTACCGGCTGGTGTGTTTCGTCATTTCAGGCACGATCTGCGGCCTTGCCGGCGCGCTGCTCGCCAACAACACCGATTTCGTCAGTCCGGCCGTGATGTACTGGACCCGCTCCGGCGATCTCATGGTGATGGTGATCCTCGGCGGCATGGGCTCGCTGTTCGGCCCCGTCATCGGCGCCATCGTCTATCTCGTGCTGGAAGAGGTACTGTCGCAGTTTACGGAATACTGGGCACTGATCATGGGCCCGCTGTTGCTGTTGATCGTGCTGTTCGCGCGCGGCGGCATCATGGGTTTGCTGGGGAGGTTTAGCCGTGGCTGATCCCTTGCTCCGCGTCGAAAACCTGGTCCGGCGTTTTGGCGGCATCGTCGCGACCGACAATCTGTCGCTCGAGGTCGTGCCTGGCGAGCTGCATGCGATTATCGGCCCGAACGGCGCCGGCAAGACCACGCTGATCAGCCAACTCACCGGGCAATTGATGCCGAATTCCGGCGCCATTCATTTCGCCGGCCGCGACGTCACCCGGCTGCCGTCCTATCGGCGCAGCCGGCTCGGGCTGGCGCGGTCGTTCCAGATCACCTCGCTGCTGCCGGATTTCACCGCGGCCGACAATGTCGCACTCGCAGCCCAGGCCCATGACGGGCACTCGTTCTACTTCTGGGGCAATGCGCGCAAGGAGAAACATCTTCGCGATGCGGCGCGCTCTGCATTGAAGCGGGTAGGGCTGGAAGCGCGCGCGGACGTGCCGGTGTCGGAACTGAGCCACGGCGAACAGCGCGAGCTCGAGCTTGCGGTCGCGCTCGCGACCAAGCCGCAATTACTGCTGCTCGATGAGCCGATGGCCGGGCTGGGCGCGACCGAATCCACCCGTATGGTGACGCTGCTGAAAGAATTGCGGAAAGAAGTGACCATCGTATTGGTCGAACACGACATGGAGGCGGTGTTCGCGCTGGCAGACCGCATCACGGTTCTGGTTTACGGCCGCGTCATCGCCTCCGACGTACCCGATGCGATCCGGAAGCACGAAGAGGTCAAGCGCGCCTATCTCGGCGAACAGCATGCGGTGACCAGCCATGGCTAATATCGTGGCTGATACCGCGCCCCTGCTCGAAGTGAATGGGATCGAGACCTGCTATGGCCTCAGCCAGGTGCTGTTCGGCCTGTCGCTGTCGATCCATGCCGGCGAGATGGTCGCCCTGATGGGCCGCAACGGCATGGGCAAGACCACGACGATCCGCTCCATCATGGGCATGACGCCGGCGCGGGCGGGCGCGATCCGCTTTGGCGGGCAGGAGGTGCGCGGCCTGCCGTCGTATAAGATTGCCAAACTGGGCATTGGGCTGGTGCCGGAAGGGCGTCAGATCTTTCCGAATTTGACGGTCTACGAAAATCTCGTCGCGGCCTGCGGCAACCGTGACGGAAATTCCGACCCCTGGACCATCGACAAGATCCACGCTCTGTTTCCGCGCCTCGCCGAGCGTGGCACGAGCATGGGCGTGACCCTGTCGGGTGGTGAGCAACAGATGCTGGCGATCGGCCGGGCGCTGATGACCAATCCAAAACTGCTGATCCTTGACGAAGCGACCGAAGGCCTCGCGCCGCTGATCCGCGAGGAAATCTGGAATTGTCTGTCGATGCTGAAGACGCGCGGGCAATCGGTGCTGGTCATCGACAAGAATGTCGGCAACCTCACCCGCATCGCCGACCGCCATTACATCATCGAGCGGGGGCGGACGGTGTGGAGCGGCACGAGCGAGCAACTGATCGCCGAGCCGGATCTGCAGCATCGCTATTTGGGGATTTGACGACGAAGCCAATTATCGTTCGCCGCTATTTACGATACTCACTCCTGCTGATGAGCTTCCAGCAGGTCTTGTAGTCGTCGTCCTTGCTCCGGTTGTCCTTTACGTCCCGCAGCGACTTGCTCCACATGTTACCCGGCATGACGCTGCGGCCGCTTCCCTTGCAACAACGGCCGAAGAAGGTCTCCACCGAGTCGCTCAAATTGTCGTCGATGTCGCACGACCCCGCGAGGGCCTCGCCGATGAACTGGAGCTTGCCGGACGGCGCGAGCGCCGCTACCCCGCACCACAACCCGATCGCGGCCGCCAGAACGACAACAAATTTGATCTTCATGGCCTGTCTTTCCTTGTTCGAAGTCCTGTTCATTCACGCGCGTTGCTTCCGCTCGGTCTCGAAGCGCTGGTAGGCGTTCAGGTCGCGGAAGTAGCGGCCGTAGATCTCGGCGCCATCCGTGAGCGAACTGTCGACGATCTCCGTAACCTCAACGATCTGCCGGCACGTCCACGAGATGGTCTGGCCGTTCTCGTTTTTGTAGGAGTGGGTAGCGGCCTTCACCAGTTGTTGCGCTTTGCTTGTCGCCTCCTCCCGGGAGCCTGCTTTGATCAGGGTCAGCCGCTCCTCGAACAGCGGCGCGAAGTCCTTTGCATCGGAAGATGCCTCGTGGATCGACACGCATATGTAGAGATCTGTTTTTGTGGTCGACATCATGATTCCTCCGACATGGTGGCGCGATGCGACACCGTTACCCCAGGGGGCGACGGCAGCCGCGTCCGTTTTATGACACAGAATAAGCGACCCGGTGTGGCAAACTCGCAGCAAACCATCTCGCGGCAATTACAAAAACCGCCAAGACCAGATAGCAGGACCAGACAGCGCCGTTGTACCGGCTGACTACTCGCCAAGCCTGGCTAATCGCGCCGCCGTGGCATTCGAGCAACGAAGGGCGTCGACGCAGTTTTCGTCTTGAATGAGATGCCGGTGCTCCGCAATCACGCGTGCCGCCTGCACGCTGCGCCAGTCCTGAAGTGCGTGGAGCACGGGCATCCATATCCCACTCAACAAGGCCTTCGCGGCCTTGACGAAGTGCTGTTGCGTTACATGGTGGATGCTAACCGCTTCCGGAGTTCCCTGGGGGTGCATGCGAACCCTTTCGATGGCGATTCCAGTTCACGATGAATGCCTCGAAGGCGGAAGCAATGCTTGAGCAGGCGCGTGAGTTTCTATCAATGCGGACTTGATTTTTTCTTGAGGGTGCGATTCGAGGCGGCCGCCGCTCCCATCAATTGCGGCCTTTCGCGACAGGGGGAACCTTCCGGCTGTGCGCATGAGCTGGAAGAGTTGTTAGGACCGGCCCCTGAGTCGTCCAGCGTCCGTCAAAACATCTCGAAATATTCGCGATGTTCCCAGTCCGAGACCTCGGCCTGGAAGCGCTCGATTTCGGCGTTCTTGATGTGGACGTAATAGTCGACGAACTCTGCGCCGAGCGCAGTGCGGAAGAAGGGGTCGTCGTCGAGCGCGGACACTGCTTCGCGCAACGTCTTCGGCAGCAGCGCCGCCCTGGTCTCATAAGGCGTATCGGCGGACGGGCCGGGATCGAGCTTGCGATCGACACCGTCGAGGCCGGAGAGAATCTGCGAGGCCATGTAGAGATAGGGATTGGCCGCGGGCTCGCCGATGCGGTTTTCGAGGCGGGTTGCGGCATCGCCGGGGCCGCCGAGCACGCGGATCATGACGCCGCGGTTGTCGCGACCCCAGATCGCGCGATCCGGCGCCAGCGAATAGGTGCGGTAGCGCTTGTAGCCGTTGATGGTCGGCGTCGTGAACACGGCGGAAGCGCGGGCATGCTCCAACAAGCCCCCAAGATAGAAGCGGCCGAATGGGCTCAGCACCTCAGTGCCGTCCTTGACCATGAACGCATTGTCGCCACTCGTGCGCGACACGATCGATTGATGCAGATGCCAGCCGGACGCGAACACGTTCGGCAATTTCGGACGGCACATGAAGGTCGCGTGATAACCATGGCGGCGCGCGATCTGCTTCACGGCGGAGCGAAACAGCACCATGATATCGGCGGGCACGAGCCCCTTGGTCGGCTGGAAGGTGAATTCGCACTGGCTCGGGCCGAACTCGACCTCGACCGAGCGCAACGGAAGCCCGAGCGCCAGTACATCGCGCCGGATGATTTCGAGCGCCGGCTCCATCTGGTCGTACCGCTGCTCGGTCAGATATTGATAGCCCTGCGACAGCAGACTGACCGACGGCGGCTCGCCGGGTTGACCGGCGTGCTCCGGCGCCATGTGGGCGTCTTCGAGCTTGAAGAGGTGGAACTCGACCTCGAGGCCGGCGACGAAGTCGTAGCCGCGCTGGCCGAGTTGATCGAGCACTTTTCGATAGAGATGGCGCGTCGCGAACGGCACCGGGCGGCCATCGCTGAAATAGATGTCGCACAAAAGCCAGCCCGTGGTCGGTGCCCATGGCAGCACGCGAAACGTGGTGGGGTCCGCCACCATCAGCACGTCGGCGGCGCCTTCCATCTCCTTCATGCCAAAGCCGCCGCCCGATGTGAACACCGGAAACACCGTGCGGTGCGAGGTGTCTTTCGCGAGCATCGTCGTCGTGATCGAGCAACCGCTCTCCAGCGAACTGAGCGCCTCGCTCGCAACCAGCGTCTTGCCGCGCAGGATGCCGTGCTGATCCGGGAACGACAGCCGGATCACTTCCAGCTTCTGTTCCTCGACGACACGGCGCAGGCGGCTCGCCGCCTCCTTTTGCTCCGCTCGACCAGAGGCCATGACGCTCGACGAAACTCAATGCGTCACTCCCGGTCATGAGCGGAACGCTTCTCCCTCGCCCCGCTTGCGGGGAGAGGGTCGGGGTGAGGGGACTCTCCGCAAAGCTGGTGCGAATTGAAAGACCTGTACCCCCTCACCCGGATCGCGAGAGCGATCCGACCTCTCCCCGCAAGCGGGGAGAGGTGAAAAGAGCGACGCGTCGATTTCAGAAGCACCATCACTCGGCCGCCGACAGATGCCGGATCTTGTCTGATATCTCGCTCGGAACCGGTACTGCCCACGGTGCGCCGCGGCGCCGCTTCACGTCGACTTCCATCCAGTAGATTTCCCAGCCGCGCGTCGGCCCGATGCCGTCCATGGTGGCGGGGCCCTGGATGCTGCGCGCATGGGCTTCGTCCAGGAACATGAACGGCTTTTCGCCGCCGGCGACCTTTTCGATCTCCTGCCGCAGCAGGCGGCGATATTGCACGATCGCCTTGTCTGATGTGCCGAGGTGTTCGTGGGTGCGGTCCTGGATCGCGCCCATCGATTCCACCGCCCACTGGTCGTGCACGTTGATGTCGGCGCCCATGCCGGTATAGGTCTCGGTCGCCTGCTCATGCGGATTGAAGCCGTAATCGTTCGACCTGTTCTTGCGCGACTTGTAATCCGGTAATTCATAGAGCTCGAGGCGCTGGTCGCGCATCTTCTTCTTGTCGACCGCCGTCGAGTAGCTGGTGAAGATCGCGTACCAGTAGCAATTCTCGTCATCGACCGGCACGTGCCACTGCGTGATCGTCATCTCCGTGCTCATCGGGATGACGAACCCGTGCGGGAATAGCTGGTTGGTGACGCGCACATGAGTCCGCTCTTCGTCGATCTCGCGCAGCGCGATCAGGCGCAGGCCGTATTCGGTGTGCTCGACATTGATGATCGGGTTGTCGTATTCGCGCAGGATTTTGGTCATCGGCATATCGGTGCCGGCGGACGCGCCGCGGAATTGCTTGCCGTAGGAAGCCGAAGTGTCTTCGTCTTCGAAGAAGCGATGCAGGAACGAGGCGTGCGCCGGATCGATGCCGACTTCGAGCGCCTGCAGCCAGTTGCAGTTGATGTGGCCCTTGAATGCGAAGGTGTGACTATCCGGTGCGACGAAGCAGTCGATCTCCGGAAAGGCCGGCGGCTCGCCTTCGCCCAAATATGCCCAGAGGATGCCGCTCTTCTCGATCACGGGATAAGAGCGCTGCTTGATGCCCTTGCACAGCGTCGAGCCCTTGGGTTCTGCGGGCGTCTCCAGGCACTGACCCGATGCGTCGAACAGCCAGCCATGGAAGGCGCACCGCAGTCCACCATTCTCCAGCCGGCCGAAGGCGAGGTCGGCGCCGCGATGCGCGCAATGGCGATCGATCAGGCCGTAACGGCCTTGCTCGTCGCGAAACAGCACCAGGTTTTCGCCGAGCAGTTTGACGGCCTTGACCGGCCGTGGCCCTTGCAGTTCGTCCACCAGCGCCGCCGGTTGCCAATACATCCGCATCAGTTTCCCGCAAGGATCCCTGGGGCCGGTACGGGTAATCAGGTCGTTCTGTTCCTGGCTCATCATGGCGAGAATCCTTGCGCAGCAGATGAATTTGTTCGCCTATTGAACTTATGGGCGATTTTAGCGTAGAATGCGTTTTAGGCAAGTGGATTTCTTGAGCGGATTTCTGGGAGGGCTGGATGGCTGAACGGATCGGACGCGAGCCATGCCGAAGCTGAAACGCGGGGGCGACGGAGACAATCGGGGCGCGACTGATTTCATCGAAAGCCTGGACCGCGGGCTTCGGGTGCTTGAGTTGTTCGGCGGCGGCCACCAGCCGATGACGCTCAGCGATCTTGCAAGGGCCGCCGATCTGCCGCGCGCCACCGCGCGAAGAATCCTCTTCACCCTCGAACGCGCGGGTTTTGTCGCCAGCGACGGCAAGCTGTTCAGGCTGACGCCGCGCGTGCTGGTCTTGGCGTCCGCGTATCTCGCCTCCAACCATGTAGTCTCGGTGTTGCAACCCGTGCTCGACAGACTGTCGAGCGACGCGCAGGAAATCTCTTCGATGGCGATTCTCGACGGCAACGACGCCGTCTTCATCGCACGCGCCAGCCCGACGCGAGTGTTCTCCGCAGGGATCGACATCGGCTATCGGCTGCCGGCGTTTTGCACGTCGGTCGGCCGCGTCCTGCTTTCGCAATTGTCAGATAGTGAGCTGACCGCCGCGCTCGACGCGATGGATCTCAAACCGATGACGGCGTTCACCGTCACCGACAAGCGGCGCGTGCTGGAGGCGATATCGGGCGATCGCAAGCAAGGCTATTCACTGGTCGATCGCGAGGCCGAGCCGGGGTTTCGCTCGATCTCCGTGCCGGTCCGCCGCTATGACGGCACGATCGTTGCGGCCATCAATATGGGCGCGCATGTCGATCGTGTGTCAGCCGAAGAAATGATCGAAAGCTTTCTGCCGCGCCTGCGCGACGCTGCTGCCTCGGTCAAATCGATGCTGGTTTGACGTCGAACGGCGCTTTGTCGGGGAGTGTGCGGATCGAGTTCTGACGCCGCGAGCCGGAGGTTTGCCGGATTTCCGATGTACGATTACGAAGCCGCGCTGCGCAGGCCGAATACTTGCGCCTCGCTGTGCAGCACCGGTGCCACCGCATCGATCAGCCGGGAGGCTGCGTCGTTGACGCTGAGCCCTGCCGTATCGACCACGGCGGATGCGCGGGCGTAGAGCGGCTCGCGGCTCAACAAAATGTTGCGCAATTCGGCCATCGCCGAGCGGTCGTCGGCCATCGGGCGCAAATCACCCTGGCCGCGCACGCGCGCCATATGCTCTTCCGGCTCGGCCTTCAGCCAGATCGTATAGAACGACGACAGGATCAGATCGAAGGTCAATGGCTCGGAGACGATGCCGCCGCCGGTCGCCAGCACCATCAATTCCTTACGCGCCAGCAATTGCCCGAGTGCGGCCTGCTCCATCCGCCGAAAACCTTCCTGGCCGTAGAGCGCGATGATCTCGGCGACGGAGAGACCGTTCTGCGCCTCGATCTCCTTGTTGAGTTCGACAAAGCTCCAGCCGATTTTCTTCGCCAGCATCTTGCCGAGCGTGGATTTGCCGGCGCCGCGCAAGCCGATCAGCGCAATGCCGGAAAACGACGAGCGCCGTTGGGTCGACGCGCTGCCGCCTGCAAGCGCGTCCTTGGCTTGCGCGATCTGGGTCGGCGTCGCCTTGCGCAGGAGATCGCGGATCACGGCCCAGTCCGGTGCAGGTTCGGCGGCGGGAATCAGATCCTCGAGATGCGCGCCCATCGCATTGGAGACGCGGCGCAGCAGCACGATCGAGACGTTGCCCTTGCCGCTTTCGAGCTGCGCGATATAGCGTTCGGAAATACCGGAGACTTTTGCGAGTACTTTTCGCGACATGCCGCGCAAGGCGCGCATGGTGCGGACGCGCTGGCCGAGCGCTTCGAGAAAGCCGGATTCGGGATCGCTGGCCTCGGTCATGTCAGTCCATGAATCGATATCATCAGGAAGGATAATGCCGATGAGGATTGACAGCAAGCGCACCTGATGGCTTTCTATGAATTATAATTCTTAAAAGCTGGGGAGAAATGTCGTGAGCGGCACGTCCGGTTCCTACAATGCGGTGACCTGGCTGCTCGACCGCAATGTCGATCAGGGGCGCGGCGGCAAGCTCGCCTTCACCGACACCGTCTCCGAACTGACCTATGGCGATCTGCAGAGGCAGAGCCGCCGCGTCGCCAACATGCTGCGCCGTCTTGGCGTCCGCCGCGAAGAGCGTGTGGCGATGATCATGCTGGATACGATCGATTTTCCTATCGTGTTCCTCGGTGCGATCCGCGCCGGCATCGTGCCGGTGCCGCTCAACACGCTGCTGACGTCGGATCAATATGCCTATGTGCTGGCCGACTGCCGCGCGCGCGTGCTTTTCATTTCGGAAGCGCTGCTGCCTGTCGTGAAGGACATGGTCGGGCGGATGCCCGATCTCGAACATGTCGTCGTCGCCGGCAAGGACGCGCATGGTCACAAGAAACTGTCCGACGAGATCGCAGGCGAGAGCGATTCGTTTGCGACCGCCGCGACCCATGCCGACGAGCCCGCATTCTGGCTTTATTCGTCGGGCTCGACCGGCATGCCCAAGGGCGTGCGACATCTGCATTCCAATCTTGCGGCGACGGCGGAGACGTATGCCAAACAAGTCCTCGGCATTCGCGAGGATGATATCGGCCTTTCGGCGGCAAAGCTGTTTTTCGCTTACGGTCTCGGCAACGCGCTGACGTTTCCGATGTCGGTCGGCGCCACCACCGTGTTGAATTCGGATCGTCCGACGCCGGCTTTGATGTTCACGCTGATGAACAAGTATAACCCCAGCATCTTCTTCGGTGTGCCGACCTTGTTTTCCGCGATGCTCAACGACGAGACGTTGAAAAACGAACGCTGCGGCGGTCGCTTGCGCATCTGCACCTCCGCGGGCGAGGCGCTGCCTGAGTTTGTCGGCAACAGCTGGAAGTCGCGGTTCGGCGTCGACATCCTCGACGGCGTTGGTTCGACCGAACTGCTGCATATTTTCCTGTCCAATGCGCCCGGCGATATCAAATACGGCTCCTCCGGCCGCCCCGTGCCCGGCTACAAGGTGCGGCTGGTGAGTGAGGCCGGCGCCGATGTGCCCGACGGCGAAGTCGGCGAGTTGCTGGTCGATGCGCCGTCGGCCGGCGAGGGTTACTGGAATCAGCGCAGCAAGAGCCGTCAGACGTTCGAGGGCCACTGGACCCGCACCGGCGACAAATATATCCGCGACGCCGACGGCCGTTATACGTTCTGCGGCCGCAGCGACGACATGTTCAAGGTCTCCGGCATCTGGGTATCGCCGTTCGAGGTCGAGAGCGCGCTGATCACGCACCCATCGGTGCTGGAAGCCGCCGTGGTGCCCGAAGCCGATCCGGAAGGATTGTTGAAGCCGAAAGCCTTTGTGGTGCTGCGTGCAGACACCAAGACCGACGGATTGCACGACGCGCTGAAGGAGCACGTCAAGCAGAAGATCGGCCCATGGAAATATCCGCGCTGGATCGACGTGGTGGACAGTCTGCCGAAGACGGCGACGGGAAAGATCCAGCGGTTCAAGTTGCGGGATGGTGACCGCCAATGACGCCGTCATTCCGGGCGCGACCCGTGAAATCTCGCATTGCATTGCGCAGAGATCAGTTCGACTGCCGCGACCTGTCCGGAATGACGGAGTGAGTGGAAAGACGACATGACAACTCTCCAAGCCTCCGGCTTTCTCCCCATCGGTTCCTCCGATCTCGAATACCGCATGATCGGTCCCGCGCCCGAGGACGCGCCGACCATCGTGATGCTGCACGAAGGCCTCGGCTCCGCCGCGCTCTGGGGCGATTTTCCGGACAAGCTTCAAGCCGCCACCGGCGCCGGCGTCTTCGTCTATTCGCGCAGCGGTTATGGCGCCTCGACACCCGCAAGACTTCCACGGCCGCTCGACTACATGCACATCGAGGCGCTCGATGTGTTGCCAAAGCTGCTCGATCAAATCGGTTTCCGCCGTGGGCTGTTGCTCGGGCATTCCGACGGTGCGTCGATCGCGGCGATCTATGCCGGCGCGCATCAGGATCATCGCGTGCAGGGAGTGGCGATGATCGCCCCGCATTTCATCGTCGAGGATGTTTCGGTGACCTCGATCGCCGAAATCAAGACGGCCTATGAGACCACCAGCCTCAAGGCAAAGCTGGCGCGCTGGCACAAAGACGTCGACAACGCCTTCTATGGCTGGAACGGCGCCTGGCTCGACCCGAAGTTCCGCGACTGGGATATTTCCGAATATCTCGCCTATATCCGCGTGCCGGTGGCGATCCTGCAGGGTGTGGACGATGAATATGGGACCATGCGCCAGGTCGAGATCGCGCAGGAAGAGTGCTATTGTCCTGTCGATGTGACTGTCGTCCCGGGAGCGGGACACCAGCCGCATCGTGAAGCGCCGGGGGCGACGCTGGATGCGATCTCGGATTTCGCAAACGCGGTGTTGCGTGTCCACGACGGCTCGCAGGGACGGGCCGCGTAGCGCGATTCATGGCGTGATTCTTGGCGCGCTTTTGGGGGCCACACCCCGATGACGCCGCCGCCCTCAGCCGCCAGCAATCTTCCGCCGCCGCGATGGGCCTACGTCCCCGGAGAAGCCGGCGAGCCCGATGCCGAAACGCTGGCGCAGGTGAGCGCATTGGTGCCGCCGCGATTCCAGGGCTATGTGCCGGCGCGCCATCCCGCGCTCCGTTACGGCATCGCGCTCAACGACCGCGGCTACTTCTGGGAGTCGCAGGAGATCCTCGAAACGGTGTGGGCGGCAGCGCCGCAAGGCGGCCGCGAGCGGATCTTGCTCCGCGCCTGTATTCTGATCGCGACCGCGAATTTGCGGCTGCGCATGCAAAAGCCCCGCGCCGCGGCGCGGCTGTTCGGCGACGCGCTCGACGAACTCAGCGCGCTCGGCATGCGCACCAACACGGGCGACGGGTTTGCCGACTGCTTCCCGGTCGCGTCGCTGGCAGCGCTCATCAAGGCCAAACTGGAGCGGCCGCTTCTCGACAAGGCCGATTGGGTGGCCTTCGGGGCCGTCAGCCGGGGATGAAACAAAATGCATATTCCGGCGTTTTAGGCTAGACCTGATCCAAAACATGCACTATTGTGCATATCGACCAAGCAATCAGAAGCTCAAGGGTGGCCCCATGGCTGGTGAAGACCGCGTCCTGGCTGGCGGCGCAAAATACATCGATTTCCAAACCGATCCGTCGCGCTACCGGCATTGGAAGCTCGACATTGCAGGCGACGTCGCGACGCTGACCATGGACGTCGACGAGAATGCCGGGTTGTTTGAAGGCTATCAGCTCAAGCTGAATTCCTACGATCTCGGTGTCGACATCGAATTGGCCGACGTCGTGCAGCGGCTGCGCTTCGAACACCCCGAGGTGAAGGTGGTGGTGGTGCGTTCGGGCAAGAACCGCGTGTTCTGCGCCGGCGCCAATATCCGCATGCTGGCGGGTGCGACCCACGCGCATAAAGTGAACTTCTGCAAATTCACCAACGAGACCCGCAACGGGCTGGAAGATTTATCCGAGAATTCCGGGCAGCGTTTCATCACCGTCGTCAACGGCACCGCGGCCGGCGGCGGCTATGAGCTGGCGCTCGCGACCGATCACATCATGCTGGCTGACGACGGTGCCGCCGCCGTGGCGCTGCCGGAAGTGCCGCTGCTGGCGGTGTTGCCGGGCACCGGCGGGCTGACGCGCGTCGTCGACAAGCGCAAGGTGCGCCGCGACCATGCCGACTTCTTCTGCACCATCGAGGAAGGCATCAAGGGCAAGCGGGCTGTCGCATGGCGGCTGGTCGATGAGATCGTGCCGAGCAGCAAGCTCGACGGCAAAGTCGCCGAGCGCGCCAAGGAATTCGCCGCCGCCTCGAAGCGTAACGGCAACGGCAAGGCCATCACGCTGACGCCGCTCAATCGCGCCATCGACGAGACCGGCATCCGTTATGGTTTCGTCAGCGTCGACATCGATCGCACCGCACGCATCGCCACCATCTCGCTTCATGCGCCGGAGGCAGCACCGCCGGCCGATATCGACGGCATGATCGCCCAGGGCGCATCGTTCTGGCCGCTGCAGGTGGCCCGCGAACTCGATGACGCGATCCTTCATCTGCGCATCAACGAGCTCGAAATCGCGATGCTGCTGTTCAAGTCGCATGGCGATCCCGCCAATGTCGTCGCCTGCGACGCCTTCCTCGAAGCGCACAAAACGCACTGGCTGGTCAACGAAATCAGGCATTACTGGAAGCGGGTGCTGAAGCGCATCGATGTCACTTCGCGCACGCTGGTGGCACTGGTGGAGCCCGGCTCCTGCTTCGTCGGCACGCTCGCCGAACTCGTGTTCGCGGCCGATCGCTCCTACATGCTGATCGGCTCGCGGCAGGGCGACAACCGCAGCCCGCCCGCGATCCAGCTCACGGCAATGAATTTCGGCCCCTATCCGATGAGCCACGGCCTGACCCGGCTGCAATCGCGCTTCCAGGCCGACCCGTCCGATCTCGATCGCGCGGAAGCCACCATAGGCACGACGCTCGACGCCGAGGAGGCCGAGGAGCTCGGTCTGGTCACCTTCGCGCTCGACGACATCGATTGGGACGACGAGGTGCGGGTGTTCCTGGAGGAGCGCACTTCCTTTTCGCCCGATGGCCTCACCGGCATGGAAGCGAACTTACGCTTCGTCGGGCCTGAGACCATGGAATTGAAAATCTTTTCCCGCCTCACGGCGTGGCAGAACTGGATTTTTCAGCGCCCCAATGCGGTCGGCGAAGACGGCGCGCTGCGCCGTTACGGCACCGGCCAGAAGGCGCAATTCGATATGACGAGAGTGTGAGGAGCACGCCATGAACTTCATGAACGTCGATTACTCAACCAAGATTCCCAACAATGTGAATCTCAGTGAAGATCGCCAGGTGCTCAAGGCGCTGGAGGGCTGGCACCCCGGCTATATCGACTGGTGGAACGATATGGGCCCCGATGGTTTCCAGCAGTCGCTGGTCTATCTGCGCACCGCCTATTCGGTCGATCCGCGCGGCTGGGCCAAGTTCGACTATGTCAAGATGCCGGATTATCGCTGGGGCATTTTGCTGGCACCGCAGGAAGAAAACCGCGTCATTCCCTTCGGCGAGAATTTGGGCAAGCCGGCCTGGCAGGAAGTCCCCGGCGAACACCGCGCCACGCTCCGCCGCCTGATCGTGATCCAGGGCGACACCGAACCTGCCTCCGTCGAGCAGCAGCGCCATCTCGGCAAGACCGCGCCCTCGCTCTACGACCTGCGCAATCTGTTCCAGGTCAATGTCGAGGAAGGCCGCCATCTCTGGGCGATGGTCTATCTGCTGCAGAAGTATTTCGGCCGCGACGGCCGCGAGGAGGCGGATGATTTGTTGCGCCGGCGCTCCGGTGACGCGGACTCGCCGCGAATGCTTGGCGCCTTCAACGAGGCGACGCCGGACTGGCTGTCGTTCTTCATGTTCACTTACTTCACCGACCGTGACGGCAAGATGCAGTTGCACTCGCTGGCGCAGTCCGGCTTCGATCCGCTGTCGCGCACCTGCCGCTTCATGCTGACCGAGGAAGCCCATCACATGTTCGTCGGCGAGACCGGCATCAGCCGCGTCGTGCAGCGCACCTGCGAGGCGATGAAGGCCGCCGGCATCTCGGATCCCACCGACATCGCAAAGGTCCGCGCGCTCGGGGTGATCGATCTTCCGACCATCCAGAAGAAATTGAATCTGCATTATTCGTTGTCGCTCGATCTGTTCGGCTCTGAGGTTTCGACCAACGCGGCGAACGCCTTCAATGCCGGCATCAAGGGCCGCTACAGGGAAACGCAGATCGACGACGACCATCGCCTGCAGAGCTCGACCTATCCGGTGCTGAAGCTGGTCAATGGCGAGATCAAGCGCGTCGACGAGCCGGCGCTGACCGCGCTCAACATGCGGCTGCGCGACGACTACACCCAGGACTGCGTCAAGGGCATGCTGCGCTGGAACAAGATCATCTCGCTCGCGGGCTACCACTACAAGCTGACGCTGCCGAACGTCGCGTTCCACCGCCAGATCGGCGAGTTCAAGGATATCAACGCCACGCCGGATGGCGTGCTGATCGACGACGCCACCTGGAACAAGCGCAAGGGCGAATGGCTGCCGTCATCCGACGACGGCGACTTCATCGGCTCGCTGATGACGCCCGTGACGGAAATCGGCCAGTACGCGTCCTGGATCTCGCCGCCCAAAGTCGGCATCGACAACAAGCCCGGCGATTTCGAGTATGTGAAGATCGAGACGTGAGGCGAAGCGCGAAGCTGTGCCTTCCATCACCGGCTGTCATCACTCGCGAAGGCGGGTGATCCAGTAAACGCCGGCCTCAATTGTTGAAACGCCGCGGCCAAGCAATGGAAGCCGCGGCGTACTGGATACCCCCGCCTTCGCGGGGTATGACGACGGAAAACTACCCCGCGATCTCCAGCCCCGCGTTGGCGTAAACCACGCCACCATCGACCGCGATGGTGTTGCCGACCACATAATCGCCGGCGCGCGAGGCGAGATAGATCGCAACACCCGCCATATCTTCATCTGTACCGATCCGCTTGGCCGGAATGCGTTTGGCGACTTCGTCGGAATGGTCGCGTGCGGCGCGGTTCATGTCCGATTTGAAGGCGCCCGGTGCAATGGCGGTGACGTTGATATTTTCCTTGATCAGCTTGGTCGCCATGCGCCGCGTCAGATGGATCACCGCGGCTTTGCTCGCGGCGTAGGAATAGGTCTCCCCCGGGTTGACGAAGATGCCGTCCACCGAGGCGATGTTGATGACCTTGGCCGGCCGTTCGTGCGTCGCTGCCGCGCGTAGCACCTTCGCCAGCGCCTTGGTCAGGAAGAACAGCGACTTGACGTTGAGGTCCATGACCTTGTCCCAGCCGCTCTCGGGAAACTCGTCGAAATCCGCGCCCCATGCTGCGCCGGCATTGTTGACGAGGATGTCGAGTTTCGGCTCCAGCCTGGTGATTTCGCCGGCGAGCTTTTCGCAACCGGCGACCGTCGAAATGTCGATCGGCAGCGCGATGCATTCGCCGTCATAGGCGGCGGTGAGTTCTTTCGCGGTCGCCTCGCAGGGACCGGCCTTGCGGGCGGTGATGTAGACCTTGGCCGCGCCCTGCGCGAGGAACCCGGCCGCGATCATCTTGCCGATGCCGCGCGAGCCGCCCGTTACCAGCGCGACGCGGCCCTTGAGTGAGAAAAGATCGTTGAACATGGGCTCCTCCTTAGTTTGACGAAGGTTTTGGGCGTGGAGGGATGCTGAGTCAAGGAAGCGACCCTTTCCCTCTCCCACCAGGTTGTGAGAAGGAAAGCGAAGAGGCGCCGGCCCGGAGCGACCGAATACCCCCAAGACCGCGACAGGACGCCATTTCCTGCGGCCGGACGCGTGGAATGCAAGAAAAATCAAGCAATCCGGAAGGACAAATCAATGCCAGCTTCAAGCGCCGGGCGCCGATTCATCCGATCTAGCCGCAGCAATTGCTGAACAACCGCGACGCGCCGGGCTCTCACGCTGCACACGAGACCTCGGCTCAAGATCTGAAATCGAAGATCGGAGGTCATGACGTGTTGGTTAATGAAAGGCCCTGGCAAGACAGACTTGCCGAGCGGCTTCCCGTCGTAAGCGACAATATGCTGCTCGCTACGATCGCGGTCGGATTCCTGGCTCTCCACGTCCTGGCTGGCACGATGTTGCTGCAAGCGCCCGAGGCGTCTCCGACGACGCAGCAGGACACGCGACCTTCGCTGTACGATTAGCTGTCTTTGTACCTCACCCTTTCCCTCCCCGTGGGAGAGGGTAGTTCGAGTGAGCAAAAACTCATTCGAGGCGGGTGAGGGGTCTATCTCCGCGGGTAGATCCCTCATCCGTCCCCTTCGCCATAGCCGATGCGGGGCATCGGCGTTCTTCATAGCGTTTTCGAGCGAAGTGGACGCCGGTTCGCGGAAAGAAAACGCGTCGAGACAAAAGCGTACGGCGGCCGGAGGGGATGAATGCAAATAAGGGGGCTAGCGTTAGCGACTATGCCGCGTCGATCCGGCGAAAGCCGTTCCATACCGCGGTTGCGGCACCTGACGTCAGCACGGGGATGATGCGCTCGTCCTGATAATTGCCGTTGAGCGAGACCCGTTGCAATGCGGTCAGATGGCCAGCGCTTTCCGGAAAAATCATGCCTGGCCGTGTCGTCACGGCGGTCTTGAAGCCGGCCGCCCGGGCCAGCGCAAATTCGCGCGGGCCGGCGGCGATTTTGTCGCCATAGGGATAGGCAAGGTGCAGCACCGGCCGCTGCAGTTCGGCTTCGATCCGCGCCCGGCTGGCCGCGATCTCGAAGGACGCCGTTGCTTCGCTCTGCTTCGCCAGATTGCAATGGGTGATGGTATGCGCGCCGATCGTCACCAGCGGATCGTTCGCGAATTCCTTCAGTTCGTCCCAGGACATACAGAGGTCGCGGCCGATACGGGACTCGTCGACGCCATGCCGCGCGCACAACGCGGAGATTTCGCGTTGCAGGTCATGTTCACCCGGCAGGCTGCGCAGCCAGTCGTGCAGCCGGTCGAAGGCGGCCTGCTTGGCCGCCACGGTCGAGGTATCGAAGCGGGTGGCCACGCCGCCGATCGGAGCTTCGATCGAGGAAGCCTTGGCGATCACCATCTCCAGCGCGACCCACCACAGCCGGCCGATGCCTTCGGCGAAATCGCTGGCGACATAGACGGTGAGGGGCGCGTCAAATTCACGCATCACGGGAAGTGCGAAATCGCGGTTGTCGCGATAACCGTCATCGAGGGTGAAACAGGCGAAGCGCCGCGCGAAATTACGTTCGGAAAGCCGCTGATGCACTTCGTCCATGGCGACGATATCGACGTCGAGCGTGCGCAGATGCGCGAGCATCGCGCGCAAGAAGTCGGGCTCGACCTCGAGATGGTGATTGGGCTGGAATTCGGCACAGCTGCAGGGGCGGACGTGGTGCAGCATGAAAATGGCGCCGACGCCTGCGAAGATTGGCCGCAGCAGGTAATGCGCACCGGAGAAATAAAGCGCTTCCAATCCGGCGCGGATAACGGTGTTGCGGAGCTGTTTCATCAGGGCGTGGCGGCCTGTTTGGGTACGATTCCAACTTAGCGAACGACCGCTGAAGAAACTGTTAGCCGGGCAAGCGTCCGCAGCCCTGCCATTGTGTGTGATTTCGGGTTTGACAGCCCCCCAAGGGTTTGTTTTCTCTCTGTTCCCAGTGCCGCCGATTTGCAGTTTCTGCGCAGGCTTCCGTCAGTTCGATCAGGAATTTCGAATCGAAAAGCGGCACTGGAATCATGATGTTGCCGGTACCCCTCTGGTTTCCGAAGTTCGTGTCGGGGGTGCGGCGGTAGCGCACGAATTTCGGAAACGGGGCACCAAGCCTCGCAGGACGTCGAATGCTCGGACTTTTCAGGTGGAGTAGCAAATGGTGGCCGGGTGTGATTCCTCTGGTCATCCTTTGGGCTATAGCGGCCTGGACGAGCACCGAACCGCTGGAAGCCGACCTGGCGCAGCGTTCGACCGCAGCCCTCAAGGATATCGTCCTCGATAAGTCGCGAATTGCGGTCGCGGGCCGCGACGTCACGTTTGCGGCCGATGCGTTCTCGGAAGACGGCCGCCTCAGCGCAGTGGCGTCGGTAGAAACCGTGCCGGGCGTGCGGCTGGTCAACGACGAGACCCGTCTCGTTCCCGAAGCCACGCCATTCGTCTGGTCGGCAGAACGCGACGTCGCCCGGGTGACGCTCGGCGGCAGTGCGCCTTTGCCGGCGAGCAAGGGCAGGCTGATGGAAGCGTCGCGCGCCAATCTCGGCGGTGTCGAGGTCGTCGACCGGATGAATCTGTCGCGCGGCGCGCCGCCGCGCTTCGACAATGTCGCGTTGCTGCTGCTCGACCAGATCGGCAAGCTGAAGGACGGCAAGATCACGCTGACGGACACCAAGGTCAACCTTTCCGGCATGGCGCGCGAACTCGGCGGCAGGGAGGCCATCGCCGCCGCGCTGAAGAATCTTCCCGAGGGCTATTCGGTCGCGGCCAACGATATCAAGGCGCCGCCCTACATCTTCCAGGCCTACAAGGACCCGGTTGCGGTGACGCTGACGCTCACCGGCTATGTGCCCGACAACAACGTCCATGCGGCGCTGGTGGCGGCCGCCGGGCGTAAATTCTTCAGCGAAAAGGTCGTCGACAACCTCAAGGCGAGCGTCGGTGCGCCCAACGGATTTGCCAATGCGGTGGTGCCTGCGCTCGGCGCGCTGTCGCGGCTGTCGACCGGCACGCTGGTTGTTTCAGATCGTGAAGTGAAACTGTCGGGCGACGCGCTCTATGAAGCCGCCGCCAATCAGATTCGCGCAGGCCTCGGCAAGGACTTTCCACAGGGCTTCCAGTTCAAGCCGGAAATCTCGGTCAAGCCGGCGGCGGCACCGGTGGATGCGACCGTGTGCCAGCAGTTGTTTGCGGACCTGCTCGGCAAGGCAAGGATACGCTTCGAAACCGGCAAGGCCGACATCGTGGCGGATTCGGCGGGCCTGCTCGACCGCCTGATCGAAACCGCGCTGCGCTGCCCGACCGTCAATATCGAGATATCGGGACATACCGATACCGACGGCGAGGAAGCGACCAATCAGACGCTCTCGGAAAAGCGCGCCCAGGCGGTCACCGATTATATGGTCAGGGCGGGATTGCCCGCGAACCGGTTCCTGCCGGTCGGTTATGGCAGCACGCAGCCGATCGCCGGCAACGATACCGACGAGGGCAAGGCGCAAAACCGCCGCATCGATTTCGTGGTGAAATAGCGATGGTCTATCTGGCAACATTCTACTGGGGCTGGCTGTTGGGGTCGCTGCTGCTTGGGCTGGCGATGGGCTGGATATCGGTGGTTCAGCGCGGCGAGGGCGTATCGAAACAGCTGAAGCGATGGCTGGCGGTATTGGCGGCGGCGCTGGTCGCTGCCGCATTGGCACGGGTGGTTCCCGGCCGCTTCGGCTATTGGCTCGACCTCTTCCTGATCATGTTCGCGCTCTATCTCTGCGGTTGCGCGGTGGGGTCGTGGTTGCGCGACTGGGTAGTTTCGCGCAGTGCGCCCGTGGCCTGACCCGCTTTCATGACCCCGTCAGAGTGCTACCGCAGCCGCCATCACGTGCTATTGACTGGTTTTGCGGGCGTCCCCGAACCCTGTCGGGCGGCGATAATAGAGCAAAACTGTGCACCGGCTGTCATGGACACCCCGTAATATGTTGAAGAAGCGCGTTTTATCGTTGTCAGGCGAATTCCACTCCGGCTCAAAACGCGCTACCAGAGGGGCTAGGGAGCAGCGTAGCGTCGGCGGGGTTCGTACCGTTGCCGTCGGCGCCGGATCGCAATTCGAGGTGTAGATGCTGGAAGCAACACGCAGGGCGATCTCGTTTCTGCGCCAGAAGCAAGTCCTGCATAAGCTCGGGGTTGTGATCAGCATCACGGTCATCGGGATCGCGTGCTACGTGCTCTATCACATGCTCCGCGGCATCGACTCCAACGAGGTGGTCGAAGCCATCAAGAGCACCGAGCCGCGCCAGATCGCGCTGGCGGCACTGTTCGTGGCGGCAGGCTATTTCACCCTGACATTCTATGACTGGTTTGCCGTTCGTGCGATCGGCCACGGCCACATTCCCTATCGAGTCAATGCGCTTGCCGCCTTCACCTCCTATTCGATCGGCCACAATGTCGGAGCCAGCGTCTTCACCGGCGGCGCGGTGCGCTACCGGATTTATTCGGCCTGGGGGCTGAACGCGATCGACGTCGCCAAAATCTGCTTCCTGGCCGGGCTGACATTCTGGCTCGGCAATGCCGCGGTGCTGGGCCTCGGCATCGCCTATCACCCCGAGGCCGCCGCCTCGATCGATCAACTGCCTGCCTGGCTCAACCGCGTCGCGGCTTTCGGCATCATCGTGGCGCTGGTCGGCTACGTGGTCTGGGTCTGGACCCAGCCGCGCGGGGTCGGCCGCGGGCCGTGGACCGTGACGCTGCCGGGCGGCCCGCTGACGCTGCTTCAGATCGCCATTGGCATCGTCGATCTCGGGTTCTGCGCGCTGGCAATGTATGTGCTGGTGCCCGACGAGCCCAATCTC
Source organism: uncultured Alphaproteobacteria bacterium (assembly GCA_963770355.1). Taxonomy (GTDB): domain Bacteria; phylum Pseudomonadota; class Alphaproteobacteria; order Rhizobiales; family Xanthobacteraceae; genus Bradyrhizobium. The sequence goes on along the minus strand of CAVYPL010000023.1, from coordinate 396,043 downwards.
GGCTTTGTGGTCGTCGCGGTGATCTTTGTCTCGGCGACGTTGTTGGGCTTCGCCAGCCATTCACCCGGCGGGCTCGGCGTCTTCGATGCCGCCATGCTGGTCGGCCTCTGGCAGATGGACCGGGAAGATCTGCTGGCGGGAATGCTGCTGTTCCGGGTCCTCTATTATATTGCGCCATTCGTCATATCTGTAATCTTGCTGACGTTTCGGGAGATTATCCTCGGCGCGCGACTCAAGCGGTTACGCCAATTGGCACCCGGACATGGATCTGGCCCCGACGCCGAGCCGAGACGTGAGGCCGTCTATGTGCGCGAACGCGGAGACAAGGGCGCCTGACCAAACGGCCCCAAAGCGTTTTGAAGCGAAGTGGGCACCGGTTCGCATAGCAATCCAGTTTACGCAGATTGCGTAGGCTTATCTGCGTTAGAAAACGCGTCAAAAGTGAAGATGAAGATCGAGGGAAGAAAGCCTGTGCGATGGCAATAGACGATTCCTCTTCTTCCTCCTTCTTTGCACCGTGGCCCGACCGGCTGCGGCATTCGGCGATCATCCTGCTTGCTGCGGGCCTTGCCTTGTCGGTGCTGGTCGCCTTCGGCGAACTCTCGCTGGCGCGTGCCGGCGCGGTCTTTGCCTGCATCGCAGCGGCTGCGCTGGTGCCGTGGCGGCTGCATGATGCGGCCACTTCGCGTGAGGATGTCCGCGGGGTCAATCCGGTCGAAGTCGCCGCCGTCAGCGCCGTCGTCGCCGGCATGCCGGACCCGGCCGTGCTGCTCGACCGTGCCGGCCGCGTCATTCATCTCAATGCTGAGGCAGCGCAGCTTGCGCCCGCGCTGCGCAAGAACGAACTCGCCCAGTTCGCGCTGCGCTCGCCCGAGATCATCACCGCGTTGCGCGAGGCGATCGCGACCACCGAACCGCGCCGGGCGACCTATCTCGACCATGTCCCGGTCGATCGCTGGATGGAGTTGATCATTACGCCGGTGCCGGTGCCGACGCTGTTCGGCGGCACCGACAAATGCATGCTGATGACCTTCCACGACCAGACGCCGCTGCGGCGGGTCGAGGAAATGCGCGCCGATTTCGTCGCCAATGCCAGCCATGAATTGCGCACGCCGCTCGCCGCATTGTCGGGCTTCATCGATACGCTGCAGGGACCGGCCAAGGACGACGCCCGGGCGCGCGAGCGCTTTCTCGGCATCATGCATGCGCAGGCGACGCGGATGGCGCGGTTGATCGACGATCTGCTGTCGTTGTCGCGGGTCGAACTCTCGGCCCATGTCCGCCCGGACACGTCGGTCGATATCGTGCCGATCATCCGCCAGGTCGCCGACGGGCTCGAGCCGCTGGCGCGCGAACGTCAGGTGGCGATCGAGATCGATCTGCCGGAAGCGCCGGTGACGATCGCGGGCGATCGCGAGGAACTGCTGCGGCTGTTCGAGAACCTGATCGAGAACGCGCTGAAATATGGCGCGTCCGGGGGCAGGGTCATCGTCTCCCTGACTCAGGTGATCTCAGGCGACGGTGCGCCTGAGATCCGGGTAACGGTGCGCGATTTCGGGCCCGGCATCGCGCCGGAGCATCTGCCGCGGCTCACGGAACGCTTCTACCGGGTCGATGTCGGCGACAGCCGGGCGCAGGGTGGAACCGGGCTCGGTTTATCCTTGGTGAAACATATTCTTAACCGCCATCGCGGCCGGCTTTTGATCGAAAGCGTGCCCAAAAACGGTGCGACGTTTACCGCCTGTTTTCCCCAGGGGAAGACCCCGATACCGGCCTAAACCCTAGCGATTTCAATCGCTTGAGGGTGTCATCCAACTGTCACCGAACCTTCGTAAAAGCAGCATTGACCGCTCCTAAACGGACGGCGTGGGCGCGATCGGGCGTACCAGCGCTTCGCCCATTGGATGGAGACCAACCATGAATTTCATCAAAGCCATCGTCGCTGCCGGCCTAGTTGCCGCGTCGACGTCGGCGTTTGCCGCCGATATCACGGGCGCGGGCGCCACCTTCCCCTTCCCGGTCTATTCGAAATGGGCCGACGCCTACAAGAAAGAGACCGGCAACGGCCTGAACTATCAGTCGATCGGCTCGGGCGCCGGGATCAAGCAGATCCAGGCCAAGACCGTTACCTTCGGCGCCACGGATGCGCCGCTGAAGGCTGAAGTGCTCGAGAAGGATGGCCTGGTGCAGTGGCCGATGGTGATGGGCGCGATCGTTCCCGTCGTGAACCTCGAAGGCGTCCAGTCCGGCGAACTGGTGCTGTCGGGCGAAGTGCTCGGCGACATCTATCTCGGCAAGATCACCAAATGGGACGATGCCGCGATTGCCAAGCTCAATCCGAAGCTGAAGCTGCCGAGCGCCGCCATCACCGTGGTGCGTCGTTCCGACGGTTCGGGCACGACCTTCAACTTCACCGACTATCTCTCGAAGTCGAACGCCGACTGGAAGTCCAAGGTCGGTTCCGGCACCGCGGTCGAATGGCCGGCTGGCGTCGGCGCCAAGGGCAATGAAGGCGTTGCCGGCAACATCGGCCAGACCAAGAACGCGATCGGCTATGTCGAATATGCTTACGCCAAGCAGAACAAGCTGACTTACGCCGCGATGATCAACAAGGCTGGCAAGACCGTGCAGCCGACCGTTGCAGCATTCCAGGCCGCCGCTTCCAACGCCGATTGGGCCAAGGCTCCCGGCTATTACGTGATCCTCACCGATCAGCCCGGCGAAGCGTCATGGCCGATCACCGCTGCGACCTTCATCCTGATGCACAAGGATGCGACCGATAAGGCCGCGTCCCAGGAAGCCATCAAGTTCTTCAAATGGTCGTTCGAGAAGGGCGACAAGATGGCCGAAGAGCTCGACTACATTCCGATGCCGGATTCGGTGGTCAAGCTGATCGAAAAGACCTGGACCGCCGAGATCAAGAGCTAAGCAGATTGGCTTCTCGCAACAACGGGAGCGTGCTCCCTCCGCCCAATCCGGGTTCATCCGGGTTGGGTATCCTCTCTCCCGCCGGGACGGGCGGGCTGAATGGGCGGTGTGTCCAGCGCAAAACTCGTGCGCCGGATTTCGGGTGGTTGGGCTATAAAGTGTAGGGGACAGGCGTGGTAGACATGGCGGTTCAGAGCGACGTAATGGAAGCTGCCGGACCTTACGATCGCGCCAAAGCCCTTAGCGCTTTCAAGCTCGGCGACGTCACCTTCTACTGGCTCACCCGCGCCTGCGCGATCTCGGTTCTCCTCATCCTCGGCGGAATTATCCTTTCGCTCATCGTCGGCGCGTGGCCCGCGATGAAGGAATATGGCTTTGCATTCCTGTGGACGCAGCGCTGGGCGCCGTCGGCCGATCCGCCGGTGCTCGGCGCGCTCGGCCCGGTCTACGGCACGCTGATCACTTCGGTGATCGCGATGATGATCGCCATTCCGGTCGGTCTCGGCATCGCGATCTTTCTCACCGAGATTTGCCCACTCTGGCTGCGCCGGCCGATCGGGCTGGCCGTCGAACTGCTCGCCGGAATTCCCTCGATCATCTACGGCATGTGGGGCTTCTTCGTGCTGGGGCCGTTTTTGGCCAACACGTTCCAGCCGTTGATGATCAGCATATTCGACGGCGTCCCCGTCCTCGGATCGATCTTCGCAGGTCCGCCCTCCTATCTCAGCCTGTTCAACGCGGCGCTGATCCTCGCGATCATGGTGCTGCCGTTCATCACCGCGATCTCGGTCGACGTGTTCAAGACAGTGCCGCCGGTGCTCAAGGAAGCCGCTTATGGCGTCGGTTGCACCACCTGGGAAGTCGTCCGCAACGTCGTGATCCCCTATACCCGCGTCGGCGTCATCGGCGGCATCATGCTGGCGCTCGGCCGCGCTCTCGGCGAGACCATGGCGGTGACCTTCATCATCGGCAATTCGTTCCGTATCTCGTCTTCGATCTTCGCGCCGGGCACCACGATCTCGGCGGCGATCGCCTCCGAATTCGCCGAAAGCGACGGCCTGCATCAGTCCGGCCTGATCTTGCTCGGCCTGCTGCTGTTCGTACTGACCTTCTTCGTGCTCGCCGCCGCGCGGCTGATGCTGCTGCGGCTGGAAAAGAAGGCGGGGAACTGAGCCATGAACCCGATCTACAGATCCCGCCGCCGTAACGACATCATCATCCGCACCCTGTGCGTCGGTGCCGCGCTGTTCGGCGTGACCTGGCTGGCGCTGATCCTGTTCACGCTATTCTATAACGGCCTTGCCGGCATCAATCTCGCCGTCTTCACCCAGGACACGCCGCCGCCGGGATCGACCGACGGCGGCTTGCGCAATGCGATTATCGGCTCGATCATCATGACCGTGATCGGGGTCGGCATCGGCGCACCGCTCGGCCTGTTCGCCGGCACTTATCTCGCCGAGTACGGCAAGCACGACAAGCTCACCTCGGTGATCCGCTTCATCAACGACATCCTGTTGAGCGCGCCGTCGATCATCATCGGCCTGTTCGTCTATGGCGCCGTCGTGGTGCCGATGGGCGGGTTTTCGGCTTTTGCCGGGTGTCTCGCGCTGGCGGTGATCGTGATTCCGGTCGTGGTCCGCACCACCGAGGATATGCTGGTTCTGGTACCCAATCCGCTGCGCGAAGCGGCTTCCGCGCTCGGCCTGCCGCGTTCGCTCGTCATCAAGCGGATCGCCTATCGCGCCGCACGCTCCGGCCTCATCACCGGCGTCCTGCTGGCGACCGCCCGCGTCGCCGGCGAAACCGCGCCGCTGCTGTTCACCGCGCTCTCCAACCAGTTCTTCAGCCTCAACCTGACCAAGACGATGGCGAACCTGCCGGTGACCATCAACAATTTCGTACAAAGCCCCTATGTGTACTGGAAGCAGCTCGCCTGGAGCGGGGCCTTGATCATCACCTTGACCGTACTCGCCCTGAATATTGGCGCGCGCATCCTCGGCGCCGAGAGGACAGCAAAATGAACGATCTCTCTGTATCCGTGAGTGCTGCGAACGGTTCCGTTCCGCAGGTGGCATTGCCCGAGGCGCCGCCCAAGGTGACGGCGCGCGGCCTGAATTTTTACTATGGCGAACACCATGCGCTGAAGAACATCAACCTTGCGCTCGGCACCAACCGCGTCACCGCCTTCATCGGACCGTCCGGCTGCGGCAAATCCACCTTGCTGCGGATTTTCAACCGGATGTACGACCTCTATCCCGGCCAGCGCGCCACCGGTCAGCTGATGCTCGACCAGACCAACATCCTCGACCCCAAGCTCGATCTCAATCTGCTGCGCGCCCGTGTCGGCATGGTGTTCCAGAAGCCGACGCCGTTTCCGATGACGATCTACGAGAACATCGCGTTCGGCATCCGCCTCTATGAGAAGATTGCGAAGTCCGAGATGGACGGCCGGGTCGAAAAGGCGCTGCGCGGCGGCGCGCTGTGGAACGAGGTCAAGGACAAGCTCAATGCTTCCGGTCTCAGCCTCTCCGGCGGCCAGCAGCAGCGGCTGTGCATCGCCCGCACCGTTGCAGTGCGGCCGGAAGTCATCCTGTTCGACGAACCCTGTTCGGCGCTCGATCCGATCTCGACCGCCAAGGTCGAGGAACTGATCCAGGAATTGTCGGAAGACTACACCATCGCGATCGTTACCCATAATATGCAGCAGGCGGCGCGCGTCTCCGACAAGACCGCCTTCATGTATCTCGGCGAACTGATCGAATTCGACGACACCAGCAAGATCTTCACCTCGCCCAGCGATCGACGCACCCAGGACTACATCACCGGTCGGTTCGGCTGAGCAGGATCCGGAAAAGTGGAAACCGGTTTTCCGAAGAGATCATGCTCAAATAGGAAAGTGAAATCATGATCCGATCCAATCGGATCATGATTTGAGGAGATAAGAAATGGCTTCTGAACACACCGCCAAGGCGTTCGACAGCGATCTCCAGGAACTCACTCGCCTGGTCGCCGAGATGGGCGGTCTCGCCGAACGCATGATCACCGAATCCGTCGATGCGCTGATCCGCCGCGACGTCGCGCTCGGCAAGCGCGTCGTCGCCTCCGATGCCGACATCGACCGCCTGCAGCACACGATCGAGGAACGCGCGGTGCTGACCATCGCGCGGCGCCAGCCGATGGCGATTGACCTGCGCGAAATCGTCGGCGCCATGCGGGTTGCCACCGATCTGGAACGGATCGGCGACCTCGCCAAGAACATGGGCAAGCGGGTTGCCGCGCTGGAGAACGATTTCCAGCCGCTGAAGCTGATCCGCGGCCTCGAGCACATGACCGATCTGGTGCAGTCGCAGGTCAAATCCGTGCTCGACGCCTATGCGGCGCACGATCTGCCGGCGGCGATGGCGGTCTGGAAGGGCGACGAGGAAGTCGACGCCATCTGCACTTCGCTGTTCCGCGAACTGCTGACCTATATGATGGAAGATCCGCGCAATATCTCGTTCTGTATCCACCTGATGTTCTGCGCCAAGAATATCGAGCGGATCGGCGATCACGCCACCAATATTGCCGAAACCGTGTTCTACATGATTGAAGGCCAACAGATCCTGGACAAGCGTCCGAAGGGCGACATGACGACATTCGCCACGACGGTGCCCGGGAATTGACGTAGCGTTTTCGAGCGGTGTGGAGACCGGTTCGCGTAGGAATCAAACTTCTGCAGATCGCGTAGACTGATCTGCGGCAGAAAATGCGTCAGGACCAAGGGAAACGAGATCAATGAACGCACGCATTCTGGTAGTCGAAGACGAGGAGGCGCTGACCACGCTGTTGCGCTACAACCTCGATGCCGAGGGCTACGAGGTTGAAACCGTCGGCCGCGGTGACGATGCCGACACGCGGCTCAAGGAGCGCGTCCCCGACCTCATCGTACTCGACTGGATGCTGCCGGGCCTGTCCGGCATCGAGCTGTGCCGGCGCTTGCGGGCACGGCCGGAGACCAAGCAGCTGCCGATCATCATGCTCACCGCGCGCGGCGAAGAGAGCGAGCGGGTCCGCGGGCTTGCGACCGGTGCCGACGATTACATCGTCAAGCCGTTCTCGGTGCCGGAGCTTCTGGCGCGGGTGAAGGGCCTGTTGCGGCGGGCGAGCCCGGAACGGCTCGCCACCGTGCTGACCTATGGCGATATCGAACTCGATCGTGAAAAGCGCCGTGTCGCCCGCTCGGGCCGCCCGATCGATCTCGGCCCGACCGAATATCGGCTGTTGGAATTTTTCCTCGAGCATCCCGGCCGCGTGTTCAGCCGCGAACAATTGCTCGACAGCGTCTGGGGCCGCGACATCTACATCGACGAGCGCACGGTGGACGTGCATATCGGCCGCCTGCGCAAATTGCTCAACCCCGGCCGCGAGCAGGACCCGATCCGCACCGTGCGCGGCGCCGGTTACGCGCTGGACGATCGGTTCGCGAAGGCAGAGTAGATTCCATCCATCGTCGTCCCCGCCTGGTGCGCAATTGCGCACGGGGAGCGGGGACCCATAACCACAGACGCTCGTGGTTATGTCGAACTGAAGCTCCAGCTTTTCAGATAATCAACATCGGCCGCTATGGGTCCCTGCGTTCGCAGGGACGCCACCATTTGCGTTGCGAGGTCGCGCCTTACCTTGCCGGCTTCGGCGGCTGCCGGCGGCGATCGGCGGCCGGTTGATAGGCGACGCGTGAGTGATGCGCGCAATAGGGCAGTCCGGAGAGTGCCTTGCCGCCGCAGAAGAAAAACTCAGTGCTCGAGGGATCGCCGATCGGCCAATGGCAGGTGGCCTCGTTCAATTCGAGCAGCGTCAGCCGCTGGCCCATCGGCACCACGTTGTCGTAGGCGACCGGATCGGCCTCTACTTCAACCTCGAACGCGTGGGCGAGCGCGGTGTTGCCGCGCGAGACTGGACGCGACACCCGCATCATGTGCTGGGCCGGGCGTGCCTTGCGCTGGCGCGGAGCGGCCGAGGAGGGGCTCTTGGCACGGCCGGAAAGCCCCAGCCGGTGCACTTTGCCGATCACCGCGTTTCGCGTCACATTGCCAAGTTCTGCGGCAATCTGGCTCGCCGAAAGCCCGGCCTCCCAGAGTTTTTTCAGTTGCTCGACGCGATCGTCGGACCAAGTCAATACCGTCATCGCATTCTTCCCTTCGCCTCGCGCCGGCCGATCTGGGGCAGCACTGGCGATGCCAAATCCTTAAAAATCCTGCGGACAGAATCCCTTAGCCCTCGCCGGGCACGAAATTCGCGCCCACGCATGTACGCTGAATACTGGGACTTAGAAGGATCAGACCGCCGCACGAGATGTCGTACCCGACAGCCCAGAGGCTACAATATGGCGGGACTCGGGCGCAAGAGTCCGCGCTCGCGCGTCCACATGTTCCGATGATTTAGGCATTGCTATTCGCTTTTTCCACTGCACCGGCATCTTACGGATTGCTTTATCTTGCAGTGCAGGAAGGCGGCTTCGTGGCGTGTTGACACCCTCCGCCGCCAGCATAGAATGCTGGTCACGTGCCGCCCTTAAAAGGCGGCACGTTTTGTTTTCGGACCGACCGGCTGTTGCTGCGCACGCGCCAATGCACGCTTCGCAGCCGGTCTCAAACCTTCAGTGATGGCCATGACCAACAGCGCCACGTCGCATTTGCTTCCCGTATTCGCCAGGGTAGATCTCGGCTTCGAACGCGGCGAGGGCGCGTGGCTGATCTCAACCAATGGCGAGCGATATCTCGACTTCACCTCGGGCGTCGCCGTGAATGCGCTCGGTCACGCGCATCCGCATCTGGTCAAGGCGCTGCAGGAGCAGGCGACAAAGCTGTGGCACATGTCGAACCTGTTCAAGAGCCCGGACGGCGACAAGCTTGCCGCGCGACTCTGTGAGCAGAGCTTTGCCGACCTGGTGTTCTTTTGTAATTCCGGCGCCGAAGCGATGGAATGCGCGATCAAGGTTGCGCGGCGCTACCACGCAGCCAAGGGCCATCCGGAGCGCTATCGTCTCGTCACCTTCGAGGGCGCTTTCCATGGCCGCACTCTCGGCACGCTCGCTGCCACCGGCTCCGCCAAATATCTCGAAGGTTTTGGGCCGCCGCTCGACGGCTTCGATCAGGTGCCGCATGGCGATCTCGAAGCGGTGAAGAAGGCGATCGGGCCGCAGACCGCGGGCATCCTGATCGAGCCGGTGCAAGGCGAGGGCGGCGTACGCACTGCGCCGAACGCATTCTTCAAGGCGTTGCGTCAATTGTGCGACGACAAGGGTTTGCTGCTGGTGTTCGACGAAGTGCAGACCGGCATGGGACGCACCGGCGACCTCTTTGCCTATAGGCGCCTCGGCGTGACGCCCGACGTGATGTCGCTCGCCAAAGCGCTCGGTGGCGGCTTTCCGATCGGCGCCTGCCTTGCGACCGCGGAAGCGGCGTCCGGCATGACGCCCGGCTCGCACGGCTCGACCTTCGGCGGAAATCCGCTGGCGATCGCGGCGGCGAACGCCGTGCTCGACGTCATGCTCAAGCCCGGTTTCTTCGATCACGTGCAGAAGATGTCGCTGCTGCTGAAGCAGAAGCTGGCATCGGTGGTCGATCGTTATCCCGCCGTGCTCGCCGACGTGCGCGGCGAGGGCCTGCTGGTCGGTGTCAAGGCCGTGGTGCCCTCGGGCGATCTCGTCACCGCGCTGCGCGATGAGAAGCTGCTGACGGTCGGCGCCGGCGACAATGTGGTGCGCTTCCTCGCGCCGTTGATCGTCAGCGAAGCCGAGATCGAGGAATCCGTTCAATGCCTGGAGCGCGCCTGTAAGGCGCTCTCGGCTGGCGGGTTGAAGAAGGCCGCGGGATGATGAGCAAGTCGGTTCGTCACTTCCTCGATATCAGCGAGCTGCCACTGAACGAGTTGCGCAACATGCTCGCCGCCAGCGCTGCCATGAAGGCGAAGCTGAAGGCGCATGAGAAGGGCAAGAAGCCGCTCGAAGGCAAGACGCTGGCGATGATTTTCGAGCGTCCCTCGACCCGCACGCGAGTGTCGTTCGACGTCGGCATGCGCCAGCTCGGCGGCGAGTTGATCATGCTGACCGGCGCGGAGATGCAGCTTGGCCGCGGCGAGACCATCGCCGATACCGCGCGTGTGCTGTCGCGCTACGTCGACGCCATCATGATACGCATTCTCAATCACGACGCGCTGCTGGAGCTTGCAGCCTACGCCACCGTGCCTGTGATCAACGGGCTGACGCGGCGCTCGCATCCCTGCCAGGTGATGGCTGACCTGATGACGTTCGAGGAGCACCGCGGGCCGATCGAGGGCCGCACCGTGGCCTGGACCGGTGACGACAACAACGTACTGGCGTCCTGGGCGCATGCAGCGGAGCGTTTCAAGTTCAATTTGAACATCGCGACCCCGCCGCAGCTCGCGCCGAACAAGGCGATGAAGGACTGGATCAAGGCGACGCAAGCGCCGATCGTGCTCGGCGCCGATCCGGAAGCAGCCGTGCGCGGCGCCGATTGCGTCGTCACCGACACCTGGGTGTCGATGGGCGACAAGGACGGCGAGCATCGCCACAACGTGCTGAAACCCTATCAGGTCAACGCCAAGCTGATGTCGCTGGCCAAGCCGGATGCGCTGTTCATGCATTGCCTGCCGGCCCATCGCGGCGAGGAAGTCACCGACGAAGTCATCGACGGCCCGCAATCGGTGGTATTCGACGAAGCCGAAAACCGCCTGCACGCCCAAAAGGGCATTCTGGCCTGGTGTTTCGACGCGGTGGCATAGGTCGCTCTTTTTCGTTCCTGCGCCTGGTGCGCAATTGCGCATCCGGCAGGGACGACGACGAACCCCTTTCGTTTTGCCTCTGCAGACCCCAGATAAAGCGCCATGGTTTCACAATCCCCTGACACGAAAATCACGACTGAGACACCCATTCGCGCGCCATCGGCGGTTCCCGTCGACGATGCGGTGTTGCCGTTCGAGGTCGATGTGCTCGATCTGCGCGGCCGGCTGACCCGGCTTGGCCCCGCGCTCGATGATATCCTCACCAAGCACGATTACCCGCCGCAGGTCTGCAAGCTGCTTGGCGAGGCGATCGTACTGACGACGCTGCTCGGCTCATCGCTGAAATTCGACGGCCGCTTCATCCTGCAAACGCAGACCGATGGCCCGGTGTCGTTTCTGATCGTGGACTTCCAGGCGCCGGATCGATTGCGCGCTTATGCGCGGTTCGACAAGACGCGGCTCAAAGAGGGCCAGGAATCCGGAGCGCTGCTCGGCAAAGGCCACCTCGCCATGACCGTCGATCAGGGTCCGGACATGAGCCGTTATCAGGGGCTGGTGGCGCTCGAAGGCGGCAATCTCGAAGACGCCGCCCATGAATATTTCCTGCGCTCGGAGCAGATCCCGACCCGCGTGCGGCTTGCCGTCGGCGAGGAATGGCGCGGCGGCGAAGGCAGCGGCCCGAAGCACCGCTGGCGTGCCGGCGGCGTGCTGCTCCAGTTCCTGCCGAAGGCCCCGGAGCGGGCGCGGCAAGCCGATCTGCATCCCGGCGACGCGCCGGAAGGCACTGCAGTTGCGCATCAGGTGGCGGACGACGACGCCTGGGTCGAAGGCCAGTCGCTGGTCTCTACCGTCGAGGACGTCGAACTGATCGATCCGGATTTGTCGGGCGAGCGGCTGTTGTACCGGCTGTTTCACGAGCGTGGCGTGCGGGTGTTTTCGCCGCTTCCCTTGCGCGCGCAATGCTCCTGCTCGCGCGATGCGGTGTCGTCGATGCTCAAGAGCTTCGCGCCGCAGGACCGCGCCGATATGGTGAAGGACGGCAAGGTGGTCGTGACCTGCGAGTTCTGCTCGTCCGTTTATGAATTCACCCCGCAGGAAGCCGGCGTGGAGTAGGGGCGGCTGCTCGGCTGGAGCTTCAACTATTGACCCGAAGCGGTCGTTTCCCGATGCAACTCGGAAAAATTTGTTAGGAATTGTGAATATTTTCGGCGTGGTTTGGACCTTGGATGGCCCTGTGCGGAAGTTCGTCAAGATCGCGCTAGTTGTCTGCTTGACGGTATTGTCCGTTCCAGCGGCTCTGTACTCATTCGGCTGGCTTTGGATGTGGTACAAAACTGCAGAAGTAGACAGTTTTTATCAAGAGCATCGCTTGCTCGGCGAAATGCGCGCCGGGCAAAAGGACAGCACGAATGATTCCGCACCGGCACGCGAAGCGTTATTGAGAATAGTGTCGCTGGGGACAGACAGAGAGGCGGTTCTCGCCGTGCTCCACAACGAGAAACTTCACTGTCGGGGCAACACCGGGCCGATCAACTGTCAAACGATGTCCCCCAACCTCCTCGGATACAAACAGTGGATACTAGACTTGGAATTCGATGCCGATGACCACCTTAGTGATGCACGCGTCGCCATCTGGAATATCTTCCTCTAGCAGGTAGACGTCACCGTTAAGCGCTTTCATGGATTAGCGTTCGGTAGTGCGCTTCGTCTGTTTTGTGCGACGATGCCCGACGGGCAAATCACTAAAATCCTGTCCAGCCGTCTCCCGAAAAATATTCCGCTTTCCCCGTCGGGCAAATCAGCGCTACCAGCTCGCCCGTCTCGCGCCCACAGGAGGGGCGTATCGCGATCGTCACGGACGTAGGGCGCGGGATGCGGTGGACGCGCTGGCGCGCGCAAGACGAACGGCGCCACGCGTACGGCGAAGTCGTGTGGTCCCGACGCCCCGACGCTGGCGTCAAGTTCGTGAGAGGCTAACGCTTCTCAGGGGCGACGGTGGCAAGAAAGCCCGGTCACCGAGGAGAGCACGATATAAGCCGTAAAACCATTGCGCAGGGAAGGCCGGAATGCCTCCGCTGAACCTGTATGCTCGTGTGCGTTTTTATGTGCAGTTTGCACACGAGACCGCGGGTGCAGCGTGCACCCGGTCTTCCCTGCGCCCTCTCTTTGAGGGCGAATGAATTGCAAAACTCGGGCGCAGTGAGCCGCGAGATCGCGAACACATATTCAGTCGTCATCACCCGCGAAGGCGGGTGAACCAGTATCCAGAGACAGCAGTGATTGAACCGATAAGCCACGGCGTACTGGATACCCCGCTTTCGCGGGGTATGACAGCCGGGATGTGGGGCATCGCTCTCTCTTCCGTCATTGCGAGGAGCGCAGCGACGAAGCAATCTATCCTTCCTTTCTGTGGCGCGATGGATTGCTTCGCTTCGCTCGCAATGACGTGGAGACACGTTGGCCTAGTTCAAAACCCGCTTGTTATCCGGGCTGTCCAGCGAAAACGTCGGCACGTCGATCTCAAAACGTTCGCCGCTTTCGCTCACCATCTGATAACGGCCGGTCATGAAGCCGGATGCGGTCGGCAGCGGCACGCCCGAGGTGTATTCAAAGTGTTCGCCCGGCGCGAGTACCGGCTGCTTGCCGATCACGCCCTCACCGCGGACTTCCTGTTTGTGGCCGGTGGCGTCGGTGATGATCCAGTGCCGCGTCCGCAATTGCACGGTCTCGGCGCCGGTGTTGGTGATGACGATGGTGTAGGACCAGAAATACTGGCCCCGCTCGGATTGTTCCGGCAGGAAGTTCGGTTCGACGGTAACTTCGATCTGACGGGTAACGGCGCGGTACATGCGAAGAGCTTCCAAAATCCTGCCTCATCATAGCGAAGAACGGCGACGGAACCAATTGCCGGAGCGGCTGGTGAATGTCCATCTCGCGGTCATTTCCATCGTGGTTTCAACATAGTTTCGCTCTAAAGCGCACCCGCGCGAACCGGCCCTATCTGTGGTCCGTATCTTGTGCGCAATTTGCGGGCCGATATTATCTTTTCCGGCGACCGCGAAAGTCCGACTTGCTGAAAACGGTGCCTGATGACGTCGATTGCCGATCCTATGGCCGGACAGGCCCCTAGCGAAGCGAAGGCAGCGCTTGCCAAAGACGATGCGATGATTGTGTCCGCGCCGGCAATCACGCTACCGGCGGTCGGCGAACGCGAGTTGCGGCTCGACCTTTTTCGAGGGCTCGCGCTGTGGCTGATCTTCATCGATCATTTGCCGCCGAACATCCTGACCTGGTTCACCATCCGTAATTACGGATTTTCCGACGCCACCGAGATATTCATCTTCATCTCCGGCTACACCGCGGCCTTCGTTTACGGCCGGGCGATGCTGCAGGCGGGTTTTGTGGTCGCGACCGCGCGGATCCTGCGGCGGGTCTGGCAGATCTATGTCGCGCATGTGTTCCTGTTCACGATCTTCCTGGCGGAGATTTCCTACGTCGCCACCAGCTTCGAGAACCCGCTCTATTCCGAAGAAATGGGCATCATGGATTTCCTGAAGCAGCCCGACGTCACCATCGTCCAGGCGCTGCTCCTGAGATTCCGTCCCGTCAACATGGACGTGCTGCCGCTCTACATCGTGTTGATGCTGTTTCTCCCGATCATCCTCTGGCTGATGAAGTGGAAGGCCGACGTCACGCTGGCGCTGTCGGTCTTGCTGTACGCGTTGACCTGGCATTTCGACTGGTACCTGACGGCCTATCCGAACGGCGTCTGGTTCTTCAACCCGTTGGCGTGGCAATTGATGTTCGTGTTCGGCGCCTGGTGCGCGCTCGGCGGCGCGCAGCGAATGTCGCGGATCCTGTCGTCGCCCGTCACGCTGTGGGTTTGCTTTGCCTATCTGTTCGCCGCGTTCTGCGTCACGCTGACCTGGCACGTGCCGCAACTCGGTCATCTGATGCCGCGCCGCCTCGAGCAGTGGATGTATCCGATCGACAAGACCAATCTCGATGTGCTGCGCTTTGCGCATTTCCTGGCGCTGGCGGCGATCACCGTTCGTTTCCTGCCGAAGGATTGGTCCGGACTAAAGTCGCCCTGGCTGCGACCATTGATCCTCTGTGGCCAGCATTCGCTTGAGATATTCTGCCTCGGCGTATTCCTCGCGTTCGCGGGGCATTTCGTACTAGCCGAGATCTCCGGCGGTGCCGTACTGCACGCCGTGGTCAGCGTATGTGGAATCCTGATCATGTGGGGCATGGCGTCGGTGATTTCGTGGTACAAGCACTCAGCCGACAAGGGTGCATCGAAAACAAAAAGCACCGGCGGCAACGCCGACCTGGTGGGAGGGAGCGCATGAAGTCCGGATCGAGGACTTTACGAGGCCTGGCGCTGCTCGCCGGCATCTCGACCGCTGGCATTTTGACGGCCGGCTTGGCACACGCCGAAGATGCCGCCCACACCTGCGACGTCCCGGCCTATCTCTTGACCAGCGAAAGCTCGCTGCCGAAAGTGGCGGATGTCGTTAAAAGCGGACAGCCGCTGACGATCCTGGTGGTCGGCAGCCGCTCCTCCACCATCGCCGGGTCGGAAGGCAGCGCCTACCCCGCCCGCCTGCAGGCGGCGCTGAAAGAGAAGCTGCCGCAGGTCCCGATCAACCTATCCGTAGAACTACAGACCTCGAAAACCGCCGAGGACGCCGTCGGCTCTCTCGTTAAGCTCGTGGAAGCAAAAAAGCCTACTTTGGTTATCTGGCAGACCGGCACCGTCGATGCTATGCGATCCGTCGATCCCGACGATTTTCGCGGTGCTGTCGACGAAGGCGTTGTTGCACTGCAAAAAGCAGGAGCAGATGTGGTTTTGATCAATCTGCAATACAGTCCGCGTACGGAGACGATGATTTCCGCGCCGCCATACCTAGATAGTATGCGTGTGGTCGCCCAGCAGCATGACGTTCCGCTGTTCGACCGGTTTGCCATTATGCGTCACTGGAACGACGCTGGAGATTTTGATCTGTTCAGTACCTCGCATGGCGTGGACATGGCCAAAAATGTTCATGGCTGCCTCGGCCGCGCGCTGTCGAAATTTGTGATCGATACGGCCCATCTGGGTCCGCCGCAGCAGAATTAAGGGATTTAGCGTTAATGAGTTGTCACTACCCTTTTCGTCCAACGCCAATGCTGACCGCAGCCGCCTTCGCGGCGCTGGCATTGCTTACGCCTGTCTCCGTTCCCTGCGTGCATGCGCAAACTGCCCAGCAGGCGACGTTGTCGGGCAACGCCAAAACTGAAGCCGCGAACAAGCCCGACGCTGCCAGGCCATCGGAGCCATCGACGATGGGCGCGGCCAACGCGGGCAATGTGGCGGCGGTCGATCCGTCCAGTCGGGCGCAGCAGAATCAAAAGAGCCTCACCAGCACGGCGATCGAGCGGGTGAAGGAGGTCGCGAAATCGGCCGGCGACATCTTCAGCCGCGTTCCCTGCTTGCCGCCGAAGGGCGGCGCCAAATCGATGGGCTCGTTGCCGCATGTTGCGAGCAAGCTCGCCGCCGGTGAACCGGTCGTGATCATCGCGTTCGGATCGTCCTCGACGGCCGGCTATGGCGCGACCTCGCCGGAATTCAATTATCCGAACCGGCTCGCGGCGCAACTGCACCGTCAATATCCGACCGCCGATATCACCGTGATCAATCGCGGCCAGGGTGGCGAAGACGCGCCTGAAATGATGAGGCGGCTGCAGACCTCGGTGATCGACATGCACCCGGATCTGGTGATCTGGCAGGTCGGCACCAACGCGGTGCTGCGCAATCTCGATCCCGCCGAGACCGCAAAGATGGTGGAAGACGGCGTCGCCGCCATTCAAGCTGCCGGCGCCGATCTCGTGCTGGTCGATCCGCAATATTCACCGCGGGTCAACGAGAAAGCCGAAAATGCCAGCAAGATGGTGAACCTGCTCAGCAAGGTCGCCGAGCTCCGCCACGTCGGCATCTTCCCGCGCTTCCAGGTGATGCGCGACTGGCATGAGAAGCAGGCGATCCCGATCGACAGTTTCGTCATCTCCGACGGACTGCACATGAACGACTGGGGCTACGCCTGCTTCGCGCAACTGCTCGGCGACGACATCATCAGATCGGTCGGCCAGATCAAGCTCGGCGTCAACGTGCCGTCGGATGTCCGGACCTACCGACCGATGTGATTGTTGCTTGGCCGCGGTCTATCGGCCTCACGCCTTCTCCAGCGCTGCCTCGAAATCCTCGATCAGATCGTCGGCATGTTCGAGCCCGGCGGAGAAGCGGATAAAGCCTTCGCTGATGCCGAGTTCGGCGCGTGCTTCCGGTGTCAGCCGCTGATGCGTCGTCGTCGCGGGATGGGTGACGAGGCTCTTGGCGTCGCCGAGATTGTTGGAGATCCGCGAGATCTTCAGCCCGTTGAGGCAGCGGAACGCGCCGGCCTTGCCGCCTTTGACCTCGAAGCCGATCAGCGTCGAGCCGGCGCGCATCTGCTTCTTCACGAGAGCTGCCTGTGGGTGATCGGCGCGGCCGGGATAGATCAGCCGCGAAACCTTCGGATGCTTCGCCAGCGCGTCCGCCACCTTGGCCGCGGTGTCGGTTTGCGCGCGCACGCGCACGGCCAGCGTCTCCAGGCCCTTGAGCAACACCCACGCATTGAACGGCGACATCGACGGGCCGGTCTGGCGCATGAAATTATGGATGTGCTCGGCGATGAACGATTCCGAGGAGAGAATGATGCCGCCAAGGCAACGCCCCTGGCCGTCGATGTGCTTGGTCGCGGAATACACCACGACGTCGGCGCCGAGCGCGAGCGGACTCTGCCAGATCGGCGTTGCGAACACATTGTCGACGATCAGCCGCGCGCCGCCCTGATGGGCGATCTCGGCGATCGCGGAAATATCCAGCACGTCGAGAGTCGGATTGGTCGGGCTCTCCAGGAAGCAGGTTTTGGTGTTCGGTCGCATCGCCTTCTTCCACTGGTCGAGATCGAGACCATCGACCAGCGTGGACTGGATGCCGTAACGCGGCAGCAGGTCTTCCACCACATAGCGGCAGGAACCGAACATCGCCTTCGCCGCCACCACGTGGTCGCCGGCTTTCAACGGCGCCAGAACAGCCGTGGTCACGGCGGCCATGCCGGTCGCGGTCGCGCGCGCAGCTTCGGCGCCTTCGAGCTCGATCATGCGGCGCTCGAACATCGAGACGTTGGGATTGGAGAAGCGCGAATAGAGAAAGCCGGACTCTTGGCCCTTGAACCGTGCCTCGCATTGCTCGGCGCTGTCATAGACGAAACCCTGGGTCAGGAATATCGACTCGGAAGTCTCTCCGAATTGCGAGCGCAGGGTGCCGGAATGAACCAGCCGGGTTTCGGGACGATAGCGATTGGTAGTGGCAGCGTCAGACATGTGACCTCCGTCGTGACCACCAGAAAATGGTCACAAAAAACCGGCCTGGAAAAATTTCCACAGGCCGGGATCACACGTGTCCCCGGCCTGTTTAGCGACTTATTTAACGTGGCTGCAAGCCGGCCGGCTCAAATCACCACGGGATAAGTCATGCTGATATTCCCTCGTGCCCTTTTCGTCAAGGCGGCCATCGGATAACCCGTAAATGCCCATATTTATGAGGTTTGGATGACATTTGGGCCATCCTGATGGGCCATTTTGGGGACCGCGCCGTGTCGTTCACGCTTCCGCCCGACGCCAACGGAATTCTGCCCGACCGCATGATCGCGGCGATGGCGGATGCGGGCCTGATCCTGCCGGCCTATCCCTTTGTCGAGAGCCAGATCCAGCCGGCGAGCCTCGATCTGCGCCTCGGCGATATCGCCTACCGGGTGCGCGCGAGCTTCCTGCCCGGACCGGGCGCCACCGTCGCCGAACGCATCGATGAATTGAAGCTGCATGAGATCGATCTCAGCGACGGCGCGGTGCTTGAGACCAACTGCGTCTACATCGTGCCGCTCCTGGAGAGTTCTCGCACTGCCGCCGGCGATTATTGCCGCGGCCAACCCTAAAAGTTCGACCGGGCGGCTGGATGTATTCACCCGCGTGATCGCGGACGGCACGCGCCGCTTCGACATGATCGGCGCCGGCTATCACGGTCCGCTCTATGCCGAGATCAGTCCGAAGACGTTTCCGGTGCTGCTGCGCGAGGGTTCGCGGCTGTCGCAAGTGCGCTTCCGCACCGGCGACGCCATCCTCAACGCCGATGAACTCGACGCGCTGCATGATGCCGAGCGTCTGGTCGATATCGACGATGCAGATTTGGCCAATGGTGTCGCCCTCTCCGTCGATCTTTCCGGCGAGAACACCAGCGGATTCGTCGGTTACCGCGCCAAGCGCCACACCGGCGTCGTCGACATCGATCGCCGCGGCGGCTACGCAGTCAATGAATTCTGGGAGCCGATCGCCGCACGGCCCGACGGCAGCCTCATCCTTGATCCCGGCGAGTTCTATATTCTGGCGTCAAAAGAGGCGGTGCAGGTGCCGCCGGATTACGCCGCCGAAATGGTGCCGTTCGATCCGCTGGTGGGTGAGTTCCGGGTCCACTATGCCGGCTTCTTCGATCCGGGCTTCGGCTATGCCGGCGCCGGCGGGCAGGGCTCGCGCGCGGTGCTGGAAGTGCGCTCACGCGAGGTACCGTTCATCCTCGAGCACGGCCAGATCGTTGGCCGCCTGGTCTACGAGAAAATGCTGTCGCGCCCCGACGCCATGTACGGCCAGCGCATCGGCTCGAACTACCAGGCGCAGGGACTGAAGCTCAGCAAGCATTTTCGGGTGTGAGTTCAATGCGCCGCACTACCGGCCGCCGTCACCTTGCGTGTGAGTAATACGGCGACAGCGGCGATCACCAGCACCACACCGATCACCGCAAAGGTGTCGCTGAATCCCATCACCAGTGCCTGGTGCTTAACGGTCTTGCCGAGGGCAATGATCGCCTGCTGATGCGCGGCTGCCGGATCGGGCACACCGTGGGCCATGAAGTAGTCGGTGGTCTGGGCAAGCCGGTTGCGCACTTCCTCGCGGCCGAGCGTGACCGACTGGCCGATGATGTTGGAGTGGAATTGTTCGCGCTTGGTTATCACGGTCGCGAGCACGGCAGTGCCGACCGCGCCGCCGAGGTTGCGGAGCATGTTGCTGATGCCCGATGCGGCTGCGACATCCTGCGGCGCGATCTGGCCCGTGGTCACGGAGGTCAGCGGGGTCAGCACCATGGCCTGGCCGATAGCGCGCACGATGTTCGGAATCCAGAGCTGATCGCCGGCATAATCGGGCGACATCGTAATGTTCATGAAGCAGCTATAGGCGAAGATCATCAAGCCGGTGAAGGCGATGTAACGGGTATCGAAGCGCTGCATCAGCTTCGGAACCAGAGGGATCAACACCAGCTGCGGCAGGCCGGTCCACGCCAGCACGGTGCCGATCTGCTCGGCATTGTAGCCCTGCGCCTGCCCGAGATAGGCCGGCAGGATGTAGACCGATCCGAATAATGCAAAGCCCACCATGGTCAACGCAATGGTGCCGAAGCCGAAATTGCGTCCGGTCAGGAGCCGCAGGCGGATCAGCGGCTTTGCGGTGGTGAGTTCGATCCAGATGAACAGCGACAGGCTGACAAAGGCAACGACAGCGAGGCGCTGGATGAAGGGCGACGAGAACCAGTCATCCTTGTTGCCTTCCTCGAGCACGGTCTGCAGCGCCGACAGTCCGACCGCCATGGTGACGATCCCGGCCCAGTCACCTTCCCTCAAAAGCTTGAGCTGCATCGGTTGCCGCTCCAGCGTGAGGTAGAGCGCGGTTACCATCAAGATGGTCGGCGGCACGTTGACGAAGAAGATCGTCCGCCAGCCGTAATTCTCGGTGAGATAACCGCCGATGGTCGGGCCGATCGCGGGGGCAAAGGTGACGGACAGCGCGAAGATCGCGAGCCCGATCGGCTGCTGCGCCTTCGGCAGCTTGGTCAACACCAGTGTGAAGGCCATCGGGATCAGCACGCCGCCGGCAAAGCCCTGCAGGCCGCGCATCGCGATCATCGACGGCAAATCATGGGTGAATGCACAGGCTACCGAGAACGCCGCGAACAGCGCGGCGCTGGCGATCATGTAGCGGCGGAACGAAAACACGCGGCTGAGATAATCGGTCAAGGGAATAACCACGATCTCGCCGATCAGATAGGAGGTTGAGATCCACGAGCCGTTGTCGACGCCGGTTCCGATGCCGCCTTCGATATTGAGCAGCGAGGCGTTGGTGATCTGGATGTTCAGGATCGCCATGAACGACCCGATCATGGCGGCGAGGACGGCGATCCAGGTGGTGATACTGGCGCGGTTGGGATCGATCGCTGCGCGATCAGATCCGGCGTGCGAGTTCGGCAGCGCGGACGTCGAGGCTGAGAGGCTGGGATTTGACATGGCACGATGCTCCGGAAGCCGAGGCTGAAACTTTGGATGCGGCGGCCGCTTCGCGGGCCGGCGCTTGTGCACGGGTCTCGATGGTCGGGATGACTGACATGCCGGGACGCAGATCGATCAGCGAATGGCTACCGCTGTCGAGCGCGATCTTGACGGGGATGCGCTGGACCACCTTGGTGAAATTACCGGTGGCATTGTCCGGCGGCAGCAGCGCGAATTCCTGGCCGCTCGCCGGCGCGATGCTGTCGACGTGGCCGCGCACGATCTGGCCGGGGAACATGTCGACGGCGATCTCCACCGCCTGGCCTCGATGCACATCGGTGAGTTGGGTTTCCTTGTAGTTCGCGATCACGTAGGCGCCGCTGGCCGGCACCACTGACATCAGCTGCGTACCGGCCTGCACGAACTGACCGGCGCGCAGCGTCCGGTTGCCGACGATGCCATCGATCGGCGCAATAATGGTGGTGTAGCCGAGATTGAGCTCTGCCTGGCCCTGTATCGCTTGCGCGCGAGCGAGGGTGGCATTGGCTTGAACGATCTCTGCATTGAGCAGATCGACCTGCTTCAGCGCCGAGACGAGATTGGCGTTGTCGCGCGCCAGTGTCGCCTGCGCGCCGGCGATGCGCCATTGGGCCTGCTGCGCATTCTGAACGCTGCCGGAGCCTGTTGCCGCGAGGTCGGTGTAACGCTTGTTGTCCTGGTCTGCGAAAGTCACCGCGGCCTGGTCGACGTCGATGGTCGCCTTGGCGGCGTTGATCACCGCCTGCTGAACTTCGAGCTGGGCCTGCTTGCTCGCGATCGCCGCCCGCGCCGCGGCAACGTCGGCCTTGGCTTGGTCGAGCGCGACCTTGAAATCCCGATCGTCGATCTGCGCCAGAATCTGACCGGCCATGATGCGTTCATTGTCACCAACGAGCACCTGATAAAGGTATCCTGAAACCTTAGGTGCAACCGTGGTGTTGTCGGCCTTCACATAGGCGTCGTCGGTGGAGACCTGAAACCGGCCGACCGTCCAGTAATCCCACCCGTACCAGGCCGTGCCGGCCAGCATCGCCAGCGCCGCGCCAGTCAGTAACGCTTTGCGGAAATTGAATTTCTTCGCAGCCGGCGGGACCCCCGCCGCGACCTCCGGCTTGTTACTTATATCGCGCAACAGCTCGGTAGCCGGATCGCCGGCTGGAACCGGACTCTCGATCTCGAAGGCGGTGGAATGGCGGCTCATGGCTGGCTCCCGAATTAGGAAACTTGATATTTTCCAAAATAGGCCTTAGGTTGGAACTGTCAATGGAATGACAGGGATCATCTAAAAGCATGAGTGAGATGGAATCTTCCGCCGAACGCCGCTGCCGGGGCCGTCCGCAACTCCGCCCCGATGATGAGACGCGTCAAATCATCTACGAAGCGGCGCGGCATGCGTTCGCAGATAGCGGCTATGCCGCGACCAGTATGGAAGCAGTGGCGCGACGGGCCGGGGTCTCTACCAAGACGCTGTATCGTCTGATTCCCAACAAGGCGGCGCTGTTCGAGGGCATGATGGCGGACCGGCTCGACCGATTTTTCGCCAGCGTCAATCTGCATGCCGCCGATGACACCGGGATTGAAGACGCGCTCTATATGGCGCTGATGGCGTGCGCCGAGCTCATGCTCGATGAAGAGGTCATCGCGCTTCAGCGCATGATATTGCAGGAAGCCGGCAAGTTTTCCGATATTGCCCGGATGTTCTATACCAACGCCATTCAGCGCACCCATGCGGCGCTGGCGGCTTGGCTGCGCGCACAGCAGCAACGCGGGCTGATCGAACTCGATGATATCGACGAAGCCACCGGAATGCTGCTCGGCATGGTCGCTTCCACGCCGCGGCGTGCCGCGATGTTCGGCGGCGTACCGCTGCCGTCGCGTTCGCAGATCGAAGCGCGGGTTCGGAAATGCGTGACGTTGTTTCTCAGGGGTTGCCAGCCGGCGTGAAATGGCCCTCAATCCCGTGCCAAGAATAGCCGCGGATGCAGCGGAAACAGGGCTGGGGAACGATGACTGAGGTGGCAGCTACCCAGGCGCAGCAGGCGCAATGGTCACGATGGCGCAGCGTCGCGGATCTCTACCATGCGTTTTTCACCGGCCTCATTCTCACCGTCGTCAGCCGGCGCGGCACCGCCGATGCCGCGGAATTCGTCTTCCGCGTGTTCCGCCGCCAGCAGCAGGAACGCTTCCTGCCGGGGCTTGTCAAACTCGGGCTCGATCATCTGCCGCCGGCGGTCGCTGCCGCGCAGTATCATTATCTCTCCAACTGGATCGGCGGCGTGCATGTCGAATACATGTACGAGACCGACCGCAAGGCGTGGATCCGCTATCCGCCGCCGCGCTGGATCTGGCGCGGCACCGCGATCTGCGGCGTGCCCGGCGAAGTTTCGCGCGCGATGCTACGGGGATGGCACGCCAATAACGGCGTGGCGCTCGGCAATCCCAGACTCGGATTCGTTTGCACCAAGCAGAGTGTCGACGGGCAGGACGGGCTTGAGGGTTATTATTGCGAATACGATCATCCGCTCGAGCTCGATCAGCGGCTGGTGTTCGCGCGGCATCTCGAATCGCCCTTGTTCGACCCCGCGACAGCCCCGGCGCTACCGGTTTCGAGCTGGCCGAAACCGCGGCTGGAAAAAGCCTATCGCAATTACGCGATGGAATATGTGAAAACCGCAGCACCTGTGATGGTGCAATGTTTCGGTCCAGAGGACGCAGGCTATCTGCTGCGCCTCACCGGCAAACTGATCGGCATGCAGTATTTCGACGAGATCGCGCCAAGTTTTGCCGCGACGCGCGGGACGACGAAAGACTTTGTCGCGTTTCTGCGCATCCTGTTCGAATCGCAGGACGATGTCGCAGAGATCAGCGAGTCCGGCGGTGGGACGTTTGAGATCCGCCAGCAGACCTGGAAGCTGATGGCCGATATCGGCGATTATCACCCGGCCTGCGCCAGGGTGCTTGAGGGTTTGTTCGAAGGCCTCGCCGCCGGTTGTGGCCGCCATATACCGGTCCATTTGAAATCGACGGCTGCCGGGAAGGCACCTTTCATCTGGTCAATCGGCTAAGCTGGATACTTGCCTGCAATCCCGCAGGCCCCCAATGCGCTTTGCGCAAGTGGAATTGGCCGCGAGCGTGGTAGGAAACACTGCGGCGCGGCGAAAGAATGCGTCCAAATTTTTGAATTGGCGCGCGATCTCGGTCCAGCCGGTCGTGCGCGGGAGCGGAAATGCCCGATATTGCGCTCGCCGAAATTCCGGTCGACGAAGAAGAACGCCCGCTTCCGCCGCCGGAGCCGCGGGCGAAGAATGCGCTGCTGGACGGTCCGATCCTGCGCACGCTATTGGGGCTCGCCTGGCCCAACGTCGTTGCGTTGACTGCGGGCACCTGCGTGGTGATCGCGGAGACATCCTATATCGGCCGGCTCGGCGTCGAGTCTCTCGCCGCGATGGCGCTGGTGTTTCCTTGCGTGATCCTGACCATGACCATGTCGGGCGGCGCCATGGGCGGCGGCGTCGCATCCGCGATCGCGCGTTCACTCGGCGCCGGCGATGTCGAACGCGCGTCGACGCTGGCGGCGCATGCGCTGTTGATAGGGTTGTGCTTCGGGCTGACCTTCATGCTGGGCATGCTCATCTTCGGTCCCCAATTGCTGGCGCTGCTTGGCGGGCGCGGCAATGTGCTGGCGCAGGCGATTGCCTATACGCAGATATTCTTCGGCGGCGCCATTCTGCCATGGCTGATGAATACGATGGCCGGCATTCTGCGCGGCACCGGCAACATGAAGTTGCCGTCGCTGATGATGCTGTCGTCCGCGGTCTGCCAGATCATTCTTGGCGGCACGCTCGGTCTCGGCCTTGGCCCCATTCCGCAATTCGGCATGCGCGGCGTCGCAGCCGGTTCGCTGACCGCATACGTCATCAGCATAGCCGTCATGTCCTGGTATCTGTTTTCCGGGCGGGCGCGCGTCATTCCCAAGATCGCCGGCTTGCGGATTCGCTTGTCGATGTTTTTCGACATTCTGAAGGTCGGCCTCATTGCCTGCTTCTCTCCGATACAGGGGGTGTTGACCATCAGCATCTTCACCCATTTGCTGGCGGGATTCGGCACCGAGGTCCTGGCCGGCTACGGCATCGGCGCGCGACTGGAATTCATGTTGACGTCGGTGTCGTTCGCGGTTGGCATCGCCTCGGTGCCGATGATCGGCATGGCAGTCGGTGCGGAAAGAATCGCACGCGCCAGGCGTATCGCCTGGACCGCCGGCTTCGTCTCGTTCCTTTCGGTTGGCGCCATCGCGACCTTCATCGCGATCTTCCCGGACATCTGGGTCAACATCTTCACCAGCGATCCTGGCGTGCGCGCCGCGAGCCGGCAATATCTGTCGACGGCGGCGCCGATGTACGCCTTCATCGGCCTGGCATCGTCGATGTATTTTTCGTCGCAAGGTGCAGCCAAGGTCGTCGGTCCGGTGCTGGCGCAGACTGCACGGCTGGTGTTCATCGGTACCGGCGGCTGGTGGCTGTCGACGCACACTGCGACTGCGCAAAACTTCTTCGCGCTGGCGGCGGCATCCATGGTGCTGCTCGGCACGCTGTCGTGCTTGAGCGTGATCCTGACGAGATGGGGACCGAAGCACGGTCCAGTTCCGGCAGTTCGGCCGGCGCTCGGCTAGCGCCTGCGGTGAGAGATTATGCCGCGCTCCGCCCGAGCTTGTTCTGCACGGCAAGAGCTCCCTGGTCCATCTGCGCGGAGATGTAGGGCGCGATTTCGTGCGGCAAGACGTCGACGATCCAGATCATCCGGCTGCGCGTAGCACCGTCGGCGAGCACCTGAACCGATGCGCTGTAATGTTTCACGCGCTCGTTGGCGATGGCGTAGACCAATCGCCTGCGTTCGTCGTCGCAGTCGACCAGGACTTCGCGCGCCACATTGCCGTTGGCAAAAGTCACGATGCGCGCATCGCCGTCGATTTTGGTGTCGATGACGAAGCCCGGCACGAGCCGCGTATGCAGCGCGCCGAAATCGCGCACCGCCTCCCAGACGTCGGCAGGCGTCGCATCGATGGGGATGTCCTTTTGGATGGAAGCCATGGGGAGAGTCCTTCCTGGCAAAATTGAGGTTGTCATTCCGGATGATCCGACATGCGAGCGAGACCGAAGCAATCTCATCTCCGACGTGCAATTGCAGCGCATAGTAGATTCGATTGCTTCGTCGCTTGCGCCCTCGCAATGACGGCGGTGAGTCAGTGGCGTCCTACGTACAAACCGCCTCGACATTGTTCCCATCGGGGTCGATCAGGAATGCGGCGTAATAGGTCGGGCTGTAATCCGCGCGTTGGCCTGCGCCGCCATTGTCGCGGCCGCCGGCCTTGATGCCTTCGGCATGAAATTTCTTGATCGCAGCATGGTCAGGCGCGCGGAACGCGACATGCGCACCGGTCCCGGCAGACCCCTTATGCAAATGTAGCCAGAGCGCTGGCTCGCCTTTGGGACCAAAGCCAGCGCCGGAATCGTCGCGCGAGCACAGCACATAACCGAGGGGGGTGAGCGCCGCGGTGTAGAAGCGCACGCTGGCGTCGAGGTTTCCGACACGTAGTCCGATGTGGTCGTACATGATTTTCTCCAGTGAAAGCGCGCCAGATGCCGCGCGGTCTGGAGAAATCCTAGCTAGTGGAGGGCCAGCCGTTCTTGGAAAATCTTGCGGTCGCCGCGCGAGGCCTGGCGGAACCTTAACGGCGAAGCGCCGGCGGCGCGATGGAACGTGCGCACGAAATTGGAAAGATCGCCGAAGCCGACGTCATAAGCGATATCGGTGATCGGGCTGTCGTCGTCGGCCAGCCGCCGCGCCGCATGACGCAGCCGCGAGCGCACCAGATATTGGTGCGGCGTGACGCCGAGCGTGTCCGAGAACAGCCGCAGGAAATGGAACGGGCTGATGCCGGCTTGATCAGCGGCATCCTCGAGGTCGATGGATTTATGCGAATGGGCATCGATCCACAGCGCCGTTTCCACCGCGCGGCGGCGGTCGCGGGCGGCGTCCGGGCCGGCCTTGCGCGGCTTGCCAGAGGTCACCTCGACAAAGCGGCTGGCAAGCACCTGTCCAATCTCGTCGAGGCCGATATCGCTGCTGCCATCTGCTGCCGCCTGTGCCAGCTCGCCCAATACCATCAATTCCGGCAACGGCGGTGCGGAGCCGATCTGCCAGATCGCCCTGCCGTCGCCCGCCTTGCTGTCGCCGATCGCCTCGACCAGTTCGGGACTGAGGAAAAACGACAGGCATTCGTCGCCGCAGACGTGGTCATGGGTGCAGGTGTATTCGTCGCCGGGATGACCGATGAGCACGGCTCCCGTCACCAATTCGCTGAACTTGCCGCGGCAGTGCAGGCCAAAACTGCCTTTGCGCACATAGGAGATCGAGTGGCAGTGATGCAGTTCCGCGAACGGCTTGTCGCCCGGCCCCGCATCGCAGCGGAACTCGGAAACGCTGATGGATTTGCGTTCTAGAAGCGTGGTCGCCGTCATCCCTTAAATCTAGTTATGCGCCCGCGGCGGCGCAACGGGAAGCAGCACGTCGAACAGGGTCCGGCTCGTGGTCGGGTGGGTGCCCTCGATCGACAGTAGCCTTCGCTTTGAGATGACCCCGCCGTTCGGCGAGATCTTGTCGGCGTAGTGTCCGGCCTCGAGCACGCGATGGCAGGGCACGATGATCATGAAGGGGTTGCGGGCGATAGCCTGCGCCACCGAATGGGTCGCCCCCGACGCCCGCAAGGCTGACGCGACGTCGGCATAGGTGCGGGATTCGCCGCGCGGGATGGAGCGGGCGAACGCGTAGACCCGCTGGTTGAAGGCTGGGATGCCGGTCATATCCAGCGTGACGTCGGAGAGGTCGCTCACGCCACCGCGAAGCAGCATGGCGATGCCTTCGATCGCGGCTTCGACATTGACGGGAGGACGAATTTCGCGAGCCTCGGGATAGAGGTGAAACAGCCGCTTTCGCGTATCGATCTCGCGGACCTCGGGGAGCTGCACGCCAACAACGCCGAGATCGCCCCATGCGATGCCGCACCGGCCAATTGCCGTGTCAAAAATGGTGTAGCCACGCCCCGCCATACGCCACCAGCCCCCGAGCGATCATAGCACCGTCGCAAAACGACGCATCTGGAATCTTGGCATTCGGCTAAGAGCTTGGCGGAAGGTTGTGGATGCCGCTTGGCGGATCGCGCCGGGTCGGCTAATCAAGGGGGCGAGCATAAGCGGGCGTAGTTCAATGGTAGAACGGCAGCTTCCCAAGCTGCATACGAGGGTTCGATTCCCTTCGCCCGCTCCAAACGCCTTTGATTAATAAATCCTGGCGTCCGCAGTTTCGGACAATGTCATTCGGGGTGGGGGCGTGAATGCCGCGCGGCATGTGCTGCCGACGCAGCGACTGGAATCCAGTTCAGGGCCAGTCGCTGCCCTTCCACGATCTCATTGGTCGACATTTTCGACGCCACCGCGTCGCGGAACCTCGCATAGACTTGCCGCTCGTGACCTTGGGTGCGTGCTGCGGCGAGGTTGAGCCATTTGTAGGCGAGGACGAAATCCTGGGGAACGCCGTGTCCCTTGTCGAACATCAATCCGAGCATGGCCTGGGCGAATGGATTTCCGGTAACGGCCGCCTGCGCGTAGAGATCGGCGGCCGCAACATAGGCCTGCGGTGCGCCGAAGCCATGTTCGTAGAGATAGCCGAGCAGGGCGATTGCCTTGGGGTTCCCTCGCTCCGCCGGCTGCGACAGCTCCCGCGCCGCGCGAAGATAGTCGCCACGGGCAATAGCCGCGCTCCCCCGCGCCACCGCGTCCGCATGCGCGAGCGTCGTGCTGATGATGAATAGCCCGGCAATCAGCGCCGTCGGCAGATAGCGTCGCACGGCCGCAAGCGGAACGACGCCGCGCGCGCGCGTGGCCGTCGGTGTCGAGATCGTCAATCCCGCATTAATGGACACTGGTGGTCCTCGCTTGATTGGTTATCGTCGTGGCAATGCTTCCGCGCAGTTTCGACCGGAGTTCTTCGGCGACGACATGCGCATCGGAACCGTCGCGGATGATCTGCGGGCGGATGAAGATGATCAGTTCGGTGCGTTTGGTAGCGTTATCCTGATGACCGAAGGCATCGCCAAGCCCGGGAATCTGATCGAGGATCGGAATCGCGTTGCGAGTGCCGCTCTGCTGTTCGCTGATCAAGCCTGCCAGCAGCACCGTCTGGCCGGTCGCTACCGAGATCGAGCTCTTGACCCTGCGCTGGGATACGGTCGGCGTCAGGCTGTTCGTGCTGCTTGTCGGCACGTTGCTGATTTCCTGCTCGACATCGAGCCGGACATTGCCGTTGACGCTGATGCGGGGAGATACCCGCAGGATGATGCCGGTGTTGCGGTAGTCGATGGTGTTCACGACGGTGTTGCTCGTCGTCAGCACGGTAGCGCTGCCGGTGGAGACCGGGACTACATCGCCGACCTGCAGCGTTGCCACCTGGTTGTTGATGACGACGAGGGACGGGTTCGACAGCACCTTGACGCTCGTGACCGCATGCAGCGCATCGAGAATAAGACTCGGTTGCGTTTCCGAACCGATCAGGAAGTTGAAGCCGGGAAGCGCGCGATTGATGAAGGCGTTGGAGACCGATCCCGCGACGGATGCGACGCCTGTTACGGGATCGACGGCGGTCGCTGGCGCGGTTGTCGCCTGGGTGTTGAGTACGGAACCGGTATTCGGCTTCAGTCCGACGTTACGGCTGGTGAGGTAGGTCTGGACGCCATAGCTCAGATCGTTGGTGAGCGTCACCTCGGCAATCGTCGCGTCGATCGCGACCTGAAGCTGCGGTTGATCGATTTGCAGCAGGGTGGCTTCGATCGTCCGATAGTTCGCTTGATCCGCGTAGATCAGCAGGGTGTTGTTGACGGCATCGGGCGTGATCCGCACGTCCTGCAGCACCGGCTGGCCGTTGCCTGAGCCGCGGCCGCTATCGAGCGCGGCCGTCCCATTTGCCGAGGCTCCCGTAGCTTGCGCGACGAGTCCCTGCGAGCCAAGTCCTGACGGCGTTGCTGTTCCCATCGTGTTGCGGGGGCCAAAGCCGCCGCTCATCGTCGATGATGAATTGCCGTTGAGCGACAGACGATCTGCGCTCGACGCGGTGGCGGAGCCGGATCCCGGCGCGATCTGGCTATCAGGGCTATCGAGCAGGTTGGACGACGAGCCGCCGATGAACATGTCGGTCAACACCCG
Organism: uncultured Alphaproteobacteria bacterium; assembly: GCA_963770355.1. GTDB lineage: Bacteria > Pseudomonadota > Alphaproteobacteria > Rhizobiales > Xanthobacteraceae > Bradyrhizobium. Next base: position 365,646 of record CAVYPL010000023.1, on the reverse strand, counting down.
CGCGATCTGCTTGGCCTCACCGTATTTGACCCGATAGACGTGAACGGTTGTTCGCGCGGTGTCGGTATGATCGAGCCGCTTGATCCAGGTCGCCGCCGTGCGCAACATCTCCGGCTTCCTGGTGACGACCATGACGGCGTTGAGGCGGACGACCGGCTGAAACTTGATGACGTTCTGGCTGAGACCGTTTTCGCCGGAGTCCACGATCTTTTCCAGCTCCGCGATGATCGGCGCCGGCGAGCCGCTCGAGATCGGAAAAATCCCGACCGATTGACCGCGCATCCAGTCGACGTCGAACGAGAGCGCGGTGTCGACGGCGGTGCGGCGTTCGGCACCGGTGCCCTGAATAAGCAACAGATTTCGCGTCGCATCGGCACGAACCGCGCCGGCCTTGGTGGCAAAGCTGTCCATCAGCTTCAACAGCGTCTGCGCCGATACATATTGCAGCGGCACGACAGACACGCCGTAGCCGGGTTCGGGGCTGGCGCCGGCCGCATCGACGCGTCCTCCGCCGATTGCATCGCCGAGCGGTGACAGACGATAGCCCGCGGTGTCGCGCACCAGCACCACGCCGCTGAGGCGCAGGGCATTTTCCAGCACGAATATAATGTCCGATTTGGCGACCGGCCGGACCGAGACGAGGTTGACGGTCCCCTGCACCCGCGGATCGATCGTGTAGCCGACGCCGAGGATGTCGCCGAGCACAACCTTGGCTACGGTGACGATCGGGGAGTTCTCGAAATTGAGATCGAAACCATTGCCGCTGGTCGATGGTCGCGGACGTTCATCGGAGACGGTGGTGACCTCCGCCCCTTCATACATCGCCGGACGGCTGCTGCCGCCCTGTCCGGATCCGGATGTGGCCCCATTCGCCGGCTGTGGCTGGCGGGGCAGGAGGTCCACGGAGCGAACCTGGTCCAGTATGTCGATCTGCGCGCCATCCGTGGTCGATCCGGTGGTTACCGAATTGCACGAGGCCAACAGTCCTATCGACAATATAATAGAGACAGCGCCAACGCGGCGACCGATCGTCCGGTACCGGCTGAACTTGCCGACGCGTACCATGATTTCCGCCATTCCGATTATTGTTCAGATTTAGTTCGTTCGGGACGACGAGCCATCCGCGTTGGCGGAAACGTTTACCGTCGGATTATGACAGAAATAATTGGTCACAGTGATTGCGCGCCAATCATCTGACTATCGATTGGTGTCGGCTGTTGAAATTTTTTTGAGCGGATAGTAAGCCGGTTGTTTCGCACAGCTGTCACACTTCGGATGAATAACCGTCCGCCTAGCGGCAACTGCAATCGACGGCTTGGCGGCATTCGGTGATCAGCCGACCGAATCTTGAAAGTCCGTGCGACCGGGAAGACGAATGGCCAGCGATCTGCCCTCGCAGTTTGTGGAGTATCTGCGTCAAAGTAGGCTTTTGACGACAGTCGACGGCGATAGCGATGCAGCAAGGCAGGGTGGATCCGATCGTCAGGCCAAGCTCTGGGAACTTGCCGATCTGTCAGCCAGCGAATTTGCGGACGAAGCGGCACGTTTCCATGGACTCGAGCGCGTCGCATTGAACGACATGATGTCGGCGCCGCCGCTGGTGGCATCGTTCTCGCAACGTTACCTGCGTGAGACCATGGTGTTCCCATATCGGTCCTCCGATGGCCATGCCGTGCTCGCGGTTGCGGACCCGAGCGACATGACGGCGCGGCGCGCGGCGCAAATTGTGCTCGGCGCCGGCATCGGGATTAAAGTCGCGACGTCGGAAGACCTGGCGGTCGTCCTCAACCAGCGGCTCGGTGAAGGCGACGTCGAGGCGGCCGGCCCCGAGACGATGCAGCCGCGTGAAGACGACATCGAGAGCTTGCGCGATCTCGCCAGCGGCGCGCCGGTGGTGCGCGCGGTCAACGATTTGCTCGAAAAAGCCGTCGAATTGCGCGCCAGCGACATTCACATCGAGCCGTTTTCCGCCGGGCTCGTGGTTCGCATGCGGATCGACGGCCTGCTGCGACCGGTGACGGCGCCGGCCGGCGTGCTGCCGCAGGCCGTGATATCCCGCATCAAGATCGTCGCAAATCTCAACATCGCAGAGCGGCGTCTACCTCAGGATGGCGCCGCCCGGTTGCGGGTGGGGCGCACCGACATCGATATTCGTGTCGCGATCATGCCGTTGCAGCACGGGGAATCCGCGGTCATCCGTATCCTGCCGAAGGACCGCGGGCTGCTGGTCGTCGAAAAGCTGGGATTTTCGTCGTCCGACGATGTCAAGTTGCGACGGCTGTTGAAATTGCCGCACGGCATGATCGTCATCACCGGTCCGACCGGCAGCGGCAAGACCACGACGCTCGCGACCATCCTGTCGATCCTCAACGAACCGGCCCGAAAAATCCTCACCGTCGAGGATCCCGTCGAATATGAAATTCCAGGCGTCAACCAGGCGCAGGTCAAGCCGGCGATCGGGCTGACATTCGCGGCGGCGTTGCGCTCGTTCGTGCGCCAGGACCCCGACGTCATCATGGTTGGCGAAGTCCGCGATTCCGAGACCGCGCATGTCGCCGTTCACGCCGCCCTCACCGGACATCTGGTGCTGACGACGTTGCATACCGAAACGGCGGCAGCGGCTGTGCCGCGCCTGCTCGATCTGGGCGTCGAAGGTTATCTGCTGCGATCGGTCTTGCGCGCCGTGATCGCGCAACGGCTGGTTCGCCAGCTCTGCGAACGCTGCAAGTCATCGCGCGCGTTGATCGATGGCGATTTCGACGATGATCCCCGGCTCGCGGCGTTCGGCTTCCGCACCGGAGAAATGATCTGGGAGCCATGTGGCTGCGAGCGCTGCGGCGGTGCGGGTTATCGCGGCCGGATCGGCGTCTTCGAGGTTCTGGAACTGAGCAACGATCTTCGCGAGCTGATCGGAGAGAAAACCGACGGACTGAAGATCGACGAGATGGCGATCCGCGCCGGAATGACGACGATGCTGGACGACGGCATCGCGAAATGCCGCGCCGGCCTGACTTCGCCTGCCGAAATCCTCCGTGTCACGACCATGCGGTGAACCGTGCCGAACTTTCGCTACAAGGCGCTGACGCAGAACGGCGAGATCGTGAATGGCACGCTCTCGGCGCCGACATCTGCCGAAGTCGTGCGCCGGATCGAATATTTGCGGCTGTTGCCGATCGAAACCATCGAAGACAAGCGCACGACCGCGGGCACCAGTGGCTTCGGCCTGTTCGGCCGGCCGAGCTCAGCCGAGATCACGGCTTTCACGCGTGACATGGCGCTGCTGCTGAAGGCGGGGGCGCGCCTCGATGACGCGCTCGAGCTATTGGCGACCGATGCCGATGTTGGAAGATTGCGTCCGGTAGTCGGCAAGCTTCGCGCCGCGCTTCTCTCGGGCGAGAGTCTGGCGGATGCCGTGGCCGATCATCCGGCGCTGTTTCCACCGATGTATGGCGCGCTGGTGCGTGTCGGCGAAGTCTCGGGCACGCTCGATCAGGTGCTCGACATGCTGGCGGCTGAGCGGGCACGATCCGAACAGATGCGGCGCAAGCTCGCGGACGCCATGCAATATCCGGCCTTCGTGCTGGTCGCGGCGGGCGGCGTCATGCTGTTCTTCATTCTGTTTGTGCTGCCGCAATTTTCATCGGTGCTGCAGGATTTCGGCGCGAAGTCGGAAACGGCGCTCGGTGTCTTCATCAGGCTGTCGGATTTTCTTCGGGCCAATGCCACCGCAGCGATGCTGATCGCTGCTGCTGCGATTGCCGGAACATGGTGGTTGCTGCGCCGGCCCGGCGCCGGTGCTGCGATCATGACTGTGGTCTCGCGCGTGCCGGGCATCGGCGGCGTTTTTCAATTCTATCGCACCAGTCTGTTCTGCCGGAATCTCGGCGTCCTGCTTGGCAGCGGCGTCAACCTGACGGCGACCCTGCGGATACTGGTCGACATCATGGCGGTGACCGGAAGCGAACAAAGCTGGACAGCGGCAGCGGATCGCGTCCGTCACGGCGGCAAGCTGTCCGATGCCTTGTCGGTGGCGAGCAACCTGCCGCCGATGGCGGTCCGCATGCTGCGCCTCGGCGAAGAGACCGGGCAATTGCCGGCGCTGGCCGCCAGGGTTGCCGAATTCTACGAAGCGAAATTGCAGCGCAACCTCGACCGCATCGTCGGCATCGTTGGGCCGCTCGCCATCGTCATCATCAGCACGGTCGTCGGCGGGCTGATCGTATCCGTCATGACCGCGTTGCTGTCGGTCACGCAGCTCGTCAATTAAATAAAGGGTTGGTTCATCATGATGTCGCTCAGGAGAATTCGTGGATTGTTCGTCGCCCGCACCGGGCTGGCGGGCAAACGCGTTATAGGCCAGGACGGATTTACGCTGGTCGAGATGCTGGTGGTGATCACGATCATCGGCCTCATCATGGGCCTGATAGGTCCGCGCGTTCTCAACTATCTCGGCGAATCCAAAGTCAAGGCGGCAAGGATTCAGCTGCAGAGCTTCGCGAGCGCACTCGACCTGTACTATCTCGACGCGGGCCGGTTTCCTTCCACCGCGGAAGGACTGGCGGCACTGGTCCGCCAGGCGCCGGGCGTCGCCGCCTGGAACGGACCATATCTGAAGGGCAGCGCCGTGCCCACCGATCCCTGGAACCACGGCTATCTGTATCGGTCGCCCGGCGACCATTCTCCGTATGACATCATGTCCTACGGGTCCGACGGTCAGGAAGGCGGCAGCGGAACCGCCGCCGACATTTCGCTCGAAAAATCCTCCGCCAAAAATGAGTGAAGTCGACGAACGCGGTTTCACCCTGCTCGAGATGGTGTGCGTGCTGGGCATCATCGCGCTACTGACGGCCGTGTTGCTGCCGTTTATTCCGCGCGAAACGTCACGGTCACGGTTGCAGGCCTACGCGCTGCAAGCGGCGACGCTTCTGAAGGCGGATCGCAATGCGGCGATCGTCGGCCAAACCAGCGTCGCCACTCTCGTCGATGCGCAAGGGCGCGCGATCCGTTCGGGGGCGTCGCAGGCAGCGCTCCGCATTCCCGACGATGTGCGTTTCGACGCGCTGTTGCCGCAAACCTGCCGGCAGCGGGCGGCGCTGTCGACCATCAGTTTTTTCGCCAACGGTACCTCTTGCGGCGGCACCATCGCGCTATCGCGCCTCGATGCGGGCTATGAAATTCGCGTCAACTGGCTGACCGGAAGGGTCGAGGTTGTTCCCCGTGACAGCATTACCAACTGATCGCCGCGACGCCGGCTTCACGATCATCGAAGTGCTGGTTGCGCTTGCGATCGTGGCGGTCTCCATCGTCGCGATCGGTTCGCTGATGGCGGCCAATTCGCGAGGGGTGCGTTCGCTGGAGCAGCATGTTGCGCTGATGCAGACGACGCGCGCCGTCATGATGACGGGGATTCCGCCGCGCGAGGACCTTCGTCCCGGTCCTTCGTCGGGGCAGGCCGACGGTTACCGTTGGACGGTTGACGTCAGGCCGCTTGGCGGCGAATGGGCCGTGTCGGGAGCCGATACTCCCTGGATTCCCGAACTCGTCAGGGTCCGCGTCACATCCCCATCCGGAGCGACGTCCGACATTCGCACCGTTCGCCTGATGCGGAGGTCATCCGAATGACCGTCGCTTTGAGCGGGCAGCGCAGCGGCGAACGTGGCTTCACGCTGATCGAAACCATTGTCGCGCTGGCGCTCATGGGGTTGGTGCTTTCGGCGCTCGCCAGCATCACCGCGCAGTGGCTGCCGAACTGGAATCGCGGCGTCGACCGCATCCAGCGCAGCGAGGCAATCGGCATCGCGCTGCAGCGGATCGGCGCCGATCTCGCCGCGGCCGAATACGTCCCGGCCAATCGCGATTCGCGCCGTCCGCTGTTCGATGGATCGGAGCTGTCCGTCGTGTTCGTGCGCACCGCGCTGGGACCGAACGCCGGTCCGGGTCTTGATGTGGTTCGCGTGGGAGAGACGACCGAGCGCCGCGAGTTCGTGACCGTTCGTTCGCGGATGCGGTTCGCGCCGGTGCCCTCAGGCTCGTCGCTGGCGGAACAAATTCACTTCGGCGACCCGGTGGTGCTGCTGCGTTCGCCGTTCCGGCTGTCATTCGCCTTTGCCGGTCCGGACCGGGTCTGGAAAGGCACGTGGCAGGAGGCCGACAAACTACCGGCCATGATCAGGCTGACGGTGCGCGACGCTACCACCCAGCGCGTTCTCTCGGTTTCCACCGTCACACCGGTTCACGTCCAGATTCCCAGCGATTGCACACGGCCGGACGGCAAATGCGACGACAAGGACAAAGACAAAAAGGACGTTCCGTCAAATGCACCTGATGGTACCAGGGCCGGCATCCCGGGGCAGGGAGGCACGTTATGACGTGGAACCGTTCCGGCGCGCTATCCTCCGAGCGGGGCTTCGTGATCGTCGCCGTGCTCTGGATTCTCATGGCGTTGTCGGCGCTGGCGATGATCTACTCGGCGTATCTTTCCGCCTCCGCCCAGGCGCTGGCGGTCGGCGACACCACGCTGCGGACCGAGGCGCTGGTATCGGCCAGTCTCGAACTTACCGCCTATCAGCTGACGTTGACGGACGATAAAGCGCGGCCCACGCACGGATCGTTTCACTTCCGGATGGATGACGCGGACGTGGTCGTAAGTTTCATTTCCGAGGCCGCTCGCATCGATCTCAACTTTGCGAGCAAGGAGATGCTTGCAGGTCTGCTCGCAGGCCTCGGTGCAAACCAGTCGGCCGCCAGGGACGAGGCGGACCGGATCGTCGGATGGCGGACCCGTCCCACGCCCGGCGGCGCCAATGATGAGGAAGCCTTGTATGGCGCAGCCGGATTGAACTATTCACCGCGTCAGTCGCTGTTTGCTCACGTGAATGAGCTCTCGCTCGTGGTTGGCCTGCCCCCTGTGCTGGTAGAGCGCGCGTTGCCATTCGTAACGGTGTTCAACGGATCGCCCGGCGTCGATGCCGCGATCGCGGCTCCCGAGGTAATCGCCGCAATGAAAAGACCGGCAAACGGTTTTGATGAGCGGCCTGAGCTGTCGAACGACACGCCGGCAAAGGCAGATGCACCCGCCCCGGCGGCATCGGCAAAAAGCCCGTGTTACCGGATCGAAGCATCGATCAGCTTGAGCAACGGCCGCCGCACCAGATCGGAAGCCGTTATCGCGCTCGGAAACCAGGCAGAGCCATATCGCGTGCTGTCCTGGCAGGATGATGTCGAGCCTCGCGGTGGCGATTTACGGAAACCCAGAGGTCTATGATGGCGGGTCTGTGATGGCGACGATCTCGGAGTTCAAAGAGTTTTTTGGCGAATGGATCGCGGCCGTGGCCGGTGCCGTCGACGTCGTGGCGGACCGGGTGATGCGCCCGCGACGGATCCTGCTTCTCGAAGGGGACGATGGCGCGTTCACGGCGACGACAGCCCCGACGAAAAACGGTCCGGCATTGCCTGACCTGTCGTTTCGCCTGGATCAAGGCAGGCCTCATCCGCCGTTGCCGGCGGATTGGGAAGCGGCCTTTCGCGGCTCCTGCGTCGAGGCCCAGCTGCAATCCGATCACGTCATTATGTGTCCGCTCGATTTTCCAAGTCAGGCCGGCGGGTTCCTCGACGGCATGATCCGGGCGCAGATTGATCGTCTGACGCCATGGACCGCCGTCGATTCCATATTCGGCTGGAACTCGCCCACGGCGGCCGCGAACGACCGGATCGAAGTGACGTTCGCCGCGACGTCGAAGCTTCTGGTCGAGCCGTTGCTCCAGTTCGTCCGTGCGCGGGATGCCGTCTCGGTCGCGATTTACGCTGCGGCCGGCACCGGCCCGTCCGCCCGGATCAAGCTGCTCGACCAGCCGCTGCGAAGCCTTATCGGTTCGTCAAAGAACATGCCGCGCTTGCTGCGCGCGGTTCTGCTCTCGGCCGGTGTTGCGGCGGCGGCCTCGCTTCTGATTGCAAGCTATCTTGGCGGTTCGCTGCAAACAGAGCAGAGCGAACTACAGCGGCGGATCTCTCAACGGCGCGCTGCCATGCGCCTCGATTCGAATGCGGAGGGATCCGGCCTCGGTCTGCTGGCCAAGCGCAAGCAGACGACGCCGTCGAGCGTCATGGTGCTGGAAGCCATCTCGCGCGTGTTGCCCGACAGTACCTATGTGACGGAACTGCGGATCGAGGGAGACAAGTTCCAGGTTGTGGGTATGACGCAGGATGCTCCATCGCTGATCCGCCTGATGGAGCAGTCGCCGCAGTTCACCCGCGCCACATTCTTCGCCCCGACCACGCATGCCGCCAACGATGCTGGCGAGAGTTTCCATATCGAGGCCCATATCACCGCTTATTTTGGATCCGGAACGTGAGTGTATTTGCTGCATCGAGAAAAGCCATCACCACGTCGCCGATCCCAGCGGCGGCGATCTATGCCGCTCTTGTGGTCGTGTTGCTGTTCACTGTCGTGACCGGGATCGTCGACGTCATCGACCAGCGCCGCGAAGTCGCGTCGTCGTCGGCCATGCTCGAACAGCTTGAGGGTCGAAGGCCTGCTGCGGTCCGCGGCTCGTTCGGTGACGTGACGACGCCCTCCGGATCGGCGTATCTCGAAGGTGCCACCGTCACGGTCGCGGGCGCGACGTTGCTGCAGCGGGTTGCCGGCGCGGTGGTGAAATTCGGCGGCAACGTATTATCGACCCAGCTCGACCTGCAAGGCACGGCGTCGAGAACCGGGTTCATCAGCATGATCGCAAGCTGCGAGGTCGATCAGCTTCAATTGCAGCAATTGCTTTACGATCTGGAAGCGGGGATGCCGTTCCTTTTCGTCGATCAACTCGTAGTCCAGACCCCGCTTACCGCATCCGGTTCGGGGAACGGGAAGCTGCGCGTCCTGCTTGCGGTGTCCGGGCAATGGCGAGGTGCCAAATGATGCGAAGTTTCGCGATCGGTCTCTCGTTGCTGGCGTTGTCCGTCGACAGCGCGGCCTCGGCGGCCGCCACGTCAAGGGATGCGCTGGACGCCGATCTCGCCGACACTGCACGGCCCGCTGGACCACCGGTGGTACCGCCTGCGCCGGTTGAGGATGTCACGACGGTGCGAGCCATCGCGCGGCCGGCTGCGCCGGCGCGGCCGCTTAGCGCCAATCCACTATGGGCCATTCCGCTCTCGCAATTGCCGGTCACGCGTGACCGCCCGATCTTCTCGCCCTCGCGCCGCCCACCGCCGCCGGCCGAGGTCACCGCCGAACCCGTGTTCGTCAAGCCGCCGCCACGAAAGAAGGAAGTCGAGCCCCCACAGCTTGCTCTGGTTGGCACAATCGCCAGCGGCGAGGAAGGTTTTGGAATTTTTCTCGACCAATCGACGAAAGCTGCCCTGCGGTTGAAGGTTGGCGACGACTATCAAGGCTGGAAGCTTAGCGTGATCCAGGGCCGGGAAGTGACGATGGAAAAAGACCAACAGGCGGCCGTGTTGACGTTGCCGGAGCCGGGCGGCCAGAGCGGCGAGGTCCGGCTGATGCCGGTCAATGCTGTCAAGATACCGGTCGCGACGCAACGATGATTCGGCCGTGAGGAATTTGACGTCTCCAAGACCAAGCCTCCGAATTTTTCTCAACGCGAAATAAAGTCGCCGCAACAGCCGGAAGATTAGTCCGATCGCGACGCCTTCGACCAGGGCTTCAAAGTTTTTGTTTTAAAGAGAATCGCTCCCGCAGCAAAATTTTTTTATTCGGAAGAAGCTGCGACGCGAAACGATTCCGTCACAAAACAGCATAACAAGTCGACAATATTGCCGCCCGTCGCTGCGGTGTCGCGGTGATTGCAGGCTGGCCCGGGCCAGGAGTCGTGAGACGATGACCGATGTGAGGAGCGCAGCGTGTCTAGCGCTGCTGGTGCTGGGAATGGGCATGCGCGCAACGATTGCTGCGCCGCTCGATGATGCGGCAGAACGCTATCGGCCGTACATGATTGAAGGCATCGGCCAGGCGCTGGCTGGTGCTCGCGATTTGCGTGAGCGCGTCGTCGCCAAGGATCTGGCGGGCGCGAAGAAGGCCTGGATTTCGGCTCGCGCCGGCTGGGAACGCTCGGAAGTCTTCACGGCGGGTTTCGTTCCCGAACTCGACGCCAAGATCGACGCCTGGCCCAATGCCGACAGCGGTTTTCATGCCATCGAGGCCAAGCTGTTCGGGGCCGGCCGCACCGATGTCGAGAGCGACACCGATGCGCTCGTCGAACATCTTGACGGCCTTCACCGCAGACTTCGCGACATGCCGCTCACCCCGCAGGGTCTGCTGGACGGTACCGTGCGCCTGGCTTACGAGGTCGGCGAGGGCAAGGCCGACGGCGGCGAATCGCGCCTCAGCGGAACGTCGCTCGACGACATGCGCAACAATGTCGCCGGCATCGACCTCGCCCATCGCACGATCTTTGCGGCCGCGCTCCGGAAGACCGATGCCGGGCTTGCCGATGTGGTGGATGCGAGGATCGAACAGTTGAAGGCGATCGTTGCGGGGTCCGATCTGCCGCATATCGATATTCGCGGGTTGCGGCGAGCCAGTGAGGAACTGGTGGTCGCGCTGCAGGGTGCCTCGGCCAAATTGGGATTGCAGCGTCCCACGCTGGAGGCGCAGTCGCGATGATAGTCCACCGCTCATGGATCGCCGGCCTCGCGCTTGGATTCCTGATCGCAGGTTTCCACGGGCGTGCCGTGGCGTTTCCGGTCGACGGCGATCAAACGACCTTGCCGCCGAAAACCGAACTCAACGAGGATGCGCTCGACAAGCCGCGCGAAGTGTTCCGGTCTGAAATTGCCGGCGGCAAGTCGTATATGATCAATCTCGGCAATCTGGCCTTCAGCTCGGCGGCGATTCTCGGTGGGGTGGCGCGGCAGGCCGGCGTGAGCTGTGGCACCTGCCATGTCAACGGCGCGGGCAACGCCAAGTTCTTCATGCCGAAAATGTCGACGCGTCCGGGCAATTTCGACACCACAGGCCCGCTGTTCAATCCGAAGGCGGACAATCTGGTGCTCGATCCGGTCAGGATTCCGAGCCTTCGCGGCGCGCGCTATCTTGCACCCTATGGCAATGACGGCCGTATGCCGTCGCTGCGCGATTTCGTTCACAACGTCATAGTCAACGAGTTCGCGGGGCCCGAGCCTTCGCCGGTGATCCTTGATGCCCTCGTCGCCTATATCCAGGACATCGACTTTCTGCCCAATCCCAGTCTCGGCCCAGGCGGGCGACTGATCGGGAAGATCAGCGATTCAGAACGCCGTGGGGAGGCGTTGTTCAAAAAGCCGTTCCCGCACGATCCGAATCTGAGCTGTGCCGGCTGTCACGTTCCATCGGGCGCCTTCGTCGACCACCAGCAGCATGACGTGGGCTCCGGCGGCTTGTTCAAAACGCCGACGCTACGCAACGCCGATTTCAACGCGCCTTATTTTCACGACGGCCGCTTCGACAGCTATGACCAGGTGGTGGGGCATTTCGATCGGGTGTTTGACCTCGGCCTTTCCGCGCAGGACCGGCGCGATCTCGTGGCCTATCTTACGGCAGTGGGCGATGGCACGCAGCCTTACGAGAACGATGGGGTCGGTGCAACGCTGAAGGAGATCAACGATTTCGCCACCGTCCTCGGGACCGCAATCCCGGCGGGCGACAAGGATACAGTCGCGCTCGCGGTCGAAACTATCGGCAACGAATTGCGCGAGCTGACCGAGCAATTCCCGGATCGCAAGAACACCAGCGTGTCGGGCGGTGAGCAGGAACGCGTCTATGCGCGCTCCGCGCTCAAGGAACTCGTCCTTACCTTGCGGCGAATCGACATTGCGGTTGCGGAGGGCCGCACCTCCGATGCCACCACGGACTACAGGAATTATCGCTATCTCATGGTCGCTGCAGTGCCCTCGCTGCTTGGGGGAGCGCAGCCATGGTCGTTGTTCAATCCCGCGGTGCATGACGCACACTACGCGGCGCTACGTAAGGTGATGCAGTCGAAACACGTGCCGCATTAAACATCGGCCCGCCAAGCGGACTCGCTATCTCGGCAGGGAATTTCTCCGATTGAACGAGCCGCGTTGAACGAATCGCGGCGGCCGTCGACGGCTAGATCGTTGCTGCATTCGCGGCGCGTGCGTCGACGCGCAAAATCATCCTCGCGATACGAAGAACATGCATTCAGTTCGCCTCTCGCGAATTCGTTGATGCGAAAAATCGCGTTCGCGAATTTTCCGCAGAAGAATTTTGAATCGTTCTGAATTTTTTGAGCGGTGTCACCGCACCGATATTCCTGCGTCATGTTGACCCACTACGTACTGCATCGTTCACCCAAACTTTTCTAGGTCGACCATAAAAAGGACATTCAACGTGAAAATGAGATGGCGAACCACGACCGCACTGTGCATCGTTTCGACGATCGCAGTCGCTTCCGCTAGCTACGCTGCGTCTGATTGGGGCAAAAGCAATTGGGACAAGCGTCTGCATCCCAATCCCTTCAAGGATCAAGCCGACAAGAACAAGGACAAGAAGGACAAGGATCCGGCGGACAAGGTGAAGACCGCCTCGCCGATCAAGCACGTGATCGTCCTGATTGGTGAAAATCGCGGCCTCGACCACACCTTCGGCGTCTACAAGCCCAAGGGCAAGCACGAGACCATCTCGAACCTGCTCTCGAAGGGCATCGTCAACGACGACGGCACCCCCGGTCCGAACTTCGCCAAGGCGCAGCAATTCTCCGTTGCCGGTCAGCCGTCCTACTACATCGGTGCTCCCGTTAACGCCAAGTCTCCCTACAACCCGATGAACTTGATGCCGCAGCCCAACACCGGCGGCACCCCGACTGCGGCAAGCGATACTGCCCCTCCGTTCAACACCATCGCGGAAGCGAGCATCGAGAAGGACATGAGCCCGCTTGACCTCGACATCCTGACGACCGGCTTCAGTGGCTTGCCGAAGGGCGTTCTCGACACCCGCGTCCCCGGCGCCGGCACCCTGGCGGGTCCGTTCCCGATGCAGGGCCCCGCACTCACCGACGATTCCTACACTGGCGACACCACGCATCGCTTCTACCAGGATTGGCAGCAAGCGGATTGCAGCGTCAGCAACGTGACCAAGGACAACAATTCGGGCTGTCTGTCCGATCTGTTTCCCTTCGTAGTGTCGACCAACACGAGCCAGGGCAACTCGATGGGGTTCCTCAATGCCGAGCTCGGCCAGGCTCCGATCCTGAAGATGCTGGCTGACCGCTTCACCCTGGGCGACAACTTCCATCAGTCGTTCCACGGTGGCACCGGCGCCAACCACTTCATGCTCGGCACCGGCGACGCGGGGTTCTGGAGCGACGGCAACGGCAATCCGACCGTGCCGCCGAGCATTGCTAATCCGAATCCGGCGCCGGGCACCGTCAACAAGTTCACGGTGGACGGCAACTTCAGCAACTGCGCTGACGTGAACCAGCCCGGCGTCAAGCCGATCGTGAGCTACCTGAACAACCTGCCGTACGCGGCGGAGCCGAACTGCAAGCCCAACCACTTCTACATGCTCAACAACACCAATCCGGGCTTCCTGCCGAACGGTGCGCTGGCGCACGGAAGCACTCTTCCGCCGTCGTCAGTCAGGACCATCGGTGATGCCCTGATCGAGAAGCAGATTTCGTGGGCCTATTACGGTGGCGCGTATAACGACGCCGTGGCGCTCTCGGATGCTGCGGTTGCGGCAAACCCGAACAGCCCGAACATCGGTGCTGCGGCGGTCGCCAATCCGGCGCACGCTCTTGGTGTTGCGTACTGCCAGATCTGCAACCCGTTCCAGTATGCGACCTCGATTATGGCTGATCCGGTTGTCCGGAAGGCGCATATCAAGGACACCTCTGATCTGATCACCGCGATCAACAGCAACACCCTGCCTTCAGTGTCGTTCGGCAAGCCGGACGGTCTGCTCGACGGTCACCCGGCGAGTTCGAAGGTCGATCTGTTCGAAGCCTACGTACTCAATGTTCTCGGTGCGCTCGACGCCAATCCGGACCTGAAAGCGGAAACAGCGGTGTTCCTCACCTGGGACGAGGCCGGTGGTTACTACGACTCAGGCTACGTTCAGTCGCTCGACTTCTTCGGCGACGGACCGCGTATGCCGATCTTGATCCTCTCGCCCTATTCGACCGGCGGAAAGGTCTATCACAACTACGGCGATCACGTTTCGCTGCTGAAGTTCATCGAGCGCAACTGGAATCTGCGTCCGCTCACGAACCGCAGCCGCGATAACCTGCCCAACCCCACGTTCGCGAAGCGCAATGAGTATGTGCCGACCAACAGCCCGGCGCTTGCCGATCTGTTCGACGCGTTCGACTTCAACCGCCCGGTCACTCTGTCCTACACCGAGTGATCCTGGCTGAGATCACGAGTTGATCGTGATTGACGCTCGCTACGTGGCGCCGATCGGGCCGGATGGCTCGGTCGGCGCTGCTTTTTGTCCGCCATCGCGTTTTCGAGCGAAGCATACCCTCGGACTTGATCCGTGGGTGGATACCGGTTCGCGTCAAGGAACGCGTCGAAACAAAAAGACTGGAGAGCACTGTTCTCCGGCACGAGGTGAACGATGGCCAATGCCATGACGACTATCTTGATGTCCCGGCGGGCACAGCTGAGCCTGCTTGCCCTTTTCGGCTTCTTGCTGTGGGGCCGCGCACCGGCGCAGGCGCAGCAGTTTTCTGCCGATCTCTTCATGATGCGGAGTGACGGCGCGGCGGTGCCCGCCGGCAAGCTGCGCGTCCTCGACGACAAGGTGCGAATCGAAACGCCGGAACATGCCGACGGCTTCTTCCTGGTCGATAGCGCAAAGCCAACCGCTTATTTTGTCCGGCCCGCCGGGCGCGTGTTTATGGAGGCAAGGCAATCGAGCCGTCTCACGCGGCTGTTCATACAGCTCGATCCGAACGACCCCTGCCGCCAGTGGCAAGCCATGGCGACGCTGGCAGGCGTCGCGGATCTCGGGGATTGGCGCTGCGAGCGCATTGGTGAGGAGACCATCGGTGGGCGCGGTGCCACCGCGTACCGGGCTGTCTCAGCCTCGGGCCGGGAGTTCTTCGGCTGGATCGATCCGATCCGTAAATTCCCGCTTCGGATCAAGACGGAGGACGGTGCTGTCATCGCTGCCGAAAACGTTCATGACGAGCCACAGGCGGTGGGGTTGTTCGAAATTCCGGAGGGCTTGCAGAAATTCGACCCTGAAGCGCTGATTCGGCGAATCAAGCAGAGCGATGTGTGGGTCGCCGGTGAGAAGGACACTGACCCCTCCCATCCCTAGCGCCGGTTCGTTCCTCGTCGTTATCCGTGTTGACTGCTTGGAGCGTGCATTTGGGACCGACCTGTGAACGCTCTCCGCACAGGGGACGCGTCGGCGTCCTTTATTTTTTGGGCGGTCCGAGGTCTCCATGATATAGACGACCATCGGCCCGACCGCGCGAGCCGTACGACCTTTGAAAAGAACTGAGGTGAGCGTTGTCCCAAACGATCGCTTCCACCGACACTTCCCGCGACAGCCTGCTCATGATCGCCGCCGGCGGCGTGCTGTCAGGCGTTCTCACGCCGCTATTGCCGACGCTGATCGACAAGATCAGCGGCGTCCCGGCAGACCTCCGTCTTGCGCTGGTGGCGGTCCCGTTCGCCGTGCTCGTATTCTCAGTGGTTCGAAGATGCAGCTCCAATCCGTGGTGGGGCGCGCTGGTGGCCGCCATCGTCACGACGATCGCTTTTGTCGCCGCGGTGAATGCCGCGGTGTTCATCGACGGGCAGGCGAACGGCGCCGACAAGATGATGCGCAACATCCTCGCAGGCCTGGCCGGCGGCCTCACCGGCAGCGCCGTCATGGCGCTGGGGATCGCGCGATTGCCTGCCGGCCCGCGCGACGCGGCGGCGTGGATGCACATGTTGCTTACGGGCACGCTGGCCGGCGCACTGCTGGCGCTCGACAACGCGCTCGGGCTCGATCTGACCTCGTTCCTCTATCCGGTCTGGCAGGCCGGCGTCGCGGTCCGCCTTGCACAGGCGTTGCGACGGTCGGAGCGCGCCTGAGACGCGGGCGGTTACGGCGCGATCGTCAACACCGCCTTCATGTTGGGATGAAAGCGGCAGTAATATTCGACCGTGCCGGCTTTCTTCAGAACTGACGTCGCGGTCTTCTTCGGCGCTATGGTCACGTCGAAATCGCCGTTTCGCGCGGTGGCGGTGTGGGCGAAAACATCCTTGTTGATCCATTCGATGGTGTCGCCGACCTTGGCGGAGGCTTCAGCCGGCGACACCACGAGATTTTCCATCACGATTTGAATCGTTGCCGCATGCGCCGGGACGGCCATCGCGCCAAGCATCAGCGCAGTCAGAAGCAGGAGCGTGCGTCCAGGCCACATGGCGAGCTCCGTTACTTCAGACCGGCGGCGACATGTTCTGCGTGCTGCTGGTGGCCCTGAAATATTTTCAGGCCGGTCTGCAGCAGGCTCTTCAGTTCGGCGTTATTGGCCGAGGGGATTAGTTGAGTCTCGAGCGCCCCGTTGACGGCCTTGTGGTACGCGACTTCGTTGGCGACATAAGCCTTGTCGTAGTCGGCGCCCTTCAGCTTGCCGAGTTCGGCGAGCTTGTCGGCGGCCTGTTTCGACAGCGCCTTGCTGGTGTCGTTGTCTTCAGGCGTCACCTTGAGCTTCTTGACGAGGTCGAGCGCCTGCTTGTTCACGGCCTCATGGTCGCGCACCATGTCTTCCGCGAACGCCTTGACGTCCTTGTTGCTGGCTTTCGTTATCGCCTGCTTGGCGGCGGTGATGTCGATCACGCCGGCGGTGTAGGCGATATGCGCGATTTGCGGATCGGTGGGTTTTGCGCCCTGCGCCAGCGCGCTGCCGGTCAGCAGGCTCAATGCGGCGATTGCCGCGCTCAATCGAACGAACATGGTTTGACACTCCTGTGGCGCCGGCGTTTGGCCGCGCGCGTTGCTGGTTCACAGGAGTTGGATGACGCGGGAGCGCAGAGGTTCCCGGAATTGTTACGGTTCGCGTGAAGAAAACGCATCAAACGTGAAGAAACGCGTCAAATGAGGATCAGAAACCCAATCGCTTCAGCACCGCCTCCGTCAATCGTTCGCAACGCTTGCCCGCAAATGGGAACGCTTCCATCACCACCGGGCCGATCTTCTTCTCGACGTTGTCGCGCAGCATATTGCGGGCGCGGTGCAGCCGCGTTTTCACCGTCTCCGGCTTCAGCCCGAGAATTTCGGCGGTCTCCTCGACGTTCATTCCCTCGATCACGCGGGTGATGAAGACGAGTCGAAATGTATCCGGCAATTCGTCGATCGCGTGCTCGACGACATGCTGAATTTCACGCTGGGCCATGGATTTTTCCGGATCGTCTGCGGCAGCGAGGGGAAACTGGATGATCTGGGCTTCGAGCGTTCCCTGCGGCAACGAGTCCAGCTCTACCCCGGGCCGCTGGCGGCGCAGCCGGCCCAGCGCCTCGTTCATGGCGATCCGCGACAGCCAGGTCGCGAGGCTGGAATCGCCTCGAAAGCTCTCCAGATGCGTGAAGGCGCGGACATAGGTTTCCTGCACGACGTCCTCGGCCTCGCCGTCATTACGCAGGATGCCGCGGGCGAGCCGGTACAGCCTGCGATTATTCGCCTGCATGATCGCGCGAACCGCAGCCTCGTCGCGGGCAAGCGCCCGCCGCACCAGTTCGGTGTCGCCGGTGCCGGGGAGAGCGATTTGCGGTACTTGGGCCTGGCGCATGATGGTTTCACCAATAACAGGGTATTGGGGTTGGATGCGCCAAGGCAAAAGAGGTTCCCGGAAATATTTGATCCGGAATATGGCCGCCCCGGGGCGCGGTCGCCCCGGGAACGGCGCTTACGGAAATTGTTGGATCAATCGGCTGCCACCGCATCGCCGCCGCGATCATGGGCTTCCAGCGCATCGAGGAAACATCGTACCTTCGCAGGTACGAATTGCCGCGCCGGGAGTAACGCGTGCACGTTAAGCGGCTCGCAAACATGGTCCGGCAAAATACGCCGCAGCAATCCGGCTTCGACGGCCGCCTTTGTAAAGCTCGCCGTCACCCGCAACACGCCATACCCGGACAACGCCGCCTGCAATCTGATGTCCGCATTGGAACTGACCAGCCTCGCTTTCTGAAGAGCGAGATGCTCGGTAACGCCGGCCGGTGTGGTCAGCGCCCAGGGCGCGTCGTTGGGACCGGTGAGCATCGGAAGCCGGGCGAGGTCTTCCAGGGTGCGGGGTTCGCCGAACTTTTGTAACAACGCCGGGGCCGCATATAGCCCGCGTTCGAGCGAAGAAACCCGCTTGATGACAATCCCCGTCGAGGGCAGCGGCGCTTCCAGCATCGCAAACACGATGTCGTAATTCTCGGCGACGGGATTGACGATCTCGTGCTCGACGTCGATCCGGATGACGAGATCCGGGTAGCGGCCCATCAATTCGCAAGCAACGGGACCGGCATGGTGCGCACCGAATTCGTAAGGCGACTTGATGCGCAGCGTGCCGGCAATGGCGCTGCTCATCGCCAACGCCTCGCCATGCGTATCATGCAGTGCAACAAACAACGGCCGGACGCGCTGATAGATGGTGTCTCCGGCATCCGTCAGACGCAAATGACGCGTGGTGCGTTCGATCAGCCTCAGCCCGAGATTGGTCTCCAGCCGCTGCACTGCAGCACTGAGGGTGGATTTGGGATGCCCGAGCACGCGTGCGGCGGCGCTAAAGCCGCCATGCTGCACCACTTCGCAAAACAGCTCCCAATCGCGCCAATCCATCCGGGCAATTGTCCATGGGCCGGTACAGTGTGTCCAGGAAATCCGGATACAAGCCAACCTCCCGATGACATAGAAGGGAGCATAAAAGAAGCGCGTTTGTCGCAACAGGGAGGGATGTCATGACGGATGACGGAATCTTTCTTCGCAATTCCTGGTACGTCGCGGCCTGGAACCACGAGCTGATCGACGGCAAGAAGCTCGCCCGCACCATCCTGGAGCGGCCCGTCGTGATCTATCGCGGCGCGAGCGGAAGAATAGTCGCGCTGGACGACCGCTGCTGCCATCGCGCAGCACCGCTCTCGATGGGCCGGATCGAAGGCGACGATATCAGATGCATGTATCACGGCATGAAGTTCGAGCCGGGCGGCAAATGTATCCAGATCCCCGGCCAGGACATGATCCCGCCAAAACTCGGCGTGCGCAGCTATCCGATCGTCGAGCGCTACAATCTGGTCTGGATCTGGATGGGCGATATCGAAAAAGCCGATCCGAACCTGATCTTGGATTATCCGCCGCTCGCCGACGCCAAATGGCGCGGGCTCCCAGGCTATATGCACTACAAGGCGAACTGGCTCTTGATCGTCGACAATCTGAGCGACTTCGCCCATCTCGCTTTCGTCCATACCCATACGCTCGGCGGCTCCGAAGAATACGCCTACAAGACCAAGCCGGTCGCGATCGAGAAACTCGACGACGGTTTCCGCGTCGAGCGCTGGCATATGAGCGCCGATCCGCCGCCCTATCATTGCAAGGTGATTTCAAACAAGACCGACAAGATCGATCGCCGCAACATCGGCCGTATGATCGTTCCCGGCATCTTCCTGCTCGACACGATGTTTGCGCCGGCGGGGCAGGGCGCGGAGAAGGGCGTTCAGGTTCCGGGCACGCGGCAATATCGCAACGCGCAATTCATGACGCCGGAGACGCGCAGCTCCACGCATTTCTTCTGGAACTATTTGCACGATTTCGACATCGACAATCCGAATATCGCGCTGTCGCTGCGGCACAGCCTCGAAGAAGCCTTCAATGAGGATCTCGCGATCATCGAGGCTCAGCAAAAAGTGTTCGACGCCGATCCCAACTATCAGCTTCTCGCCATCGGCGCGGACGCGGCGCTGACCTATTTCCGCTGGGTGCTGGCGCGTCGGATCGAGGCGGAGCGGAACGCGGCGAAGGCCGCGTGAGCTTGTTTTCACCTCGCCCCGCTTGCGGGGAGAGGTCGGATTGCATCGAAGATGTAATCCGGTTGAGGGGGTACCGCTCTCACCACGTGTAAAATTCGTGGAGAGAGCCCCTCACCCCAACCCTCTCAGCGCGAGCAACGCTCGTCGCGACCCCGCGAAGAGCGGGGCGAGGGAGAATAGGGCGTCGGCGATTACTTCGCCGCGACCACCATGATCTCGACGTTGTACTGGGGCGCTGCGAGCTTGGCCTCGACGGTGGCACGCGCCGGCGTGTTGCCTGCCGATACCCAGCCGTCCCACACCGCGTTCATCTCGGGGAAGGTCTTCATATCGGTGATGTAAATCGTCGCCGTCAGCAGCTTCGATTTGTCGGTGCCGGCTTTTGCCAGGTGGCCGTCGATGATCGAGAGTATATCCTGCGTCTGCTCGGTCACGCTTTTGCCTTTGGCGTTGTTGGCGACGACACCCGCGAGATAGACGGTGTTGCCATGGACGACGACCTGGCTCATGCGAGGTCCGACTTCGAAACGCTGGATGGTCATTTGCTTCTCCGATCATGTGAGGCCGGTTACTTAGCGCGGCGGAACGCCATGCGCCACCGGGTTCTTTCCCGCAACCATTTCTCCGAATGGCGATTGACGCGCGAATTGTCACGTGCCGGTCTAACAAACTTAAGTTGCATTTTGACTGATGGTAGCTAGATTGGTGTTTTGACGCTCAATCGATACTTGAGGGCGGCTTCACGCAGGTTCGTCACTAGCCCGGCCCGATGCTCCGTTTAGAGGTTCATCGCGGTTTCGGATTGCTTGTGAATTGTGCGTGGCCGGCAAACGAGGTTTGCTATGCATCTCGCGCGGATTCAATTGTTCACGCTTTTTAGGGATACGAAATGGATCGCGGCGGTCAGTATCGCGCTTGCGACGCTGCTGTATTTTCCGGCGCAAATCAGTGAGTTGTACCGGGCGATCCTGGCTGACCAGAACCTGAGCGACCTCGTGCAGTTCGGCCTGCCGTTACTGGCGTTAGGCATCATTGTCTGGTTTGGCGCCAATCAGATCGCTCTGGAAAGTACGTACCGCCAGCCGATGCCCCACTCACGCCTACTGGAACCTGCGACGCGCGTTTGGCCGGTCCTTCTCGGCATCCTGCCCGTCGGCGCAAGTGCGCTTGGACAGTATATGTCGATCCCCATTAACGCGGACGACGCAACGGCAGCGCTCGATCAAGGCGGTCTTCTGCCGGGATCCCCATTTTTCCAGTTCGACGAGATGCTCACCAAAACGGTTGGCCAAGGACTGCGATGGAGTTCGTTGGTGACCATTGTGGTAGCCGTTCTTGTTGCGGCAATCGTGTTGTGGCATGGCGGAAAATGGCAGCGCGCCCTCCACGTGGCCAACCACAGGTTTTTTATCCGCTGGCGCATGCTCTTCACGACCGTTGCCCTGATCGCAGCCATCACGTGCTTGATGCTCTATGCGCCCGTCTGGCTGCCGCAACATCTCGGCACATTTTTGCTTATTTCGATTTTTGCGTTGCTGATCGTGGGATTTTGCCTCCACGTCAGTCTGGCAACCATCCATCGCAAGTATCCGATTTTTCCCGTCATCTTCTTCCTTGCCGTCGTGTTTTCTCTGGCTGACCGGACCGACAATCATGAAATACGGCTTTTGGGCCAGCCGCCATCGAAGTCCGGGCAATACGACGCCGCTTCGGAATTCAAGCAGTGGTTCGAGTCGCGCGACGACATTAAGCAATACAAACAGGAATACCCGGTCTATGTCGTGGCTGCGCAGGGTGGTGGCATCTATGCGGCCTACGAGACCGCGATCTTTCTGGCGCGGATGCAGGATCAGTGCCCAGCCTTCCGCAAGCATCTATTCGCGATCAGCAGCGTATCCGGTGGGAGTATCGGTGCCGCTGTTTTTGCGTCTGTCATCAATGCGATGCCGATCGAAACTGCCGGCTCCGTCGCGTGTCCCGCGATGTCGCAGTATCTCGAACGGAGCACCGTGCTCGGCAAAAAGGATTACGAAGCCGGTGAGACGGAGGGCTATGCGCGCGGCATTCTCTCGCCGAAAAACGATCTGCTTTCGCCGCTCGTAGCCGCGACATTGTTCGGCGATTTCACGCAGCGGTTCTGGCCGTGGCCGATAGGCGCGCTAGACCGGGCGCGGCCGCTGGAGTTCGGTCTTGAAATTGCAGGCGCCGCCGACAAGAAGGACAGTCTGCTCGCGCATGAATATATCGCTCACTGGGCGAAGGGAAAGGAGATTCCGGCGCTGCTTCTCAACACGACGGATGCCGCTAGCGGAAAGAGAGTCGTATTCTCGCCCTTTACTTTCAGGACGAACACCGCGACCCAGGTCGACTCGCTGATTCCGTTTCAATCCATGATTCTGGCCGAGGGAAAAACGGAACCGCTGAATCCGAGATTGAGCACCGCCGCCTTTGTCAGTGCGCGGTTTCCATGGGTATCTCCGGCGGCGACGGTACCCGCAAAAATCGATCTCGATTCCGGAAAGGCCGAGAAGACCCGGTTGGTCGACGGTGGATATTTCGACAATTCAGGCGTCGAAACCGCGGTCGACCTGCTTCAGCCCTCGAAGTCCAGATCAACGAGCTTAACAAGGCTAACGATCGCCCCAAGGTCGTGGTGAAATTGATTGTGCTAGGCGGCGGCCGTTATCCGGTGCGGGATTCATTCTCGCTCGGAGAGACCATGGAGCCTATTCGGGCCCTTCTGAGCACACGGGAATCGCGCGCCTACATCGCCATCAACAAGGCCTCCCGCGTTCTGCAATTGCAGGATCAGTTCTATCAGCGTGTCATCAACGGCAGCACTGAGAACATTTCGACCAAATCACTGCGTCTGGTTGGTCTCAAGAAGCATGCCTATGAACTTCCCCTCGGCTGGGCGATGTCGCTCCGCACGCGTGAGATCATCGAAAACCAGAGCGGTCACTTTTGGGATTGCGATCCAAACAGCGATTTTACCCAGAGCGACGAGGTCAGTGGATCGAGCGGCGATTGTGTACAGCTTCTAATCGGACATGAGCTGAATGGGACGCTCGATGCCGCGGTCCAGCAACTGGCGGTGCAGCAGCATTATGCCAACCACGTGACCGCGAGGCCAGCGGTCGATGCCCGACTGGACAAGCCGACGATTGTCCGCTGCTTTGCCAGCAAGACAGAACCAGCCGTTCATCTTCCGCAAGCCCGGCTCATGATCCGGCTTCTGAAGGAATGGGATTATTACCCCAACGTGCCGGACCCACGGATCCTGGCCTACATTTTGGGTACTGCGCTGCATGAGACCAGCAACCTCAGAGTCTTTTCAGAGAACCTTTCCTATAAGACGCCGCAGAGAATTCTGGCGGTATTCGGCAGCAAATTCAGCACGGCCGACCCGCAGACCGCGCTGAAGGAAGCCGCGCAATACGTCAACGCGCCCGAAAAACTCGCCAACCGGGTCTACAACCGAGCAAGCCTCGGCAACACGATGGATGGCGATGGATGGCGCTACCACGGGCGTGGCATCCTGCAACTGACGGGCAGGGCTGACTACAGGAACCATGGAGCAATCGTCGGCGATCCTCTCGAGGTCGATCCGGACCTGATGTACAACAATGATGTGGCGACGCGGGTACTGTTCTCGCATTTCCTGAACAAGCGGTTGCTTGATCCGTTCTTCCTTCCCGGCCAGGAGCCGAAGTGGCTCGAAGCACGCGCCATTGTACCAGGAGGAAGCAAGGAAGAGGCCGCTCAGGTGGCGGAAAAGAGCAAGAAGATACTGGGCTGTTTGCCGTCGAAGTGATCTGGCCAGTTTTGACGAACTGGCGCCGCGTCACGCCTTCGCCGCCGCTCTTCCCGCATTTCTCCCTGAGAAAAGGCATCCGCCGAGGAACGTTCCCTCCAGCGAGCGATAGCCGTGCATGCCGCCGCCGCCGAAGCCGGCCGCCTCGCCCGCCGCGTACAGCCCCCTGATGATCTGGCCGTTAGTGCCGAACACGCGTGAATCCAGATCGGTCTCAAAACCGCCCAGCGTTTTGCGGGTCAGGATGTTGAGTTTGACGGCGATCAGCGGGCCATGTTCGGCGTCGAGGATCCGGTGCGGTTTTGCGGTTCGGATCAGCCTGTCGCCGACATAACGCCGCGCATTGTGGATGTTCATCACCTGCGCGTCCTTGACGTAAGGATTCGACATCTCGCGGTCGCGCGCGTCGATCTGCGCCTTGATGTGCTCGAGCTTGAGTAGATTGTCGCCGCTAAGCGCGTTCATCGCGCTGACGAGATCGGCGAGATTGTCGCGCACGATGAAGTCGGCGCCTTTCTGCTTGAACGCTTCCACCGGCGCCGGCGCGCCCTTGTTGGTGGCGCGCTTGATGGTCATGCGCCAGCTTTTGCCGGTGAGGTCGGGGTTTTGTTCGGAGCCGGAGAGCGCAAACTCTTTCTTGATGATGCTTTGCGTGAGGATGAACCAGGAATAATCGTGGCCGGTCGACATGATGTATTCCAACTGGCCGAGCGTATCGGAGCCGGGAAACAGCGGCGCGGGCAGCCGCTTGCCTGTCGCGTCGAACCACATCGATGACGGGCCGGGCAGAATGCGGATGCCGTGGCGCGGCCAGATCGGCGACCAGTTCCTGATACCCTCGACGTAATGCCACATCCGGTCGCGGTTGATCAGCCGCGCCCCCGCGGCCTCCGTGATTCCGATCATCCTTCCGTCGACATGTTCGGGCACGCCGGAGATCATGTTCTTCGGCGGCTCGCCGAGGCGCTTCGGCCAGTTTTGCCGGACCAGATCGTGATTGCCGCCGATGCCGCCGGAAGCGACGATCACGGCCTGCGCGCGCAACGTGAAATCGCCGACGATCTTGCGCGACGAACTCTGGCCGCGCTCGACATTATCAGGTTCGAGGATCGAACCGCTGATGCCTTCGACGCTGCCATTGCCGATGATCAGCGCATCGACGCGATGGCGAAACTTGAATATCAGCCGGCCGCTCTTATGCGCCTCGCGCGCGCGACGTTCGAAGGGTTCGACGATGCCGGGACCGGTGCCCCATGTGACATGAAACCGCGGCACCGAATTGCCGTGGCCCATCGCGTCGTAGCCGCCGCGCTCGGCCCACCCGACCACCGGAAAGATGCGATGGCCCATGGCGCGCAGCCAGTCGCGCTTTTCGCCGGCAGCGAATGCGACATAGGCTTCCGCCCACCGCTTCGGCCAATGATCGTCATCGCGATCGAAACCCGCGGTGCCCAACCAGTCCTGCAGCGCAAGATCGTAATTGTCCTTGATGCCGAGGCGCCGCTGCTCCGGGCTATCGACCAGGAACAACCCGCCGAACGACCAGAACGCCTGGCCGCCCAGGCTTTGTTCGCCCTCCTGGTCGACGACAATGACGCGTTTGCCGGCATCGGCGATTTCGGTCGCGGCGACCAGCCCGGCCAGCCCGCCGCCGACCACGATTACGTCTGCGTCCTCAGCCATCGCGTCCTCCCCCAAGCTTATGTTGATTCAAGACCACGTCCTTGAGCGCGGTCAACGGCAAATGGCTCTTGCCTGTGGCCGGTCGGCCACCTTGGGAACCCTAATTTGTTCCACTTTGGGACCATTTCGCGCACAGGGTGCAGCGCCCCTGCAACACTTAATTTGAATTTGTTTTGAGCGGCCTCAGCCGCCTAGACAAAATCCCGTTCTCGAATGACGCTAGCGAAGTCTTGCATCACTAAGACAATCAGATTCGGTTTCGACTGTTTTCGACTGGGGCTGGGATATGAAGCTGGTGACGGGGTTGCTTGCAGCGGTGTTGCTGCTGGCGGGGGTAGCATCGAGCCACGCGGTGGTTCGGATTGCCGATGATCGTGGCGGCCGGATCGGCACCTATGTCGACAAATATCAGGGTCTTCGCACCTCCGGCGAGACGGTGATCATCGACGGCCTCTGCGCCTCGGCCTGCACCATCGTTCTCGGCGCGGTGCCCCACGACAAGATCTGCGTGACCACGCACGCCAATCTGGGCTTCCATGCCGCGTGGGATTTTGGCGCCAATGGCCGCGCAGTCACCAATCCCGAAGCAACCCAGATGCTGTATTCGATGTATCCGTCGGCGGTGAAGCGCTGGATCGCGGCGCGCGGCGGGCTGACCCCGCGCATGATCTTCCTGCGCGGCAAGCAACTGCAGGCCCTGTACAAGCCCTGCTACCTCGACGCACAGGCGTCCGCGATCAGGACGCCAGGTTCGCGCTAAAGCAGCCCAATCTACCGTAGATCATGGTTCGAGACGCGCGGCGTTGCCGCGCTCCTCACCATGAGGACCTTGAGCCGCCCTCATCCTGAGGAGCGGCGTCTTCACCGCGTCTCGAAGGATGCAGCCACCGCTGTCGCCCTCCGCATGAGTTGATCGGCCGCGCCGCCATGGCGCTTGCCCGGGCCTCTGGCTGGCCTTATCTCAACGCCTATGGCTCAGCCGATTTCCACCCGACAGGGGATGACGGCGGCAACCCGGCCGCAGGGCAGGGTGGCCTCCGCGATCGTCTGGGGTGCCGCCAGCCTTGGTGCGCTTGTGACGCTCGGTGCTGCCGCATTGTGGCTCCATTACGGGACCGCAGTGTTCTTTGAAATGATCGCCGCCGGCATCGCGGCCTGCTTCTGATCCCGGATTTGAGGAATTTTTGATGGACCGGACCACTCGCCCGCTGGTCATTTTCGCAGCCTTTGCCGGTAGCCTGGTGGTCGGCCTTGTGATCATGCTGTGGGCGCTGGGCGGTCTGCGTACCGTCACCGCACCGGCCGCAATCGGCGGGCCGTTTCAGCTGACCGACCAGGCCGGCCAAAGCGTCACCGACCAGAATATGAAGGGCAAGCCGACGCTGATCTTCTTCGGCTTCACCCATTGTCCGGATGTTTGCCCGACCTCCTTGTTCGAGATTTCGGAGGTGCTGAAAGCAATGGGCAAGGACGCCGATCGCGTGAACGCCTATTTCGTTTCGGTCGATCCGGAGCGCGACACCGCGGCCGCGATGAAGGATTACCTCTCGAGCTTCGATCCGCATCTGAAGGGCCTGACCGGCGATCCCGCGGCGGTCGCCAAGGTGCTGTCGGAGTATCGGGTCTATTCCAAAAAGGTCCCGCTCAAGGATGGCGACTACACAATGGACCACACCGCGCTGATCTACCTGATGGATCGCAACGGCCAGTTCGTCTCGCCATTCAACCTGAAACGGACGCCCGAGGAAGCGGCTACCGATTTGAAGCGGTATCTTTGATCAGCTCCAGCCGTTAAATGCCGTAAAACGGCCTCCCATCGCGGGCCGGATGGTCTATAAGGCCCTCAAATTCCCTAGCAATTACCGGCATGCCATACCCGACTGCCCTGTTGTCCAACGTCAAGCGGCCTCGAACCATCCGCGCCTTGCTGGTCGGATTATCGATCGCGGCTGCGCTGGCGGTCGGTCTGCCCGGTGGCGCGGCCCACGCCCAAACCCAACCCAGGCCGGCCGTCGAGGCCGCCCCGCAGGCGGTGCCCGGCTTCTGGGACCCCAGGCGGCGTCCGGACCGGCCGGACTTGTCGCGCCTGAGCGTGATCCGGTTCCTGACCGAGACGGATTATCCGCCGTTCAACTTCACCGGCCCCGATGGCAACCCCGCCGGCTTCAATGTCGATCTGGCGCGTTCGCTGTGCGACGAGATCAAGGTCACCTGCACCATCCAGATGCGCAGGTTCGAGACGCTGATCGACGCCATTACCAGCAACCGCGGCGACGCCATCATCGCCTCGATGGCGGTGACGCCGCAATTGCGCGCCAGGGTCGATTTCACCGATCCCTATTATCGCGCGCCGGCGCGTTTCGTATCGCGGCGGGATGCGGTGTTGCCCGAAGTTCGCCCCGAATATCTCGAAGGCAAGAAAGTCGGCGTCATCGCCGGCACTTCGCATGAGGCCTATCTCAAGGCGATGTTCACCGACGCCGAAATCAAATCCTACGCCAATGACGATGCGCTCCGGCTGGCGCTTCGTCGCAGCGAGGTCGATTTCATCTTTGGCGACGCGATCGCGCTGGCGTTCTGGATCAACGGCACGGACTCCGCCGAATGCTGCGCGTTCTCTGGCGGCCCCTTTGTCGAGAGCCGCTATTTCGGTGAAGGCATCGGCATCGCCGTGCGCAAGGGCAATGATTTGCTGCGGCAGTCGCTCAACTGGGCGCTGTTCCGGCTCTGGGAAAAAGGCCGCTACACCGATCTGTGGCTGCGGTATTTTTCGGTCAGTCCGTTCTAGCACTCCGTCATTCCGGGGCGATGCAAAGCATCGAGCCCGGAATCTCGAGATTCCGGGTCTGGTGCTAACGCACCATCCCGGAATGACGGCCGTCACCGTTATTTTGCATTTTGACGCGGAAGCGCTAGTTTCCGCGGCCTTGGAGACCCCGTTAAATGTCCACGACCGACCTTGCCGCCAGCCCAAACGATTTGCGCTCGCTCGCCGAACAATCCAACGCCTGGCCGTTCGAGCAGGCCAAGGCGATTGTCGCGCGGCTGAAGAAAAGCCCGAAGGACGAGGTGCTGTTCGAGACCGGCTACGGTCCGTCGGGGCTGCCGCATATCGGCACCTTTGGCGAGGTCGCGCGCACCACCATGGTGCGCCACGCCTTTCGCGTGCTGACCGAGGACAAGATCAAGACGCGTCTGCTGGCGTTCTCCGACGACATGGACGGCCTGCGCAAGGTGCCGGACAACGTCCCGAACAAGGAGATGCTGGAGACCCATCTCGGCAAGCCATTGACGCGGGTGCCTGATCCGTTCGGAACGCATGCGAGTTTCGGCGCGCACAACAATGCACGGCTGCGCGCGTTCCTCGACACCTTTGGCTTCGACTACGAATTCGCGAGCTCGACGGATTACTACACCTCGGGCAAGTTCGACGCAGCACTGCTGCGCATGCTGGAGCGGCTCGACGCTGTCATGAAGATCATGCTGCCGTCCTTGCGCGAAGAACGTGCGTCGACGTACTCGCCGTTCCTGCCGATCTGCCCGCGTACCGGCATGGTGCTGTACGTGCCGATCGTCGAGCACGATGTGAAGGCAGGCACCGTCTCCTATGACGATCCCGAGACCAAGGAGCGGGTCACGCTTCCGGTGACCGGCGGGCACTGCAAGCTGCAGTGGAAGCCGGACTGGGCGATGCGCTGGTTCGCACTCGGCGTCGACTATGAAATGGCCGGCAAGGACCTGATCGATTCCGTAAAGCTGTCCGGCAAGATCTGCGCGGCGCTCGGCGGCACGCCGCCGGAGGGCTTCAATTACGAACTGTTCCTCGATGAGCAGGGTCAGAAGATTTCGAAGTCGAAGGGCAATGGGCTGACCATCGACGAATGGCTGCGCTATGCGTCGCCGGAATCGTTGTCGCTGTTCATGTACCGCGAGCCGAAGGCGGCGAAGCGGCTGTATTTCGACGTGATCCCGCGCAATGTCGACGACTACCAGCAATTCCTCGAGGGATTCCCGCGGCAGGACGGCAGGCAGCAACTGGTCAATCCGGTCTGGCATATCCATGCCTCGCATCCGCCGAAGGCCGACATGCCCGTCACCTTCCAGCTCTTGCTGACGCTGGTGTCGTCGTCGAACGCGGAGAATGCCGAGACGCTGTGGGGTTTCATCGGCCGCTATCGTCCGGGCGTGACGCCGCAAACGCATCCGAAACTGGATGCAATGGTCGGCTACGCCATCAACTATTATCGCGACTTCGTGGCGCCGACGAAAAAGTTCCGCGAGCCGACCGATGGCGAGCGCGCCGCATTGCAGGATTTGCGCGATGCGCTGTCGAACATGCCGCCGGCGTCGACGGCGGAGGACATCCAGAACGTGGTCTACGAAATCGGCCGCCGCGAGCCGTTCCTCGATCCCGTGAAGAAGGGCAAGGACGGACGGCCGGGCGTTTCGCTCGACTGGTTCAACATGCTCTACCAGGTGCTGCTCGGCCAGGAGAAAGGCCCGCGCTTCGGCTCGTTCGTGGCGGTGTACGGGATGGCGAATGCGGTAGCGATGATCGACGGCGCGTTGGCAAGGTCGGCTTGAATCTTTCCTTCTCCCCTTGTGGGAGAATGAGGGGGCGGAAAAGCCAAATCGGCCAAAGTTTTCGCAGGCGAAGATGGGACTTGTTACTAACCTTCCGATTTTTCGATGATCGCGAGGCTTTCAAGCTGATTCGCCAGCGCTGCCCAGCTACGTGAAATATTCATCAGCAGCGAAGATCGGCGGGCTGAATTCCCCGGATGAGCGCTGAGCGTTTTGTGATGCGCAGCATACGCCTTGCACTGTTCGGCTGAAGGCATTTTGTCCCTTCCGGGCGGGCTCCAAATTGGCCCAGCCGTGTGAGGACGACGTGCCACACCACGTTTGGTTCCTACTGTTATTTTCCGCGCTCTGCTACCATCGCCGCATGACGCCGCACGACCAGCAACGCTTCGGCCGGATCACACTGGTTGGGCTCATCATTGCAATCTTTGGGGTGGCCTTCATGTTTGGGGGACATCCCGTTATTTCGGCGTTGCTTCTGCTTTTGGCATGGGTACTGGTGGTGCTGGACGAAGACATAAGGTCTGGTTGAGCGACCGGCTCGAAAGCGAGACGGACCAGTACGCGCGCGCATGCGAGGGTTAGAAAGGAGCAATCCAGGCCAGCGACCCGATGATTGCCGTCGATACGGCGATGATCATCAGATCGTTCTTGAGCCACGGGGGTATGCGAGCAGGGTGTCGGGTCATAGCTTTGAGTTCCTCCGCCAACGATATTCTCTGCCGGATAGACGTGGGCTGATGTGAGCCGGTTCACAGGCGACTGTTCTCATTTCCGTGTTCGAGTGTGCATAGAATGTGCAGACGTTCTCATACATTCCAAAACATCCGATGGCCAAGATCCTGCTCTCCCTACTCGCGCTCGCGACGATGACCGGCGCGGCCTCGGCGCAACAGCGCACGATCTACGACTTGCGCGGCAATGTCGTCGGCCGGTCCGTAACTTGCATCTTTCTCCCCTTGTGGGAGAAGGTGCCTTCGCGCGGCGAAAGCGGATGAGGGGTCTCTATCCGCGGAGATAGACCCCTCACCCGTATCAGTCGCGCTTCACGCGATTGATCCACCCTCTCCCACAAGGGGAGAGGGGAAGTAAGAACCTCCCACTGCGACTCTGAGCCGCAAATCCGGATGGGAGGCCCGCTGCAATTTCAGCGGTGGTGGCTCCAAATTGCGCTAGAATGCCTGCCATAAAAACCGTGCCAGCCTCCGTCGCGAGGCAGGCCATATTGGAGGATGCTCATGCAGTTCAGGGTTTCGCCGAAAGCGCTCGACAACAGCAGCGCCGAGGAATGGCAGGCGCGGGTCGATCTCGCGGCCGCGCATCGGCTCGCCTTCAACCAGGGTTTTAGTGAAGGCATCTTCAACCATCTGACCTTCGTGGTGCCGGGCCGAAACGACCGTTACTACCAGATCCCGTTCGGGACGCACTGGTCCGAGGTCACTGCCTCATGCTTCATGGAAGTCGGCATCGACGATGGCGAGGTGAAGCGCGGCGAGGGTGAGGTCGAGCGCTCCTGCTATTGCATCCACGCCCCGATCCACAAGGCGCTGCCGCAGGCGAAGGCGGTGTTTCACACTCACATGCCTTATGCCAGCGCGCTGACGCGGCTCGAAGACCCGCGCATCAAGGAGATCGGCCAGACCGAAGTCGGTCTTTCCGGCGCCATTGCCTATGACGATGAATATACCGGACCGGCGCTCGATCCGGCCGAAGGCGCGCGGCTTGCAAGCGTCATCGGCGACAAGAGGGTGCTGTTCATGGCCAATCACGGCATCTCGACAGTCGGCGCCTCCGTCGCCGACGCCTACGATATGCTCTATTACATCGAGCGCGCCGCGCAGGTGCAGATCTACGCGATGTGGACCGGGCAGAAGCTGAAGCAGCTTCCGTCGCCCGTGGTCGAAAAGACCCAGCGCGATTACCGGGACGATCATCTGTACAAGGGCCCGAGTCCGGCCCAGCGGCACTTCGATGCTCTGAAGCGCATGCTGGATCGCAAGGAGCCGGACTACGCGACGTAGTTCTGCCGCCAGCGCTTAGCGCAACTCGTCATGCGTGGGCAAAAGCGCGAAGCGCGTCTTCGCGCTGGATGACCCGCGCATCCATCTACTTCGCCTGAAGCTATTTTTGCTGGATGGATTGCCGGGTCAAGCCCGGCAATGACGGCTTGTGGTCACTGACTTGCCCACACGATTCGCGCGATCCACTCGATGTCGGCGGCGTCAAATGTGCGGTCGGCATGGGCCGGGTTGAGCGATTGCAGTTCCAGCGTCTTGGTGGTCCGGCGTTTCAATTCCTTGACCATGACTTCGCCGCCTGAGGTTTTCACCACCACGCGGTCGCCGCGGCGGATCGGCGTGCCCGGCGACACCACGATGATGTCGCCGTCGCGATAAGCCGGCTTCATCGAATTGCCGGATATCTCCAGTGCGTAGGCATGCTCGTCAATGGCCGACGGCAGCGCCACCTCGTCCCAGCCCTTGCCGGCCGGAAAGCCGCTGTCGTCGAAATATCCGCCGCTGCCGGCTTGCGCGAAGCCCAGCAATGGCACCGATTGCAGGCTGCGCGCGCCGTCGCCGATCAACTGCACAAAGGTGTCGATCGACGAATTGGTGGCGGCGAGCGCCTTGGCGACCGATTCGGTCGAAGGCCAGCGCTCGCGGCCATCGGCGGTGATGCGCTTGGATTTGTTGAACGTGGTGGGGTCGAGCCCACTGCGTTTGGCCAGCCCCGAGGGCGACATCCCCGCGCGTTCGGCCAGCCGGTCGAGCGCGGTCCAGACCTGGGCGTGTGTCAGGGGGCGCGGTGCTTTTGCCTGTTTGGCCATCGAAAAATCCTGAAATGCTCTAGGAATTATTGCCTTATTCCCGGCCTTTCCGCAAATCTCTTGCGAGGCGAGGGGCGGCGGCGCTTGAGTTAGGCCGTTGCCGCCTTTACGGTCGGCCGCTCGGCCCGGATTTTCGGGAAAAATCCCAAAAGACTCAACGACAAGCAGGGAACGCAGGTTACGTGCGCACGATCTACAAAATCACTCCCGCCTCAGCCTGGCGCGAGGCCGAGCGGCAAGGCGTCTACAAGGGCAGTGCGGACGATTTGCGCGACGGATACATCCATTTCTCGACAGCGTCCCAGGTCGCCGAGACCGCGCGAAAGCATTACTTCGGCCAAACCGGCCTGTTCCTGATCGCGATCGACGCCGACGCGCTCGGAGACGCGCTGCGCTGGGAAGCGTCGCGCAACGATGAGCTGTTCCCGCATCTTTACGGCGAACTCGATCTCGGTGCGGTGACCGACATCCTCGACATGCGTGCGCGGTCCGACGGCTATCATGACATCCCGGAGCTTGCGCCGTGATCCGCGCTTTCGACGCCTTCTCGCTGCCGCTGCTGCGCTGGTTCGATCCTGAAGATGCCCATCGCATGGCGATCCAGGGCCTGCGGATCCTGCCCCCGGTGCGGCTGCGGCCGGACGATCCGAAACTGGCGGTCCGGGCGTTCGGGTTGAATTTTCCCAATCCGATCGGCATGGCGGCGGGTTTCGACAAGAGCGCCGAGGCGCCCGACGCGCTGTTGCGGCTCGGCTTCGGCTTTGTCGAGATCGGTACGGTGACGCCGAAGCCGCAAGGCGGCAATCCGCGGCCGCGGCTGTTTCGCCTCGAACGTGATGAGGGCGTCATCAACCGGATGGGGTTCAACAATGACGGCGCTGACGCGGCGCTGCGCCGGCTCGCCGCGCGCGCGCATCTCGGCGGCATCGTCGGCGTCAATGTCGGGGCCAACAAGGATTCGGCCGATCGGGTCGCTGACTACGTCAAGCTGATCGAGACCTTTGCGCCGGTCGCGAGCTATTTCACCGTCAACGTCTCCTCGCCCAATACGCCGGGCCTGCGCAATCTGCAGCAATCGGCGGCGCTCGACGATCTGCTCGCGCGGGTCATCGATACCCGCGAGCGGGTGCGCAAGAATGCCGGCGATTTGCCGGTGCTGCTCAAGGTCGCACCGGATCTGAGCCTCGCCGAACTCGACGATGTCGTCCACATCGCGCGCTCGCGCCGCGTCGACGGCATGATCGTCGCCAACACCACGCTCGCGCGTCCATCGACCCTGCGCGAGAGCAACCGTGCCAAGGAACAGGGCGGACTATCAGGACGCCCGCTGTTTCGATTGTCGACCCGGATGGTGGCGGAAACCTATGTGCGCGCCGAGGGCGCGTTTCCGCTGATCGGCGTCGGCGGCATCGACTCCGGCGGCGCGGCGCTGACAAAGATCCGCGCCGGCGCCAGCCTGATCCAGCTTTATTCGTCGCTGGTCTACAAGGGTCTCGG
This sequence comes from uncultured Alphaproteobacteria bacterium, assembly GCA_963770355.1. Lineage (GTDB taxonomy): Bacteria > Pseudomonadota > Alphaproteobacteria > Rhizobiales > Xanthobacteraceae > Bradyrhizobium. Next base: position 331,276 of record CAVYPL010000023.1, on the reverse strand, counting down.
CCTCGTCGAGGACATCAAGAACGATCTCGCTTCGACATTGTTGCGGACCGGCCGCGACTTGCTGTCGGAAATCGTCGGCGCCGATGCCGCGACGATTACGGCCGAGGATTGGCCGGTGCAGTAGCAAATGACGCCCTGAACAGCGCCGGATAGCGCAGCGCTTCCAGGCCGCCGCGGGCGGCGTAGTGCACCAGCAGCGCGCCCCACAGCCCGGCATTGCCGAACGACCGCAACGCCAGCCACGCGGCAAGAAAAATCAGCAGCGACAGCACCATCAGATTGCGCATGTCGCGTGCCCAGGTCGCGCCGATATAGACGCCATCATAGGCAAACGCGAACACGCCGAGCAGCGGCGCGAAAATCACGAACGGCAGATAGTCGCGCGCGATGCGCCGCACTTCCACACTCGCCGTCATCATCTCGATCAGTAGCGGGCCGAACAGCGCGAAGATTGCGGCCACCGCGACGGCAAAGCCAAAGCCCCAGATCACGACGAGTTTTACCGCGCCGGAAAATCCGCTCCTGTCGCGCGCACCATAGGCGCGGCCGCAGAGCTGCTCGGCGGCGTTGGCAAGGCCATCGAGGAAGAAGGCGCTGATGAGCAGGAAATTGTTCAGCACTGCGTTGGCGGCGAGCGTCATGTCGCCGGCGCGGGCGCCTTGCGCGGTGAAGAACAGAAACGCCGTAATCAACGACGCGGTGCGGATCATGATGTCGCGGTTGACCGCCAGCATGCGCATCAATTTGGCGCGGTCGAACAATGTCGCGCGTTTGACGGCCAGTTGCCCCTGCGAGAGTTCGCGCGCGATCATCACGCCGAGTAAGAGGCCCGCGGCTTCGGCAATCACGGCGGCGATCGCGGCACCGGCGATGCCGAAGTCGAGCACCAGCACCAACATGATTGTTGCCGCCATGTTGATGACGTTGATGGTGATCTGTGTGCCAAGCGCCATTCTGGCGCGGGCCTGTCCGATCAACCAACCCAGCACGACATAATTGGCGAGCGCCAGCGGCGCCGACCAGATCCGGATGGTGAAGTAGGTCTTGGCGGCGCGCGTGACGCCTTCGCTACCGCCCATCGCTCCGAGCAATGCAGCGGCCAGCGGTATCTGCACGGCAATGAGCGTCGCGCCGATCAGCGCCGCAACGATGAAGCCGCGCGCCAGGATCGCGCGCAATTCGGTGGTCTCGCCGGCGCCCACCGACTGCGCGGTGAAGGCGACCGTACTCATGCGCAGGAAGCCGAACAGCCAGAACAAGCAATCGAACAGCACGGACGCCATCGCCACGCCGCCGAGCAGTGTGGCGTCGCCCAGGCGACCGATCGCCGTGGTCGAGACGATGCCGATCAGCGGCGTCGTCAAATTGGCCACCATCGCGGGACCCGCGATGGCAAACACCTGCGCCGTCGTTACTTTCGAAGATGGAGGGGGCACCTTCGCAGGTCTAACGCCCGCGCGGTGCGCCGAACAGCCGCGACAGCAGCCAGATCGGAATCACGATCACGGCGCCGAGCAGGAAGTAGCGCCACAGCCAGTTGACGGCGTCGAAGCCGAGATCCCAGAGCCGCTGGAACAGCATGCGGATGCTGTGGATGATGTTCCAGGGATCGAAACCGATGGCGGCGAGCACCACGCCGACCAGGATCGACAGCAGGATTAACCGGAACGCCACCGCCAGCGGCGAGCCGCCGAGAAAACGGTAAAAGCCGTCATTGCTAGCCGGCAAATCCCTGACGTCGTTGGGCATTGGTCTCTCCTGCGGAATGGCCCGCACAGTATAGGTCACGGCGAGGCAAATGGGGAACCCGTTGGCGGCCGTCAATGGCTCTCATGCGGCATCGGGACCTTAATTTGCTGTCACAGTCTTTAGCATCCTCTCCAGCGTTTCCAGCCGGTCGGCCTCGCGCGGCGGCTTGTCCCAGCGCAGCCGGCTGATGCGCGGAAATCGCATCGCGACGCCGGATTTGTGCCGCGGCGAACGTTGCAGCCCTTCGAACGCGACTTCCAGCACCAGTCCCTGGTCCGGCTCGTGAACAACATGTCGCACCGGGCCGAACTTTTCGGTGGTGTTGCGGCGGACGAAGCGGTCGATCTGCAACAGTTCCTCGTCGGTGAAGCCGAAATAGGCTTTTCCGACCGGCACCAGTTGTTCGCCATCCTCGCCCTTGGTCCAGACCCCGAACGTGTAGTCCGAATAAAAAGACGAACGCTTGCCGTGGCCGCGCTGCGCATACATCAGGACGGCGTCGATGATGTGCGGGTCGCGCTTCCACTTCCACCACTGGCCTTTCGGGCGGCCCGGCAGATAGGGCGCATCGCGTCGCTTGAGCATCACGCCTTCGACGGCTTCGGCATCCTCGCCCGCGCCGGCACTGGCGGGGTCTTTCCGCGCGGATGTCAATGCCTCCCAATTATCGAAGGCGATCGTCGGCGATAGATCGATGCGCGGGTCGTCAAGCCTTTTGACGAAGGTTTCCAGCCGCGCGCGGCGTTCGACGAACGGCAGCTCGCGCAGATCGTTGCTGTCGTCGCCGAGCAGATCGTAGGCGCGCAGATGAATCGGAAAGTCCTTGATCAGTTTTGGCGATACGACTTTGCGATTGAGCCGCTGCTGCAGCACGTTGAACGTCTGCACGCGGCCGTCGCGCAGCACCAGCAATTCGCCGTCGATGGCGCCGGGTAGATGCAGCGACGGCAGCAGGTCCGGAAAGCTCTTCGTGATGTCTTCGCCGGTGCGCGAATAAAGCCGCGTGAGCAGGTGACCGCGTTCGTCGCGACCGGACACCGCCTGCACGCGAATGCCGTCCCATTTCCACTCCGCGATGAAGTCGGCAGCATCGAGATTGGCGAAGTCTGTATCTTCTATGGCATGCGCCAGCATGACAGGACGGAACGGTGCGGGATCGCGATTGACCGGCTTTTCGGCGCGCCCTTCCAGCCACGCGAACAGATCGAGATAAGGCGGCGAGAGCCCAGGCCACATCAATTCAATGTCGTGCGGATCCTTGTCGCCCAGATTGGCTGCGGCGGTTTTCGCCAGCCGCGCCGAAATTCCGATCCGCATCGCGCCCGTGACGAGCTTTAGCAGCGCCCAGCGGCCGGTCTCGTCGAGTTCGTCCAGCCACCGCGCGAGCTGCTTTGGGAGCTCGGTCTTGCCGAGCGTGCGAAGCGTGGTGACGACGTCGGAGAGAGTGGGGGGTGGCGGGTTGTTATGACCGGGCAGCGCCGCCTTCGGCCACATCAGCGCGACCGTCTCCGAGAGGTCGCCGACATAATCATACGACAATCCGAACAGCACCGGATCGGCGCGGTCCGTGATCAGGTCGCGGATCAGTCCGGGCTTGGCGTGTTTGAACGACAGCGCCCCGGTCAACGCGGCCAGCGCGTAGCCACGATCGGGATCGGGTGTTGTGCGAAAATATGCCGTGATCAGCCGCAGCTTGTTGTTGCGGCCGGGTTCATAGGCGAGGCGATCGAGCAATTCCGCAAAACGATTCATGCCTCGGCCTCGTCAGCCGTGGCCGTTTCGTGCTCATCTTCGTCGCCATAGCCGACCAGATCGAGCGGCCGCGCGGCGAGGCCTTTTGTCTTGCACCAATGCACCAGCGCGTCTTCCTGGCCATGGGTGACCCAGACTTCGCCGGCCCCGGTCGCCTCGATGGTCGCGGTCAAACCGTCCCAATCGGCATGATCCGAAATCACCAGCGGCAATTCGACGCCGCGCTGGCGGGCGCGCGCCCGCACGCGCATCCAGCCCGACGCAAAGGCCGTGACCGGATCGGGAAACCGCCGCGTCCAGATGTCTGAGGTGGCCGAGGGCGGCGCCAGCGTGATGGTGCCGGCGAGGTCGGCTTTCTTCACGCCCTTGACCGGGCGTAACTCGCCAAGCTCGATCCCGCGGCTTTGGTAATAATGGGTGATCTTCTCCATCGCGCCATGCAGATAGATCGGCGCGTCATAGCCGGCTTGGCGCAGCAGAGCGATCACGCGCTGCGCCTTGCCGAGCGAATAGGCGCCGACCAGATGGGCGCGCTCGGGAAACAGCGCCACCGACGCCAGCAGCTTCTTCACCTCGTCTGCAGCATTGCCGTGGCGAAACACCGGTAAACCAAAAGTCGCTTCGGTGATGAAGACGTCGCAGGGCACCACCTCGAACGGTGCGCAGGTTGGGTCCGATGCGTCCTTGTAATCGCCTGACGCGACAATGCAGGTGTCCTTGCAGGCGACGGCGATCTGTGCCGAGCCCAGCACATGTCCGGCAGGATGAAATTTGATGGTGACGTCGCCGAGCCTGATCTCTTCGCCATAGCGAACCGCCTGCGTACTGCCGGCAAAGTTGTCGCCATAACGCAGCCGCATCATGTCCAGCGTTTCCTGGGTCGCCAGCACTGCCCCATGGCCGGGGCGGGCGTGATCGGAATGGCCGTGGGTGATCACGGCGCGCTCGACCGGCCGGACCGGGTCGATGTGGAAGCCGCCCGGCTTGCAACACAGGCCGGCGGGGACGGGCATCAGGATGTCTTGCGGACGCATCTCGGGTATATAGGCAGAATCGTGCCTCGTTCGAGGCTTGCCGCCCGTTTACCCCGAACCCTTGAGCCGGTTCCCGAGATGCCCGCGCGATTATTTCTGTCCTCCGGCGATCTGATGGCCGACCGCCGGTTTGAATTCGCGCGCGATCTGCAATTGAAGGGCGATTTGCCCGCCGCCGCCGATCTGCTGCTGCAGGCGGCCGAACTCGCGCCGAACTTTGCCTCGGCCTGGTTCACGCTTGGCCAAATCCGCGAGGAGCTCGGTGAGGGCGAAGCGGCGATCGCGGCTTATCGCAAGGCGCAGGCTTCCGATCCCAGCGATCGCCATGGCGCCAGCCTGCGGCTGATGCGGCTCGGTGCCGAACAATTGTCCGGCATGCCGCAGGCCTACGTGCAGGTGCTGTTCGACCAATATGCGTCACGGTTCGAATCTTCGCTGGTCGACGACCTCGGTTATCGCGGTCCGGCGCTGTTGTTCAAGGCGGTGCTGTCGGTGCGCGCCGCTGCCCGCAAGCCGGCTTTCTTCAAGCGCGCGCTCGATCTCGGCTGCGGCACGGGGTTGGCCGCAACTGCATTCGCGAAGGAGGTCGATCATTTCATCGGCATCGATCTTGCGCCGCGCATGATCGAGCGGGCGCGCGAGACCGGGCTTTATGAGGAGCTGCAAGTCGATGACATGCTAAGCGGCTTGCGCGGCAAACCCGATGCCAGCGCCGATCTCATTCTGGCTGCGGACGCGATGGTCTATGTCGCCGATCTCGCGCCCGTTCTCGCCGAGGCCAGACGCGTGCTGGCCGACGGCGGCTTGTTGGCGTTCACGACGGAAACCCATGACGGCGAGGGCGTCGTCATCGGTGATGGATTGCGTTACGCCCACAGCGCGGCCTATGTGCGCGCAACCGTTGAGGGCGCGGGTCTCAAATTGCCCCTGCTGGAAGATCGGTCGGCGCGCAACGAGGACAATGTGCCGGTGCCCGGCCTGGTGGCGGTCGCGGCGCAAACTTGAGTCTACACGCTACGATTTCCGCGTCACGGAACTGATATCGGCTTCGCGAGCGGCATTGCGCCGCAAAGCCGCCAGTTCGCTATTGCCGAGCCTGCGGGAATGTAGATCATTGCTGCTTCAAGGAGAACAACAATGACCAAGAAACAAACAAGGCGCGAATTCGGCGCTACCGCATTTGCCGCGATTGCAGCCTCCGCATTGCCTGCCCCCTACGTCTGGGCGGCCGAGAAAAAATACGATGCAGGCGCAAGCGACACCGAAATCAAGCTCGGCCAGACCGTGCCGCATTCCGGTCCCGGTTCGCTCTATGGCGTGCTCGGCCGCGTCGGCGAGGCCTATTTCCAAATGCTGAACGAAAAGGGCGGCATCAATGGACGCAAGATAAAATTCTTCACCATGGACGATGCCTACAGCGCGCCGAAATGTGTCGAGGCGACGCGGCGGCTGGTGGAGCAGGAGGAAGTGCTTGCGCTGTTCGGCTCGCTCGGCACCGCGCCGCAGACTGCCGTGCATAAATATCTCAACTCGAAAGGCGTGCCGCAGCTCCTGCTCAACACCGGCGCGTCGAAATGGAACGATCCGAAGAACTACAAATGGACCATGGCGGGCCTTCCGCTGTATCCGACCGAAGCGCGTATTCTTGCCAAGCACGTCGTCGCCGTGAAGCCGAACGCCAAGGTCGGCATCCTCTATCAGAACGACGATTTCGGCCGCGATTTCCTTGGGCCCTTCAAGAAGGTGCTGGCGGATGCCGGTGGCACCGCGAGCGTGATCATGGAGCAGACCTACGATCTCACCGATCCGACGATCGATTCCCAGCTCATCAATCTCTCGAAATCCGGCGCGGATGTTTTCTATAACATCAGTACCGGCAAGGCGACGTCGCAATCCGTGCGCAAGGTGGTCGAACTCGGCTGGAAGCCGCTGCAACTGCTCTCGGCAGGATCGACCGGACGCTCGATCCTCAACGCCGCAGGTTTTGAAAATGCCACCGGCATCGTTGCGATCCGTTATGCCAAGGAAGTCGGCGTGCCGCGTTGGGAGAAAGACCCCGATGTGATGGCGTTTGAGGAGCTGCGCAAGAAATATCTCCCTACTGTCGATCCCGATAACACGATCGCCTTTGCCGGCTATGGCCAGGTGGCGTCGATGTCGGAAATCCTGCGCCGCTGCGGTGACGATCTCACCCGTGCTAACGTGTTGAAACACGCGACCACGCTGGCGGGCTTCCACTCGCCGTATTTCCTCGACGGGGTTAATTTCAGCTACACACCCGACGACTACACGCCGATGAAGACGCTCTACATCTCGATCTTCAACGGCAAGGACTGGGACATTTCAGATAGGCCGGTCTCGGAATAGTCGACCCGGAACGTCGTGGCGGATCGATTTGGTCCGCCGCGGCCCTCGACTAGGCGCCCTTGACGGCTTAGCTCTTGGGTGTGCCGCCCCGAATCCTGCAAGCATCTTCGGCCGAGGCCGATCCCCTGCTGCCCGACCGCTTCCTTCAATGGTTCGCGTCGCGCGGGTGGTCGCCGCGTGAACATCAGCTCGCACTGCTGGCCAAGGCGCGCGAGGACGCTTCCGCGCTGCTGATCGCGCCGACAGGCGCCGGCAAGACACTCGCCGGGTTTCTGCCGACGCTGGTGGAGCTGAGTACCCCTTCAACGTCGGTGCACTCTTCTCCCTCCCCCCTTGCGGGGGAGGGTCGGGGAGAGGGGTGGCCACGCGCACCGTCTATGCCGCCACCCCTCTCCCGGCAGCCTGCGGCTGCCGACCTCCCCCGCAAGGGGGGAGGTTACAAGAAGAGCGTCGTTTCCACCGGCCGCAGCGTGCAGCGCACCGGCGGTCTTCACACCCTCTATATCTCGCCGCTGAAAGCACTCGCGGTCGATATCGCGCGCAATTTGGAAACGCCGATCGCGGAGATGGGGCTGCCGATCAAGGTCGAGACCCGCACCGGCGACACGCCGGTGTCACGGCGGCAGCGGCAGCGGCGCTATCCGCCGGATATTCTGCTCACCACGCCCGAACAACTGGCACTGCTGCTGTCGTCCGACGACGCGCCGTTCCTGTTTTCATCGCTGAAACGCATCGTGCTCGATGAGTTACATGCGCTGGTTACTTCCAAGCGCGGCGATTTGCTGGCGCTGGGCCTGGCGAGGTTATGGCGGCTGGCGCCGGATATGCGCGGCATCGGATTGTCGGCGACGGTGGCGGAGCCGGAATCGCTGGCGCGGTTTCTGGTGCCCCAGCGCGACGGTAGAAACGAATCTGCCGACATCGTGGTCGCCGGCGGCGCCGCGGCGCCTGTCGTCGAGATGCTCGACACGAAGGAGCGCCTGCCGTGGGCCGGTCACAGCGCGCGCCACGCGCTCGGTGAAATCTACGATCTGATCAAGACCAACAAGACCACACTGGTGTTCGTCAATACCCGCAGCCAGGCCGAGATGTTGTTCCAGGACCTGTGGCGCATGAACGACGACGGGTTGGCGATCGCGCTGCATCACGGCTCGCTCGATGTCGCGCAACGCCGCAAGGTCGAGGATGCGATGTCCGCCGGAAAACTGCGCGGCGTGGTCTGCACCTCCTCGCTCGATCTCGGTGTCGACTGGGGCGATGTCGATCTCGTCATCAATGTCGGCGCACCCAAGGGTTCCTCGCGGCTGATGCAGCGGATCGGCCGCGCCAACCACCGCATCGACGAAGCTTCGCGCGCGGTGCTGGTGCCGGCCAACCGGTTCGAGGTATTGGAATGCGCCGCCGCGATCGACGCGATCGCGGAGAATGCGCAAGACACCCCACCGCTGCGCACCGGCGCGCTCGACGTGCTGGCCCAGCACGTGCTCGGCTGCGCCTGCGGCGAGCCGTTTCTGGCCGGCGAACTCTATGCCGAAGTGCTAACGGCGGCGCCTTATTCCGCGCTGACACGCACCGATTTCGACGACGTGGTCGATTTCGTCGCGACCGGCGGCTATGCGCTGAAAACCTATGAGCGTTTCGCGCGTATCAAACAGGACAAATCCGGGCGCTGGCGCGTCGCCAATCCCCGCGTGCGGCAAAGCTATCGATTGAACGTCGGCACCATCGTCGAGGACGTCATGCTGAAAGTGCGATTGTTGCGCACACGCGGCGGCGGTTCGGGCTCGACCGGCGTGCTTGGCCGCGGCGGGCGAATGCTGGGCGAAATCGAGGAAGCCTTTATCGAGGGCCTCGTGATAGGGGATACGTTTGTGTTCGGCGGCGAGGTGGTGCGCTACGAGTTGCTCGCCGAAGACAATGTGTACGTTTCTCGCGCCAACGATAAAGATGCAAAAGTGCCGTCCTATAATGGCGGCAAGTTTCCATTGTCCACCTATCTCGCCGAACGCGTCCGCAAACTGCTCGACGACCGGCGTGCCTGGAATGCATTGCCGGACCAGGTGCGCGACTGGCTGTCGTTGCAAAGGAATTTTTCGCTTGTGCCGGCGACGCGCGAATTGTTGGTCGAGACCTTTCCGCGCGGCAACAAGCATTACCTCGTCTGCTATCCGTTCGAGGGACGCTTGGCGCACCAGACGCTCGGCATGCTCTTGACGCGGCGGATGGAGCGCGCGCGAGTGCGGCCGTTGGGGTTCGTTGCCAATGAATATGCGGTCGCGGTGTGGGGGCTTGGCGATATGTCGTTCATGATCCGGCACGGCAAGCTCGATCTCAACGCGCTGTTCGATCCGGATATGCTGGGCGACGATCTCGAGGCGTGGCTTGCGGAATTGGCGCTGATGAAACGCACGTTCCGTACCTGCGCCGTGATATCAGGCCTGATCGCCCGGCGTTTCACCGGCGAAGAGAAAAGCCGCCGTCAGGTGCTGTTCTCGACCGATTTGATCTACGACGTGTTGCGCAAGCACCAGGCCGATCACGTGCTGCTCCGCGCCGCGCGCGCGGATGCCGCCACCGGTCTGCTCGATCTCAAAAGGCTTGGCGATATGCTCTCGCGTATCCATGGGCGAATCAGCCATCGGGAACTCGACCATGTTTCCCCACTCGCGGTGCCCGTGATGCTGGAAATCGGCCGCGAGTTCAGTTTATGGCGAAGCAGGCGACGAGTTGTTGGCCGAAGCCGCCGACGAACTCGTCAAAGAGGCGACGGGATAGACAGGGCAAAAAGTGACGGCAGCCGCGCAATCTTCGGGAGACGATCAGGACATGCGCGCTTCCAGGGTTACCATTGCAGACGTCACGTTCGTCGCCGATCTCTCCGGCGCGCTGTTCTGGAAGGAACAGAGCCTGCTCGTCGTCTCCGATTTGCATTTGGAAAAGGGTTCCAGTTTTGCGGCGCGCGGCGTGCTGTTGCCGCCCTACGATACCGTGGCGACGCTGAGCCGATTGGCGGCCGTGATCGCGCGTCACGACCCGCGTATGGTGATTGCGCTCGGTGACAGTTTTCATGACCGCGACGCGCATGAGCGGCTGTCGACACCGGATCGCGAGGCGCTCACCGCAATGCAGGCGCGGCGAGACTGGATCTGGATTTCAGGCAATCACGATCCGGCGCTGCCGTCCGATCTCGGCGGCGTGGTCGCGAGCGAAGTCGCGATTGGACCGATCGCGTTCCGCCACGAACCGACCGGTGAGGTTGGTGAAATTGCAGGTCACCTGCATCCCAAGGCGCGCGTCGCCACCCGCGGCCGTTCGATGGAGCGGCGATGCTTCGCCTGCGATGGCGAGCGCGCGGTGATGCCGGCGTTCGGCGCCTACACCGGCGGCCTCAGCATCCGCGATCCCGCGTTCGCCAAAATCTTCCACACGCCGGGCTTCATGGCGCATGTGCTCGGCGACAATCGGCTGCACGCGATCGCCGCGTCGCGGTGTTATTAGAGCCGTAGGGTGGGCAAAGCGTAGCGTGCCCTCCATTCAGGATGGCGGTGTTCAAAGATGGTGGGCACGGCGCAAGTGCGCCTTTGCCCACCCTACACACCAGTTTCGCTAAGCCGCTTTCGCCCGCACCGTATCGCAGAACTCCGCGAGCTTATCAGCCAGTCGCAGCGTCGCCGCGCTGGCGTCCGGTGAGGCCACCAGCGCCACTTCAGTCTTGTCGATCGGCGCAAAACCGTCCTTCGCCGTCAGCACGCGATGATCGGCCTGGATCGCGATCTCCGAGAGAATGCTCAACCCTAGCCCGGCAGCGACCGCGGCCTGGATGCCGGCGAGGTTCGAACTGGTATAGGCCATGTGCCAGGCGCGTCCTGCGCTTTCGATGGCGTGGATCGCACGCGCCCGGTAGAGGCAACCCGCGGGAAAACCGATCAGCGGCACCGATCGCACAGCCGGATCGATCGGATGGGTCTTGCTCGTGACCCAGTGCACGCGCTCCGGCCATGACGCGATGCCGTCCTTTTCGCCGACCGCGCGCTTGAGCAGCGCCAGATCGAGTTCGCCACGTTCGAGATCGCGCCGCAGATACACGCTCTGATCGGCCTTCACGTCGAGCCGCAGGCCCGGATGCGAGCGCGAAAAGGTTGCCAGCAATTTGGTCAGCCGGTAGGCGGCGAAATCCTCGGGGATGCCGAGCCGGACCGCGCCTTCATTGCCCGGACGCGCCAGCACGTCGCGGGCTTCTTCGGCGAGCGCCAGCAGCCGCCGCGCATAGGAAAGCAAGCGCTCGCCGGCTTCCGTCGGCGTCACGTCCTTCCCCGTGCGGTTTAACAACGGCTGGCCGACATCCTCTTCCAGCCGCCGGACCTGCTGGCTGACGGTCGATTGGGTGCGGTGAACGCGTTCGCCGGCGCGCGTGAAGCCGCCGGCATCGACCACAGAGACGAAAGTTCGCAACAGTTCCAGGTCGAACATGGCCGGACTCTCCGAGAGGTATTCAGAAATCCACTGGCTGCCAGTATATCATTTAATTTCCAAATGGGAAGGCCAGGGCCTACTTGATGGGAAAGGAGACTCTCATGTCGCTAGCGCCATCGATCGCCGTTCCCCGCGCCAGGTTCAATCCGCTGCCGCTCTACATCGCATTGTTCTGCCTGCTCTGGAGCTTTGCTTTCGTCGCCGGCAAGATCGGAGTCACCGATTGCCCGCCGCTGATCCTGCTCACCGCGCGCTTCTCGCTTGCCGGCGTCGTGATCCTCGGCATCACGGCCATTCGCAGCGAGGGATGGCAGTTGACCTGGCGCGATGCCGCCGTGTTCGCCGTGCTCGGCGTCGCCAATAACGCGCTTTATCTCGGACTCGGCTACACCGGGCTCAAGACCGTGTCCGCAGGCCTCGGCGGCCTGATCGTCAGCGCCAATCCGGTTTTCACCGCCGCGCTCGCCGCACTGTTTCTCGGTGAGGCGCTGACATTGCGCAAGGTGACAGGGCTTGTGCTTGGCATTCTCGGCGTCAGTTTCATTGTCTGGCATCGCATGTCGGTCGGTACCGACAGCCTGCACGGCATCTTGTTCACGCTGGCGTCGCTGGCCTCGATCGTGGTCGGCACGATCCTGTTCAAGGTGTTGGCGCCGAAGGGCAGTCTTTGGGTCGGCAACGGCGTGCAGAACCTCGCCGCCGGGATCGTGCTGCTGCCGTTTGCGTTCACTCTAGCCGATGTCGGCGATATCGTGCCGAGTGCGCGGCTGTTGGGTGCGTTCGCATTCCTCGTATTCGGCGGATCGATCCTTGCGTATTTGCTCTGGTTCCATCTGCTGAAGGTCTGCGGCGCGACGGCTGCGAGCGTCTATCACTTCCTGATGCCGCCGCTCGGCATGTTGTTTGCCTTCCTCGTGCTCGGCGAGCACGTCGAATTTCGCGATCTGCTCGGGATCGTTCCGGTGGCGCTCGGCATTTATCTGGTGACCCGCCCGGCTGCGGCGGCTCACACCTGATCGCTTGCATCTGCCTGTTTGCAACAACACCCCGAGGCAGGTTCGCTATCGGAACCTTCGCTGCCGCGGTTTGTTGTCGCTGGCTGGATGCGGGCATGACAGATCCTAAGAAATCGAATTCAAAGAACCACGCCAAGAAGAGACCCGGTAACGACAAGCCGGCGCCGAAGGCCGAGGCGAAGGAGCCTTTCAGCTTTCGCTACTTCCTTAGGGCGCTTGGGCCGGGCCTGATCACCGGTGCGTCCGACGACGATCCGTCGGGGATCGGCACCTATAGCCAAGCCGGCGCGCAGCTCGGTTACGGCATCGGCTGGACGATGCTGCTGACCTTTCCACTGATGGTGGCGATCCAGGAAATCTCCGCGCGCGTCGGCCGCGTCACCGGGCATGGCATTTCAGGCAATGTGTGCCGGCATTATTCGTCCTGGCTGCTCAATGTGGTGGTGGCGCTGCTGTTCATCGCCAACACCATCAACATCGCTGCCGATCTCGCCGCCATGGCGGATGCGACCAAATTGCTGATCGGCGGTCCGGGCATCGTCTACGTCATGTTCTTCGGCGTGACCTCGGTCGTGGCGCAGATTTTCCTCGACTACAAACGCTACGTGGCGGTGCTGAAATGGCTGACGCTCAGCCTGTTCGCCTATGTCGCAGCGCTGGCCTTTGCGCATATTTCATGGAGTCAGGCGCTTGCCGGCATCCTCATTCCCAAGCTCACCTGGAGCGCCGACTACTTCACCACCATCGTCGCGATCCTCGGGACGACGATATCGCCCTATCTGTTCTTCTGGCAGGCCTCCCAAGAGGCCGAAGACCAGCGCGTCGATACGAAGAAACAGCCGTTGATCGAAAAGCATTACGGCGCGCAGAGGGAATTTCACCGTATTCGCGCCGACACCATCGTCGGCATGGCGTTTTCCAACCTGATCGCGTTGTCGATCATCGTCACCGCCGCGGCAACGCTGCATGCGGCAGGCAAAACCGATATCCAGACCTCGGCGCAGGCGGCCGAAGCCTTGAAGCCGATCGCCGGCAAGTTTGCCGAAGTGATTTTTGCGCTCGGTATCGTCGGCACCGGATTGTTGGCCATTCCCGTGCTCGCAGGCGCCACCGCCTATGCGGTCGGGGAAGGACGGCAATGGCCGGTCGGGCTTGCGCGCAAGCCCAAGGAAGCGGTCGCGTTCTACGCTGTGCTGGCGCTGTCGGCGGGGATCGGCATCGCGCTGAATTTCACCCCGATCAATCCGATCTCGGCGCTGTACTGGAGCGCGGTCATCAACGGCGTGCTCGCCGTTCCCGTGATGGTGCTCTTGATGTTCATGTCGCGCCGTCAGGACGTGATGGGCCGTTTTGTCATCGATGGTCCGCTATATTGGCTGGGCTGGCTCTCGACCGCGGCGATGCTGCTGAGCGTCGTAGCGATGGGGATCGGATTGTTTTTCGGGAAATCCTAATCCTTCCTGAACACGATCGACGCCATCCAGCCGGTCATCAGCGCCATGAAGGCGGTGGCGAGCCCGTAGACAAAACCGTTCTGGCGCGCGGTGGTGGCGACGAATTGCTCGAAGCCGACTTTTACGATTTCGAACGCGGTCTCGGTCCGCGTCACCAACTGCCCGTCGGCAAACAATTTGATCTCGACGTCATAGGTGCCGATCGGCACTTCCGCGGGCAATGGAATTCCAGTGCGGAACAGCGTCGGCGTCAGGAACGTCACCGCCGAGGTCGCTTCGCGGTATAGTCCGTGCTCGCGACGCAGCCGCACGAAGGCGCTGCGGAACGCATCGTTCGGCACCACGTCGGCATAATCGGGCCCGACGCGCTGGGTTAGCAGCACGTTGTTCAGCCCGAGCTGTTGACGCCGCTGCACCTCGGGCGACGCGATGGCCTCGAACGGGCGGTTGGAAAACAGCGCGAGGTAGGTCGGCACTTTCAGGAATTGCCGCGAGTCGGTGTTGATCCAGATGCCGAATTTGCGCTCCTTGCGTCGTGTCACCATGTCCGCGCGCGGACCTGCCACCGTCACCACGAGATCGTAATTACGGTCGGCCGGCGTAGAGGCGTCCTTTTCGACAGAGCCGAACAGCACCAGCTCTTCACCGGAGTAATTCGGCGTCACCGTCACGCGATGGTTGGACACCGACACGATCAGCCGCTCGGCCCGCGCCGGGAAGGCCGCAAGCAGCGCAGCCACCACAAGACCCGCTAACGTGAGCGAGGCGCGTGCGGTCATCCCGTGCCTCCGGTTTCGCGGATGGTGAAGAGATCTTCGGGGCGGATCACCAGTTCGACCGCGAAGCGAACGCCGACGGCGAGAACCAGAAGGCCGAGCAGCAACCGCAGATGTTCGCCGCGGATTTTTTGCCCCGCACGCGCGCCGAACTGCGCGCCGGTCACGCCGCCGACCATCAGGATCAGCGCCAGCACAGCGTCGACCAGATGGTTGGTGACCGCATGCAGCATAGTGGCGAACACCATGGTGACCAGCGTCAGCACCATCGAGGTGCCGATCACGGTCGAGGTCGGCACTCGCAGCACATAGATCATCAGCGGCACCAGGATGAAGCCGCCGCCGATGCCCATCACAGCGCCGATGAAGCCGATGACGAGGCCGACGACGATGACGGGGATGACGGAAAGATAAATCTTCGAGCGCTTGAAACGCATCTTCAGCGGCAATCCATGGATCCAGCCGTGGCTGCCCGGGCGGCGCGTCGTGACCGTACCGCCGCGCCTCGCCCGCAGCAGCGCCCGCAGGCCTTCCCAGAACATCAGCCCGCCGACGGTAGTCAGCAGGATCACGTAGGACAGCGCAATCAACAGATCGAGCTGTCCGAGTGAACGCAGCAGCGTAAACATCCAGACGCCGAGCGCCGTGCCGATACTGCCGCCGCTTAACAGCACCACCGCCAACGCGGGGTCGATGGCGCGCCTTCGCCAATAGGATATCGCACCGGAAAACGACGAGGCGGCGATGTGACTTGCGACGGAAGCGACCGCAACCGCGGGCGCGATGCCGACGAAAATCAACAGCGGCGTCATCAGGAAACCGCCGCCGATGCCGAACATGCCGGAGACAAAACCAACCGCCGCGCCCATCGCCAGGATGAGGAAGACATTGACCGGAATGTCGGCGATCGGAAGGTAGAGCTGCACGCGCGTCTGCTTTTTGCAATTGTGCCGCTGACCGAGCCGAAGCCGCTCACGGCATGGGTTTCTGTCTCGTCGCCGGCAGTGGAATCTGGTTGGCGCAGGGGTCAGCCAGCGCGAGCCGGTTGCCTGCCCTTGGCATAACCGAATTCGTCCCCAGGAGGGACTAAAGAATGTGCCGCAGGGCAGTTTTTTGCCCTGCTTTCCCGCGCACCCGTCAGTGTGGTGAATGCAGGTTAGAGCGTTTTCGAGCGAAGTGGATTCCGGTTCGCGTGAAGAAAACGCGTCAAAACAAAAGACTAGTGCCCCGTATCAGGGCTTTCCGATCGGATCGGTAATCAGGCGCATTGCCAGGGCTTCCTTCGGCGCAAGCCAGCGGATGTCTTTGGTCTCCGACATTGCCTCCACGATGGAGGAGGCGACGCCCATTTTGGTCATGTAGCCGAGAACCGCGCCCGTGACCCGCTGGGCTTCGGCGACGGGGTCGCCCGCAAGCTTTGTTGCGACAAACCGGTGAACGCCCAATCTCGAGCCCTGGACGCCGTAGCGGGTTTTGCCGCCGGCATAGACGAAGACGCAGGCACTGGCGCAATAAGAGGGCTGGATACGGCCCGAAGCATCCGACAACGCCGACGGCGGTCGTGAGCCCGCGCGATCGAATGAATTCGCCCATGATCACGGCCTGACCCAAATCGCCGCCCGGCGAGGAAAGCAACACGACGTCGCCTGCCGTGAGATGGGCTTCATCGACGCGCTCGCGGAACCAGGTCGCGGCTGCGGGCCCGATGGTGCCGCGGATAGCCAGTGCGCGCCGGCCGTCGAGGTCGGTTTTGGCAATCAGTGACGAACGTCAAGCTAGGCGAGAAATATTGGTCCTTCCAATAGGCCCAGGCATCGGGTTGCGAGAGGTCCCGGTAAGCGCGAATGCCGACGCCGGAAATCAGCAGAAGCGCGATAACGACCGACCAGAAGGGTCGTCGATTGCGAGGCGGCGGATGCGATGGCTGTGCCAGCGGAGGAGGTGGTGGGTACGGCTGCCGGGCCCGCGCGGCGGCGCTACGCGGGGGCCGGTCGGCGACGCCTGGAAACGATTTCCTTCGTCCTGGTTGTCGACTGACAATTTTGTCCTCGTGGCGATGACAGCCGTCCGCGCGCTTACGCGCTGAATTTATACGGCTTTGTCGCTGAGGTACATGATAGCGATGCGGGGGGCATCGCTGCCGGCATTAATGCGCGGAAGCAGTAACGCGTTTGGCTGGCGCGGGCTTGGCCGCGGGCTTTGCCGCAGTCGCCGCCACGGGAGCTGAATCCCAGCCGCCTTGCGGGGTCGCCACATTGACGGCGTCGTCGGGCTGCGGCTCGGGTGTAAAGGTCTGGATCGCGAGCTTGGCCGCGGCCAGCGACTGCGCGTCGAGGCGTTTTGCAATGTCGTCGCGCTTGCGGCCCGAGTCTGCATCGCCCTGGGCTGCAGCGAGGCTGAACCATTTGAAGGATTCGGCGAGGTTCTGGTCGACGCCGATGCCGCGGGCATAGAGAATGCCGAGATTGAACTGGCTGTCGGCGACGCCGCGATCGGCCGCCTTGCGGAACCACTGCGCCGCGCTCTTGTAGTTTGCACCCTTGCCGCCGCCATCGGCGTCCAGCACGGCGAGGTTATGCATCGCCTTGGCGCTGCCGCGCTCGGCGGCCTGCAGGTAATAACGCCGCGCGATATCGACGTCCTTCTTCACGCTCATGCCCTTCTCGTAGAAGGTGCCGAGCCGGAAGACCGCCGGGACCACGCCGGCCTGCGCCGCGCGGTCATACCATTTCGCAGCTTCGTCGAAGTTCGCCGCGACGCCCTTGCCTTCGGCAAAGCGCACGCCGATCTCGTAGGCCGCGGTCGGATCGCCCTTCAGCGCGGCGGCGCGCAGTATCGGACCGCCGATGCCGTCCGGCAGCCGCTCGGTCGGGGGTACCTGCACCATCGCGAGCTTGCTGTTGGCCGGTGCCGTCGGAATCGTTCCGGTGACGTCGTTGGCGGTGATCAGCACGGCCGGGGTCTGCGGGATCGCGACCTGCGTGGTATCCAGCGTATTCGGTGCGATTGTGTTGTTCGATTGCCGGCCGATCGGGGTCGGCGATGTCATCGATGGCGCGACGGGCGCCGGCACCGCGGGCTGGGCGGTGTTTTCCGCGGGGGCCTGCGCCGGGCCAGCGGGCTCGCTCGAATTTTCCATCGGCGGTATCTGCGGCGCGCTGCCGGTGTCGAGCAGCGTCATCGCCATCTTGAAGGTGCCGAGCACGATCACGACCACGCTTGCGCCGACCAGCAGCGAGCGGATCTTGGAGGTGACGGTCGAGGGCGCGGTGTCGCCAGCCTTGTTCGCAGCCTTGGCCTTGTCGCCACCCTTTTCCTTGGCGGCGGCTTTCGCTGCGGCGCGCGCCGCCTTGTCGTTGGGGGGCGCGGCGGCCGCGGCCTGCGCGGCACGGCGCGCGGCGGCGATGAAGCTCGACGAACTAACAGGCTCTTTCTTGCCGGCCGGGATTTCGCTGATCGCACTTTCCGAAGCGGCGATCCGCTCCGACGGCGAAGACATTCGCCCGGACGGCCGTGTGCCCGGCTCCAGCGGATGATCGGGCGGCAGCTCCGGTACGATCGCGGTGCGCGGTGCCGCGGCGTGCGGCTCCAGGATTTCGCTGATCGCGCGCGGCGGCATCGGTGGGATGGCCGGCGCTACCGGGGTCTCCGCGACGTGGAATTCGCGCGGCGCGGCGGCAAAATGCTCTTGCGCCGCGGCGGGATTCGGCAATTCGGGTTTCGGCGGCGGAGCAAATGCCTCCGGTACCTCGGGCGTAAAGGCCGGCGGTGCGGAGAACGGCATCGCGGCGCGCGGCGCTTCTTCAGGCGATTCGAACAGAGCGGGGGCGGGCGAGGCCATCGGCTGCGATGCGGGCGGCGCGGCACGCACGCCGCGCAGATCGCCTTCGATCATTGCCAGCCGATCGACGACATGGCCGAGCGTGTTGTGAACGGTCTCGAGCGAATCCTGCGTGCGGCGGTCGGTTTCCGACTGGCTGTAGCGGATATCGGACAATTCGCGCTTGACGATGTTGACCAGCTCGGGGTCCATCGGCTGCGGCGCCGGCGCGCTCATATTGCGGGTGCTGTCGGCGATCGAGACGAGATTCGCATGCTGGCGCTCGAGAGAGCGCAGGATGTCCTGCAGCCCTTCCTCGACCCGCCCGAGATCGCCGGAATGACCGGAAGGACGGTCGCTGGAAGCTTCCAGACGTTCCAGCAGATACGATACCCGCTGTTCGAGATGGGCAAATGCCGCCGCATTGTCGTTGCCGACGGGAATGCGGTCGAGGCGTTCGGACAGCGTGCGCAGTGCACCTTCGATATGTTCGGAATTGTCGTTTACGACCGGCCGCTCGCTTCTTTCGATTGTCGAGGCCAGCGCGGCGATGCGTTGCTCGAGCATGGCGAAGGAGTTGCCATGGCTATCCGAGCGCGAAAGCTGGTCGACCTTGGCCGACAGCGTGTGCACGTCGTCCGACAGCCGCGCCAGCGCGTCATTGGAGGCGACGTTGGACACGATCGAGCGCAACGCGGCGATCGCCCCTTCGAGCTGGTGAACCGTCGAGGGATCGTCGTTGGAGCGCAGGATCAAATCGAGCTTGGCGCCGAGATTGCGAATTGCATCGTCATAGCCAGCGAGTTGCTCGGCCGGCGTCAGCGAGCGCAGCACCTCGTGGATCTCGCCGAGCGCGCGTTCGATGCCGGCCAGCGTCTGGCCGTCGCTGCCGTTCTGACGGGTGTCGTCGATGCGGCGGGATAGCGAGCGGATTTCGTTCTCGATCGATTCGATCGCCCGGCGCGGCATCGCTTCGGTGATAGCAGCACGTATTTCGGCGAGCTCGCTTCGGAATGCCGCAATCGATTGCTCGATGTGGTCGGGCCGCTGCAGCGCCTCGATCTGGCTCGTGATCTTGACCAGATGACGTTCCAGCGCGGAGAAATCCGGACGGCGGGCGCTGCCGGTGCCACCGGCGGCGGCGGTGTATAGGCTGCAACCGGCGGAGCGGTCGGCGTAACCGGCGCTGCGCTCGGCGTCGGCTGCGGCGTCGTTGTTTGCGATGATTGGCGCGGCGAGGTGTGTCGGGCCGGCGGGCCATCAAGTTCGTTCTGGCGCGCGGCTGATTTCCGCGATCGCGGAATCAAAGGACTTTGGGCTCAGCGGCGGCGAGGGTCGATAGACCTCGGCGGCGGCGCGCTCGACCATTTCGCTCTGGCGCTGCCTGTCCTGCATCTGGGCCTGGCGTGCCGGGGCCGGGTTTGAAATCTGCGACAACCGCGCATCGAGGCGCGAGATGGCGTCGTTCAACTGCCGGGCGACGCTCGGTTCGCCGCGGGCTGCTTCGCCGCGCGGTGCGTCGTTGCGCGGCGCGGGTTTGGAAATCTGTTCGATCTGCCGGGTGATCGAGTCCAGCCGCTGATGGATGTCAGCGACATCGCGGCTTTCCTGGCTCGGCATTGCCGCGTGCTCGTGGGAATTGCGGAAATCGGGTGGGGCGGATTTGCCGATGGTGGAATTGAGCCAGTCGCTCAAGGACATGCCGGCGCGACGCGCGGCTGCCTCGGCCCTTTCGCGGACGGATGGATCGATGCCGTCTACACTCCACGATACGCGCGAATTCATGCTTTCGTCCGGTTCCGACTCGCGGCGCCATACTTGCGCCTACAGCCTCCCCCGCGCGTCCCACTGAAGAGACAATCGAATTCCGCGCAGGTCGTCTGCCTCAGATCCCGACTTTTTCGCGTTACGGTAAATAACCGGTTAAGGAATTGGGCCGGGCGGCCATAAAGTTGCTTTCGGGACCAACCGAACGGGTTTCGGCTAGCGATCCGGCCGGGCCGTCAGCCGTTATTTTCGCGGCTTCTGTCCTCGATGGACACCACGTCCGGCCGGCTGGCGTCGACCGACAAGGCCGAGAGCATATCGAGGGCCTCTTCGCACCACTCCGTTACCGCGCGTTCATGGCGAACACCCAGGCGAAGATTGAGCAACTTGCCGGTATCCGCTGGCGATGCGGTGCCGTCCGGGAAGCGCTTTAAGAGAATGCGTTCGAAGCGGGCGCAGCGGTCGCGATGGTGCTCCAGCCGCGCCATCAGGTCGGTGCGCAAAGGCTCGATGTCGACGCAATCGAGCGCATACAGCCGCACCAGCAGATCGTCCTTGATCGATGGCGGAACGCTCGGCCGCGCGCCCCAATGCCGGAGCGCGGCCCGGCCCTCGGAGGTGAGGGTATAGACCAGCTTGTTGGGCTTGCCGGATTGAACCACCTCGCGGCCCTGAATATGGCCGCGATCGCGTAGTTTTGTCAGTTCGCGATAAATCTGCTGGTGGTCGGCTTTCCAAAAGAATCCGATCGAGGCGTCGAACGTCTTGGCAAGCTCATAGCCCGTCATCGGACGTTCCGTCAGGCATGCGAGGATTGCGTCACCGAGCGCCAACAGGCCAATCCTTCATTCGGGGTCGTTGACATTATGCATAAAGTTGCATATGCGTCAACGTGCATAATGATTGGGTTCGACCTGATCGGACCCATGCCCGGCCGCTCATAGGAGACTTTCGATGACCCTGCCCGGCCTCGACAAGTGGTACGGCTACATGAAGTCCCACGACCGCACGGCGCTGTGGGACCTGCTTCACCCCGATGCGGTGTTCGAAAGTCCGGTCGTGCATACGCCGCAGCGCGGCCGCGACATCACCTTTAAATATCTCGCGAGCGCGGAGAAGGTGCTGGGCGGCCCGGGCTTTAGCTATGTGGGCGAATGGCGCAGCGCCACCGGCGCGGTGCTCGAATTCGAAAAAGAGATCGATGGCATCAAGCTCAACGGCGTCGACATCATCACGTTCAACGAGGCCGGCCTCATCACGCATTTCAAGGTGATGGTGCGCCCGCTCAAGGCGATCAATCTGCTGCACCGATTGATGGGAGAGCAACTGACGAAGCAGTGAGGCGATTGGTCCTGCATCGTTACCAAGCTCTCTTGATAACAAGGCCATCTTGTAAGCTGTCTAGAAGGTGCGGAACCGGCTATGGTCCATTTTTGAAACGCAGCGATTTCCGCGCCGCAAATTTCACTGAAACGGCTCTACCAACTTAAAAACGGCTCTACCAACTTAAATCTGCCCCTGCCGGGAGAACATCATGCCGATCTACAAAGCCCCCGTGGAAGACGTCACGTTCCTGCTCGACGACGTCTTCCAGATCGATCGCTACGACAATCTGCCGGGCTTTACCGACGCCTCCCAGGATGTGCGCGAAGCGATTTTGGGCGAGGCCGCCAAACTCAGCGAAGAAGTGCTGCAGCCGCTCAATCGGGTCGGCGATCTCCAGGGTTGCGTCCGGCATGACGACGGCAGCGTCACCACGCCAAAGGGTTTCAAGGAAGCCTTCAAGCAGGTCGCCGAAGGCGGCTGGCTCGGGCTGTCGGCGCCGGCGGAATATGGCGGGCAGGGACTGCCGGTCACGCTGAGCCAGGTCGTCACCGAATTCCAGAGTTCGGCCAACATGGCGTTTTCGATGTATGGCGGTCTCACCATGGGGGCGACCGCCGCGCTGATGGTGCACGGCAAGCCCGAACAGAAGAAGATGTTCGTGCCGAAAATGGTCGCAGGCGATTGGACCGGCACCATGAACCTCACCGAGCCGCAATGCGGCACGGATCTGGGGCTGCTGCGCACCAAAGCCGTCAAGCAGGCCGACGGCAGCTACAAGATCACGGGCACTAAAATCTTCATATCTGCCGGCGAGCACGATCTCGCCGACAACATCATCCATCTGGTGCTGGCGCGCATCGAAGGCGCGCCTGCCGGCATCAAGGGCGTGTCGCTGTTCGTGGTGCCGAAGGTCCTGGTCAATGCCGACGGCTCGCTGGGCGCGCGTAACGGCGTGTCCTGCGGCTCGATCGAGCACAAGATGGGCATCCACGGTAATTCCACCTGCGTGATGAACTACGACAGCGCCACCGGCTGGCTGATCGGCGAGGAAAACAAGGGCATGCAGGGCATGTTCGTGATGATGAACGAGGCCCGCCTCGGCGTCGCCGTGCAAGGCCTCGCGCAGTCCGAAGTCGCCTATCAAAACGCCGTTTCCTATGCCCGCGAGCGCCTGCAGGGCCGCTCGCTCACGGGCGCGAAAGCGCCGGACAAGCCGGCCGATCCGATCATCGTGCATCCCGACGTACGCCGCGTGCTGCTCACCATCCGCGCCTTCAACGAGGCGGCGCGTGCCATGGTGGTGTGGACCGCGCTGAAGAGCGACGTCGCCCACCGCTCCTCCGATCCGAAGGATCGTCAGGAGGCCGACGATCACATGGGGCTGATGACGCCGGTGATGAAAGGCGTGATGACCGATGTCGGGTTTTCCAACGCGGTGCTGGCGCAGCAGATGTATGGCGGCCACGGCTATATCGCCGAACACGGCATGGAGCAGTTCGTGCGCGATGCGCGTATCGCCATGCTCTATGAGGGCGCCAACGGAATTCAGGCGCTCGATCTCGTCGGCCGCAAACTGCCGCGCGATGGCGGCCGCGCCGTGATGGCGTTCTTTGGCGAGGTCGGCGCCTTCGCCAAGGAACATGGCGGCAATGATGCGATGAAGCCGTTCGTGACGCCGCTCTCAACGGCGCTCGGCCATCTGCAGCAGGCTACCGGCTGGCTGATGCAGAACGCGCTGGCAAAACCCGACAATGCCGGAGCTGCCGCGACCGACTACATGCAATTGTTCGGCCTCGTCGCCTTTGGCTATATGTGGGCGCGGATGGCGAAAGTCGCCCAGGACAAGATTGCGGCCGGTGGCGCGACGCCCTATTTGAGCACAAAGCTGGTGACCGGCCGCTTCTTCATGGAGCGGATGCTGCCGGAAACCTCGGTACACCTGGCGCGCATCCAGAGCGGAAGCGCGACCACCATGGAATTGGCGGCGGAAGCCTTCTGAAATTCTTTTCGCTGCCCACGAGACCCGCGATCGCTTCCACTATATATTATGATCCTCATATAAGGAGGGCGTCATGCCTGAGGCATATATCTACGATCACGTTCGCACCCCGCGCGGCCGCGGCAAGGCCGACGGCGCGCTGCACGAAGTGACCGCGCTGGCGCTCGCGACGGTGCCGCTGCAGGCGCTGAAAGAACGCAACAATCTCGGTGAAGACATCGTCGACGACGTCGTGCTCGGCGTGGTCGATCCGGTCGGCGAGGCCGGCTCCGACATCGCGCGCTTCGCCGCGCTCAAGGCCGGCCTCGGCCAGGCCGTCCCCGGTGTGCAGATCAGCCGCTTCTGTGCCTCCGGCCTCGATGCCGTGAATTTCGCCGCGGCTCAAATCATGAGCGGCCAGCATGAACTCACGATCGGCGGTGGCGCTGAATCCATGAGCCGTGTCGGCATCGGCGCTTCCGGTGGCGCGTGGCCGATGGACCCGTCGATGGCGGTGCCGGCCTATTTCATGCCGCAGGGCGTCTCGGCCGATCTGATCGCGACCAAATACGGTTTCTCCCGCGACGACGTCGACGCTTACGCCGTGCAGAGCCAGCAGCGCGCGGCCAAGGCCTGGGAAGAGGGCCGCTTCAAGAATTCCGTGGTGCCGGTGAAGGACGTCAACGGCCTCACGATCCTGGCCAAGGACGAACACATGCGGCCGACCACGACGATGCAGTCGCTCGGCCAGTTGCAGCCGTCATTCGTGGCGATGGGCCAGATGGGCGGTTTCGACGCGGTGGCGATCCAGTCGCACCCGGAAGTCGAGCGCATCAACTACGTGCACCACGCCGGCAACTCCTCCGGCATCGTCGACGGCGCCGGCGCCGTGCTGCTGGGCAGCAAGGAAGCGGGCAGCAAATACGGATTGAAAGCCCGCGCCAAAATTCGCGCCTTCGCCAATATCGGCTCCGAGCCCGCGATGATGCTGACCGGCCCGGTCGATGTTACCGAAAAGCTGTTCGAGCGCTCCGGCATGAAGAAATCGGACATCGATCTGTTCGAGCTGAACGAAGCCTTTGCCTCGGTGGTGCTGCGTTACATCCAGGCCTTCGACATCGACAACGCCAAGATCAACGTCAATGGCGGCGCCATCGCGCTCGGTCATCCCCTCGGCGCGACCGGTGCGATGATCCTCGGCACCGTACTCGACGAACTCGAGCGCACCAACAAACAGACCGCGCTGGTGACGCTGTGCATCGGCGGCGGCATGGGCACCGCGACGATCATCGAACGGGTTTGATCGACGAAGAGCGTAGGGTGGGCAAAGCGAAGCGTGCCCACCAAAACTTTCTCGGGATAATTGGTGGGCACGGCGAAGGCGCCTTTGCCCACCCTGCGATTTTTCGAATTGGGAGCGACCAACATGGCCTTCAAGAATTTCAAAGTCGAAACCGACGCCGACGGCATCGTACTCGTCATCTGGGACATTCCGGGCCGTTCGATGAACGTGCTGGACGAAACCTCGATCAGCGAACTCGACGAGATCATCAAGCAGACCTCTGCGGACGCTGCGGTGAAGGGCGTGGTGATCACCTCGGCCAAGGAAGCGCTGTCGGCGGGCGCCGATCTTACGATGCTCGAAGGCATGAGCCGCACCTATGCGCAACTGCTGAAGGAGAAAGGCGAGGTCGTCGCCAACCAGGCCCTATTCGACCAGAGCCGCCGGTTCTCACAATTGTTCCGCTCGATCGAGACCTCGGGCAAGCCGTGGGTCGCCGCGATCAACGGGCTCGCGCTCGGCGGCGGTTTTGAACTGACGCTGGCCTGCCACTACCGCGTCGCCGCGGATAATCCCAAGACCCGGCTCGGCCTGCCGGAAATCAAAGTCGGCCTGTTCCCGGGCGCCGGCGGCACCCAACGCGTGCCGCGCATCGTCTCGCCTCAGGATGCAATGCAACTGCTGTTGAAGGGTGAGGCGGTCAATCTCGCGAGAGCCAAGGCGCTCAATCTCATTCACGCCATCGTCCCGCCCGCCGATCTGATCAAGGCGGCAAAGGACTGGATCAAGGGCGGCGGCAAGGCCGTAGCACCCTGGGACGAGAAGGGCTTCAAGCTGCCCGGCGGTCCCGTCTATTCCAAGATGGGCATGCAGATGTTCCCGGCCGGCAACGCGATCTTCCGCCGCGAGACATACGACAATTATCCGGCCGCGCGCGCGATCATGCAGTGCGTCTATGAAGGCCTGCAATTGCCGATCGATGCAGCGCTTCGCGTCGAGTCGCGCTACTTCACGCAGATCCTGCGCTCCAAGGAAGCGGCCGCGATGATCCGCAGCCTGTTCATGTCGATGCAGGAGTTGAACAAGGGCGCACGGCGTCCGGCAAATGTGCCGCCGACCAAGGTCAAGAAACTCGCCGTGATCGGCGCCGGCTTCATGGGCGCCAGTATCGGCTACGTTTCGGCGCGCGCCGGCATCGACGTCGTACTGATCGACCGCGATCAGGAAAGCGCCGACAAGGGTAAAGGTCACGCGCAGAGCGTGATCGACGATTTGATCAAGAAGGGCCGCGCCAAGGAGAGCGATCGCGACACCATCTTGTCGCGTATCAGCGCCACCGCTGATTACGGAGTGTTGAAGGATTGCGATCTCGTCATCGAGGCGGTGTTCGAGGATCGCAAGGTCAAGGCCGAGACTTATGCCAAGGCGCAGCCGATCCTGAAGTCGGATGCGATCTTCGCCTCCAACACCTCGACGCTACCGATCACGTCGCTGGCGGAAGAGTTCAAGGACCAGGGCAAGTTCCTCGGCATTCATTTCTTCTCGCCGGTCGAGAAGATGATGCTGGTGGAGATCATCGTCGGCAAGAACACCGGCGACGTCGCACTCGCAACCGCGCTGGATTATGTGCGCGTGATCGGCAAGACGCCCATTGTGGTCAATGACTTCCGCGGCTTCTTCGCCAACCGCTGCGTGCTGCGTTACATCACCGAAGGCAACGAAATGCTGCTCGAAGGTGTGCCGCCGGCGATGATCGAGAACACGGCCAAAATGGCCGGCATGCCCGTCGGGCCGCTGTCGCTGTCGGATGAAGTCGCGCTCGATCTCGGGCTCAAGATCATGAAGGCGACCGAAGCCGATCTCGGCCCCAACGCCATCGACCAGGCACAGAAGAAGCTGATGGTCGAGATGGTCGAGAAACAAGGCCGCTTCGGCCGCAAGAACGCCAAGGGCTTTTACGACTATCCCGAAAAGGGAAAAGGCCAGAAGAGCCTGTGGCCGGGGCTCAGCGCGCTGCAGCCCAAGCATCTCGACCCCGACACGCTCGACATTGAGGAATTGAAGCAGCGGTTCCTGGTGGTGCAGGCGGTGGAAGCCGCGCGCACTGTGCAGGATCACGTCATCACAGACGTGCGCGAGGCCGATGTCGGCTCGATCCTGGGCTTCGGCTTCGCGCCGTTCACCGGCGGTGCGCTGTCCTATATCGATTTCATGGGCACGAAAAAATTCGTCGACCTGTGTCACAAGCTCGAGGCCAAATACGGCTCGCGCTTCGCGCCGCCGAAATTGCTGGTCGAGATGGCGGCCAAGGGCGAGACGTTCTATGGCCGCTTCCCGCCGAAGAAGGCAGCGGCGTAGCCCCCGTCATTGCGAGGAGCGCAGCGACGAAGCAATCCATCCATCGGTGGTAGGCTTGATGCCAAGGCATGGTTCATAAACGCCGGTGCGCTGTCGAGGTTAGCCAATGAGCGACATTTGGTACTACTCAGGCGCCCGAAAAGGAAATGCGGGCTCAGCCCGGAGGCGGAATATTGTCGTCGCGATTTTTCTATCGGTAATCGTGCTGATTGGCTGGCAACATCTTTTCAACATTCCGCAGATGGACACGCTGCATGCTGCCGAACAGGCGCAGCCCGAGATAGCGGACAAATCCTCGCCGCAAGCACGTGCAATGCGCGAGAATATCATCGCTGCTTCGCCACGCGTCACGATTGATACGCCAAGCATCAAGGGCAGCATTGCGCTGAAAGGCGCCCGCATCGACGATGTCACGCTCGTGAAGTACGAGACCGATGATCCGAAATCGCCCGCAGTCGAGTTGCTCTCGCCGTCGGGCACCAATAGTCCCTTTTACGCAGAATTTGGTTGGCTCGCAGCCAACGGCGCGGCATTGAAAATTCCGGACGCGAGCACACTATGGCAGCAGGAAGGCTCGGGCAGCTTGACACCGAGCAGCCCGGTAACGCTGAAATACGGTAATGGCGATGGTCTCACGTTCCGCCGCGTTGTTTCGATCGACGACCGCTACCTGTTTACGATCAAGGATGAAGTTTCAAACGGGGGCAGTGCGCCGATCACGCTTTTCCCGTTCGCCCTGATCTCACGGCACGGTGCTCAGAAGGCCGGCTCCTACATACTGCACGAAGGGATGGTCGGCTTTCTCGCCGACGAGGGTCTGCAGGAATATAGTTACAAGAAAATCGATGACGCCAAGGCGGTCAGCTTCAAGGTCACCAACGGCTGGTTCGGCATCACAGACAAATATTGGGCAACGGCATTGTTGCCGGACACTGATGCGCGGATGCTCGTGCGCTTTTCGTCCAATCTTGCGGGCGCCACGCGCCTGTATCAGACCGATTACGTGCAGGATCCACAGACAATTGCCGTCGGCGCTACCGGCAGCGCCAATGCGCGGCTGTTTGCCGGCGCCAAGGAGGCCAACGTC
The DNA here is from genome assembly GCA_963770355.1 of uncultured Alphaproteobacteria bacterium. GTDB lineage: Bacteria > Pseudomonadota > Alphaproteobacteria > Rhizobiales > Xanthobacteraceae > Bradyrhizobium. Next base: position 303,037 of record CAVYPL010000023.1, on the reverse strand, counting down.
GTTGGCGTCAATTTTCCCGGGGCGAGCGGCGGTTACAATCGGCAGTTTAGCCTCAACCACTTCGACCTGCTGATCGACTGGGGCTGCTTCTATTTCCTCACCAAGCCGATATTTCTGGCGCTGGGCTGGCTCTTCCATCTGATTGGAAATTTTGGTGTCGCGATTTTGGTCTTTACCGCCATCATCAAACTCATCTTTCTCCCGTTCGCCAACCAGTCTTATCGCTCGATGATCAAGATGCAGCATCTTCAGCCGGAGATCGCCGCTATCCGCGAGCGTGCCAATGATCCGGAGCAAGCTAATAGAGACGTCTTGGAGCTATACAAACGTGAAAATGTCACAGCGCCTTCGGGCTGCTTACCGATCCTCGTTCAATTCCTGATATTTTTCGCATTGTATAAAATATTGATCGTCACGATCGAGGTGCACGCGCCGTTTTTTGGTTGGGTCAGCGATCTGGCCGCGCCGGACCCCGCAAACCTGTTCAATGTGTTTGGCCTGATTCCGTTCGATCCATCGGCCGTTCCTGTATTCGGAGATTATCTGCATATCGGAGCGTGGCCGGTGATGCTGGGTCTGACGCTTTGGGTGCTTCAACGGAAGATCACCCCGATAAAGCTCGGTTCATTCCGGCGGATAGTGTATGCGACTTTGCCCTTCATCGTGGTTTATGGTGCAAACGGCATGGCCGCCGGCGCAGTGATCTACTTGGCATTTTACAATCTTCTTTCGATTTTTCACCAGCTGCTACTAATGAAAAAAGATGGCGCGACTGGCAACATAAGTGAATATTCGGCTGCAATTCTGCCCTATGGAAAAATACAGCCGATTGTTTTTCTTATGATGCTGGCGCCCTCTTTGCAGAGCGTTTTTATGTTCTTGGTTTTTTGGCGACGTAGCAGAAAGCCAAAGACTGAAAGCGGATGATCCGGCTGAAAAGAACGGGCTGCGCGGGACGACGCGGGGTTGGCGCCTGGAGCAAAAGAAAAAGGGGCGGGATCATCGATCCCGCCCTTCTGTTTACTTGGTGAATAAAGTTTTCAACGCGCTTCCGGTCTGAATATCGAGCCACAAAGCGAAGCCGCTCATACTGTTTGCGCGGAGTTGATCGTTGTCGAGCGCCATCCCAACGAAACAATCAGGACCACTGTCCTGCGGCAATGCAGCCATCCATCTCAGAGAGCCGTCGGCGTTGAGACAGGCCAAATTTTCAAAGCGGTAGTCTTTGTTGGCAGACCAATCAAAAAGCACAACGCGACAATCAGGAAAGTCGAGCGATTGAATAATATCGCTGGCCATTCGATACCCTTAGGGCCGCCTCAGCGTGCGGCTCACCTCTCCCCCAACCCTCCCCCACAAGGGGCCCACGGGGGGAGGGAGTAGCGGGGAATTACGCCGCCTTCGTCAGGCCTTCCTTGGTCAGCGCTTCCTGCACCCTCGGGCGTGCGGCGACGCGGGCCTTGTAGGCCAAAAGATTCGGGAAGGCCGAGAGGTCGAATTTCATCCGGTCCGCCCACGTCAGCATCGTGAACAGATAGCCGTCGGCGACGGTGAAGTGCTGGCCCATCAAATAGTCGCGGCCGGCGAGCTGGCTGTCGACATACTTGAATTTGCCCATCACGCGCTCCTTGAAGAAGGCCTTGGCTTCGTCGGCCAGCACGGGTGAGAACATCGGGCCGAAATTCTTGTGCAACTCGCCGGTGATGTAATTCAGCCACTCCAGCAGTTTGTAACGCTCGGCGCTGTCGCGGGCGGGGGCGAGGTTCTTGCCCGCCTTGTCGGCGATCATCTGGACGATGACCGGGCCTTCGGTGACCAGTTCGCCGCTATCCAGCGCCAGCGCGGGCACCTGGCCCTTGGGATTGACCTTCAAATAATCGTCACCGTTTTCCAGCTTCTTGGCGCGCAAATCCACCTTGACCAGATCGTAGGGAAGACCGGCCTCGAGAAGCGCGATATGGGGGGAGAGCGAGCAGGCGCCGGGTGAATAATACAATTTCATCGGATTTTCCTTCTCTCGGAATTGTTGGCTTATTGATGGAGGAATGACTAAATGCATCTGCATGAAATAGTCAAGATTGATGCAGCTGCATTTAGTGCGGTACAACTACCGCTGACACGTATGGATTAAACCATGAAACGCAAACCTTCGACCGAGGCGACCGCCGCCTGGATCCGCCTGATGCGGGTCCAGAGCCGGGTGCTCGATGCCGTCGAGCAGGAGTTAAAGAAATCGGGTTTTCCGCCGCTCGCCTGGTATGACGCGCTGCTCGAATTGTCGCGCGCGCCGTCCGGTGAGCTGCGTCCGGTCGAACTGGAAAAGCAGATGCTGATCCCGCAATACTCGACCTCCCGGCTGATCGATCGCCTGGTGGACGAGGGATTGGCGGCGCGGCGCGAATGCAAGGTCGACAAGCGCGGCCAGTTCGTCGAAATCACCGAAGCCGGGCGCGAGCTGCAGAAGAAAATGTGGAACGCCTATTCGGCCGCGATCGAGAAGCATGTCGGTTCCAAATTGTCCGATGCTGATGCTATGAAGCTCTGCGGTCTGCTCGACCGGCTGGGCTGCTCCTGCGGAGAGGTCAAGGCGGCCCCCGCGCGAGACGGCGTACCTGCACGATGATATCTTTGTTGCCATCTGCATCCCCGGACCGGACGGTTCGTGGATGCCCCTGCCACACGGCGCGTTCGGTCGAATCGCCCCACATTCGGATTTCTTATGGCGCGTGACCAGATCGATATGACGCCGCTGCAATCGCGCGACGAACTCGTGGCGTGGCTGGAAGCCGGCGTAAAGCCGCCGTCCGAATTTCGCATCGGCACCGAGCACGAGAAGACCCCGTTCACGCTCGAAGGTCGTCAGCCCGTGCCTTACGAAGGCGCGCGCGGCATTGGCGCGTTGCTGGAAGGCATGCAGCTCCTGCTTGGCTGGGAGCCGATCATGGAGCGCGGCAACATCATCGGGCTTTACGATGTCACCGGCGGCGGCGCCATTTCGCTGGAGCCGGGCGGCCAATTCGAGCTGTCCGGTGCGCCGGTCGAGACCGTGCACCAGACCCAGTCGGAATTGATGGCGCATCTGGCGCAGGTTCGTGAAATCGCCACGCCGCTGGGGATCGGCTTTCTCGGGCTCGGAATGACGCCGTCCTGGTCGCGGTCGCAAATTCCGGTCATGCCCAAGGGCCGCTACAAGATCATGACCAATTACATGCCGAAGGTCGGAAAATACGGCATCGACATGATGTACCGGACCTGCACGGTGCAGACCAATCTCGACTTCTCCTCCGAAGCCGACATGGTGAAAAAGCTCAGGGTATCGGTCGCGCTGCAGCCGGTCGCGACAGCGCTGTTCGCCAATTCGCCGTTCACCGAAGGCAAGCCCAACGGCTACCTCAGTTTCCGTTCCGAAATCTGGCGCGATACCGACAATGCGCGTTCCGGCATGATCCCCTGGGTGTTTGAGGACGGCATGGGGTTCGAGCGCTGGGTCGATTATGCGCTCGACGTTCCCATGTACTTCGTCAAGCGTGGCGACACCTATATTGACGTGTCGGGTTCGTCGTTCCGCGATTTCTTCGAGGGTAAGAATCCCGCGTTCCCCGGCGAGCGCCCGACCCTGTCGGATTGGGCCAATCATCTGTCGACAATTTTCCCGGAAGTCCGCTTGAAGCGCTATCTGGAGATGCGCGGCGCCGACGGCGTACCGTGGGGACGACTGCCGGCGCTGCCGGCGTTCTGGGTTGGCCTGTTGTACGATAACGATAGCCTGAACGCGGCCTGGGATATTGTCCACCACTGGAATTCGCAGGAGCGCCAGGCGCTGCGCGACGACGTTCCACGCTTCGGCTTCAAGGCCCGGATCAGGGATCGATATTTGTTCGAGATCGCCAAGGAATGCCTGAAGGTGTCCCATGCGGGCTTGCGGCGGCGCAATCATGTCGATCATTCCGGCCGCGATGAGGGCCGCTACCTCGAACCACTGGAGCGGATCCTCGACTCCGGCCGGACCCCGGCGGAGGAGATGTTGGAGAAATTCAACGGCCCCTGGGGCGGCTCCGTGGAGCCGGCCTATAAGGAATACGCGTTCTAGGGGGCAGGTTCTGGGTAATCAGAACCCGAAGCCTATCCCTTTGTTCTGACGCGTTTTCTTCTGTCCAATTCTTCTGTCCAATTCTGCTGTCCAAGTCGCGCTGGCTTCGCCTGGGACGCTACGCATTGCCGCATTTTTGGGCCGTTCATCCGCCGTACAGGTTGATGACGCTCAAATGACCGGCTCGCGGATGAAGTGCAGTTGAAGGCAATCGCAGATGGGGACAGGCCGCCTTCTCAGGGCGTGTATGGCGACGCTTGTCTTGTTGGCAGCGGTCGCATCGGCGCGTCCGGCGCTGGCTCAGGCCAATTTCGATCGTCCCGGCGGCGATTATCTGAGTGCGCCGGTCACCTCCGGCGATCCCGCCGATTGCGCCCTGGTGTGCGAGCGCGACAGGCGCTGCCGCGCGTGGAGCTTCAACTATCCGACCGACATGACCAATAGCGCGGTGTGCTGGCTGAAAAGCAATGTGCCGGCGCGCGTCGCCGATAATTGCTGCGTCTCCGGCGTGCGCGGCGCGGGCGTCGTCGAGCCGCGGAACGGTGCGATCGAAACCTCGATCGACCGCTTTGGCGGCGACTACAGGAATTTCGACGTGAAAGGCGGCAGCGAAGGCGATGACGAGTGCAAGGCCGCCTGCACCGCCGACAATAAATGCCGGGCCTGGACCTACGCGCGCCCCGGCTATGCCGGCCGCGATGCGCATTGCTTCCTGAAAAAAGACATCAAGCCGCCGCGACGCAAGGCTGGGTTTATCTCAGGCGTGGTGCGGTAGTGCCGGCAGCACCGTGATTTCCGGCCATAGCGCCTTCCACCGCGCGGCCTTCGCCGCGTAATTCGCCGCAGAAAAATTCGCGCCGGGATTCGGCCGCACGATCATGTCAGCGACATCGTCAAACCCGTCGGGTGCGTAAACGTCGTAGCCGTCCCGCGTGCGGCGGATGCCGATGCGCGTGTTCTTGGTCAGGAAGCGGTCGATGCCGTCGGTCGAAGCCAGCAGCGGCGGATAGGGCAGGCCGTGCTTTTCCGTGTACCAAAGATGCACGCGCGCCTGATTGCGCGCCTCGATCCTGACGGCGAGTTTTGCGAATGCGTCCTGCAACCTGCGGATCACGGCGTCCTCGGCCGCCCAAGACGTATCGGGATCGAAATAGAAGACATCGTAATCGTTGATGCCGTAATCGACTGCGCGCCCCGTCTGCACATTCCAGACGGTCTGCACCAGGCATCCCGAAACGATCCACGCATCCGGCAGCGCCAGCCGAAGCAGTTCATCGGCGATGATCTTGTTGTTTGGATTGCGTCGGACGGCGGCGAGAAATTCGTCTCGGTTCATCGCAAGCGCGCCTTTGCCCACCTTACGATTTGTCATCGAATTCGCGTACCGCCGCCTTCGAGGCCAGCGTTCGCCAGTGCCGGCGCAGCAGCGGCTCGACGGTGGCGCGCTTCGCCTTCGACAGGCGGATCAGCACCATCGGATAATCGCGGTAGTGATCGGTGAAATAAAACACCTTTGGCTGGCTTTCCACCAGCATGTCGCGCTCATCGTGTGGAACGCCCGGCATCACCAGGCTGTCGCCATCTTCTTTCAGCCGCGCCAGCATCTTCTTGCGCACTTTTAGCGCCGGCGTGCCGTACGAAGTCCCGTCCTCGACCTCCGGCCACGTCAGTGCAAATTTTCTGACGTCGTCGAAGGTCATTGCGGCGTGCTCAATGCACGGATGTAAAGAACCGCGCCAGGCGAAAGCCCGACAACCAGGTCCATACCGGCTGGCTGCGGATGCCCATGTCCCAGGAGCCGACCACTGCGTCGGCGCGGCCGACCAGATTGTCGATCGGCAGCAGGCCCACGCCGCCATCGCGCACGGAGACGCGGCTGTCGGCGGAGTTGTCGCGGTTGTCGCCGAGCACGAACAATTTACCGGCGGGCACCGTCACTTCCGGCGTGTTGTCGAGCCGGCCGTTGTCGCGCATCTTGAAGATCGCATGGGTCACGCCGTTCGGCAGCGTCTCGATGAAGCGATAGGCCTGTTCGCTGCCGCCGCGGTCGTCTTCGGCTTCGCCGACGCCATCGGGCTTCAAAGTGGCCGCATGGTCGTTGATGAAGAGCTGGCCCTGCCGCATCTGGATGCGGTCGCCGGGCAGACCTACTACGCGCTTGACCCAGGCCTGCGAGCGGTCGCCGGGCCAGCGGAACACGACGACATCGCCACGCTTGGGCGTTTCGCCGAACACGCGGCCGGTTTCCGGCAGCGTGATCTGGATCGGCAGTGACGCCGCACCGTAGCCATAGGGAAATTTCGACGCCAGCAGCGCATCGCCGATCAGCAGCGTCGGCTCCATCGAGCCGGACGGGACATAAAAGGGTTCGGCCAGCGCACCCTTGGCGACGAACACGACCATCACGATCGCCACCAGCTGCGCGGCCTGGGCACGCCAACTCGTCGGCTTGGCGGCGGAAACTTCGTTCTCGACAGTCACTAGCCTGTTCCTCCAACTGTAATCCGTTCCATCCGCAGCGTCGGCTGGCCGACGCCGACCGGCACGCCCTGGCCGTTCTTGCCGCAGGTCCCGATGCCGGTATCGAGCGCGAGGTCGTTGCCGATCATGGTGATGCGATGCAGGTCGGTCGGTCCGTTGCCGATCAGCATCGCGCCCTTCAGCGGCGCGCCAAGCTTGCCGTTCTCGATCTTGTAGGCCTCGGTACACTGGAACACATATTTACCCGAAGTTATGTCGACCTGACCGCCGCCGAAGTTCGCGGCGTACATGCCATTTTTTACGGAGGCGAGGATTTCAGCCGGGTCGCGCTCGCCGGCCAGCATGTAGGTGTTTGTCATGCGCGGCATCGGCACATGGGCATAACTTTGACGGCGCCCGTTGCCGGTCGGCTTCATGTTCATCAATCGCGCGTTCTGGCGGTCCTGCATGTAGCCGACCAGAATGCCGTCCTCGATCAGCACGGTGCGGTTGGTCGGCGTGCCCTCGTCGTCGATCGAAAGCGAGCCGCGCCGCGAGGCCATGGTGCCGTCGTCGACCACGGTGACGCCCTTGGCCGCGACCTGCTTGCCCATCAATCCTGCGAAGGCCGAGGTCTGCTTGCGATTGAAATCGCCTTCCAGCCCGTGGCCGACCGCTTCATGCAGCATCACGCCGGGCCAGCCGGCGCCCAGCACCACGTCCATTTCACCGGCGGGGGCCGGGACCGATTCCAGATTGACCAGGGCCTCGCGGATCGCGCCGTCGGCGGCCTCACGCCACGCCTTGGTTTCGATGAAGCGCGCATAGCCTTCGCGGCCGCCATAGCCCTTGCTGCCGCTTTCCTGCCGGTCGCCCTGTCCGGCGACCACGGAAATATTGACCCGCACCAGCGGGCGGATATCGCGATAGCTTTCGCCGTCGGGGCGGACGATCTCCACCACCTGCCAGGTCGCGCCCAGGCTGATCGAGGCCTGACGCACCCGCGGATCCTTGTCGCGCAAATAGGCGTCGATCTCGGCGAGCAGCTTTACCTTGGCCTCAAAGCCCGGCGCCTCCAGCGGATTGTCGTCGCCATAGAGTTTGACATTGGTATGCGCGGGCGCCGCGGCAAAAGTGCCGGAGTAACCGCCGCGCACGGCCGCAACGGCATCCGCCGCACGGATCAGCGCCGGCAGCGAGACGTCGGAGGAATGCGCGTAGCCGACCGCATCATCCTTGACGGCCCGCAGGCCAAACCCCTGCGAGGTGTCGTAGGTCGCCTGCTTCAGTCGGCCATTGTCGAACATCAGTGCTTCGGTCTGGCCATATTCCAGGAACAGCTCGCCGTCGTCGGCGCCCTCGAGCCCCCGCGCGATCTCGCGGCGGACTGAATCGCGGTCGAGATTGGCGCGGTCGACCAGGGAGGTTGTGGCGAGGTTGGTCATCAAATCAGTCCGTTGTCGGAGGGGTGCAGCCAAGATAGTTGTTTCCTTGGCGTTCCGCGAGGGGCGGAATCAACACGTTGCTGAAACAATGAACGCGGTCGAAATTGTTCCAATAGCGCAAGACCATGTCGAAAGCTTTCATCGGGCCCTGGACATCGTCGCGCGGGAGCGGCGCTATCTGGCGTTTCTGGAGGCGCCGCCGATCGAATCGACGCGAGCGTTCATTCTTAACAATATCGAACACGGATATCCGCAATGGGTCGCTCTGTCGGCCGGCGAAGTTGTCGGCTGGTCTGATGTAATACCGATGACAAGGCCGATTTATGCCCATTGCGGCGTTCTCGGCGTGGGCCTTTTGCGACAATTTCGGCGGCAGGGATTGGGCGAGAAATTGATACGTCAGTCAGTCGCCGCGGCACGGGCCTTCGGGTTGCACAGGGGCCAATTGACGGTTCGGGAAAACAACACCGGCGCGATCGAGCTCTACAAAAAGTTCGGCTTTGCGATCGAAGGCCTGCGGCGCGACGCCGCTCGGGTCGATGACGCCTTCGAAAACGTAATCGAGATGGCCGTGCTGCTTTAGCCGCGCGAGTTACGGCAGCTTGTCATAGCCTTCGCCGAGCCCGTTCAGGCTGAGCGGGAAGCCGATGCCCTCTTCGGGGGTCTCGAAGATGATAAACGTCGCGGTCTTGGCGGTGCGGAGCTGGCCGAGCAATTTCTCGTCCATCACCACTTCGGCCACGCAGCCGTTGGGCAGGCAGCGGACAAAACCGGCGCGGCCGACATCCTGATTGTCGAGCTTGAGGCCGAGGCCCGAGGGCAGCAGCACGCCAAGCGGCGCCACCACCCGCATCAGCTTGCTCTTCTGGTCGGCGGTTTTCAGCACGATCACGGTGAGGCCGGCGTTGGACCGGTCCTCGGCTACCACGCTCTGGATCAGGGCGCATTGCTCGCCCTGTGCACCCGGCGGGGTGTCGCAGCGAATCTGCCAATCGCCATGCACCGACCGCACGGCGCCTTGGGCGGCCGCGGCCTGGGTCAGGCCGAGCAGGAATGCGGCGGCGAGCAGGCCGCCCAGCCAGCGGCTCCAGGCGAAACCAAACCTCGCCTTAAGTCTCGCCTGATGTGTCGAAGGCCCCATCCGGGTCGATCCTCTGATGTTTCCTAGGCCAGTGCGATATCTCTTGGGCCAGTGCAGGTGCGTTTCCCTTGGCGAACACGACCATACGCAACGGACTGATCCGCAATGACGGCGCCTTGAAGGCAGTCTTCACGCATTTCCCGCGCCGGGAAGGGCTGTTCTCGCAGCGAATCAGGTTCCTGTGAACGGCCCTGCCTGTGCGTACATCGGGCAATCCGGCTGTCAAGCGGCGTCCGCGGACAAAGACGCTGGTTTTGCCTGATTTACCGGGAAAATGTGACCACGGCAGATTAGCCGGTGACGCATGGCTTGGTGCCCTACTACTGCATTGCGAGAGCCTTCGAATTATGGTTTGAGAGGCTGGATTTCGACGCGTTCTAGCGATCTGGCCCCGGTGCTTCTAAAGTACTCACGGAAGGCCGTTTGTCAGGGCGGATCGTGCAGCATTCCTGGCCATCCGGCCGGAATGCTTTGGGGATTTATCAAGGGAGCGCGAGCGGCATGAAGATGTCGAAGGGCCAGATCGGCCGGCGGTTGCTGGGATTAGCGGTAGCAGGCATGGCGCTTGTGGCCGGCGGGACGGCTTTCGCCGAATTGGGGCAGCCTGCGCCGTGGGAATGGACGCTGCAGCAGGCCGCCACCCCGGTGATGGAAAACATCACCTGGTTCCATAATTTCCTGTTCGTGCTGATTACCTTGATCACGCTGTTCGTGCTGGCGCTGTTGATCGTCGTGGTGATGAAGTTCAACGCCAAGGCCAATCCGGTGCCCTCCCGGACCACCCACAATACGTTGATCGAGGTTGCCTGGACGCTGATTCCGGTTCTGATCCTGGTCGGCATCGCGGTGCCGTCGTTCCGCCTGCTGTTCCAGGAACTCGACATTCCCAAGGTCGATCTGACCATCAAGGCCACCGGCAAGCAGTGGTACTGGTCTTACGCCTATCCCGATAACGGCAAGTTCGAATTCGATTCGCTGCTGGCCCAGGACAAGCAGCCGCGGTTGCTCGGCGTCGACAATGAAATGGTGGTGCCGGTCAACAAGGTGGTGCGAATCCAGACCACCGGCGCCGACGTGATCCATTCCTTTGCGGTGCCGGCCTTCGGCATCAAGATCGACTCGGTGCCCGGCCGTCTCAATGAAACCTGGTTCAAGGCCACCAAGCTCGGCATGTTCTACGGCCAGTGCTCGGAACTGTGCGGCAAGGATCACGCCTTCATGCCGATCGCAGTGCGGGTTGTGAGCGACCAGGAATTCGCGGCCTGGACCGAGGCAGCAAAGAAGAAGTTTGCGACCAACCCGGCGAACTCATTCGCTTCTGTGGGCGCAGCCGCGCAGTAAGCTGCAAGGCCTCAGGCCGAAAGCTTGCGCGGAACGAAATAAGGGCGACGGGACCTCAAAGGTCCGAAAAGGGACTGCAAGGCAGGATTTGAACATGGCAACTGGCGCAACGACACACGACGATCACGCCCACGGACATGACGACCACGCGCACGCCCATCCGACCGGATGGCGGCGCTACGTCTATTCGACGAACCACAAGGACATCGGCACGATGTACCTGGTGTTCGCGATCATCGCGGGTGTCATTGGCGCGGCGATGTCGATCATGATCCGCATCGAGCTGATGTATCCCGGCATCCAGATCTTCCACGAGACGCACACCTATAATGTGTTCGTGACCTCGCACGGCCTGATCATGATCTTCTTCATGGTGATGCCGGCGATGATCGGCGGCTTCGGCAACTGGTTCGTGCCGCTGATGATCGGTGCGCCCGACATGGCGTTCCCGCGCATGAACAACATCTCGTTCTGGCTGCTGCCGGCTTCCTTTGCGCTGCTGCTGATGTCCACCTTCGTCGAGGGTGAACCGGGCGCCAATGGTGTCGGCGCGGGCTGGACGATCTACGCGCCGCTGTCGACTTCGGGCCATCCGGGACCGGCGGTCGATTTCGCGATCCTGTCGCTGCATCTGGCCGGCGCTTCGTCGATCCTCGGCGCCATCAACTTCATCACCACGATCTTCAACATGCGCGCACCGGGCATGACGCTGCACAAGATGCCGCTGTTCGTGTGGTCGATCCTGGTCACGGTGTTCCTGCTGCTGCTGTCGCTGCCGGTGCTCGCCGGCGCCATCACCATGCTGCTCACCGACCGCAATTTCGGCACCACCTTCTTCGCCGCCGACGGCGGTGGCGACCCCGTGCTGTTCCAGCATCTGTTCTGGTTCTTCGGCCATCCCGAAGTGTACATCCTGATCCTGCCGGGCTTCGGCATGGTCAGCCAGATCGTCTCGACCTTCTCGAAGAAGCCCGTATTCGGCTATCTCGGCATGGCCTACGCCATGGTCGCGATCGGCGGCATCGGCTTCGTGGTGTGGGCGCACCACATGTATACGGTCGGCATGTCGAGCGCGACGCAGGCCTATTTCGTCGCCGCCACCATGGTGATCGCGGTGCCTACGGGCGTGAAGATCTTCTCCTGGATCGCCACGATGTGGGGCGGCTCGATCGAGTTCAAGACGCCGATGCTGTGGGCGATCGGCTTCATCTTCCTGTTCACGCTCGGCGGCGTCACCGGCGTCGTGCTGGCGAATGCCGGCGTCGACCGCGTGCTGCAGGATACCTATTACGTGGTCGCGCATTTCCACTACGTGCTGTCGCTCGGCGCCGTGTTCGCGATCTTCGCCGGCTGGTATTACTGGTTCCCGAAAATGTCCGGCTACATGTATTCGGAAGCGATCGGCAAGGCGCATTTCTGGTTCACCTTCGTCGGCGTGAATCTCGTGTTCTTCCCGCAGCACTTCCTCGGCCTGTCCGGCATGCCGCGCCGTTACGTCGACTATCCCGACGCCTTCGCCGGCTGGAATCTGGTGTCGTCGATCGGCTCCTACATCTCCGGCTTCGGCGTGCTGATCTTCATCTACGGCGTGATCGATGCCTTCGTGCGCAAGCAGCAGGCCGCGGACAATCCGTGGGGTGCGGGCGCCACCACGCTGGAATGGACGCTGTCGTCGCCGCCGCCGTTCCACCAGTTCGAAGTGCTGCCGCGCGTGCAGTGATCAAAATGCGCGGCGCGCGCTCTGCGCGCGTCGTGCTTTTAGGGAAGCGAGACCATCGTGTCGGTTGTCGATCACAACGCCATCGAGCTTGGCCCCCGGATTTCCGAGGCCGAAGTCGGCGATTACATCGCGCTGCTGAAGCCGCGGGTGATGTCGCTGGTGATCTTCACCGCTCTCGTCGGCCTCGTCATCGCGCCCGGCCATTTCCATCCGATCCTGGCCTTTACCTCGATCCTCTGCATCGCGGTCGGCGCCGGCGCGTCGGGTGCGCTGAACATGGCCTATGAGAGCGATATCGACGCAGTCATGTCGCGCACGGCAAACCGGCCGATCCCGCGCGGCCGCATTACGCCGGCGGAAGCGACCGCGTTCGGCATGACGCTCGCATTTTTCTCGGTGATGACGCTCGGCATTCTCGTCAACTGGGTCGCAGGTGCGTTGCTGGCGTTCACGATCTTCTTCTATGCCGTGGTCTACACCATGTGGCTCAAGCGCTGGACCGCGCAGAACATCGTGATCGGCGGCGCCGCCGGTGCGCTGCCGCCGGTGGTGGCGTGGGCTGCGGCCACCGGCTCGCTCTCGATGGAGCCGATCCTTCTGTTTCTGATTATCTTCTTCTGGACCCCGCCGCATTTCTGGGCGCTGGCGCTGTTCCGTTCCGACGACTATGCCCGCGCCGGCGTGCCGATGCTTCCGGTCGTCGCCGGCCCCGACGCGACGCGGCTGCAGATCCTGCTCTATACGGTGGTGCTGGTGGCGATCGCGTTTGCGCCCTGGCCGCTCGGTTATTTCGATGCGGTCTATGGCGTGGTGTCGCTCCTGCTCGGCGGCGGCATGATGTGGCTCGCCGTCGACGTCTACCGCCGCCGTGAAGGCGTCGCGGCCAATCGCGCCACCCGCAAGCTTTTTGCTTTCTCCATCCTTTATCTGTTCGCGCTGTTCGCGACCCTGCTGCTCGAGGTCGTCGTCCGCGCCATCGTACCGGCGATCGGGTAGGGGGCGCATGGCGAAGGCATGGACGAGAAACGGAAACCAGATGGAATCGTCCTCACCGAGGCGCAGAAGAAAAGCCGCCGTCAGCGCTCGATCGCCATTGCGCTCGCGCTCGGCGTCCTTGTCGTGCTGTTTTTCGCGGTCACCATGGTCAAGGGGCCGGGTGTTCTAGTGCGGCCGATGTAACGCATATGGAAGATGTAAGGCGCGTGGAAAACGAAACCACCAGGCAAGACCAGCCGACCGCAAGCCGGAAAACGGCTTCGCGACGTGGCTTGACGCGCGATGCGATGGTGGCGTCGATCTGCGGTTTCGTCGTGGTGCTGATGGTAGGCGCATCCTATGCCGCCGTGCCTTTCTACAACTGGTTCTGCCGCGCCACCGGTTTCAACGGCACCACGCAAGTGGCGACGTCAGCTCCCGCCGGCGCGCCGCTGACCCGCAAGATCGCGGTGCGGTTCGACGCCAATGTCGCGCCGGGCCTGCCCTGGAAGTTCGAGCCCGAGCAGAACGAGGTCGAGGTCAGGATCGGCGAAGTCGTCACCATCTTCTATTCCGTCACCAACCAGGCGGCACGCGCCACCACGGGGCAGGCGGCCTACAACGTGGCGCCGCTGACGGTCGGCGCCTATTTCCAGAAGATCAATTGCTTCTGCTTCACCGAACAGACCATGGCGCCGGGCGAGAAGCGCGACATGCCTGTCGTGTTTTATGTCGATCCGGCGCTGGCCGCGGACAGCGAGAACGACAGCCTGAAGACCATCACGCTATCCTACACCTTCTATCCCGTGCGCGATCCGGCACCGAAGCCATTGGCGGCGAGCGAGCCTGACAAGCGCAAGGGAAGCCTCTGACACCGGAGATCCCAGACAACAGGGATTTCGCGATTTGAATTTTGAGACGAATATGTGCCGAAGGGTACGGCACCGCTAACGGAGAGACCGCAATGGCTACGGCGCAAGTCAAGCATCACGACTACCACCTCGTCGACCCGAGCCCGTGGCCGATCGTCGGCTCGATCTCGGCCTTCATCATGGCGGTGGGGGCCATCAGCTGGATGCATCACATGTATGCCGCAGCGCCGATCGTGTTCGGTGTCGGCACCATCGGCGTGCTCTACACCATGGCGAGCTGGTGGGGCGATGTGATCCGCGAAGCCCAGTACAAGGGCGATCACACCCGCGTGGTTCAGATCAGCCACCGCTACGGCATGATCCTGTTCATCGCCTCGGAAGTGATGTTCTTCGTCGCCTGGTTCTGGGCGTTCTTCAATTCGGCTTTGTTTCCTGCCGACGCCGTTCACGCCACCCGCGACGCGGTGTTCGGTTGCGGCGCCGGAACCGCGATGGGCGCCTGCAGCGTGCCGGGCACCTGGCCGCCGAAGGGCATCGAGACCTTCGATCCCTGGCATCTGCCGCTCCTCAACACGCTGTTGCTGCTGACCTCGGGCACCACGGTGACCTGGGCGCATCATGCGCTGCTGGAGAACGATCGCCAGGGGCTGAAATACGGCCTGATCCTGACCATTATTCTCGGCGCCTGCTTCACCTGCGTGCAGGCCTATGAATATGCCCACGCCGCGTTCGGCTTCTCCGGCAACATCTACGGCGCCACCTTCTTCATGGCGACCGGCTTCCATGGCTTCCACGTGCTGGTCGGCACCATCTTTCTGACGGTCTGCCTGTTCCGCGCCTATGCCGGGCACTTCACACCCACCCAGCATCTCGGCTTCGAATTCGCCGCCTGGTACTGGCATTTCGTCGACGTGGTGTGGCTGTTCCTTTTCATCTGCATCTATGTCTGGTTCCACGGCGCAGAATCCGTGGCGCACGGCGCGCATTGATTGCAGGCTTGACGTGCTAAAAGGGGGGCGGCCGCAGGGCCGCCCTTTTTGTTTTCGCGAAACCTGAAAGACCCGCCGATGCGCGATGAGATCCTTCCCACGGTGACCGAGAGCGCGCTGCGCGGCATCGCCTGCCGCTGCCCGCGCTGCGGCAAGGGCAAGCTCTATGCGGGGTTTCTCAATCTGCGGCCCGGATGCGAAGCCTGCGGGCTCGACTATGCTTTCATCGACACCGGCGATGGTCCGGCGGTGTTTCTGATCATGCTTGCCGGCGCGATCGTCGTCGGCAGCGCGCTGATCGTCGAGGTGAAGTATCAGCCGCCATTCTGGGTCCATGCCGCACTCTGGTTGCCGTTGATCTTGGCCACCACGTTACTGCCGATGCGTTCGATGAAATCGCTGTTGATCGCGCTGCAATTCCATCACAAGGCCGCCGAAGGCCGGTTGATCGATCGCGAGCCGAAATGACCGTCATGCTTTCGCGCCGCCGCGGTACTGCCGGCTTTGCAATTTTCACGGCGCTGATGGTGGCGGCCTTCGCCGGCCTCGGCATCTGGCAATTGCAGCGTCGGGCGGAAAAGCACGCGCTGATCGCCGCGCTGAACGAACGGCTTGCGGCCGCACCCGAGGCGTTGCCGCCGGCCTCGCAATGGAGTGCGCTGACGCAGGCCAAAGACGAATTCCGTCGCGTCAGTTTTGTCGCGACCTATCAGTCGCGTCTGGATGCGATGGTCTACAGCTCCGGTTCGGCCGTGCGTGACGATGTTTCCGGCCCCGGCACGTGGGCTTTCATTCCCGCGCGGTTGCCCGATGGAGAGACCGTCGCGGTCAATGCGGGATTCGTAGCGAATACGATGCAGGACCGCGGCCAGCAAGATCGCGCGGTGGCGCGGCTTATTACCAATAAGCCTGTCACGCTGACCGGCTACATCCGCTTCCCGGAACCGGCCGGCGTGCTTACGCCCGCCGCGGATCACACCAAGCGGCTGTGGTTCACCCGCGATCATCTTGCCATGTCGCAGGCGCTGGGCTGGGATAAAGTGGCGCCGTTCTACATCGACCTGGAATCGCCGGTGCCTGAAAGCGGCATTCCGAAACCGGGCGCGCTCACCGTGCATCTGAAAGACGATCACATGCAATACGCCATCACCTGGTTCGCGCTGGCGGGCGCAGTAGTGATTGCGTTCGGCGCGTGGTGGCACGGGCAGCGGCGAAGCTATGGCCTTTGAGTGAAACGGTTGCCGTTCACGCTGGAAAGAGCGCCGAAATTCATCGGTTCGTCTATAGTGTCAAATTCCAGGTGCCAGAAAGCAAATAGCGATGGCCAAGACGTCGAAAGCTTCCCTCGCGCAGCTGCCGGTTGTTCTCGAAGACATCGAGAAGGCGGCGGGCGTGATTGCCGGTTTTGTGAAGCAGACGAGCTGCGAGCGCAGCCACACGCTGTCCGATATCACCGGCGCAAGCATATGGCTCAAGTTCGAAAATCTGCAGTTCACCGCCACCTTCAAGGAGCGCGGCGCGCTCAACCGGCTGTCAGCGCTGTCCGCCGATGAACGGCGGCGTGGCGTGATAGCCGCCTCCGCAGGCAATCACGCGCAGGGTGTCGCCTATCACGCGGCTCGCCTCGCGATCCCCGCAACCATCTTCATGCCGATCGGCACTCCAACCGTTAAGATCGAAAACACGCGCCGGCATGGCGCAACCGTGATGGAAGGCGGATCGACTCTCGAGGAGGCCGCCGCGCTGGCGACCGACCACGGTCGCGAGCATGGCTTGACATACATCCCTCCCTACGACGATCCCTTGATCATCGCCGGTCAGGGCACCATCGGGCTCGAGATGCTTGCCGCCGTGCCCGATCTCGACGTGTTGATCGTGCCGATCGGGGGCGGCGGGCTGATCTCCGGCATCGCCGTCGCTGCGAAGGCACTCAAGCCCGGTATCGAGATCATTGGCGTGCAGGCCGCGCTCTATCCGTCGATGTACAACCTCACCAAGGGGCAGCGTCTTCCGATGCGCGGCGACACTCTTGCCGAGGGCATTGCGGTCAAGGCGCCCGGCAGTATCACATCCGAGATTGTGCGCGCGCTTGTCGATGACATCGTGCTCGTGAGCGAACCGCAGATCGAGCATGCCCTGAGCCTGCTCCTCACGATCGAAAAGTCCGTGACGGAGGGCGCCGGCGCTGCCGGCCTGGCCGCGGTGTTGGCCAATGAGGAGCGCTTCAAGGGCCGCACGCTCGGCATCGTGCTGAGCGGGGGCAATATCGACACCCGGCTTCTATCGAGCGTGCTCACTCGCCAACTCGCGAGAGAGGGTCGCTTGTCGCAACTGAGGTTCGACATCTCGGATCGGCCCGGTCAGCTCGGTACCGTGGTCGCCATCCTGAGCAAGGCCGGCGCCAACATCGTCGAAGTATCGCATCAGCGCATCTTTACCGAGCTGCCGGCCAAGGCGGTGCATCTCGAGGTCGTCATCGAGACGAGGGACGGGTCCCATCTTGACGCCGTCGTCGCATCCTTGAGAGCGGCCAATCTGGCGGTGGATGTCGGCGGGAATTGATGCGCGTGGGGGCCACCGGTTCCGATTTCCGGAACACTGTTCCCGTTCGCGGTCGCAACCTCTCCATCCCATCGCCTTGCTTTGGTCAAACCTGACGGGCGTGTGGGGCGTGGGGCAAGGGGATCGTCGACATAAATTGTAGCCGCCGCCCTTATGCGGGTGACATTGGATTGACTAGAGCATGATCCGGAAAAGTGGGTACCGGTTTTCCGAAAAAGATCATGCTCAAACAGAAGATAGAGCGGGATGACGATTCGAAGAAGAATCATCACGCTCTAGGGAGCGCCAATGCAATCCACGCTGACATCTCGAGAAACCGATCCGCACGATATCTTTGCCATCGAGCCCGACGTCGTTCTGGCCGCGCGCGCGGACAAATCGCCTTCCGACCTCGTGCACGACATCCTGAGCCGTTCGTCGTCGCCGCAGGCTCACATACAGTCCCATATGGCCTCGACCGCCTCGGCTGGCGCATCGCCACCGCCGCAGGTCGATACGACGTTTCGCCCAACCAACGTCAACAGCATCCTGGGCGAACGGCCCTCGAGCGGCAAATGGGCGAAGCGGTCATTCATGGCCCTGTTTGCACTCTGCAGCGCCGTCGCTGCCGCCGGGTGGCAGCACTACGGCGATGAGGCCAAACAGATGATTGCGAGCTGGACGCCGTCGTTTGCACTGAGTTCGCTGCTGCACACCGAAACGCCCGCCGTCGCCGAGCAGCCGGGCTCGCCTGCTGTCCAAGTATCCTCGCAGGCATCCTCGCAAACTGCCACGGCGGATCAGGCAGCCGCGCAACCCGTATCCGCGCAACCGGTATCTCAGACGCAACCGCCGGCGACCGCTGCACCGGCCGTCACTTCCGCGGACTCGGCGCAAATGCTGCAGTCGATGGCGCGCGATCTCGCAACGATGGGTCAGCAGATCGAGCAGCTCAAAGCCAATATCGAGCAGATCAAGGCCAGCCAGGAGCAAATCTCCCGCAGCGCGGCCAGAACCGCCGAGATCAAGCCTGCCGAGATCAGGCCGTCTGAGACCAGAGCACCCGAGCAGAGCTTGCGGCCCAGGGTGTCGGCGCTTCCGCCACGGCCGGCCGCTGCACCCGTGCGCAGGCCGAGGTCTTCATATCCGCCCGCGCAAGCCACTGGTGCTCCCGCCCTGCCGCCAGCCGTCACAGGTCTCCCGCCGGTGCAGCCTGAGCCGCCCGCGCGCGCAACGGCTGAGCCGGACGGCGAACCGGTGGTGCGGCCACCGATGCCCCTGCGATAAGCGCGTTCGAACGAGTCACCCGTCTGCCGGAACTCGAAGAGCGCAGACGGAGGGATGGAGCGATCCCGTCTGTTGCCTTATTCGGCCGCGCATATCGCATGCGCTGATGGGGTTGCGCCGGGTAATCCGGCTGCGCGGGCTTGATCGATAATCAAGTCGCTCTGGACCACAAATCAACGGGAGGACAAGGCCACCGGCCAGTATCACCGGCATGCTCCGTTGCATTGGACCACTACGAGTCCTGCAACACGAGGAGCGATCATGAGTGGTGTCGACGGTGACAAGTTGAATGGATTGGTTGGAAAGATGCTGGGCGACCTCGGTGGCGCCTTCAGCGTCCCGACCGCGCGGATTGGCTACAGGCTGGGTCTTTTCGCCAGCCTTCACAACGACGGCCCTGCGACGTCAGCGGAGCTCGCGTCCCGGACCAAACTGACCGCGCGATATGTGCGCGAATGGGCGCTGGCGACCGCTGCCAATGGTTATGTGTCGTTCGATGCGGCGACCGAGCGGTTCAGCTTGAGCCCCGAACAGGCCATGGTTTTTGCGGTAAAGGACAGTCCGGTCTATCTCGAGGGCGCCTTCGATCTCAGTGCGGCGATGGTCGAGGGTCAGCCTAAGGTCGAGGCGGCCTTTCGCAACGGTGGCGGCGTTGCGTGGGGCGAAAGCTCAGGGTGTCTGTTCTGTGCCGTCGGCGCATTTTTTCGGCCAGGCTATGTTAACGCCATCGTGCAGTCGTGGTTGCCTTCTCTCGACGGTATCATGCCCAAGCTGCAAGCCGGCGCCAAAGTGGCGGACATCGGCTGCGGCGTCGGCTTCTCTACGCTGTTGATGGCGCAAGCATTCCCGAAGAGCCACTTCATCGGCTACGACTTCCATGCGCCGTCGATCGAACAGGCCAACGCCCATGCCAAGGCGCATGGTCTTGCAGACCGGGTCCGATTCGAAACCGCGACGGCCAAGGCCATCAGCGAACGCGATTTCGATCTCGCCACCATGTATGATTGCCTGCACGACATGGGTGATCCCCGCGGCAGTGCCAAGCACGTACGCTCCATTCTGAAGCCCGATGCGTCCTGGATGATCGTCGAGCCGATTGCCGGTGACAAGCTTGGCGACAATGTCGCCAATCCGGTCAGCCGGCTCTACTACAACGCGTCGACCATGATTTGCGTCCCGACCTCCATGGCTCAGGAAGTCGGCGAAGCGCTGGGTGCGCAGGCCGGCGAGGCGAAGCTGACGGATGTTCTGAAGGGCGCGGGCTTCAGCCGCGTTCGCCGTGCGACCGAGGGGCCCTTCAACATGGTGTTGGAAGCGCGACCATAAGCGAGCGGGGGCCCGGAACAGACCTCTGTTCCGGCCCCCTTTGCCCGACTTACACTGGATTGCCATCTGCAAAACATCGAGCACGGATTTTTCCTCGCCATGGTCCAAGGCGGAAGCCAAGTGGACCACCGGCTGCATGTCATGCTATGCTTCGCTGCGGGCCGAAGCTTGCCGCGCCACTATCTTTCGCTTTATCTTGTGTGCTGAATAGAACTTTCAGCGAGTGAGACCAATTTGGGTTCCACTGTGAAACACGTGCAACGGCCTGTTCAGTGTCCATTCACGACGACCGCTGTACACCATCGAGACGGCCGCAATGCGAGCTGGTAACCCTCACATCGATGGTATGGCGATTTTGCCGGAAGATTTCGATCAGATAGCTGTTGTCGTCGATTGGCTGGATGCGTGCAGGAAGCGTGATCTTGCGCTGCTGATGGACCTTTACGCGCAGGATCCGCGCCTTGAATGCCAATGCGAAAGCGTCAAAGTCTATCGGGGCAGGTCGGCGATCGAAGGCTATTGGCGGCCTCGGCTCGATACTCTCACGTCATTGGCTTTCCACCTTCAGGAAATTACGCCAACCTCCGAGGGCGTCGTAATGCATTACCTCAGTCACGAAGGCAAGCCGGTGCGCATCGTCTTCACCTTCACGTCCGACGGGAAGATTTTGCAAACGCGTTGCGAGCTATCGCCACCGGCGGCTCAGCCGGAGATTCCTGCGACTTGAAATCCTGCCCGAGCCGGTGGTGCGCCCGCTGCCGCCTTCCAGCGCAATCCACGGCCGAACGTGACGTTTCATTCTTCAACCGGCAAGCGGCAATGGACATAGGTTCGGCCGACGTCGCGCTTGAACTCAAAAGTTCCGCTGAGGGCGCTAACGCGCTCGTGCATTCCCGTCAGTCCTCTGCCGAATATGCCGTCCGCCGGTGGACCGATGCCATCGTCGGAAATTTCGACCGCCAGTTGGCCGTCTTCGATCATCGCCCGGACGTTCAGCGAGTGGGCGTTGGCGTGACGCAGAACGTTCGTCACTCCCTCCTGGATCAGGCGATAGACGGTCTGGGAAAGCAGGCCGTCGATCTCGTTCAGCCTGGCATCGATCTGCGCCGTCAGCTTGAGGTAAGGTGCCCGCGACCGGGCATTGTCAAGCAAGGTCTGGATGCTCTTCTCGAGGCCCAACTCCTGGATATAGAGCGGTCGCAACCGATCGAGGATACGGCGGTTCGCCTGCTGCAATGCTTCGACCGCTTCAAGCACGCCGTTAACAGCAGGCTCTTTGTCGCTCGGAATGGTTTCCAGCAGCGCGACGGCGTTGGCCCGGATACCAAATAGCAACGGGCCGAGTTCGTCGTGAAGTTCGCGCGCCATGTCGCGGCGTTCGTTGTCCTGCAGCGACACGAACCTGCGCAACAGGCTGCGATTGTTCTGGCTCAGCCGCTTCAGCGTGCGAGTGAGCTCGTTGGCTTCCTCCGAACTTCTGCGTATCTCGGGCGGTCCCGTCGCGGGGATCAGGTGTTCGTAATTTCCCTTGCGCATGAGGGTAAGGCCATGGCCCAAATTCTGCAGGGGAGCAAGTACGGCGCGGGTCGTGAAATAGGCAATGATGCCGGTCAACAGCGTCAATGCGATGGCGGAAGATATGATGGCCAGGAAGCCGATCCATTTTTCGTAGAGGTCGGCGGAAAGGTCGGGGGAGAACACGATGTCACCGGCCCGCGCTCCCTCGATCGTCACCGGAAACGATGCCCCGATGTCGGGGATCCCGAGAAGACGGACGAACCAGCCCGGCACTCCTCCCAACGGCGTGCGGGCCTCGACTGTTGAATGAAGTGAGACGTCCGCGCCGGCGCGCCGAAACTGGATGGCCTCGGATGTTCCGAGCGATTGCGCGAACGCATCCAGGGTTTGCTGCGGATTGGCCGATGCCTTGAGCGCGCTATTGAGCGCGTCCGCAACCACCTTGGCCGAGCGCGTCGCCTGTTCGTTCTCATAGACCAACTGGTCGGGTGCAAATATCTGGAGCGAAATGGCGCCGAGCACCAATGCGGCCACGAACATCACGCCAAGCGGCAGGAACAATCGGCTTCGAAGAGAAAGCTTTTTCCACATTCGGACTATTCTAACTCCCGCAGTGAGGATTTCCTTTTCAAATCCCGCAAAATACCTATTTATCCTGAAAGGGATTGTGATGATGCAAAATTCGGCCAAGCCGGCAACGAGGATATTGATCGTCGACGACCACCCGGTGGTTTTGTCCGGCTGCCGCTCGCTGTTCGCATCGGATGCTTCCGTGAAGATCGAGGAAGCTACGGACGCAAAGTCCGGCCATCGGGCATTCGTGACCAGGAAACCCGATGTGACCGTGATCGACATCAAGCTTCCGGATGTCTCGGGTTTTGAACTGATGCGGCGCATCCGCAAGGACGATCCTGACGCCAAGATCATCATGTTCAGCATGAACGACGATCCCGCCTTCGTGGTCCGTGCGATCGAGATGGGCGCGCAGGGTTACGTCTCAAAGGGCGACGATCCCCGAGTCCTGGTCAAGGCCCTCCGCAAGGTCGCCGCCGGCGACAATTTCATTTCGCCGCAGTTGGCGGAGGCGGTGACGTTTTCGGGGGCTTCGATCAAGGCCAATCCAGCGTCGCAGATGACCGCGCGCGAACTGGAGATCCTGCGGCTATTGGGCCGCGGCGACAAGATCGTCGAAGTCGCCGATGCTCTCGGCATTTCCTACAAGACGGTGGCGAACACAACGTCGCTGCTTAAGCAGAAGCTCGGCGCAAAGAATCATTCCGACCTGATCCGGATCGCCGTCGAGATGGGCTTGAACTGACTGGACCGGCCGCGCCCACGGGGCGCGACCTGTCCACGCCACTGGATCCGCTTTCATCCGGGCAATGGATCGACGGAAGCGAATTCAGTGAAGACGACAGCTAGTAGTGATGACGATGATGACGCCAGCCGTAGTGATGTCCGCGGCCCCGGCCCCATCCGTAATGGTGACCACGTCCGCCACGATGCATATGGCCATGGCCATGCCCGTGTCCCCTGACCTGGATCACCGCGTCGTCCTGAACGGCGATCGGTGCCATTCCCAGCCTGGCGGAAGCAGCAGTAATCCATCCGAGTGTCGAAGCAAGCAGCGCGAAGCCTATCACTAAAATGCGTTTCATCCGCGATTCCTCCCAATCGCATGATTGCGATTTCTGACACAAGTTCCCGGAAACAGATTTTGTTCCGGCGTTTTGGAAGCGTTGGTAAATAACGCTATTCAGTTATCGGTTGCCGATTATTCCCGCTCGATGTCGGGGTCACCAGCCCGCCGGAAATGCCGTGCGGTATCCGATTGCATCGGAGCTGGCGATACGCCCTGCGGCCGTTCGGATGGTTCTCTCCCGGCGCTTTTGACGAACCGCTTTCTGCACGATCGGCGCTGCCTCCGGCGTCGCCAGCGCGAAAGCGTCCTTTGGCGGTCTGGCCCTGGCCGGCGATATCTCAGCGGTATTCGTCGTTGGCGGCGGAACGATTGTCGGCAGGCTCGTATCTATCACGATCCGCTCCGGCCATTTATGCGATGAGTGCAGGCGGATGATGCTTCGATCGACGTCCGCGCGCGCCGGTTCATTGATGGGCTTCGGCATGTACCGGTCTGCGAGGATAAGAAGCGCCAGCAGCAGACTGCCGACAAAGACGAAGTATCGACCGAGGGGCATGCCCACCACCATTTCCAGATCACCCCTGAGTTCGGTTTCAACGGGAAGGAGCGGCAATAGTTCCTTTTGCGGATTGCAGCGCTTGCTACCGACTAACGAATGCTGTCGATGAGAACGCCGAACAGTGCGGCTCCGGGAGAAAACCGGATCGCTGTCACGTATCGGGAAAAAGTGGAACATCTTGTTCTTCCGAGAGTTGCCGATTGCATCACCGGAAACTGGAGGAGGACAACTTGAAGAAATTTCTGATGATCGGTGCGCTGGCTTTTGCCGCAGCAAGCATTGCCGAAACCGCGACGGCGGCTGAATTCTACGTCGTGCACGACACCGCCACCAAGAAGTGCACCGTGGTCGATACCAAGCCGACCACGACCACCACCACGATCGTCGACAACGGTACGTTCAAGACGAAGACCGAGGCCGAAACTGGCATGAAGAGCATGAAGGTCTGCACGCAGTAACGACAGACCCTTCCAGGAGAGAGGGCCGCAGCATTGCTGCGGCCCTTTTCATTGAAGTAGTGCCGCGGTTTCTCGTCGTCGGCGACGCGAGGGACTACTTGCCCGTCGGGGTGAGTCGTCCAGCCGGTTTGCGAAAAATATTTCGCTTTCGCCGTCGGGCAAATCAGCGCTACCAGCTCGCGCCATCCTGCACCCCTCAAAGAGGGGCGCTTCGCGATCGTCACGAACGTTGGGTGCGGGATGCGGTGGACGCGGCGGCGCGCGAGACGGGCGCGACTGTTGCGTACGGCGAAGTCGTGTGGTCCTGACACCCCGACGCTGGTGTCAAGTTCTTGAGAGGCGATGCTTCTCGGGGGCGACGGTGACAACAAAGCCCGGTCACCGGGGAGAGCCCGTTATAAGCCGTAAAGCCATCGCGCAGGGAAGGCCGGATGCTCTCCGCTGAACCTGTATGCTCGTGTGCGTTTGCTTTGTGCATCTTGCACGCGAGACCGCGGGTGCAGCGCGCACCCGGTCTTCTCTGCGCCCTCCGATTTTTGGGGGCAGAATTCACACACAGCTCGGACGCATCGCGCCGCGAGAATGCGAGATCATGTCTGCCGTCATTGCGAGACGCGTAAGCGACGACTTGTCCACCGTAGCTCGGCGAGCGAAGGCGGGAGGCAATCCATTCTCCTTTTTGCGGCGCGATGGATTGCTTCGCTTCGCTCGCAATGACGTGAAGGAGGCTTGCCGACTTTGCTGCGGTGAACGGTTCATGGCCAACGGGTGCCCCGGACCGAGGATCGAGAGGGGTTTGGGCGTCCCGGCACCCGATCTTTTCGCCGATGTGGCATTTCCCATCCCTTGAAAACGCTTTATGGTGCCGCGCGGTTTGTCATCGACGAAGCTTAATAAGTTATCAAAGTCAAAGACTTGGCAGGAGGCTAGGTCTTTGGAGGGCAGTTTGACGCGGTATATTTCGACGCGGGGGGAAGCCCCCACACTGGGTTTCTGCGACGTGATGCTGACCGGGCTTGCCCGTGACGGCGGTCTCTACGTGCCCGATGTCTGGCCTCAGCTTTCGCCCGAAACCATCGCCGGATTTTTCGGCCGGCCGTATTGGGAAGTTGCGGTCGATGTGATCCGGCCGTTCGTCGGCGGTGAAATTTCCGACGCCGATCTCGGCCGCATGGCGAACGAGGCTTACGCGACGTTCCGCCATCCGGCCGTCGTTCCGCTCGATCAGGTCGGGCCAAATCAATTCGTGCTCGAGCTGTTCCACGGTCCGACGCTGGCGTTCAAGGACGTCGCGATGCAGCTGATTTCGCGGCTGATGGATCACGTGCTGGCGAAGCGCGCGCAGCGCACCACCATCGTGGTCGCTACCTCCGGCGATACCGGTGGCGCCGCGGTCGATGCCTTTGCCGGGCTCGATAATGTCGATCTCATCGTGTTGTTTCCGCATGGCCGCATTTCCGACGTGCAGCGGCGGATGATGACGACGACGGGCGCGGCCAATGTGCACGCGCTCGCGATCGAGGGCACGTTCGACGATTGCCAGGCGATCGTGAAGGCGATGTTCAACCATCACGGCTTTCGCGATGCGGTCTCGCTGTCGGGCGTCAACTCGATCAACTGGGCGCGGATCGTTGCGCAAGTGGTTTATTATTTCACCTCGGCGGTCGCGCTCGGCGCGCCCGCGCGCACCGTGGACTTCACCGTGCCGACCGGGAATTTCGGCGACATCTTTGCGGGCTATGTCGCGAAGAAGATGGGCCTGCCGATCCGCTGGTTGCGGATTGCATCCAACGTCAACGACATCCTGCCGCGCACGCTCAAGACCGGCATCTATGAAGTGCGCGAGGTTCACGCGTCGGCCTCACCGTCGATGGATATCCAGGTCTCCTCGAATTTCGAGCGGCTGCTGTTCGAAGCCGGCCGGCGCGACGCCGAGGGCGTTCGCCGGCTGATGGCTTCGCTGAAACAATCCGGACGCTTCGTGCTGCCCGACGCGACGCTGGCCGCGGTCCGCGAGGAGTTCGACGCCGGCCGCGCCGATGAAACCGAAACCAGTGCCGCCATCCGCGCCGCCTGGCGCGAGGCCGGCGATCTCGTCGATCCCCATACCGCGGTGGCGCTCGCGGTGGCCGATCGCGACACTTCGGATTCGAAGATCCCCAATATCGTGCTGTCGACGGCGCATCCGGCCAAATTCCCCGATGCGGTCGAAGCCGCCTGCGGCGTGCGGCCGCAATTGCCGGCCTGGCTCGATGGACTGATGATCAAATCCGAACATATTACAGTGATGAAAAACGATTCCGCGGAAGTGGAGAGATTCGTGCGCTCGGTCAGCCGTGCCGCGAAGCAGGGAGTTGCCGGATGAGCGTTGACGTCACCAAGCTTCCGTCCGGCCTTACCGTCATCACCGACACGATGCCGCATCTGGAGACCGCAGCTCTCGGCGTCTGGACCGGCGTCGGCGGCCGCGACGAAAAGCCCAATGAGCACGGCATCTCGCACCTGCTCGAACACATGGCGTTCAAGGGCACCACACGGCGTTCCTCGCGCGAGATCGTGGAGGAAATCGAGGCGGTCGGCGGCGATCTCAACGCGGGCACCTCGACCGAAACTACGGCCTATTATGCGCGGGTGATGAAGGCCGATGTGCCGCTGGCGCTAGACGTGCTGTCCGACATTCTCTCCAACCCGTCCTTCGTGCCGGACGAGCTCGAGCGCGAAAAGAGCGTCATCGTGCAGGAGATTGGCGCGGCACAGGATACACCCGATGACGTCGTGTTCGAGCATCTCAACGAGCTCTGTTATCCCGACCAGCCGATGGGGCGCTCGCTGCTTGGCACCGCCAAGACGCTGAAGAAGTTCGATCGCGACATGCTGCGCAGCTATCTCTCCACGCATTATCGCGGGCCCGACATGGTGGTGGCAGCCGCAGGCGCGGTCGATCACAAGCGTGTGGTCGAGGAAGTCAGCCAGAAATTTGCGAGCTTCGAGGCGACGCCGGCGCCGAAACCGCAAACGGCGATGTTCGGCAAGGGCGGTTCACGCGTCGTGCATCGCGACCTCGAACAGGCCCATCTGACGTTGGCGCTTGAAGGCGTGCCGCAGACCGATCTGTCGCTGTTCTCGCTCCAGGTCTTCACCAACACGCTCGGCGGCGGGATGTCGTCGCGGTTGTTCCAGGAAGTGCGCGAGAAGCGCGGGCTGTGCTATTCGATCTACACCTTCCACGCGCCCTATACCGACACCGGATTTTTCGGTCTCTATACCGGTACCGACCCCGGCGACGCACCCGAGATGATGGAAGTGATCGTCGACGTCATCAACGACGCCGCCGAAACCCTCACCGAAGCCGAGGTCGCCCGCGCCAAGGCGCAGATGAAGGCGGGGCTGCTGATGGCTTTGGAAAGCTGTTCTTCCCGCGCCGAGCAGTTGGCACGCCACGTGCTGGCCTATGGCAGGCCGCTGACGGTGGACGAGCTGGTGGCGCGGATCGATGCGGTCAGCGTAGAGTCGACCCGCAATGCTGCGCGTGGCCTGCTGTCGCGCAGTCGCCCGGCAGTCGTGGCATTGGGCAGCGGCAGGGGTCTGGACACGGCGGTGTCTTTTGCGGAAGGATTGACCAGATCGAAGGCGAAGACGCTCCTGCACTGAAGCGGGAGCGACGCCGGGTCTCGGCGGGGGAGTTTGGGCATGGCCCTGTTTCGTTTGCCAACCAGCGGACCGGCCGCGCTTGTGCCGCGCGGCCACGGGCTATTGCTGCGCGCGCCGCAAATGTCGGATTTCGTGCAGTGGGCGCAATTGCGCGAGTTCAGCCGGGGCTATCTGACGCCGTGGGAACCGATCTGGCCGTCCGACGACCTGACCAGGGCCGGCTTCCGGCGTCGGCTGCGCCGCTACACCGAGGACATCGCGGCTGACCGCTCCTATCCCTTCATCATCTTCCGCGAATCGGACGGGGTGATGATCGGCGGCATCACGCTTGCCAATGTCCGCCGCGGCATCGTGCAGGCCGGAACCATCGGTTATTGGGTCGGTGAGCCCCATGCCAATAGCGGTCACATGACGGCGGCGCTCCGGGTGCTGCTGCCGTCGCTGTTCGGCGAGCTCAATTTGCACCGCATCGAGGCCGCCTGCATTCCCTCCAACGCACCGTCGATCCGGGTGCTGGAGAAATGCGGCTTCGCCCGCGAGGGGTTGGCGCGGCGCTACCTCTGTATCAATGGCGTCTGGCAGGACCACCTGCTGTTCGGCCTGCTACATGAGGATTTCCGGGGCTAAACCTTGATTTTCAACGCCTTGTGAGTGCCTCGTGAGGCGCCTTGGGTTCGCCGCCATTGCACTGCTATAAGGCCGCCGGGTAATGACGGGGATGTCTGGGACGTCGCATGGGTGACAATCGTTTCATCAAAATCGCGGTCACGGTCGCGCTCGGCGCGGGCTTGGTGACGCTCGGCGCGGGCCTGGTGACGCTCGGCGCGGGCCTGGCCGCAACACCTGCGTCGGCGCAATCGCTGACCGATCGCTTCAAAAGCCTGTTCGGCGGCAAATCCGACGAGCCGGCCGCCAATGCGCCGGCACCGTCGTCCGAGAACCAAAGCCAGTCTGAGCTGACCTGTCCGCCGGTCGCCATTCGCGCCGGTGCCTCCACCTATGCCGTGGCGGCGCCCGGCAAGGAGCCGGTCGGCAACGATGTACGGTTTCAGGCGACCATCACCAAGACCGCACGCGAATGCTCGATCAATGGCGGCGAGATCACCGCGCGGATCGGCATCCAGGGACGTGTCATCGCCGGTCCCGCCGGCGCGCCGCCGTCGGTTCAGGTGCCGCTGCGCGTCGCGGTGGTGCAGGGTGGCGTGTCGGAGAAGACCATCGCCACCAAGGCATACCAGACCACGGTCAACCTGAGCGAAGCGGGCAGCGAGCCGTTCACGCTGGTGGCCGAGGATTTGGTCTATCCGGCGCCCGCGGGCGCGGTCGCCGATACCTACATCTTCTACATCGGGTTCGATCCGCAGGCCCTCAAGCCCGAGCCGAAACCGCGCGTGACGAAGAAGAAATAGGCTCGGCGGTCGGTGTCCCGATTGACCGGGACCTAGACTCAGGGGCAATAAAAAAGCCGGCACGAGATCATCGCGCCGGCTTTTTTATTGATTTGAAATCGATCAGTTCAGCTTGTCAGTTCAGCTTGGCGCGAACTTCCGCAATGCCCTTGGCCAGCAGGTCATCGGCGACAGAGCCTTTTACCGACTGCGACAGGATGGTGGACGCCGCCGATACCGCGGCATTGGCCGCCGCTGCACGGACGTCGGCGACTGCCTGCGCCTCGGCGAGTGCGATCTTGTTCTCGGCGGTCTTGGTGCGCCGCGCGACGAAATCTTCCATCTTGGCCTTGGCTTCCACCGCGATCCGCTCGGCTTCGGCCCTGGCGTTCGAGATGATCTCCTCGGCCTCGCGCTCCGCGCCGGCGCGGCGGGTCTTGTACTCGCCGAGCAGCTTGGCCGCCTCTTCCTTCAGGCGGCGGGCGTCGTCGAGTTCGGCCTTGATGCGTTCGGCACGGTGGTCGAGCGCCTTCAGCACCGTGCGATGGATGCCGAGATAGGCAAATATGACCATCAGGATGACGAAGGCGATCGCGACCCAGGTTTCCGGTTCGGTGAACATCGAACTATCCCTTCAACGACGCATCGACGGCGCTGTTCACGGCTTTGCTGTCGGGCAGCACGCCGGTCAGCCGCTGCACGATCGCACCGGCCGCATCCGCGGCAATGCCACGGACGTTGCTCATTGCAGCCTCGCGGGTTTTCGCGATGGTTTTCTCGGCTTCGGAAAGCTTGGCCGCGAGCTGATCTTCCAGCTTCTTGCGCTCGACCTCCGATGCCGCGTTCAGCTTCTCGCGGTTCTCGTTGCCGATGGCTTGCGCGCGGGAGCGTGCGGAAGCCAGATCGCTTTCATATGCCTTCAGCGCCGCGTCGGACTCGTCCTTCAGCTTCTGCGCTGCCGCCAGATCGGCCTCGATCGCGTTATGACGTGCGTCGATCACGCCACCGACGCGCGGCAGCGCAAAGCGAGACACGATCACGTAGAGCGCGACGAATGCGATGACCAGCGACACCAGCTGCGAAGCAAATGTGCTCGACTCGAACGGAGGGAATGCTCCGCCGTGGCCGCCATCGGCTGCGGTGTGGGCGCCGGTTTTCTGGCCCTTGGTCGGGGTACCATGACTTTCAGCCACGGGATTCTCCTGTTGCCGTCATGCGCGCCGCCCGAAGGCGGCGCGATAGGGTGCCGCTCAGAGCGGAACGAACAGCAGCAGCAGCGCGATCAGCAGCGAGAAGATGCCGAGCGCTTCGGTCACGGCGAAGCCGAAGATCAGATTGCCGAACTGGCCCTGGGCTGCCGAAGGATTGCGCACCGCTGCGGCGAGATAATTGCCGAAGATGACGCCCACGCCCACGCCTGCGCCGCCCATGCCGATGCATGCGATGCCCGCGCCGATAAGTTTTGCTGCTGCCGGTTCCATTTTCTTGAGCTCCTTGAGATAAGACAAAGTGTGGGTGGAAATTCCCCGGACCGCTTAGTGTCCCGGATGAATGGCGTCGTTGAGGTAGATGCAGGTCAGGATCGCGAACACATAGGCTTGCAGGAACGCGACCAGCAGTTCGAGCGCGGTCAGCGCCACGGTGAGCGCCAGCGGCATCACGCCGCCGATCCAGCCGATCGTGCCGAGCGAGACGCCGAGCATCGCGACGAAGCCCGCGAACACCTTCAGCGCGATGTGGCCGGCCAGCATGTTGGCGAACAGACGCACGCTGTGCGAGACCGGCTTCAGGAAGAACGACAAGACTTCAATGAACACGACCAGCGGCAGGATGTAGATCGGGACGCCGGACGGCACGAAGATCTTGAAGAATTTCAGCCCGTTCCTGTAGAAGCCGTAGATCAGGACGGTGACGAACACCAGCAGCGCCAGTGTCACGGTTACGATGATGTGGCTCGAAACCGTGAACGTGTAGGGGATGATGCCGATAAGGTTCGAAACGCAGATGAACATGAACAGCGAGAAGACCAGCGGAAAGAACTTCAAGCCGTCTGCGCCCGCAGTGCTGCGGATCATGCTGGAGACGAACTCGTAGGAGATTTCGGCGATCGACTGGAGGCGCCCGGGAACCAGCTGCCGGCCGCTCCCCAGCATCAGGATCGAGGTCACCGCCACCGCCAGGAACATGTAGAGCGTCGAGTTGGTGAT
Source organism: uncultured Alphaproteobacteria bacterium (assembly GCA_963770355.1). Lineage (GTDB taxonomy): Bacteria > Pseudomonadota > Alphaproteobacteria > Rhizobiales > Xanthobacteraceae > Bradyrhizobium. The sequence goes on along the minus strand of CAVYPL010000023.1, from coordinate 271,427 downwards.
CGCGATCGTCTGATTGCCGATATGGCCGAGCGTGAACAGGGGCTCGATATTGAATTGATGAATCGGGTCGATTTTCATCCGCGCGGCTCTTTGTCCACCGGCCTGGCCGGCAATCGAAATTCAAATGTCGTGACTTCCTGTCGGCGCTCAGCGTCGGCCTGAAGCTACGCCCGCAGATCTCACCACGTTGACCACGCCGGCGACGAAGCCGAGCAGAAGAAACACGATGAAACCGAACGGCGATGTCGACAACAAACGGTCGAACCCCCAACCAATCCCCGCCCCGACTGCAACGCCCGCGACCAACTCCGAGGAAAGGCGGAAACCGAGCGCCATCGCCGAAGCTCTGGCAGCACTGTCTCCACTTTCAGTTCCGGGTTGGTCAGTCCCGATTTTGCGGCTGTCACGAATTTCGGACAACCGGTGGTCCAGACTTCCGAGCCTTGCGGAAAGCGCGGCTTCATCGGACGACGATTGGTCGCGATTTCCATTTGCGTTGTCGTTGGTGTCCTTGGCCATGCCGAGAACACTAGACGATGCTGCGATCGATGGAAATTACGCTCGTCACCCTTAAAAGCCGCGCGGACCATACTTACCGCATCTAATCAAGTCAAGATTACGTCGTAACCAGTTACTGCATTGATTTGACTGCATTTATTTGGAGATATTCCACGGCCCTGTGGACCCGTCATCGCAGTGCAGCAGCTAGAGCGGCCGGGATCGATCTTGCGCGCTCTTGCTGCGTCTGTTGGGATGCGCGAAGCCGCCTCACATCCGCTTCCCGGAGCCCTCATGCCGCGTCAGGTCGATTATTATTTTTCGTTTCAATCTCCGTGGGCCTATATCGGGCACAAGCCGTTCCGGGATCTCGTAAGTGCCTATAATCTCAAGGTAAACCACAAGCCGGTGGTGCTGGTCGATCTGTTCTCGGAAACCGGCGGATTGCCGCTGATGAAGCGTCACCCGGTGCGGCAGCGCTACCGGATGGTCGAATTGCAACGCTGGCGCGACAAGCGCGGCCTGAAATTCCATCTGCAGCCGGCGAACTGGCCGTTCAATGCCCGGCTCGCCGACGGCGTCGTGATCGCCGCGAATGAGGCCGGACTCGATCCCGATCGATATCTGCACAAGGCCTTCGCCGCCGTCTGGGAGGATCAGCTCAACATGGCCGATCCCGCGACGATCGCAAAACTGGCCGATGAGTCCGGGCTTCCCGGCAAGCAATTGGTCGAGCGTTCCGCGTCCGAGGAGATCAGCGCAGCCTATGAACAGAATCGGCAGGATGCGCTCGCGTGCGATGTGTTCGGCTCGCCGGTCTATGTGCTCGATGGTGAAGTGTTCTGGGGACAGGACCGGATCGAATTGCTGGGAGATGCGTTGAAGTCCGGCCGTGCGGCCTATACCTCACAGGTGTAGCGTTTGGAGAGAGCAAGTCGGCCTGAGGCGGGAGCAAGCTCATGAGCACAGCGACGACGTCGTCGAACTTGCCGAGTTTCGCTCAGGCAGCCGTACTGGCGGTTTGTCTCGCCAGCGCCGGCAGCGCGGTTGCACAGGCCGCGCCCGATACCGAGAACGGCCGCTATGCGCTGTCGCCGATCGCTGACGGTGTGCTTCGGCTCGATACGCGAACCGGCGCGGTTTCGACCTGCAGCAATTCAGGCGCCGGCTGGGCGTGCTACGCGGTGCCCGACGAGCGCTCGGCACTGGATGCGGAAATCGGCCGGCTGCAGTCGGAGAACGAGAAACTCAAGGCGGATATCGCCTCCCGCGAGCCCACCGTAACCGGGAAGATCGAAGAGCCGCTGCCAAAATCCGACTCGTTGAAGCCGAGCGAGCCGAAGGTCGCCCAAGGCGAGCGCAAGATCGAAATCCCGCTGCCGAGCGATCGCGACATGGATCGCATGATGTCGTTCCTTGAACGGGCCTGGCGGCGGCTGATCGAGATGGCCAACCGGGTACAGAGGGACATCAACGGCCGGATTTGAAGCGGCGTTTGTCGTTCCTGCTTCGCCGGGACGATGTGGAGATTGTGTTTGTGACCGTACCAAAATCACTTTCCCGCACGGCACCCTCGACGGTTGGCGCCAACACCATCGTATCGTCGCTGCTGACGGTACAGACGCAAGCGGCCGGCTTCACCGACCTCACCGCCGAGGTCGCGAAATTCGTGCGTGACGCTGGCGCACGCGAAGGCGCGGTGACGTTGTTCATCCGCCATACCTCGGCGTCGCTGACGATCCAGGAGAACGCCGATCCGTCCGTGCTCGACGACCTCATGACCGCGCTCGATCGCGCCGCCCCTGAGAATGCCGGATGGACCCACGACACCGAAGGCCCGGACGACATGCCAGCGCACATCAAGACCATGCTGACGTCGACCTCGCTGCATGTCCCGGTCCTGCGCGGCGCGCTCGCACTGGGAACCTGGCAGGCGATCTATCTTGTCGAGCACCGCGCCCATCCGCACCGGCGCGAGGTCGTGCTGCAATTCATCGGAGGGGTGAACTGAAAACCAAAACGGCCGCGGATTGCTCCGCGGCCGTTTGCCTTGCATTAACCGGTGGCCGCCGCCACCGCATCAGGCTCAGGTCTTGGTAATGTCGACGTCCTTGGTCTCCGGCAGGAAGAAGAATCCGACAACCGCCGTGATCGAGGCGAAGATGATCGGATACCAGAGACCTGCGTAGATATCGCCGGTAGAGGCCACGATCGCGAATGCGGTCGCAGGCAACAATCCGCCGAACCAGCCGTTGCCGATGTGATAGGGCAGCGACATCGAGGTGTAGCGAATCCTGGTCGGGAACAATTCGACCAGCATCGCGGCGATCGGCCCGTACACCATGGTGACGAAGATCACCAGGATGAACAGCAGCCCGATCACAGCCGCAACCTGCGGACGGAAGATGTCGAACGGGTGCGACATCTTCACGATACCGGCGTCGCCGGCCTTGGGATAACCGGCCGCAGCGACGGCCGCCGTTACCGCGGGGTTGCCGGCCTTGGCGTCGGTGTAGGGCACGTCCTTGCCGTTGACGACGACCTTCACGCCGGAGCCTGCCGGGCCGTAGGTGGTCGAGTACTTGACCGACGACTGGGCCAGGAAGGCGCGGGCGGTATCGCAGGGCGAGGTGAACACGCGGGTACCGACCGGGTTGAACAGGTCACCGCAGACCGCAGGATCGGCGACAACTTCAACCTTCACGGTTTCGATCGCCTTCTCCAGCGCCGGATTGGCATTGGTGGTGATCATCTTGAAGATCGGGAAGAAGGTCAGCGCCGCGATCAGGCAGCCCGCCAGGATGATCGGCTTGCGGCCGATCTTGTCGGAGAGTGCGCCGAACACGATGAAGAAGCCGGTGCCGAGCAGCAGCGACCATGCGATCAGCAGATTCGCCGTATAGCCATCGACCTTGAGGATCGATTGCATGAAGAACAGCGCATAGAACTGGCCCGTGTACCAGACCACGCCCTGGCCCATCACGCCGCCGACCAGCGCCAGGATGACGATCTTGGCATTGCTCCAATTGGCGAAAGCTTCGGTCAGCGGAGCCTTTGAGCTCTTGCCCTCGTCCTTCATCTTCTGGAACACCGGGGATTCGTTCAGGCGCAACCGGATCCAGACGGAGATGCCGAGCAGCAAGACAGAGACGAGGAACGGAATGCGCCAGCCCCAGGCGGCGAATTCAGGCTCGCCCAATGTGGAGCGGGTGAACAGGATCACCAGCAGCGACAGGAACAGGCCGAGCGTCGCCGTGGTCTGGATGTACGAGGTGTAGTAACCGCGCTTGCCCTGCGGCGCATGCTCCGCAACGTAGGTTGCCGCACCGCCATACTCGCCGCCGAGTGCGAGACCTTGCAACAGCCGCAACGCGATCAGGATGATCGGCGCCGCGATACCGATGGTGGCGGCGTTGGGCAGCAGGCCGACGATGAAAGTCGACAAGCCCATGATCATGATGGTGACGAGGAAGGTGTATTTGCGGCCGACGATGTCGCCGACGCGGCCGAACACGATCGCGCCGAACGGACGAACCAGGAAGCCGGCGGCGAAGGCGAGCAGTGCGAAGATGTCGCGCGTTGCCGGCGGATAGGCCGAGAAGAATTGCGCGCCGATGATGCCGGCAAGCGATCCATAGAGGTAGAAGTCATACCACTCGAAAACGGTACCGAGCGAGGAAGCGAGAATGACGAAACGTTCGTCCTTCGTCATCCCTCCGGCCCTAACCGGTGTTGCAGCCATAGTGGACATTTCAAGAGCTCCCCAAAATCGTTGATGCAAAGTCCGCCCGTCGCCGAACTTGGCCGGATTGAGCTGTGGGCTTCGGTTTACGGTAACATCGCCGTGAAACCCGCCCCAATACGACTTTTGGCCCTTTGCACGGCCGCGTCTCGCCGGGACAGCGGCCCAGCACCCAGCCGTGTTTGGAACTCGCGCCCGCCCGGCTGCGCGTATTGCGGCGCACAACCGACAGATTAACTGCTTTCAGACGTGGTAGAATTGCACGCTTGCGTGTGGCAGCCCGTCAGGGGAAAAGCGACTACGGCTGTACCGCAAGCCTGTTGCGACAAATGCAAGCCCGTTGCGAGACCTGAATGACGACCGCAGCCAATACCCATCTCGTTATCGCCGATGACCATCCGCTGTTCCGCGACGCCCTGCGGCAAGCGGTAGCGAGTGTGGTGACCTCGGCGACGATCAGCGAAGCGGGATCGTTCGACGATCTCACGGCGCTGCTGGAACGGGATTCCGACGTCGATCTGATTCTGCTCGACCTGACCATGCCGGGGATCTCAGGCTTCTCCGGCTTGATCTATTTGCGCGCGCAGTATCCGGCGATCCCGGTGGTGATCGTGTCCGCCAGCGACGATGCCGGCACCATCCGGCGGTCGCTCGATTTCGGCGCCTCCGGCTTCATCCCTAAGCGCTTCGGGGTCGAGACGCTGCGCGACGCCATCATGAAGGTGATGGACGGCGACGTCTGGGTTCCGCAGGATACCGATCTCACGGCAGTCAACGATCCCGACATGACACGGCTGCGCGACCGCCTGGTGACGCTGACGCCGCAGCAGGTGAGGGTGCTGATGATGTTGTCGGAGGGGCTGCTCAACAAGCAGATCGCCTACGAACTCGGCGTTTCGGAAGCCACCATCAAGGCGCATGTGTCGGCGATCCTGCAGAAGCTCGGCGTGGAAAGCCGGACCCAAGCTGTGATCGCGGCCGCGAAAATCGCAGGCGGCCAGTGGCGCCAGGGCACGCCGACGACGTAATGGCGGCGATGCCGGGATTCGGGAAGGCTCTGCTGTTCGACATTGACGGTACGCTCGCCGACACCGATGCGCTGCATCTGCAAGCATTCAACCAGGTCTTGAGCCCCCATGGCCACGTGTTCGATCACGCGCGTTATACCAGGGAATTGCAGGGCTTCTCCAACGCCGCGATCAGCGAGCGGTTTCTGGCGCACGAGCCGCCAACGCGTCAGGCGGCCATCATCGGCGAGAAGGAGGCCGCCTTTCGCAACCTCGTTTCCGGACAAATTCAACCGTTGCCCGGCTTGATGACGCTGCTTGCGCTGGCGGATCGCGCGAGCATTCCTATGGTAGCCGTGACCAACGCACCCCGCCTGAATGCTGAAATGCTGCTTTCCGGACTTGGAATCATGAACCGGTTCAAGGCAATTGTGATCGGTGACGAACTCGCGCACGGCAAGCCGCATCCGATGCCATATCTGGAAGGCCTGCGCGCGGTGAGCGCTGCGGCTGACCTATCTCTTGCGTTCGAAGACTCGCGCTCCGGGATCCAATCCGCTTCCGCCGCAGGAATTGCAACGATTGGAATCCGGACGAGTCTCAGCCATGGCGACATGGTTGCCGCGGGCGCCGTCATGACGGCGAGTGCCTTCGACGATCTGGAGTTGGTGAAACTGGTCGGAACTGCGATGAACTGGTGACGTGAGGGAGAGGCCCCGCCTACTCCGCTGCCAGCGTCTGCCTTGCGCGCCACTGACCTATCAGGGCCCGTAACGATGCCGGCTTGACCGGCTTGTTGAGCACCGCGATGCTTTCTTCGCGCGCGGCGTTGCGGACATTCGGGCTGCGGTCGGCCGTGATCAGGATCGCCGGAATGTTGTCGCCGAAGCGGCGGCGGATCTCCCGGATCGCGGCCACGCCGTTGCCGCGGTCGAGATGATAATCGACCAGAAGTCCGGTGACGTTTTGGCCGGAGGCTTCGATCGCTGCGATCGCCGCCTCGGGGTCGGCCACCGCGATCACCTCGGCGTCCCACGCCGTCAACAGCGTCTTCATGCCGTCGAGGATCGCGGCGTCGTTCTCGATGCAGACGATCAGCGCACCGCTCATTGGTGTCTTGGATAGCGGCGTCGCCGTAGTGACGGCGGCGGTATGATTGATTGCCTTGGTGACCGGCACTGTGACCGAGAAAACCGATCCGCCACCGGCATTGGCGTCGATGGCGATGCCGTGGTTAAGGACGCGCGCCAGCCGCTCGACGATCGAGAGGCCGAGGCCGAGGCCGCGCGCAATCCGCGCGCCCTGTTCGAGGCGGTGAAACTCCTTGAAGATCTCGCCGCGCTTGAGAACGGGAATTCCAACGCCGGTGTCGTAGACGCTGACCTGCAGCGATTGGCCGCGGCGGCGGCAGCCGACCAGCACCCGCCCGCGCGGGGTATATTTGACCGCATTGGAGATGAAATTCTGTAAGAGCCGCCGCAGCAGCGAGCGGTCGGATTCGACCGGCAGCGAGCAGGGGACGAAGACCAGATCCAGCCCCTTGGCGCGGGCGATCGGCGCGAACTCGATCTCGAGCGAGCGCATCAAATCGGCCATCTTGAATCTCGTGATCGAGGTCGTCATCGCGCCGGCGTCGAGGCGTGAGATATCCAGCAGCGCGCCGAGGATTTCCTCGATCGCCTCCAGCGAGTCGTCGATGTTCTCGACCAGGCGCGAATCCTCGCCGCCGTTCTGACGCTCGACAAGGCTCGTGACATAGAGCCGGGCTGCATTGAGCGGCTGCAGGATGTCGTGGCTGGCGGCCGCCAGGAACCGCGTCTTCGAGATATTGGCGTCTTCGGCGGTGCTCTTGGCCAGCGCCAGTTCGGAATTCAGGCGCATGAGTTCCTCGGTGCGATCCCGCACGCGCTTTTCAAGCGTCGCATTGGCGCGCTCCAACGCCTCGGCGGCCTCAAAGCTCGGCGTGACGTCGGAGAAGGTGATCACCAGTCCGCCGCCCGGCATCCGGTTGGAGCGGACCTCGATCACCATGTGGCGGTCGGGCAGGCGTTCCAGATAGGGCTCGCCTTCGGTGGTGTAGGCGACGAGCCGCCGCTCCAGCACAATGTCCTCATCGCCGAGGTCCGGCGGATCGACCGCACCCATGAATTCAAGGATTTCCTGCAAGGGAATCCCGAGCTGCATGAGGTGTGGCGGCAGCGCGAGGATGTCGCCGAACTGGCGATTCGAGCAGATCAACTGCAGATCCGCGTCGAATACGGCGATGCCCTGGCGCACATGGTTCAGTGCGGTCTGCAGGATCTCGCGGTTGAAATGCAGCGCGGCGTGGGAATCGTCGAGTAGCTTTAGCGCGGCCTTGGCGGACACCGTGCGCTTGCGTAGCAGCAGCGACATCACGAGCCGCGATGACGCTGCCCCGATCGAGGAAGCGATCAGGCGTTCGGCGTGTTGCAACAGCTCGAAATCGGCGGGCGCCGCCGGATCGAGGTTGCCCGAATTTCCGGCCGCGAAGGATTCGAACGCATTTTGGGCGCGCTCGGGGCCGAGATATTGCGCGACCGTACTCTGGATGTCCTGCACCGTGACCGTGGTGCGCCAGCGGCGGAAGGTCGGCGCGCTCGGGGCAAGCGTGGTGGGCACGAACAAATCCGCCTGCAGCCGTTCGATCGACGACGGCTGGCGTGCCATCGACATCAGGACATAGGTCAGGACGTTGAGGGAAAGCGACCAGAGCACGCCGTGCAGGAGCGGCGGCAGGTCGGCGCCGAACAGCGCCTGCGGACGCAGCGCCTCGATGCCGAACGGTCCGTGCTGCAGCAACATCAGACCCGTCGTGCTGGTATCGAGGAAGCTCGGCAGGAACAGCGTGTAGCACCACACCGCGACGCCGATCAGCATGCCGCTCATGGCGCCGCGCGCGGTCGCCTGCCGCCAGAACAATCCGCCGAAGAAAGCCGGCGCCAACTGGGCAATGGCTGCGAACGACAACAGGCCGATCGCCGCGAGCTGGGTATTGCCGAGCACGCGATAGTAGAAATACGCCATCACCATGATGGCGAAGATCGCAAAGCGCCGTACCTTGAGCAGGAAATCGCCGAAGTCCTTCTGGCCTGCACGCGTCTTGGAACCTCGCTGCAGCACCAGCGGCACCACGATGTCGTTGGAGACCATGATGGAAAGCGCGACGCATTCCACGATCACCATCGCGGTTGCGGCCGACAGGCCGCCGACAAAGACGCCGACGCTGAGCAGCGGCGAATTTCCTTCCATCGGCAGCGCCAGCACATACATGTCGCTATCGACCGCGCCGAACGGGAAGGTCACGAGGCCCGCAATCGCGATCGGGATCACGAACAGATTGATGGCGACCAGATAAAGCGGAAACAGCCAGCGCGCACGGCTGACTTCGGCATTGCTGGAATTCTCGACGACGCTGACATGAAACTGGCGCGGCAGCAGCATGATCGCGCAGAACGACAGCAGCGTCATGGTGAGGAAATTGCCGATCGAGGGCACGTAATCGATCACGCGCACCGCTTCCGGGGTTTTCATTGCGCGCTCGATCAGCTCGACGGGCGTGAACATCCAGAAGGTGACGAAAGCGCCGGCGGCGAGAAAAGCCACGAGCTTGACGATGGATTCGGTGGCGATCGCCAGCATCAGGCCGTGCTGGTGTTCGGTGGCGTCGCTCTGCCGGGTGCCGAACAGAACGGCGAACACCGCCATTGCGAGCGTCACGACCAAAGCGATATCGCCGATGATCGGGATCGAGGAGAAGACCTTGTCCTCGCTCAGGATCGTCTCCAGCGACGACGCCATCGCCTTGAGCTGGAGCGCGATATAGGGAACCGATCCGATGATCGCGATCATCGCCACAGTCGCGGCCACCGCCTGGCTCTTGCCATAGCGCGCGGCGATGAAGTCGGCGATCGAGGTGATGTTCTGCGACTTGGCGAGTTTGATCACGCGGCGGAGCAGCGGCGTGCAAAACCCGATCATCAGGATCGGGCCGATATAGATCGCAAGGAAGTCGACGCTGGTGCGGGTGGCGAATCCGACCGAACCGAAGAAGGTCCAGGAAGTGCAATAGATCGCCAGCGACAGCGGATAGATCCACCCGCTGGCGCTGCCGCGCTGGCTCGGCGACAGGCGGTCGCCATGGCTGGCAACGAAAAACAATAGTCCGATATAGGCGAATGCGGCGGCGATGACGCCCCAGTCGTGCAGCATAGCTGCGTATCTCCCTTCTCAGCCTTGGTTCGCCTGCGGCGAAACGGATACCATTTCGCTGGAAAACGCTATGGGCTGGAGGGTGCAGTATAAACGCAATGGGCCGGCAGCGCATCGCGCCACCGGCCCAATTTGACGGGTTTCGGACTGGTAGGGTTACTCGGCCGCCAGCGATTTCTGCTTCAATGGCAGGCCGAGGCGTTCCCAGACCTGTAGCAGCGCTTCGGCGAGCTGATCGATCAGGCCGTCGTCGTGATAGGGCGAGGGCGTGATCCGCAGCCGCTCGGTTCCCTTGGCGACCGTCGGATAGTTGATCGGCTGGATGTAGATGCCGTGCTCCTCGAGCAGCATGTCGGACGCCTTCTTGCAGTTCTCGGGATCGCCGACGAACAGCGGCACGATATGGGTGTCGCTCGACATCACGGGCAGACCGGCGGCATTGAGGATCGCCTTGACGCGGGCGGCGCGGTCCTGGTGGCGCTCGCGCTCCCAGTTCGAGGTTTTCAGGTGGCGGATCGCGGCCGTGGCGGCCGAGCAGACCGCCGGCGGCAGCGCGGTGGTGAAGATGAAGCCCGGCGCGTAGGAGCGGACGGCATCGATGATTTCGGCACTGCCGGCGATATAGCCGCCGAGGCAGCCGAAGGCCTTGGCGAGGGTGCCTTCGAGAACATCGATGCGATGCATGACGCCGTCGCGTTCGGCAATGCCGCCGCCGCGCGGGCCGTACATGCCGACCGCATGAACTTCATCGACATAGGTCATGGCGCCGTAGCGCTCGGCGAGGTCGCAGATTTTGGCGAGCGGCGCGACGTCGCCATCCATCGAATAAAGGCTCTCGCAGGCGATCAGCTTGGGCCGGTCGGGGCCTGCGGCGATCAGCAATTCTTCCAGATGCGCCATGTCGCTGTGGCGGAAAATCTGGCGCTCGCAGCCGGCCTGACGGATGCCCTCGATCATCGAATTGTGGTTGAGCGCGTCAGATAGAATGAGGCAGTTCGGAATAAGCTTCGCGATGGTCGGGATGCCGGTCTGGTTCGAGACATAGCCCGAGGTGAACAGCAGCGAGGCTTCCTTGCCGTGCAGATCGGCCAGTTCCTGCTCGAGCTGCACCAGCGGATGATGGGTGCCGGCAATGTTGCGGGTGCCGCCTGCGCCGGTGCCGACACGCGTGGCAGTTTCCACCATGGCGCCTACAACCTTGGGGTGCTGGCCCATCCCGAGATAATCGTTGGAACACCAGATCACGACGTTGCGTTGGCCCTTCGGCGAGTGCCAGACCGCATGCGGGAAGCGGCCCGCGAGCCGTTCGAGGTCGGCGAAAACCCGATAGCGGCGCTCGTCATGGAGGCGGTTGAGGGCGGCAGAGAAAAATTTGCTGTAATCCATCACGAGACCTGAACGAGACTTGGAGAACGAGACTTCGAGAACGTGACCTGGAGCGGAACTGGCCAGCTTGGCCGAACCTTTTTAGAGCTTTTCCAGGTTTAATGTCGAGCCGGAATCCCGGATTTGACTGATCTGTGAGCGTGGGGCCGGGTTGCTCCGGGCGCGGAGCAAAAGTTGATCGAGATCAACACGCTAGCGCCCTGATCCCGGTCAGTGGGGACCGGCTTGCGCTGTCGCTTCCGGCCGGGCTGTGGAGATCGCCATTTACCGGTCCATAGGCGGCGCCTATGTTCGCAAGGCCAATACCGGGCCTGCGCGCCGATTGACCGCGCATCCCCCAAGAGGATGGAGAGCCGCGGCCGATGAGCGAGATTTCGTTCGAAACGGCGCTAGACGCTCGCGTTGAGGAAATGCTCGACGCCTGCACGAAATGCGGCAAATGCGTCGAGGTCTGTCCGAGTGTGAAGCCCGCGGGTATCGCGGAGGCGAGTTCTACCGACATCATCAGCGGCATCCTTGACATCGTCCGCACCGGCGAAGGGCTCGAGGCTTCGCGCAAATGGGCGGAAGCCTGCATGCTCAGCGGCGAGTGCATCAAGGCGTGCGACTATGGCGTCAATCCGCGCTTCCTGCTGGCGATGGCGCGTGTTGCGCTTGCGAAAAACCAGAACGAACTGCCCGAGCGGCGGCGTCAGGGCGTCACCACGTTCCGCGACGTCAGCCGCGATGTGACCATGCTGTCGCGATTGCAGCTCGACGGCGAGACGCTGGAGCGGCTCGGCCAGAAATCGGCGTCGGCACTGGTACCGGCCGAGGCGCCGGACTTCGTGTTCTACACCGGCTGCAATGTGCTCAGGACGCCGCATATCGCGCTGCTCGCGCTCGATATCATGGATGCGCTCGGCATCACTTATCAAGTAATGGGCGGGCCGACGCATTGCTGCGGCATCGCGCAATTGCGTTCGGGTGACGTCGAGATGTCCGGGCGCATGGGCGCGAACTCGATCGAGAAGATGTCGCATTCGAAGTCCGGCCAGGTGATTTCGTGGTGTCCGAGCTGCTACGTCCAGTTCTCCGAGACGACGATTCCGGCGCTGGAGCGCCAGGGTGGCTCACGGCCGTTCGAGATGACGCCGTTCTTGCGGTTTCTCCGCGAGCGGCTGGCTCAGTTGACCCCATTGCTCCGTCAACCCGTCGAAATGCGGATCGCGCTGCACCGGCATCCGGGGGTAGCCGGCGTTATGGAAGCCGCAGAGGAAATTCTTCAGGCGATCCCCGGCATCGAAATCGTCGACTTGCAGCAACCGGCCGTCGGCCTGCAGAGCAATAATCTCAAGGTTCTTCCCGCCTTCAAGCGCGAATTGCAGCGCAACGAGCTTCAGGCCGCGTCCGATGCCGGCGTCGACGCGCTGGTCAGCGTCTATCACTCCGATCATCGCGAATTATGCGCCCACGAACGCGACTGGCCGTTTCGTATCATCAACGTGCTCGAAGTCGTCGGCGAGAGCATGGGGCTGCACCGGCATGACCGCTATAAAGAGCTCAAGCTGATGCAGGATACCGACCAGATCGTGGCCGAATGCCATGACCTGATCGCGCAGCATTCGCTCGATGTTGTCGTGGCACGCAACGTCATCGCCAAGGGAATGCTCGGCGACCAGCCGCTTCCGTTGAAATAGCGCAGCTCTAACCCAAGCCCAATGCGTGCGCGATATTGTAGGTAACCAACGATCCCACATAGGCCAGCGCCAGCATGTAGGCGAAGGTGATGGCCATCCATTTCGAGCTGCCGGTCTCGCGCCGGATCACCGCCAGCGTCGAGGCGCATTGCGGCGCGAAGATGTACCAGACCAGCAGTGACAGCGCGGTGGCGAGGCTCCAGTTGTTGGCGAGCACCTGCCCGATCTGCTCCGCGGCCTCCTTGCCGCCCTCGATGGCGTAGACCGTGCCGAGCGCGGCCACGGCAACTTCGCGCGCGGCCATGCCCGGAATAAGCGCGACCGCGATCTGCCAGTTGAAGCCGAGCGGCGCCAGCGCCGGTTCGATCGCGCGTCCGATCATCGCCGCAAGGCTGTAATTGATGGCGGGGCCCTCGGCACCAACCGGGGCTTGCGGAAACGACGCCAGGAACCAGATCAGCACCATCATGGAAAAAATTGTCGTGCCGGCGCGCTGCAGGAACATCTTTGCGCGCATGTAGAGCCCGAGCGCGACGCTTTTTGCACGCGGCAGCTTGTAGTCCGGCAATTCCATCATGAAGGGCGATGGTTCGTAGTCGCGCCACATCGCGATCTTCGCCACGAACGACACCAGCAGCGCGCTGGCGATGCCGGCGGCGTAAAGGCCGAACATCACGAGGCCCTGCAGATTGATGAAGCCGAATAATTCGCGCTGTGGAATGAACGCCGAAATGATCAGCGTGTAGACCGGGATGCGCGCCGAACAGGTCATCAGGGGAGCAATGAGGATGGTGGTCAGCCGGTCGCGCCGGTTGTCGATGACGCGCGCCGCCATGATGCCGGGAATGGCGCAGGCAAAGCTCGACAGCAGCGGAATGAAGGCGCGGCCATGCAGGCCTGCGCCGCCCATGATGCGGTCCATCAAAAACGCCGCCCGCGCCATGTAGCCGAAATCTTCCAGCAGCAGGATGAACAGGAACAGGATCAGGATTTGCGGCAGGAAAACCACGACGCTGCCGACGCCCGAAATCACGCCGTTCTGCAGAAAGCTTTGCAGCAATCCGCCGGGCAGTTCGTTGTGAACGAATTGGCCGAGTGAGGCGAAGGCGCCCGACAACAGCTCCATCGCCGGCTGCGCCCAACTGAATACCGCCTGGAACATCACGAACAGAACGGTCAGCAGGATCAGCAACCCGGCCACCGGATGCAGCACCATCGAATCGATCCGCGTCGTTGCGGTATCCGGCCTGGCCGGAGGCGTTACCGTCGCGGTAATGATGCGGTCGGCCTCGCGCTGCAGGGCGCGCAATTCGCTTGCAGAATGCGGCCGCCACGTGCTTGCGCGCGGCGCGCCGCTCTCGGGCGCCAGCGCGTCGAGATGGGCCAGCAGGTCTGCGGTGCCGCCCTTGCGCACCGAAACGGCGGTCACAACGGGAATGCCGAGTTCCGACGACAGCCGGTCGAGATCGAACACGATGCCGCGGCGGCGGGCGAGGTCGATCATGTTGAGCACCAGCAGCATCGGCCGGCCGACCTGCTTCAGCTCCAGCAGCAACCGGAAGCTCAGCCGCAGATTGGTCGCGTCGGCGACGCAAACGATACAGTCCGGCGTCTTCTCGCCCGTGAGTTCACCGAACACGACTTCGCGGGTGATCTCTTCGTCGGGGCTTCGTCCGCGCAACGAGTAAGTGCCGGGTAAATCGAGGATGGTCACCGTGCGCCCGGCCGCGGTCTGGATCGTGCCGGATTTTCGTTCGACGGTGACGCCGGGGTAATTGGCGGCGCGCTGGCGGCTGCCGGTCAGTGCGTTGAACAGGGAAGTCTTGCCGCTGTTCGGGGTACCGACCAGCGCGAGGTTGAGCGACGTGGCAAGCGGGGCAAGCATCGATCAATCGACCATGATGGCCATGGCTTCGCGCCGCCGGATCGCAACCGTTGCGTTATCGACGCGAACCGCGATCGGGTCCTTGCCGAATATGCCTTCGTGCAGGATTTCCACGCGCGCACCCTCGACAAAACCCATCTCGATCAGCCGGCTTTCGAGTTCCGCCGGCGACAGGATCGAAGCGCAGCCTTCGGTGCAAATCGAATGAATTCGCCCCAGGAAGCCCCGTTTCGCATTCCCCAATGATTTCAACTGGCTCATCGATCAATCGCAGTGTTTTACTTCGACCACCTCTACCCATCCGCAAGTCAAATGCGACTCAAACGGGTGAGAGCCGGGCCCCAGCGATTTAGAATCGCTTTAAAGCGGAATCGCCTTGAACGTTGTGATCGCGGATCAGGTGGTCCGGAAACGCAGCACGCCGTCGGTGACTTCAGACGTCAGGCGGCCCTCGTTGAGCATGTAATTGACGTGCGCGATCAGCTCGCCGGAAGCAAAGCCCATCTGGTGCACGTCGAGCGGATATTTGTGAAACACGACCGGCACCAGTTCCCTCGAGGTCTGCGGCACTTCGCGGCAGGCTTCCGCGATCAGGCGGCAGCGATCCTCGTGATGATCGGCGAGCTGCTTGATGCGAGTCTTCAGCCCGTAGAACGGCACGCCATGGCCCGGCAACACCATCACGTCGTAAGGCAGCGTCGTCGTCAGGCTTGCCAGCGAGGCCAGATATTCGCCGAGGGAATTCTGGTCGGGCTCGACCGCCCAGACGCTGACATTGGGCGAAATCTTGCTCAGCACCTGATCGGCCGACAGGAACAGCTTGTCGGCGGCGCAATACAGCATCACCTGGTCGAGCGCGTGGCCGCCGCCGGTGATGACCTTGAAACGCCGCGTGCCGATGGAGATTTCGTCGCCATGCGAAATACGGCGATAGGCCGGCGGCAATACCGACACCCGCTTCAGATAATCCTGGCCGCGGCCGAGCAATTTGTCGGTCAGGCTCTCGTCCATGCCGTGACGGCGGAAGAACAGCCGTTGCGCATTCCGCCGCTCCTCGGTGCCGCGGTTCTGGTGATAGACCGATTGCAGATATTCGACCTGCGACATCTGCAGCGGGCAGTTGAAGCGCTCGACGATCCATCCTGCCAGACCGACATGGTCGGGATGCGAATGGGTCACGATCAGCCGCGTGACCTTGACGTGCTTGAGCGGGCCCTCGAACAGCGTGGTCCAGGCCGCGATGGTTTCCTCATTGCCGAAACCGGAATCGACCATCGCCCAGCCGTCGCCATCGGCGAGCAGATAGATGTTCACGTGGTTGAGCCGGAACGGCAATTTGAGCCGGACCCACAGCACGCCCGGCATCACCTCGACGACCTGATCGTGGCCGGGGTGGTTTTCCCAGGGGTATCGCAGTGCCTCGGCGGAGGACTGAATCGTGTCTGTTTTCGAATGCATGCTACCGGCTTAGCCGCACAATTGGCGCCGCGCTAGCCGAAAAAATGGAGGCCCGGTCATTCCGGGTTCGCTTGCGCCCCGGAATGATCGATCCCCTAAGCCGCCCGGATATTCGACAGGAACGCGTCGATTTCGGCGCGGAGCACGTCGGCGTCGCGGCGCAGCGCGTCGGAGGCGGTCAGTACCTCAGTGGCGGCGGTTCCGGCTTCCGTCGAGGCGCTGGAGACGCCGACGATATTGCTGGAGACCTCGCTGGTGCCGCCGGCGGCATGCTGGATGTTGCGCGCGATCTCGCGCGTCGCCGCACCTTGCTCCTCGACCGCGGCTGCGATCGCAGTAGTGACGTCGTTGATCTCGCTGATCGTGCTGCTGATGTTCCTGATGGCGCCGACCGCTGAGGTCGTCACCGTCTGCATGCTGACGATCTGTTGACGGATTTCGTCGGTGGCCTTCGCGGTCTGGTTCGCAAGGCTCTTGACCTCGGAAGCGACCACGGCGAATCCGCGACCGGCCTCGCCGGCGCGGGCGGCTTCGATAGTGGCGTTGAGTGCCAAAAGATTAGTCTGCGAGGCGATGGTCTGGATCAGGTCGACTACCACGCTGATGCGCGCGGCGTTATCCGCCAGCCCTTGCATGGTCGCGTCGGTCGTGCCTGCTTCCTCGACCGCCTTGCGGGCGATTTCGGCTGATGTAACGACCTGCCGGCCGATTTCCTCGATCGAGGAGGACAATTCCTCGGTGCCGGACGACACGGTCTGCACATTGACCGAGGTTTCCTCGGCCGCGGAGGCCACCGCACTTACCAGTGCTGAGGATTGGTCGGCGGTCGCGGACATGCTTTGCGCCGTGGTCTGCATCGAGCCGGCCGCTTCCTGCAGGCTGTCGAGCGCGGTGCGAACGGTGGTTTCGAATTCGACGATCCGCGCCTCCATGCGGGAAGCCCGCTCGGCCTTGGCGATGCGATCCCTGTCCTGGTCTGTAGAGAGCGCGCGGCTCTCGATCATGCTCTCGCGGAACACATGCAGCGAGTTCGCCATCGCCGCGATCTCGTCGCGTTGGTGGCTCTGATAGATTTCGGATTCGAGATCGCCGTCCGACAATAGCTGCATCGAACGCTGCAGGCTGCGAATCCGCCGCAGGATGTTGCGGCCGACATAGAGCCAGACGAACAGGATAGAGCCGACCAGCGTAAGCAGGCCAGCCGCGAGCATGGCCTTGGTCGCGAACGAAATCTCCTGGCGCGCCTGCCAGGTCGAGGTGTCGGTTTCCTTCTGCACGCCCTCGACCAACTGCTGCACGCTGATGCCGAGGCCGACATTGAGCTTGCGGGTTTCCTCCAAAATGGTCTGGCCGTAATCGTCCGCGTCCAGTTCCTGCTGGCGGATCTTGAACACGCGGGTCTTGCCCTCGCCCAGCGCCAGCAATTTCAGCGCGGCTTCCGAGAGCGCCTTGGTGCCGGCGTTCTTGGGCAGCAATTCGAGGTTCGATTTGACGCGGGCCTGCGTCTCCTTGAATTCCTTCTCGATCGCTTCGAGGGTGTCGCTGCTGTTGGCCGACAGCGCCGCGGTCATGTCGGAGGCCATCAGATTGGTGCTGGCGACCACGTTGCCGAGCAGCTCCACGCTTCGCGCCGCCTCCGCCGCGTCGTCGGTCGAAAGATTGGCCGAGCCCAGGATCGCGTTGATCTGGCTCTGGGCGTCCATCATCGCCGGGCTCGACGCCGCAACGAAGCTGGTCTGCGCTTTGCGGAGCGCGGCATATTGCTTCTCGTGCAAGGCTGCGACTTCGAGCCGCTCGCGTGCGGCTGTGCCCAGGCTCTTGATCATGTCGTCGATGTTCTTGACGGTCTCGGTCAGCGCTGTGGCAATCGTCTTGTCCGCGCCCAGTTCGACGATCTCGCCGAGCTTCTGCAGCGCGATCGTTTGCGTTTCCTTCATCTTCTTGGAACGTTCGTTCAGCGCCTCTTCGCTGCGCGCGGCCAACAGCGCCGGCCCCTGGCTGGCAAGGCTTGCGCTCTGCGCCGACAATTGCAGGGTCGCCGCAAGACGGGGGATGTCCCGTCCGCTCAGATCGACCATCATTCCGCCGAGATGCCCGAGCACCAGACCCGCGCCGGCGCTGATGACAATAGCCATGCCGGCGATCACGGCGAACGCGGCAAACAGGCTGCCCCTGACGCCGAACTTCGGAAACCTGAAACCTTTGAGACGTGATTTGCCGATGCTCGATCGTAACGCCATTTGCCCGCCGCCCCCGTGAAAAATCCGCGCGGCGCAGTATCGTGACAGGCGGTTAACAAGTCGGGAAAAACCGCAAGTATTTGCGCGATTTTTGTGCAGTCCCGCCTTCGGCTCGTGCACGCCATAAATCAAGAAGGCCGGAATCAAAGAGGCCGGCGTGGAGCCGGCCTCTCAAAAGTTGCGTTGGACGCAAATACCCGTCGAAGCGATCAGTAGCGCGCGACGACCGGTGCGCCGAAGTTGAAGCGATAGTTGATACCGGCCTTCACCGTATGCTCGTCATTGTGGAAGCTGCCGAACGGCACCAGTACGGCCGGTGCAACGAAACGGCTGTCGCCGAAATTATAGTATTGATACTCGGCCTTCGCCGACCAGTTCGGCGCGAACATGTATTCGACGCCGCCGCCGACGGTGTAGCCGTCGCGATGGTTGGAATCGAGCGCGAAGGCGACCGGCACTCCCGCCAATCTCAGCGTGTCGTTGTTGTCGGAATAGGCGTAGCCGCCCTTGACGTAGAGGAGACCCGGACCCCAGGTCCAGCCGACACGCGCGGTGAGCGATCCGATCGCGCGTTGGTCGTTATTGTAAGCGAGGCCGCCGGGGAAGAATGCATTGAGGTTGTTCTTGCTGAGCCAACTGTACTGGCCTTCGACACCGACAACCCAGTTCGGCGCGAACTGCCAGTCGGCGCCGCCCTGCACACCGCCGAGGAATTGGGCGCTGTTGTCGTTCAGCACGAGGCCGTTGAAATTATTGCTGCTGCTGAAGGCGCCGCCGATATGGCCGCCGATGTAGAAGCCGGTCCAGTTGTAGATCGGCGCGGCGTAGACCGGCGCCCTGTTATAGGGGCGCGCGCCGAGATCGGCGCCAAACGCCGGCGCGGCAGCGCCGAGAGTGGCCAAAGCCACGGTCGCGAGCAGAAATTTTTTGATTGGCAGCATTTTCATTGTCTTGGTCTCCGGAAAAATTGTTTGGGAGACACCGCGTGCGGGCGCCATCCATAGGCCAGGCAATTAGACGGCTTTTATCTAAAATGCTGTCACCCGGAGGTGACAGCGAATGATAACCCAACCCATTGGAAGACAAACGTTTTCTGTGCTTAACGAATGCCTAATAGAGACTGAACAAAGGGTTAATTTCCCGCAGTCCCAAAGTCTGCCGGCAAGCTTTGCTTAACCAAGCCGGCGCAGCACGTCGGTGCGCATCTGTTCGCGAAAGGCCCGGCGGCGCGCGGGGCGGTCTTTCACCGCGACGTCGTGGCGGTCGAACACGTTGAACATTTCGAGGATCGGATGGCGGTCGCTCGCCATCGCCAGAATCCGCAGCAATTCCCTGACCGGTCCGGTCGGACCCGTGACCTCCCATTTGCGTATCGTGTCGGCGCCGTCCTCGGGCGGCAGGCTGCAGAGTTTTGCCATGTCGGCGGCTGTCAGCGGCCGGCCGATGGCCTCACCAAGATCTGCGCGAAGTTTCTTCAATTCCGGACCGGTCACGGGTTCTCCGTTCGAAAACAACATCTGTAAGGTGCGTCGCACCCCTCGTGTGGAGGCGCAAGCTATACCGCCCATTCGTTTCCGGGAGGCAACCATGCGCCGGTTAATCGAATCGGCGCGGAAACTGGCGCACGAACGCGCCACGAATGCGGCAAGTCGCGCGATATCATTGACGAAGGGTTGGACGGACGCCTCTAGATGGAGCCGGGCCGGCGCGGAACGATGGCAATCGGGGTGAAGGTGTAGACGGCTTCGCCTTTCTGATTGATCGCCGTCCATTTCACCAGCGCGATACCTTGCGGCTTGGTTCGCGATGGCGTCAGGCCGATAACCTCGCCTTCGAGATGGAGAATGTCGTTGGCTCGCACCGGGGCCATCCAGCGGAGTTCGTCGACGCCCATCCCTATCAGGGGATGAGGGCCGAACGGCCTGATCTGCACGGCGAGGTTCATGGCGATTGCGGCCGTATGCCACCCCGAAGCCGCCAGACCCTTGAACGGCGTTTTCGCGGCGGCTTCCTCGTCCAGATGCATCGGTTGCGGATCGTATTCCGCGGCGAAACGTTTGATGTCGCTTTCGGTGATCTGCACCTGTCCGCTCTTGAAGCGCATTCCCAGCGCAAGGTCGTCGAACCACTCGATCCTTGTGGACTCCTGCATCATGCACTCCCGTTCAGACGCCGATCGCGTTGCGCGCGACGACATCGCGATAAAAGGACACGCTGAGTTTGGCGGTCCGGCGCTGGGTCTCGAAGTCGACGTGATAGAGCCCGAAGCGCTGGTCGAAACCGTATATCCATTCGAAATTGTCCATCAGGCTCCACAGAAAATAGCCACGGACCGGCACGCCTTCGGCGGTGGCGCGCTGCAACTGCCTCAGATAGTTGCGCAGATACATGATGCGGTCGAGGTCGTAGACCTGGCCGTCGTCGGTCATCTTGGCATCCGAAGACGTGCCGTTCTCGCTGATATAGATGGCATCGATGTTCCAGATCTTGGCGGCAATTCGCGGCACCCAATAGATCGTCTCCGGGCCGACCCGCAGCCAATCGGACTTCATATGCGGAAACGAAGCGGGAAAGGGCAGCACCGACCAGCCCGGCTTCTTGTCGGAAGCGGCGATGTAGAATTGCGGCGCGTAGATATTGAGGCCGACGAAATCGTTCGGCGAAGAAATGATCTTGAGCTCTTCGGCGGTGAATTTGGGTGCATCCTTGCCGGCATATTCGAGGAACCCGTCGGTATATTTGCCTTCCAGGATCACGCTGAGGAAGCCCGCGTTCAATTCCCGCGTCGCCATCTCGGTGGCGCGAATGTTTTCGGGCGTATCGATCGCCGGCACGCAGGCCGCGATATTTTCGGCGATGCCGACCCTGGTCCCGGCGCGGCCTTTGGCCCGGATCGCCTGCACCGCGAGCCCATGACCCAGCACGACATGGTGGCGGGCCTGGTTCAGCTCACCCGGCGGCAGCTTGAGGCCGGGGGCGTCGATGGCCCATCCGTAGCCGAAGTTCAGGAATTGGCCCGGCTCGTTGAGCGTGAAGATGTTCTTGACGCGGTCGGTCAGGCGTTCTGCGACATAGCCCGCGTAATCCGCAAACGCCTTTGAGGTGTCGCTGGACTGCCATCCGCCGACGCGATCCTGCAGCGCTTGCGGCAAGTCCCAATGATACAGCGTCGCGTAGGGTTCGATTCCGTTGGCGAGTAGCTCGTCGAGCAGGCGGTTGTAGAAATCGAGGCCTTTGGGATTTGGTTTCCCCGTCCCTTCCGGAAACACCCGCGGCCACGCGATCGAAAACCGATAGGCCTTGGCGCCCAATCCCTTGATGAGGCCGACGTCTTCCTTGTAGCGATGATAGTGATCGTTGGCGCGGTCGCCGTTGGTTCCATCCTCGATCTTGCCCGGCGTGTGGCTGAAAGTGTCCCAGATCGATGGTCCGCGGCCGTCTTCGTTGACGGCGCCTTCGATTTGATACGAGGAGGTCGCCGTGCCCCACACAAAGCCCTCGGGAAAACTCGCAGGCGCGTGCCGGTCAAGCGCCTGCTTCGCTTCTTCCGGCCTTGCGGGTTGCGTCTTTGCCGGCGTCGCCGCCATGCCCAGGGCAGAAAATCCCGCAAGCTTCGCAAAATGCCGGCGCGAGAATTTTCCAAACATCGCCTTCTCCCGTCAGGTCGCTTCCGCCGGGGACCCGGCCCATCGCTTTAGTATGTATCAATTTGATAGACGGAGATCCTGTCGATCTCGAATGCGACCGTGTCCGGGGATTCACCGTCGATGAATCCCACGCCCGGAAAGTCCTTTGCGCCCATCGCCAGGTTCACGATCATATACATCGGGTCCTCGAAGCCGACCGGGACCTTGATCTCCGATACCGGCTGGCGGTCGATGAAATAGATGATGCGGTCGCGCTGCCACAGCACACCGTAATCGTGGAATGCGGTCGCCGCGTCCGCCCGCTGGAAGTCAAATCCGCAGGATTCGACGCGGCCGGTGGCCGGGATCCGCCAATGCGTCGTCATCACGAGGTCGCCGGGCCGCTGCCCGCGTCCTTCCATCACGTCGATTTCGGGCGGCCAGCCACCGTCATCGGCGAGCATCCAGAACGCAGGCCACACGCCGATCCCGATCGGTATCTTGGAACGAATTTCGAAATATCCGTACTTCTGCGAAAACTTGCTCTGGGTCGTCAGGATGCCCGATGTGTATTCATTGTTGAAGAGCACCGGCTTGAGTGTGGGCGGGGTCCGGCTCGCGACGATCGAGAGAATGCCATCCCGGACACTGAACGGGTTGAGCCCCAGCGGCGTGGTCGATCGCCCGCCATAGCGCGGATCGACATAGATCTGCTGCTCGCCATTCCAGGCGGTCTTGCGTTTGAAGTCCGAGCCGTCGCCACCCCAATATTGCGCTTCCGGCCACGCCGCGCCCCCGGCGTAGTGAGGCACCCATCTGTCGCCCGCCAGCGGATGGGTGTCGAAATCGTCGTGGAAGGTACGGTGCAGCGACACCGCCACCATGGAATCCGTGGTCTCGATCCGACGGCACCGCTCGCCAAGAGAACCGGTGGTCGCCTGCAAGGTAAGCTGCATCGGCGCGTGCGCGAGATCGCCCTGTGCGAAAGCCGGAGCGACCGTGAGCACGGCGGCGATCAATACCAGGACACGCAGCGTCATTGGTCGGTCCTCGATTCACGCGGGGTCGTGGTAGGATTACCAGTATTTAATGTTCTGTCTCGTCTACCCGCAAAGAGCAGTGCGATCGTACCACACGATCGTGTCGGACCGTGATTTTCGATCGTCACGCACTGCGCGTTGGGGAATGATCGACGGTGCTATCTCCGGATGCGTTCACTTCCAGCTGCAACGGGTGCATGTCCTGCATTAGCAACCCCGCCATGCGGAAGGTTACGGCTCTCCGGCGATATGGCGGCATCCGCAGTGCGGAGCTTCATCAGGCCCTTGCTGCAATGCTCGGGCTGCCTTCCTCAGCGTGCAGAAGCGGATACGGAGTGCCATGCTCCTGCCTAGATGCTTCCCGGTACCGCGCGTTGGGAAATGATCACCGACGGTGCTATCTCCGGATGCGCTCACTTCCAGCGAAGCAGACGACCCGCCTGCAAACACCCGAGAACCGCGCGCCAGGCAGCGAACGCGAGAGGTAGTGAACGATCACCTTGCTGGTTACCCATCCCGGCAGTCGGCCGCGTAGCGCAAATATCGCCTCGTAGTTGGCTTGCACCGTTACCTCCCTGTTCAGGGTCTGTGGTGCAAGGCGGTGCTCCGCCGCCCGACCCAGACTTTGATTGCTGACCGTTAGGTGAGAAGTTGGCTGGCGTCTTGAGCGCCGCCTCGACGGGTCCCGTTGTGCCTTTTGCTCTATTGACTCGCCTGGCGCCGGAACGTGGAATGACCTTTTCGCATAATCGACCTCGCGCGCGCCAAAAGGACAATCTTCGAAACGAAAGCTGGCGGCCAATGAACCTCTCACCAATCGCAATTTTGTTTCTTCTATCAATCGCTCCAGCTTGGGGACTTGATTCCAGATATTCCGGAAATACCTGGCTAGATCATTTGAAGCGAGACTTGCTTCCTTTCTGGACGACGGAAGCAGCGTTAAACAATAAGCCTGTTGCGCTGTACTACGCTTTCGCTAAAGCCGAAATGGCTAGAGCCTCGCAACCATACTACTACTCAGGCCAGATTACGGACGTAGAATCGGAATCCAATGACAGTGAAAGACACGTACAAAAGGTGACTTTCAGCAATATCCGTTGACACAGACTATCACTGCTTTGTGTACGTGGAGGCGGTTCCAATGACCCAGCAATTCAAATGGATGCTGCTCGCAATTGCTGTCTCGCTACTAGCAACGGCGGCCAAAGCCGATGACGTAAGAGAACTGAAAACTGAAAAAGGAAAGGCGGTTGTTTTTGCGAACTTTCTAGGGACTAACGCCGGTTGTAGCACGGAGCCTACTCCTCAGCCATTTCCTATGCTTCGCGAGAAACCCCTCAACGGGACAGTTGGCATGCAGATCACGGCGATAGAGATCGCGGCGTCCGGCGATTGTCCGGCCAGAAAAGTACCGTCCCTCGCCCTATTTTATCTGCCTAAGCCGGATTTTGTCGGCACCGATTCCATACAGATGGAAGTTGATACGGGTGCTATCCAAACTACGATTGCCTCCTACCGCATCACGGTTCAAGCGCCCGCGAGCAAGTAATCGCAGGACGATGAAGGAGAGGGGCGTTTCTGCTTAGCTTCACCTTGGGGCGTTTGCGCGAACGATTGGATCCATTGCTTCCGCATTGAGCGGTGGCGGCCGATCGGGCAATCCTTGGATACGCTTGGCCTCGTCGCCGGCGCCCGGCGGCACGCCCTCTTTGAGATTGGCGCGTCCGTCGACGCGTCCGCTTACCTGACCATTCGACGGGCCACCGGTTTGGCCAGAATAGAAGCCATCCTGGGGACTGCCCGATTGCTGCGCGAACGTAGGTGCCGAAATCACAGTCAGAGCAAGAGCAAGACTAGCTAGCATCCTCATTGGCTGTCTCCCATTGGACGGCAACGCTTCTGGAGGCCATGACGTTCCCCGAGCCTCGAAATGACCAAGTCAATCCCTATTCTTGCGCAACTGGCAATTGACGGAACCGGCGCGGGAGCGTGGGATGGGGGTATATTTAATCTAAGCTGTGGGATGGGCTTATTCAAAACGAGCAGGCAACCAATGAAATCTAGGCCGCAAGTTGCGCTCCTAGCCGTTTTCATCGTCGGCATATCATCTGGAATGGTCAAAGCCGATATCATCCGCATTGACTATGCCGTTACGATCACCAGCCTCACACCTTTCAATCCGGCTGCCGACGTTACCAACCTTATTGGGCCGACTACTATTACTACTTGGCTCGATTCTTCGACCGGATATTACCAAGCTACGGAGACCGGCTTTACGCTGCAAACAAGTGCATTTCAGGTGCCACCTCCAGAGCCAGCCCCAGGCAAATTCAGCGCTCAAGCGACCATGGGTGTTTTGGGTTCCTGGAATACCTTGTTGATGCCTCCCTTTGGATCCGCCAGCATCACCCTGAGTGGCGAAAACCTAACCGAAAGCTTTCGTGTTCCAACCTTCAATTATCATAACACCATAATTTTTTCAGACCTGCTCATCACTTACACCTTAGGTGGCACGGGCTACGGTTCGTTCGACTATTGTTGCACCGGCGATCCGACTTTTCCGTCAACCAATCCGCTCGGTTATAGCGGTGCCTTCACTGTTCAAAATGTTACTGCTTCTCCCGGATTCCTCTCGCCGGCCGTGCCAGAGCCTTCCGCATGGGCGATGATGATCCTGGGTTTCTTTGGCGTCGGCTTCATGGCTTATCGCCGTCGCAATCAGAACGCAGCGCTCGCAGCCTGATCAAACTTTAATCGAAATAAAAAGACCGCCTTTGGGCGGTCTTTTTGTTTGCGGCGAGGCTTAACCTAATTGACACTACCGAGTTCCGGCTCTTTTCCTCTCAATGATGTTAGCTGACTGCACAGAGAGGCTCGTGGTGCGCGGCCTGCCCTCGCGCGTCCGAGGACACGTTCGAATTGCGACACGAAGACAGATAATTTCGTGATAAGTTGGGACAGCAGTCCAAGCACGAGACCACCCGATGCCAGCACTTCGCAAACCCGGTCATGAAATTGTCGCCCAAGCCCTAGCGGCGGGGAAAAGTCAGGCAGATGCATACAGGGCCGGTGGGTACGCTTACCAGCCAGCAAACGCGCACCGGCTATGTACAAGTCCCGCAGTCGTGTCGCGGGTGGCGGAAATCGCAGCGGATCGCTACGAGGACGAGCGCAAGGCCCGCGAGATAGCCACTAATGAGGCTGGTCTCGATGAGGCTTGGTTACTCAAGCGGCTGAAATGGCTCACGGACGCCTCACTTCAGGGGCGTCCGATCAGGAAGAACGGCGTTCCAACAGGGGAGCATACCAAGCCCGATGGGCCAACTGCGGTGAAATGCCTAACGCTCGCCGCCAAAAAACTCGTCGTCATGAAGCATGTCAATGCTCGGTCGTTCTTCACGCGCGCTCAAATATCCGCTCGACAAGCATCTCTATGCCCAGCGCCATCTCGTTGAATGCTGCTTCTCAAAGCTAAAACAGTTCCGACGTGTCGCAACCCGCTTCGAAAAGACCGCTCGAAATTATCGCGCCGTCGTCACTCTTGCAGCTATCGTTCTATGGATGCGCTAGTGTCCACACCACCTAGAGCGCTCGCGAGCAGCCGCTGACACTACCGGCGCACGGAGCTTCAATTCACCTTGAATATTTGTCCAACGCGCCCAGCCATATCTTCTAGAAACGTCGTCTTGACGGGCGGTTTGGTATCCTGCTCAGCTATTTTGATGGGCGTTTTAGTATCCCGCTCGGCTTCCCGTATGGGGTAGTCCTTCACAACTGCAATAGACGCAGGTCGGGCCCCTCGATTGGCGGCCACCTTTTTTACGGGGTCACGTTTTGCGGTCACTTTTGCAGGGCCACGTTTTTCGATGATCGTCTTCTGGGCGACCTGCGCTAACGTCGAAAATGCTGGCAAAGAGCCGGGCGTTATCTTTTCAAATGTAAACGCCGATTGTAGGGGCTGTACCGCACCTCGCATAACGCTCGGTGGCCGTGCCATATTCGGCATACTGGTATCGAAGACCACTCTTTCAGGCAGTGTCTCGATTGAACTGATCCTGATGACGGGCATCTCGATGCTGCTGTAAACAGGTTCGGCCGTTGGTTCGGGCAGAAACCAATTCATCGTCAACAGGAATATGACGAGAGCGCTGCCGACGAAAACAAAATATTTCATCAGGGGCATATGGACGTCTCCATCTCGAGACGACCAATAAGCTGGTATTCTTGGCGGAATGCTAACGGTGAATTAAAACTGAAAACTTGGTTAGCGCGGCGCAATGCGGATTTACTGCAACTTACGCATGAGATCAAGAGATAGAGCAACGCAGGCGGATATTTGAGCCGCTCCTAGCGCCTAAGGGCACTCTTATGTCTGTGGACCAATTCAAACAGTTTGCGGCTTACAACAAGTGGGCTAACGCACGTCTTTATGCCGGGGCGCTTAATATATCAGAACCGTCTTACCGGTTTCACACCGGCGTCTTCTTCGGTAGCCTTCATGGCACACTCAATCATTTGCTGCTGACGGACCGCCTCTGGTTGAAACGATTGACAGGTGAAGGTGATCACCCAAACCATCTAGATGCCATCTTGTATGAAGACCGCATGGAATTGGCCCGTGAACGTATTGTAGAGGATGAACGGCTCATAACACTCATCGAAAAATACGATGAAGCAGCGTTGAGAGGTCTGCACAGCTATCGGACCGCATCAGGAATGCCCCAGTCGCAGGTTCTCGGAGATATCTTGATGCATCTCTTCAATCACCAGACGCATCACCGTGGGCAGGCGCATGCTTGCCTTTCAATTCTAACAGGAGATGAGCCTCCGTCCCTTGATCTTCTTGTTTTTCAGCGGGGAGGCACAGCACCAAATCTTCAAAAACTTACTTCAAAATGATTATTTGTTAGCGAGCTGAAAGCCGTTTGCTAGGAGAGAGTGTCGCTGAAGCTATGTCACCACCGCTGTCATTTTTTTCACAAAGCGCAAGCGGACGCCCTCGGGTGTGGAAGAACAACCCAAAAGCGTCCGCAGTTCAGCATTGAAGAAAACCTGTCAATGTCCGAGAGGCAGAGAGAGGCTTCCTTCCCTGCGTGTTTGGGGCCCGGTCCGGCTTCGGGGCTTTGACCTAAATCAAACAAAAAATCTTTATGTCGGATAGCGGACTCTTGGGAGTCCTTGCCATGTACCCTTGGCCGTTTGGCGAATTCGACAACGTGATGGACGATGCGCTCAACATCGCCATGGATTATCTCATACACACTGACGAAGGGGCCAATTTCCGGGAAACACAGACTTTAGCCGCCAATACCATAGCAGTCGCCTGGCGCTCGGGCGTGAGGAACCGGCTGCGGCTTATTAACCTGGCGATAAGGGCGGTGGAACAAAAGCACGATCAACTACAACAATGATTTCCGGGGTTGGCCTGTCCGTTAGTCGCCATCGGAGAAGCAACGCAGCCCGGGGTGTTCACCGGATTGCTGCGGTGCAATAGGCATGCGCTGTCACGACACCTCTAATGCACCCGAATATCATGTATGGTGGAGACTCGTAGGGTGCCATGACATTCGCAATTCATGCATCGAAAAGCGGACAGAGCGTCGTCACTGTTCGCATCAGCGCGGATGCTACGGTCGACAAAGCTCGCCTGCTGGAGAGCTTGGGTTGGGAGGTTCATATTAAAGACGCGGCTGGGCATCAGTTCGGCCTATCGGATTTTGAACGGCTTCTTTTGATCAATCGAGAAAACTCTCCGGGGATAGCCGTACAAAAAACATTCAGCCAAGCTGACACTGGATCATGACCAAAACCGCCTATGGTGGTCCTATGCCGATTCACGATGTACTCAATTTCCTTGATCAGCGAAGGCGCTTTCAACCAAAAATCCTAGAAGTAAAATTTAGACTGATAGTAGCGGCAGCTGTGCGGGGGCGCCGCTAATTGATACTGACATCATGATTCCGGCGTACGTCATCGGTCTTCATTCGCACGTTAACGCGAGCGCCAACCCTTACTTGCTGGAATACCGAAGTGGCGTTAGGGAAAAACTCGCGAGCCAAGTAACCTTGCAACAGCCTTAGCCACGTAACCAATGAGATTGATCTGACCGTCACTCAAAGCGCTCGGATTTTGCCGCCGAGCGGATCGCAATCATCCGCAAGGCGATAGCATCGAAATTAGCCGCTGGGGCCGTCCTTTGCGAGGTTGCGCAATGGGGGGCGGCCCCAAGCGCATAATTGAGGCTACACTGCCGGCCGCGCTACTCTGATCACCCTGCGCCACCATCGACCGTTCCCGGCATCGACCGGGATGTCTATCTGGTCCTTGACGACTTCGGCCGAATGGGTTGTGCCTGACGCGAGACAAACGTTGAAGACACCGATCTCGATGCTGTCATCCAAGATTTGTGGGAAGGCCAGTACAGCAACCCGATTCGCGTCATTGGCTTTAATGTCTCCGAGGGTTGGGTTCGCGACGTGTCCGAAGCGATAGCGCGAAAGCTACGCGAGCGCTGCGCCGAAGAGAATCGCGAACTGCCGGATTCGCTACAGCAGATCGTCGAGGGCGGCTGAGACTTAGCGGCTCTCCGCGTTCTGTTGCTGGTACATCCGCAGCAACAGTTCGCGGCGGCGGCTAGTCCCGGACGAACCGAGTAGACGTTGACAGCCTGCGACGCGCTGCCTGCTTCAGCTGTAAAAAGTCGCTAAGGCCGATTGAGCGGAGTTTAAGCAGCGCCAGTGTTTTTCCTTGCTAGCGCCGCCCAGTTTTGCTCGATCGTCAGCCCGGCATCAGCGAGCGCGGCGTGCCAGGCCGGCGTACCGAGCACAATCTTGAACCCGGCCGTGTCGGCCACCAAGTACGTTTGGCTGGCTGCGGCGCGGAGCGCGGTTTCGATATCGAGAGGCGTCGTTTCCGGGTTTGCAGCCAGTACCTCTGTGACAACGGTGGTGATGGTGGGGACATCGTGGGTGCGGTCGGCAAGCAGCACGGCGTGACGGTGTTGGAGGGAAAGCGGCATGACGCGAGGCTCATCGGAGAAGGGGAAGCCGTCCTAGAAACGCACATGGCGACGCATGCTAAACGCCGCCCTTAAACGTACGCAGGATATTTGAAATTGTTCCTAAGAGCCTAACCGAATTGATCCAGATATGGCCTCGCAAAGTTCGGCCGAAATCGCGGCGCGAACGTTTAGACAAACCGGCGACTGTCGACGGGGGCATCGCCCGTCCATAGCCGCGAGTTGATTTTGAGTCGCCTGTGGCGCTGTACGTCGCGCATTACGATCTGTGCCGCACTCATGCGTCCCTGCTCACAACGCCAGCAAAGACGCTAGGCAAGACAAAGACCACGCGAGCGTTACACCGCATGGCCTGTAAAACCCGCCAGGTTACCCCATTGTTTTAGTGCATGGGCACTTGCTCTCCCGCAGTGGGTAGGCTTGGATATGTCGGGGTGGGGGAATGTCATGATAACTCTGATCAGAGCTACAGCGCTCGTTGTGCTGTGTTTAAACTTGGGCGGTTGCGCTGCGGCGCTCGTTGGTGGCTTGATCTACAAAAGCACAAAGTCAAACGAGGAAAAGGCCGTCTTCGTCACTAATTTCAAAAGACGAATTTGGAGCGTGAAAAGGCTCATCTGAAACCACTAGATTGGTGTTCGGAGGCCTACAAGTTTGACAAGGGCTGGGCGACCGAAAACGCGGAATGCAATCAGCGGGTCGCTGCTTACGAAGCGGGCGATAAGGCTGCCCTAACCCCATAGCTTACCCCTCTCGCAACCGCCATCCGCCGGCTGGTTGAGATCGGCCTGAAGGCTAAGCGATAGGAGGTTTCATGGCTGACATAGTGAACATTGGCGACAAGCTGAAAGCTCAACGGGAAGAGACGGCACGGCAGGATCTAACCGCCAAAATGATGCCGGTCATGGTCGAGACTGTGGAAAAGTTTACTGCAATGGGCGCCACGCCAGAACACATCGCGCGCTTTCTGCAGGCTACCATCGACGAAGTTAAAAACGGCCACGCTAGGGCGAGGTCGGACTGAAGGTGAAGGGGAAGTGATCGAAAATGGGTGCCCGCGATCAGAGGCCGCCTTCGGGCGGTCTTTTGGTTTGCGTCGCTCGCTGCCCGGCGCTCGCAAGTGCGGTGCAGCGAAACGAGATGAAAGTTAAGCAGTTGACGTAGCCGCTACGACCCGATGCAATAAGCAGCTTTGAAACAAGGAATGGTGGCGTCAATGAAATGTGCGTTTTCGAAGAGGGCGTTGCCCTTAATAGCTTTCACTGCGCTCGCATTGGCGAGCCTGCCGGCGACAGCCGGCATCGTTTATGACTCAATGGTCATCTTCGGCGACAGCCTCTCGGACAGTGGAAACAATGCCTTGATGCTCGGTGGCGCGCAAATGCAGACGGTAAAGGACAATTCTTACATTCCCACTTTTCCCTATCTAACGCCGGCCGTCGCTGGAACCTACAGCAACGGACCTGTCTGGGCGACCTACGCTGCAACGGCGCTTGGCGTCTCGGCCGCGCCTTCGCTAGCGGGAGGTACCAACTACGCGTTTGGGGGCGCGACCACCGGACCGGCTGGGAGCCCCTTTCCATACAGCTTGCTCACCCAGGCAAATCAATACTTAGCTTCGACAGCGGGTGGCAACACGGCATCGCCAACCGCGCTTTATGTCATTGAGGGCGGCGGCAACGACGCGCGAGCCGGACTGCCCGAAGGTATCGCAGGGTACATAGCCAACATCGATTCCATCGTCCAAAGCCTCAAAAATGCCGGGGCACAGCATATCGTTGTCTGGGACACTCCGAATCTCGCTCTCTCGCCAGCGGTGGCAGGAGGGTCTACGGCGGGCGCAGCAGACGCCCTCGTCAAGGCTATGAACGCGGCTCTCTACGCCAATTTAGCTGGCGTAGCCGACGTATCAATCTTTGACATTTACGGTCTGGGCACCGCGATCTTCAATAATCCTGGAGAATTCAAATTTACCAATGTGACAGATGCCTGCGGAGCCGTCGCCGGCGCGAATTGCGAAAGGTATGAGTATTGGGACGGCATTCATCCAACGACAGCGGCCCATCAAGTGATCGCCGATGCATTCGTCCAGGAGGTCACCGGCGTCCCCGAGCCGTCAACATGGGCAATGCTGATCCTCGGTTTTGCTGGCATCGGTTTCATGGCTTATCACCGTCGTAATCAAAGCGCGGCGCTCGCAGTCTGATCAACCGCCCCGAGTTGTGATGCAGAGAGACCACCTTCGGGCGGTCTTTTTGTTTCCAATGTACCGCACCACCACTATTGCTAGCTTGCCAGTGGCATCCATGCTGCGCTTCAATGGGCCATGCCCGTCCTCACCCGCCGCCGATATCCAGAACGCCAAGACTGCTGGCACATCTATTTCGGCGACGTTCGCGTGGGCACGATCGCGGCTCGAGCCGGGTTCCGGTCGATGTTGATCAGGGGTTGGCAGTGCGGCTTCTACCCGATGTCGCATCGCGGCCAACACGTCGATGGGACGGCCGAGACGTTTGACGAGGCTCGGGCCGATTTTGAAACCGCCTGGACGACGTAGCTGTCGAATTGCGCGGAAGGTGACTTTGAACAATATCGACGCCAGCGCGCTTGGACGGCCTGGAAATATGCAATGTACGAGGCGGGCCTCTCGCTGCCGACGCAGTCCACAAATGGACGGGCGCGCTGCTTCTGCGGTGCAGACATCGACATTAAGTGCACCAGCGCCCACGTTCACGCCGCCCATATGACGGACCCGCATCACGCACGAAACTGACTACAGATCGCCCTTTCGACGATCCCGAAAAAGCCGCCCGCAAGCTGCTCGAAATTGCCAACGAGACCGAGGCGGTCCAAGACGGCCGCATTCATATCGAGAAAATCAACGGCCCGTTTCTGTTTCGCGACGGTGGCTCCCCCGCCGAATATGGTGCTGTCCTCGCCTATGCCGTCACCAAAGGCTGGCTGTGGAAGCACGAGTTCGGCACTTACGTGAAGTTCACCCAGGCCGGCGCTGATCTCTTTGCGTGAACAATAACGTTCACAGGAGATCGAGCTTTTGTTAAGCTAGTCGGTACTTTGATCTGCGCACCCGTCTTTGTCATAATAATTTTGCCGGAGGTATTGATGTCACGTCGTTTGTCGCTCGCCTTGTTGTCCACGATCTTCATTTTTGGTGTCAGCGCCGCTTCTGCGGCCCCGGCAATTAATTGCGACGTGAATGCTTGTATAGCCTACTGCCAGAAGCGGAATCCCCAGGGAGGTGCCGGGCAAGCTTGCAACTCGAACTGCATGATAACGATCGAAGAGCGCAAGAAAAAAGGGCAGTGCAAATAGGTTGGCGCTGAACCATTTCTGACAGCGCTCGCAAATCAGGCTGGAGCGGAGAGTTTGAGAGCCGATCACGTTGCCGGACGGCACGACGCTTAAGCGACGCAATCAAATATCTCGGCAAGGCCATCCCTAAGGCCGAGCATGGTCATCCCGCCGTCGTGACCGCGGCCACCATCATCACCCAGGCGGCCGAAGGGCAAGATCTAATCATGCACGCCTTTATCGCGACGCTACAGGCCATCAATCGGCACAAGGAGCGGGTGTTCACTGATCGCAAAGAAACCCATTGGGGCAAGCGCAAGCTGAAAAGAGATCAGCCATGACCGTCTTTATCTACATCGATTTGAGCAAAGACGTCGGAGACAAAGAGCAATTCAAGGTCTTCGCCAGCGAATGTGCTGCCAACAGATGGTTCGAGGAAAACGACCCTCAAGGCGTGGCGTTCGAATATGAGGTGATAGAGTTGACCGATTGATGCTTCCTTTCCGCTGACAGATTAAACCACCATAACTTCCCTGCGAGACCATGGTGTCGCCCAGCTGCCGCCTGTTTTCCCCGTAGGTTGTTCGTGTTGCGCTGGGCGAAGGAGCGGTCCTGGCGCCAGCCAGCCCCGTGCCGGGACCGCTTCGTTGACACTCGCTGCCGTATCTCTGTCCCCGTTTTGCAACACCGTCCGTGTTCCGCTCTGCGGAACCGCTTTTTCAATACCTTGGCAACGAAACTTGGGTCAGTCTGACGACCCCGGGGCTGGCATTTTTATCACGGATAAATTTGAACCCGGGAGCCGCGGCGCGCAAATGCCCGCGGCACTTCCATATCAAGCGACGCTGGATAATCAGTGATCGATTGAATCCGGCCATGTCGCCGCTCCATCAGCCAACCCACTGTTCGGATATTCGACGCAGCGGCGGCGTTCGGGTTTCTCTGCTCGTCTCCGCACTCTCCGGCAATTGCTCAACCAGGAGATTTATGAACCTTTCTTTCGTGCGACGATCCATGCCTGCAAGCGT
This sequence comes from uncultured Alphaproteobacteria bacterium, assembly GCA_963770355.1. Taxonomy (GTDB): domain Bacteria; phylum Pseudomonadota; class Alphaproteobacteria; order Rhizobiales; family Xanthobacteraceae; genus Bradyrhizobium. Next base: position 237,278 of record CAVYPL010000023.1, on the reverse strand, counting down.
TTTCCGCAGCTTGCCGGCGTCGATTCCGTCTGATGGGGCCCGGTCAGCATGCTCTTGCATGACTGTCAGCATCGACTTCGGCCAAAACCAGCGTCGCTCAATCGGTCGCCACGTCGGATTGGTGCGGGCGGCCTCATCGAGGATCTGCTCTGGGGTCCGTTCGGGCCAGTTCTTGAGCGCTTTCAGAGCCCTTGCGAAGTGCTCCGCCCGGGCCGTGCTGTACACACCGGGCGGAAGCCTTGGAGTTTCGATGATGTCCAATAAATTGCCTTCGCGGTTTTGATGCCGCGCACAATCGAGAGCGAGTCGTTACTACGCCGGGGTCGCCTGACTGGCGGGCGGCTGTCGGGGGTCGTCATGCAAAATCCTATGAATGAGACATTATGACTTGGACGCAACTGAACGAGAGGCTGTAAGCTAGTTCACACACCACCTTGACCAGCGCGGGTATATAGAACTGTCACGGAGGGCGTACCAGTGAGTGAACGCGTACCTAATTGGCTCAGGATCGACCTGCTAATCGTCGTCGTGGTGCTAACGAGTGTCGGGATCGGGGTATTGATTGCTCCTTAGCATCCGGACTAGCGCTGCTTACTCAATGGGGGCACCGTGACTCAGCGCGGGCCGCGCCATGCATTGTGCTGGAGATTTGCTAGGCCTGTTGCCGGGACTGTCCCGCTCCTCGCAAGATTCCATCGCCGCCAGAACAACGAACTCAATAAGACGTTCCTCCCAAAAAGCGGCCTCGCGCCGGGGTGGACAGGGGGCGTGCCCGCTAGAGACACGGCTTGATAGGAACGCCTGTCGAAGTGGCGAGTTCTGTAATGGTGCGGGTCCCCGCACCACGAGCAAACTTGACCGGCCCCAGCCTGCACCCCGCGCTGGGGCCGTTCTTTGAGCAGGTTCCGATGAAGCACCGCAACGTCGAATTTGCGATCGTTCAAGGCCTCGGCCGGCAGCTCTGGAAATGGGGCTTCGCACTCAATGGGCGTCCAGTAACAGGACAGGCAGCGACCAAGGCTGAAGCGGTGTCCGAAGCCGAGCGTGCGATCGATCGGGCATTGACGCCGAAGAAGCTGAAGCTGATCCGATCCGATAAGGATTGAGGGAAAGGCAGGCCCGCCAGTTCACGCTGACGGGCCTCTGTTAAGCGGCCCTTGATACCGGTGTCCTTGAACATGGCAAGAACGGCGATCGGATCGGTTGCAGCAATCAACACCCCAAAGATGACAGAGGGTGCTACAGGCCAAGCCAAGAAGTTTACCATGCCAGCCGCGACAACAACGGCTGTGATGACCACACCGAGCGTTGAGAGTACTACAACTGGTAGCATGTCCTGTCGAAGTTCGCGCCAGCGGATGCTCAAGGCGGCTTCAAACAAAAGTGGTGGAAGGATGACTTCAAAAATGAAGTCGTGTGTAAGCATTGCGCCCGTTTCGAGCCCCGCCACCGCGAGACCCTGCCCGGCAAGAACGAGCCCTACCGTGTATGGCAAACGCATGCGCCGGACGATGATCGCGACGATAATAGCTATGCCGAGCAAACTAATGGTGTGAATGAGAGCAGTGTCCATTGTTTTCCATCATAGCGCAACTGTACCGGTCTGCCTGTTTTCTATTCGCGCGCGTTCAGCCCAAGCTTCACAAGCCGGCGGATGGCCTGTCATCGTTGCCCTTTTGGCGCGAGGAATCGAGCAGTCTTGGCAGCGGCGGCAACTGTGGACGCATCACAGATGGTTCTGAATTGAGATTAGTCGCTTTGTTCCGGGTAACGACGAGGCCAAGGAAGCCCAGCGCTATTAGAACGGCTCCAGCAATCATTAGCCAATGCGGCAATTGGATCGACGAAAGCAGGTCCATTTTTGTCCCGTCGCTTTCAACCCCAGCTTCTATCTTGCACCGTGTCCAACTCGGTGGCCAGCCGGGCGGGCAGAAACAAAACGAAGGCGGTCGCTCTGCGGATCATTTCGTTCGAGAGGCGACCAATCACCCCTCCCAGACCGTGTTCTGCCCCGCGATCGTAAGGACCGGCCGGTCGTCGCGCATCTCCACTAAACCCAGATCGATCAGCCTTTCGACGTGCTCCTGGTTCAACATAGGCCAACGCTTGGCCGCGATGTCCTTCATCGTCCAGCGCAAATCGATAGCATCCAAGCCAAACCGGGCGAGAGGATCTGCTTCGTTGCTCATTTCTTCGCCTTCAACCCCCGCTCTATAAGCCGGTCGCACCTGATCGATCGTGCCAATTACAGTGCCGAGCTCGACAAATCCGCCATCATTCACCAACACATTAGACAGAATACCGGTGGCTGGAGCTTGGATGTTATGCGTTAGATCAAAAGTATCGATCTCGACCAGGAGCTCACCGATGCTGACCGGATCACCAACGCGCTTGAACCATCGCCCGATTGACAGCCTGCCGCCGACGTCTGCGATCGTCGGCACTTTTATTTCGACCACCATTTTTCGCCTTCAGCCCGAGCGCGACCAGTCTCATCGAGTTCGTAGGTAAATCATAACAAGCGTCGATGCTAGAAACGCGATGATTGCGACCAGAAGAACTGGCGTTCCTTTGGGAGAAAGCGCGGCGCGAAGCGATCTCCAGAACTTCATTTCCACTTCGCCTTCACGTTACAGGCACCGTTGACGGTGCGATCGACAACTCCACGCAACGAAAGAGGCCGCCAACTCATTGTCGCGACGCCTCCCATCTGCCACTACATGGAACGCCGCCTGAAGCACCACTCCATTTACCTGACCCTGTGGCGCCATCGAGTTGTCCACTTGCAAAGGCCGCGCCAATCGACGCACGAACATTACCTGAGCGGCCGACGGCGCCTGAGACATTCTGAGGGCCGGAATCCGTCTGCCACCGTCACGGCGTAGCGCGCGGTCGGCTCGCAACTCCCCGCAGTGGTCCGAACGATAACATTCCAGATGCCGTCATAAAGTGACTGACTCCTAGCCGCGGAAGTTATCGAAAGACAGCAAAGCATCGTTATTACCCAGAAGCGCATTCCCCCTCCATGAGCGGGACAGTCCGCGCCAAACGAGCAGCAATGAGCAGTTTAGCCTTTGATCTGGATCAATGTCGTCTTGCAGGCAACACTGATCTCACTCCATTCAATATTGTAAACTCAGCCTAACTCATTCGCGATTGCGCGGACCTCGGCAATAGCGTTGGGAACGTGACCAGATGAGTGGACTACGCATACCAGCTGCCGGACCCGCTGACAGCGCGATGGAAGTAATCTTGCACGAGGAATTGTCCAGCCTGCCAGTTCATGCGTCGCCAAGCGTTCGTTAATTTCCCGCGACTGGGATGCATGCTTGGCTTGTCGGTAATGGCTGGCGTGCCGGCCCACTTCGTGGTGCAGCCGGTGGCGCTGTGGCGATGGCCCGGTCGATGGCGACTGGCGGCCGACCGTCCCCGCGTTCTGTTTCAGCCTTTACGCCCTCTCTCGCGGCTCGAACTTGTGGCCGCTCACGCTGATTTTCGCAGCTGCTCTCGGCATGCTATATCTTGGCGCGCTATTTCTGGTGCGATGGTGGCTCTACGGTTGAGCGCCGTCATTGCCGAAGATCGAATTCAACCTGCATCTGGGCTGCGATCCAAAGAACCGAGATTCTGAATTCTTCCTCGGCGGTGTTTTTGCCGGGGCTGACCAAGATCTCCCAGGTATCGTTCATCGGATAAAGCAGCATGGTCATTTTCGCCGGCCATGGCCCAAAGGCCGTTGCCCGGTCCTTAATGAGCGCCGTGAGTTCATCCGGCGTTCGCCTCTTCCTTCGCATATCGGTTTCCGCCGAGAGGATCCCAATATTTCACTGCAAAATACGCGCCGCGTCTATCCGGGATGCCCAGGGGCAAGCCCCTAGGCGTTCGGGTTACTTCTGAACCCCAAGCGCAGGCTTCCCGAAAGGCAGTAACGGTTTATTTCTCGTCCATACATTTCTGAAGGTGTGCCAGCCGATCTCTCCGCAACACTTTGGCTTCATCGGCTTTGTGTTCGCAGTCGCGTATTTTAAGTTGTTCCGCCCGCCGCTTTTCCGCAGCCTCGCGATACTCTGGAGCAACCTTGCTAGGATCGACGAGGTTCTGGGCATATCCAACCTGACCGAGGAACGTTAGCGCAACAATCCAGGCGATGCGTGCGACCATCATTTCCCCTTCGCCCTTAGCCCTATCTCGACCAGCCGGCGGATGGCTTCTGACCGTGAAACATCTTGCTCTTCTGCCCAGGCGTCGAGCGCTTTCATGGCTTGAACCTCGAAACGAGCGGGGATAGTCCCCCCGTACTTGATTCCGCGCGGGCGTCCCATTGACTTTTTGTGTACAGATTTCCCTTGTTTGGCCATGACTTTTCGTATGTAGGAAAAGCAAGCCTAGGGAAGCCGCCCCCAGCGCAACCTAAAGCTGCCCCTCACCTCGGCCTGGCGGCAGACGCAACCCCAATTCGCGAGCGCGTCGTCTAACGGAGGCGATGTGACGTCCAAGCTCTCTCGCCATCGCGGGCACTCTTTCCTTCCGCCGCGCGAGTTCGATCAGAAGCTTGGTCTCCTCGTCGGTCCATTTGCGGGGCTTTGCAAGCTGCAAGTCTACACCGGCTAATTTTCTGGTTCATCTGCGACGTAATATCCCCACTTAACGTTATATCCCCACATAAACAACGCGGCTTCGATTTCCCTCGGGCTCACTTGGCATTCTTTCGCGACTTGCCAGATTAGCTGCGAGGCCCATCGCACCATCGAGGCATGGCAGCGATCTCTGGCCGAGCCGAACAAGGCCGGAAAATGAATGCGGTTCGTCTCGGGTCTCCGTTTAGCCTCTCGGTCCACGGCGAAAAGCAATTGTTCAGCAAGATCGTGTTGGTGAATTTCTCGTTCTTCCGCAAATCTGGCAACGAAGTAGCCGAGCGCACCGGCTACCCGACCGTCGTAGATCACAAGCTTCTGTTCGGGGTCAGCGAGGCTCACGATCCTCGTCATCGTCGAGTTCATTGTCAGATTTACACCGTCAAACGCTTCTAGCGAGGCGTGCTCGTCTTTAATCAGATCGACGGCGTTCGAAAGCTTGGCAGAAATCTCATCCGCGTTTCGTTCGATCCACTCAAAGGTCCGCTTCTGTCGAAATTTATTATCTACACCGCCCCAATGCATTATTGCCCGCAAGATGGCGCAAACATCGTTGTTGGAACCCTGTTGAATAGCGGCCTGTAGATCTGCTGCAAATCGATCTAACTCGGCCTTACTCTCAGAAAAGTTTTTTCCGCCCCATGCGTATTTCGATACCGCATCCGCCAGACCAGCCGCCGACCATTTGCCATCAACGGTTCGGGACCATCCCCGCGATTTTCCTCTGGAAGGAACGGCATAAGAATGCTGACGGTTTCCCTTCCACTCATCGGCAAGGAACTGGCAAAATTCGTGCATTTGCTCATGGTTACGAGTTGCGCGTTTCTCCCGTTGCCCATACGTTTGCCTAGATAGGTACGGCCGCGAGGGCACGGAGCATGCGCCCGCCAACACTGGAAACGATTCTGCCATAATACTGCAACCGCGTTATCTTGCCTGAACGACGTTTTTGCGGATGAGGTCCGATAGCTGAACCAAAAGCCCGCGAAGCCGGGCATCCTCGTCAATCAGCGAATTAACGTCTTCGGTGTGTTCGCCGCCCCAAAGTGAGGGTTCATCCCCTCGAAGGGCATTCTCAAGTAGCGAGAGAGAGTTGTCGACAGGTTCGGCAACCCAAAGCGGCGGTTTAGCGGGGTGAGCTTGATCGCGCGGCGGACGATCTGTTCCCATGGCTAAAACTCCAGATCAAATAATCAATGCACCCCAGTTGCCCTATCCAAATTAATTTGAGTTGGGAGTCAAATTTGAGTCCAAAATTTGAAGGGCATAGGGCGCCGCGTTAGCGCCGGGAAATCTCAGAGCGTGTTAAGGCCTGCAATAGGGCACCGACGTTGTCCTTTAAAACGGGGCACACTCCGCACCGCTTTGGAAACCGCGATTGCGGACTACCAGCCCACTCTGCAAGAGCTTTGCTGGTCGAACAGTCGCCACATCTGACTACGGATTCTTCGATCGACTGCCGTGCGTCGGCCGGGTAGGTCGGTGGCGGCTGTCTTTGGCGAACCCCTAATCCTAAAACCGTGCAGACGGCCGTTAAATTCAGTGCTAACATCCTTTAGTTGCGTCCGGCTGGAGGGTGTAGCAATGGGACAGAAAGTCGATTCCCAAAAGAGTAGAGATCTGTTTTTGCGGCGCGTTCAGTTCGATCTTCCAAAAAGAATGTCACAGGTGAACAAACTGAGGAAGCAGGTTCGCCTGGCTGAAATGGCAGCAACGAGCAAGCAAATCGTCTCTCGACCTGGGCGAACGGTTAACCTTCAAACAGAATGATCAACAGAGACCGCTCTCGGGCGGTCTTTTTGTTAGTTGGAAACCGAGAATGGCGGCGAATCTATTCCGCATCCATCTCGATTCTAAAATCGTCCAGCTTTTTCCCAGACCTGAGTTGCTCGGCAAGCCAGCGTGGCTGCTTGCCTCGCCCGGCCCAGGTTTCCGACGGGTCATCCGGATTGCGAAATTTTGGAAAGACTGGCGGGTAATACCGACGCTCGGAAGCAGCAACCCGCCTTTCAAATGACGGTTTGGCTTCGAGCTGTTTCAATCGCTCTTCAAGCACCTTTTTCTCAGCCGCCAACCTTACCGCCAAGGCCTCGCCAACCTCGGTGTGCAGCTTCCACAAATCGTCGACGGACATCCGCTCAAGTTCGTTCAACTTCATGACGGTCACCAATCATGATTCCACGAAATTTGCAGATGATGGTTCCATGCTGGTCGACGTCAAAGCCTTAATGCGCGCCATTTTCAATATGTTGCAATGCGAAGCTGTAGCGAAATTCGGCAAAATCATTGATCGAGAATGCTCATTCGTTGCCGCATCGCCGTCGTAGGACTTCCGCGGTGCCGATCAGCAGTGGATGGCGGCGCCGTTCAGATTAATCGGTGCTACCTGCCGGCGCGCTTGAGCCAATCTTGGATGAGTTTGGCATAGTCAACTCGCAGGTCCTCGAGGGTTGCGCCGTTGGTCATTAACGTTTTGACCCAGCGAGGCTGCTTACCTCTGCCTGACCACGTCTGCGCTGAATGTTCTGGATTACAATATTTTTGCTGGACCTTTGGGTACGGGCGACGCTGGGAAGGGCCCGGAGGTGCTCTGCCGAATCTGCGGCCGAGCTCGTTCAGTTTTTCCTCAAGCTTTCGCGTCTCCTGCACGAGCTTTACGTCCAGGATCGCCACGATCCTCTCATGCAAATTCCAAAGGTCATCGAGAGGCATTCTCTCTAAATCACGAACATTCATGTCCCACCCCCATGGGGATCCGTATCTTCTGCCCTCGGAGTTTGTTGGGCGTCGTTTAAAGTGAGGTCGAAATCCCTCGAAAGCGAGCACTGCCATCGCAGTTTTGCGGTGAGCGATCCGTTTCTACGGCTCGCCTTAGAACCCCCAGGCCGGTTGCCACCAGCGGCGGCGGCGGCGTGGTTCCGGTGCCGGGGGTGGGAAGGCTAACCGCTCGGCCTTTTGCCGCCAGCGGTCGCACTCCTCGCGGGTGTCGGTCAGTTGCGCGCGCAACAGTTCGGAGACGGCAAGCAAGGCGGCTATGTGCGCTTCCAAGACCGGTGTGAGGTTCGGGGTTTGCAGTTCGGCGGCTTCAAACTGGTAACCGCCGGTGCCCTTTGTGGTGGCACTTATCAGGCGACGACTGGCTTCACGCAGCGTAAATTTGGTCATGGTTCAACCCCAAAGTATCGGTGAGGTCGTAGTGCCCGCCACCGGCACGGTTATTCCAAACCAAACAACTATTGGAGACAAAGTTAGCCATCCAAAGTGAGTTGAGTTGAGAGTCAAATTTGAGTCCAAAAATTGAAAGGCTTGAGGCATGTCGCAATGATGCTGCGTTAGACCCGGGAAATTTCACAGTATGCTAATCAACAGGTTTAAACCCGACACACTCCGCGTGGCCTTGGAAAACATCGATTGCGATTGGCGATACAGGCAACCTGAACTGACGCAGCCTTGAGCCGGCGAGCCGATAGGTCGGATTACGGAATTGCGTCGATCGACACCTGGATTGCTTCAAATGCTGGCTGAAGAAGTCAGCCGCTTTGCCGGTTCGCCAACCTAACCTGATCGCCAGCCCCGGCAAACTACAAGTGATTACGGGCGGCAGGCTGGCGATGTTGCGAGCGGTCGGTGCGGGAAGACCCGTTGCTCCGACTTAGTCGCGGTGGCGCTCCGGGATTGCCGCGTGATCCCACGATGACATATCGAGCCAGGACAATGGCGCGTTCGCTTAACCTCGGCCCTCGGTCATTAGGAACGATACTGAAGACGCTCTCGGCAGTCGTTTCGTCGGTCATGCGCAGATCTCCGCTGCCGGAAGCGGATCGCCTGTTCCTGTTTGCATGGAAGTTGAGGTAATCGTTCCAGTCCGCACAGTGGTCTTACATCCAAATGGGAAGGAATTTTGGCAAATTGAACCATGACACGCAGCAGAAAATCAGGCTGGGGGCGAGGCGAGAGTATCCGGCCCTCGCCAGTTGCCGATGCGGATTATCGCTGCGCCATTCGGTCGTGGTCGACACAGACCAGTGGGTCGTGGTGCCGAGGTCAGGCGGCTTTGAGAACGAACACGATTCATGAACTGTTCAGGTTCGAACCGTTACTCTTCGTGCCATCGGATATCCACCTGGACTAGGTGCCTTTCCCATGCGCATCGAACATTTGGAAAAGCGGGCCATCGAAAAAGAACTAGCCGCGCGGCTTTCGTCGAACAAAGACTTCAGCCTAAGCGAACGAGAGCTTACCGAACTATTGCATAGCCGCATTGAAGAGCTCAACCGGCGCCTGGCCCTATTGAATAGCGGGCGCATCCATTGCCTGACTCGGCGCCGCTGATGCATGCAAAACAAGAGCATCCGGGTTCCAGGTAGGGAACCTGGTCGCGCCCTATTTGTAAATTTAATTTTCCTTTAATATCGCTTGATCATGCTCATTTCTTAGGTTGGAGGGCTCTCATCGGAGTAGCTCCAGTGATTAGAAAGGCCAACTTTGCTTCGATGTCGGTCGAAGAACTGTGGGAGATTTACGAGGAGATTTCGAAACTCCTCGAGGCGAAAATGCTTGCTGAGAAGAAGATGCTTGAGCAGCGGCTTATTAGTCTGCACCCTGCCAAGACCGATCGCCTAAAGGCCCGTCGTCCCTATCCGCCGGTCGTTCCTAAGTTCGCAAATCCGGATGAACCGAGCCAGGTTTGGGCTGGACGCGGAAAGCGGCCGCGATGGGTTACAGAAAAGCTCGCATCCGGCCTAGCTCTTGAGGACTTGAGCATCGGGCGCGGGTCGTCTGTCGCCATGCCCGAAGAGCACTTGATAGGTGCTGAAGAACCGCCGCAAGGCAAGTCACAAGGTTCGGTCTCGTTGAGTTCGGGTGCCTATCCACCGGTCAATCCAGCGTTTAGTTCCCCTTACGCCGCCGTCTGGGTTTCGGGTTGAAGTGCCCTCCAGATGGTGCCGACGCCGCACTCGTACTCAGCAGCCAGCTCCGGTATCGTCTTTCCGGCCGCATAGAAGTCCGCGATCTTGCGCTTCTGGCCGTCATCAAGGCGCTCGGGCCGCCCAAAACGCTTTCCAAGCTTCCTGGCGCGGTCGATACCCTCGTCCGTGCGCTTGCGGATCAGGCCACGCTCAAACTCGGCAATGCCGCCCATGATGGTCAACATCAGCCTGCCGGCGTCGGTCGTGGTGTCGCACCAGCTTTCCCCAAGCGATACGAAGCCGCAGGAGAGGCCCTCCATCTCGTGCAGGATGTTGTGCAGGTCGCGGCTAGAACGCGCCAGGCGGTCCAGCTTCGTCACCACAACGGTATCGCCGGGAAGCAGCGCCTTCAGCAGCTTGGCAAACTCAGGCCGGCCATTGGTGGACTTGCCCGACGCCTTCTCACTGAAGATCCGCTCGCAGCCGGCAGCCTTCAGCGCCTCGACCTGCGCCGTGTAGTCCTGAGCCTTCGAGCTCACTCTGGCGTATCCGTATTTCATCTCCGAAACTCCCTTTATGGAAACCTGACTTTCGGAAAACGTAATTGATTTGCAGATTCAACGTCAATCGATTTCTTTCCAAATCTGCCGAGTTGTGGAAACTCATTCAGCCTCGCGTACCAAATGGTACACCCGCCAATACCGGCGGAACGTTCACCCTAACGGAACGTAGCCTTATGTCGGCTGGGGCTTCTGTGCAGCAGCAGAGCCATTGCGATGTCAGCAGGGGCCGTCCGGAATATACCACTCGGGCGGCCCCACCAAGAAACCTCTCAGATGTTTGGACGTTGAATCGAGTCGGCCGCGAGTCCCAATACCGATGGTCGGCAGGGTTGGGTCGTCGTTGGTCACCCCTCCGGCGGCCCCACTCTCATTCAGCCTCGATCAGCTTCGCCTGGTCAGCCCGTAAGCATTTTCGATGGTCTCCAGCATAGGCCCTAGCTCAGCACCGCTCGCATTCGCCTGGATCAGATCAATCACCCGCCGCAGCAGCAGGCACGACCGTCCGCAATATTCCAGCGCGGGCGATCCCACCGTAGAAACTTATCGGGCGTCCTGGCCGTTGAATCTGGTCGGCCGCGACTGGCGCATACCCTACCAAGGCGGTCGGCAGGGGCTGCCTGGGCCGTCGCGACTCTGCCCGGTGGCCCCACTCTCATTCTCGGGGACGCTCAACGCACACGACGCCGCACGATTATCTTTCGTCAACAGAATCAATGCCGATTACTCCACGATTTCAGACGGGGTTTCGGTATGGGCAAAAGCAACCTCTCGCTCACTTGGCCGTTGAGCCCGGTCGACCGCACACCCCTATCTCCGCGCGGTCGGCAGGGTCGGGAGTCGCCGTTAGGTCGCCCCCTTGGCGACTCCCGCTCTCATTCTGCAGGACGCGCAACGCACACAACGCCGCGCCTGGGCGATTACGGCGCACACGCCTTGGTTCCGCTGAGGATGGCAGCGATCGGTTGATAATGGCAGCCCCGTCCCTGGGGAGGCAGGGCTTAACTATGTCCCGTTCAATCTAACCCGCGCACGAGGCGCAGCAGCTCCCGCATGTAGCGCGATGCCTCGACAACCTCTTTCGTTCGACGGCCATGCCGGAAATTGCCGTTCTTCTTTCCCTCAGGAGCGCCGCCGCGCGCACCGTGCATCCGGCAAACGCGATAGCCACCGACCGCAGGCGATCGACAAGGCAGGCCGGTGCGCTTTGATTTAGCCTGGCACCTGGGCGCGGCATTGCAACGGTGCATGGGGTTGTCGGTCATTTCGATTTCTCCACCTCCCCCGCCCCCACGGGAACGGGCAGCCTTGCCTCGTCGAGGATAGGCATCGGTGCCTCAGAACTGACTGTCAGAAGCGCAGGGGGCGCGACATTGTCCCGAGCGGCGCCCCCAGTTGTCACGCTATCGGCAATGATCGCCTGATCCGCGGTGACGTTGTTCGTGGTGACGTGCTTCACCGTGATCTGTTGTTGCCCGCGGCCCCGATGGTGATCCAACCGTTCCGTCAGCATCATGACGGTGCGCGTGGCCTTATCCGCCAGCTGCAGGTATTTGGTCCGCGCCTGGAAATACTCCGGCGGCTGCGCCCAACCCTTCTGATACATCGCCAGCGCGGCCTCGTTCGCCGCCATCAATTGCGCGACCAATATCCCCTCGACGGGATCAGCCGGCGCGATATCCATCACACCGTATGAGACTGCCAGACATGCCTCGGTGATTGCATCTTTGTTTTTCGAATGAGCGATTGGCAACGCATTAACGGTGATATCGCTTAGTCTCTTGTTCCACTCGTCCATCTTCCCGCCGCCCAGCAGCTTAAACTTGCCGTCAGGTTTATTGGGATCGAGCCTTACCTTTATGGGTGTCTTTTCCGTCATATGATCTCCAAGGCATTGCTAATCGTTGTAAAAGCAGTGGCCGTTCCTGTTTCCGGCCTGCAGTAACAGTTACGTCTGGGCGACGTGCTGACGCTGCACGGAGGCACTGCGCAGATCATCGCTATCCGCTGCTTGTGCAACGGCTCGCCAGTCCATCGAGGGCAAGCCCAGGCCGCCAGGTCGGATGTCCGGGGCTCCGCATCAGAAAGCGTGACGAAGGCTCGCCAGACACGCCGCTGAATCTGGCCGGCACCTTTCAAGGAAACAACCGTCACGGTCTGGCCGTTATCGTTGGTCGGTGGCGGTCTATCATTTCCCATTTTCTTATCGCTCATGGCTATTTTTAATCGCCTCTCAAAAGGTTGGTCACCAGTTGTCACCGGTGTCACTGGTCATTCCCTAACTCCCTAGGAAACACCCCTCTGCTCACATATAGAAACTAAGTAGTGACAGTGGTGACAGTGGTGACAAAGCCAGTGCCGCAGTGGTTTCTCGTGTCACCGGTCATTGGTTGTCACCAGTTTCAGAGCGGTGACGTTCTCGGTCTGGTCGTCATCTGTCACTGGTCTACGATACTTCCAAACTCGTTTGGCACCAGTCCTGACCTGTATCCGGTGACAGCCGAGGGCCTTCAGAGATCGCGCAACACGGTTCATTTCCGGTCTGCCCACACCTACCGATCTCGAGGCTCAGAGCTGAACGCAAGACTTCGTCGATTGTCACTTCGCTGGACAGGTCCACGTAGTCTGAGATTGCTTTGTCCCACGGGTCTCCGATGTAACGGTCTCGCTGATGTCGCTCGGCGTCACGCTGGGTTTCTTGTTTGGTGATCCACCAGGGCACATTGGCTTTGTAAAAGATCACAGCCTCCGCCCAGAGCTGGTCCCGCATATCGCGAAGCATCTCGACGTTGATCTTGCCGATCTTTACCGGCCAGAAGCGTCGACCGCCGGTCTCATCCTTCAGGTAGCCGTCAGCGTTAGTCGTTCCCCAGAAGACGCACGACCGCTGGCTTTCGATGATCCGGCTACCGTAGGGCGGCCGGAAACGGTCCGTGGTGCGGCTGACGAATGCCTTGATGCGGGAAACTTCCCCCCGCGACATCGCGTCGAGCTCGGATACCTCGATGCCCCAGACGCCCCTGGTCTGCATTGCGGCGTCCTTCGAGCCCAGGTCGGCTAGCTCATCGCTGAACCAAGGATCGAACAGCGCTTTGACCGCGGTCGATTTCTTCGCGCCTTGAGCGCCCTCGAAGATCGGAACCGTATCGACCTTGCACCCGGGTTGGAATATCCGTGCAACCGCCGCAATTAACATGGCCCGGCCGACAGTTTCATTGTAGGCCGTCTGATCGGCACCGAGGCATGTCGAAAGCCATGTGCCTAACCTGGCCCTGCCGTCATGTTCGAGGCCTGAGAGATAGTTGATCACGGGATGGAATGTACGATCACGAGCAACCGCCTCTACGGCCTGGGCCGCCGTCTGGGTGTTCACCGAGATGCCTTGTCGTTGCAACCATTCGGCCGTCAGCAAGTCGTCATGCGATGCCCACGCCCGCGGGGTCCATTCGACGGTCTTGAAGTCCCAGGGCGGTGCACCGTCCAGGATCGTTTCCATCGCGAACTGGTCATAGGAAAGCACGAACTGCCAGGCGGGAGCCTCGCGCAGAGCCGTGATGGCGTTCGCTAGCAACGGCTTCGGTGTGCCCGTGGCCGTGAGGAGAAGATGCTCGCGCCAGAGTTCGGATGCGTCCGTCATTCTGCCGCCCCTTCCAAGATCGAAAGAGTAACAGCGTCGATGCAGCCGGGGGCGATCTCTTCGACCATCTCCCTAGCCCTGGCGGACGTTATCAAACCGTCCCTAAGCGCCACCCCAGTCGCGACCACTTCCTCGTCAATCCATTTGAGGCGGCGGCTAACTACGCGGATTAAAGCGAGTGTGTATTCCTTTGAGGGCGCACGGTTCACTGCCGGCGGTTTTGTGTGCTGGTTCATCGCGGCAGCCCTCCCCAAGCGAGATGGGCGACCGTGACCGCGAGATAATGTGCGAGAGCGAATCGACGGCGCAATGATGCCGCTTGAAGTTCGCTGACTGCTTCGGTAAAGTCTATGCTGCTACAGGGGGATTTCTTTTGCGATACGGGGCGTCCTGGCAGGGGCGCCCTTTCGCTTGAGGGGTTAGGCGGCGCGTGCATCGCTCACCTCCATGACCGAACAGCCCAAGAACAAAGTCCCCGAGATTTCCCCCACACATTGGCGCAGGTTCGATTTCCGTTCACGGCCCAAGCTTGGGGGAAAGGGGAGCGGTCGATCTGTGAAGTGCTGATTTTTAAAGAGGAAACTGGTGCTGCCAGACAGGATTGAACTGTCGACCTCTCCATTACCAATGGAGTGCTCTACCACTGAGCTACGGCAGCATGCCCGGGACTGTTAGAATCGGCCCAAAAGGACCCCTACAGGCGCGCCGGTTCTTGCCACAAGGCCCCCTCTGGCGCAAGCACGCGCAGGGGCCGGGAACGGCCCAAAATGACCCAAAATCAGCAAGAGCCGCCCGTGCCTGCTTCATTCGGCTCTACTTCTCGCCAATCCGGTTCCCGATTTCCCCAGCAAGCCCGGATCGGGCGAATCATGACCGCCAATTCCATCATTTTGCCGGTGTCGTCCCGATGCTCCCGGGAATAGAGCATGATCCGGACCCGCAGGGCCGCGTCAGCGCAAAGTGGGTAACGGTTTTCCTCGCGACAGACGCGAAGCGTTTGCGCGGAGATCATGCTCAAGCAAAAATAGCGGCGATTGCACGGCCGGCGAACAAGACCCAATATGATCCGGCACTCCAAATTCAGGGGTCGAGGATGAAGGACGATCGAAAAAGTGGGGAGCCAACGAAGAATTCACGACAGGACCGGTTGAAACTGGCGCTGCGTGAAAATCTCAAGCGGCGTAAATCGCAGGCGAGGGGGCGCTCCGATCCGGCCGCCGCATCTTCCGAAGACGTGGACGCCTCCCTAGATGACGCTGGGGAAGGGCCGGGCCGGTAACGGGAAGCGAATTCATGGCTGCAGACAGCACAACGACAAGCCCTGCCGATCGCGTGGCGTCTTTTGCGTTTCCGCGTCATGAGCAGACCTTTCCGACGCTGATGCCGCACGAAATCGAGCGCATGCAGCGCTTCGGTGAAGTGCGCCGCTACAAGCGCGGCGAGGCGCTGTTCGAAACCGGCAAGGTCGGACCCGGCATGTTCGTGGTGCTGTCGGGCCAGGTTGCAATCACCCAGCGCGACGGTCTTGGCCACGTCACGCCGGTGATCGATCAGGGGCCGGGGCAATTCCTGGCCGAGATCGGCCAGCTTTCCGGTCGCGTCGCATTGGTCGATGGCCATGCCTCGAGCGATGTCGAGACGCTGTTGATCCCGCCGGAGAAGCTGCGCGCGCTTCTGGTCGCTGAAGCCGATCTCGGCGAGCGCATCATGCGCGCGCTGATCCTGCGCCGCGTCAGCCTGATCCAGGGCGGTGTCGGCGGCCCGGTGCTGATCGGGCCGGCCTCGCTCGGCGACATGGCGCGCTTGCAGAATTTCCTGGCGCGCAACGGGCAACCGCACCATCTGCTGGATCCGGCAATCGACAAGGACGCGGCCGATCTCGTCGCGCGTTATTCGGCCTCGCGCACCGATCTGCCGCTGGTGGTGTGCCCCGACGGCACGGTGCTGCGCAATCCGCCCGAGACCGCGCTGGCGCTGGCGATGGGCATGATCACCAATCACGCGCATGACAAGCTCTACGATGTCGCTGTGGTCGGCAGCGGTCCGGCCGGGCTTGCCACCGCGGTCTATGCGGCATCCGAGGGATTGTCGGTGGCCGTGTTCGACTCGCGCGCTTTCGGCGGGCAGGCTGGGGCGAGCGCGAGAATCGAAAACTATCTGGGATTTCCGACCGGCATTTCCGGCCAGGCGCTGGCGGGGCGCGCCTACAACCAGGCGCAAAAATTCGGTGCCGAGATGCTGATCCCGGTTTCGATCCGATCGCTCGATTGCTCGCAGCGCGATGGGATGTTTGCGCTGGCGACCGAATGCGGACAGTCGCTGCGCGCGAAGTCGATCGTGGTGGCGAGCGGAGCGCGCTATCGGCGGCCCGAGATCGAAAATCTCGACGCCTTCGAGGGCCGTGGCGTCTGGTACTGGGCCTCGCCGATCGAGGCCCGGCTGTGCGCGGATCAGAATGTCGTGCTGGTCGGCGGCGGCAATTCAGCAGGGCAGGCCGCGGTGTTTCTCTCCGGCCACGTGAGCAAGGTTTACATGATCATCCGCGGCGGCGGTCTGGGCGCCAGCATGTCGCGCTATCTGATCGAGCGCATCGAGGCGACGCCGAACATTGAATTGATATTCAATGCCGAAGTGGTCGGCCTTGACGGCGATGAGGACGCTTCGCTGACATGCGTGCGCTGGCGCAGCCGTCTTGGTCCGGATGTATACAAAATGGATGTCCGCAATCTCTTTCTTTTCGTCGGTGCCGATCCCGCGACCGGCTGGCTCGAGGGCTGCGGCGTCAAGGTCGACCGTGCCGGCTTCGTGCTGACCGGCGTTCAAAACGGACAAAATGGCGACCGCCCGGTGCCGCCGCTGGAAACCACCGTGCCCGGCGTGTTCGCCGTCGGTGACGTCCGCTCAGGCTCGGTCAAGCGCGTCGGCGGCGCGATCGGCGAGGGCGCACAGGTCGTCGCCGCGCTGCACGGATATCTCGGCGATGCCGCAAAACCGTCGCTATAATTGGGATATCGGTGGCGTCGAGATGAATTTCTTCGAGATGCGCGAGGTGTGAATTAGATGACCGCAAAGGGCTGCAGCCATGTCGCCGGCATCCAGACCGTCACGCCGAGCGCGCTCGGCTGCGAGGAATGCCTGAAAAGCGGCAGTCGGTGGCTGCATTTGCGGATCTGCCGCAGTTGCGGCCATGTCGGCTGTTGCGACGATTCCCCGAACAAGCACGCAACCGCGCATTTCCACGCGACCGGCCATCCAGTCATCGAAGGCTACGATCCGCCGGAAGGCTGGGGCTGGTGCTATGTCGATCAGGTGCTGTTCGATCTGTCGAAGCGCAAGACGCCGCAGAGCGGTCCGATCCCGCGCTACTATTAGGCCGACGCCTTGATGCCACTGTTTGTGCCAGCCGTGCCAAAATATCGTGCATGAGGCGGCTTTCACCGATGCACATGCCTGCATTGCCGAAGCCGCAAATGAAGCGTGTGGCAATTTTTTCCACTGCGTCGTAACCTCGACCGGTTTCCAACGAAGGGGGCGCATCATGATATTGGGTATGAGCTTGGCGACGTTCACGATGGTTCATGTGATCATCAGCCTGATCGCCATCGTAGCGGGCCTTGTCGTGATGTTCGGAATGCTCGGCCCGCAACGGCAGGGCGGCCTGACCTTTATTTTCCTGCTGTTCACGATCCTGACCAGCGCCACCGGCTTTTTGTTTCCCTTCAACGGGCTGACGCCGGGGCTGATCATCGGCACCCTCTCGCTGGTGCTGCTGGCGATCGCCTGTATCGCGCTCTATGTCACGAAGCTGTCCGGTCCGTGGCGCTGGATCTATGTGGTGACGGCGCTGCTGTCGCTGTACTTCAACGTATTCGTGCTGGTGATCCAGAGCTTCCTCAAAATCCCGGCTTTGACGGCGCTGGCGCCGGGCAATCCGCCCTCCGGACCGGTATTCGGTGTGGTCCAGGGCATCGTATTGGTGTTCTTCGTGCTCATGATCATCGGCGCCTGGCGACGCTTTCGGCCGGTGTGAGGTCTACTGACTTCGACAAATCTTCGACGCGTCGCGCGCGTTGGCGCGCCTCGCTTCGATTTGATCTGCAGAGGAGTGTCGCCATGCCTACCACGGAAGCGGCTGCCATCAACGCCGGCCCGTTCGCCGTCATCATGTTATGAAAGTCATCCTGTTCGGCGCCACCGGCATGGTCGGGCAGGGCGTGCTGCGCGAATGTCTGCTCGATGCCGACGTCGAGAGCGTGCTTTCGGTCGGGCGCCGCCCGACCGGGCAAGCGCACGCCAAGCTGCACGAACTCCAGCACGATGATTTCATGGATTACTCGGCGATCGAAGCCCAGCTCAGGGGATACGATGCCTGCTTGTTCTGCCTTGGCGTCTCCTCGGTCGGCATGGATGCCGAGCGCTATCGGCATTTGACCTACGACATCACCTTGGCTGCTGCCAAAACGCTGGTGCGGCTCAACCCTGGCATGGTGTTCACCTATGTCACCGGCCGAAGCACCGACTCCACGGAGCGGGGCCCGGTGCGGTGGGCACGGGTGAAAGGCAAGACCGAAAACGATCTGCTCAAGCTGCCGTTCAAGGCTGCCTACATGTTTCGGCCCGCCGGCATCCAGCCGCTGCACGGAGTCCGCTCGAGAACCGCCTGGATACAGGCGATCTATGTCGTGGCCGCACCGCTGTTGTCGTATCTCGCGCGCACTTCGCCGAAATTCATGACCACCAGCGAGCAGCTCGGCCGCGCCATGATCAAGGTGGCGCGGAACGGCTATCCGAAGCCGGTGCTGGAGAGCGAGGATATCAACGCGATCTAGGTGGTCAGTCATTCCGGGGCTCGTCCTTGACGCCCGGGAATGACGGGCAGGATTTGAAGCCCGGCCCATCAAATAGCCGCAAATCTCCAGGCTTTTGCGATCGTGCCGTACCTCCTATAGTTCGTGCACAGCTGGGGGATTTTTGATGGACCGCATTCGTATTGTCGGCGGCAGCCCGCTCAACGGCACCATTGCGATCTCGGGCGCGAAGAATGCCGCATTACCCTTGATGATTGCGGGCCTGTTGACCGAGGAAACGCTGATCCTCGACAACGTGCCGCGGCTCGCCGATGTCGCGCAATTGCAGCGCATTCTCGGCAATCACGGCGTCGATATCATGTCCGCGGGCAAGCGGCCCGGCGACCGCGAGTATCAGGGCCAGACCCTGCACATTTCCGCGGCCGACATCATCGATACGACGGCGCCCTATGAGCTGGTGTCGCGGATGCGCGCCAGCTTCTGGGTGATCGCGCCGCTGCTGGCGCGGATGCACGAAGCAAAGGTCTCGCTGCCGGGCGGCTGCGCTATCGGCACGCGGCCGGTCGATCTCCTCATCATGGCGCTGGAGAAGCTCGGTGCCGATCTGACCATAGACGGCGGCTACGTGGTTGCGAAAGCGCCCGGCGGTCTTACGGGCGCCGTGGTCGATTTCCCCAAGGTGACCGTGAGCGGCACCCATGTCGCGCTGATGGCGGCGACGCTCGCCAGGGGTACGAGCGTCATCACCAACGCCGCCTGCGAACCTGAGATCGCGGATGTTGCCGACTGTCTGAACAAGATGGGTGCGCGCATC
The DNA here is from genome assembly GCA_963770355.1 of uncultured Alphaproteobacteria bacterium. Lineage (GTDB taxonomy): Bacteria > Pseudomonadota > Alphaproteobacteria > Rhizobiales > Xanthobacteraceae > Bradyrhizobium. The sequence continues at coordinate 217,915 of CAVYPL010000023.1, read as the reverse complement.
ACCGGCGCCGGCACGCCGCGCATCGTCGTCGAGGGCGTCGCAAAACTTCACGGCGCCCGGCATACCGTGCTGCCCGACCGTATCGAGGCCGGCACCTATGCGATGGCGGTCGCGATGACCGGGGGCGACGTGCAACTCGCAGGCGCCCGCCCGGAATTGTTGCAGTCGGCGCTCGACGTGCTGACCGAGGCCGGCGCGGTCATCACCGTCAACGATGACGGCATCCGCGTCAGCAGAAACGGCGCCGGGATCAGGCCGGTCACGGTGTCGACCGCGCCGTTTCCGGGCTTTCCCACCGACCTGCAGGCACAGTTGATGGCGCTGATGGCCTGCGCGGGAGGTTCGTCGCAGATCACCGAGACGATCTTCGAAAACCGTTTCATGCACGTGCAGGAACTGGCGCGGTTCGGCGCAAAGATTTCGCTCGACGGCGAGACCGCCACCATCGACGGCACCGCAACGCTGCGCGGCGCGCCCGTGATGGCGACCGATCTGCGCGCCTCGGTGTCGCTCGTCATCGCAGGCCTTGCCGCCGAAGGCGAGACCATGGTCAACCGCATCTATCATCTCGACCGCGGTTTCGAGCGGCTCGAGGAAAAGCTCTCGGCCTGCGGCGCGTCGATCCAGCGCATCAGCGATTAACGCGCGTATCCCGCAAAAGATGGGTACGCGCAAAATAAAGGTAAAGTCTTCGGATGCCGGCGCCCGACCCGCTCAAATTGATCGCCCTCGATGCCGATGATCTCGCGGTCATCTCAGCGCATGTGCAGGACGCCCGCGTGCAGACGTCCGACATTGTCTGGCGGCAGGACGAAAAGCGGCTGGTGGTCGGCATGAACCGGCTCGACTGGGAGCAGACATTGTCGGGCGGAACCGCCCCGCGCCGCCTGATCGCGGCGCTGCGCTTCGACCGGGTGCTGGCATGCAAGTCGCGCAGTATCGATCTGGACCAGCCGGAGGCTGTGCTGGAACTGGTTGGGATCGAATTCCATCCCGGCGAGCCGCCCGGCGGTAGCGCGCTGTTGCTGTTCAGCCATGGCGGGGCGCTGCGGCTCGACGTCGAATGCCTGGAATGCGAGCTGACCGACCTCGGCGTGGACGATCTCGGCGAAGACACGGAGTCGCCGGGGCTGGGGGCGCAATAGCCCGTCATTCCGGGTCTGGTCCTTCGGACCATCCCGGAATGACGGCTCAAAGGGTTGACGGCCATTGGCCGCCGCGCCATTGAGCATAGGCCTACCTCAGCCTTCAAGAAAGCCACCATGCCCGTTCGCCTCGATAAAAGCAGCGCCGATTTCGATCAGCGATTCCAGCAATTTTTGGCTGCGAAGCGCGAAGTCTCCGCCGACGTCGAGCGGGCGACCCGCGCCATCGTCGATGACGTCGCGGCGCGCGGCGATGCCGCCTTGATCGAGGCGACGCGCAAGTTCGACCGGCTCGACATTGCGGCCGGGGCCTTGCGGGTGACCGCGGCCGAGGTCGATGCCGCGGCGAAGGCTTGCGACGCCCGGACGCTCGACGCCCTGAAATTCGCGCGCGACCGGATCGAGGTTTTTCACCAGCGTCAATTGCCGAAGGACGAGCGTTTTACCGATGCGCTCGGCGTCGAACTCGGCTGGCGCTGGAGCGCGATCGACGCGGTCGGGCTCTATGTTCCCGGCGGCACCGCCGCCTATCCGTCCTCGGTGCTGATGAATGCGGTGCCGGCCAAGGTGGCCGGCGTGCCGCGCGTGGTGATGGTGGTGCCGTCCCCCGACGGCAAGCTCAATCCGCTGGTGCTGGCGGCAGCGAGTCTCGGCGGCGTCTCCGAGATCTATCGCGTCGGCGGCGCGCAGGCGGTGGCGGCGCTCGCCTATGGCACCGCGACGATTGCGCCAGTGGCAAAGATCGTCGGCCCCGGTAACGCCTATGTCGCCGCCGCCAAGCGGCAGGTGTTCGGCAAGGTCGGCATCGACATGATCGCCGGTCCGTCGGAAGTGCTCGTGATCGCCGACGACACGGGAAATGCCGGCTGGATCGCCGCCGATCTGCTGGCGCAGGCCGAGCATGATGCGAGCGCGCAGTCGATCCTGATCACGGATAGCGCAAGGCTCGCCGCCGATGTCGAGCGCGCAGTGGAGTCGCAGTTGGAAACCCTGCCTCGCGCGGAAATCGCACGCGCCTCGTGGAAAGATTTCGGCGCGATCATCACGGTCGGGAACCTCGACGAGGCGGTGGTGCTGGCGAACGCGATTGCCGCCGAGCATCTGGAAATCATGACCGCGGATGCGGAGGCCCTGTCGACAAAAGTCCGCAACGCCGGTGCGATCTTCCTCGGGCCCCATACGCCGGAAGCGATCGGCGATTATGTCGGCGGCTCAAATCACGTGTTGCCCACCGCGCGTTCGGCGCGGTTCTCGTCGGGCCTCGGCGTGCTAGACTTTATGAAGCGCACCTCGATTCTAAAATGCGGGCCGGAGCAGTTGCGCGCGCTGGGGCCTGCCGCCATGACCTTGGGTCAGGCCGAAGGTCTCGATGCCCATTCACGCTCCGTCGGATTGCGTCTCAATTTGTCATGAACAAGCCGTCACCAGACGAGGACCAGCACAATCGCATCGTCGCGGTGACGCTTGACGAGGAATCGATCGGGCGTTCCGGCCCGGATATCGAGCATGAACGCGCGATCGCGATCTACGATCTGATCGAACAGAATCTGTTCGCGCCCGAAGGGGCGGCGGACGGGCCGTTTACGCTGCACCTCGCGATCACCGGTAACCGGCTGATGTTCGATATCCGCCGCGAGGACGGTGCGCCCGTGGTGGCGCATCTGTTGTCGCTGACGCCGTTCCGGCGGATCGTGAAAGACTACTTCATGATCTGCGACAGCTACTACCAGGCGATCCGGACCGCTACGCCGGACAAGATCGAGGCGATCGACATGGGCCGCCGCGGCATCCATGACGAAGGCTCGCGCACGCTGCAGGAGCGGTTGAAGGGCAAGGTGCGGATCGATTTCGAAACTTCGCGCCGGCTGTTCACGCTGATCTGCGTCCTGCACTGGAAAGGGCAAGACGCATGAACCCGAAAAGTGTGAAGCGGTTTTCGGATCAGGTCATGCGTGAAAGAAAACGCATGATCCCGAAGAGTGCGAAGCGGGTTTCGGAGAGGGCCTTGCTTCGAGCAAGAGAAGCCTGAGCGCATGGTGGCGCCGCCGAGCGCGCGCACCCCGCAGGCCGTGTTGTTCTCATGCGGCTTCAACAGCGTGCGTTCGCCGATGGCGGAAAGCCTGCTGCGGCAGATGTTCCCGCAAGGGCTCTATGTGAAATCCGCCGGCGTTCGGAAGGGCGAACTCGATCCGTTCGCGGTCGCCGTGATGGCGGAACTCGGCCAGGATATTTCCGGCCACAAGCCGATGACGTTCGAGGAACTCGAGGATTGGGAGGGGCTCAATTTCGACCTCATCATCACGCTCTCGCCCGAGGCGCACCACAAGGCGCTGGAACTGACGCACACGCTGGCCGCCGATGTCGAATATTGGCCGACGCCCGATCCGACGGGTGCCGAAGGTACCCGCGAACAGAAACTGGAAGCCTATCGCGAGGTCTGCGACGGCCTTTTGATGCGCATTCGCCGGCGATTTTCCAAGGTCAGCGCCGCGAGCGAGTGACACCATCCCGCCGTCGTCCCCGCCGAGTGCGCAATTTCGCACGGGGGCGGGGACCCATACCCACTGGGCCTCTGTCATGAAAACGAAATGCTACGACAGCCATCTGTTGTAAATAACCGCCGTCACGGCGTATGGGCCCCTGCCTTCGCAAGGGCGACAAGATATTGAAGAACCTCAATGACTTGTTCCCGGTTGTGAAAAGGGATGCCTTCCGATAGGTTCCGCGCGCGATTGCCCCCTCGATTCCCGCCGACAAAAAACCCGCATGCTTGGCCGTCCCAAATTCGTTCTCGCTTCCGGTTCACCGCGACGGCTCGGCCTGCTCAATCAGGCCGGCATCGAGCCCGACGCGTTGCGTCCGGCCGATGTCGACGAGACCCCGAAGCGGGGCGAACTGCCGCGCGCATGCGCCAACCGCCTTGCGCGGGCCAAGGCCGACGCAGCGCTGAAATCCGTGCAACTCGACGACGAATTGCGCGGCTCGTTCATCCTGGCCGCCGACACGGTGGTGGCGGTCGGCCGCCGCATCCTGCCCAAGGCCAATCTGGTCGATGAAGCCTCGCAATGCCTGCGGATGCTGTCCGGGCGCAATCACCGCGTCTACACCGCGATCTGTCTGGTGACGCCGAAGGAGGCCTTTCGCCAGCGCCTGATCGAGACGCGCGTGCGCTTCAAGCGGCTTAGCGAAGACGACATTCAGGCCTATATCGGCTCCGGCGAATGGCGCGGCAAAGCCGGCGGCTACGCGGTGCAGGGCATCGCCGGATCGTTCGTGGTCAAGATGGTCGGCTCCTACACCAACATCGTCGGCCTCCCGCTCTATGAATCGATGACGCTGCTCGGCGGCGAGGGTTTTCCCGTTCGATTCGGCTGGTTGAATGCCAGTTGATCCGCCCGGTGGGAGCGCGCCCGGCCAAGGGCGGCCAAAGGGCCCCGCAAAACCTTGCCCGGAGTGCGGCAAGCCCGCCAACCCCGCCATGCTGCCGTTTTGCTCCCCGCGCTGCCGCGACGTCGATCTGAACCGCTGGCTGTCCGGCTCCTACGTCATCCCCGGCAAGGATAATGAGGAAGAGGACGCCGAATAGGCGAAGGCCGAAGGCGATACGGCGGCTCGCATTGATTTTGGTTGGTCTTGTCTTCAAACTCGGACAACACAAAGACCTGAGACAATCGGGCGATCACGTTCCAGGGGAGTGAGCCCATGTTGACCCGTCGCCGCTTTGTCGGTCTCGCGGCCGCCGTCGCCGCGCCATCCATCCTCGCGACGCGTGCATCGAGCTCCGACTGGCCGGCAAAACCGGTGCGGATCGTCGTGCCGTTCACGCCGGGCGGTTCGACCGACATCACCGCGCGTCTCATCGGCAACCGCCTGCAGGAGATCTGGGGCCAGTCGGTTGTGATCGAGAACAAGGGAGGCGCCGGCGGTAACATCGCAGCCGACCTGGTCGCCCATTCCGACGCGGACGGTTACACCATCTTCATCTCCGGTCCGGGCATGGCCACCAACAAGTTCCTGTATCCGTCGCTCAGCTACGATCCGGTCGGCGATTTCGATCCGGTGACGATGCTGATCACCCAGCCCAACCTGATGTGCGTGCCGAATTCATCGCCCGCAAAATCGGTGAAGGAGTTCATTGCGTTTTGCCAGGAGAACAAGGGCAAGGTCACCTTCGCCTCGTCCGGCAATGGCACCACGCTGCATCTGAGCGGCGAGCTGTTCAAGCGGCTGGCCAAGGTCGAGATGACCCACATTCCCTATCGCGGCGGCGCGCCCGCGATCAACGATCTCATTCCCGGCCGCGTCAACGTCATCTTCGACAATCTGCCCTCGATCGTGTCGCATGCCCGCAGCGGCAGCCTGCGCGGGCTCGCGGTGACGACCAAAGAGCGTGTCGCCATCCTGCCGGATACGCCGACGATCGCCGAAACGGTGCCCGGCTTCGACGTGTTCTCCTGGTTCGGTTTCTTTGTGCCGGTAAAGACGCCGCCTGACGTGCTCGCCAAAATCAACGCCGACACCAACGCGGCGCTGGTCTACCCAGCGGTCAAGTCCCGGTTCGAGGATCTGGGCGCGGTTCCGAAGGGCTCGACGCCGGCTGAACTGGCCGCTTTCCTGCAGCTGGAAATCGCCAAATGGGGACCCGTGATCCGCGACGCCCAGATCAAGGTCGAAAACTAACACGGGAATGCCCATGACCGCGGGCTGACAAGGCCGAATAAGCAAGATTCCCCAATAATTTGGGGGATACCTCGAAGCCGGGCCCGCCGCGCCGTAGCCGCAGGCGAAGGCGGGTGGACACGGCCGCCCGACCTCACTATAAACCGCCCGCTCGCACGGCCTTTGGGCAGGCGAGTATGCCCAGGTAGCTCAGTTGGTAGAGCATGCGACTGAAAATCGCAGTGTCGGTGGTTCGATCCCGCCCCTGGGCACCATGTCCTTCGTTCGATTCCCGGTTCGTCTGATTTAAGGGCACTATGTGCCCGCATGAAGCGCCACCGCGCGATCAATCATGGGTAGGAATCTGGGTAGGACCGAAAAATCGTATGGGTAGGACTGGGCGGTGGTTCGATTCCCAGTTTTGCTGCGCGTGCCGTTGCATGTTCTCTGATCAATGATTGATGAAGACCCTAAGGCTTGCACGAGCAGGGGTGGAACTCCGAGACCGTGTGCAGCCGACGAAAGGCTCGTTCTTCGCAACGTCAATCAGCCGTTTGAACCGCATCACCCGCGGGACCTGCTTCAGAGGCGGGTTTTTGTGTTCTATTCCATTAGTCTGAACCAATCTCGCGGATCAGATACCGGTCAGCTTGGGCGCCATTTCGCTTCAGCGCCAGGTTTGATCAAGCGATACGGGACCGAAGGTAGCCGCCAAGTGCGCCGAGTGCGGGGCTCAGAAGCAGGTAGAGTAAATGCGGCCAAAGGTGGCTGGTGCCGTTGACGACGGTATAAATCCCAAAGCCGATGCAGAGGATCGACGAGAGCGTTCCGTTCAGCACTTCGTCATGTTTTGCAATGCGCGCCGAAACGTAACCGCCAAGAACCGAGCAGAGCCCGCCAAGTATTTTCGACGTTGCAAGAAAAACATTACTTGTCTTCAGGGCCTCCGTGACAGACGCGGCGTCATGATCGGGTGGTGATCCCGTCTTCGCCGAAGCTAGGACGTAGATCATGACAGGTACCATCACAATATTTGAGGCGACGATGTCGACGACGTTACCGATCGCAACGCCCTTGAAAGATACGCGCTTCATGTCTGCTCTTTGAACAACCACCGCTTGGCGGATCGGATGGTTATATCCAAATGCGTGTGCGCCGCTACTCCCTTCAGCTCCATGGGTGATCTTTTCTGTCTGGTCCCATGGTGCGTTAACGCAGCCCACAGCCCATGGGTATCTGCCTGGGTAGGACCGAAAACCACTCGGACGATTGTTTAGCCTTACCAATCTCTTAGTTGATCAGTGCGGCTCGGCCCCTGGGCACCATCAAAATCAACGGCTTAGTTGATTTTTGATCTCAGAACAAAACGAGTGAGACTAGGTCTAGATTAGGTGTCGTCCCCCAAATCTGTTTGCACGGGATAGCCACGCCGTTTTGCTTCCTTCAAATAGTCGATGATTGATTGAGGTAGCGGCCTCTTTTCCCCACGCCGGTGCCGCTCAGTTATCGCTCTATTTTGCACGAGATCGCATGCTTGCCGTCGTTAGAGGAGACATCTTTCGCACCATCACCAGCAGGGTGGCAAAGCTTATGCCTGGCTATGAAATCGCTGATTGCCTTCTCCGCTCCCCCGTCCGTTCCGTTTACCGAGACTTTTGGGAGCGCCGGCAAGTTATTCGACGAATTTGTTTCGATCACGCTCTTCAACTCGCCTAAAAGTGCTTTTGTGCTATTGATCGTCTTGATGTCCTCGTCGGCCTTCTTCGTCAGATCATTATATTCACCCACCGGCAGCTTGTCGGCGTTGGCCAGCCTGGCATTGATCTGCTTGAGATCAGCTTCGGCGTCGTCGATTCTCTTCTGATAATCGCCCAGCGACTTCAGTCGAACGTCCAGAGGCTTTGGCGTCGCGCCGGAGGTGCTGCCGCCGCTCGTTTGCTTCGACTGAGAAGAGCTATCTGCCGTTTTCGGCTGGGACGAGGTGCTGGCTGTCGGTGCTGGATTACACACCACGTCGAACGTCTTGGAGCGGATCAGGTCCACTTCGTGTCTGCCGCACTCCTTGCCGCCGTTTTCCGCCTTCCAGGAAAAGGTCCCCAGTTTCGACGGAACGGTAATGGTGGCCGAGCCCTTTGCTCCGACGGTAGCCTTTCCCACTGTGTTGCCGCCCACCATGACTGAGACATCGGCGGAAGTCGCACTGGTATTTCTCATGGTGATTGACCACGTGGGGTCGGCTGCGGCGCCGCCAGTTCCGACCGCCGTTGCAACAGCGAGTGCTCCGGCGAATGTTGCAGCCGCCATGGCCCGCTCGTTTCGATATAGGTTGAACATCGTCTCTTTCCTTCCAGGGAGGGTGTTTGGCTACTTCGTCGCAGGGAGCGACGATCGGGTTCATGTCGAGCGATAAATCGATGTTCGACGCGCGACATCCTTCCATCGGAGGATGCGACGAGCGCCAGGGATTGGGGTTAGGGGAAACCGGAACGGCCTTGCAGCTTCGGAGGCATTAAGAAGCCAACTTTTCGCGATATTGTTCCCTGTTCGATTTTCGACTTTTCAACAAAATCGGCCCATAGCTGACATCCGATCAGGCGAAGGGCCAAAAGGTGCTCTCATGGCGGAGTGGTACTTTGTTTGGGTCGAAGGTTTGCGCGGACCTGTGCCGCAGAAGTGGTCGTCGGATGGGCTTTGGGGCCAGATCGGCCGTCAAGACGTCATCGTCCGCTTCTCGCTGACGGATCGCGAGGCGGAATTGCCGCTCGACGAACTGGCCAGGCTGCATCCCATCCCCGTTGAAAAATAGACTTCCCGCTGCGCCGGCTTCGTTCACCTCGGCGGCAGTGGTGCATGCGGTCGCGCCAGACCCATCGTACCGGGTTGCGCCGAGCCGGGCGTCCCATTGGGTGGAGCGGAATCCATCGACAGGGTTGGTTGCCTATCCATGGTGGTGACCAGCGCCGCGCCCGCGACCAGCGCGAACGCGCAGCTGAAAATCACCAGCCAGATGGCTACGGGCTTGTTCAGATGACGAAAGGGATTGTCCATGCATGCACTCCTTCGTGCAGCAGCGCCCCTTGTATTCACCGTATGCGGCCGAAACGATCGCTTTAGCCGCCCCGCAGTACCCGGCGAAACAACTCCAAAAGGCCACGCTGGGTCCAGTCGCGCAGGTCGAAAACTCGCCGCGGACTAAGCGAATGTTCCACCCGGTTCCGTGCTCGTGAATTCCAACCGGTCTACGGAACATTGCGAATTTAATTCTGTTAGCGGGTTGAACCACCGCAAGGGCGCACCAATCTCCGGGCTTCCTGCTGCGGAAACGCAAGAGAACTTCCGAGCCGGCATGCTGCGCCGGCGGAATGAGAGAGCGGGAGCCCTCGCTACCGGGATCCCCGACAGCGGCCGTGTCCGGCTTGATTGTCGCACGGCCCAAATCCACAAAAAGGAGTCGTCATGAAGCTGAACTCGGCACAGGTAGAACGCGCTCTGACGCAATTCGACGCCCAGGCCCTTCCCGACAATCATCCGCTGGTTCCGCAACTGTGCGGCGTGTTCGGGGATCACACATTCTTTCTCGACCAAACCGGGCTTAACGTCCTCGAACCAACGGATGCTCCGGAAAAGGAAACTCGCGCCGGCAAGATCGTCAATCTCGCCTATTGGAGCGACGATACGCTGACGAACCTGATGCCTCATGAGCCCGAGCCCACGGGGGTGATCGTTACTCTTGAGTTCAAAACACTGATCGCCAAGCACTGATCGCAAAGTAGTCTCTGAAGCGATCATTGCCGAGCGGGTCCGGCGCAATTACCGATCGGGCTCGCTGCAGGCGCTCGTGCAGAACTATCTTTGGCGTGCGACCGGTCGCCTCATCCGATTGCCGCGCGTTTCCTCACGTCACCTCTGTGAGATCAGGCGCGCTGCTTCTCCAGTATGTCTTCAATCGATGGCACTATCGAAGGAGCGTCATGATCTAACTCTCCCAGTCGCGACACAAGTCGAAGCAGATAGGGGGAGGGCGCTTGATCGTCTCGATCCAGGATGTCACGGAGCCGGTCTCCAATCTCATCGCAAATCGCGCGACAGTGCTCGCTGTCTACGGGTTGAAGCGCGGTGCGTCCGGCGTACATGGGTTTCCTCCGCATGGTTTAGCGGCATGCTACGTCGCACCGGTGACGGAGAACCTAAAGAGGCAAAAGCACCCACGATCTCGGTGAAAGACTGCCAAAGAAGGGCGGTAAATGGTCGCTTAAAACCAGGCGGGAGCGCCGCGTTCGAACGCACTTAGCGAGTAGCGCCCGCATGAGCGAAGCGACCTGCAGGATCAACCAAACGCAAGCCCCGGATGTCGCTTCGCTCATCCGGGCTAGGCTTGCTGTTGAGTTCAGCGCCTTGGCGGCGACGTCGAGATTGCCGGAGCTTAAGCCCGAGTTTTCTTTGATCGCATTAACCTTCACGTAATCGAATTCATTTGATCGGTCGCAGCTTGCGTTAACCTGAGTGAATTAGAACAGTCGAGTTGTAGCCAATTGATCGCGTCAAATAGTGGGGATCATGGCGATGTACAAAATCATTCACGTCGATAAAAGCTGGATTGTTTGCAACGGAAAAACCAAGCTGATTGCATTTGAACGTCGATCTTTAGCCCGGCGCGCGGCCCACGAAGCGGAAGAACTTCTTCACGATGAACCCGTTGAGCGTAAGCCGATTAAACCACGTTCGGCAAAGGTAGCGGCATCTCGCAAATAGACGTGGGGCGCGCGGGTCTCCGTTCTCACCGCGCCGCCGCGCCGAACAGCCTCTTTATTCCGGTCATTACGTTCTTGATTTTTTCTTCAACTCTTGTGTGTTTGAGTGAGTTATCTAGTTCTTGTTGCTTGCTGTCTTGTCGAGTGCCGCGCGCAAGCCCCGCGCCAGTTTCAGGGCGTCGTCATTTGCCCAGAAATGCATGAAAAACAGTCTTGGTTGCTCGTCGAGCATGTGGCTGTGAACGGCTGTTACGTCGATGCCGTTTGAGCGCAACGCCTTGATCACCGGATTCACTTCGTCGCCGGTGAGAACGAAATCTCCAGTTATTGCGGCCTTGCCGCCGCCGGTCGGCTGGAAGTTGATCGCGATCGCCACGCCCATCGGCCCCACCGGTGTCATCGCCATGCCACCCTCGGTGATCGGATCGCGGCGCGGCACGTTGAACTGATAGACGCCGCCATTGGCCTGTCCCTTGACGCCGATCAGTTGATCTAACTGGGCGGTGTCAAGATCGATTGAGGGCGCCGCGCCGACGGTGGCGGGTGGTGCGAGCGGCGTCTTGCTGACCGCGAGGGCGTCATGAATCGCCGCAGCCATCCTGGCCGGATCGCCGTGACCGCCGACATGCATGTAGAAAGTCGCGGGGTTGGCGCGCAGCAGATGATTGTGGATCGCCGTGATGTCGAGGCCGCCCTCAATCAGCTTGGCCATGACTGGATTGATTTCGGTCTCCAGCAACACGAGATCGCCCATCACCATGGCACCGCCATGCGCGGGCTTCATTGCGACCCAGCCGCCAAGCGCCAGGGCCGGCTTGATGGCGACGCCGTCGAGCGTCACCGTCAGATCGCTGCGGGGAAAGCCGTAGCGATGAACGTCGCCTGACACGGCTGCTTTCCTGCCGAAGGCGTCGTCGACCTTCTGCCAGTCGATCTCTTGCGCGGACGCGGCAGTAACAAATGACGCGGCGAAAATTGAAGCTGCGAATGCGAGTTTGGTACGCATGTCAGTTGTCCTTCTCAGGTGGGCTGATGGTTTGAAATGCAACGCCGTCCGGCAGGTCCTGTTCATCGAACATCATCTGCAAGGCGAGGCGGAAGCCGACACCGACTTGATCACCGCAGTAAACGACGGTCACACTGTTGCCGGATGAACTCGTCTGGCGGCGTTTCGGTCGGGCAGGGAGGGTGACGTGCTGACGTGAGAGGCGTATGGGCCGGCAGCGGAGTCCGTTCCACGCCGAAGCTGGTTCCCGCGAAAAGATCAGGAGGCGATACAGAACTTTTCCAGTCGTCGCTTTTCCACTCGTCCATGCGCAATCTCCTCGACACGTCGAGTGTTGCGCAGAGCTTGGACGGAAGCCGTCTGATGGGGAGTCTGCATATCCCCGTGGGTAGTCTTCTAATTTGAACACGGAAGACGCGCAAGAGCTCCGATCCGTGCTCGTTCCGATTATTGCGAGCGGGGCGTATCACGAAGCTGTGTACGCGCGCCGCGCCTCGTTCTATTTCATGCCATCGTATGTCAGGTCATCGAATGCCGTGACGCTATCGGCCTTGGTCCATAGCCCGATCATGCCGGCGTTTGTAAGTGTGGCGTCGTCAACCTCGAACAGAGGCTTACCGTTGTAGATCACGGTGAAGCGCGTTCCCGCGAACTCGCAGCGTAGCGTATGCCATTGGCCTGACGGCACCGGAATCTTGACGCCATAGCCGCCTTTACGCCCGACAATATCGAGCGGCGAGCGCACGCCTTTGATGGTCTTGTAGAGAACGACATTGTCCTCAAGCGCGTTGGCGCGCACGACGTAATAATTGTCTGCATCCTTTGCGCGCCAGATCAGGCCCGCGGCGCGATCTTCGGCGCCGTCGATCGCCTTGAACTTCACCTCGACGAATCCATCGCGGATCGCGGTGCCGTTCTTCAGCGCGACCGGGAACGTCGCCGTGCCCGATTGCTTTAGCACGTTGGGCTTGCTCGGTGCAGTGGCTTCCGGCTCGATGGTCCATTTCGGCTGACCTTTTCCGGTCGCCGCCAGCGTCCAGCCCTGAGGCGGCCTACCGGCTGCGCCATCATCAAAATCAAGTGTTTCGGCCATGGCATGTCCTTTCATGATCAAGGCGAGCATGGCCGCGAGGACCGGCACCCGTCTTACTGTGAATCTTGAACGAGAAAAATTCGTCATGGCTCGTCAGCTCATGAAATCACCGTGCGGTTTGCCGCGTTTCACCATTTCCTGGCAGTAAGCATAGAGTGCGTCGTAGACGATCCACTCGGCGGCATTTTGTTCGTGGTCATCCTTGAAGCCGAGATGCCGGAATCCTTCAGCCACGGCTTCGAGACCGGGTCCCTCCGGTTGATGGTAAAGCGTATTGTCGGTGTCGGCGCCGTTGACGATGCGCCCGAGCAGTACAAGTGCTGGATCGGCGGTCAGCTTGTATTTCTTCAGAATCGCTTCGAACGAACATTCCTTGCCGTGGTGGCCGAGCTCGACATCTCTGACATCATAGGGGATGGCATCGAGACGCTGGGCCTCCGTCATCACCTTGTCCGCCGGGACGAAGACGAATTCGGCATCCCTGTCGACGAATTTTTTGATGAGCCAGGGACAAGCGACCCTGTCGACCTTTACGCGTTCGCGGGTAATCCACTTCATGTCGTTCCTCCCGTGCGAGAGTCCTGTTTTTGCGGCATCATGTGTCGGACAGCACCAGAAGGCCGCCGTGGGTTGGTGAAATCACGTAGAGCCGATCCGGAATCACGATCGCCGTCGTATGCGCCCCGATGCCGGTCAAGGTTTGCACGGCATGGCCAGTGCGCGGATTCACGGAATCGACCAATCCCGGTTCGCCGATTGCCACATGAACGAGGCCGGTTGCCGGGTTGAAGAAGGTGACATCGGGCGGGCCGGTGATCGGCCAGACGTTGATGACATCGCCAGAGTTGCTGTCGACCTCGACCAGAGCCAACTCATCGCATGCCGCGTAGAGGCGACTGCGGCCATGATCGATATCGAGGCCGTGCGCGCCGCCGGACGGAAGCATCCAGTGGGTTACGCCACCCAGGTCGGGCAGCCGGGCGACCAGTATCATCGAGGGTTCGCGAATGCAGAGAAAGACGCGATCCGCGGCAGCATCCGTCACGCACCAGCGCGGTCGTCCCGGGAGATCGATCGACACATGCGTCCCGTCCCTCAATCCGAAGACCTGCAGCGTTGGCCCTTTGCGTTCATCCCCAATGCAGGCGACCACACCCAGGCCCTTGCTGGCTATAATCGCGGCGCCGTTCGGCCGCGGCCCTGTTTTGAATACCGCCTTGGTTTCGAACGTCGCGGCGTCCAGCCAGGCAACGCTTGCCGATCCGCGGTTCGTGACCAGAACCTCACCGTCGTCGGCAACAGCGCCGGCCACGCCTGGAAATCCCGGTAGTGTCGCAAGATGCCTCCCGGCGTCGGGATCGATCACCTCGACGCAGTCGCGCGCGGTGTGGGCGATGAACACAAGCCGGCTTTTGGCATCGAACGCGGCATGATCGAATTCGCTGCCGCTAGCCCCCGGGATGGCGATAATTCCGGCCGGTTTCAACGCCATGACGGCCTCACGCGCTTGCGTTGGCCATCCAATGGTCCGATAGCGACCTGAAGATATGGAGAAAGAAAAACAGCCCTGACTTCGTCCACGCGCAATCTCCTCGAATGTCGAGTGTTGCGCAGAGCTTGGACGGAACAGCCGTCTGGCGGGGAGCCTGCGTGTCCCCGTGCTTTCTATTTACGTCCGCCGATCGCGTTGCGCAAGCACCCTGTCTTGCCCCACACTTCCGTATGCTTAGGCGGCAGAAACACTGCGAAAGATCGATGCCGACACGATCAGCGACGCTCCGGCGAACAGCAACAGCGTCAGCACCACCTTACGGAATGTTTCATCGTCGATTTTCCCATAGAGTTTGAAGCCGCTCCAAATGCCCGCGATCATGAAGGGAAGACCGAGCCCGTACAGTTTGAGACTTTCCGACGTAACGGCGCCGCTGACGCTCAACGAAATCGAGATGATGATGAAGGCCGCCAGCAGCACGGGCTGAAATACCGCGCGCTGCATGTCCTTCGACCATCCGCGCAACTGGCAGGAAATAGTCGAGATAACGCCACCCAATCCGGTCAGGCCGCCGAGAAGCCCGTTGAAAGTGCCGATGACGATGTCGGCCGCTGTTCCAATCTTCATCGGCTTGAAAACAGGCCGGGCCAGACTGTAGATCGCATAGAGCACCAGCAATACCCCAACGCCGAAACGCACATAGCCGGGGTTGATATAGGTCAGCAGCCACACGCCGATCGGGATGCCGATGGCGGTGCCAAGCACAAGCGGCCAGACGTTTCGCCAATTAAGCGCGTGACGCAGCTTCCAGATGCCGTAACCCTGCGTAAGCAGGCCGTAGCCTGCGATCAGCGTTGCGGTTTGAATGGGCGTGATGATGTGCAGCCAGATACCGGAAACGACGATGCCCATCGCGAATCCAGAAAATCCGCTGACGAAGCCGCCGAGAAAAGTCGCCAGAACAAAAAGCGTGAGAATTGTTCCATCCATAGATCGTTCCTCAAAAAAGAGGATGACGAGCGCTTGGATGGAAATCCATCTGAAGGGGAGGCCGTAGTATCCCCAAAAACACCCATATTCGTTTGGAGATCGAAATGCAATCGGCTGCTCAGGCCGGAAAGTGCGTGCGGTCCAGGCCAATAGCCCTCAAGAGCGGCCCGCTATCCGGGTTTCACGACATCGACGACGTCGCAATGAACGCGTGGCTTTGTCAGGGGATCGTGAAGAATCGTCTGTTGTGCGCGAACGGTTACCTCGTCACCGAGGCCGCCGATCATTCCCCATCGATCTGCCGCCCCATGATCGCAATCGCCTTCTGATAAACCCCCGCGGCGTTCCAGGCTTCGATCGCCGCGAAATTGGCTTCTCCGGGCTGGTAACCCGCGCCGGCGCGCCAGCCATGCGCTTTCAGGAAGTTGGCCGTCGAGTTCAGCGCGTTGGCGGCGACCTCCAGATTGCCGGTGCCGTAGGCCAGAATGTTCTTGGGCATGAATTGGGTCTGCCCGACCTCGCCATGCATGGAGCCGCGCGTGGCGCCCGACAGCACGCCGCGATCGATCAGTTTCAGCGCCGCGTAAAGCTGCTCGGTGAAAAACTCAGGACGGCGGCAGTCGTAGGCCAGCGTTGCGATTGACGACAGCATGTTCTGGTTGCCGCGCTGGCTTCCGAACCCGGTCTCCATTCCCCAGATCGCGATCAGCGGCCCCGGCGGGACGCCGTAACGTTGCTGAATCGATGCGAACAGCGCCGCCTGCGACGCTTTAAGTGAACGCCCGCGCGAGACGATGGTCGAAGCTCCGCGCTTGGCGAGGAATTGATCGAGCGACAAGCGAAAGCTGCGCTGGCTGCGATCCGCGGCAACGGTCGCGCTCGCATAGTTCGTGTGCATCAACGCGGCGACAGCGGTGGCGCCGATGCCCTTTGCGCCGGCCTCGCGCGCGAACTCACCCTTCCAGGCCTCGAAGCCGCCCGGGCCATTGCCGCATTGCGCGGCGTGTGCGCTCGAAACGATAGGGACCAGCATCGCCAAAGCGATGAAAGCAATCGTCGCAAATTTCCAGCACTTGGTCATTTTCGAACTCCGTCGTCCGGGTCGCAGTTTAGCGGGTCGCGCGTTGTCTCGCCATTCGATACGGCCCACGGTGTTTGCCGCACATGGTGAACTCATCCTGAGGAGCCGCGTAGCGGCGTCTCGAAGGATGGGCCGCGGGCTTCATGGTTCGAGACGGCGCTTTGCGCCTCCTCACCATGAGGGACAACCCGACGGGCAAATCACTCCGGGATAGCGCCAACCGTTTGTCCAGCCCTTCGCGCAAAGATATTCCGCTTTCGCCGTCGGGCAAATCAATGATTTGACTCCGCGCGTCTCACCCAAATGGGGGGCGGATCGCGATCGTCACGAACGTGCGGTGGGATGCGGTGGTAATCGCGCCTATGTGCGCTCGGTATGCGAGGGCGCCGCTTTTCTCGCCGCCAGCGCTCTGATGTTCGAAATGCCTGGGATCGCTTAGCGGCACGACCCCGAAGTGAGGTTCGGGTTTGACAACTTTCCACGCATGCCGGCTTCGCCGCCCACCCAGGCCTTGAAGCCCTTGGCCACCCTCGTCTCTGGATAGGTCTTTTCGACGGATGAGCTACCTTTGGACAGCTTGCAGCTTGCGGTGCAATTCCGATCGGCTGAACCGTTCGTGTTGTCTGCGGTGATATCGAAGCCATCCTCGCCGCTACCCGTCACCTTGCATTCCAGTACGACGCCGTTGCTCGTTTTCTTCGCGTCGGCCAATGCCGGCGTGGCAAGCAAAAGCAATAATGCAGCGGCATATCCTATCTTCATGGGTGTTCCTCCATTTCTGTGATTTCGTCAGGCACAACAAATGCGAAAACCGACAGAACTTGTCATGCGACGCGACGGGAGGCCAAGTCTCGTACGCCGCACCAGCGAATTGCCGATTTCAGCAAGAAAGCGCTCACCCGCTGCGCTTTGTCAGGATTTTCGGATACCGCGCGAAGGCCGCACGATCGCGCCTGAGGTAAGCAATCAGCATGAATAGCGGAATGGCGAGGCCGTGTTCTAGGACAATCGCGCCACGATGCGGGCACTGCGCGGTTAGAAAGTTACAGCGGAGTGGTTTGTCGTCCGCGCGCGTCGTCCCTCGATCGGATAGCCCGGATCGTTGCCTGTACAAAGAGCGACGAGGAAAGCGCTCCGTATCACTTTCCCCGCAGCAATCTTCGAAATGCCTGGGATCGATTAGCTGCAGGATCCCGAGGTGATATTCGGGTTCGACAAAGTTCCACCCACGCCGCCTTCGCCGCCCATCCAGGCCTTGAAGCCCTTGCCCACCTTCTTTGTATAGGTCTTTTCGAGGGATGAGCTACCCTTGGACAGTTTGCAGGTTGCAGTGCATTCCCGATCGGCTGAACCGCTCTTGTTGTCAGCGGTGAGGTCAAAGCCGTCCTTGCTGCTGCCGGTCACCGTGCATTCCAGCACGACGCCGTTGGACGTTTTCTTCGCGTCGGCCAATGCCGGCGTGGCAAGCAAAACCAATAATGCAGCGGCATATCCTGTCTTCATGGGTATTCTCCCTTCATATGATCTTGTCAGGCAAAATAAATGCGAAAACCGGAAGAACTTATCACGCGAAAGAGGTTAAGCTAAGTCTCTAATGCCGCAGCAACTGGCCGATTTCAGCAGGGAAGCGCTCACCTCCTGCGCTTTGTCAGGATCGTCGGATACGGCGTGAGGGCCGCACGTTCGCGCATGAGGTGAGCTGTCTGCATGAATAGCGCAGTGGCGAGTTCGCGATCTAGGACAATCGCGCCACGATGCGCGCAATGGCGCCGGGATAACTACTGTGGGGTCGTCGTCCGCGCGCGTCGTCCCTCGATCGGATAGGCCGGATCGTTGAACCCCGGCGTGGAGGGATGGCCGCTGATCACGAGCTTGTCGATCAGCGCTTCGTCCTCGGCCGTAAAGCGATAGTCGAGCGCCTTCAAGTAATCGTCCCATTGCTCCTCGGTGCGCGGGCCGGCGATCACGGCGGAGACGAAGGAGGAATTCAGCACCCATGACACCGCGAATTGTCCGGCGGTGATGCCGCGTGCTTCCGCGTGCTGCTTGATCTCCTGCGCAAGCTGCAGCGATTCCGGGCGCCATTCGGTTTGCATCATGCGCTTGTCGGCGCGGCCCGCGCGGGTGTCCTTGTCGGGCGCGGCATCGGGGCGGTATTTGCCGGTCAGCACGCCGCGCGCCAGCGGGCTATAGGGCACGATGCCGAGGCCGTAAAAGTTACAGGCCGGAAAATGCTCGACCTCCGGCATGCGGTTCATGGCGTTGTAATAGGGCTGGCTGACGACCGGGCGGTCGATGCCGTTGCGGTCGCAGATGTTGCAGATCTCGGCGACGCGCCAGGCGCGGTAGTTCGACACGCCGAAATAGCGGATCTTGCCCTGGCGGATCAGATCGCCCATCGCGCGCACGGTCTCCTCCAGCGGCGTCGAATGGTCTTCCTTGTGCAGGTAGTAGATGTCGATGTAATCGGTGCCGAGCCGCTTCAGGCTATCCTCCGCCGCCTGCAACACCCAGCGCCGCGACAGCCCGCCATGGTTGGGATCGTCGCCGATGGCGTTGGCGAGTTTGGTTGCGAGCACCCAGTTCTGCCTGACGTTGGCAATCGCGCGGCCGACCACTTGCTCGGACTTGCCGCCATTATAGGCGTCGGCGCTGTCGATGAAATTTATGCCGGCCTCGCGTGCTTTCGCCACGATCCGCGACGAGGTCGCCTCGTCGGTCGGCCCGCCGAACATCATGGTGCCCAGACAGATCGGTGAAATCTTCAGGCCGCTGCGGCCGAGGTTACGGTATTGCATCGGATGGATCCTTCAACTTTCGTTCTTCAGTATCTTAAACACGCCGGACGCCATCGCGATACAGCGTCTGTCGACGGTGACTTCGGTGGTGATGAAGATGAGACTGCGGGTGGAGCGCACCACGTGCGGCTTCGACACCAGGACCTCGCCGATCTTGCCGGCCTCGACGAAGTGCGTATCGAGCTGCACGGTCGCCAATGTCGGTTTGCCGGAAACATAGCGGGCGGTCATGCCGCAGGTGCGGTCGGCGAAGGTCATGAGCACGCCGCCCTGCACGAGGCCCCGGCGGTTGTGGTGCTTGTCCTCGGTGATCAGCGCGTATTCGTGCTCGCCATTGACGACCCGCTGCCACAGCGGGCCGATCAGGTGCAAAAACCCGGATGTTTCGACGATTTTCCAGCCGTCGGATTTGAGCTTGTCCGCGGCCTTGCTGGTCATGTCGTGCTTTTCCGTTTTGTGCGGGAGGGTATGTTCGCGGGGTCATTTCATCGGTCGCGCTTGTGTTGTAGTCAAGCGGGATGGTCAGGTCGTTTGACGATGCCACCCGGCGGAATATTGCAGAGCTCTGTGCCGCGTTCAGGCGCGCACCGGCGGGTGCGGTCGCGCCCACACTGAAACGTGCCGCGGTCGCCATCGCGCTCACCGAGGCCGGGGCGGGCGTGGGAACGACCTTTCTGTTGACCCGCCGCGCCGCGAGCCTGCGCTCCCATTCGGCCCAATGGGCCCTGCCGGGCGGGCGCTGCGACCCCGGCGAAACGCAGGCGCAGTCCGCGCTGCGCGAGCTTCATGAAGAGCTCGGCGTCGAGCTGGGGGAAGAGGACGTGCTGGGCCTGCTCGACGATTATCCGACCCGGTCGGGCTATCTCATCACGCCGGTCGTGGTGTGGGTCGGCACCAGTGCCGCGATCTCGCCGAACGCTGCGGAGGTTGCGTCCGTGCATCGCATTGCGCTTGAAGAAATCGAGGCCGAAGATGCTTTCAGCTTCACCACGATCCCGGAAAGCACGCGGCGCGTGATCCGTTTTCGCTTTGGCGGTCAACATATCCATGCGCCGACCGCGGCGCTGATCTATCAATTCCGCGAAGTGCTGGCGGGGCGCAATACCCGCGTGGCCGAGCTGGAACAGCCGGTCTTCGCCTGGAAATAAGGGAGTTCAAGGAAAATGCAGATATCAACGAGATGGATCGCCGCCGCCGCGCTCTGCCTGAGCGCAAGCTGGGGTAACGCGCAGGCGCAAAACTATCCGAGCCGGGCGATCACGCTGGTGATCCCGTTTGCGCCCGGCGGCAGCACTTCGATCGTCGGCCGCGGTATCGCCGACAAGATGAGCGAGCTGCTCGGCGAAAAGGTCGTGGTCGACAACCGTCCCGGCGCCGGCGGCACCGTCGGCACCAAGGCGGTCGCCAAGAGCGATCCTGATGGCTACACGCTGTTGCTCGGCTACACCGGCACGCTCGCGATCGGGCCATCGCTCTACAAGAATGTCGGCTACGATCCGCGCAAGGATTTTGCGCCGATCGGCCTGATTGGTAATGCGCCGAATTCGCTCGTGGTGAATCCGTCGTTCCCTGCCAAGACCGTCGCCGAGTTGGTCGCCTACGCGAAGGCCAATCCTGGCAAGGTCAATTTCGGCTCGGCCGGCGCCGGCACCGCCAGCCACATCACCGGCGAATATTTTGCGCGTTCCGCCGGCATCACGCTGGTGCATATCCCCTACAAAGGCACCGGCCCGGCACTGACCGATCTGTTGGGCGGCCATATCCCGATGGCGTTCGCGCCGATCCCGGCCTCGCATCCCAATGTCACGGCCGGCAAGCTGCGTGCGCTCGCGGTAACCAGCACCACCCGTTCGGGGTTGTTGCCGGACGTGCCGACGATGGTGGAAGCGGGCCTGCCCGGCTTCGATGCGTCGCTCTATTACGGGCTCGCTGCGCCTGCCGGCACGCCGCGGCCGATCATCGACAAACTCAACAAGGCGCTACGCGACGCGCTGGCTTCCGACGAGGTGAAGAAGCAATTGGGCAATGACGGCACCGAGATCACGCCGGGCACGCCGGAGGACTACGCCGATTTCATCGACAAGGATGAAAAGAAGTGGTCGGGCCTCGTCAAGATCAGCGGCGTCGAGCAGGAGTAAAGGATTTATCTTCCCTTCTCCCACAAGGGGAGAAGGAAGGACGGTGGTCGGCCCGTTTCGGGGCTGACTTCGCGGGTGCGCTTGCTACAACGGGATGATGCGCCCGCAATTGATTCGCCTGTGTCTTGGCTTTGTCGCGCTCGCGCTGCCGGCGAGCGCGCGGAACGCTGTCGCGATGGATGCACTTCCATCCTCCAGCGCCGACGCGCTGGCGCAAGCGGCCTCGCCGCAGGCGATCGCGGAGTACCGCCGCAAGCTGAAAGAATATCAGGATGCGCGTGCCGCGTTCGAGGCAGAGGCAGGCCCCTATTGGACGTCAATCACCGAGAAGCGTCGTGGCCGCAACGCCAAACGGCGGGATCGCCAGCCCATCACGCTCGACGATTATGTGCTGACCCATCCGCCGCTCTACACAGGGCCGAAGCGGCCGGTCGATCCAGCGCCCGAACCATCGGAGCCGCGGGAGCGCAAGCCGATTCCGGTCGTCGCGGATCTCTTGAAGGCCGCAGCCGAAGAGTTCCAGTTCACGCCACAACGTCCGACGACCGAAGTCGAATTCAAGCGCGCCTATGCCCGCTACGCGCTCGCCGCGGGACTGACGAGCGAGCAGGCGGTACGGGTCTATTCGTTCGAGACCGGCGGCACCGGCAATTACGACGTTCAATCGGGAATCGAGCATGGCGGCAAGCGGGCTATTTCCACTGCGATCGGCTACAATCAGCTCCTCACCACCAACAGCGTCGAGCTGATGGCCGAACAGGGCCATGAATTCATCAAGACGCTGACCGAGAAGGCCGCAACATTGTCAGGCCCGCCGCGCAAGGCAATGGATCACAAGCTTGCGGTGCTGAAGAAGATGGTGGCGTTCACCCGCACGGTGCCGGACGATTGGTCGGCGCATGAAAAACTTGCCAACACTGCGCAGGGCTGGGCCGTCCATTCCATGGTGCTGGACATCGACGTCGGGCCGATGCTGCAGACCCACAAGCTCCTGACGTCGGTGATCTTCGCGCGTGCCAAGGGGTATAATCGTCCGCTGTCCGCAGCCGAACTCGAGATGATGAACCTGACCGGCGACGGTACCGGGCTCGACATGGTGACGATGCCACAGGCGATGCGCGAACAGGTGCCGACCTCGAACTTCTTCCAGCGCGGTGGCTATGAGCGTAACCCCGTGGCGATCCGCCACAACACGGTGGCGAAGCTGCTGGCGGTGACCGACGAGCGGATGGATTTCAACAGCAGCAAGCCGGGCGCGAAAGAACTGGCCGCGGCGTTTTAGCGGAAAGCAGTTCGTAATGCGTCATGCCCCGCGAAGGCGGGGCATCCAGCGGCTTCCAAGCTAAATCGCGAACGGCCCGGCGTACTACCCGCCTTCGCGGGTAATGACGGGCTTCGCTCCTTCAATTTGTCCCGAACATGAACTTGCCGTCGCCCTCGAGATACGGGCCGGTGCGCATGTAGAGCTGCCCGTTCTGGCCGATGAAGAACAGCGTACCTTTCGGCACCTTCTTGGCGCCCTTCAGGAGCAGGCCGGCATTGTTGGTGCCCATCTTGTAGGAGAAGGTCTTGCCTGCCTTGTCGTAGCCATAGCCCGTATCCGACTTCAGCTCCCAGGGCGTCGGCGCCGCGGCTTGCGCAAATGCGGAAGTTTGCAGCGCGCCCAACGCGGCTGCCACCAAAAAGGCCTTACTCCAAGATCGCAACATCATCCTGCTCCCCGGTAAAATTGACCTGCACTCAACGGATTTTGAACAAATCACGAACGCTGACATTTCGTCAATACGACGAAGTGCGCGCCTCATGCTTGCTTTTAAGACTTTGTGATTTCCCGCATCCCGCTTCGCGACTATCTTCCGGTTTCCGGCTACAAGCACCTATTGCCCAAAACGTCATAGGATGATTCGGATGAACCTCGTCGTGAAGATCGGTTTTGGTGTCGCGCTCTCGTTCATGATGCTGGTTTCCGCCGCGCAGGCCGACGCATACAAGCTCAGCAATAACCAGCGGATTTCCTGCAGCCGCGGCCTCTCCGCCGGCAAGCTGAATACCGCGACCTGCAAATCCTATGCGTATGTCTTCAACGTAAAGACCTCCGAATATTTCCGCTGCCAGGTTTCGCTGGCGCTGACGCGGGACAACAAGGAAGTGATCAACGTGCAGACCGACGGCAGCTGCACCAAAAAGCCCCGCATCTTCGACGGCGACTCGAGCTATTCGTTCGATGCCACCGAAACCGAGCCGCCGAACACCAACTCGTTCTTCGGTCCCGGCGGCTATGCGATGTGGGCCAGCGACAACAACACGCTGAGAGTGCGCGGCTGCATCACGATCTCATCCGGCCTCGGTTCCGACATCTCGAAATGCCTCGACATGTCGTTTCAGTGAAGCTCGAACGACCGCTCATGGCTTTTGCTCGGAGGAGGATGCGAGCAGCGGGCGCGAACGGGAAAATTTCTTGATCCCCATTGGCTTGCCGAACAGATAGCCCTGGACCAGATCGAAACCCATGCCGTGCGCGGCGACAAAATCGGCGCGGGTCTCTATGCCCTGCGCGAGGGCGCGTGCACCGTGGTCCTGAGCCAGCTCGATGACCCGGCGGCATACGGTCTGCTTTAGCCGGTCGTCCGCGCAGCCGGCGACGAACTGACGATCGACTTTCAGTTCGACGAACGGGAAGCTGCGCAGCCCCATCAAGGACGGCCACTCGGTGCCGACATTATCGATCGAGATCGCGATATTGTGGAGGCGGACCTGCCTTGCGACATCGATCACGAGATCCAGATTGTCGATCACCTCGGCGCTGTCGATCTCGATCAACAATCCGCCGAACGCAGGATGGTCGGGCATGGCTCGGCACAGATCGCGCACAAGCTGGCCATCTCCCAGAAACGAAACCGGCAGATTGATCGAGAGATCAACCGGACCTTGCTGTTCGAGAAGATAGCGCCAGTCCTCGATCGCGCGGTTGATCACAAACGCCGACAGCGCGCGAAAATGCGGATCCTTGTCGTCGGGGATGAAGTAGGCGGGCGGAACCACACCCCAGGCGGGATGCCGCATCCGCACCAGCGCCTCCGCGCCGCAGGGAACCAGCGTGTGGACGTTGATCTTCTGCTGATACCATAATTCGAGCCAGCCGGCCTTCAGCGCCTCGGCGACGTCCACCGCCGGGCTCGGCGCAGGCTCGACGGGCAGCAGCGCCGCGACGCTGTCGCGCAGTGTCCCGGCGCTGAAGGGCGTCGGAAGGGAGGGCAGCATCGGGATGCCGTATTCGTCGCCAATTTGTCGAACGGCCTTTACCATAATCGAGTCCGGTTGGCCGATGACGAGAACCTTGCCGGCGTAGTTTTTCCGAACCAGCGTCTCGAGAATGTTACCGACCTCGAACCCGTTCACAGATAAGCCGAGGACGAGCAGGTCCGGCTGTTGTGCGTCCAGCAACCCGGCCAAATCGCTGGCGTGAGCGCATTCGCTGGTGATGAAGCCGAGATCCTCGAGAATCTCTGCCAGGAAGGTCCGAAGATGCTTTTTGCCATCGGCAACGCAGGCCCGAGGCATCACTTTTCGATGCCCGAAATAGCCAGCGCGCGCATGTTCGTGTGTGTTGATCTGATTCATGCCCCGCCCTTTCAACAAATACCCCGCTGCAAGTCGTACATCCGCTCTGCGGCGGCAATCATGGAATTTTAGCGATCTGCCCATGATTGCTTCGGTAGGGTTAAAGCGGCCAAAGAAAATAAAATTGTAACAAAATGCGCCGATGTGCAGGGCAGCAACGGCTGCTTCAGCGGTTGTTCGTTGCCGCGGCGGGCTTTCTCAAGCGCGTGACCGCGTGCGCATGCGATGCTGCATCTGCGATGCACGTTAACGTCTGTGGTCGCTTGTCGGCGACGCCGCTGTTGTATTGCCGAGACGCCTTCAGTGTGGGCGTCGACCTCAAAGTATTTCTGCTGTCGCGGAGAATTTTGTGCGGGACGAATCCGCTGAAGCGGAAGTGAAGCGGCCGATCGTTCGCCACGCTTCAACCGTTATTCGTCACGCTTCGATCATCACTCCGGCTTGATGCCGGCGAATTTCGCGACCTTGCCCCACTTCTCGGTTTCCGCGAGCACGTAAGCCTGCATGTCCTCGGGCGATCCGCCGGCGGGCTCGGCGCCGAGCTTGCGCAGTCGCGCGATGCCATCCTCGGTCTTGAGGAATTTGTCCACGCTGGCGTTGAGTTTTGCGATGATCTCCTTCGACGTCCTTGCCGGCGCGCCGATCGTGAACCACGACGACGCCTCATAGCCGGGCACGCCGGCTTCCGCGATGGTCGGAAGGTCCGGCAATCCCGGCCAGCGCTTTGCGGACGAGACCGCGAGCGGCCGGATCGAGTTGGACTCCGCGAATGGCTGAGCGGCCGGGAGATTATCGATCATCAATTGCACGCGGCCGGCGATCAGGTCGGTTAGCGCCGGTGCGCTGCCCTTGTAGGGCACATGGGTGATTTCGACGCCCGTCATCGACTTGAACAATTCGGTCGAAACGTGGGCGGTGCTGCCGAGCCCGGGCGTGCCGTAAAACAATTCGCCGGGCTTCGATTTGAGATAGGCGATCAGCTCAGCGACCGATTTTACCGGCAGCGAATTGGTGACCGAGCAAAGGTTGGGTACCCGCGCGATGATGATGACCGGCGCGATATCCTTCGCCTGATCGTAGGTCATGTTCTTGAACACGAACTGGTTGATCGCGTGCGTGCCGGGCGTGCCCACCACGAAGGTGTAACCGTCGGGCTCGGCCTTCGAGACAAAATCGGCCGCGATGTTGCCGCCGGCGCCGGTCTTGTTTTCGACGATGAATTGCTGGCCGAACTCTTCCGAGACTTTCGCCGCGACGACCCGCGCCAGGATATCGGTGGTGCCGCCGGCCGCGAAGGGAACGACGAGCTTGACCGGCCGCGTCGGCCACTGGTCGGCGCGCGCCCGCCGCGGCAGCAGCGACATACCGCCGAGCGCAGCGGCACCGGTCAGAATGGTGCGGCGGCTGGGATGCGGACGACAGAACGGACGAAAAGCGCATTTGAAATCCTTGAACGCTGCGAGCCGGTCCGACGAAAAAGTCAGGCGGCGCATCAATGGCGCCACCTAACGAAGAGTCAAAAATCGGGTTGAGGCGCGTTAGCCGCCGATACCCTTTTCCTTGAAATATTTCAGCGCGCCCGGATGGAACGGGATCGGCGAGCGATCCTGCACCTGGTTGTCGAGCGAGAAGCTCTCGGCCTCCTTGTGCACGGCAACGATGTCGGCCTTCTTTTCCACCAGCGTTTTGACGATGGTGTAGGCGTCGTCATTGCTCATCTTGTCGCCGGTGACGATCAGGTTCCAGACTTCGGCGATCGAATTGTCCTTGTCGTAGCCGGGATAGGAGCTGGCCTTGATCTTGCTGGACGTATAGAGCTTGCCGTATTTGGCGTTCATCTTCTCGGCAAGATCGCCATGGTCGATCAGCTTCATCTTCATGCCGGGCGTTGCCGCGAGATCGGTTACCGCGGCGGTCGGGATGCCGCCGACCCAGAAGAACGCGTCGATCTTGCGATCCTTGATGGCATTGACGGATTCGGCGACGCCAAGCCGCTCACGCTTCATGTCCTTGTCCTTGTCGAGACCGGCAGCCTCGATGACGCGGAACGCCATCACTTCGGTGGCGCCGCCGGGCGATCCTGTCGAAACGCGTTTGCCTTTCAAATCAGCCATGGTCTCGATGCCCGAGCCTTCCACGGTCACCACATGCATGCGGTTCGGGTAGACCACGAGCAGCGCCTGCAACGGCACCTTGCCGCTCTTGAACTTGTCCTGGCCCTGCATCGCATCGAGCGCCGCATCCGCCATGGTGAATCCCATCTCGCTCTGCCCGGTGCCGATCAGCTTGAGATTGTCGATCGAGCCGCCGGTGACTTCCGCCGTGGCCTGGACATTGGGAAGGCTCTTCGAGAGCACGTTGGCGACCGCGCCGCCAAGCGGATAGTACACGCCGCCGGTCCCGCCGGTTCCGATCGACATGGTCTTCTGCTGGGCATGCACGATGCCGGCGAGCGCGAGTCCTGCGGAAATGGTCAGAGCCAGCGCCGTTGCGGTCTTTTTCATTGTCGTCATCCTCGATCGTTTCCTGACTATGTTGCGTGCGCCGGCGGTTTCAGTGCCGGCGTTCTGGCTTGCCACAACAATACGCCGAGGCCGATGATCAGGCCGGGCACATAGGTGTAGCTGATATCGCGGCTGATGATCCATTCGACGATGGCTTCGATCAAACTGGGAAACACCAGCAATAATCCAGATAGCAGAAGCAGGCCGCGCTCAAGGGGCGTATTTTGTCGCAGCGCCCAGTTCTGGGCCACTGCAGCCAGCGCCAACAGCCCAAACGTCGTCTTGATCGTGATTTCGAGGATATCGAGCCATGAACCGCCCTTGGGGATCGCCAGCAGCAGGCCGACGCCCTGCGGGTCGAGTACGAACACGAACGGCACCAGGAACGCCGGCAGCGTGTATTTCCACGATTGCAGCGTGGTCTTGTAGGGATCGCCGCCGGTGATGGCAGCCGCAGCGAACGGGGACAGCGCCGTCGGCGGCGATACCTCGGACAGCACGGCGTAGTAGAAGATGAACATGTGCGCCGCGTAATCGGGTACGCCGAGCTTGATCAGCGCGGGTGCCGCGATGACCGCGCAGATGATGTAGGAGGCCGTCACCGGCACCGCGAGACCGATGATCCACACGATCAGCGAGGTGTAGATCGCGGTCAGCAGCAGGCTGCCGCCGGCATAGCTGATGACGATCGACGAGAATTTGAGGCCGAGCCCCGTCAGCGTCACGACGCCGACGACGATACCGGCGCAAGCGCAGGTGGTCGCGGCGTTCAGCGCGCCGATCGAGCCGTCCGCCAGCGCTTTGACCAGCTTGGTAGGCACCAGCGCGGTTTCCTTTCGCAGAAAGCTCAGCACGAAAGTGACCACCGTGGCGTAGAACACCGACAGCGACGGCGAGTACCCGATGATCATGAAAACGACCACGGCGAGCAGCGAGACGAAGTGAAAGCCGTAACGCTTCGTCATCTGGCCGAGCGACATGTCCGGCTTGAAGGTGACGTCCTTTGCGCCGAATTTCTTGGCGTCCAGCTCGACCATGAACAGCAGCGACAGGTAATAAAGACAGGTCGGGATGGTGGCCATCCAGATCACGTCGAGATAGCTGATCTTGAGAAACTCGGCGATCAGGAACGCAGCGGCACCCAGCACCGGTGGCGACAGGATGGCGCCGAGACCGCCGGCTGCGAGGAGGCCGCCGGCAGCGTTCTTTTCGAAACCCGCTTTGGCCAGCATCGGATAGGCCACCGTTCCGATCATGACGGTGGTGGCAACACCCGATCCGGAGGGGCCACCCAGCAGGAACGACGACAGCACAACGGTGCGGCCAGCGCTGTTCGGCTTGCCTCCCATCAGCGCCAGCGAGAAATCGATGAAGAATTTTCCGGCTCCGGATTGCTGCAGGAAGGCGCCATAGATCGTGAACAGGATGATCAGCGTCGCCGATACGTCGACAGCCACGCCGAAGATACCTTCCAGCGTGATGAAGAGATGACCCACGAGCCGCGGCAGGTCGTAACCGCGGTGGGTCCAGGGTGCCGGCAAATGCGGTCCGAGCATCGCATAGGCGATGAACAGCAGCGACACGACGGGCATGATCGGCCCGGTGGTGCGACGGGTCGCTTCCAGCAACAACACAATGAACACCACGCCGACGATGACGTCCCAGCGGTCGGGCGAAGTGGCGCGATCGGTAAAGTCGTCGCCTCCCCAAAGCGCGTAGACTATGGTGGCGACTGCGAAAATCCCGGGAACGATGTCCCACCAGCGCACGCGGTTGCGAAAGCGCGCCGCCAGCGGGAAAAGCAGGAAGCTGAGGACCAGGGTGAATGCGACGTGGGTGTAGCGCAGTTCCTGGGTGGGAACGATCGCATAGGCGGCGTAGAGGTGGAACAGGCTCATAACGACAGCAATCGCGGTCGAGATTCTTCCCGCCCAGCCCATCAGCCGATTGGCCGCGCCTTCTTCTGCCTCGACGAAGGATTCCGCCTTCTGTAGTGCTTCGTCCGAAACCGCAACGATCTCATCGTTGGGCGGCGTCGATTTGTCTGCAGCCATTGTCTCCCCCGGACCCCGTTTACTCCCAGCCTGGCTTCGGCGGGCTCGTTTGCGGCGCATTCACACCCCGTTTGCGCGACTGTGGCAAGGGGCTTTTCAGCGCATGTCAGGGTCGCTCCGTTTAGCTTATCGACTAGGTTGACCGGGAGCGTCTGTCCGTCCAATTTCCCGCCGAAATTTAGGGAGAATGAGGCTCATGAGTTCGAAGTTGACGGCTGCCGCCGTTGCGGTGGCGGCGATATTTTCGGTGCCCGGCGCGCACGCCCAGCAATTCATCAACGTGCTGACCGGCGGTACCTCCGGCGTATATTACCCGCTCGGCGTCGCGATCGGAAAAATCTACAGCGACAAGATTCCGAACGTAAAGACCCAGGTGCAGGCCACCAAGGCGTCGGTCGAGAATCTGATCCTGCTGCAACAGGGCCGCGGCGAAATCGCGTTCACGCTCGGCGATTCGCTGAAGGCGGCATGGGAAGGCGACGAGGAAGCCGGTTTCAAGTCCAAGCTGGATAAGCTGCGCACCATCGGTGCGATCTACCCGAACTACATCCAGATCGTTGCAACCGCCGAAAGCGGCATCAAGACGCTGGCGGATTTGAAGGGCAAGAGCCTCTCGGTCGGAGCGCCGAAGTCCGGCACCGAACTCAATTCGCGTGCGATCCTTGCCGCCGCCGGGATGACCTACAAGGATATGGGCAAGATCGAGTATCTGCCGTTCGCCGAATCGGTCGACCTGATGAAGAATCGCCAGCTCAACGCGACGCTGCAATCGGCCGGCCTCGGCGTGGCCTCGCTGAAGGACCTCTCGACCTCGACCGACATCACCGTGGTGTCGGTGCCGAAGGCGGTCGTCGACAAGATCGGCCCGCCCTTCGTGTCGGTGAACATCCCCGCCAACACCTATACCGGCCAGGACAAGGACGTCCCCACCGCGGCGGTGATCAATTATCTCGTGACCAGTTCCGCGGTCTCCGACGATCTCGCCTATCAAATGACCAAGCTGATCTTTGAATCGCTGCCGGAACTGGCCAATTCCCATGCGGCCGGCAAGGAGATCAAGCTCGAGACGGCGGCGGCCGGCAGCCCGGTGCCGTTGCACCCGGGCGCGATCCGTTATTACAAGGAAAAGGGACTTATCAAGTAAGCCCAATTCGCTTGAGAGGTGGAACAGCCGGCAAAGTGCGAAGTGCGTCTTCCCTGACCCGGCGATCCATCCTTCCAGGACAGTTTCATTTTTAGATGGATGCGCGAGCAAAGCCCGCGCGTGACGTGCTTTGAGACGCTAGGCAAATGATATAAGCGTCGGCGGCACGGGCAGGGGATGACTGAAATGCTGCAAGCCGAGGGCGCTGACGCGCCCATCAAGGTTGAATTCGACAATTTCGAGCACGGTTTCCCTTCGGGATTCGGCCCCGGCGGCTGGGGCTATCTGGCCTATGCCATCGGTATCGCCTTTGCGGTGTTCCAGCTCTACGTCGCCGCCTTCAATTATTTGCCGAGCCAGGTGGTGCGCGGCGTTCACGTCGGCTTCCTGTTGCTGATGACCTTCGGCCTGATCGGCAACTTCACCGCCAAAAGCGATTTCGGCCGTGCGCTTGGCTGGCTGACCGGTGCTGCCGGATTTCTGTGCGGACTTTACCAGTGGATTTTCTACGCCGACCTGATCGCCCGCGACGGCGATCCGACGCGTACCGACCTTGCGGTCGGTTTGCTGCTCGCGGTGCTGATTTTCGAAGGCACGCGGCGGATGATGGGCCTCGCGTTGCCCTTGATGTGCGGCGCCTGCCTTCTTTACTGGTTCTTCGGCCAGTATCTGCCTGCGCCGTTCAATCATCGCGGCTATGATTTCGATCAGATCATCACGCATTTGTCGTTCGGCACCGAAGGGTTTTACGGCGTGCCGATCTATGTGTCGGCGACCTACATCTTCCTGTTCATCCTGTTCGGCTCGTTCCTCGAACGCGCCGGGATGATCCAGTTGTTCACGGATGTTTCGCTCGGCCTGTTCGGCCGCACCCGCGGCGGACCGGCCAAGGTTGCGGTGTTCGCCTCGGGCATGATGGGCACGATCTCGGGCTCCGGCGTCGCCAACGTCGTCACCGTCGGGCAGTTCACGATTCCCCTGATGATCAAGTTCGGTTATCGCCGCGCCTTTGCTGCCGGCGTCGAAGCTACCGCCTCGATGGGCGGGCAGATCATGCCGCCGGTGATGGGCGCGGTCGCCTTCATCATGGCCGAGACGCTGGGCGTCCAGTATTCGGAGATCGTCAAGGCCGCGGTGATCCCCGCCATCCTCTATTTCGCCTCGGCGTTCTGGATGGTGCATCTGGAGGCCGGCAAGCACGGCCTCGTCGGCATGAAGCGCTCGGAAATTCCGAGCGCATGGAAGGCGCTGGTATCGCGCTGGTATCTGGTGTTGCCGCTGGCCGCGCTGGTCTACATGCTGTTCGAAGGCTTTACGCCGCTCTATGCCGGTAGCATGGGACTGGCGCTGACGGTCGCGCTGATCCTGGGAGCCAGCATCACGCTCGGCTTCTCAAACACGGTGCTGCGCTATATTTTCTGGGTCGGGCTCGCGCTGGTGGTTGGCGCCGTGTCGCGCACCGGGCTGGAGATCGTGCCGGTCACATGCGTGGTCGGCGGGTTGATCCTGATCGCCGCGATCACGCGCGGTGGCCGGGACACTCTCGCGGCCTGCCGCGACTCGCTGGCCGAAAGCGCCAAGTCGGCGCTGACGGTCGGCATGGCCTGCGCCATCGTCGGCACCATTATCGGCATGATGACGCAGACCGGCGTCGGCACCATCTTCGGCAGCTGGATCATCGGGCTCGGCGCCAAGAGCCTGTTCCTCGCGCTGATCATGACCATGCTGCTGTCGATTCTGCTCGGCACCGGCATTCCGACGATCCCGACCTATATCATCACCGCCGCACTGGCCGCGCCGGCGCTGGCGAAACTCGGCGTGCCCCTGATCGCGAGCCACATGTTCGCGTTCTATTACGGCATCATGGCCGATCTCTCGCCGCCGGTGGCGCTGGCGGCATTGGCCGCGGCCCCGATCGCGAAGGAAAACCCCGACAAGATCGGCTGGGAAGCGATGCGCATCGCACTCGCGGGCTATGTGATCCCGTTCATCTTCGTATATTCGCCGGCGCTGATGTTGCAGGCCGGCGATCCCATGGCCGCCCAGCTCGGGTTCTACGGCGCGGTGGCGCTCGCGACCTTCAAGGCGCTGGTCGCCATCGCCCTGTTCGGCATCGTCGCGATCGGCTTTCTGTTCACGCGGCTGACGCTCGTTGAACTCGCCGTCGCATCGGTCGCGGCGCTGTGCCTGCTCGGCGATTTCCCGTTCAGCGACACCGCCGGTTTCACGCTGGCGGCAGCCGTCACGCTCTGGCAATGGCGGCAGCGTTCGCTCAACGCGGTGGCGGCGGCTTGAGCCTTTGTCTCGCTTCCGCCGGCGTCGTCAAGACGCTGTCGATTGCGGCCTTCACGCTGGTCTGGACCCATTCGATTGAAAAGATCGACTGGCAGGAAGACTGGCGCATCACGCCACAAGGGCTCGAACTGGTGCAGGCACGTGTCAAGGGCTCCGGCGCCGGCATGGAGCCACCGCCGGAGGCGCGGCTGGTCGACGGCTGGTTTCAGTGGCGACCGAAACGCGCGGCGATGCCGGAAGTGGTGCTGGGCAATTCCGGTGCGGCCGGCGAATGGCGGCTGTGCGTGGACGGAAAATGCCGGACGTTATCGGATATTTTCGGCCATCCGATCGGTGCTAATGTCACGACGATGCGCGTCTGCGCACGATAACAAGTCAAACACGGGAGAGGTCGATGGAACGGCTCAAGGGCAAGACGGCGATGGTGGTCGGCGCCGGCTCGATCGGCCCGGGTTGGGGCAATGGCAAGGCGACCGCCGTCACCTTCGCGCGCGAAGGTGCGCAGGTGTTTTGCGTCGATCGCAACGTGGCCGCCGCCGAAGAGACCGCAAAGATCATCACCGGCGAAGGCGGCAAGGCTGCAGCCTTCACCGCCGACGTCTCCCGCGCTGCCGAGGTCGAGGCGATGGTGGCGGCGTGCCTCAAGACCTATGGCCGTATCGACGTGCTCGACAACAATGTCGGCATTGCCGAAATGGGCAACGTGGTCGAGGTGACGGAAGCGGAATGGGATCGCGTCTTCGCGGTCAATCTCAAGAGCGCGTTCCTCGCCATGAAGCACGTTATTCCTGTCATGCAGAAGCAGGGCGGCGGCTCGATCATCAATATTTCCTCGATCGCCTCGATCCGCCATCTCGGCATTTCCTATGTCAGCTATGGCGCCAGCAAGGCCGCCATGAACCAGATGACGCGCACCACAGCGGTGCAGTTCGCCAAGGACCATGTCAGGGTCAACGTCATTCTGCCCGGGTTGATGAAAACGCCGATGGTTGCGCACTCCGCAGGGCTGGCGTCGAGCTATTCGGCCGGCGACGTCGAGGCGATGTGGCGGGCGCGCGATGCGCAGGTGCCGATGGGACACATGGGCGATGCCTGGGACGTCGCCAACGCAGCGCTGTTTCTCGCTTCCGACGAGTCGAAATATGTCACCGGCCTCGAACTGGTAGTCGACGGCGGCATTACGGTGAAGTCTACCTGATATCTTTTGTCGCAAATTGGCCGCTGTCGGAACGGCAGATGCCTTGCTACGATCGCCTCCACTCCCTGAAAGTTTTCGCCGGACCCATCGATGAAAGGCTGTCTTGACATCCGCGGCATCGCTGCTGCTTCTCTGCTGTGGACGGCGTTTGCCCATGTTGCATTCGCAACCGGCGTCGAGCCCGCCAAGGATTTGCAGACCGATCCCGCGCCGTGCATGGCGGCGGTCGCTGCGAATGACGACGACAAGACCATCAGCGTTTGCGGTGCGCTGATCGATAACGAAAAGACCCTTCGCGCCGACCGCATCAAGGCGCTGATCGCGCGCGCCGGCGCTTACGACCGCAAGGACCTGATCGACCGCGCCATCGGCGATTATGACGGCGTGCTGCGGCTCGATCCTTCCCAGGCCGATGTCTTCAACGCGCGCGGCGAGCTTTGGCGCAAGAAGGCCGACCGGCCCAAGGCGCTCCAGGATTTTGGCGCCGCGATCAAGCTGAACCCGGATCACGCCGTGGCCAAGGCCAATTACAAATCGCTGGCGCGTGAGCTGGAGCGGCTGGGCGCGCTGAAGGCGGTCGCGGGCAAGCCGAGTTTCAATTGCCGCGCCGCGCGGCGTGCGGTGGAAAAGGCGATCTGCGCCAATCCGGACCTCGCCGATCTCGACCGCGAGGTCAATGCCGCCAATATCAGGGTGGTTCACGAAGCCCAAAACCCGCGTGAGGCGCGTGTCCTCCAGCAAGAACAGGACGAGTTCATCGCCCGCCGCAACGCCGGCTTCGGCCGGCCCGGCTACGATTTGCAAAAGGCGATGCGCGAGCGGCTGCAACGACTGAACGGGGTCGACGGCTATTAGCGGCGCTGCGAGAAGGCTCTAGGCGGAACGGCCAAGCTGTTCCGGCTTGATCTCCCGCCGCATCCCGTGACAATGGCGGGCAAAGAAGTGCCGGGAGCGCGCCATGAACGTCCACGGGAAAAGCAGTTATCATGAGGTGCATGCCCGCTCACTCAGGGACCCCGAAGGTTTTTGGGCTGAAGCGGCGCGCGAGATCGACTGGATCGAGCCGGCGAAGAAGGTCTTCGATCCCGCGATGGGCATCTATGGCCGCTGGTTCGCCGGTGCGGTGGTCAACACCTGCCACAACGCGCTGGATCGCCATGTCGCGAACGGGCGTGCGGACCAAATTGCCCTGATCCACGACTCGCCGCTGGCGGGCGGTATTACCAAATTCACCTACGCGCAAATGCTCGACGAGGTGACGACGCTTGCCGCCGTGATGCAGGATTTCGGCGTCACCAAAGGCGACCGCGTCATCCTCTATATGCCGATGGTGCCGGAAGCCGTCGTTGCAATGCTGGCCTGCGCGCGGATCGGCGCGGTTCATTCGGTGGTGTTCGGCGGGTTTGCCGCGAAAGAGCTGGCAACGCGTATCGAAGACGCCAAACCGAAACTGATCTTCTCGGCAAGCTGCGGGCTCGAGCCGGGCCGCATCGTGCAGTACAAGCCGCTGCTCGACGAGGCGATAAAACTCTCCAGCGTCAAGCCGCAGGCCTGCATCATCCTGCAGCGGCCGCAGCAAAGTTGCGACCTCACCGCGGGGCGCGATCACGATTGGGCGTCGCTACGCAAGGCGGCGTTCGATGCCGGCAAGTCAGCGCCTTGCGTGCCCGTGCTCGCGACCGATCCGCTCTACATCCTCTATACGTCCGGCACCACCGGGATCCCGAAGGGCGTGGTGCGCGACAATGGCGGGCATCTGGTTGCGCTGAAATGGTCGATGTTCAATCTCTACGGCGTCAAGCCCGGCGAGGTCTGGTGGTGCGGCTCGGATATCGGCTGGGTGGTCGGCCACAGCTACATCATCTACGGACCGCTGATTCATGGTGCGACCTCGATCATGTATGAGGGCAAACCGATCGGTACGCCCGATGCCGGCGCGTTCTGGCGCGTCATCTCCGAACACAAGGCGGTCGCCTTCTTCACCGCACCGACGGCGTTCCGTGCCATCAAGAAGGAAGACCCGGATGGAAAATTCATCCGGAAATACGACCTTTCGAAATTCCGCACGCTGTTTCTCGCCGGCGAGCGCGCCGATCCGCCGACCGTGGAATGGGCCGAAGCGCAGTTGAAAGTACCGGTGATCGATCACTGGTGGCAGACCGAAACCGGCTGGTGCATCGCCGGCAATCCGATCGGGCTAGGCCAGCTTCCGGTCAAGCATGGTTCGCCGACGGTGCCGATGCCGGGCTATCAGGTCGATGTGGTGGATGAAGCGGCAAGGCCGCTGCCGGCCGGCACCATGGGCTCGATCGTGATCAAGCTGCCGATGCCGCCGGCCTGCCTGCCGACGTTGTGGGAGCAGGACGCGCGCTTTAAGGAAGCATATCTCACCGAATTTCCCGGCTACTACAAAACATCGGACGCCGGCTACAAGGACGAGGACGGCTACGTCTTCGTGATGGGCCGCACCGACGACATCATCAACGTCGCCGGCCACCGTCTTTCCACCGGCGGCATGGAAGAAATCCTCGCTTCCCATCCCGATGTTGCCGAATGCGCGGTGCTCGGCATCAAGGATGCGATCAAGGGCGAGGTGCCCTGCGGCTTCCTGGTGCTGAAGGCCGGCGTGACGCGCGCCCAGGCGGATGTCGAGAAAGACGTGGTGGCGCTGGTCCGCGAGAAAGTCGGGCCCGTCGCGGCGTTCAAGCTGGCGATCACGGTCGGGCGCCTGCCGAAAACGCGGTCGGGAAAAATCCTGCGCGGCACCATCAAGAAGATCGCCGACGGCGACGCCTGGACCATGCCAGCGACCATCGAGGATCCCAAGGTGCTGGATGAAATCGGCGAGGCGCTGAAGGGCAGGGTGTGAGGGGGGCAAAACGCTCGTCATGCCCGGGCTTGCCGCCTTCGCTGAAGCTTCCGCGAGCCAGCACGGGAAAGCCTCGGCGAAGCCTCCACGAAGCCTTGGCGTAGCCGGGCCCCGGGCATCCATCATTCTTCAGACCATGCCTTTATTTCGATGGATTGCCGGGTCAAGCCCGGCAATGATGACCTGAATGAACGGACAAAGCATGCGACGTAACTCCATACGACCCTATCTCGCACTAGCCGTCATTGTGCCGCTGCTCGCCGGCTGCCTCGAGCGGGGACAGCCGACCATGGTCGATACCAGCGGCGACGACGACGCGTTCTGCCGCGCCAAGAACGCGGTCGGCTCGTCCGAATATGTCGCCTGCCGCAAGGACCGCGACGTCCAGCGCTCCAACTACAACGCCCGTGTCGACCGCCGCCAGCGCGACCTCGGCGAATACATGCTGAACAATCCGAGCCGGCCATGACAGGGAGGCCATCATGAACGAAGACATCTTCAACACCAGTCTGCGCAGATTTCTCAAGAAGGTCGGCATCACCTCGCAACGCGAAATCGAAAAAGCGGTGCGTGACGCGGTTGCCTCCGGTCGCCTCAAGGGCAATGAAAGGCTTCCGGCGAAGATGACACTGACGCTCGCCGGCGTCAGCCTCGCCTATGAAGTGACCGACGAGATTGAACTGGGATAAGGCATCGCCGTCTCCTCAAATAAAAACGCGGCAGGTTGCCCCGCCGCGTTCGAAATCTCTGCAGTCTAGAGCCTTCTCGGTTCTGATTGAATCAGAACCGGGCTCTAGTCTTTTGTTTTGACGCGTTTTCTTGACGCGAACCGGTATCCACTTCGCTCGAAAACGCTATAAGGCGTGCGACTTTACTCGTCCTCGTCCGCTTTCTTGCCGCCGATCGTCTTCAGCTTGGCGAACACGGCGTCCACGTTGAGGTCGTCGCGCTGCTTTTCGGTCGGCTCGAATTCCGGCTCTTTCTTCGTGGTCTCTGAGGCCGGCAGCAGGGTCGCGCCACCGTAGGCAGCGGGCACCGGCTTTTCCTTGGCGGCGCGCTGCACCTCGAAATCGAGTTCGATCTGCGAGCACAGGCCGAGCGTCACCGGGTCCATCGGCGTCAGCGTCGAGGCATTCCAGTGGGTACGGTCGCGGACGCTGGCGATGGTGGTCTTGGTGGTGCCGACCAGGCGCATGATCTGCGCGTCCTTCAGTTCGGGATGATTGCGGACCAGCCACAGGATCGCGCTCGGCCGCTCATGGCGGCGCGACACCGGCGTGTAGCGCGGGCCCTTCTTCTTGGCGGCCGGGGGCAGGGTGACCTTGCTCTCGCCGAGCTTGAGGCGGTAGTTCGGGTCCTGTTCGCCCCTCTCGATCTCGTCGCGGGTCAATTGGCCCGTGGAAATCGGGTCCATGCCCTTGATGCCCTGGGCGGCGTCGCCGTCGGCGATGGCGCGGACCTCCAGCGGGTGCATTTTGGTGAAATCGGCCACCTGGTCGAAGGTCAGCGCGGTATTGTCAACCAGCCACACGGCCGTC
Organism: uncultured Alphaproteobacteria bacterium; assembly: GCA_963770355.1. Classification (GTDB taxonomy): domain Bacteria; phylum Pseudomonadota; class Alphaproteobacteria; order Rhizobiales; family Xanthobacteraceae; genus Bradyrhizobium. The sequence goes on along the minus strand of CAVYPL010000023.1, from coordinate 179,539 downwards.
GCCTTTGGCATCAGCGGTGCATTGCTCATGGCAAATCTCCTTTGTGCCTCGCCCACCTCTTTCGGAGGCGAAGCCTATTTGGTCATCGGGGATGACGGGAATTAGGCGCTTATATACGCCTTCAGGGGGTATTGACGCAATGGTCCGTTAAAGTGCCTTGACAGAGGCCCAAAGCAGTCCCAAGTCCTTATACGAATTGACCGTTCCCTGCCCGGCGGCGAGGGGTGATTCGGTCCCCCGAGACAGCCCCATGCCTTCTTTGTCAGAGCCAGCTAAACCAGACCTGAAAATCGTGCTTTGTTCGCCCCGGGGCTTCTGTGCCGGCGTGGTGCGGGCAATTGATACCGTCGAGCGGGCGCTCACGATCTATGGTGCGCCGGTCTATGTCCGCCACGAGATCGTGCATAACCGCTATGTGGTCGACAGTTTGAAGACCAAGGGCGCGATTTTCGTCGAGGAACTCGCCGAGATCCCCGACAATACCAACGCACCGGTGGTATTTTCGGCCCACGGAGTTCCCAAATCGGTCCCTGCGGATGCGCGCGCGCGCAATTTCTTCTCGCTGGATGCGACCTGCCCGCTGGTGACGAAAGTTCACCGAGAGGCCGCGATCCATTTCAAGCGCGGCCGCGAAATCCTGCTGATCGGGCATTCGCATCACCCCGAAGTCGTCGGCACGCTCGGACAATTGCCGCAAGGCGCGGTGATGCTGATCGAGACCGCGGAAGATGCAAAAACCTTCACGCCGAAAGATCCGAACAATCTCGCCTTCGTGACGCAGACGACGCTGTCGATCGACGATACCGCCGAGATCGTCGCGTTGCTGAAGGCCCGATTCCCGAACATCTCCGGCCCGCACAAGGAAGACATCTGCTACGCCACCACCAACCGCCAGCTCGCGGTGAAGAAGGTGGCGCCGGTGGTCGACGCGCTGATCGTGGTCGGCGCGCCGAATTCGTCGAATTCGCAGCGGCTGCGCGAAGTGGCCGAGCGCGAAGGTTGCCCGATTGCGGTATTGGCGCAGCGCGCCAGCGATCTCGACTGGAACAAGTTCGAAGGCATCAAGAGCCTCGGCATCACCGCGGGCGCGTCGGCGCCGGAAGTGATCGTCGAGGAGATCATGGGTGCGTTTGCCGAGCGGTACCAGTTGCATGTGGAGACGGTCTCGGCTGCGGAAGAGAATGAATTCTTCCCGCTGCCGCGTTCGCTGCGTCCCGACGCAGCGTAAGGCTTCTCCCATGGCGGTTTACACGGATGTCGCCGCCGAGGACCTTGCGGAATTCCTGAAGGGGTACGACGTCGGCGAATTGCTGTCCTACAAGGGCATCGCCGAGGGTGTCGAGAATTCCAACTTCCTGATGCACACCAGCAAGGGCGCCTACATCCTCACGCTTTACGAAAAGCGGGTGGCGGCGGGCGATCTGCCGTATTTCCTGTCGCTGATGGCGCATCTGGCGGAACGCGGCGTGCGCTGCCCGCAGCCGGCCAGGGATCGGCAGGGCGCGATGTATAGCCATCTCGCCGGGCGGCCGGCGGCAATCATCAATTTCCTGGAAGGCATGTGGCCGCGGCGGCCCAACGCCGCGCATTGCACTTGTGTCGGCGAGGCGCTGGCCAAAATGCATCTGGCGGGGCGCGACTTCCCAATGTTCCGGAAAAATCCGCTGTCGGTCGAAGGCTGGGAGGCGCTGTTCGATCTCGCGGCAGAGCGCGCCGACAGCGTTGCGCCCGGCTTGCGCGATCTGATCGCGCGCGAACTCGATCATCTCGAAGTGTGCTGGCCTGCCGAATTGCCGGTCGGCGTCATCCATGCCGATCTGTTCCCGGACAACGTCTTCTTCCTCGGCGACAAATTGTCGGGGCTGATCGACTTCCCGTTTTCCTGCAACGACATCCTGGCCTACGACATCGCGATCTGCCTGAATGCGTGGTGCTTCGAGGCGGATCATTCCTTCAACGTCACCAAGGCGCGGGCGCTGCTCTCCGCCTATGGCCGCGAGCGCAAACTGTCCGACGCCGAGCAGGACGCGTTGCCGTTGCTGGCGCGCGGCTCGGCGCTACGGTTTTTGCTGACGCGGCTGGTCGACTTCCTCAACGTGCCGCCGGGTGCGCTGGTGAAGCCGAAAGACCCGCTCGAATATGTCCGCAAGCTGCGCTTCCACCAAAGCGTCGAGAGCGTGCGCGATTACGGCGTCACGCAACCGGGATGCGCCGCGTGAACGCTGCGAAGCCGCATGTCACGGTTTTCACCGATGGCGCCTGCTCGGGTAATCCCGGCCCCGGCGGCTGGGGCGCGATCCTCAAATTCGGCGACACCGAAAAAGAACTAAAGGGCGGCGAGGCCCACACCACCAACAACCGGATGGAGCTGATGGCGGCGATCTCGGCGCTGGAAGCGCTAAAGAAGCCGTGCGTCGTCGACCTCACCACCGACAGCCAGTATGTCCGCCAGGGCATCACCGGCTGGATTCATGGCTGGAAGAAGAACGGCTGGCGCACAGCAGACAAGAAGCCGGTCAAGAACGTCGACCTGTGGCAGCGGCTGGATGCGGCGCTGAAGCCGCACGAGGTAAATTGGCACTGGATCAAGGGCCACGCCGGCCACGACGAGAACGAACGCGCCGACCAACTCGCACGCGACGGTGTCGCGATGGCGAGGCTGAAGCAATAACCTTCCCCAAGCCTTCATCTTGGGTGCGCCCGGAGCGACAGTTTGCCAGGGTCAGGCCGCATCGACGACGAACATGCGCGCCTCCTGCGCCTCGCGGCGCTCAGCCTTGATAGGCGCGTATCGTTCCAACTCGTAGAACGCGAGTGCGGTTTCGAGGTCTGGAAATTCGAACACGCCTGCAAGCGGCAAGGGCGCTTCGCTGCCCTCCAGGACTTTCGCAACAGGGCCGAAATGCAGAATGTGTCCACCGGCCTCCCGCAAGGCAGCCTGGAAACGCGGTAGCAGCGCAGCCTGCCTGGCTGGGTCGATGACGCGCATATTGATGTGAACATAGGCCGGCATTGAGATACTCCATAATGATGTATATACATTATTATGGAGTTGCGAATATGTCCAGCTGCTGAAACAGATCATGCCAAAGCTACAGCAATTGAAAGAGATCGCTAACGAATGCCCGGGCTTTCAGGCTCGTGCGACCGCAAGGGCGATCACGCGCTTCTTCAATATGTATTTCAGGCCGCTCGATGTGACGTCCGAACAATTCAGCCTGTTGATCGGTATAGAGGCGGCGCTGGGAATCACGGTGGCGGACCTCGCTGCCAAGTCTGGAGTCGATGCCACGACGCTCAGCCGCAATGTGCAAATCCTCGAGAAGCGAAAGCTCGTGCGTGGTGTCGGCCGCGGACGCGCCGGCAAGCGACTGGAGCTCACGAGCACCGGGCGCAGCATCCTGGAGAAAGCAATCCCGTTGTGGCGGGAGGCCAAGATGAAATTGGCCGTTGCTTTGGGGGAGAACGGACTGCTAACGGCCAACCGCTCGATGCGCGCCGTGGCTGACGCGGCTCGCTTGGAGGAATAGCTCGCAGCGAACAGCGGGGCTAGTACGAGCATTCCGAGGTAACACCTCCGGGTCCGCGCCAAGCGCGGCCCGAAGGCGGAGTCGGTGTTGAACCACGGATGCGCAATTGCACATCGGGGAATTTCGAGATTCCGGGTTCGGCGCTGTCGCACCGCCCGGAATAGCGATGAGAATTTACAGCTGCCCCAGCAGCGTGTCGCCGCCGGAGACCTCGACCTTGCCGGGGGCCGGCTCGATGTTCAATTTCTTGACCACGCCGTCTTCCACCACCATTGAATAGCGCTTGGAGCGGATGCCCAGGCCATTGCCGGAAGCGTCCAGCTCCATGCCGATCGCCTTGGTGAAATCGGCATTGCCGTCGGCCAGGAAGGTGGCTTCGTCGCGCTGGTCGGTATCGCGCTTCCAGGCGTTCATGACGAAGGCGTCATTGACGGAGACGATGGCGATGGTGTTCACGCCCTTGTCCTTGATGGCATAGGCGTTAAGGAAAATGCTGGGCAAATGCATCTTGTGGCAGGTGCCGGTATAGGCGCCGGGCACGGCGAACAGCGCGACCTTCTTGCCCTTGAAAATATCGTCTGTGCTTTTGACCTGCGGACCTTCCGCCGTCATTACGCGAAACTTGGCTTCCGGCAGCTTGTCGCCGACTTGGATCGTCATCGTTAAATCTCCCTCAATGAGGGATGCTTCTTAGACCGGGCAGGCCACGGGCACAATATTCAGTGTCGCAGAAACGGCAATGCCGCCGCGCGTTCACTGTTGTGTCATTGACGCATAATGGCGTCGCGAAAGGCAAATCTTTTGGTGAGGAGCGCCGCAGGCGCGTCTCGGACCACGAGGCCCCTGCACGGGCCACATCCTTCGAGACGCGGCGAAGACGCCGCTCCTTACCATGAGGGTTAGGCGGATTAAGCCGCGGCCTTCTTTTCGTCGCGCAGTTCGCGGCGCAGGATCTTGCCGACATTGGTCTTCGGCAGGTCGGTCCTGAACTCGATCTGCTTGGGCACCTTGTAGGCGGTCAGTTGGGTACCGCAGAACTTGATGATTTCATCAGCCGTGAGGTTCGGGTCTTTCTTGACGATAAAGGCCTTGACCGCCTCGCCCGACTTCGCGTCCTGGACGCCGATCACGGCGCATTCCAGCACGCCCGGGTGACTGGCGATCACTTCCTCGATCTCGTTCGGATAGACGTTAAAGCCGGAGACCAGGATCATGTCCTTCTTGCGGTCGACGATCTTGGTGTAGCCGTTCTCGTCCATGACTGCCGATGTCGCCGGTGCGGAAATAGCCGTCGGCGGTCATCACATTCGCGGTCTCTTCAGGCCTGTTCCAGTAACCGGCCATCACCTGCGGACCCTTGGCGCAGATCTCGCCGGCTTGGCCGAGCGGCAATTCCTTGCCATCGTCGTCGCGGATCGAGAGCCAGGTCGAAGGCACGGGAATGCCGATCGTACCGGTGAACTTGTCGGTATCGGCGGGGTTGCAGGTCAGCGTCGGCGAGGTCTCCGACAGGCCGTAGCCTTCCGACAGCGGGCAGCCGGTTACCGCGAGCCACTTCTCGGCGACCGGTTTTTGCGTCGCCATGCCGCCGCCGTTGGAGATTTTCAGCTTGGAGAAATCGAGCTTGTCGAACCCGGGCGTGTTCAAGAGGCCGTTGTAGAGCGTGTTGACGGCCGGGAAGAAGCTGACCTGATATTTCTGCAGCTCCTTGACGAAGCCGGCCATGTCGCGCGGGTTGGGAATTAACAGATTGGTGGCGCCGGCGCGCATTCCCAGCAGGTAGCACGCGGTTAGCGCGAAGATGTGATAGAGCGGCAACGCGCAGACGATGATCATCTGGTCGACAATCGGCGGCTTCTTCAGCGCCGGCTGTAGCCAGGCGTCGTTCTGCAGCACGTTGGCGAGGATATTGCGGTGGAGCAGCGTCGCGCCCTTGGAAACCCCGGTCGTGCCGCCGGTATATTGCAGGAAGGCGACGTCTTCGCGCGTCAGCTGCGGCTTGCTGAGCTTCAGGCCGCGGCCGGCGGCGAGCGCGTCGTTGAACGTGACCGCGCCCGGGATCGACCAGGCCGGTACCATCTTCTTCACCTTGCGGATCACCAGATTGACGATCACGCCCTTGAGGCCGAGCAAATCGCCCATGCTGCCGACGATCACATGCTTGACCGCGGTCCTGGCGATCACCTGCTGAACCGTGGTGGCGAAATTCTCCAGCACGATGATCGCTTCGGCGCCGGAATCCTTGAGCTGATGCTCGAGTTCGCGCGGGGTGTAGAGCGGATTGACGTTCACCACGGCATAGCCGGCGCGCAGCACGGCGGCGGTCGAGACCGGATATTGCAGGACGTTCGGCAACATCAGCGCGACGCGCGCGCCCTTCGCCAGGCCCTTGCTCTGCAGATAGGCGCCGAGTGCTGCCGACATCTCGTTGAGATCACGGTAGCTGATCGACTTGTCCATGCAGATGAATGCCTTGCGGTCGGCGAATTTCGCAAAGCTTTCTTCCAATAGCTCAACGAGCGATGAGTACTGGTTGACGTCGATATCGGCGGGCACGCCGGCCGGATATTGCTTGAGCCAGATCCGCTCCATGGTATTTCCCCTCTGGTTAGTTCCCGCTTTCTTTTGGCCGGGACCGCCTTGTTTTTGGCAGTATTGAGAATGCGGCCGCCGATGGCAAGCGGCTGCGCGCTATCGACGCATTCTACCGATTGAAAACAAGCTACTCGAACAGCACAAAAGCCGCCCAAATACGCGGCATCGCGGCACTATTAACTAGCCGGCTTGGTCTCGCCTTTAGGCTTTGCGGCGGCCTTCGGCTTGGCCGGCTTCGGCGCTGCAGAAGCGGCGGCGGGCTTTTCAGCAGGCTTTGCGGCGGCGGTGTCCGGCTTGGCGCTCGCATGTCTCGCCGCGGCCGGTTTGGCCGCCGGCTTTGCGTCCGATTTGGCTTCGGTCTTCGGCGAAGCCGCAGCATCCGGCTTTTTCGACGCGACCCGTGATTTCTTGCCGCGGTGCGGCGTCGCCTGCTTTTCGGCTTCCACCGCAACGGCTGCGATCAGGGCCGCTCCGGTTTTCGTCGGACCGGTATAGACCGGGATCGGTTCGGACGGCGCGGGCGCCGCGGCCATCAGTTCCGAAGGTTTTGTCAGCGGCGGCTGCAGCGAGGCGGCAAAGAACGTCGTGCCGGTTTCGCCGCCGCTGCTCGTGCCTGCGTTGCCGGCAACGGTCGCACCTTCGTCCTCATCGCTGGCCGGCCGCTTGCGTTTTCCTCCGCACATTTCGTCGCGAAGGTTCGGCGGCGAGGCGTCGATCGGCACCAGATTGTCGACCGTGCCGAGCGAGGGCCGCAGCCAGGACAGCCCGTTATTGGCGAAACCGCGATCCAGCAATTGCGCCGCGCGCACCGCGCGCATCGTGCCGGACGACGAGCCGAGCACCACCGCGATCAGCCGCTTGCCGTCACGCGTGGCGGAGGCGACCAGATTGTAACCGGAGGCGCAGATGAAGCCGGTCTTGAAACCGTCGGCGCCGGGATAGCGCCCGATCAGCTTGTTGAAATTCTGCGTGATCCTGCGGCCGAAGCGGATCGAGGGGATGTGCATGAAATATTCGTATTCCGGCACATCGCGAATGACGGCGCGCGTCAGGATCGCAAGATCGCGCGCCGAGGTGATCTGGCCGTCTGCCGGTAATCCGTTCGGATTGACGTAGCTCGTCTGCGTCATGCCGAGTTTCTGCGCGGTCTGGTTCATCTGCGCGGAAAATCCGTCGATCGAACCGCCGACGCCTTCGGCCAGCACCACGGCCATGTCGTTGGCCGACTTCACCAGCATCATCTTGAGCGCGTTGTCGACGGTGACCTGCGTGCCCGGGCGGAAACCCATCTTCGATGGCGATTGCGATGCGGCGACCGGGGACACCGTCAGCAACGTATCGAGCGTGATGCGGCCTTCCTTGACGGCCCTGAGCGTGACATAGGCCGTCATGATCTTGGTGACGGACGCGGGATACCAGGGCATCGTCGCGTTGTCGGCCTGCAATACCTTTCCGGTATCGGCTTCGACCACCAGCAGCGCTTCGGCGTGCACGACGCGCGGCACAGCGATAGTGAGCGCGGCAACGGCGAAAATCAGGTTCAGCGATAGCTTGCGAAGCAGCGGGCGAAGAAAATGCACTTTCGTGTTCCGGTTCTTTGAGACGCGCGTTTGATCAAGCAGGTGATCAAGGATGTCTTGGCATTTAACGTTCGGGTTTTAACGTTCGGGTTTCAAGCGTGCGATCTCGAAACGTAACTTGCGCCGTCGCTCTCTCGGCGCTGCAAACCTATACTGGCTTGTCGCTTCAGAACAGAGGCCGGGCGATTAATTCGTGGACGAAAAAGGCGCAATTTCGCCGATATTTTTATCTTGACGGCGATTGTGTCAGTTACCGCGCCTCAATTTCGGCCCGTGCATTTTCCCGTAAATTTTCCTGCACCATGAACTGGGCTCTCGCGAGTTCCGCAAAGCGGCCGCCTTTCGCCACCAGTTCGTCGAACGTTCCGCTTTCGATCACGCGGCCCGCGTCGAACACCAAAATGCGCGTGGCGTTGCGGATGGTCGAAAGCCGGTGTGCGATCACAAAGGTGGTGCGGCCCCTCATCACTTCGTCGAGAGCGGCGTTGACCTTGGCCTCGGTCACCGCATCGAGTGCGCTGGTGGCCTCGTCGAGGATCAGGATCGGCGGATCCTTCAGCAGCGCGCGTGCGATCGAGAGCCGCTGACGCTCGCCGCCGGAGAGCATGCGGCCGCGCTCACCGGCATGCGTCTCGAACTTCCGATCGCTGCGCTCGATGAATTCGAGCGCCTGGGCGCGCGCCGCCGCGGTGCGCATTTCCTCTTCGGTGGCGTCCGGCTTGCCGACGCGCAGATTGTCGGCGATCGAGCGGTTGAACAGCAGCGCCTCCTGGAACACCACGCCGATATTCCGTCGCAACGCGGTCAGCTTCAGGCCGCGGATATCCATGCCGTCGATCTTGATGATGCCGGACTGCGGATCGAAGGCGCGGTGCAGCAGCGCGATCGCGGTCGATTTGCCGGCGCCGGTCGGCCCGACGAGCGCAATGGTCTGGCCGGGCAGGGCGGTAAAGGAAACATCCTCGATCGCCGGCCGCTTGCCGTCATAGGAAAACGACACGTTGATGAATTCGACCAGACCCGAGAGCCGCCCCGTGTCCATCGCGCCGGGCCGGTCGCGCACGGCGGGCACCGCATCCAGCACGTCGAAGAATTCCTGCAGGCGCGGCGCTTCCATGAAGACGCTGTTGATAAAGCTCACCACCTGTTCGAGCTTCTGGATCAGCATGGTCGCGAAACTCACGAACATCACGATCTCGCCGACGGTCGTGAGGCCCTGTTCGTGCAGCACGATGCCGACGGTGAAGATCGCGAGCACGGTGATGGTGGTGGAAGCGCGGGTGATCACGGTCACCAGCGCCCACCAGGACAGCACCGGCATCTGCACCGCCAGCAGCTTGTCGGCGACGAAGCGCAGGCCCTGCACCTCGGAATCGATGCGCACGAAGCTCTGCACCAGCGCGACATTGCCGAGCGCGTCGGAGGCGCGCGCGGAAAGATCGCTGTAATGCGCCTCGACCTCGCTCTGCATGCCATAGGTCTTGCGCACCACCAGCGTGGTCAGCACGGTGAACACCACGCACAGCACGAACAGCAGGATCGCCAGCCGCCAGTTGATGTAGAGCGCGAGCGGCAGCAGTACGACCAGCGACAGGATCGCGGCAAAATGTTCGCGGAAGAATCCGAGCCAGAGTCGCCACAGGGCATCGGTTCCGTTCAGCATGACTTTCATCAGCCGGCCGGAATGGGTGCCGGAATGGAAAGTCAACGGCAGTTGCATGATGTGTTCGAAATAATCGGTCAGTACGGCCTGGCGTTGGCGATGCGCCAGCTTGTCGGCGTTCAGCGCAACCGCGGCGCTGCAAAAAATAGTAAAGAGCCCGAACGCCACCCACGCCCCCAGCAGCGGCCATGCCGACGACGATGACAACGGGCCCGTGGACGGTTTGCCCGAGAGCACGTCGACGATGCGGCCGAACAGCACGGGTTCGGCGAATTGCGCGCCGGCCAGCAACAAATTGGCGCCTGCAAGAATCCAACCCAGCCGCGCCTCTTTGCCGAGCAGCTCAAGGACACGGGTGTAAAGGCGTAGCAGCGACATCAGGTGCGAACTCGGGCCAGCGGTGCCGATCGGGCGAGATGTATTTTAAGCAGGGATCGCCGCCGAGAACCAGAGCATGATGGCTTTATCCTCATATCGCCGTTGCACAGGGATAGTGACCTCATCCTGAGGAGCCGCGAAGCGGCGTCTCGAAGGATGAAGGCCCGACTGTGGCCACATGGTTCTCCCGGCGATGCGAAGCATCGTCCGGAGACGGCGCGGAGTTTATCATCGGGCCGCGCTTTGCGCGGACCCGTTGGCGCCTCCTCACCATGAGGGTTGGCTTTCTACTCAATTGATCAGGCGGCCATTAAGCGGGGGCAGGAACTGGTCGTCGAAAATGTCCGATGCCTGCGGCCGCTTCTGGAACTTGAAGTCTTCCGCGATCTGGTCGATCGACCGCTCGAATCTCGCCACATCGATGCCGCCGATACCGTTGCGTTTGACTTCGCCGGTGAGGATGTTGTCGCGGAGGACAGCGCGCAGCCGTTCGAGTTCGAGGTCGCGCGAGCCGCCGTCCATGCGGCTGACCACCTCGGTCACGGCGTGTCCGGGGTCCTTGATCGCGAAATACAGCCCGCCTACGACCGCGCGTATAAAGCCCTTCACTGCCTCCGGCTTGGCGGATGCTAGCCCTGGATTGACGATGATTGCGAAACCGTAGGCCTCGCAGCCATAATCGGCGAATCTGAGCACCGCCAAATCGTCGGCCGGTACGCCGCGGTCTTTCAGATTGATCGCGGACAAATAGGAAAATCCGGTAACGGCGTCGATCTGGCCGGCCGACAGCATCGGCTCGCGCACCGCGGCGCTGATGCTGCTTTGCTTCACGGTCGCGATCTTGATGCCGTTCTGCTTCGCCACTGCCGGCCACAGCCGAATCGAAAGATCGCCTTCGGCGACGCCGAGATTCTTGCCTTCGATATCCGACAGCGAGCGGATGCCCCGGCTCTTGCGGGCGATGATGGCGTAGGGCGCCTTGTTGAACAGCACGAACACCGCCTTGACGGGCGGGACGCCCTGCTTGTCCTTGTCGCGAAAACGCACCAGCGCGTTGATGTCGACCAGCGCGAAATCGCTGCTGCCGTCCGCGACGCGCTTGATAGCGTCCGACGATCCGCTGGCGATATTGGTCGTGACCGCGAGGCCCTCGGCGCTGAACAAGCCGTTGACGGAGGCCATCACGAAGGGTGCCGCTACCGCATCGACCGGCCGATCGAGCGAGAACTGGATCGCCACCGGCGGCCGCGGTTCTTCCACGGCCAGCGCCTGGCTCGTAACCAGACACGCAACTCCGCAACAGCCTGCCAGCGCGGCCAGGATAGAGCGGATGGTGTTGGTCCGAGTTGCACGCATTGCACTTACGCCAGCATAAGACGAGACAAGTTGCCGCGTTGGCCAGTTCGACGGCACGGCTGTTTCATGACATCGCCGATGTCATTACAACCCCAAAGCCAACGAATTCTGCCGCATCTAACCTGAATGATCGATGACTGCCACGATTTCGCCAGGGATCGTTCAGCCTGCATTCGGATTGGGGAACTTAGTATCCGGCCAGTGGTTGGCTATCCAGGGCCTGTCAGGCCAGACTTCCACGGAGGATATTGAGATGTTCGCGCGAAAAGGTGTGTTTTCATCGATTGCCCGCGCCAGCGCAGTGGCGACGATTGTGGCGGTGGCGATAACGGCGGTCGAGCCGTCGATGGCTTTCGCGGGTTCGGCGCCTTCAAAGGGCGTGACGGCGACGACCGGGACCAGCGACGCGACCGATTTCAGCGCCCGCAGGTATTATCGCGGCGGCGGCGGCGCGGCGGCTGCGGCGGCCTTCGCCGGCATCGTGGGCACCGGCATTGCGATCGCGGCCACCCAGAACCGCTACTATGACAGCTATGGTTATTACGATGCGCCCCCGGCCTATTACGGCGGCGGTCCGGCCTACTACGGCGGCGGCCCGTATTATGGCGGCGGTTACTACCGGTCGAGCGTGCCCCATTATCGCGGGCATCCCTTGGCAGGCTGGTAATCGGCAGGTTGGCAGCCGGCAGCCGGTAATGGCGATTTTTCATGAAAAAGGAATCCACCGGCTAACCAGCCGGTGGTTTTTTTGGTTGTGAGACCAAGCGTTAACACGCTTGCCACGGCTTTGGATTAAATTGGAACCATGAGTGATTCGCTCGAACGGCTTTATCAGGCGGTGATCGCGGCCAGGGATCTCGACCCTGCGACGTCGCGCACGGCTCGGCTGTTTCAGCGCGGGCCGGCCAAGATGGCCAAGAAGCTGGCCGAGGAAGCCATCGAAGTCGTGATCGATGCCGTCAACGGCAAGGCCGATGCGGTGGTCCGCGAGAGCGCCGACCTGCTTTATAACCTGACCGTCTTGTGGGCATCGGCCGGTGTGAAGCCGGAGGACGTCTGGCGCGAGATGGAGCGGCGCGAAAAGATGCTCGGCATTGCCGAGAAGCTGCCGAAGTCTGCGGTCAAGATGACCAAGGGGATTTCCAAGGTCCCGGACAGGATATCCAAGGCCCCGGCCAGGATCTCCAAGGCTCCGCCGATAGCGCCGGCACAACCGGCGGTCCGGCGGCGAATTGTCGCGCTGGAAGGCCGCAGCCTGCGCAAGCGGCATTAATTCTTACCCGTTTTCACTCATTTCCCGGCATGGACAAATCCGCTGCAGGATGGTTCATGCGCGCATGCTGAAACGGATCTACGACTGGTGCCTCGACGCCGCTGACAAGCCCTACGCGCTCTGGATTCTAGCCGCCGTAGCCTTCGCCGAAAGCTCCTTCTTTCCGGTACCGCCCGACATCATGCTGCTGCCGATGTCGCTGGCACGGCCGAAGCGGGCATGGTGGTTCGCGGCCGTATGCACGATCGCTTCCGTCGCCGGCGGCGTGGTCGGATATGCAATCGGCGCGCTGCTTTACGATTCGGTCGGGCAGTGGCTCATCAATCTCTACGGTCTGTCCGACAAGGTCGAAGCCTTTCGCGCGTCCTACGCCGAGTGGGGCGCCGTCATCATCCTGGTGAAGGGGCTGACGCCGATCCCCTACAAGCTCGTGACCATCACTTCGGGCTTCGCCGGCTATAACATCTGGTTGTTTGTCCTGTGCTCCATCGTTGCGCGCGGCGGCCGGTTCTTCGTGCTTGCTATCCTGCTCAACCGGTACGGCGACATCATCCGGATGGAGCTGGAAAAGCGGCTCGGCCTGTGGGTCGGCATCGGCGCCGCTGTCCTGGTGCTCGGATTTTACATCGCGTTCAAGCTGATCTGAGGCGCGAAGTTCGCTTTGCGGGTCAGAAGCTTCGGGCTACGCTCGGCGACATGCCGGATCGATTGCGCCATCTCTTCGAGCTATTCGGGACTCAGGCCGCGACCGCATGCCTTGTACTGTCGATGCTGGCGGTTGCGCCCGACACCGGCTGGCCGCAGGCTGCACCACAGCCCTCGCTCAGCGTGCAACAGCCGGCTGTGCAAGCCGCGCCCGATCAGCCTTCGCCGCAACAAAGTGAGCCCGCGCTACCACCCGCGCCGCCGCATGAGGAAAATCCGGGCCTGATCAACGAGATCGGAAAGCTGTTCGAAAAATCCAAATCGATGCTGCCGACGCTGAAGAGCCCGAGCGAGACCATCGACGATCTCAACGCGCGTGCCAAAGGCGCCGGCGAGAGCCTGTCGAATCTGGCGAGGCCCTCGTCGATGGTCACCGGGCGCGCGGCATGTCTGGTTGCCGGCAACGGCGCACCGGACTGCAAGGCGGGCGCCGACAAGCTCTGCCAGAGCAAGGGCTACAAGGAAGGCAAGAGCCTCGACATCGATGCGGCCGAGAAATGCTCGCCCAAAGTGTACCTGCCGGGCCGCAAACGTGAGCCGGGCGACTGCAAGACCGAAAATTATGTCATTCGAGCGTTGTGCCAATAGCCTGAAAACGCAATACTTGACACTGTAAAGATTGCATTGTTGATGTGATGTCCGGCATCTCTAGCCGCTTGCCTGACAACCCGAAGGAAATTTTTCGTATGTCCATGCCTGCCTTGTTCAAGGGCCGTCTGTCTATTCCCGTGATCGGCGCACCGCTGTTCATCATTTCCGTGCCCGATCTGGTGATCGCGCAGTGCAAGGCGGGCGTGGTCGGATCTTTCCCGGCGCTGAATGCGCGGCCGCCGGCGCTGCTCGACGAGTGGCTGGCGCGGATCAAGGAAGAACTGGCCGCCTACGACAAGGCGCATCCCGAGCGGCCGTCGGCGCCATTTGCAGTGAACCAGATCGTGCACAAGTCCAACAACCGGCTCGATCAGGATCTCGCACTTTGCGAGAAGCACAAGGTGCCGATGATGATCACCTCGCTCGGCGCGCGCGAGGAACTCAACCAGGCCGCCCATAACTGGGGCTGCATCGTATTCCACGATGTGATCAACCAGAAATTCGCGCACAAGGCGGTCGAGAAGGGCGCCGACGGTCTGATCCTGGTGTCGGCCGGCGCCGGCGGCCATGCCGGCGAGATTTCGCCGTTCGCCTTCGTGGCGGAGACACGGCAATGGTTCGACGGTCCGATCGCGCTGTCGGGCGCGATTGCGACCGGCCGCGCTATCCGCGCCGCGCGCACGCTCGGCGCCGACTTCGCCTATATCGGTTCCGCCTTCATCGCCACCGCCGAAGCCAACGCGGTCGAAGGCTACAAGCAGATGATCACATCCGCAGGCGCAGAAGACATCGTCTATTCGAATCTGTTCACCGGCGTGCACGGCAATTACCTGAAGCCGTCGATCGTCGCCGCCGGCATGGATCCGGAAAACCTGCCGACATCGGATCCGTCCAAGATGAGCTTTGGCACCGACGCATCGGGCGAACGGGCAAAGCCGAAAGCCTGGAAGGAAATCTGGGGCAGCGGCCAGGGCGTCGGCAGCGTCGCCAAGGTTTTGCCCGCCGCCGAACTGATCGCGCGGCTCAAGAAGGAATATGCAGAAGCGGTCGATCCCGCGCTGTGAGGCGGTCTTGAGTGCTCACGCGATCGGCAGATAGTCGCAGATAAACTTGAACGGCTTCTCGCTGACCGCTTTCGTGAGCTTCAGGAAGTATCCGTATTGCTGCAGCTGTGCGGTGACGTCGATGGCCTTCTCGACTTCGAAGAGGCTATCCTTGTGCGGCAGCGACCAGTCTTCGATCCGGGCGAGGGCCTTGGCTTTCGCAGCCTTGGCGTCGGGCGCCACCAGCAGGATGTTTTTGTGCAGCTCGCTGAATTCGGCTGGATCGTAACCGCCGAGATTGACGAAGAATAATTTGTCGATGCCCTCGTGCGGCGCGTCCCTCGTCAGCGCAATGTCGAACCCATCGGCCTGCTCGACCGCGCCCCAGCAATCCAGATGCAGGCTTTCGGGATCGCCCCACCACTGCTTGCGCAGATCGTCGTGGCAATCTTCCGGCGTCTCTCCGATCGAAAAGCGTACATCGTGCAACTCGACATTCGAGTTGCCGCAATTACCCCCGACATAGAACATGTACAGCTTCATAATTTGCGTCCGCCAGGCAACGGCGTAACCTCGGCTTGTCGCTCAATTGACAGGCTGGGTCAGGCTTTGATGTCTCATCATTTCGCGCGCCGCGGCTACTGGCCGGGAATCTTGACGATCTTGATCTCGATCGCCGAGTAATAGGCGGCAAGATCCGCGATGTCGGCGTCCGACAGCGAAGGAGCAATCACCGACATCGCTTCGCTCTTCCGAGTACCAGATTTGTACGCCTGTAGCTGGGCGGTGATGTATGGCTCAGTCTGGCCACTGATGTTCGGCGCGTCCGGAACCAGCGATAGTCCATCGAGGCCGTGGCATGCCTGGCACATCAGCGCTTTCGCGCGACCAGCCTTCAGGTCGCCCGCGACGCATAGGCTGCCGCTAGCTACGAGAACCGAAAGTGAGGCGGAAAGATAGACGACAAACCGTGCCGTCATGGGACGCGCAGATATCACCTTGGACCCTCACGGAATTGACTACGAAACATGATGGCCCCCTCATCGGGGGCCATCAAGCGGATCGGCAAGTTACTTGCCGTCGTACCAGATACGATAGAGGGCTCCGACGAGATCATCCGAGACCAGAAGCGAGCCGTCGGCCAGTTGCGCTACGTCGACCGGCCGGCCCAGATAGTAACCGTTGTCGTTCCACCCTTCGGCGAACGGCTCGGACTTGCCCGTGGCGTGGCCGTCTTCCTTGAGATACGTCACCATCAAACGGGCGCCGACGGGCGCCGTCCGATTCCACGAGCCGTGCTGGGTCGAGAAGATTGCGCCCTGATATTTCTTCGGGAACGTGGTGCCCGTGTAGAAAATGAGGCCCAGATCAGCGGCGTGAGCGGCTTGTTCCACTTCCGGGAAGATGACATTGGCCGGCGGTGTATCGTTTTTGTATTCATTGGTGCGGATTCGACCGCCCCCATACCACGGGAAGCCAAAATCTTGACCCGCGGCGGTAACGCGATTCATTTCACCCGGGGGCTGGTCGTCGCCCATGCCGTCAACCTGATTGTCGTTGGTCCAGAGCGACTTGTCCTTGGCATTGAAGTCCATACCGACGGGATTGCGCAGCCCGACTGCGAAGACCTCGCGGTTCTTGCCGTCACGATCCATGCGGACGATCCCTCCAATACCGGCTTTGCGGTAGAGGTCGAATTTCTCCTTGGCGGGCACGTTATAGGGCTGGCCCAACTGGATATAGAGTTTGTTGTCAGGACCGATCCGACAGACCCGCGCGGTGTGGTTATAGCTTTCCTCCGATTTCGGGATCAGTTCGCCTTCCGCCACCACGACGCCTGCGACGACATCGGCGCTTTCATAGAAGAACTCGGCCGCCGGATATTCCAGCACACGATTCTGCTCTGCGATGTACAGGAAGCCGTCCTTCGAGAAGCAAAGCCCGTTGGGGATCTTCTTCGGCAGGGTCGGTGCAAACTCCTTGACCTCGTCACCTACGCCGCCTCGCGCGCGGTCCGTCACCACCCACACTTTTGATTTTCGCGTGCCCACGAATGTCGCGACGCCCTGTGGTCCCACCGCGATGTGGCGCGCATCAGGCACAAGCGCATAGAGAGAGATGTGGAACCCCGGCGGCAGCTTGATCTTGGTGAGATTCTGTTTGACCTGGTCAGCTTTCGCACCGGTCTGCGGAATTTCAGGCCAGTCGGCTGTGCTCCCGGTATGATGCATCGCTCCCAATGTTTCGAGTGCGCTGCTCGGGGCCGGCGCCACCGGCTGCGCAGCAGCAGGCCAGGTAGCTAGCGTTAACAATGCCACCGTTGTCTTCAAATGAATCTTCATTGAAGCCTCCCTGGGATACCCCCAATTCTAACGGGTAACCTCCGCCGTCGGGGGAAGGAGAGTATCAATTGCGCTGGTTCAGCCGATTGTCAAATGGAAGTCGTTACATAGCGAAGCATACAAAAAAGAAGAAGGATGCCCACCTCGATGTACATCGATTTGTGGAACGTCGCCCATCGTTTGCGGCGTTTTGAAGCAGAGACGTCCGGTCGAGCGAACAGAATTGCGAACGCGTGATGAAGCGTAGCATGCTTGCACGACTTCCGCGTCCGCGGCGATGCTATGATCTCGCAGGTCTTTCACAACTGACGCAGTTCACAGGTTCCAATCCATGACCATCAAACCGGATCTGAGTGCGCACACGGCGCTGGTGACGGGCGCATCCCGCGGCATTGGCGCAGCGATTGCCATTGCGCTCGCCGAGGCCGGCGCCGCGGTAGCGGTCAATTATCGCGAGCGAGCCGATGATGCCGCTTCTGTCGTCGCGAAGATCAAGAGCACGGGCGGCCGGGCTGTAGCGGTGGCGGCCGACGTATCGCAGGCCGCTGCCGTCGCGAAGATGATAGAGCGGGTCGCTAGCGACCTCGGGCCGATCGACATTCTCGTCAACAATGCCGGGATGGCGATCGTACGCGGCGTCGACGACCTCACCGAAAGCGAGTTCGACCAGACCATCGCGGTAAATCTGAAATCGGCCTTCCTGTGCACCCAGGCCGTTCTGCCCGCGATGCGGGCGCGCAAATGGGGCCGGATCGTCAACATCTCCTCCGGCGCTGCGCGCGGCGCCGGCGCCATCGGTGTTCATTACAATGCCTCCAAGGCCGGCATGGAAGGCCTCACGCGTGGATACGCGGCGCGCGTGGTCAAGGACGGAATTACCGTCAATGCGGTGGCGCCGTCGCTGATCGAAACCGACATGATGCGCGGCCGGACCGATCTGGCGCGCAACATTCCCCTCGGCCGAATGGGACGTGCCGACGAAGTGGCGCAAGCCGTCGCAATGGTGATCGGCAACAGCTACATGACGGGACAGACCATCGTCCTCAATGGTGGCCTGGCGTTCACTTGACGCGCCGCGCTTCTCCAGCCTGCCAGCGATACTCGCATCCCCTGTGGATCGCGCACAGGGTTCTGTCCCGCTGCACCCTCGACTCTCCGGCGCGGAGCGGGCAAGAAGCGGCCGTTCAGAACCCACAGGACCTTCTCTCGATGAATGCCATCTTTCGTGTCGACGGCGACAGCGTTGCCACCAGTCCGCACGCCGCGGGGCCGTGGGACCCGAGCATGCAGCACGGTTCGCCGCCGGCTGCTTTGGTGGTCTGGGCAGCGGAGGCGATACCCACGCCGGTGCCAATGCGGATCGCGCGCGTGACCGTCGACCTGATGCGTCCTGTCCCGGTCGCGCCGCTGACGATCGAGAGCGAAGTCTTGCGCGAGGGACGCAAGATTTCAGCTCTGCGCTATCAGGTTGCTCGCCAACGGAATCGTGGTGGTCGGCGCGACCGTGCTGAAGATCAAGATGCAAGCGAATGAATTGCCGCCCGAGGCGGATATTTTACCGGTCGAGTTGCCGGGGCCCGATCAATCGCGGGTCGAGCCGGCGGATTTTTCGAGCAGCCCGTTCGTCACCGGCATGTCGCTGCGCGCGGCCCGTGGCCGGTTCGGCGTGCCCGGTCCCGGCGCGATCTGGTATCGCGTCGATCGGCCGATCGTCGATGGCTCGCCGGTCTCGCAGGCGATGCGGGCGATCGTCGCTGCGGATTTCTGCAACGGCACCTCGGCGGTGCTGGATTTTCGTCAATGGACGTTTCTCAACGCCGACCTCACCGTGAATTTCGCGCGGCAGCCGGTTGGCGAGTGGATCCTGCTCGATGCCGAGTCATGGATCGGTCCTGACGGTGCGGGGCTTGCGATGGCGAGGCTTGCCGACGCGCGCGGCTATTTCGGCCGCGCGATCCAGAGCCTGGTCATCGAAAAGCGCTGAACTCGCGCGTTTTTCGCCATAATTTCAAAGGGTAGGGGCTGCGACCGATCGTTCCTTTTGTCGGTAAATCGCCCGGCTATTAATCACTCATTAACCAAGTTCGCCGAGTCTTAACTATTCAATAAGGAAGGCGAGTTCGAACACATGGACGTCCGAGCGGATCCCACGCGTCAACTGGTTCGGCTGCGCGGCCGCTCCTATGTCGCGTTCGTCTTTAGCCCCGTCGTCCCCATCGTGGATTGGCTCGCGGAAATCGACGCCACGCTGGCGCGCTCGCCCGGCTATTTCGTCGGCAAGCCGATCGTGCTCGATCTGGCCGCCGTCGACCTGAGCGCGCCTGCCATCGCTCATCTTCTCGGCAGCCTTGAAGAGCGTAGCATTCGTGTCCTCGGTATCGAGGGCGTTGACGAAGAGCGTCTCACGACGAGCATGCCGCCTTTGCTGACCGGCGGTCGCGCCTGCGTCATCACCAGAAACGAGCCGGCGCAAAAACCCGAGCCCGAAGCCAAGGCGAAGCCGACCTCGCTGCTGCTGGAAAACCCGGTGCGCTCGGGGCAGTCGGTCGTCTTTACCGAAGGCGACGTCACGGTGCTGGGGTCGGTCGGCTCGGGCGCGGAGATCGTCGCCGGCGGATCGATCCACATCTACGGGACGCTGCGCGGCCGCGCGATGGCGGGCGTCAACGGCAATTCGTCCGCGCGAATCTATTGCCAGAAGATCGAGGCGGAGCTTCTCGCCATCGATGGATACTACCAGACCGCAGAAGAAATAGACCCGTCGTTGCGCAACCGGCCGGCTCAGGCCTGGCTGCACGGCGACACCATGAAAATTACCCCGCTGAATTAACCGGCTAAGGAGATTTACCAATGGCCAAAGTCCTGGTCGTTACATCCGGCAAGGGTGGCGTCGGAAAGACCACCTCCACCGCCGCCTTGGGTGCGGCGCTTGCGCAAACCGGCGAAAGCGTCGTGGTGGTCGATTTCGACGTCGGCTTGCGCAACCTCGATCTCGTGATGGGAGCCGAGCGCCGCGTGGTGTTCGATCTCATCAACGTGGTGCAGGGCGTTGCAAAACTCCCGCAAGCGCTGATCCGCGACAAACGGCTGGAAAACCTCTGGCTGCTGCCGGCGTCGCAGACCCGGGACAAGGATGCGCTGACCGACGAGGGCGTCGGCCGCATCATTGAGGAGCTGAAAACCAAATTCGATTGGATCCTCTGCGACAGCCCGGCCGGCATCGAACGCGGTGCCACGCTCGCGATGCGCTATGCGGACGAAGCAGTCATCGTCACCAACCCCGAAGTCTCCTCGGTGCGCGATTCCGACCGGATCATCGGCATGCTCGATTCGAAGACCGTGAAGGCCGAGAAGGGCGAGCGGGTCACCAAGCACGTCCTGATCACCCGCTACGACGCGGGACGCGCGGCGAGGGGTGAGATGCTCTCGATCGACGATATCCTTGAAATCCTGGCAACCCCGCTGCTCGGCATCATTCCGGAGAGCCAGGACGTTCTTCGCGCCTCGAATGTCGGCTCGCCGGTGACGCTGAACAATGTCTCCTGCGCGCCGGCACGCGCCTACATGGACGCGGCACGCCGCTTGATGGGCCAGGAGATCGCCATGGTGGTGCCGGCCGAGCGCAAAGGCTTGATGAACCGCTTGCTGGGAAGGAGGGCCGCATGAGCATGAACCTGCTGCGGCTGTTCAGCGGCCGCAATGCATCCGCCCCCGTTGCGCGGGAACGGCTGCAAATCCTGCTCGCGCATGAGCGCGGGCTGCTTGGGCAGCCGGACCTGCTCGGAACCTTGCGCGAGGAAATTCTCGCCGTGGTGTCGCGGCATGTCGTGCTCGATCCGGAAAAAGTCGTCGTGCGGCTGGAGCGAGGCAAGACCGTATCGACGCTCGAGGTCGATATCGAAGTGCCCAACAATTTCGACAAGTCGAAGGCTCTCGCCGATCGGAGAAGGGCCGGCTGAAGCGAACCGCATAATGCCACGAACTGCAGCCCGCCAACTTCAGTGCGCTGAAGGTCAAATGGCGGGCCACGTGGCTGGCGTTCTTTCCGCGATAAATAGTTCCCGTTTTCTCGGAACCGCCTGACCCCGCACGGGTTTAACCCCGGTTGAGGGGTCATATGGATATTGCAAAGTCAGTTGCCGACAAAGCGAGGAGCGGAATTTGGGGCCTGGACGACATCCTGTCGGGCGGGTTTTCGCGTGGGCATCTTTTCCTGCTTGAGGGAGCTCCCGGCACCGGGAAAACGACAGTTGCGCTGCAGTTCCTGATCGAAGGCGCGCAGGCCGGGGAAAAGTGCCTCTACATCACGCTGTCTGAAACCGAGAGCGAGTTGCGCCTTGGCGCCGCCTCCCATGGCTGGACGCTGGACGAGCGAATTGAAGTGTTCGAATTGCTTCCGCCGGAGAGCCTGCTGGATTCGGAGCAGCAACAGAGCCTGCTTTATTCGTCCGACCTCGAATTGGGCGAGACTACCAAGCAAATATTCGAAGCGGTGGATCGCGCGAGGCCGAGCCGGGTCGTGTTGGACAGCCTGTCTGAAATCAGGCTGCTGGCGCAGAGCTCGCTGCGCTATCGACGGCAGATTCTGGCGATCAAGCATTATTTCGCGAAATTCGGCGCGACGGTGGTGATGCTCGACGATCTGACAGCAGAAGCTGCCGACAAGACCGTCCACAGTGTTGCCCATGGCGTGCTGCGGCTGGAGGAACTGGCACCGGCCTATGGGGCGGAACGCCGGCGCGCGCGTGTTCTCAAATATCGCGGCGTGAAATATCGCGGCGGCTACCACGACGTCACCATCACGACCGGCGGGTTGAACGTCTTTCCGAGGTTGGTAGCGTCAGAACACCGTTCGAGTTTCACCAGACATACCATGTCGAGCGGTATCGCTGGACTTGGATCAATTGCTGGGCAACGGCATCGAGGCGGGATCGAGTACGCTTATTCTGGGACCCGCGGGCACCGGAAAATCCCTCATCGCCATCGTCTTTGTCGTCGCCGCGATTGCACGCGGCGAGAAGGCGGCGCTGTTCGTGTTTGACGAAGAACTTGGGCTGCTGTTCGCGCGAATGAAGGGCCTTGGCATCGACCTCGCAGCGATGCAGGCGAGCGGCAGTCTCTTCATCGATCAGGTCGATGCGGCAGAACTGTCGCCCGGGGAATTCGCGCACCGGGTTCGCAAACGCGTCGACGAAGATCAAATCAAGACGGTCGTGATCGACAGTCTCAACGGCTACCAGGCCGCGATGCCTGAAGAAAATTCCCTGATCCTGCACATGCACGAATTGCTTCAGTATCTAAATCGCCAGGGGGCGGCGACCTTCATGACGGTGGCCCAGCATGGTCTTGTCGGCGACATGAAAGCGCCGGTCGATGTGACCTATCTGGCCGATACCGTGATCCTGCTGCGCTATTTCGAGGCGATCGGAACGGTGCGGCGTGCGATGTCGGTCATCAAGAAACGCACAGGCGCGCATGAATCGACGATCCGTGAATTTCGCATCGGCAACGATGGCCTGAGCATCGGCGAGCCGCTCAATGGATTTCAGGGCGTGTTGCGCGGTGTTCCGACCTACCTTGGCGAACGCAAACCTCTGCTGGAGGAGCCGGTCCAGTGAAGCCGGGTCCGTCATCCGAGCGGGCCGTCATCCTCGCGCCGAAGGGCCGCGATGCCGCGGTGGCCGCCGCCTTGATCCGGGAGGCGGGCTTCTACGCCAATATTTGCAGTGACCTCTCCGCGCTCACACACGAGATCGAGAGCGGCGCCGGCCTTGCCGTGATCGCCGAAGAGGCCATCAAGACGGGGGATTTGCGCGGGTTGGTGAACTGGCTGAATGGTCAACCGTCCTGGTCCGACTTTCCGTTCGTATTGCTGACGCATCAGGGTGGTGGGCCGGAGCGTAATCCGGACGCGGCGCGATTAGGTCAGGTGCTGGGCAACGTAACCTTCATCGAACGGCCGTTTCACCCAACCACGCTGGTGAGCGTCGTCGGTTCCGCGGTCAGGGGCCGGCGTCGCCAATATCAGACCCGCGCCATTCTCGCCAATCTCACCGAGAGCGAGGGTCTTGTGCAGACCGCCCTGAACGCCGGCCACCTCGGCGCGCTGGAACTGCACTTGCCTGAATACAGACTTGACGCGTCCGATACCTGCATCGGATATTTCGGGCGGCAGCGCGGGGAGCCATTCTCGTATCAGGATTTGCTGGCGGCGATTCATCCTGACGACCGGGAGCGGCGCCTTGGGGTGCTGGATCAGGCGATCAAGACCGGCGGGGACTACAGCATCGAGTACCGCAACATCTGGCCGGACGGTTCGCAGCACTGGGTCGACGTGCGCGCCCGTGCGGTGCGCCGGCCGGATGGCAGCATCAAGTCGCTGGTCGGTGTTTGCTCTGACATCACCGCGCGGAAGACAGCCGAACTCGAACGCGAGAATTTGGTGGCGCAACTGGCGGCCGAGCGCACGGCGCTCGCGCAATTGACTGCCACGCTCGAACAGCGGGTAGACCAACGTACGGCCGAGCTGATGAAGGCGGTAGCCGCTCGCGAGAAGGCGCAAGAACAACTGCGTCAGGCGCAGAAGATGGAAACGATAGGCCAACTTACCGGTGGCGTCGCTCATGACTTCAACAATCTGTTGATGGCGGTCATGGGAAATCTCGATCTGCTGCGCAAGCGTATTCCGGACGATCCACGCCTGCACCGGCTGGTCGATGGTGCGTTACAGGGTGCCGAACGCGGAGCGTCGCTGACCCAACGCCTGCTCGCATTTGCGCGCCAGCAGGATCTTCGCGCCGTCTCGATCGACCTTCGTACCCTCATCCATGGCATGATCGATCTATTGGAGCGCTCGCTGGGACCGCGCGTTGCGCTGCGGCTGGACATTCCACTCGAGCTACCGGCCGCCTGCATCGATGCCAACCAACTCGAACTTGCGATCCTCAATCTCGTGATCAACGCGCGCGATGCGATGCCCGAGGGCGGCTCGATCGAAATCAGAGTCGCGGAATATCAGGTGGCGAAAGACCCGGTGCTGGAAGCCGGCCGATACCTGAAACTGTCCGTGGTCGATACCGGAACCGGGATGTCGCCGGAGATCCTCAAACGAGCGATCGATCCGTTCTTTTCGTCAAAGCCAATCGGCAAAGGCACCGGCCTCGGATTGTCGATGGTGCATGGCCTCGCGGTCCAGCTCGGTGGCGCGCTGCAACTGACGAGCGAGATCGGAAAGGGCACCTGCGCAACGCTGCTGTTGCCGGTCGCGGCCGCGGCGCCGGAGGCGGCGGATCCGGCCCCCGCGGCCCAGAAAGTCAAGCGCTCAGCGGTGATCCTGTTTGTCGACGACGATCCATTGATTGCCATGTCCACCATGGAAATGCTGGAGGATCTTGGACACCAGGTGATCGGCGCCAATTCCGGTCTGCACGCCATCGATATTCTCAAGAGCGAACAGCCGATCGACCTGATGGTGACAGATCATATGATGCCGGGAATGACCGGGCTCGAGCTGGCGGCGGCAACGCGCGAACTGCGCCCGTCGCTGCCGGTATTGCTGGCGACAGGCTATGCCGAATTGCCCGAGGGTACGCAGCTTGACCTGCCTCGTCTGGCAAAGCCGTATCATCAGGATCAGCTGCGCGACCAACTCGATCAGTTGTTGGGTTGACGCCCTCGCGCAGAACTTAGCCCACCATCCGCTCGCGGCCGGCCCAGAAGCTTGCCTTCAGCACCTTCTTGTCGACCTTGCCGACGCCGGTCATCGGCAACTCGTCAACGAACTTGATGTGTTTCGGCGCGTGGGCCGAACCCTTGCGCGCCTTCACGAGGTTGATCAGTTCTTCCTCATTCGGCCGGGCGCCCTCGCGCGCCACCACCACGGCGGTGACGGCCTCGCCCCATTTGTCGTCGGGCACGCCGACCACAGCGACCATCGCCACATCCGCGTGCTGCGACAGCACGTCCTCGATCTCGCGCGGAAAGATGTTGAAGCCGCCGGAGACGATCATGTCCTTCTTGCGGTCGAGGATGAACATGTAGCCGCGCTCGTCGGCGCGCGCGATGTCGCCGGTATGCAGCCAGCCGTTCTTGAGGGTTTCCGCCGTTGTCTCGGGTCGTTTCCAGTACTCGGCCATCGCATACGTCGCGCGCACGCAGATTTCGCCGGCCTCGCCGGTTGCGACTTCCTGGTCGTCATTGTCGAGAATCCTGACCTGGCAAGCCGCGATCGGAAATCCGCAGGACAAAAACATCTCGGGCGTTTTGGGATTGTGGTCCGCCTTGCGCAGCAACGACACCGGATAGCACTCGGTCTGGCCATAGAGCTGCGAGAATACCGGACCGATCCGCTCGATGCCCTCGACCAGCCGGCTCGGCGACATCGCCGAGGCGCCATACAGCAGTAATTCGAGCGAGGAGAGGTCGGTCTTGTCGAGCGCCGGATGATCGAGCATGACGTAAATCATCGTCGGCACCAACAGCGTCAGATTGATGCGTTCGCGCTCGATAGTCTTGAACACGGCTTGCGGATCGAACCCCTTCAGCATGTGCACGGTGCCGCCGCGTATCAGCGTCGGCAGCACCTTGGTGCCGGCGACGTGACTGATCGGCGCCACTGTGAGATAGCGCGGTGTGTCGGGAAATTCGAAATCGGCCAGGATCGCGCTGGTGAAAGCGCCATTTTCGCGATGGTGACGCACCACGCCCTTGGATTTGCCGGTCGTGCCGCCGGTGTAATTGAGCGTTGCGATATCGTCGGGGCTTGCGAACGAGCGCGGCGTCGCGTGGCCCGCCGCCTCGATCGCCTGCAGCAGATCGACGCCGTAACTCGCGGGGCCGAGCGTGAAGACAGTCTTCAGACCCGTGGCTCTGGCGGCGATCTCGCCGCCGCGGTCGCGGAAGTTTTCGCCGTCGACGACGAGCATCTGCGATTCGGAATCCTCAAGCTGGAACAGCTGGTCGTCGAGCGAGCCCAGCGGATGCAGCCAGGTGATCGCAAGCTGCGATAATTGCGCAGCGACACCGGCGCACCAGGTGTCGGCGCGGTTTGCGGTCAGGAACGCGACGCAGGTGCCGGGTGCAAGGCCGAGCCGCGCGAACACGCTCTGGATGCGCCCGATCAGATCGGTCGTGCCCTGATAGGTGATCGATCCACCGGGCCAGCTGAACGCGGTACGTTCCGGATAGCGCGCCAGTGCCCGCAATGTCTGCTCGCACGTCGTTGGAAACGCATAGAGCGGATTGCTCATCTCTCACCCTCCCGCATATTTTTGACTCTTAAATTCCGTCTCGTATTTTGTTTTGGCCTTCAGCCGTGGCAATGTTCGCTGGCAACGCCAGCACAACAAGGCTGCTCTAGCCCGGAAGAAACACTTTGCCAACAACTGATCCTCTCTTGCGCTTTCGCGATCGATTGAGCCTGCCGCTGATCGCTGCTCCAATGTTCCTCATCTCCGGTGTCGAACTTGTTGTCGCTGCATGCCGCAATGGCGTGATCGGCTCATTCCCGACGGTGAATTGCCGCAATCCCGAACAGCTCGATGCATGGCTCGGCGAAATCGCGGATCGGTTGCGCCGTCGCGCGGACCAAAGCGACAAGCCTCTAGCGCCAGTCTGCGCGAATCTGGTCGTGCATCACTCGAATGCGCGGCTGCAGCAGGATTTGCAGGTGCTTTTGCGCCATAAGCCCGAGATGGTCATCACTTCAGTCGGATCGCCTGCGCCGGTGCTGGCGCAGTTGCACGATGCAGGCGCGATCGTTTTCGCCGATGTTGCCAGCATCCGACATGCCGAGCGCGCGGTGGCGATCGGTGCCGATGGATTGGTGCTGCTGACGGCGGGCGCAGGCGGGCAGACCGGCTGGCTCAATCCGTTCGTGTTCGTGCGCGCGGTGCGGGCGTTCTTCGACGGACCGATCGTGCTCGCGGGCGGCATCAGCGACGGCCACGCGCTTCGCGCGGCCGAGGCTCTCGGCTGCGACCTCGGCTACATGGGCACCAAGTTTATTGCGACGCGCGAAAGCATGGCGGATGCGAGACATAAAGACATGCTGGTCGCCAGCAGCGCCGACGATATCTTGCTAACCACGGCGTTTACGGGATTGCAGACCAACATGCTGCGGCCGTCGATCGAGGCTGCCGGCCTCGATCCCGACAATCTGCCGTCGCGCGGCATGATCGATATCGGCAAGGACATCGATGTCGGCGCCCGCGAAAGCCAACCCAAACGCTGGCGCGACATCTGGAGCTCGGGGCATTCCACCTCGGGTGTGAAGGAGGTGCTCTCGGTCGACGAGATGGTCGCGCGCACCGTCGCGGAATATCGTGCGGCATCGGCGCATATCAAGATTGTCTAGAGCCTTTTCCGTTCAACTTCGCTCGAAAACGCTCTGGACACGAGCCTGCCGCAACGTCCAAATTCGCCTCACACAGAGGAAATGCGCCGATGACAATTGTCGATTCACAAGTCCATGCCTATGAGGCGAACACGCCGAAACGACCTTGGCACAGTGTGCCGAACTGGCCCGATCACGTCACCGGTGACGAGATGGTGGCGGCGATGGACAAGGTCGGCGTCGACGGCGCGATCTTCATCTCTGCGTTTTCGATGTACCGCTACGACGCCAGCTACGCCGTGGAAGTGCAACGGGCCCATCCCGGCCGGATCGCCATCGTCAAGCCGGTCGATCCGGACGATGCTGGTGTGGCCGATGTCGTCGCCGACTGGAAGAAGACGCCGGGCACGGTCGGAATTCGCATCATGCTGCCGAAGGAAGCCGGGCGCGCACCTGATGACCCCGGCCTCGACCGGATCGCACGCGCGGCCGTTCGCTACGATTTTCCCGTCAACATCCTGTGCTGGGACAATCTGGACGCGGGCACCGCGCTCATCGATCGCCATCCCGACACGCGCTTCATCATCGATCATCTCGGCATCTTGCAGCCGCGCGTGCCGCCCGCGCCGCCGCAGCCATGGGCCGACCTTCCGAAGGTCCTGGCGCTCGCCAAGCGCCCGAATGCCGTGATCAAGGTCAGCGGCGCCTGCACGCTGTCGCGGGAGCCGTATCCTTTCCCTGATATCTGGGACCCGCTTGCGCGCGTGTTCGATGCCTGGGGTTTCGATCGCTGCCTGTGGGGCACCGACTGGACGCGCGCGTTCGCGGTCGTCAACTACGAGCAGGCGGTCGAGCCCTTCCTTAAAACCAGCCGCCTGAGCGACACCGAGCGGGCAATGCTGATGGGCGGTGCCTGCGTCAAGGCTTATCGCTGGTCGCCGAAGAATGGTTGAGGGCAGGTCCTAGTTTCAAACGCTGGTGCGTTATCTGGAGCGTGAGGCATTCCACTCGGGTGTAGGTAGAGGGTGCTTCCGTCAACGATGATTGCGCATACCGTTGTGGAATATCGACGCGGCGTCCAAGGGGATTACTCTCCCTTAAGAATATTTATCTTGCTTTTTGTACCAAAAATGGTACGTAACTAGGCGTTAAATGAAGCAATTGCCCGCCTTTTTCTACGCATTGCCCTCCGGTCGTGAGCCGGTTCGGGAGTGGTTAAAAGACCTATCTGCGGATGATCGCCGGATCGTAGGCGAGGACATCAAGGATGTCGAATTCGCATGGCCAATTGGTATGCCGCTCTGCCGTTCGTTGGGCCGGGGATTATGGGAAGTTCGCAGCGCGCTAACGCAAGGGCGTATCGCCCGGGTGCTGTTCTGCGAACATGAAGGAAGAATGATCTTGCTGCACGCTTTCATCAAGAAAACGCAAAAGACGCCTGCTGGTGATCTGGAACTGGCGATTAAACGGAAAAGAGAGATCACATGAAGAAGACAGACAACAGAGGCAAGAAGGGCAGAATTGGATCTTCCTTCGACGATTTCCTGAAAGCAGATGGAAGCTACGAAGGCGTAACGGCACGGGCGATCAAGCGCGTGCTGGCACGCCAGCTTGCCGAACTGATGCAGCGCGAGGAGATTTCCAAAACCCAACTCGCGACCCGCATGAAGACAAGCCGTGCGCAGCTCGATCGCCTGCTTGATCCCGAAAACGAATCCGTGACGCTGGGCACCTTAGCACGGGCGGCGCAGGCGGTCGGGCGGCATCTGCGGATGGAATTGGTCTGAGGATCACCCTAGTTCGCGACGAAATACCAATCCTTGTCGTATCGCTCGAGGCGGCTCGGCGGCTTGTCCTCGAATTCGAAGAATTTCGCGGGATCGCCGCCCGGCGGCACGTGCAGGAAGCCGGTGAAATAGTGCTTCAGGCCGCGCGAGGTCAGAAACAGCACATAGGTGCCCTGATCGGTCAGGTCGACGACGATGTCGTTACCGCCGGCGGAAACATTGGGCTCGCTGTCGCCGAGCGCGATCAGGTTTTCGTCGGTGCCGACATTGGGCTTGAGTTCGCCGGCCTCGACCCGCGCCACGATCCGTTCGCGATCGGCGCGGTGCCAGCTAAAATTCCGTTGCAACGCGATCTGATGCAGCGGCGCGTAAACGAGAACGGCCAATGTCAGCGCGCAAATGACGAAGGGGGCCGCGAACTTCACGCCGTGGCTTCGGATGTGAAGCAGTTGGGTCGCGGACCAGAAGCAGCAGCCGAAGAAAAGCAGCGCCGCCAGCGGAACGACGCCAAGCAGGACGAAACCTGAAGGCCAATCCGCCATCGACAGTTCGAATATCGCGAACGACAGCGTGACGGCGCAAACAATGATGCACGCCACCAGCGCGGCGCGGACCGATCGCCCCGCTGCGGCCGTCGTCGTTTCAACTGTCGATCCCGCCATGCCGGGTCGTTCCGCTCCGCTGGTTATTAACCCGTCATTAACCAAATCCGTCCCAACAATAGTCCGGGAGTGCGGTTCGCCGCCATGGCCGGGCCGATCCCGTCAAAGGGGGGTGGAGATGGATTTCGATCGGTTTCTTGCAAAAACCCCGGCAACCCTCGATGAAATCAAGCGGCGGGTGGCCTTCGCGCTCGAGCGGCATCCGCTCTGCCGTAACGTCGAATTCGACATTGTCAGCATGCCCCGGACAGCCCGGGGTAACTGGACCATCAGCCTGCAGTCGGTCGCGCCCGATGCGCTCTGGGAGGCATCCGAAATCGTCGCCGACATCCAGGAAGCCTATGATCTGGCCGTTGCGGCCTGATTCCTGGTTGTTTCGGTATGGTTTTCCGGTTTTTCGCCGCCTGTAGCCCCCTTGGGGGCATGGTAAAGCCTTAATTGACATCCAGTTTTTGGGCAGTCGGCTGAATGGAGATCTTTTTGACGAGAGCCATGACGATCGCCGCGCTGGCCTGCTTCCTCGTGGTCGGCGCCGCCGCCACCAGCATCCTCGGCCGCGACAGCGTACCGGTGATCCGGTACGTGCTGGCTTCCGCTCCTGCTGCCGACGGTCCCGTTTCGAACAAGGAAGGCAAGCAGGATCGGCTCGCTGTCGCAGCGCTGACGACGGCCGCCTTCGAACCGCAGCAGGTCGTCACCGATCCGGCGTTGAGCGAGTCGCTGCGTCGCGCCTATGCCTCGACCGCGCCGGCCGATATCGGCATTCCGAAGATAACTGCGCCAGCGGCGGTTGCGCCATCGGCACCCTGGCCGTCAGCAGCTTCGGCGCCGGCCAAGCCGAAGACGGCCAACAAACCCCAGCCGCAGAAAAACTATGCGCTGCTGAGCGACATCCAGATCGCCGGCATCAAGGAGCGCCTGAGACTTTCGTCCGCGCAGGAATCCTACTGGCCGCCGGTCGAAAACGCATTGCGCGCCGTCGCGCGAAAAATTCACGCGACCCGGCAGGCCAATCCCAGCGTGACTGGCATGCCGATCGATCCCGAGGCCGAAGAAGTCCAGCAGTTGAAGTCGGCGGCAATGCCGCTGCTGTTCCAGTTGCGCGAAGACCAGAAGAGCGAAGTGCGTTCGCTCGCCCGCATCATCGGCCTGGAAAAAGTAGCCTCGATGATTTGAGGCAACTCGCCGCGGCGGCTTCCGCCGCCGGTTCCATCGCTTTCGTTCCCCATTCGATCCCGGAACATCGGCCCTTTCAGCGCGTTGCCCGCGTGGAATAAGGGAGATGATCGTGCGCACATCTACAGCCTATTTTGCAGGCGCGGGAACCGTGGTCGCGGCTGTTGTCGCCGGCCTCGGTGGTGGCTTGCTGTTTTCGAACATGGTCAATCCGCCTTCTCCGAAGACGGAGATGACCAAGCTCGAACAGCGCATGTCGTCGAAGCCGATTCCGGTGGTGAATGCACCGTCCGAACCGGTGTCATATCTTGCGGCGACACAACCTGCCGCGTCTGGCCCGATTACCGTTGCAACGCCCGCCGAGAAACAGCAATCGTCCGAAACGGTCAGTGCCGCGCCGACGCGAACGCAGCCGGCCGAAGCGCCCGCGCCGCAACCTGCGGCGCCAGTCACGCAAGCTGCAACTTCTGAACAGGCCAAGGCTTCCGGAAACCAAGGCTCCGGAAACCAGGGCTCCGGAAACCAGAACGACGGAAGATGCTTTTGCCAAAGCGCGCGGCGCCGATGTGATGCGCGACGCCGATGTGAGACGAGAGGCGAAACGCGCTGAAGAGAAGCGGAAAACCGAGCGTCGTCAGCAATGGACCGAACGACGCCGCAATCTGCGACGGCAGGACCAGGAGCTGCGTGACGTCGAGCAGAAGGTCAGGGAAGAGACCGAACCAGCCTTTGCGGCCCAGCCTGTGAGGATGGAAACGCCCCGGATGCGGTTGTTCGATAACGAGTAGTCATCTTTCCCGTAGACAAATGGCTTTCGTCGCCCCGGCCTTGCATCTCCCAAGTAAGATCGAGAAGCTTCGCGTTTAAAGAGTAAAGGAACGTCTCTGGAATTAGCGAGGCCAGGTTCCGGGGCTGGAAAACGGACGAGCCCGGGCACATATTCGGGCGGGCCCCCTTAATCACTTGTGAGCGGCCCACATGTCCAAAGCTGATGATTTGCGAAAAGAAGCCAAGGAAGCTGGCAAGCGCGGCGACAAATCCAAATCGCTGCGGGAAGGCGCAACGGAACGTAAGCGCGAGCAAGCCCTAAACGATATGGCTGACAATGAGGATTGGTTAGACGGGAAGCCGAAGCCAAAGGCTCCCAAATGACCTATCCCAGCGCCCCAGCGTGCGCCGCAAGGGCTTTCGCGGTATTAATAGCCAGTCCGCGAAATCCAGATGCGTGTGCTTCGGTGGGTGCGTCTTTTGCGATACTCCGCTCGTCGGGATCTGAAAAGGAAACGGCCCCAGATCATCACACATCTGGGGCCGCGAACTCCAACGGGGAGGTTTTACTCCCGGGAGCTTGGGGGCCAGAAAACCGGAAGCTGGTGAATGACTCTTGGCGCCCGTATCCGTTCCACTAGGGGTCGAAACAGGCCCCATTAAATGCAAACAGCGCCCCCAAGCCGAATAATGCTTGGTGGCGCTGCTCCGGGCTGGAAAGTGCAATACCCCAGCTCAGAGGATACGTCCGGGCCCGACAAAGGTTGCTGAAAAACCGGCGCGAAGTTTCGGGAACAAGTGGCAATGATCCGCGTTACGCTGATGCCGCCCGATCCCCAGATTGCCCCGGACGGCACAAGCGGCTCCAGTTTCCTCTTCCCCGAGGCTGGGGCCGTTTCTCTTTAAGCTACCCGGCTTCGTCCGCCCCCGTTTATCGCCCACGAAATCAAAGCCTGGCTCCAGATGTGATGATCTGGGGCCCTTTCAATTTGCTAGCTTCAGGCATTAATCGCCGAGGGCGCAACTCTTGAGGACTTCCGTGTTTCGGATGTCGAAGCGAACCAAGAAGCCAAAGCCAACTCATCCGAATTGGCTCAAGCGCGCCGGCTGGTAGGCGCCTTCTGATCGGGGCGGTTTCTTGCAGGGCGAAGCATCAAGTCAAGCGTGAAGCGGGACCAATGAACTTGGCTTCCAGCCGAGGCGGTCCTACGCTTTTACTTGAACATGCTGGGATGTTCAGGACGATATCGCGTGAGGCGGCTTCGCTCCAGATCGGGAGCTTTCGCCTTAGCCATTCCCTCTACTGTATTTTGTAGAGGCGATTCTATTTGTTGAATTTGTCCAACGGGCGTTTTGACCTTTTGGTTTTCGCAGCCGGTCAGCAACAAAATGGCAAAAAATATAATTCTGAACATTGGCACCGTCGAATCATTCTCTATGGCGTCCCTCCAAGACACCAGCATGCACATTGTCGCCTCCCAAAACTTTTAGAGAGAGACGATTTCTCCTTTAGATTTGCTTGGGAATGATCCCGGGGCGGGTTTTGTTTGAGCACCGAGCTGGCGGGACGAATAGGGCCAATATCGATCTCTTATCAGTTTCCCGGTTAGCGAATGGCCTTTCGTCGACCGTCGGAGATGTCACCCCGGGACTTTTCAGCTTCGATAATCTGGGTGCGGGTGACTACACATTAATAGTCACAGGCATGTAGCCCCTCCCGCCCCCCCGTTGTCCTGTCACATTCGGCGTCACTTCCACCACGCGGCCGGTCACCGTCACGCGCCCCGACGGCGTCAGATAATTAAAAAGCGCAAGAAATGTTGCGAGAATAAATCCGCCGACCAGCAACGAGACGGTACCGGACAATCAGCCCCATCGCACCAGTTTGAATTTCGAAAATACCGCCCACAGCGCGATGAGGTAGAGACACAGGATAATAACCACGGCTGGCCCTCATTATTCTTTGCTGCTAACATTCTCGCGGAGGTAGTTGAAGACCCTTCAACCGTTAACTTCACTACACGTATTTTTCCAGCACCTTGTTTCATCCTGCATACGCGGTGAGGCGTTTTGTGCAGCCAAACCGCACGGTCGTATCTGCGCGCTTTCATGCCCGAGCGAAAATGCTCATTCGTTCCGGCGATCTCCTAGAAGGAATGAATGTCATGCGTGAGACGAAATTGAATCTGTTCAGACTTACTGCCGCGGCCGCATGTCTTGCAATGGCGCTGCCGGCCAGGGCCGTTCCGACGGCGACGAACGCGGACTGAACGAGGCTGCGCGAACACCGACATCCGGAAATTAATGGGAGCGACAATATGAAACGGTCCGCCGTACTTCTTGCCACAACCCTGATCTCCGCGCTGCCTCACATGGCCGCCGCACAAACCATCCCGCCGGGCCTTGTCACGCCGGATTCCATGGAGACGCGCATCGGCAAACTGGAGTTCAAGGACGGTGCGCCGACCGCCGCCACCGCCGAGAAGGTGCTCGACAGCCTGGATTATGTGCGCGGCGTCGATGCGTTCATGAACAGCTTCTCGGGTGCGTCGGCCTATGCGATCCGCAAGGGCTTCCATAGCATCGGGGCCGAGGACAATACGGTCGTCATCTTCTCCGAGTTGATGGACGCGAACTCGCTCTTTCTCACCGCCAATGCCGACACCATCTACAATCTGGCCGTCCTCGACCTGACGAAAGGTCCGTTGGTGGTTGAAGTGCCGCCCAAGGCGCTCGGCACGCTCAATGACATGTGGTTCGGATGGATCATCGACATTGGCGCGCCCGGCCCCGACCGGGGCCAGGGAGGCAGGTACCTGATCCTCCCGCCAGGCTATGACGGCCCGCTGCCCGATAATGGTTTCTTTGTCAGCCGATCGAAAACCACCCATGCTCTATACGCCGTTCGCGCCAACCTGGAGAATAACGATCCAAAGCCGGCCGTCGCGTTGATCAAGGACAGGCTGAAAATCTACCCGTACACGCCGGGGGGATACGGCACCAGCATTGCCACGGCCCTCGAAGGCAAGGTCCGGCTGGAGGTCAACCCACCGGTACCACCGACGAAGTTCGTTGAAGCGAGCGGCAAGTCATTCAACACCATTCCGCCAAACGACTTTTCTTTTTTCGAGATGATCAACGAGCTGGTGCAGTTGGAGCCGGCCAATTCCACCAGTCCTGAGCTGCTGGGCCAGCTCGCGGCGATCGGCATCGTCAAGGGCAAGCCCTTCAATCCGGACGCTCGGATGAAGAAGATTCTCACCGACGCAGCCGCCGTGGGCAACGCCGCCGGGCGGATATTCAACTGGCGTGCCGCCGAGATTCCCGGTTGGTCGGTCTACCCGAACTCCATGTGGGCTAACATGCTGTGGGAGGGCGGTTACGACTTCGAGAATCCGCCGCCGGCGATCACCCCGGAGGGCTATTTCAAACCGTCGCCGCCGACCGGCGCGCGCACGCTCAACTCCCGCACCGGAGTTCTACTACGGCTACACCATGGATTCGCCGGGTATGATCATGCGGCTGCCCAACGTCGGCTCGCAATACCTCATGGGCTTCAGCGATGCCGATAAAAACGCCTTTGATGGTGGCAAAACGTACAAGGTGACCCTGCCGAAGGACATTCCCGCGGCTGCATTCTGGTCGTTCACCCTTTATGACAATCAGACGCGCTCGATGCTGCAGACCCCGCAGCGCTACCCGCGTGCCGGAAGCCAGACGTATCCTTCACCCGCGGCCGTTGCGGATGCGGATGGCTCGACGACAATCTATTTCGGCCCAACCAAGCCCGCCGACGCAAAGGATGGCAACTGGATACAGACCACGCCGGGCAAAGGCTGGTTCACGATCCTGCGCCTCTACAGTCCGCGGGAATCATTCTTCACCAAGGCCTGGCGACCGACCGAAATCGCGTTGGTGAAATGAATTGCTCAACAGCGGGGCGCATCACGCGTCATAGATGCGCTCCAAGGTGAACTGAACGCAGCCGCAAATGACGACTCCAACTCTCAAATAACGACCGTTTGAGATACAGTGAGGACTACAAAAGGACGAGCAGGATGCGTGTCATGACACCCGCTGATGCGATCTCGTCGTCGGACCGTGAGCAACTGCCGGAGCATTCGGCCGATTCCGGCATGCTCTGTATCCCGGGCGGTACGTTCCTCATGGGTTCGGATCGGCACTATCCTGAGGAAGCGCCGGTCCATCGCGTGACGGTCGATGGGTTCTGGATGGACCGCACACCGGTGACCAATCGGCAATTCCGGCAATTCGTCGAAGCAACGGGCTACGTCACTTTTGCCGAAACGGCACCGGACCCGAAGGATTATCCGGGCGCGCTGCCGCATATGCTCAAAGCGGGCTCTCTCGCATTTGCGCCGCCCAAGCGGCGCGTCGACCTCTCCAATTGGGGCGACTGGTGGACATTCAAGTTCGGCGCCAATTGGCGGCGGCCTTACGGACCCGGCAGCTCGATCCGCGGACTGGACGAGCACCCGGTCGTGCACGTGGCCTTCAGGGATGCCGAGGCTTACGCCGAGTGGGCAGGCAAGCAACTTCCGACCGAGGCCGAGTGGGAGTTCGCGGCCCGCGGCGGCCTCGACGGCGCCGAGTACGCCTGGGGCGATGAACTCACGCCCGGCGGGCGTCAGATGTCCAACATTTGGCAGGGCGAGTTTCCGAACGAGAATCTGGTGACCGACGGCTATGAGCGCACATCGCCAGTGACGGCGTTTCCGCCGAACGGCCACGGCCTCCACGACATGATCGGCAACGTCTGGGAATGGACGACCGATTGGTACGCTGCGAAGCATGAGGCCGATGCGCCGAAAGCCTGTTGCATCCCGGAGAACCCGCGCGGCGGGCGCGAAGACGGAAGTTACGACCTGTGCACGCCCAATATCAAGATTCCGCGCAAGGTGCTCAAGGGCGGATCGCATCTCTGCGCGCCGAATTATTGCCGGCGCTACC
This sequence comes from uncultured Alphaproteobacteria bacterium, assembly GCA_963770355.1. Taxonomy (GTDB): domain Bacteria; phylum Pseudomonadota; class Alphaproteobacteria; order Rhizobiales; family Xanthobacteraceae; genus Bradyrhizobium. Next base: position 142,786 of record CAVYPL010000023.1, on the reverse strand, counting down.
GGCCGGCGGCACGCCATCCCGAACCGATCGACACATCGGCCAGTCACGTTGGATTCCGCTGCATCAAACGAAAGGAAGAAAGCCATGATCGATGATCAAAGCAGGCTCCGACCGAAGCAACGATTGCTGTTGGCCACCGGCCTTGCGGGCTTGCTCGTCACTTTGCCGGGTCTTCTCGCTGTGCCGGCGGCAGCCCAGCAAATCACGGGCACGCCGGGGACGCCCAGCGCCACCATGACACTTGATGGCAAGCAGCTTCCGCCTGAGCCTCCGAAGTTCGGCGGAGAGATCAAGGAGGTTGCGAAAGACTCCAAACCATATTGGCCACCATCCGTGGTGCCGCCGAAAGGCGCGCCGAACGTGCTGCTGATCATGACCGACGACCAGGGTTATGGCGTGTCCGGCACCTTCGGTGGCGTGATCCCGACCCCCAACATGGACCGTGTCGCCCAGGCGGGTCTGCGCTACACGCAGTTTCACTCGACCGCGCTTTGCTCGCCGACGCGGGCGGCGCTGATCACCGGCCGCAACCACCATTCGGTCGGGTTCGGCGTGATCGGTGAATTGTCCACCGGCTATCCGGGCTACGATTCCGTCATCGGACCCGAGAGCGCAACGATCGGAACCATTCTCCGGGACAACGGCTTTGCCACCTCGTGGTTCGGCAAGAACCATAACACCCCGACCTATCTGTACAGCGCGGCCGGGCCGTTCGACCAATGGCCGGTCGGCATGGGCTTCCAATATTTCTACGGGTTCATGGGCGGCGAGACCGACCAGTGGACGCCTTATCTCTATAAAAACACGACCCAGATTTTTCCGTGGATCGGCAAGCAAGGCTACAACCTCACCACCGACATGGCCGACGAAGCCATCAACTACATGAACAGCCTGAACGCGGCGGCCCCCGACAAGCCGTTCTTCCTCTATTACGTGCCCGGCGGCACGCATTCGCCCCACCAGCCGAAGAAGGAATGGGTCGACAAGTTCAAGGGCAAGTTCGACATGGGCTGGGAGAAGCTGCGTGAGCAGATCTTCGCCAACCAGAAGCGGCTCGGGGTGATCCCGGCGAATACCCAGCTCACTGCCTGGCCCGATACCCTGCCGAAGTGGGATTCGCTCTCCTTTATCCAGAAGAAATTATACGCGCGGGAAGCGGAGGTGTTTGCCGGCTATGCTGCCTATACCGACAATGAAATTGGCCGCGTCATCAAGGCTGTCGAGGACATGGGCAAACTCGATAACACGCTGATCATCTATATCAGCGGGGACAACGGTACCAGCGCCGAAGGCACCCTCGAAGGCACACCGAACCAGATGACCGCCTACAACGGCGTTCTTAAGCTGCCGGAAGCCGAGCTGATGCTGCATTACGAGGATTGGGGCTCGGACAAGACCTACCCGCATATGTCGGTGGCGTGGTCATGGGCGTTCGATACCCCGTTCAAGTGGACCAAGCAGGTCGCATCACATTTCGGCGGGACCCGGCAAGGCATGGTCATGTCGTGGCCGGGCCACATCAAGGACGCCGGTGCCATCCGCACCCAATTCCATCACATCATCGATATCGTGCCGACCATCCTTGAGGCCACGGGTATCCCGGCGCCGACCACGGTCAACGGCATCGCGCAGAAGCCCATTGAGGGCGTGAGCATGGCCTATACGTTCGACCCGGCCAACGCCAACGCACCGTCAAAGCGCGACACGCAATATTTCGAGATGTTCGCCAACCGCGGCATCTACCACGATGGTTGGTATGCGTGCACGACGCCGCCCGAAGCACCCTGGCTTATGGGCACGGCGAAGATGCCTGAAATCAACGAATACAAGTGGGAACTCTACAACATCACCGAAGACTTCTCGCAAAACAACGATCTCGCGGCCAAAAACCCCGACAAGCTAAAGGAGCTGCAAGCGCTCTTTCTGAGCGAGGCGGCGAAATACCAGGTCTTGCCGCTGGACAACTCCGTCTTGCCGCGCCTCGTCACGCCCCGGCCGAGCGCGACCGCCGGAAAAACTGTCTTCACCTACACGGGAGCGAACCCCGGCATTCCAGTCGAAAATGCGCCGAGCATCATGAACAAGGACTACAAGATCACCGCCGAGATAACGGTCCCTGCGGGCGGGGCTGAGGGAATGATCGTCACGCTCGGCGGCCGTTTCAGCGGCTATGGTCTCTATCTGCTGAAGGGCAAGCCGGTCTTCGTCTACAACATGCTGGATCTGAAACGATACCGCTGGGAAGCCGGCGTCGGCGCGCGCGACTGGCTGGGCTCCGCGCTCAAGCCGGGCAAGCACACCATCGTGTTCGATTTCAAATATGATGGGCCCGGCCCGGCCAAGGGTGGCACGGGGGTACTCTCGGTGGATGGCAAGGAGTACGCCCGAAAATCGATCCCGCACTCGATCGGATTCCTGATGGCCATCGACGAGTCCTTCGATATCGGCGTCGATAGCCGCACCGGGGTGGATGACAGCTACAAGCTGCCGTTCCAGTTCACCGGGAAGATCGACAAGCTGACTTTCAATCTCGGGCCGACGCAGATGACGAGTGACGAACAGAAGCTGATGCGGCACGCGCTCGAAAAAGCGAGGGACTAATGGGACACCTCATCTATGGGCATCCTTGACGGGATGCCCGTAGATTCTACCGCCTCAGAGAAGTTGCTCTCGCGAAGGTCGGCGCAGGAAATACGGAGTCCCATGATCACCATCAACCGCCGAACCTTGCTGACCGCGCTTGCTGCCGCCGGGCTCTATAGCGGCCGCGCCTTTGCGCAGGCGTTCGACAACGAACGGCACGCTGTGGCGCGAGAAGCCGCTGCCGACGCAGGGCGCTCTCCGCTGTGCCGGGGCCCGAGTGATGAGCGTGATAACAGACGGCACTCTGCCGGCTAGTAGGGCTGGGGCTGAAGACAAAGCGGAAATTATAGCGGATAGCAGACCAACTCCGGTAAAAGAAGTGATGATCACCATCGATGCCGCCAAGCATTATGGTGCATATGTCGTTCGGGGCTCGACTGTTTACGTACGGTCATCCTACGGAATGAAGTCAAGGGAGCTCAGAAAGTCGCCCCCCGAGGCCTCGCAGGGCAGCTACTTTCAGAGCTAGTAGTTCAGAAGCCATCCGCCGGCTTGCTGGGGCCGAAAGCGAAGGCGAATGACGGACGGTTTTTGACTCCACAATACGGTCAGCTCGTGCCTAGAATGGCTGAGCCGAGAGGAGCGGCTTGACGGTGGGGAGTCAGAGTTGGAAAGCATTATCGAATCGATCGCGACTATTACAATTTTTTTGGCGGGTATTTTTCTAGGAATCATTGGAGGTTACGTTTGGCGCGATCGCATTTCACGAGCTCGTCGTGACCGATCTCGAAAGGCGCAACGTAGGCTGGCGGTAACCGAACCGGAGCTGCTTGATCCTCCGATCGAAGTTACTTACAGCCAACCGGCTCCGCAGGATTAGCCGCGCCATCGACTCCGCCTCCTAACCGGGGCGGTTTTTGCTTTTCCGCTGATCGCGCAGTGTGCAGGCAGAAGATTTTCCGCCATTCGGCTTCACGCCGCGCCTGCTTGAGCGAGCGGCGGCATCCACGTCCCACGTGAACGGTCTTGCACTGCCGAACTGCTGCCTAAACAATTCGCGGGAAGGAGCGGGCAACAAAAAGCCCCGGACGATGCCGGGGCTTAGGTTTGCTCGGAAGTTGCTAGATCGAAGGATCAGTACCTGGCTGCAATCGGGGCGCCGTAACCGCCAAACTTATAGCTGATGCGGCCCGTGATCATGCTGATATCGGTCCTGGTGTTCGCCGCGATCGCAGTTATCGCCGGCGCCAGCGCGGGGGTCACGAACGCGCTGGAATCGCTCGTCCTGAAGAGATAATCGTATTCGATGCCGGCAGTCCAATTCGGGGCGAAGCCGTACTCAAGACCGACACCGATAACGCCTCCCCAACGGGTCCGCTCCGCCTGCACAGTGCCGATGCCCGTCGCGGTGTTGAAGATGTCGAAACGCTGGTTTGCGACGGCAGCACCGCCCTTCACATAAAGCAGGGTTGCATTCCAAGCGTAACCAATCTGACCCGTGAAGAGGCCCAAAGCATTGATATTGGACTTCCAGGTGTTGGCTGGGTTGAACAGGCTGATGCGGTCATTTCGGAGATTGGCCCAATCGCCCTGGGCTTCCAGGCCGAACACGAAAGCTGAGCTCTGCCAGCGATAGCCGACCTGACCACCAACGATGCCGCCGCCGTTGTCTTTGCAGCCTTCAGCGAAACCGAAGGCAACCGTGTTGACCGCCGTGATGTCGATGCACTGCCGGCTCCAGCCGTAGCCGCCGTTGGCACCGATATAGAAACCTGACCAGTCATACATCATCGGAGCCGCAATCGGAGCTGGCCGTGCCGCAAGATCCGCAGCGGATGCGGGGGCAGCCATACCCATCGCAACAAGAGCAACCGTACCCACCAAAATCTTCTTCATGATTTCATCCCCAGTTTGATGCGCTTCGTTCGAATCCTGGGGACATAATACTCCCGAAGTGAGCCAAACCCTGTCACACAAGGGCCACACTGGAACTCAAATCGGCTTCCGCGTAAGTTAATGATTTATTTAGGGTTTCGGGGACGAACAGCTATGCTGGTCCTCTACGAGCAGACGGACCGGTATGGCTGTAAAGGTCGACAACGCCAACCGGCCAGATCGAATGCAACAATGCCGATCTCCACCGCCGCTAGCTTTTACCGCGACGCTGTTGATCGAGTTCGTAGGGATGGGTTCGCGGTTATCGGAGCGTCGTGCTTCAGAAGTAGACACGGAAAGCGCAACCACCACCGGGCTAGCGAGCTGACAATGGCGGTAGTGGGTTTTGCATCACCAAATCGCACAAGCAAAGCGCCGTCGCAGGAATGGGCGTCGCTTATTTCTGAACACGAACACAAGCATCCCCGGCGCAACGTTTGATATCAGCAGTGCCAGTTCCAGCTGTTTCATCATCGACTAATCGAGGGAAATTGGTTTGCTCATCGAACCGCTTCTAGCGGCGCGGGCGCCGCATTACCTTACAAGAACGGCACGTCGATACTCTCGACCGCTGTTGCATTTGTAGCCATTCCAGTTACGTGGAGCGTCTATTTGGCTGTCTGCAATACGTCTCACACCGTCACCACGCCATGTTGATTCCGAGTGCATTGAAGGTGGAATAATCAATCATGCCGCCGTCCGGAGGCGGGGCGGTCAGCAGCGTCGTCCCGCTGTCTCGCGAACCGTTCTTGGCCAGATCGCCAACACGTCGTTGATGACGTTTGCGTTAATCTGGGCTGCCTTTGCGCACGCTCTCATTTTTCCGGATTGCAGCGGATGACTACGGAAGAGCTTCTGGTGCCCCTGGCCGGAATCGAACCAGCACTCCTTGCGGAACTCGATTTTGAGTTCGAGCGCGTCTACCAGTTCCGCCACAGGGGCCCCCGGGCACCAGCGATGAAGCCGGTGCCGCGAAGCCGGCGGAATATAGCGGGCGGTTCTGCCCGGTCAACCCGCGCGGATGTGATTGCGGCTTGCCTCGACAGCGCCGCGGGCGCGGGATACCACGCTGTAATTGCAGGAGAACGCCCGTGACGCTCAATGCCACCGCAAATCCGTCGCATGCAGGCATTACCGCCAATCCGGCGTTGCTGGCGGCACTGGCCATCACGATCATTGCGGCGGCGACACTGGCAGGCGCCTGGTTCTTCCAGCTTGTGCTGGATATCCGGCCCTGTCCGCTCTGCCTCGAACAGCGCTATGCCTATTATCTGGCGGTCCCGCTCGGTCTGCTGGTCGCGTTCGCGGCCTCCCGCGGAGCCCCGCGGCCGCTGCTGCTGGCAGGCCTCGCCATTCTCTTACTCGCGGCGCTCTACAATGCGTACCTCGGCGCTTACCACGCCGGCGTCGAATGGAAATTCTGGCAGGGCCCGACCGATTGCACCGGCCCGGTCGGCAATCTCGGCAGCGCGGGCAACCTGCTGGAGCGCCTCGACACGGTGAAAGTGATCCGCTGCGACGAAGTGCAGTGGCGCTTTCTCGGCCTGTCGCTCGCCGGATACAATGTGCTGATCTCACTGCTGATGGCGGCGATCGCGGCGTGGGGCTTCGTCGCGGCCCGACGGGCAAATCACTAAAAACCTGTCCAGTCCCAACGCGAAAAATATTCCGCTTTCGCCGTCGGGCAAATCAGCGCTACCAGCTCGCGCCATCCCGGCCCGCAAGAGGGGCGCTTCGCGATCGTCATGAACGTTGGACTGGGATGCGGTGGACGCGGCAGCGCGCGAGACGGGCGCGACTGATAGCGTACGGCGAAGTCGTGTGGTCCTGACACCCCGACGCTGGTGTCAAGTTTCTGCGAAGCTAACGCTTCTCGGAAGCGACGGTGGCAAGAAAGCCCGGTCACCGGGGAGAGCTCGATATAAGCCGTAAAACCATTGCGCAGGGAAGGCCGGACTGCTTCCGCTGAACCTGTATGCTCGTGTGCGTTTTTGCTTGTGCATCTTGCGCACGAGACCGCGGGTGCAGCGCGCACCCGGTCTTCCCTGCGCCCTCTATTTTATGGGGGGTGGAAGCTTGGCAAACCTCGGGCGCATCGCGCCGCGAGATCGCGGTCACATATTCAGTCGTCCACGTCTTCCTGCGGCCGCCCAAACAAATGGATGATCCCCGGCGTCGTGATGGTGACGAACACGAAGCGCGACAGATGATGAGCACCGACGAAAATCGGGTCGATATGCAATGTCAGTGCCAGCGCCAGCATGGCGTCCATCGCGCCCGGCGCGAACGCTACGACGATGTCGGATAAGCGAACATGGGTGGTCAGCGCAATGATCGCGACGAAGATCGCGGAGATGACGATGGCAACGGCGAACGAGCCCAGCCCGGCATTGACGTGGCTCAGCAGCGTCTTGGTCTTCATCCGCCCAAAGCGCGTGCCGATCAGCGCGCCGATGCCGACCAGCGCCACGCCGCGCATCCAGGGCGGCAGACCGCCCTCGGCCAATCCCATGCCGTGCAGCACGCTCGATCCGATCATCGCGCCGAACATCCAACTCGCGGGAAAATTCATCAGCCGCAACAGCAGCGCAACCGCCACCGATGCCGCGATCAGTCCGACCAGTTCGATTGGCGAGGCAATGGCTGTGACAGCCGCCGGCGGCGCCGACGGCGCTATCCCGGTCAGCGCCAGTATCATCGGCAACGCGGCCGTGAGAATGATGACGCGGATGGTCTGCACGACGGCGATGGCGGCTACGTCCGCGCCCTTCTCGGCAGCAAGCACGGTGATTTGCGACAGCGCGCCGGGGCTTCCCGCCAGCAACGCCGCGGTCTTGTCCCAGCCATGGAAGCGCTGCAGGTAATGGCTGCTGCCGAAGGTCGAGCAGAAGGTGGCGAGCGCCAGCAGGCCGATGGTCAGCGGATAGGCGCTCATGTGCTGGATCAATTGCCGCGAGACCAGCGAGCCCAGCGATATCCCGAGCAGGACCAGCACAGATTGGGTCAGGATCGGCGGCACGGCGAGCGGCCGCCCGGCGAGGGCTGCGATGCCGACCGCGATCATCGCGCCGGAAATCAGCCCGCCCGGCAGATTTGCCCACAAAAACAGCAGTCCGCCGGCACTGCCGACGGCGAGCGTCTCAACCGCATTGAGGACTATGGCGCGGCTTGGAATGGCGGATGCCATCGATGTGGGGATCAGGGTCACGCCGCCTTATGGCAAATCGGCCCGGTACGGACAAATGCGCCACGCGATTGCAGCAATGCGCCGTCAGACCGACTGGCGATGGGATATCTCCCTTACCCCGCAGAGAAGGATAAGGGAGATCGTCGTGCTCACTTCGCCTTGTCGGCCGCCGCCTTCTTGCATTCCGAACGGAATTTCTTGCGTTCCTTGCCGTGCAGTCCCTTGGCGTCGGCTTCCTTCGAGCATTCGAGCGAGCCCGGCGTCCGCGGCTTGGCTTCCTTCTTCTCGGCAGGCGCCTTGGTGTCGGCCTTCGGAGCTTCGGTCTTGGCCGGGGCCGTGGCTTGCGCGAATGCACCGCCCATCAGCAGAAACGAAGCGAGCGCGGTTGCGGCGGCAAGGGAAGAAATCTTCATCATGGGGCACCTCGATTGAAAAGAAGGCCGCAACCGTTGCGCCGCAAATGCTGAACAGCGGATGAATGATTTGATGTGAGCAGCCACAATATTTTGAACGGACAATCGGCTCTCGCGTTGTCGCAAGCTCCGGTTGCGCTAGGATACGACCCGCAAATAACTGCCCCAAGCAAATGACTGCCAAGGAGACCAAGAAATGACCATTCAAGCAAAACTATTATGTGCGATTGCCGTGTCCGGCTTTGCCGCGCTTGCGGCGACCTCGCCGGCACAGGCCCTGACGACTCAGGAATGCAGCGCGAAATACCAGGCGGCCAAGACCGCGGGCACGCTGGCCGGCCAGAAGTGGAATGACTTCCGCAAAGCCAATTGCGGTGCGGATGCAGCAGCAGCGCCTGCCGCTGCGCCGGCGGCGGCCCCGGCGGCCGCGCCAAAAGAGGCGAAGAAGGAAGCAGCGCCCGCGGCAGCAACTGCTGCAGCACCTGCGATGCCGTCAGGGCCGGCGGTGTTTCCGAACGCGGTGGATCCCAAATACGCCAAGGAGACCGCCGGCAAGGCCCGCATGCATACCTGCGTCGATCAATACAATGCCAACAAGGCGACCAACGGCAATGGCGGCCTGAAGTGGATTCAAAAGGGCGGCGGTTACTACAGCGAATGCAGCAAGAAGCTGAAACCGACGGCCTAGGACATTTGCGACGCGGCCGGGATAGCCCGGCCGCGTCAGCTTTCGTCTTCGAGCAATTTCTCTGCCGATTTCGAGATCAGCGCCGCACGTTTGCGCGGTCCGCGTTCGAGAAAGAGCAGACTTTGGCCGAAGATGAAGCAGTAGAACAGGAATGCCTGCGCATCGGCTTCTTCCGCCGGCAGGCCGGTGGCGCGATAGAGATGGGCGACATTCTTCAGCCGGGCGGCATCGACGCTGGCCACTGCCGCAGCGGCAGCCGCGTCGGACCGGGCCCATTGCCGGATCGCCAGTTCGACCGCCATGCCCTCGGTATTCATGCGCTCCGAATAGAGCGCGATCAGTGCCCTCAGCCGTTCGCGCGCGGTCGCGCCGTCGAGGCTGGTCTGCTTTTCGATCGCGGCGATGCGCCCGCCGCTCCAGTTCTGCAGCATGCCGCCGAGCAGCGCCGCGCGGTCGCGGAAGCGGCGGTAGAAACCGCCTTTGGTGACGCCGAGGTTTTTGGCCAGCACCTCGACCCGCACCCCCTCGACGCCGGAACGCGCGATTTCCTTGAATCCGGCCTCGATCCAGGCTTCCGGCGTGATTTCGGCCATTCGTTTTCCCCACGGTCTTGATACGGCACCGTATTGCTACCCTGTCCGACCTGTGATACGCTACCGTATCGGAAGCGAAAACGGGAGGATTTGATGGAATCCGCAGTAACCTATCGCGGTACGGTCTATCCGTGGCATTGCGATCATGTCGGCCACATGAACATCATGTGGTACACGGGCAAATTCGATGAGGCGAACTGGAATCTGCTCGCGAAGATCGGATTGACGCCGTCCTATTTGCGCGAATCTGGCCGCGGCATGGCGGCGGTTCAGCAGCACGTCACCTACAAGCGTGAACTGCTGGCAGGCGACATTGTAGAGGTCCAAAGCCAACTGCTGGAAATCGGTGAGAAATCGATCCGCTTCGTGCATGAAATGCGCAATGCCGAAACCGGTGAGATCGCTGCGACCTGCGAGTTCACCGGCGTTCATATGGACCGGCAGGCGCGGAAGTCCACTGCCTTTGCCGAGACGGTGCGAAGGGCGGCCGCGAAACTGCTGATATTTTCCGTGCACGCGACGCCGGCGCTGGCTTGAGCTGACATGGCGCGTTTCCAGCCCAAAAATCCGGATTTTCGTCGCGTCGCGACCGACACGTTCGACCGCCAGCGCGCGATGCGCGCGCTCGGCATCTCGATCGCACGGCTGGAGCCGGGCGAGGTCGATCTCGCGATGGCCTATTCGTCCGATTTCACCCAGCAGAACGGCTTCATCCATGCCGGCATCATCACGGCAGGCCTCGACAGTGCCTGCGGCATCGCCGCCTTCACGCTGATGCCTGAGGGCTCCGACATCCTTACGGTCGAATTCAAGACCAATCTGCTGGCGCCGGCGAAAGGCGAGCGTTTTGTGTTCCGGGGTGTCGTCGTCAAACCCGGCCGCACGCTGACAGTGTGCGATGGCCGCGCCTATGCGGAGCAAGACGGCAGCGAAACCCTCATTGCGACCATGACCGGCACGCTCATGGCGCTGCCGCGCCGGGAGGGCGCAGCCGCACAAGACTAGATTCACATGCCGGCCTAAGACACCTCCATCGCTGGCCTCTGTTGCAGTGCAGCTTCATGCTATCGGCATAGCGACACGCGGAAAATCCTTCTACAAGGGAGCGATTCCTGCCGTGTAAGCGAGTCCTCCATCTTGATCTTCTCCGTAACGCAAAGCGTGTTGGGACTGGCGTCAGGGATGCTGGTCGGGTTTTCGCTCGGCCTCGTCGGCGGCGGCGGATCGATCCTGGCGGTGCCGCTGATGGTGTATGTGGTCGGCGTGCCCGAGCCCCATGTCGCGATCGGCACCAGCGCGATTGCGGTGGCCGCCAATGCGGCTATCAACCTCTCCAACCATGCGCGCGGCGGCACGGTAGTGTGGTCCTGCGCGCTGGTTTTCGCCGCCGCGGGAATGGTCGGCGCCTTCGGCGGATCGATCCTCGGCAAAATGGTAGATGGCCAAAAGCTGCTGGCGCTGTTCTCGCTGGTGATGATCGTCATCGCCATGCTGATGTTGAAAACGCGATCGCGGATCGGTCTGCCCGACGTCAAGATCTCCATGTCCAATATGCCTGCCATCGTCGGCCTCGGTCTTGCGACCGGGACGCTGTCGGGCTTCTTCGGTATCGGCGGCGGATTCCTGATCGTGCCGGCCCTGATGCTGGCGACGGGAATGCCGATCATGAACGCGGTCTCGTCCTCGCTGGTCGCCGTCACCACGTTCGGCATGACCACCGCGGCAAGCTATGCTTATTCCGGTCTCGTCTCGTGGCGGTTGGCGGGATTGTTCGTCGCGGGCGGTATCGCGGGCGGATTGGCCGGAACGCGCTCGGCGCGCCACCTCGCCGAGCGGCGCGGTGCACTCAACATTGTGTTCGCCGTGGTCATTATTGCGGTGGCGCTCTATATGTTGGCGCGTAACATATCTCCATCTTAGGCGTATCTCAGGTGAGAAGAGCCGCTCGTGAGACCAGATATGAACCGATCGACCAAGAGACCGCGGGTTAGCCCGGGACGCAGCCGCCGCGAAGCGCTTGGATTGCTCGGCGCGGGGTCGCCTTGCTCGGCAGCGGTGTTGCGCGTGCGGCAGACGACGAGAAGGTGCTGACGGAAGCGCTGGTGTTGCGCGATCCCGAGATTCCGGCCGGCGGTAATCCCCAGGGCGACATCAACATCGTCGAATGGTTCGACTACAATTGTCCGTACTGTCGCAGGATCGCACCGGAGCTTGCGCAGGTCGTGCAGGACGACGGCAAAGTTCGTCTGGTTTTCAAGGATTGGCCGATCCTCGGTGAGGTCTCGAAGATCGCGGCGCGGATGGCGCTGGCGAGCAAATACCAGGACAAATTCCTGCAAGCCCATGAGGCGATGATCAGTGTCAATTCGAAGCTGACCGAGCCGCGCATTCGCGAACTGCTGGCAGGTGCCGGTATCGACATGGATCGTCTCAGCCGCGATCTCAGTACCAATGCCAAGGCGATCGATACGATCCTCGCTCGCAACAACGATCAGGCGGTGGCGTTCGGCTTCAAGGGAACGCCGTCCTTCATCGTCGGCAAATTCCGTGTGCCCGGCGCCCTGACCATGACCGAGTTCGAGCAGGTCATCGCCGACGCGCGGAAGGCCAAGGCTAACAATTGAGGCTAACAATTAAGGCGAACAATTAAGCGAGGATCAACAAGGCATAGCTGAATCGAAAGGGCGTCCCTGTCAAAGACGAGGACGCCCTGATTTTGTGCCGGTATCGCGTGCGACTATTTCGACGAGATCCTTACCCAGTCGGCATGTGCACGAGTCTTCAACGCCTGCCAATCGTTCGCCGCCACGTCCCAGTTGACGATGGTACGGTTGGCCTGTGCGACCTGGCCGTTCGCCACGCTCGATGTCTGCATCGAATCATAGACATAAACGCCAGCGACCAAAAGCAGCGCGCCCAAAATCATTCCGAAGAACGTCTGCATGCTATTCCTCCGTTGCGCTGATAACGTGGCGCGTGGAAGATGGTTCCGTGGCCTCGAGCGCTCACGAGGCTTGAACGAACGGTCCGGAATGCAGCAGAATACCTTACGGCCATACGCTTGAAGGACGGCAAATGACGGAAAAAACCAGCAGGATCGCGATCGTGACTGGAGCTTCGCGCGGCATCGGCGCCGCTGTGGCGGAACGGCTTGCCAGCGACGGTCTTACGGTCATTGTCAATTATTCGGGCGATGTGAAATCCGCCGAAGCGCTGACTGCAAAGATCGAACGTGGCGGTGGACGCGCGCTTCCTGTCAAAGCCGACGTCAGCAATCCCAAGGCGGTGCGGGAGATGTTTGACAAGGCGGCGGCGACGTTCGGCGGCATCGATGTGCTCATCAACAATGCCGGCATCATGAAGCTTGCTACGATTGTCGATAGTGACGACGCGCTGTTCGATCAGCAGATCGCGATCAACCTCAAGGGCAGCTTCAATACAATGCGCGAGGCAGCCAAACGCCTGCGTAACGGCGGGCGGATCGTCAATTTTTCGACCAGCGTCGTCGGCACGAAGCTCGAGACCTACGGCGTTTATGCCGCGACAAAATCGGCGGTCGAAACCATGACGGCGATCCTGTCGAAGGAGTTGCGCGGCCGTAATATCACGGTCAATGCGGTAGCTCCGGGACCGGTCGCGACCGAACTATTCCTCACCGGCAAATCGCAGGAATTGATCGACCGGCTGGCAAGGATGAACCCGATGGAGCGCCTCGGTACACCCCAAGATATCGCTTCAACCGTGGCGTTCCTGGTCGGTCCGGACGGTGGCTGGATCAATGGTCAGGTGTTGCGCGCCAATGGCGGCATGGTCTGATCAATAATTGTTCAGCCACTTTCAGAATCGGCGCATTCATTTCGCGCGGATAGCAATGGCTGAGATCTTCAAGCTCGCGGTAGGTGACATCGGCACCGGCTGCGGATAGCGCCTGCGAGGTCTGACGCGCCACCTGCACCGGAAACATCCAGTCGAGCCGGCCGTGCACGATATGGATCGGCAGGCCGCGTAGCCTTTCGGCGTCGGCGATTTCCGCCATCAGCGGATGGAAAGTCGCCGAGACCGGCGCGAGATGGGTGAAAGGTGAAGCGCTATCAAATCCCGACACATAGCAGAACGTGCCGCCATCGCTCATCCCGGTCAGCAGTATCCTTTCCGGATCGATGTTCCAGCGCGACCGCACGGAATCCAGGATGCGAACCAGATTTGGCGTATCGGTATCGTCGCCCATCAGCGCCCAGGTGCTTTTGTTTGGAGTGCTCTTGTTTGAAGCGCTGCCGGTTGCCGTCGGTGCGACCAGGATAGCGCCATGGCTGCGTGCATCGCGCAGCCAGCTCCACAGGAAGCCGCGGCCGTTGCCGCTGCCGCCATGCAACGCCATCACCAGCGGCCAGGCGCGATCCCGCGTGTAGTATTCCGGCACGTAAAGCGAGAAGCCACCACGGCTGCCGGGTTCATTCTGGTCGTGAAAGATGCCGGTGTTCTCGTTGGCCGGCTCGGCCAGCCGCGCCGCCAGCTCAGTGTCCTCGCGCAAGGAAGGTTCGACAAAGAACTGGCTGACCGGCGGCATTTTTGCGCACAGCGCATACAGCGCCTCTTGCGCGCGCGGGGCGTAGCGCAGCGCGCGAAACACGCTGACGAGATCGCCATTGCCGCTTTGCACGGCGCGCAGGCCTTCGAAGCCGGCCAGCGTGGCCTCGCTGGCTGATTCCAGCGGCTCTTTGATGTCGGAGAATTGCTCTGGCCATTGTGCCAACCGTGGACGAAGTGCGCGCAGCGCGTCGTCCGGAGTACCCGCGGCCTCCATCACTCGATCGAAATCCGGCGGGTTCAAATAGCGCGCGACAAAGCCGAGGGCTTCGAGCGATTGCAGCAGCGGTGGCAGCATGGCCACGATGTCGTCCACCACGGCCTCGCTCATTCAGTATTCCCTGTTCCATAGCGTTTTCGAGCGAAGCATGCCCTCGGACTTGATCCGTGGGTGGATACCGGTTGAAGAAACCGCGTCAAAACAAAAACGTAGAGCCCCGGTTCTGATTCAATCAGAATCAATAATGCCTCTAGTGCAGCCGCGGCGCCTTCAGGAATTTGGTGCGATCGATCGAGGTCAGCACCACGTCAAATGTAACGCCCTCATGATAGACCGTGAGCGGCACATCGACGCCGGCGGGCCCGAGCGACCAGAGCTTCCGGTAGAAGCCGGTCTGGCTCGTAACCTTGTCGCCGTTCACCGCCAGGATGACGTCGCCGGTCTTGAGTTCGGCGCGCGCCGCCGGTCCCTTGCCAGCGATGCCGACGACGACCACACGGTTGTCGATCTCGGTCGAGTACATCCCGAGCCACGGCCGCGGCGGTTTGTTGGCGCGACCGAACTTGCGCAAATCGTCGAGCACCGGTTTCAACAGATCGATAGGCACCATCATGTTGACGTGCTCGGCCTTGCCCTCGCGCTCTCGCTCGAGCTGTAACGAGCCGATGCCGATCAGTTCGCCGCGGCTGGAGATCAGCCCGGTCCCGCCCCAATTGGGATGCGCCGGATGCGTGAAGATCGCTTCGTCCAGCAGATATTCCCAGTAGCCGGCGAATTCCTGCTTGGTTGCGATCTGGCTCGCGACCGAGCGTGTGCGCCCGCCGGCGCCGCCGACCACGACACGGTCACCGATTTGCGTGGCCGCGGAAGAGCCGAGCGGCAAGGGATCGATGTCGATGCGGCCGAGCGCCTGCACCAGGCCGAAGCCGGATTCGAAATCCGTGCCGAGCGCGTGGCCCTCGACCACGCGGCCGTCGCCGAGATGCAGCCAGACGGTCTCGGCCTCGGTAATGAGATAGCCGATGGTCAGCACCAGCCCGTCGTCGATCAGCACACCGTTGCCGGCGCGCTCGGTGCCGAGCGTTTCCGCGCTGGAGGCATCAGCGGGGATGATCGAATGCAGCCCCACCACCGACGCCAGCGCGCGGTCGAGGTCGAAACTGTAATCGCCCGGGCGCGGCTGGTTTGCGGGCGGCACTTTCCATTCGGTCAAAGAGGGCATCGAAGGTCTCCTGGCCAACGGGGCGCGTCCGGCGAGGCGGTCCGCGAAATTCATTATAATCTATGTCGCGAGCGGCGATCTTTAAAGTCTCCGTGACCATATACGCACCGATGATATCAGGGTTTCGCGTCGCGCCCGCAACGGCGTTTTCGCCGGGCATAGCGTTGCTCCGCGTCGCCTCAATCCGCCTTCGCCGGTGCTCGCGCCGGCATAATGCGGAACGCACGGTTTTCCTTTAGCCAGGCCGCGCGCTCATCGCGCAACAAAGTACGGCGGACTTTGCCGGAATCGTCGCGCAGGCCGACGCTGACGACTTCAAAACTCTCGGGGTGCTTGTAGCGGCTGAGCTGGTCGGACAGGAAAGTACCCATGCCGTCGGCGACGGATTGCGCATCGCTGGTCTCCGAGAGTTCGAGGATGGCGTGGACGCGTTGGCCGAATTCCGGATCGGGCAGGCCGACCACGACGCAGGAGCGCACGTCGGGATGCGCGGTTACCGCTGCTTCGACCTCGGCCGGATAGATATTGGCGCCGCCGCGCAGGATCATGTCGGCGAGCCGGTCGCCGAGATAGAGATAGCCGTCGGCATCGAGCCTGCCGATGTCGCCGAGCAATTCCCAGCCATCGGGACGTCGTTTCGGTTCGGCGCCGAGATAATGATAGGTCACGCCCGGCCCGTCGTTGGGCAGGAAATAGATTTCGCCGGTCTCTCCCGGCGCGACGTCGTTACCGTCCTCGCCGATGATTCTCAAGCGGGAGCCTTCGCCGATCTTGCCGACCGAGCCGCGGTGCGCCAGCCATTCGACGCCGGAAATGATGGTTGCGCCCTGGGCCTCAGTGCCGCCATACAATTCGTAGATTCGTTCCGGCCCGAGCCACTCGATCCATTTTTCCTTCAGCCAGGGTGGCATCGGAGCCGCCATGTGAAACACGATCTGAAGACTGGAAAGATCGTAGCTGTCGCGCACTGCCTCCGGCAGCGCCCAGATGCGATGCATCATGGTCGGCACGAAATTGAGCCATTGCACCTTGTTGGCTTCGATCAGGCGCAGCGTTTCCTCGGCATCGAATTTGACGAGGCCGGTCACCCGCCCGCCGGTGAACAGCGCCAAATGCGACACGATGAACGGCGCGTTGTGATAGAGCGGGCCGGGATTGAGCAGCGAGGCGTTATGCGGCATCCCGAACGGCGATATGGCTGTCGTATCGGTCACCGCAGGCTGGTGAGCGAGGATCACCTTCGGCCGTCCTGTCGAGCCGCCGCTGGTCATCGCCTTCCAGTAGCGCGCGACCGGGTTCGTCAAGGGTTCGTCCGAAAAACCTTCCGGCATGAAATTGGCCGGCACCGAATTCGGCGCATTCCAGTCGGGCTGTCCGCCGACCACAAGCGAGGGCTTGAGAATCTCGAGCACGGCGGCGGCCTCGCCGCGCGGCAACCGCCAGGTCAGCGAGGTCGGTGTCGCACCACACTTCCATACCGCAAAGGTGGTTTCGAAAAAGACATTGCTGTTGGGTAGGCCAATGGCGACGAAATCGCCGGGCATGACGCCCTTGGCCGCAAAGGCGCGGGCGCGCCGGTTGGCGTTGCGCTCGAGCTGCTCCCAGGTCAGGACATCGGCACCATGGCTGATCGCGATCGCATCCTTTGGTTTGCGCTCGGCAAACCAGCGCGGCACGTCGGCCATCGGGATCAACATGGGTCGTTTCCGTTACTGGGCGTCTTGATGTCGCTCTTGTACTTCGAATGAGGCGGGCACACGACCCATCCGGCAATTCACCAATGGGAGCTGTAGGGAGTCATACCCCAGGCCGTGAATGATTGCGATACTAGCCAAGGAACCCGGTAATTTCCGTCCGGCGGTAAAATTCAGAAACCGTCTTGAGATGATCGGGTCGCTTCATCGAAACGCGCGGGCCAAAACGGCTTTGACCAATGCGTTAGGCCGAACTTCACTCACC
The DNA here is from genome assembly GCA_963770355.1 of uncultured Alphaproteobacteria bacterium. Taxonomy (GTDB): domain Bacteria; phylum Pseudomonadota; class Alphaproteobacteria; order Rhizobiales; family Xanthobacteraceae; genus Bradyrhizobium. The sequence continues at coordinate 125,399 of CAVYPL010000023.1, read as the reverse complement.
GAGGCATTGTAACGATTCCCGTATACATGCCGGATCATCGCCTTGCGCGCTTCGAACGTGTCGTTGATACGTACCGCAAAACTGCTCGGCGTAGCTCGCACGACTACGCCTTCCAGCTGGACACTTCCGATCTGCACCTTGATCGGCTTGCCGGCTCCGGCCGGGCAATTCCCCTCAATTCGCAGGCCACTCGTGGAGATGTCGAGGATCGGCTGCCATCGGGTTTCCCCGCTCCAGCAAACGCCGGCACGTTCGCCGCTTCGTAAACGTTCGGCCTTTCGTTTACGCGGTTGCTCGATGCAAACGATGCAGGTCAGTGTCAGTATTACGATGTTGTACCAACTCCAAAACAGCGCGATCGAGCTCGATTCCCCAAGCGACCATCCTCCATTCAATACGAATGCCCAGATGACTGAAACGATCGCAAGCACCAAATAGAAAAGAAGCACTTTCAATAGCGACCACTCGACAAACAGAACATCGCGATCGCCGCCCTTGGCGGTGACTTTGAATTTTTGCCCGACTGGCCTGAGCAGACCGGCGGCTACCGCCCTGAGGATACTATGGGCCGCGATCAACTGACTGATGTCAGCCATAATGGGTACGACGCGGGCCCGCGTCATCCAGCCCATGACGCTCATTTGAACGATGAAATAGGGCAGGAAGTTACTTAGCGCGTCCTGCGTCGATGCGTGCACGGCCTGAATACCGAACAGGAGATAGAGCGCCGGGATTACAAGGGCCAAAACCCTGAAGGCATGTGTCGCGCTCCAGTACAGGAAGGTTTCCGAGAGAATGATGCGATCGACGAAGCGAAGACCGTTTCCTGGACGCCACGGACCGCTTTTCCCGCAACAAATCTGTACAAAGCCAAGACACCAGCGGCTCCGCTGGGTGATGTATTCCTTAAGACCCTCCGGCGCCAAGCCGAGCGAGAGCTGTTCGTTAAGGTAGACTGTCTGAAGGCCGATTTCCCGCAATCGCAGCGTCAGCAAATAGTCTTCCGTCACGGAGTCTGTCGGGAATCCGCCGATCTGCATCAATGAGTTGAATCGAATGACCGAGGATGTGCCACAACAGAAGGCGGCGCCCCAGGCATCTTTCGACGGCATCAGCACGTCAAAGAAATAACGTTGCTCGTCCGGCCAGATGCCGTTGAGTGCGAGGTTTCCCTGAATAGGGTCGGGATTGACGAAATGTTGCGGCGTTTGAACGACGCCGACGCCGGGATCTCGCATCAGCGCCAGACATCGCGTCAGAAAGTCCGGCTTGGGCACGAAATCCGCATCGAGAATCGAGATGAATTCCGGTGGCTGCCCCGAATTGTAGAGTTGAACCACCGCATGGTTGATATTTCCCGCTTTGGCGTGGGCATTGTCGTTCCGTGTGATGTAGCCGCAGCCATGTTGCTCGCAAAGCCGCTTCAACCACGCGCGACGCCCGTCGTCACAGATCCAGACCCGGGCGTTCGGATAATTGAGGGACATTGCTCCAACAATGGTCTGCTCCAGAATCAGGCGATCTTCATTGTAGGTGCAGATCAAAACGTCAACGAGGGGAGGCGGCTGTTGCTCTATCCACGACAGATTGGATTCGACTTCAGGTGTTCGATCGCGAGTCCTGATCAGGAAGAACATCGACATTGTCGTTGACAACATCGAGAGCAGTTCGGTTCCAGCGAATGTAATGCCCGTAAAGTAATCGAGGGTAAAACCCAACTCCGGCAAGGATCCAAAAAATCGCCAGGCCATGTACCGCCACATCAGCACAATGGCGACGACGCATACGACCATACGGTGCAAGGAATTGTTGCGATCGAGCCAGGGAAGGGATGCGACTGCGATTCCTCCAGCCGCCAGTCCAAGCCATGCGTCGGTCCAAAGCGTCGAAAGTATTGGATTCATACTGCTGCACTACAGCAGGGATTGGCGGAGTGCGGGGACTAGCGGCGCGATGTGGTCTCCGAAGACGACCTGACCTGTTCGCCCGACATTGCAACTCTGATTGTCGGCTCCAAGCTCGGGGATCTCTACGGCAACGCGATACTGCTCCTTCGTCAGGGCAGAAGGGGCAATTGCAAGGTTCGCCGATGCCGATGCTACCCCTGTGAGATTAACGACACGGCCACTCATCGCTTCGCCGCCGCCGCGCGATCGAAACGTCGCCGCAGTCCCGATCTGAAGGCGGTTATAGACGGCTTCGCTAACGACCGCCGTCACCAGAACCGCGTTGCAATCAAGCAGCCTTACCAAATCCTGGCCGCGCTGAACCTGCTCACCTGCGGCAGTCAACAGTTCCCAAATCGTACCGGACGATGGCGCGAAGACGGGAGCGTCCGAGCTAAGGTCATAACGCTCCTGTTCGGCCTGGAAATCCTTCTGAAGCTGGCTGAGTGTCACCTGCTTTTCGGTAAGCTGCGCCGACAGTTCGATGACTTGTTGCTGAAGCTCGTCGGCGCGCTGCGACGATCTCGGGCGATCATTATAGCTATCGCCAAGAAACGAACCGGACTTTGCCAGATTCCAGCTCCACCGCTATCCCTACAATGCGTTGCTCGATCGAGCGCGCGTCTTGCCTCGCGATTTCATTGTCGCGCTGAACCTTCTGCAACAGCGCGACTGGCTGGAAGCCGGTTGCACTCAGCGCAACGGCTCGCTCCAATGCGGCCGCGGTTTCCGCTTGTCGGGTCGCTGCGGCTGAAAGGTTGGCCTTGCCCTCCTCAACGCGGGCCTCAAGCTGGGCAATGCGTCCCTTCTGGAAGAGCTGCGTCTGCTCAACGAACTCGCCGTGCATTCGCTCGATGTTGCCGAGCCGCGTCTTCAGGGAGGCGACTTCTGATTCGGCGCGTTCCCTGAGGCGTCTCAGGTCGTCGACCCGAGAGCGATCGGCTCGACTGTTGGTGATGCGCAGCAGGGGAGCGCCGGATATGAAGGCCGACCCAACCGCCAGGTTGGTCGGCGCGGACGATACGATCCCGTCGATCGGCGCGCGGAGCGTAAAGGTGCGGGCGTTGACGACCGCCTCGACACTGGTGGTTTGAAATAGCCGCTGCGCCGGCGACCAGACAACGAGGCCTGCGATCGCAGCCGCGACAGCGGTCTTGATGGTTCGCCGCACGACAACGTTTTGGGCGAGGCTCTTGACGGACTTACGCTGTGGACCAGCAGCGATCGGCGCCTCGTCCGCGGTGCCGGGCGAGAACTGCTCCCGAAGATAGGCCAACCGTTGCTCGACATTTAGGTGATCGAGTTGGGGTTCGGCTGTCGCTTTGGCGTGATCGGATTCCGGCGGACGCACGTCCGCGTGCTCATCACTTGGTAAACGAACCTTAAACGTGGGGCTCACAGGCGCGCTTCCTATGGGGAGAACGAAGCTACCTTGTGAGAATTTCTACACTTCCAGTTTAATTTTGCAGGAAAGCAGGCGCTAACTAAGCCGGATGGTTAACAAGGTGGATCACGGCGCCCGGTGCGCCCGGCCCCGAATGGTTGTTGCGCGGACGCGGAATTCCGCAGCGCTTTGAAAATTGAAATGGAAGATCGCACAGCAATTGCGTGCACGCGCAACGCTTACGGATCCAGTTCCGTATCCCAGTATAAATAATCGAGCCAGCTATCGTGCAGATAGTTCGGCGGGAACAGCCGGCCGTTGCGATGCAGTTGATGCACGGTCGGTGCGAACGGCGTTTGCCTTGGAAACATCCGCGCCTGCTGTGGCGTCAGATTGCCCTTGCGTAGATTACAGGGCGAGCAGGCCGCGACCACGTTCTCCCAGGTGGTCTGGCCGCCTTTGCTGCGCGGAACAATGTGATCGAAGGTCAGGTCGTCATGCGCGTGGCAGTACTGGCAGATGAAGCGGTCGCGCAGGAAGACGTTGAACCGGGTGAAGGCGGGATGGGTGGTCGGCTTGACGAAGGATTTCAGCGACACCACGCTCGGGAGCTGGATCTCGAAGCTCGGGCTGCGTACCGCGCGGTCGTAATGCTCGACGATATTGACGCGGTCGAGGAATACCGCCTTGATCGCGTCCTGCCACGACCAGAGAGACAGCGGGTAATAACTCAGCGGCCGGAAATCCGCGTTCAGCACCAGTACCGGCCAACCGCCTTGCGAGACGTGTGCGTTCAAGTAACGCTCCTGACCCCCACATTGGCTGCGAAGCAGCGTGAGCCTGCATACTACAGGCAGCGTGACGGGATTGTGAAGAGCGTTCCGGGCCTTATCCGCACCGCCACGATCCTGCCCAATTGCGTCGCCAACGCGAAGACCGCTAAACGGAACGGGCCGGCATGGCCCGGCCGCACAGGGACCCGGAAATGACCACCACGTCCCGCTACCTTGAAGCGCCGCGACGGCTGCGGACCATCGTTCGTGCGTATGAAACGAGCTTGGTCATGCTCGCGGCGCTGATCGGAACCATCGGCGGCCTGGTGGTGGCGGCGATGGGGGCGGCGGTCCAGGGGCTTCACGCCCTTCTGTTCAACCTTCCGTTTGGCGAACGGCTTTCGATCCAGTCCAGCATCGAGCCGTTACGCGCCCTGCTGGTCCCGACCATTGGTGGCCTCCTGCTGGGATGGGCATTCCTGCTGCTGCTCCGGTGGCGGCCGGCGCGCGAGGTCGATCCGATCGAAGCCAATGCGCTGTATGGCGGACGAATGTCGTTTCGCGGCAGCGTAATCGTGGCGCTGCAGACGATATGGTCGAGCGGCGTCGGCGCGTCGGTCGGACTGGAGGCCGGTTATACCCAGTTGGCCAGCGGGCTCGGCGCCTCGCTGGGCCGTGCCTTTCATCTGCGCCGCGCCGATCAGCGCATCATGGTCGGGTGCGGCGCGGCGGCTGCCATCGCAGGTGCGTTCGGCGCGCCTCTCGCGGGCGCCTTCTACGCCTTCGAACTGGTGATCGGCGGATACACCCCGGCCAGCCTGACGCCGGTCGGCGTCGCCGCGGTCGTCGGCTATTTCGTGGCGCAGGCCTTTTCCATTCTGACGTTCGGCGTCGGCAGGGGGCCGGTCGGCGATGTGCTCGGGCACGATCTTGCGATCGCAGCACTGCTTGGGGTTTTCGCGGCGCTGTTCGGGATTGCGATCATGCGCGGCGTAGCCCTTTGCGAAAAGTTGCTGTCGATGACGGGAATCTGGCCGCCGCTCCGGCCCGCGCTCGGCGGCCTCGTCGTCGGCCTTTTGGCGCTGCTGAGCCCCCATGTGCTGTCGTCGGGACATGGCGCGCTGGTTCTGGTCGGCATCGGTTCGATGCCGATGACCGTCATCGCCGCCGTGCTGCTCCTGAAAGCGCTCGCATCGGTGGTGTCGTTGGGCAGCGGATTTCGCGGCGGGTTGTTTTTTGCCACACTTCTGCTGGGCGCGCTCGGCGGACGTTTGTTCGCCGCCGGCTTCGATGCGATCTGGCCAGGGCTCGACCTCGATCCCAATGTCTATGCCATCATCGGTATGAGCGCGTTATCCGCCTCCGTGATCGGCGGGCCGCTGACGATGTCGTTCATCGCGCTGGAATCGACCGGCAATTTCTGGCTGACGACCGCCGTGCTGGTCGCGGTGATGATCTCGACCATGATCACGCGCGAACTGTTCGGCTATTCGTTCGCAACCTGGCGCCTGCACCTGCGCGGCGAAACCATCCGTAGCGCCGCCGATGTCGGCTGGATCAGGGATCTCACGGTAGGGCGGTTGATGCGCGCCGACATGGCGACAGTGAATGCCGCTATGTCGATCGCGGAGTTCCGGGAAAAATTCCCGCTCGGCTCGAGGACGCATGTGGTCGCGGTCGACGACGAGGGCCGGTATGCCGGCCTGGCGCTGATCGCGGAAGCGCATGCGCCGGATATCGAAATGGGCAAGGGGCTGACGGGTATCCTGCATCACCGGGATGTGGTGCTGTATCCCTTCATGAACATCCAGGAGGCCATCGCCGTGTTCGACGGCGCCGAGGCGGAATCGCTGGCAGTGGTCGAAGACGGCAACGAACGCCGTGCGATCGGAATTCTGACGGAAGCCCACGCGATGCGGCGCTACGCCGAGGAATCCGAACAGCGCCGGCGGGAAGCTGTCGGGGAGATTTGATTGTTGCGGGCAACGGCGTAGAGTGACGTCGGCGGGCGCTTGTGGAGATTGCAGAATGAAAGTTCATGCAATTCAGACCGGCTTTGTCCGAATCAAGACCGCGCAGGTCGAAGGACGCGGACACGGATTGTCACGGCGGATCGCGATCTTTACCAACTCCAACTGGACCGACTGGCTGCCGACTTATGCGTGGGTCATTGACTGCAGCGATGGCATTTTCGTCGTCGATACCGGGCAGGGCGCGCATCTGCTCGAATCCGGCAAGTCGTTGCATCCCTACGTCCGCTGGGAGGTCGCATTCCGGATCGAGCCCGAACAGGAAGTCGGTCCGCAACTGCGCGCACTCGGTGTCGGCCCGCGCGATGTCAAACGCGTCATCCTCACCCATTTGCATATGGATCACGACGGCGGGCTGGCGCATTTCCCGGACACTGAAATCCTGGTCGCGCCCGGTGAGCTTGAGATCGCGCGCGGGTTGGCGGGCCGGATGCGCGGCTATCTTCCGCATCGCTGGCCGGCGTGGTTCGATCCGGTCCCGCTGCATCTTGAGGCCGAACAGTTTGGCCCCTTTGCGCAAAGCCGGCGGCTGACGGCAGCCGGAGATGTCGTCGCGGTTGCCACGCCCGGTCACACCGCGCATCATATTTCGATCGTCGCGCAGGATGGCGATACGGCTTACTTTCTTGCCGGGGACACCTCGTATGACGAGAGGCTCATGCTCGCGGGCAAGCTCGACGGCGTCAGCGCCGACGAGCAGGTCTGCACCGCCACGCTCGACGCTATCCGCCGCCTCACCCGATCCCGGCCGACCGTGTATCTGCCGACACACGATCCGGAAGGCGCCGAGCGCCTGGCGAAACGGCAGTTGGCCGGCGCGGCAAGCTAGATTTTTTCCAGCTTCTGCAGGCAGCGCACCACTCCGACCTCCGGCGGCATCGGCGTGTCCGGAAAGCTTGTCTTCCAGTTGGTAACGCCGACCTCGCCGACATAGATGTCGCCCTTCGAGTCCAGCGCGATCCCGTGGGGCGCAAGGAATTTGCCGATCTCAATGCCGGGACCGTTCTCGCCGCCGAGCCGCGCGATGCGCTTGCCCGTGGAATCCACGATCGAGAGGCGCGGACCGAGATTAGGCGCCTTGAGGTTGACGGGCATGCCGGGGCCGAGTTCGCCGATGATGAAATTCGCCTGCTTGCCACCGCAGCGGCACAGCGCGCAGGGCCGGTGCAGATTGTTCCACTGCGTCTCGTATTTGCCGTTGCCGTCGAACACCTGCACGCGGTGGTTCTCGCGGTCGGCGACATAGACCCAGCCGTCGGAGTCGGTCGCAATGTTGTGGACGATGTTGAACTGGCCCGGATCGGTGCCGGACTCGCCCCAGGTTTTGATCAGCTTGCCGTCGGGCGTGTATTTGTGGACGCAGGCATTGCCGTAGCCGTCCGAGACATAGATCTCGCCTTTCGGTGACAGCGCCGTATGGGTGCAGCGGTGAAACGGCTCGCCGCTCATGAACGGGGCCGGCTTGTTCGGGATGCCGATGGTCAGCAGCACCTTGCCGTCGGTGGAGCACTTGCGCACGGTGTGGTCGCCGTCATCGGTGCAATAGAGATTGTCATCGGCGTCGATATGCAGGCCGTGGGCGCGATTGAACAGGCCTTCGCCCCAGCTCTTGATGAAGTTACCATCGCGATCGAGCACCACCATCGGGTGTTCGCCGCGATTGAAGACGTAGATACGGTCCTTGCTGTCGACGGCGACGGACGCGACATCGGTGAGGTTCCACCCCGCCGGCAGCTTCGCCCAGTTCTCCACCACGCGGTAACGATGTTCGCCCGAGCCGAGAATGGTCGGCATGTGTGTCTCCCCAATGATGTTGTTGTTCTCGTTCACGCCATGGCCGCGCGAGGTCCGACATTGCGCGGCAGCAAGCCTTCCTCGATCGCCTTGATCTGCAGCGCGAGGTGTTTGGAACCGATCCGGCATTGCGCCAGGCCGCCGGCGATGAACCACAGGCCCGGCTGGCCGGTGCGTGTGTACATCTTGCGCAGTTCCTGTTCTTCGCCAAATCCCCAGATGGTGCCGACGCGCTCAACGATAGTGTCGCCGAACAGGAGGCGGACCAGTTCTTCCTGACGCTCATAACCGGTCGCCAGCACCACGAGATCGGCCGCAATGGTCTCGCCGTCCTTCATTCGCGCGCCACCGGCGACAAAGCGATCGATATCGGCAAACTGCTTGAGCGCAATGTCGCCCTTGACGATCAAATCCGAGCAGCCGACGTTGAAATAATAGCCGCCGCCGCGGGTGAGGTATTTGAACTGCCAACCGGTATTGTTTTCGCCGAAATCCAGTTTGAAGCCAACGCGCTCCAGGCCATCGAGCAGTTCCTTGTCGAGCTCTTTGGATTTCTCGGCCGTTATCGCATGGCTCTTGCGCGCCAGCGCCAGCGGCATCGAGGTCGCAATGAGGTCGTTGTCTTCCAACGTGCCGTCATTGTAGGGCAAGTAGACCAGTTGCGCCGACGGCTCGATGCTGACGATCAGTGTCGAACTGCGTTGGACCAGCGTGACGTCTGCGCCGCTCGAATGCAAATCCTGCGCGATGTCATGGCCGCTGTTACCGGTTCCGATGACGATCGCGCGTTTGCCCTTCCAGTTTTCGCCGTCGTCATACTGGCTGGAATGCATTACCTTGCCCTGAAAATCCTTCAGGCCGGCAATGTCGGGCACGCTTGGAATTCCGCTGACGCCGGTCGCCAGCACGACATGGCGCGGATGCATGGTGCGACGGCTGCCGTCGGCGCGGCGCAGCGTCACCGTCCAGCGGCCCTGCTTCTCGTCATAGCTGCCGCCCTCGAATTCGGTCTCGGTCCAGAAGTTCAGCTCCATGGCCTCGACATAGGCTTCGAACCAGTTGGCGAGCTTGTCCTTGGGGATGTAGGTCGGCCAGTTCGGCGGGAAATGCATATAGGGCAGGTGATTGACCTGCACCTGATTATGCAGCGTCAGCGCGTGGTAGCGCTTGCGCCAGTTGTCGCCGATGCGCTTTTCGCGATCGACGATCAGCGTATCGACATTCAATTGCTTCAGCCGCGCGGCGATACTCAGGCCCGACTGGCCGCCGCCGATCACGAGGACGACGGGATCGCGGTCGGCATATCCGGCCGATGCGTTGCGCAAATCGAGCCAGTTCGGGCCGCGAAAATCGCGCGAATAGGCGTTGCCGCGTGGGCGCGCGACGCCGAGTTGCTCCTCAAAACCTTTGAGTTCGCCGAGTTCGGTGAGCAGCGTCCATGCCTTGAGCGTGTTGCCGCTAGCCGCATCCGGGATCAGCCGGATGATGCCGCTGCCGCGGCCGACGGCGGTTTCGAATTTGAAGATCGCTTCGATCGCGTTGGTGCCCGCGCGCATCACCTTGCGCGGTGCGCGGCGGTCGGGGTCGATTGCAAAGCCGCTCGGCGCGGCGCGGCGGGCGTGAATCTTCAATTCGCCCAGGATAGCATCGGCGCCGTTGAGGGTCTGGATGTTCCAGCTCAACGCCAGCACATCGCGCCAATAGCTCTCGGGGAGGAACAGGGTTTTCAGCAGCCCTTCGTCGGGCTTAGCGAGCGCGTCTTCGAATTGTGCGAGCCAGTTGTCGGCGGCCAGCGAAATGTCGTCCGTCTTGTCGAGCATGCGCGTCTCTCGTCACCGGCCGTCTTTGCGGCGTGTTCCCTGATGCGAAGCCTATACCCATTTGGCACGGTGCAGAAAGGGCGTGAGGAGATATCGGTCATTCCCTAAAGCGACGGGATGGCGATGAGCCGATGGTATTCGGTCACGGTTTCGATCCCCGCTTTTTGCCTGGCGGCAGCTTGGCATTCTCCAATGAGCCTTTTGCCACGGCAAGTTTCTTCAAAACGCCGTTCGCTTTCGCATCGCTGGCGACCACGCCTTCGCGCTTCTTCAAAACCCGATAATAGCTCCACCACAGATGCGCCGCCGCACCGCGCAACGGCCGCCAGGGCTCGGCGAGTGGTGCCATTTGTTTTTCGGTCGGGCGCGCCTTCAGGCCGAGGCCGATCCTGACCGCTTCCTGCACGGCGAGATCTCCGGCCGGCCACGCGTCGCCATGTCCGAGACAGAACAAGAGATAGACATCCGCGGTCCACGGCCCGATGCCGTGCAGCGAAGTCAACGTATTATGCGCGGCGTCGGCGTCCTCTTCCGCCAGCACATCCAGATTGAGCCGCTCCGCCGTGAGTTCGCGCGCAATGCTTTTCAGGGTTTTGATCTTGGCGGCCGACAAGCCCAGCCGGCCGAGGCGGTCGGCGCGCGCCTTTCGAATTGCGTCATGATCGAACGGGTCGAATGCACGCTATGAGGCGGGCCCATATCGCCGCGGCGCTCGCGGTCGACAATTGCTGGCCGCACACGATCGCGGCAAGGCCGGCAAATCCGGGCTCGCGCTGCCGCAGCGCCGGCATGCCCGTGAGTTCGAGAATGGGCTTGAGCCGCGTGTCCTGCGCGACCAGCGCGTGGATCGCGTCTTCGAGGTCGGCCTGGGTGTTGAGGTGAATGGTCATTGCGGAATGCTATCGGCTCACTGGCTCGTCATGCGCGGGCTTGACCCGCGCATCCATCTCATATCGTAACAAACTCTTGAAACGATGGATTGCCGGATCAAGTCCGGCAGTGACAGTGTTGACAAGTCATGCCGCCACCCGTTTTCCGATTTGCGCCAAGCCCGAACGGCTACCTCCATCTCGGCCATGCTTATTCGGCGCTGTTGAATTTCGACCTGGCGCGCGGGGCCGGTGGACGGTTCCTGCTGCGCATCGAGGATATCGACGCGACGCGATGCCGGCCGGAATTCGAGGCTGCGATCTACGAAGACCTCGCATGGCTGGGAATTAGCTGGGAAGCGCCGGTGCGGCGGCAGTCCGAGCATTTTGCGCGCTATCGCGACGCGATCGAACAATTGTCGGCCCAAGGCCTGATCTATCCCGCCTTCGAGAGCCGCGCCGAGATCGCGCGTCTCGTCGCGCAGCGGGAAACCCAGGCGCGATGGCCGCGCGATCCCGATGGTGCGCCGCTATATCCGGGAGCGGCCAAATCCCTGCCGGCGGATGAGCGCAGGCGGCTGACCGGGCAGGACGTGCCCTATGCGTTGCGGCTGGATATGGCGGCAGCTTGCGCGCGAGTCAAAGATCTCGGCTGGACCGAATATGGCGAGGGTCCGGACGGTGAGACCGGCGCAGTGGCGGCCCGGCCGGAAGCCTGGGGCGACGTCATCCTGGCGCGCAAGGAGACGCCGACCAGCTATCATTTGTCCGTCGCGATCGACGACGCCTTGCAGGGCGTCACCGATGTGGTGCGGGGCAAGGACCTGTTCTGGTCGACCAGCGTGCATCGGCTGCTCCAGCATCTGCTCGGTATCCCACAACCGGCCTACCGGCATCATCCGCTTGTGCTCGATGCAGCCGGGCAAAAGCTCTCCAAGTCGACCAGCGCCACCGGCCTGCGCGAATTGCGTGGTGCGGGCATGACGCCGGCCAATATTCGACGGCTCGTGGGACTTCCGTAATTCTACTGAGGGTTGCTTAAAACCTGCCCGTGACTTCTGCAGCCGTGGCATGCCATGCTGGCCTCTCTCGGGACAAGGGGGACCATGGCGGCAAAACCGGGCTCACGGCGTAGCGGGCGGCTGGCCAAAAAAAAGCAGCCGTCGAAGAAACGCGCCCCGAATCCGCCTGCGAAGGCGCGACGCAAGCGCATTGCCGCGAAGGCCGAGCCCGGCATGGTCGAAGCGGCGCTCGCCGCATTCGCGCATGAGGTCCGCACGCCGCTGACCGGGATATTGGCGATCAGCACCCTTTTGGCGACATCCGACCTCGATGAACGCGAACGGCGCTGGGTCGATACCATCAAGGCTGGCGCGGAACATCTGGCCAACCTTGCGACATTGTTCGTCGATGCCGCACGCGGCCACGGCGCTGCCGCCGGGATGCGACAGGACCTGTTCGACCTGCGAGTACTGGCGCGCGCCGCCGGAGACTCGCTGGCGGGGCGGGCGGCGGCGAAAGGTCTGCAATCCCAAGTCGATATTTCGGAGGAACTTCCGGCATTCGTGGTCGGCGATGCCGTCCGGCTCCGCGCGGCGCTGGAAAACCTGATCGACAACGCCGTGAAATTCACCGAACAGGGCGCCGTTGCGCTGACGGCATCGCCGCTGCGCGGCCCGAAGGACAAGGTCGGCGTCGCCTTTGCGATATCGGATAGCGGCATCGGTCTCACGCTGAGCGAAATCAAGCGTCTGTTTCGTCCGTTTTCGCAGGCGAATGTCTCGATCGCGTCGCGGTTCGGCGGCGCCGGGCTCGGTCTGTCGTCGGTCAAGCAGATCGCCCGCGCGATGGGCGGCGACATTGTCGTCGCGCCGCGGCGCGGCGGCGGAACCACTTTCACGTTGGCGGTTACGTTGATCCGCTCAAGAGGCGCCAAGGTCGCCGGGGCTGCGCGTGAAGACGCGTCAGCTACTCCGATGCCGGCGTTGCGCGTGCTCAGCGTTGAAGACAATCCGTTCGGCCGCGTCGTGCTCAACGCGATCCTGACCGAACTCGGCCATCAGGCGGAGTTCATCGGCCAGGGCGAGGCCGCGCCGGAACGGATCGCGCAAAGCGCGTTCGATGCGGTGCTGATGGACATGGTGCTGCCGGGGATCAACGGCGTCGAGGCGATCAAGCGCATTCGCGCGTTGGACGCGCCGCACGGCCGCATCGCCATCATCGGCGTATCGGGCCGCGGCGAAGACGAGGCTGCATCGCGGGCCGCCGGCGCCGACGCCTTTCTGGTCAAGCCTGTGTCTCCGCGTGCGCTAGCGACTGCGCTGCTTGAAGCGACACGCCGCGCGGCAGCCGCGACTTGATGATCGCCGCGTTCAGTTCGCCGCCATAGACGAAGATCGTGGCGATGAAATACAGAAACACCAGCGCGATAATCACCGAGGCGAGGCCCGCATACATCGTCACATAGTTGTTGGCGAAGCGCGCCAGATACTGGCCGAACACGATGCCCGACACCAACGAGGCCACCATGGTGAAGATGATGCCGGGCAGGATCTGCAGAAAACCCCGGCGCCCCGCCGGCAGCCAGGCGTGCAGGATGAGGAGGGCTATGATCAGCGCCGATATCGTGATGGTGTAGCGGGTGACGTTGAGGAAGTGCTCGTTGGTTTCGACGAAGAACGGAATGTGGCGCCGCGCCGCCTCCAGCATCAGCGGGCCAAGCACGATCAGGAACGCCATCGCCAGCGCGGTGAAGGCCGCCACCAGCGTATAGCCGATCGATTCCAGCCGCAGCCAGTACCACCGCCGCGGTTCGATCACGGAGTAGGCGCGGTTGAGCGCCACGCGCAGGGCTTCGACGCCGTTGGAGGCAAAATACACCGCGAGCACTGCGCCGATGGTGAGGATATCGCCCCGCGTGGTGGTCAGGACGTCGTGGATTTCGCCTGACAGCGAATCGGCGACCTGTTTCGGCCAGACCTCCAGCAACAGCCCTACCGCCTGATCGGCAAGCTCCTTGGAGCCGAAAAAACCGGCCAGCGACGTCAGCACGATCAGGAACGGAAACAGCGCCATCAATGTCGACAGCGCGATATGGCTGGCGATCGCCCAGCCGTCATCGGCAAGGAACTCGTAAAATGCCTCCATCACGACGTGATAGACGTACTTGACCTGCCTCACATCTCGACCTTGAGCTGGCGAATGAATGTTCGATCCGATAACGGGTCCAGCTTCTGATATTATTGCGCTAAAAGCCAGATCGTTAAGTCAGTTGTGATCGTGTGGCAGTCGGCCCTGTGCGGTGTTATGTACCGGCAATGACATCCTTCCTGAGCTCGATTATCCTTCCCATCGCGGTGGCGGCTGTTGCGATCGTGCTGCTGCTTGGCCTTATCAACATGATGCGGGGCGGCTCGCCGAATCGTTCGCAGAATCTGATGCGGCTGCGCGTGCTGCTGCAGTTTATCGCCATCGTCATCACCATGATCGTGGTCTGGGCGATGGGCAAATAAGGGCAAGGAAATAGGGCAAGGAAAGCGCCAATGGTCGTGCTCAACCGAATCTATACCCGCACCGGCGATGACGGCACCACGGCGCTCGGCAGCGGCGAACGCCGCCCGAAATACGATTTGCGGGTTGCCGCCTATGGCACCGTGGACGAGACCAATGCCGCCATCGGCGTGGTGCGGCTGCATCTGGCCGAGGCGCGCGAACTCGACCGGATGCTGGGCCTGATCCAGAACGACCTGTTCGATCTCGGCGCCGATCTCGCGGTGCCGCAGCGCGACGGCAAGGCGGAGCGCTTGCGCATGCTGTCGAGCCAGGTCGAGAGGCTGGAGCGCGACATCGATACGCTGAACGAGCACCTCGCGCCGTTGACTTCGTTCGTGTTGCCGGGCGGCACGCCTGCCGCGGCATATCTGCATCTCGCCCGCACCATCTGCCGCAGGGCGGAGCGGATGATGGTGGAACTTGCCGCCAAACCCGATGAGCCCGTCAGCGAGGCCGCCATACACTATATGAACCGCCTGTCGGACTTCCTGTTCGTCGCCAGCCGCGCCGCAAACGACAATGGCGCGGGTGACGTCTTGTGGGTACCGGGCCAGAATCGCTAGAGCCGTTGAAAGTGAGCGACCTGCGAACGGCCTTCACGGTTGAGACGTTCGCCGCGCGCCACCTGTCCGATCTGCAAGCCGCGGCGGCAGAAATCGTCAGTTCCCTGCGAACCCGATCGCGCCGCTAAGTCCCCGATTTCGCTGGAGTTGGCTGATTTTTGGCTTTCGCGCGTTGACCGCCGATAGCGGGACCTTTAGGTTCCGCGCCAAGCCAATCAAATCCCAGAATTCAAGCGAAAGAGGATCGATGAAGGTTCTTGTGCCGGTAAAACGGGTGGTCGATTACAACGTCAAGGTCCGCGTCAAGAGCGACGGAACGGGCGTGGAACTCGCCAACGTGAAGATGTCGATGAATCCGTTCGACGAAATCGCCGTCGAGGAAGCGTTGCGGCTGAAGGAAGCTGGCAAAGCGACCGAGGTGGTGGTGGTGTCGATCGGCCCGGCGCAGGCCTCCGAGACCATCCGGACCGGTCTTGCCATGGGCGCCGACCGCGGCATCCTCGTCAAAGCCGAAGGCAATGTGGAGCCGCTGGCGGTCGCGAAGATTCTCAAGGCCATCGCTGATCAGGAAAAACCCGGCCTCGTCATTCTCGGCAAGCAGGCGATCGACGACGACAGCAACCAGACCGGCCAGATGCTGGCGGCGTTGCTCGGCTGGTCGCAGGCGACATTTGCCTCCAAGCTCGAAGTCGACGGTTCGGATTTCAAGGTGACGCGCGAAGTCGACGGCGGCCTGCAGACCGTGAAACTGAAGGGGCCGGCGATCGTCACGACCGACCTGCGGCTGAACGAGCCGCGCTATGCCTCGCTGCCGAACATCATGAAGGCAAAGAAGAAGCCGATCGACGACAAGAGCGCGTCCGATTACGGCGTCGATCTCACGCCGCATCTCGAAGTGCTCAAGACATCGGAGCCGCCCGGCCGCAAGGGAGGCGTCAAGGTCAAGGACGTCGCCGAGTTGGTATCGAAGCTCAAGACCGAAGCCGGGGTTCTCTGATGACTACGCTGTTGATTGCCGAACACGACAATGCGTCGATCAAGGACTCCACCAACAAGGCGCTGACGGCGGCTGCCGCGCTCGGCGCTGACGTGCATGTGCTGGTCGCCGGCGAAAACGCCAAAGCTGCCGCGGACGCCGCAGCCAAGCTCGCCGGCGTGAAGAAGGTGCTACTCGCCGACAATGCGGCCTATGCCCACGACCTCGCCGAGCCGCTGGCTGCGCTGATTGTGGCGCTCGCGCCCGGCTATGACGCCTTCGTCGCACCCGCCACCTCGCGCTTCAAGAACGTGATGCCGCGCGTAGCAGCCCTGCTCGACGTCATGCAGGTGTCTGAGATCATCAAGGTGATCTCGCCCGACACGTTCGAACGGCCGATCTATGCCGGCAACGCGATCCAGACGGTAAAATCGAAGGACGCCAAGAAGGTCATTACGGTGCGGACCTCGACCTTTGCCGCGGCCGGCGACGGCGGCAGCGCGACCGTGGAAAATGCCGCATCCGCGGCCGATCCCGGCCTCTCCAGCTTTGTCGGCGAGGAAGTTGCAAAGAGCGATCGTCCCGAACTGACATCCGCCAAGATCATCGTGTCCGGCGGCCGCGCCATGCAGAGCCGCGAGAACTTTGCCAAATATATCGAGCCGCTCGCCGACAAGCTCGGCGCCGGCGTCGGCGCCTCGCGCGCCGCGGTCGATGCCGGCTATGCGCCGAACGACTGGCAGGTCGGCCAGACCGGCAAGGTCGTGGCGCCTGAACTTTATGTCGCGATCGGCATCTCCGGCGCGATCCAGCATCTCGCCGGCATGAAGGATTCCAAGGTGATCGTCGCGATCAACAAGGATGAGGACGCGCCGATCTTCCAGGTCGCCGATTACGGCCTGGTCGCGGACCTCTACCAGGCGGTTCCGGAACTGACCGAAGCGCTCGGCAAGCTCGGAAAATAAAGACAGCGAACAGCGGCCGGATGTAAAATCCGGCCGGTGTTTATTTGGAACAGGGCGTTTTCAAGCGAAGCGGATGCCGGTTCGCGTGAAGAAAACGCGTAAAGACGTAGGATTTAAGCCGCGATTCTGATTGTATCGGAATCAAGGTGCAGAGATGAACAGGCGCGATCTGCGCGCCGTTCCGGTGGATGACAAGATGACGGTGACAATCAAGAAGGTCGGCGTGATCGGCTCGGGCCAGATGGGCAATGGCATTGCACATGTGGCGGCGCTGGCCGGCTTCAATGTGGTGTTGAACGATTTGTCGGCCGACCGGCTGAAATCGGCGATGGCGACCATCAACGGCAATCTGTCGCGCCAGGTGGTGAAGAAGATCATCACCGAGGACGCGCGCAAGCAGGCGCTGGGCCGGATCGTCTCCGCCGACACCATCGATGGATTATCGGACTGCGACCTGGTGATCGAGACCGCGGTCGAGAAGGAAGAAGTCAAGCGCAAGATATTTCACGACGTCTGCGCGGTGCTGAAGCCGGAAGCGATCGTGGCTTCCAATACTTCGTCGATCTCGATCACGCGGCTCGCCGCCTCGACCGACCGTCCCGAGCGCTTCATCGGCATTCATTTCATGAATCCGGTGCCGCTGATGGAACTGGTCGAACTGATCCGCGGCATCGCCACCGATGACGATACGTTCGATACCGCCAAGGCGTTCGTCACCCAGCTTGGCAAGCAGATCGCGGTCTCCGAGGATTTCCCGGCCTTCATCGTCAACCGCATCCTGCTGCCGATGATCAACGAGGCGATCTACACGCTGTATGAAGGCGTCGGAAACGTCGAGGCGATCGATGCGGCGATGAAGCTCGGCGCGCACCATCCGATGGGGCCGCTGGAACTGGCCGATTTCATCGGGTTGGACACCTGTCTGTCGATCATGCAGGTGCTGCATGAAGGGCTGGCGGATTCAAAATACCGGCCGTGCCCGCTGCTGGTGAAATATGTCGAAGCCGGCTGGCTCGGCCGCAAAACCCAGCGCGGTTTCTACGACTACCGCGGCGACAAGCCGGTCCCGACGCGCTGATATCGGCCATTGCCCGGCATCTTTTCCGGATCGCATTCTAGAGCGTGATCTCCGCGCAAACGCTTCGCGTTTGTCGCGAGGGAAAACCGGTACCCACTTTTCCGGATCATGCTCTAGAGATTCCTGATCTGCAAAAGCTTGCGATCGCCGATCCAGGTCCTGGCAAGGTCGGCCTCGGCCTTGCGGGCCGCCGCGGCGTCGCCGCGCGATTTATGCAGTTCCGCTAGTCCGTAGTACGACCAGCCGTTGGACGGCGCCCGGCTGAGCGCGCGCTGGAACTGTCGCTCCGCCTCGGCGTAGCGGCCGGCCTGTAGCAAGGCAGCGGCAAGGGACTGCCTGATCGGATAGTACCAATAGGGCGGTTCGGTGTAGGGCAGCGCGTCCTGCAATGCCGCCGCCCGCTCGAACCGTACGACAGCGGTGCGATAGTCGCCTTTGGCCTGGGCCACGCGCGCCATGATCAATGTGCGCGCGATGCGAAATACTTCCTGTGCCGGGATTTCCGATTCCTTCAGCAATTTGAAATCCGCGGTGCGCTCCAGCGTCTCGATGGCATTGGCCGCGGCGGTAGCACCCGCGAAATCACGGTTTGCCGCCAGCGCCACGCCCCGCGTGTAGAGCCACATCGCTTTCACATAAGGGATGGCGTCGCCGGGATCGGGCAGCGCCAGGATAGTCTCGGGCGTGCTGAACTGCGCGTGCGCGAAATAGGGCGCCGCCTTGACCGGCTGCACCATCGCAATGCCGCGGGCAGCCTCGTCGGGTATGAGCTCGCGCAGCTTCTCCGCGGCGGCAATCACAGTTGGGCCGTCTCCAGCCATCTGGGCCGACGCCATCACGAAGTGTACGTTGTGCGGATAATAGCCGAGCCGATAGACGCCCATCGGTGCGTTGGTGTCGGCCAGGTATTTTTCGTCGACCTTGACCGCAATCCTGTTGTCTTTCAGCGCGTCGAGATAGCGGCCCACCCTGTAGTAGATGTGGCTCGGCATGTGCACGAGGTGGCCGGCGCCAGGGATCGCGCCGCGCAATCGGTCGGCGAAGGGCTCGGCGCGCTTCGGCCGGTCCGACGCCTCGACGGCATGAATGTAGAGATGAATCGCGCCGGGGTGATTCGGATCGCGAGCCAGCACTCGCTCCAGCGTCGGCACGATGGGCACGCTCTGCGGGTTGGGTTCGCGGCCGCCCGGCTTCCAGTAGTTCCAGGGGCTGAGATCCATGACCGCCTCGGCATAGAGCGTGGCGATTTCATTGTCGTCGGAGAACTGTGCCGCAACCTTCGCCATCTCCGCCGCATAGGCCGCGTCGAGCGGCGCGCGGGCAGCCTTCGGATCGTTGCCGTAGCGCGTGGCGAGAGCTGCAATCAGGGCCTGCTCGCGCGGGCTCGCCTTGCCGGCCAGCGCCGTCGCCTTCTGTGCGGCAGCGTAAGCGGGCGCGACTGCATCCTCCTGCATCGGAAGATTGATGTTGGGGCCGAGCACCAGCGACTCGCCCCAGAAGCACATGGCGCAGTCGGGATCGAGCTTCTGCGCCATGCGGAACGCGCGCTGCGCCTCGGCGTGATTGAACGCATAGGCGAGACGCAGGCCCTGATCGAAATAGGCCTGTGCGCGCTCGTTGCCCGTCGTGATCTTGTAAGTGATGGAACCGAGGCCCGCCCACAGCGGCGGCTCGGTTTCCGCGAATGCCGGCGCGGAGTTGGCCGCGCTCATGGCGGCGCGTGGCACTTCGGTCTGTGTCAGGCGAAGCATCATGTTCGGCGCGCCGGTTGCGGCCGGCGTGTGGCAGATCGAGCCGGCCAATGACGCCGATATGTCCACGGCGGTTGCGCGCGCGTCCGCGAGCGTAAAGATGCTCCCGGCCAGCAGCGTTGCCGTTGCAGCGCCGCCGAGCGCGGCAACTCCCGCGGAAACCAGTAGCCTTTGTGGTCGCATGAATGTTGCCATGTCGCGCTCCAAGTCGGGTGGAGGATCGGGCGGCGGAAAAATCCTGCCGAACACGCCGATAGCTTGATGGACGCACGCCGCTTCAGGGCCCATTCGCGCCTCGAAGCTTCAGCCGATGTTAGCATTTTTCGGCACCGGCCCAAGCGGCCGGATGCCGCATCGGACCGACGGACGACGTCGTTGAGTTCGATGGTGGCGAGAAGATCCAGGGTGTGCCGCGAGGACGACTTCCGCCACCAATCATTAACCGACGTCGGCTAGGGTCCCCTCGTTTTTGGGGGTCTTGCGTATGGACATGATGAGCATGGTCAGCAGTATTCTTTCCGCGCAGGCGGGGAATACGCAGATGCAGGTCGCAGCGACCATGATGAAGCAGAATGCCGACGCGGAGAAATTCGCGGTTCAGACCCTGCTCGGCGCGCCTTCAACGGCCAATCTTGGCCCCGGAATCGGCGGCACTCTCAATACTACCGCTTAGTTTTTAGATTTAACGCGTTTTCTTCACGCGAACCGGTACCCACTTCGCTTGAAAACGCTTTAGAACCCCGCCGCCGCCGGCTGCACCGCTGCCTTGATCAGCTTGATCGCGTCGTCGCTCGCCCATTCGGCGGGTCCGGCAATGTTGCCGATTTCGCAGCCCTGGCTGTCCACCAGTATCGAGGTCGGCATGCCCAGCGCCTTGCCTATGTTCTTAAGATCTTGAAAAACCTTGGCTTTCGTGTCGCTGAAATAGCCGAGCCGGGTCAGGTTGGCGTCTTTCAGGAAGTTTTTGGGTTTTTCGGGATCGCGGGTGTCGATGTTGATCGCGACGACCTCGAAATCCTTGCCGCCGAGCTTGGTTTGCAGGCTGTCGAGTGCCGGCATCTCCTTGCGGCACGGCACGCACCAAGTGGCCCACAGGTTCACCAGAACGGTCTTGCCGCGCCAGTCCGAGAGTTTTTTGGGCTTGCCGTCGGCATCTTCGAAGGCGAGGTCTGGGAGCTTCACGGGGGCCGTCGCCATGGTCAGCGCGGCCACTTCGCCCTGCGCCAGCGGTGCGATCTTGCGCGCCAGATCGACCGCCCCGTTACAGGCGGAATCGCCGCTGGAGCCGCGCTTGAGGCCGCCGAAGCCGGAAACCGCGGCATATCCGATCAGCCCGCCGACCATCACCGCGCCGATGGCGAGTGGAATCCGGCGCGTGGCGGCGGCACGGGGTGAGGGCGTTTCAGGCATATCGTTTGTCATCCGGTGTCAGTTACGGCTATGCAGAGCTTATATTACGTTCGACGCCGGCCATGCGTTTCGTGAGGCGGCGGCGATAAATGGTGGGCAAGAGCTGGAAGTCATGAGTTACAGGTCATGAGCAACAAGATGTGGGGCGGCCGGTTCTCCGAGCGCCCCGATGCGATCATGGAGGAAATCAACGTCTCCATCGACGTCGATCGTCACCTTTATGCCCAGGACATCGCCGCGTCCAAGGCCCACGCCGCGATGCTGTCCGCGCAAGGCATTATCAGCGCCAGTGATGCGAAAAATATCGGCAAGGGTCTAGACACGATTTTGTCAGAAATCGGCAAGGGATCGTTCGATTTCAAGCGCGCGCTCGAAGATATCCATATGAACGTCGAGAGCAGGTTGAGCGAATTGATCGGGCCCGCCGCGGGCCGCCTGCACACCGCGCGTTCGCGTAACGACCAGATCGCGACCGATTTCCGGCTCTATGTGCGCGACACGATCGACGAGACCGACGCGGCGCTGGCCGCGTTCCAGCATGCGCTGGCGACGCGGGCGCTCGAGCATGCCGGCACGGTGATGCCTGGCTTCACCCATCTGCAGACCGCGCAGCCCGTGACCTTTGGGCATCATCTGCTGGCCTATGTCGAGATGGCGGCGCGCGACCGCGGACGGTTTGCCGATGCGCGCAAGCGTCTCAATGAATTGCCGCTCGGCGCTGCGGCGCTGGCCGGCACGTCGTTTCCGATCGATCGGACGGCAACGGCCAGGGCGCTCGGCTTCGACCGGCCGATGGCCAATTCGCTCGACGCGGTGTCGGATCGCGACTTCGTGCTCGAAACCCTGTCGGCGGCATCGATCGCGGCGGTGCACATGTCGCGCTTCGCCGAGGAGATCGTGATCTGGACCTCGCCGCTGGTCGGTCTCGTGCGGCTCAGCGACAAGTTCACCACCGGCTCCTCGATCATGCCGCAAAAGCGCAACCCGGATGCGGCCGAACTGGTTCGCGCCAAGACGGGCAGGGTGATCGGCGCGCTCACGGGACTGCTGATCGTGATGAAGGGCCTGCCGCTCGCCTATCAAAAGGACATGCAGGAGGACAAGCAGGGCGCGATGGAAGCGTTTTCGGCGTTGTCGCTCGCGGTCCGGGCGATGACCGGCATGGTCGAAGACCTCGTGCCCGATGAGGCAAGGATGAAGGCGGCCGCGGGCGAGGGCTATGCCACCGCCACCGATCTCGCCGACTGGCTGGTGCGGACGCTGAAAATGCCGTTCCGCGACGCGCATCATGTGACAGGGCGGATCGTCGGCCTGGCCTCCAAGCAGGGCGTGGCACTGCACGAATTGCCGCTGAAGGCGATGCAGGAGGTCGAGCCCAAGATCACGGCCGAGGCGCTGAAAGTGCTCTCGGTGGAATCTTCGGTGAAAAGCCGGACCAGCTATGGCGGTACCGCGCCGAAGAACGTGCTCGCGCAGGCCAAGGCCTGGCTGAAGCGGCTGGAAAAAGAGCGAAAATTGGGCTGAGGACAAAAATTTCGCTGCAATTTCATGGTTGTTCGGGTCTCGCCAGACCAAAGCAATCTTTGTATGGTGCGGCGCGTAGAGCATGATCCGGAAAAGTGGGCACTGGCTTTCCGAAAAGATCATGCTCAAATCAAAGGAGATGGAGCTGGCTGGCGATTCGAAGAAGCGTCATCACGCTAGAGCATGATCCGGAAAAGTGGGTGCCGGTTTTCCGAAAAGATCATGCTCAAACAAAAAGATAGAGCGGGATGTCGATTCGAAGAAGCGTCATCACGCTCCAGTGGGGATTTCGTCGTGATCAGTAACTACCGGCCGACATCGTCGGGATGGGCCATCATCCTGCTGAGCGTGACCGCACTCGCGCTTGGAGGCTGTGGCCGCAAGGGCGGCCTCGACCTGCCGCCGAACGCGGGGTCGTCGGCGGCCGTCGTCGGCGATACCGAGACCGAGCGCGCGGCGCAGCCCGGCGTATTCAATCCGAGCTACGGCGCGGATGCAGGGCCGACCGCTCCCAAAACCGGTAGAAAACCGTTTATTCTCGACCCGCTTCTCGGCAACTGAGTTCACAATGAACCATTTCGACTATCGCAACGGCGTGCTTCACGCCGAGGCGGTCAATCTGTCCGATCTGGCGGATGCCGTAGGCACGCCGTTTTATTGCTATTCGAGCGCCACTCTGGAGCGCCACTACCGGGTTTTCACCGAAGCCTTTGCCGGTGAGAAGGTGCTGGTCTGTTACGCCATGAAGGCGAACTCCAACCAGTCGGTGCTCCGCACGCTGGCGAAACTCGGCGCCGGCGCCGACGTGGTCTCCGGCGGCGAATTGAAGCGCGCGCTGGCGGCGGGGATTCCCGCCAACAAAATCCTGTTTTCAGGCGTCGGCAAGACCGAGACCGAACTGCGCGCGGCGCTGGCGTCCGACATTCTCTGCATCAACGTCGAGTCCGAACCCGAACTGGAGCTGTTGTCGCGGCTTGCTGTCGAAGCCGGCAAGACCGCGCGCATTTCGGTGCGGGTCAATCCCGATGTCGATGCCGGCACCCACGCCAAGATCGCCACCGGCAAGTCCGAAAACAAGTTCGGCGTCCCCATCGCACGCGCGCGCGAGGTTTATGCCCGTGCCGCCAAGTTGCCGGGGATCGAGGTCACCGGTACCGACATGCACATCGGCAGCCAGATCACCGATCTCAGCAAGATGGAAACCGCGTTCCGGATTCTCGCCGAATTCGTGCAGACGCTGCGTGCCGACGGCCACAACATCGCGCATATCGATTTCGGCGGCGGGCTCGGCATCCCCTATTACATGGACCGCGAAGCCCCTCCCGCGCCGGACGCCTATGCCGCGATGGTCAAGCGGGTGACGCACAATCTCGGCTGCACGCTGATGTTCGAGCCGGGACGGATGATCGTCGGCAATGCCGGTATCCTTGTTTCACGCGTGATCTATGTGAAGCCCGGCGACGCCAAGAATTTCGTCATCATCGACGCCGCGATGAACGATTTGATCCGGCCGACGCTGTATGAAGCCCATCACGATATCATGCCGGTCCGTGAGGCAGGCCCGCTCGCGCGCACCATCACAGCCGATGTGGTCGGGCCGGTGTGCGAGACCGGCGACTACCTCGCGCTCGATCGCAAGCTGCCCGAACCCAAGGCCGGCGATCTCCTGGCGATCATGACGGCCGGCGCCTATGGCGCGGTGCAGTCCGGCAGCTACAACACCCGCGCGTTGATCCCGGAAGTGCTGGTCAAGGACGATCAATACGCCGTGGTGCGTCCGCGCGTCGAGGTCGAGGCGCTGATCGCGATGGACAGGGTGGCTCCGTGGCTGTGATGGCCGAGGCGGCTGTGAACTATTGGCGAGATGTGGTCCCTGCAGGGACCACATAACAAACTCACTTGGCCGCGTGACTGCCTCTAGCTCCTCCCACCACCACGCCCGCCGCCTTCTCGATCGGCTTGATCGCGGAGGTGAAATCCGACTCCGGTCCCATGTCGCGGATCACGGTTTCCCAGAGCCGCCCGACCGCTTCGGCGACTTCCATCGATAGCCCCAGCGACTTCATTTCTTCCAATGCGAGCCGCACGTCTTTCACCATCAAGCCGGTGGCGAAGCCGAAATCGAAGCTGCGCGGCAAGACCGAACGCGGAAACTTGTCGCGGCTTGCGGTGTTCATGCCCGAACCGGCGTTGATCACGTCGATCATGACGCTGGGGTCGAGCCCCGATTTGACGCCCATCACCACCGCTTCCGACGTCGCAACCATGGCGGTTGCCGACAGGAAATTATTGGCAACCTTCATGGTCTGTCCCGAGCCCGGCTTTTCACCGATGAAGAACACCTTGCCGATCACATCGAGCGCGGGCTTCAATGTCTCGAAGTCGGCGCGCGGGCCCGACACCATGACCGCGAGCGTTCCCTTTTCGGCGCCGCTGACGCCACCGCTGACGGGGCTGTCGATCTGCACGATGTTCTTTTTTGCCAGCAGGCCGTGAATCCGCACCGCCATCTGCGAGCCGACGGTCGAGAGATCGACGAAGCGCTTGACGCGCTTGCCCTCAATTACGCCGCCTGCGCCCGTTGCGACGTCAAGCGAGGCCTGTAGCGACGGCAGGCTCGCCAATACGGTTTCGCAGCGGTCGGCGATTTCCTTCGGCGACGATGCCGCCTGCGCGCCGAGTGCTGTGAGCTGGTCGACCGCTTCTTTACGCGTATCGAACACGGTCAGTTCGTGCTTCGCCTCGATCAGGCGGCGAGCCATTGGGAAGCCCATCTTACCCAGGCCGATGAATCCGATTTCCATGGTGCTATGCCTCAAGCTTTGTCGAGTTCAGCGAATACTTCGCGCGCGATTCGAAAACTATCGACGCCCGCGGGCACGCCGGCATAGATCGCGACCTGCATGAAGACTTCGCGGATCTCGTCGCGGCTCACCCCATTGGTCAGCGCGCCCTTGATGTGCGCCCTCAATTCATGCGGCCGGTTCAGGATCGAGATCATGGCGAGGTTGAGCATGCTGCGGGTCTTGCGCGGCAGTTCTTCGCGGCCCCACACCGCGCCCCAGCAATATTCGGTGACCAGTTCCTGGAACGGCTTGTTGAAGCTGTCCGAATTCTTCAGGGCGTTGTTGACATAGGCCTCGCCGAGCACGGCCTTGCGAATTTCCAGGCCCTTGTCGTGTGTCTTCTGATCCATGACGTTTCCTTGGGATGTTTGTGGTTTTGATCGTTCGGTGACCGACGTTACGGTGTCAAAGAGCCGCAGTCACGCCTTCGTGTTATGCGTATTTCCGGGTGTGGGTTACGCCCCGAACCGGGTGCCTCATTGCCGCCGCTGTGCTAGGCTGATTTGTCGGCAACCTGGAGAGTTTATTGAACGCCGCCACCCCTAACGCCCCGGAGCCGGCGCGCGAGCCTGATGCGGTCGCGCGGCTTCAGCTGGCGCAGGCTCTGCAACGGGCCAAATACGCGATCGCCTGGGAGCGCGCCTGGCCTGGACTTGCGCGACTTTTGAGCGTCGTCGGACTGTTTCTGGTGGTCTCCTGGGCCGGATTGTGGCTGGCGCTGCCGTTCGTTGCGCGTGTCATTGGCGTCGCCTTGTTCGCGGCTTTGACGCTTGGAGCGCTGTTCCCGCTGATACGCTTTCGCTGGCCGACCCGCGAAGAGGCGCTTAGTCGCCTCGACCGCGGCACCGGCATCCGCCATCGCCCGGCGACCGCGCTGACCGATACTCTCGCGACGAATGACCCGGTGGCGCAGGCGCTGTGGCGCGAGCAGCGGGAACGCACGCTTAATTCGATCAAGCGCATCCGCGCCGGCCTGCCGTCGCCACGGTTGCCGATCCACGATCCCTGGGCGCTGCGTGCGCTGGTCGTGGTCATGATGGTGGCGGCCTATTTCGCAGCCGGTGACGAGCGCGCGATGCGGATCGCCGCGGCGTTCGACTGGAACGGCGTGCTGGCGCCCGCCAATGTCCGGGTCGATGCCTGGGTGACCCCGCCGGCCTATACCGGCAAGCCGCCGATTATTTTGTCAGCCGCCAACAAGGACGCCGGCGCACCCGACGCCGGGCCCTTGCCGGTTCCGGCCGGCAGCACGCTTTTGGTGCGCTCGAGCGGCGGCACGATCGATGTTGTGGTTGGTGGCGGCGTGACCGAAGTCGCGCCAAGCGAACAGGCCCCCAAAGGCACCAACGAACGTCATTTCAAAATCGCCGGTGACGGCACCGCGCATGTCCGCGCGCCGGCCGGCCAGCCATTGTGGAAGTTCGCCGCCACGCCTGACCGCGCGCCGACCATTTCGCTGACAAAGGACCCGGAACGTCAGGCTCGCGGCTCGCTGCAGATGTCCTACAAGCTCGAGGACGATTACGGCGTCTCCGAAGCACGTGCCCAGTTCGCCGCCCGCCGCGCGGACGCCGCCAACGACAAAGTGGCCAATGACAAAGGCAAGGCCGCAGAGCCGCGCCCGCTGTTCGATGCGCCGCAGTTTCCGCTGGTGTTGCCGAATGCGCGCACCCGCAACGGCGTCGGCCAGACCGTGAAGGATCTCAGCGAGGATCCTTATGCGGGCGCCGATGTCACGCTGACGCTGACGGCGAAAGACGAGGCCGGCAATGAAGGCAAGAGCGAGCCCTTCAACATGCGGCTGCCGGAGCGGCTGTTCACAAAACCGCTGGCGCGGGCGCTGATCGAACAGCGCCGGATCCTGGCGCTCGACGCCAACCAGAATTCGCAGGTCTATGCGGCGCTCGATGCGCTGATGATCGCGCCGGAATTGTTTACCCCGGAGGCCGGCCATTATCTCGGCCTCTACAGCGTCGCCCGGCAATTGGAAGCTGCCCGCACCGATGCGGCAATGCGCGATGTCGTCGCCAGCCTGTGGTCGCTTGCGGTGACGATTGAAGACGGCAACATCAGCGATGTCGACAAGGCGCTGCGTGCGGCGCAGGAGGCGCTCAAGCAGGCACTGGAACGCGGCGCCAGCGACGAGGAGATCAAGAAGCTCACCGATAACCTACGCGCGGCGCTGGATAATTTCCTGCGTCAGCTGGTCGAGCAGTTCCGCAACAATCCGCAGCAACTGGCGCGTCCGCTCGATCCCAACACTAAAATGCTGAGCCAGCAGGATCTCAAGAGCATGCTGGACCGGCTGGAGCGGCTGTCGCGTTCCGGCGACAAGGATGCCGCAAGGCAATTGCTGGAACAGTTGCAGCAGATGCTGGAAAATCTGCAGATGGCGCAGCCCGGCCAGTCCGGCGACAGCGAGATGGAGCAGGCGCTGAACGAACTCGGCGACATGATCCGCAAGCAGCAGCAATTGCGCGACAAGACCTTCAAGCAGGGCCAGGATTCGCGGCGCGACCGCATGCGCGGCAAGCAGGGCGATCAAAGCATGGGCGACCTGCAGCAGGACCAGCAGGGTCTGCGCGACCGCCTGAAGAAATTGCAGGAAGAACTTGCCAAGCGCGGCATGGGCCCCGGCCAGCGCGGCGAGAAGGGCCAACGTGGCGAACAGGGACAGCAGGGCCAGCAAGGCGACCAGGGCGACGGCGAGGACGGGCTCGATCAGGCCGATTCGGCGATGGGCGATGCCACTGGCCGGTTGGGTGAAGGCAATGCCGATGGCGCGGTGGATTTGCAAGGCCGCGCGCTGGAAGCGTTGCGCAAGGGCGCCCAGAGCCTCGCCGAAGCGATGCAGCAGGGCGACGGCGATCAGCCGGGCGACGGCCCCGGCAATCCCAAGGGCCGCCAGCAGGGCGCTGCCAACGGCACCGATCCGCTCGGACGGCCGATGCGCCACAACGAATTCTCTGACGATTTCTCGGTCAAGATCCCCGGCGAAATCGACGTGCAGCGGGTCCGCCGCATTCTGGAAGAACTGCGCCGCCGCCTCGCCGATCCCGCCCGCCCGCAGATCGAACTCGATTACATCGAGCGGCTGCTGAAGGATTACTGAGGCCTCGCGCGTACGCCATCAGCGGGCACAAGCCCGGCAATGACGGGTTATTTCCAACTACCCCGCCTTCCTTGCCGCCAACGCATCTGCAACCGCGGTGCGGATGTCGGCCACCGAGAACGGTTTTGTGACCACATCATGCACGATCGCATTGAGTCCGGAGGCGCGTTCGCGCTGATCGGCAAAACCCGTCATCAACAGAATCTTCAGGTCCGGGAAATCGCGCGCCGCGGCCAGTGCTAGCGCGATGCCGTCCATGACGGGCATCTGGATATCGGTGAGCAGCAGGTCGAACGCGCCTTGTTCGCGCGTCAGGATGTCGAGCGCGTCGGCACCGTCTTCGGCGGTGACGGTTTCATGGCCATCCATGGCGATGGCGCGCGCCACCAGGGAGCGCATGGAATCTTCGTCGTCGGCAATCAGCACGCGGGGCATTGATATCTCTTCGGGCGCGGTGGCTTCTCGTTCAGGCGTGACCGCCGGCCAGATCCCGCTTGTTGAAGAAGCGTACGTCGATATTGCGGCCTTCGGGCGGCGGCGAGGCGAGACGCGATTTGAAATAGGCGCGCTCGCCCGGTTTCAGTACCGGCTGATCGAGCACCGCGTTCCAGGCGTAGATCTCCGCACCCTGCGCGTCGCGAACGCTAAAGCGCAGCCGCGGCAATTCGACCGGCTTGCGGGTTTCGCCAATGATACTGCCTTCGATCACCAGCACCGGCTTGCCTTCCACGGTCTCGTTGGTGACCTTGATGTCCTTGAACGCCAGCCCGCGCAAATTCACGTCGAGCCCGACCATGCCGTAGAACGTAGCGGTCTGCGGCAGCAGCCGCACGACTTCGGCACGCCAGATGACCAGCGCCAGAATCAATGCGCCCATCGCGCCGCAGGCGGTCGGCAGGCCGAATGCGGGCATGGCCGGCAAACGTGGCAGGGAAGCCAGCCTGAAAATGCGGGCGAGCCGCGAAGCGTGGGTCGACACGGCGCCCTCATGTCCTTCGGCATCGTCCCGCGCAGCCGTCGGCCAGCCGGTGTCGCCGTTCTCAGGCGTGCCTTCGCCCTCCGGCAAATCGGCCGAAATCGACGGGCTGTCGACGACCGGGGTATCTTGGCCCTCTTTCTGGGCCTCTTCCTGGCGCGCGAGCGCTTCCCATTCGGCGGCGGCGTCAGCGTTCCCGGCCGATTGACCGGCTTCCGCCATGGCCGGCTCCGCAGCCGCGACCTCGATCGCGTCCTCCGGCCGCGCCAGCCAGACCTCCTTGCAGCGGGAACAGCGGACCGTACGGCCGGCGGCACCCAGGGTGGCCAGATTGATGGCGTAAGATGTTGTACAAT
The DNA here is from genome assembly GCA_963770355.1 of uncultured Alphaproteobacteria bacterium. Lineage (GTDB taxonomy): Bacteria > Pseudomonadota > Alphaproteobacteria > Rhizobiales > Xanthobacteraceae > Bradyrhizobium. The sequence goes on along the minus strand of CAVYPL010000023.1, from coordinate 95,674 downwards.
GGGGGCAAACGATGTGCATGGAGCCCATCTCCACAGTGTCTTTGCCCGGATGCTACATAGCGACCGTTAACGAATTGGAAACCATAACCGACGCAAAACCGTTTTGTCGGGATCGCAGCCAAATCTGGAGCTTGCGAGGCCGTGAGCGTTTTCGAGCGAAGTGGATCCCGGTTCGCGTGAAGGAAACGCGTCTAAACAGGACTCTGGAAACCGGCAAGGCTCCGGGGTTCCCGGCCACGGCCCAATTCGAGCGGAGCTGAGCTTGGTTCGGTTCGAAAATGTCGGTTTGCGCTACGGGCTCGGCCCGGAGATTTTGCGCGACCTTTCTTTCCTGATTCCGGCGCACTCTTTCCAGTTCCTGACCGGACCATCGGGTGCGGGCAAGACCTCGCTGCTGCGGCTCTTGTTCCTGTCGCTGCGGCCGACCCGCGGCCTGGTCAATCTGTTCGGGCATGACGTCTCGCTGCTGGGCAAGGATAAGGTCGCCGACCTGCGCAAGCGCATCGGCATCGTGCTGCAGGATTTTCGCCTGCTCGACCACATGACGACCTATGAGAACGTGGCGCTGCCGTTCCGCGTGATGGGCCGCGACGAATCGAGCTACCGCCGCGAAGTGATCGATCTCCTGAAGTGGGTCGGCCTCGGCGAGCGGATGGATGCGCTGCCGCCGGTTCTTTCCGGCGGCGAGAAGCAGCGCGCGGCGATCGCGCGCGCCGTGATCTCGCGGCCGCAATTATTGCTGGCGGACGAGCCCACCGGCAGCGTCGATCCGACGCTCGGCCGGCGCCTGCTGCGGCTGTTCATCGAACTGAACAAGTCCGGCACCGCCGTTATCATCGCGACCCACGACATCACGCTGATGGATCAGTACGAGGCGCGGCGGCTGGTGCTGCATCAGGGACGGCTGCACATCTATGAGTAGAAGTGGCGACGAGCATGGTCCGCTGATGGATCTCGGGCATGAACGCCCGCAGGTGCCGGCGCGGGCGCGCAACATGTCGCCGATCGTGCCGCGCGCCTCGATCTCCGGCCGCGCGCTGGTCGCGGTCGTCGCCATCATGACGTTCCTCGCCTCGATCACGACAGGCACCGTGCTGCTGGTGAGCGCGTCGGCGGCGGAATGGCAGTCTGAAGTCGCCAGCGAAATCACCATCCAGGTGCGCCCGCAGGCAGGACGCGATCTCGAGCGCGATGCGGTGGCCGCCGCGGAGGCGATGCGGACGCAGCCCGGCATCGTCCAGGTCCGGCCCTTCACCAAGGACGAATCCGCGAAGTTGCTCGAGCCGTGGCTCGGCAGCGGGCTGTCGATCGAGGAATTGCCGGTGCCGCGCGTCATCGTGGCGCGGGTTGCGCCCGGAACGACGCTCGACCTCGCCACGTTGCGCAGCCGGGTGACGCTGGCTGCGCCAACGGCAACCGTCGACGACCATCGCGCCTGGATCGAGCGCATGCGTTCGATGACCGGCGCCACCGTGTTTGCCGGCATCGGCATCCTCGCATTGGTGATTGTGGCGACCATCATTTCGGTGTCGTTTGCAACCCGCGGTGCGATGGCCGCAAACCGCCCGATCGTCGAGGTGCTGCATTTCGTCGGCGCCGGCGACACTTACATCGCCAACCGTTTCCTGCGGCATTTTCTCCGGCTCGGTCTTGAAGGCGGCCTGATCGGCGGCGGCGTCGCGATGCTGGGTTTCGGCTTCTCCGAATCGATCGCCAGCTGGTTCTCGGGCACCCCCGTCGGCGATCAGTTCGCAGCCCTGCTCGGGACATTTTCGCTGCCGCCGTCGGGTTACCTGGTGCTGGCGCTGCAGGCCGTGTTGATCGGCGCGATCACCGCCTGGGCCTCGCGGCGAACGCTGTTCGCGACACTGGATGACATCGATTGACGGCGTAAAGCGGACTCCACTTCGTCCGAAAACGCGTTAGTCTTATATTTTGGCGCGTTTTCTTTATGCGAACCGGTATCCACTTTGCCTGAAAACGCTTTAGAATTAGGCGGGGGAGAGGACCACCAGAACCACATGAGTTTGCAGATCGACGATTCGTCGCACAATGCGCCGGCCGCGCCGCCGCGCGGATGGTTGCGCGCGACTGTCGTTGCGACGCTGGCGGTCCTGTTTGTCGGCGCGGCGGCCGGTTTCATCGTCTTCCTCTCGCAATTGCGCGGCGTGGAGATCAAGCCGGCGCGCAATGCCGATGGCATCGTGGTGCTGACCGGCGGTTCGTCGCGCGTGTCCGACGCGATGGAATTGCTGGCAGGCGGGTACGGCAAGCGGCTGTTGATCTCGGGCGTGCATCCGACCAATGCTGCCAGCGACATTTCAAGGTCGCTGCCCGATAACCAGTCTCTGCTCGGCTGCTGCGTCGATCTCGACCGCTCGGCCGTCAATACGCGAAGCAACGCGGCGGAGACGCGGCGCTGGGTTCGCGAGCGCGGCTTCAAGTCGCTGATCGTGGTGACATCGAATTACCATATGCCGCGTGCTATCGTGGAACTGTCGCATGCGATGCCGGATACCCAGCTCATTCCGTTCGCGGTGGTCGGCGATAAATGGCGCGACGAGCCGTGGTGGACGAGTGGCGCAACGCTGCGGCTCTTGTTATCGGAATATGTGAAATATGTCGCCGCGGAGTTGCGGGTGCGCCTGGCCGATGCCGGCATCGACCTGGCGCCGGAAGGTGCGGATCAGCCGAGCGGCTCGCTCGCACGCCGGCCGGCGACGGCGCTTGCCAACTGACTTTTGCCAACCGATCTGGGTATTCGATGGTTTTGATTTTCTTGCGTTCGCTGGTCTACAACGTGCTGTTCTACATGCTGCTGGTGTTTTGGCTGATCGTCGCCATTCCGACCTTCGTGATGCCGCGCTGGGCGATCCTGAGCATCGCGAGAAATTGGGCGGCCAGCAGCATCTGGTTGCTGCGGGTGATCTGCAACACCAAGGTTGAGTATCGTGGGCTCGAGAAGATTCCGAAGGGACCGCTGATCGTTGCTTCCAAGCATCAATCGATGTGGGAAACGTTTGCGCTGCTGCAGTTCTTCGAACAGCCGCTCTATATCCTCAAGCGCGAGCTGGAATGGATTCCATTCTTCGGCTGGTATCTGATCAAGGCCAATATGATCGGGATCAACAGGAGCGCCGGCGGACGCGCGCTGATCAACATGACGCGCCGTGCGGGCGAGTCGGTTCGCCGGGGCCGGCAGTTGATTATCTTCCCCGAGGGCACACGAACCCCGGTCGACGCACCGCCGCAGTACAAGCCCGGCGTCGGCCAGATCTATGTCGATTGCGGGGTGACTTGCCTGCCGGTCGCGCTCAATTCGGGGCTGTTCTGGCCGCGCCGGACGTTCATGCGCTACCCCGGCACGCTGGTCGTGGAATTTCTCGATCCCCTGCCGCCCGGGCTCAAACGCCGCGAGTTCATCGATCGGATCCGCACGGTGATCGAAGAGGCTACCGGCCGGCTCGTCGAAACCGCCCGCAAGGAACAGGCGGAATTGTTCGGCAGGGTGCCGAACACCGCACCATCCAAAGCGCCGTCCAAAGTGTAGCCGTTACTGATCCGTTTTGGGCAAGGCGTGAAACGCGTGGGAATCGTGCAGCATCATCGCCAGTTGATGCAACCGGCCATCGCGAAAACCCGCTGCTTCGATCGCCTTCACGGTTGCGACGACATAGTCGCGGTTGACGCCGGATTGGCCGTGACCCTGCTGCACGTGACGCAGTTGCTCCGCCAGCGACAGCCGGCCGGCATATTGAACATGGCCGCGATCGACGACATAGACCAGCGCGCTGACGCGCTGCCGCGCCTCGTTCTCCAGCCACACCGATCGCTTCACCTCGCGGTAGACCGAAGTGACCTGTTCACGCTCGCGCAAATAGGCGACGGTGGCCGCGCGGTTCCTTTCGGCGACCCGGAACGCGATGCCGCGGCAGGCGCCGCCGCGATCGAGCCCGAGCACGAGGCCGGGCTTTTCCGGCGTTCCGCGATGGACGAAGGAATAGACGCAGAGCGCGCGATGCTCGCCGATCAGCCGCGCCGGCACCCGTTCGACGAATTCGAAGCCCGGCCGCCACATCAGCGAGCCATAGCCGAACACCCAAAGGTCGCCTGGCGAGAATTCCGTATCGGGCAGGGTAATAGCGGACATCGGGCGGCCATAGCGTTTTCGAGCGAAGCATGCCCTCGGACTTGATCCGGGGGAGGGTACCGGTTCGCGCTGGGAAAACGCGTCCAAATAAAATACGGAAGCCCGGTTCCGATACAATCGGAAACGGTGCGCTATCAGAACAAATGGACGAAGCGAAGCAAATTCAACGTCTTTTGTTGCGGGGACCGGTCGCTTACATTTGACAAAATCGTCAGCCAAAGGTCATTGAATGCCTGACATGACCCCTGCGCCGCGCCGGCGCCCGCTGTGGCGCCTTTTCATCATGCCCGCTCTGCTTCTCGTCGCCGCCGCGGCATGGAGCGGTTTCTGGTTCTATGCCGCTTCCGAAGTCGGCGTGCGCGCCGATGCCTGGCAGGCGCAGGAGGCGAAATCCGGCCGCGTCTATGATTGCGGCCAGCGCACGGTCGCGGGTTTCCCGTTCCGTCTTGAAATCCGTTGCGGCGACGCCAGCGTGTCGCTGGTTTCGCAGACCGCGGCGGCGCAGGCGCCGTTTACCGCACGGCTTGGCGAAATCCTGGTGGTGGCGCAAATCTACGATCCGAAATTGCTGATCGCCGAATTCAAGGCGCCGGCTACGATCGCCGATCGCGGCCAGCCGCCGGCGCTGAAGGTGAACTGGAGCCAGGGCCGCAGCAGCGTGGTCGGGCTGCCCGCCGTTCCGCAGCGCGCTTCCATCGTGTTCGAAAATCCTTCGATCGATCGCGTCAACGGGCCGGTGCAGACGCCGCTCGCGCGCGCCAATCACGTCGAACTGCATGGCAGGCTCGCGGACGGATCGGCCGCGGCAAATCCCGTGATCGAGACCGTCCTGCAGATCGCGGGCGGCAGCGTGCTGGAAGTGCATCCGCTGCTCGCGCAGCCCTTCGATGCCGATATCCAGACGAAGCTGAGCGGCTTGAAGGATTTTTCGCCAAAGCCGTGGCCGGAACGTTTCCGTGAGATGCAGGCCGCAGGCGGCCATGTCGAGATCGAGCGTTCGCGGATTCAGCAGGGCGATCTGATCGCCGTGTCCGCCGGCACGCTGAGCCTCAATGCGAACGGCCGGATCGACGGTGAACTGCAGATGACGGTCGCGGGCATCGAGAAGGTGATTCCGGCGCTCGGCATCGACAAGATGCTGGAAGAGGGCGTGCCGCAGGCAACGCTCGATCGCGTCGCGCCCGGCGTCAAGACGCAGGATCTCAACAATCTGTTCGGCGCCCTCGATCGCGCCATTCCAGGGTTCGGCAAGGTCGTCAAGCAGAACGCCAATGTCGGCGTTGCCGCGGGCATCAATTCGCTCGGAACCGAAGCGGTGCTCGAAGGCAAGAAGGCGCGCGCCTTTCCGTTGCGCTTCGTCGATGGCGCGGTGTTTCTCGGACCCCTGAAGGTTGGTCAGGTGCCGCCGCTGTTTTGATTCACGTTTGGTGCAATCCTGATCGCCGAAGCGTGATCGCAATTGCCGGAATGCCGGCGCGGCAAGTCCAGTCTTTCTCCCTGAAGACCCGCACATCGGCGGCGGGTCGCAAGAGGAGAAGACAATGACGAGGTTCAAGCTTCTTGGCGCGGTCGCGATTGTTTCGGCGCTGATCGCATCACCGGCATCTGCGCAGCACATGATCGAAGAGCCGGGCATGTTCGCATTCGTCCACCCCGACGGCGATCTCGGCATCGGCTCGACGCGGCCGGCACTCGAAGCCCATGCCCAAATCCAGGCCCCGCCGCGGCTCATCATGAGTCACCCGCTGCCGGTGCGGCCGCGAAATCGCCATTGGCGAAGGCGTTACGGGTGAGATCGGCGAGCCGCACCATCTTGTTGACGATGTCGCGGTTGTTGCTCTGAATCACGGTCCTCATCCTGAGGAGCGGCGCCTTCGCCGCGTCTCGAGGGATGGCGGCATCGGGGCTTTCATGGTTCGAGATGCGCCTTCGGCGCTCCTCACCATGAGGGATAGTTCAGGTCCTCGGCATCTTCAAGCAAGTAACCAACACTTCCGGACCCGAAGCGGGTTCAGTCCACCCGAAGGCTGAACCCGTTTCATTTGGTCGATGCTATCGGAACCGTCGTGAAAAAATTCCAGCACGTGACCGTGAGCAAAATGTGAAACGAAATCATCGAGGGTCGCTGAATATCCGGGCGTGAACGCCGCTCCTGTCACACAGAGGAAACATTTCCTCGCGTGGGAGGTTCAGGTGAAAATACTCAGGGGCATATTACTCGGCAGCACGGTGATCTGGGCAGGCCAGGCTTTTGCAGAAAATACTTCGTCGGAAATTCGTGAGCTGCAGGCGAGACTGAAGCAGCTTGAGCAACGTGTCGAAAATCAGCGGCGCAGTACGCCGGTGCAAGCGCAAGCCGTCAAGGCGCCGTCGGCGTTCGATCCATGCCCGGCGGGGAAGGTCTGCTACAAGGGCGTCACACTGACATTCGGCGGCTGGGTCGATCTCACCGGCATCTACCGCAGCCGTAACCTCGCTTCCGATACCGGGTCGGTTTACAATTTCATTCCTTTTGCCCAGAGCAAGAACTTCAATACGCAGGAAGCGCGCTTCTCCGCGCGCCAGAGCCGCTTTTCGGTTCTGGCGGAAGCCGATGCAGGCGAGAGCACGCATCTCGCGGGCTATGGTGAAATCGACTTCGAGGGTGCGGCGCAGACCGCGAACTCGGTTGCGACCAACTCGTTCAATCCGCGAATGCGTCAGGCCAGTCTCGAAATCGACCGCACCGATCTCGGCCTGCACGTTCTCGCCGGGCAATCATGGTCGCTGATAGCGCCGAGCAAAATGGGTATCGATCCGCGCGGCGTCGATGCGCCCGGCGTGATCGATTTCGAATCCGTGCCGGGCTTTCTCGCCGCGCGACAACCGGGTATTCGCGTGTGGAAGGACTTTGGGCCCGAATTCAAACTGGCGATCTCCGCCGAAAATCCCCAGACGGCATTCTTCGGCGGCAATACGCCGCTGGTCGGAACGCCTGCGGTCGGACCGCAAGGCGTGCTGAACCCGAACCTGCAGGTCAATCTGACAGGTCCCGGCGGCAGCTTCTTCAACAATGCGAACAATGTGAGTTTGAATCACGTGCCGGATTTCACGGCAAAGGCGGCATGGGATCCACGTCTCGGGCCCAACAAGCTTCACGTCGAGGGATGGGTGCTCTATCGCGATTTCTACGATCGCTTCAATTTCGCCAATCACGATTTGAGTACGGTTAGTTTCGGCGGACATATCGCTGCCGAAATCATTCCAAAGACGCTGGAAGCGCAGTTCTCCGTGTCCCATGGCTCGCTCGGCCGATTTACCGCGAGCCCGTTCCCGGATGCGACGCTGCGGCAGGACGGCTCGATCCAGCCTTTACCGATCACGGCGCTGCTGGCCGGCGCCGTCTGGCACACGACGCCGTCGCTCGACCTCTATGCCTATGCAGGGCTGGAGAAAACCCGCGCCACTTTCTCCAACGTCGGCACGGTGCCGTTCGGCTACGGCAATCCGCTCTACAACAACACCGGCTGCAACATCGAGAACTCGCCGGCCGCGACCTGCAACGGCAACACCTCCGAGATAAGGCAGTACAGCGTCGGATTCTACGACACGCTTCTGCAGGGAGCATACGGGACCATCAAGGCCGGCGTTCAATATTCATACAACCAGCGCTTCGCTTTCGAAGGGGTCGGCGGCGCGCCGAAGACCGACGATCATATCGTCATGACCCAGCTCCGTTACTATCCGTTCTGAAGCGAGGATTCCCGCCATGTCGAACAAGAGAAATACTGCGATGCAGGACTATTACCTGATCAGCCGGATCGCGCATGTGATCGAACGAAGCGCGCTCGCCATGGCGGGGGCGATGTGCGGGACGTTCGTCGCTGCGCAAATGACGAAAACGCATGTCGCGATGTTCGACTCGGTCGGGTTCATCGCGTCGATGGTGCTGGCCGGCATGATCGGATTCTATCTGGGAATCGATATCCCACGGCTGCCGGCAACGACCGCCGGCGAGCGGCCGAAAGTCGATCCGGTCGAATTGCTCAGCGCCACCGGCACATTCCTTAGCGTCATCGCGGCGCTGGTGTCGGTCTATGCAATCGTCCTCGACGAAGTCCCGCAACGGATCTGGGAATTCGTCGTCGGCTCCTGGTGGGTGTTCGGTATCTCCATGCAAATCGGCGCAGGCCTGATCGGACGGCTGCGGCGCGGCTCGCGCGTAGTGAGCCGAGCCACGATTGATCGAGGTCAGGGCGGATAAAGCCGCAGTCGCCGAACCGTGATCGGTATCGATCTGGTCGTCAGCGGTCACGCACTTACATGCCGATCATCATTCCAAGTGATCCGCGCGAATTGCCGGGGGTCCGAAATGTATGGAGAGAAAAAATGACCACGTTTAAAACTATTGCCGCAGCTTTGGTTCTATCAGCCGCCGCTGCGACGTCAGCATTTGCCCAAGCCGCCGTTCAGGAGCCCGGTGCATTCGCATTTTATCACCCCAACGCCGACGTTCTTAATGCCGGCCGACCGGCGGCGGACGCGTTTGCAGCGGCTCGCGTGGGCGATACCTATGCGGTAGCACCACATCGGGTACGACATCACCACAGGGCGCATTAAAGCACGATCCGGAAAAGTGGGTACCGGTTTTCCGAAAGAGATCATGCTCAAACAAAAAGATAGAGCGGGATAACGATTAGGAGAAAAGTCATCGCGCGCTGGCGCAGCTCAAGGCTTCTTGGTCAGGTTCGCATGCGGACGGCCGAAGTCGGGCGCGGCAGAATCCTGGCCGATCTCGACAATGCCGCGGCGGATGGCGCGGGTTCGGGAGAAATGCTCGAACAGCGCCTCGCCGTCGTTGCGGCGAATGGCGCGGGTGAGTTTCGAAAGGTCCTCGTTGAAGGTGCCGAGCATTTCCAGCACGGCCTCCTTGTTGTTGAGGAACACATCGCGCCACATGGTAGGATCCGATGAGGCGATACGGGTGAAGTCGCGGAAGCCACCGGCAGAAAACTTTATCACCTCTGACGATGTCACCTGCGCCAGTTCGTCGGCGGTGCCGACGATGGTGTAGGCGATCAGATGCGGCAGATGGCTGGTGATCGCGAGCACGAGATCATGATGGTCGGGCGTCATGATCTCGACCCTGGCGCCGAGGCCGGCCCAGAACGCGCGCAACTTTTCGACCGCCGCGGGGTCGGTGCCTTCCGGCGGCGTCAGAATGCACCAGCGATTGATGAACAATTCGGCGAAACCGGAATCAGGGCCGGAGTGTTCGGTGCCGGCGACCGGATGCGCCGGCACAAAATGAACGCCCTGCGGAATGTATGGCGCCATCTCGCGTGCCACCGCGCCCTTGACCGAACCGACGTCGGAGACGATCGCGCCGGGCTTGAGGAACGGCGCAATCTCCTGTGTGACCGGGCCGCAGGCTCCCACGGGGATGCAGAGGATCACGAGGTCGGCATCTTTTGCGGCCTCGGCATTGGTCTCCAGCACCTGATCGACGACGCCAAGTTCTGCTACCCGTGCGCGGGTCTTTTCAGAGCGCGCTGACGTGACGATCTCACTTGCGAGACCTTGCGCCCGCGCAGCGCGTGCGATCGAGCCGCCGATCAGGCCGAAGCCGATCAGCGCGATTCTTTTGAAGAGCGGTTCGCCGTTCACTTTACTTGGCCGTCATGAAGTCGCGCAGGCCGTCGACGACGAGGCGATTGGCCTCTTCGGTGCCGATGGTCATGCGCAAGGCGTGCGGCAGGCCGTAATTGTTCAGGGCCCGCAGCACAAGGCCGCGCTTGGTCAGAAACGCGTCGGCATCGACCGACGTCTTGCCCTTCTCCAGCGGGAAATGGATCAGTACGAAATTCGCCACGCTCGGCGTCACTTTGAGGCCGAGTTTGCCGATCTCTTCCGTCAGCCAGTTGCGCCATTTCTCGGTGTGCACTTTCGACATCTGGACATGCGCAGTGTCCTCGATAGCGGCCACCGCCGCCAGCATCGCCGGCGTCGAGACGTTGAAGGGGCCGCGAATGCGATTGACGGCATCGACGATATTGGCCGGCCCGAACATCCAGCCGATCCGCAGCGCCGCGAGCCCGTGAATCTTGGAGAAGGTGTGAGTCATCACGGTGTTTTCCGTGGTCGCCACCAATTCGAGGCCGAGTTCGTAGTCGTTGCGCGACACGTAGTCGGAATAGGCGGCGTCCAGCACCAGCAGCACATGCGGCGGCAGGCCGGCGCGCAGCCGCTTGACCTCGTCGAACGGCAAATACGTCCCGGTCGGGTTGTTCGGATTGGCGAGCCACACCAGCTTGGTGCGCGGCGAAACCAGTTTCAGGATCGCATCGACATCGGCGGTGAAGTTGGTCTCGGGCGCGACGACGTTGATGGCGCCGTTCGCTTTGGTCGCGATTGGGTACACCAGAAAGCCGTGGGTGGTGGAGATCGCTTCATCGCCATGGCTGAGATAGGCATGCGCCACGAGATTGAGGATTTCATCCGAACCGGCGCCGCAGATGATGCGCCCCGGGTCGAGCCCGAAGGCGCGGCCGATCGCTTCGCGCAGCACGCGCGAGGTGCCTTCCGGATAGTCCTCCAGATGCGCAGCCGCTTCCTTGTAGACCGCCATTGCTTTCGGCGACGGCCCGAACGGCGTCTCATTGGCCGACAGCTTGAATACCTTGCGGCCCGGCTCCGGCACCGGGCTCTTGCCGGGCGTGTAGGGCGCAATATCGAGAATGCCGGGATTCGGCACGGGGCGGGACATCTTCTGGCTCCGGAGTGTTGGGACGGCTACGATCTGGCTGCCCCGTTCGGGGGCACCGTATAGCGCGTTGCGTGGCTGCCGACGAGGGCCGATGAGCGCACCGACGCGCCGGCTTGGATCAGGGCGGATTTGATCTTTTCGAGGCCCGTACCCGCGACCGACACCAGGAGCGCCGCGCCGTCGAAAGCGGTGTCGGGCACGGCGACGATTTCGGCGAGCGGCGCCAGCGCGCGGGCCGTCTCGGCGTTCCAGCCCGAGACCCGCACGCTCCACATCTCGACTTCGGTTACCATCGCATCGTCGGCGACGCGCGAGATCACGAAGACCGGAAGTGCGGCGGGGTGATCGGCCCGTTCAAGGAACGGCAGGCGCGCGATGATCTTGGGCGCGCCGTCGGCCTCGAGCGCGTTCCACCATGGCGTGCGGCTGGACGTGGCCGAGACCAGCGCGAGATCGCCCTTTGATTTCGCGACCGCATCGACGGCGGCCTGCGCGCTGAAATGCGCCACATAAGGCACCACGAAGCCGAAGTGAAACCGCGCGGAGTCCCGCATCGCCGGTTCTGAGACGGAAACATCCGCATGCACCGAAAACGGCGCTTGTACATAAGTGAACGTCGAGATGATGACGCGCCAGATACTCTCGATGGTGTCGAGCGGCAGGATGCCGCGATGGCGCCGGACCAGCTCACGCATCATGCTGGCTTCGCGCGCCGGGCGGAACGCGGAGCCGACTTCCTGGGTCTGCTTCACTTGAATCAGGCGATCGATGATATCGCCGCGCGCCATCAGCAGGCGATGGACCTGTTCGTCGATCGCGTCGATCTCTTTGCGCAGCTCCTGCAGCGACGGTGGAGCGGGGGGAGCCTTGGATGTGGGAGCCTTGGACATATTCTAACCCAGCATTCTGTTCCTCATCCTGAGGAGCGGCGCTCGCGCCGCGTCTCGAAGGATGAGTGTTCGTTCTCCCTCATGGTTCGAGACGGCGCAACAGCCAAGTTTGCGCAGGCTGCGAACACTTGCCTGCGCGCGCCTCCTCACCATGAGGCATCTGCGAGCCCCGGTTAACCATGGACCCCGCCTTGACGAAAAGCCTCCCAGGGACTAGCTTTAGCCCATTCCGTGGTCATTTGAGCCGGCCGGCTTGCAGCCACGTTAAACAACTCGCTAAACAGGCCGGGGACAGAAGTGATCCCGGCCGAACCTTTGTTCAGGCCGGGTTTTTTATGGCCTGATTCTGTTCGCAAACCTCCGCGAGGAGGCCGGTGCCGCGATGACAAATGTACAGTCGATAGCCAGCCCCGCGATCCATAGCGAGGACCGCGCCCATGAAGCCGACCATCCGACGTCGCCGGTGGCGAAGTTCGGCGCGGACCAGCCGCTGAAGCTCGATTGCGGCGTCGATCTGGCGCCGTTCCAGATCGGCTACCAGACCTATGGCGAACTGAACGCGGATCGTTCCAACGCCATTCTGGTCTGCCACGCGCTGACCGGGGATCAGCACGTCAACAATGCGCATCCCGTGACGGGCAAGCCCGGCTGGTGGGACACCATGGTCGGCCCCGGCCGGCCGCTCGACACCAACAGCTACTTCATCATTTGCAGCAACGTGATCGGCGGCTGCATGGGCTCGACCGGGCCGGCCTCGATCAATCCGGCTACCGGAAAGGTCTGGGGGCTCGATTTCCCCATCATCACCATTCCCGACATGGTGCGCGCGCAAACCATGCTGCTCGATCGCCTGGGGATCGAAACGCTGTTCTGCGTCGTCGGCGGCTCGATGGGCGGCATGCAGGCGCTGCAATGGACCGCGGCTTATCCCAAGCGTGTATTCTCGACACTCGCGATCGCCTGCAGCACGCGCCACTCGGCGCAGAACATCGCGTTTCATGAGCTGGGCCGTCAGGCCGTGATGGCCGATCCGGATTGGCGCGGCGGGCGTTACTTCGAAGAGGGAACGCATCCGCATCGCGGATTGGGTGTCGCGCGGATGGCGGCTCACATCACCTATCTCTCGGACGCGGCGCTGCATCGCAAGTTCGGACGGCGGATGCAGGATCGCGAACTGCCGACATTTTCGTTCGATGCGGATTTCCAGGTCGAGAGCTATCTGCGCTATCAGGGCTCGTCCTTTGTCGAGCGCTTCGATGCCAACAGCTATCTCTATCTGACGCGGGCGATGGATTATTTCGATATCGCCGCCGACCATAACGGCGTGCTGGCGCAGGCATTTCGGGGCATCCAGACGCGCTTCTGCGTGGTCTCGTTCACCTCCGACTGGCTGTTCCCGACCGCGGAATCGCGCGCGCTGGTGCATGCACTCAACGCGTCGAGCGCGCGGGTGTCGTTCGCCGAAATCGAAACCGATCGCGGCCACGACGCCTTCCTGCTCGACGTGCCCGAATTTTTCGACATTTCCCGCGCTTTCCTGCAATCCGCAGGCAAGGCGCGCGGATTGGGAAACAATGGCGGCCAGTCATGAGTGTTCAACAGACCTTGCCGCTGACGGGCGTGGTCCCCGATCGCACCGGGAATTATCGCACCGATCATCTGCTGGTCGCCGACATGGTCGAGCGCGGCTCGAAGGTGCTCGACGTCGGCTGCGGCGATGGTGAACTGCTGCAACTGTTGGAGACCCGCGGCATCGATGGCCGCGGTATCGAGCTGTCGCGTGAGGGCGTCAATCGCTGCGTCGCCAAGGGCCTTGCGGTGGTGCAGGGCGACGCCGACACCGACCTCGTCACGTATCCCGACGATGCCTTCGACTACGTGATCCTGTCGCAGACGCTGCAGGCGACGCGGCAGCCGAAGGCGGTGCTGGAAAATCTGCTGCGGATCGGCCAGCGCGCCATCGTCTCGTTCCCGAATTTCGGATTCTGGAAGATGCGGCTGCAATTATTGGTCGGCGGCCACATGCCGCGCACCGAGAATCTCCCTGCCACCTGGTATGACACGCCGAACATCCATTTCTGCACGATCAAGGATTTCGTGCAGCTGTGCGACGAGATCAACGTCAAGATGGAGCGCGCGGTCGCGCTCGATCTCTACGGCCGGCCCGTGCCGCTGAACCTGCCGTGGTGGGTCTGGAATATGTTCGGCGAGCAGGGCGTATTCCTGCTGAGCCGAGGCGGGAAGGCGAAGTAGATGTCGCGACGGCGGTCCACTCCCTCTCCGCAAGCGGGAGAGGTGCATCGCCGCCGTCGAACGAAGATCAAACGTGAACCGCCACCATCGATCGTGGATCGCGCACCGGCCACCGGCCCGCCTCCACCAGCGCGATGAACCGCTCGACCATTTCGTTGAACAAAGCGGGTTCCTCGAGATTGAGCACGTGGCCAGTCTTCGGAAAGAACGCGAGCCCCGCCGCCGGCAAATGCTTCTTCAGGAACATGCTGGGCTCGATGCAATTATCGTCCTCGTCGCCGCAGATGATCAGCGCCGGTGTCGGCACTTTCCTGATCGCCTCGGTCATGGTGTAGATCGACGGACGGCCGCCCTGAAAACTGCGCATGGTGTTGGCTGAGCCCTTGGCGTCGTGTCGTGCCAATGCGGCATAGAAATCGGCGTGGCCGCGCGGGTCTTTCAGCAGGAATGGAATCCGGCTCGGCGCCTCGCGCGTCGCTTTCGCAACTTCCACCGAACCGATCTGGTCAAGCTGTTCGGCATTGGCCACGCATTGCTTGCGGAAGGCGTCGAGATTTTCGATGGGGGAGCCGGAGCCGACCGCGGCCAGCGTCATCGACAGGGCCCGTTCCGGCGCGTTGAGCCCGATCTGCAGCGACGAATAGGAGCCCATCGACAGGCCGATGAAATGCGCTTTCGCGATCTTGAGATGATCGAGCACGGCAAGCGCGTCCGTGTAGAAATGCTTGTAGGTGTAGACGTCGGCGGTGGGCGGCACGTCGGAAGGCGTGTAGCCGCGCGCCGAATAGGCGATGCAGCGGTGCCCGCGGGAGAAGTAGCGCATCTGCGGCTCCCAATTGGTGTGGTCGGCCGCGAACTCGTGCAGGAAGATGATGGGCGTTCCGCTGCCCGCTTCTTCGAAATACAGACGGACATTATCTTTCGTGACGGCATAGGGCATTTGGCATTTCCTCTCGTTGGCCGGCCTGAAACTTACAGTTAATTTTCGCGGCTGCAATGCGGCGGCATCGAATACTTTCCGTCATCAAATGATCGCGGAATGACCCCGGAATCGTTTCCGCACCGCCACATGAAATCTTCGTGCCGTCACAGCGCCAAATGCAAAACCGCCGCCGCGTCCGCTCCGCAGGGACGCGACAGGGGAATGGGGAGCTACAGAGGATCTACCAGGTATGGTTCAGTTGCTTGCGTTTCGCCGTTCGCTTCGTCACTCGCTTCGCTACGCTCTTCGCTTCTTGGCGCTGGCTTTGTGTTCGGCTTCCGTCGTCGTATCCGCCACTCCGGCTTCGGCACGATCTCATCACGGCGCAGGGCGGCATGCCCGCGGCTATCACGCCGGCCATCATGCACGGCGTTACGCCCATCATCGTCATCATCATCGTTACGGGCATCTGGCGCGGCAGTCGCGCTGGGAGCGCGGCGTGGCGCGGATGCAGGCTGGCGGCTTTGCCGATACCCAAGCAAGCCTGACGCCGAACGCAAGCCCGACGCCGAACGCCGGCAATGCCGTACCCGCGACCTCTGGCTCCTCCAACGTTGTTTCAGAAGCGCGGCGCTATCTCGGCGGTAATCCCACCGGCCGCGGCAGCCTGTGGTGCGCACGCTTTATGAACCTGGTGCTGCAGCATTCCGGCTATCGCGGTACCGGCTCCGACATGGCGAACTCGTTCGCCCATTACGGCCAGCGCGTATCGGGTCCGCAGGTCGGCGCCATCGCTGTCATGAGTCGCGGACGCCGTGGCGGCCATGTTGGAATCATCACCGGCATCGATGCGTCGGGAAACCCGATCATGATTTCGGGCAACAACGGCAATCGGGTCCGCGAAGCGCCAGTGTCGCGCGGCAGGATCTACGCCTACGTCATGCCGACGAACTGAGATCACGAAACGGGGGGTTCCCAATCCGGCCAGATTGATGCCAGACTGGCGGCGGCGAGCGGACACACAGTCCTTGTCGCCGCAGCCGGTACAGCGTTGGAGAGCAGCATGGGTCGGAAATACCAGAGCATCCTCGAGACAGTCGGCAATACGCCAGTGGTCAGAATCAACCGTCTGGCGCCGAAGGGCGTGAATCTCTTCGTCAAGATCGAAGCCTTTAACCCCCTCGGCTCCGTGAAGGACCGATTGGCGCTCGGCGTCATCGAGGCGGCCGAAAAATCGGGCGAGCTCAAGCCCGGTCAAACCGTGATCGAAGCAACCAGCGGTAACACCGGTATCGGCCTTGCCATGGTTTGCGCGGCCAAGGGATATCCGCTTGTGATTACCATGGCAGAGCCGTTCAGCGTCGAGCGGCGCAAACTCATGCGTTTTCTCGGAGCGAAGGTCATCGTCACTCCTGCGGCCGAACGTGCCGTCGGCATGATCAAGAAAACCATCGAGCTTGCCGAGGCTCATGGCTGGTTCATGACCCGGCAGTTCGAGAACGAAGCCAATCCCGACATCCATACAAGGACGACCGCGCGCGAGATACTCGACGATTTCGCGGGCGAGCGGCTGGACTATTGGGTCACCGGTTACGGCACCGGTGGAACGCTGAAGGGCGTCGCACGGGTGCTCGCCAAGGAACGTCCCGAGACCAAAATTGTGGTGTGTGAACCCACCGATGCGCAGCTATTGGGTAGCGGCATCGAGCAATCGCGAAATGCCGACGGTACTCCGGCGGCGGGGCACCCGGCGTTCAAGCCGCATCCCATGCAGGGCTGGACACCGGATTTTATCCCGAAGCTGACCGACGATGCCGTTGCAACGAAGGTCATCGACCGCATTCTGCCGATCTCGGGCCCCGACGCCATTCGCTGTAGCCAGGACCTCGCTACAAAGGAGGGTATCTTTGTCGGCATCACCTCGGGCGCAACGCTCGCCGGCGCGCTTCAGATTGCCGCCGAGGCCAAGCCGGGAGCCAACATTCTCTGCATGCTTCCCGACACCGGCGAGCGTTACCTCAGTACGCCGCTGTTCGCCAATATATCGGCGGATATGAACGAAGAAGAGTTGAAGATTTCGCGCTCAACGCCGGGAGCGCAGCTCGGTTCCTAAGCGCCGCTTCGGGGAGGGGCCGATTCCACGCGGGCGGCCTCCTCTCAAAGCCGTGAGCTCTCAAAGCCGTGAACTGACTTCACGGCAGCGGCTTGGAAGAAATGGTCCCGAAGCCATTTTTTCAATTGAACGAAGGCAGCCGGAAACGATCTGCGCTCATGCTCCAACCATGCCTCGCTTCGAGGCCGACGCTGGAGGTCGAAAATGACAGCACTCGTCCGAGCAATTTCCCACGCAGGAATTCAGATCAACGTCGAACCGCTCAAGACCATTGCGATGTTCTGCGGCGTCGGTCTTTTCGTGTCGCTGCTCTTTGTTTCCTACGGAATAGATCTAAGCCCGGGATTTTTCTGACGCGTTCTGTAGCCGGCGCGCTATCGAGATGTCGCCGTCGGCGTTATTGTTGCACCGACACTGCTAGCCGCCGCTAACGATATGGTGCCGTTACCTTGGCCTTCGGGCTCGTTCCCAAGGACGGTGATCGCGAACCCTATCGTCCCGATCACTGCAATGATCGCCGATATTGCCGCAGGCAGAAATCGCTCGGATGGTTTGTTTCTGTTGGTAGACAATTTAGTGTCAGCAATTGTTCGAGATTAAAATACAGCCCGCCGGTTCAACCCGGCGGGCATTTTCGCGGGGGTCAGAAATTGTCCTCGCAAACATTGACGCGCTGCGGTCCAACATTGGTCCAGACGGTCCTGTAGCAGCTGCTACCGACGAAGTAGCCGGAGCCGCCCCAGAAACGGCCGTGACGGAAATACCCGCCGTGACCGCCACCGTGGCCACCCATATGCATCCCGCCGCCGTGGCCACCACCGTGACCACCGCCGCCACCACCGTGACCAGCGGAAGCCGGAGCAAGCGCTGCGAAGCTCAGGGAAGCGGCGGCAACAATTGTGAAAGCGATTTTACGAAACATTGTGGTTCCCATCTGTGTGAAGCGAGGCACCAATTGTGTCTCTATGCCGATGGGACGCAGGCTGACGAAATCAGGTTCAATATATTTTTCTGAACAGGCGTTCACTGAGGAGGGACCCGCGCGCCTTGAAGGCCATACTCAAGCAAAAGTTAGAGCGGGATGACGACCGACGAAAAGTCATCCTGCTCTAATGCAACTATGCGGCTCTGCCCTTCTGCTTGTTGAAGGCTTCAGCGCGTTTTGCCAATTCCTTCGGTTCGACGTCCTCTTTGTGTGTGGCTATGAACCAGCTATTTCCGGACGGATCCTTCACGCCGCCGCTGCGGTCCCCGTAGAACATATCCATCGGCTCCATGACATTGCTGCCGCCGGCCTTGATCGCCTGCCGATAAACGCTGTCAACATCGGGAACGTAGATGTAAAGGCTCGATAGCGTTGCCTTTGCCATCTCGTTTTCCTCGGCGATCATGACCGGAGAGTCGCCAATGACAATCTCCGCATGCATGATCGAGCCGTCGGGCCGTTTCATTTCGTGGGAAAGTTTGGCACCGAACGCCTGCTTCAGGAATTCGATGACTTTCGGAGCGTCGCGAACCGTCAGATAGGGCGTAACGGTATGATAGCCCTTGGGAATGGGTTTTACTGCCATGATCGGCTCCTTGCTGGTGAGATGCCCCAAGGTTGCGCCGGAACTTTGAGATTTGTGTGCCGCGCTCGTGGAGATGTGGTGGCGGTGGAACCGCTGATTTGCCCGTCGGGGCAAATCAGCCTGCATCCTGGCGTGCTCGTGCGGACGAGGTGCCGAATATCCGCTGCGCGTAGAGGACGATTTATTCAAGCCTTTCAAAATGATTTGGGTCGGCCAGCCCTTCGCGTGAAAATATTTCGCTTTCCCTCTACTCAAATCGATGGCTCTTTCCGCGCCGTCTCGTTCCGACAAGAGGGGCGGATCGCGCGTCGTCACGAACGCGGGACGGGATGCGGTGGACGCGAGAGCGTCGGCGCGATCGCGATCGCAGGGCGAGCCAGGCTCGTGAGCGACCCCGCGGCGTGCAGGACGAACGACGTATCGCGCGTACGGCAAAACCGTGTGGTCCCGACACCCGTTGCTGGTGCCAAGCTTGCAGAGGTTTTTCCGAGCCCAACCGGGTTCGGCCAAACCCTGATCTGCAAGCGACGGTGACAAGACGAATTCGTCGCCGGGGAGAGCACGGCATAAGCCGTAAAACCATTGCGCAGGGAATGCCGGATTGCTCCGTCTGTACCTGTTACTCTCGTGTGCGCTTCTTTGCGCATTTTTGCACACGAGTCTGCGGGTGCAGAACGCATCCGGCATTCCCTGCACCCTCCTTGTCGAGGGTGATCCCTTTGCAAAACCCGGACGCATCGCGCCGCGGGAAAGCGGAGTTATGTCTTTGAGTGCTCTACAACAGTTCGGGCTGCATCACCGAGATCGTATCGCCTACGGAAACATCGCCGCCGGCGATCACCTCGGCATAGATTCCGCAATCCTGGTGGCCGAGCCGGCGCATCAGCTCGTGCGGGATCGAGAGATCGCGCTCAGCGGTGTGGGGATCGACATTGACGGCGGCACAGCGCTTGATGCGTTTGACCACCTTGAGCCGCGTTCCGCCGATGGCCAGCGTGCGGTCGAGCTGCTCGAACTCGTGCCAGGCCGGCCAGCCCTCGACATAGAGGTTGGCGCGGAAGCGCAGGGGGTGGACGGCTTGCCCGACCATGTTCTCGATGGCGCGAAGGCTTGCCAGATTAATGATCGAGACGACTTTGTGAGCGACGTCCGAGAAGCTGTGGCCGGGGCTGGTGAGGATCTTTGGCGGTCCCTTGATCTCGCCGGCATGTTGGCTGGCGAAAAACTGTTCGATGGCAGCGCGGCCGTCGGCGGTTTCGAGGTCGCCTTGGGCCGCGATCGCGCCGTTCTGCCGGATCGTCAGGACGTTGTTCTCGTCGTCGAAATGGGTGCGCAGCGCAGCCAGCCATTCGTCCCGCTGCAGCATCAGGAAATGGGGTTTTGGCATCCATTTGGGCTCGGCGGGATCGAAGCCGCACGGGCCATTTTCGACGGCGTAGCGGCGATCGGCGAGCAGCGTCTGGCCAGGCTCCAGCGCGGCACAAGAGAGCTGCTCCGGGCTGAGGCCTTTGACGGGATACCGATAGATACCGGCGATCTGTGCAGATGGGGCGGGGGACATGGAATTCCCTACGAGATTCCGGAACGAGGCGCTACCTTCCCGAAATCGTGATCGGACCTCTTCCGTTTTGGAACCCAATGCCCACATTTGCGTCAAGCCAATGAAAACGATGGCGACGACCCGCCGGCCGGTTGAGGCATCTCAATGCGGACGCGCGGAAACCCAATGAAGATGCCGTTTCTGTGCCTTAGGGGCAGAACGGCAGGCTGAGGGAAATCAAACGATGAATATTGAAAAATACACCGAGCGTGCGCGCGGTTTCATCCAGTCTGCGCAATCGCTTGCCGTCCGCGACGGCCACCAGCAGTTCTCGCCGTTGCATATGCTTAAAGTGCTGCTGGACGACAGTGAGGGGCTTGCCGGCGGTCTAATCGACCGAGCCGGCGGTAACTCGCGCGCCATCCTTAAAGCGACCGAGGATGCGCTCAACAAACTCCCGAAAGTATCCGGAAGCGGCGCCGGCCAGGTCTATCTTGCGCCGGAACTGGCGCGTGCCTTCGACGCGGCCGAGAAAGCCGCCGAAAAGGCCGGCGACAGCTTTGTTACGGTCGAACGGCTACTGCTGGGCCTGGCCCTCGAGAAAGGCAGCGAGGCCGGCACCATCCTGAGCAAAGGCGGCGTCACGCCGCAGAATCTGAATGCGGCGATCGAGGCGCTCCGCAAGGGCCGCACCGCCGATAGCGCCACGGCCGAGAATGCCTATGACGCGCTCAAGAAGTATTCCCGCGACCTGACCCAGGCCGCGCGTGACGGCAAGCTCGATCCTGTGATCGGCCGCGACGAGGAAATCCGCCGCACGATTCAGGTGCTCTCCCGCCGCACCAAGAACAATCCGGTGTTGATCGGCGAGCCCGGCGTCGGCAAGACCGCAATCGTCGAGGGTCTGGCGCTGCGGATCGTCAATGGCGACGTGCCGGAAAGTCTGAAGGACAAGAAGCTGCTGTCGCTCGATCTCGGTTCGCTGATCGCCGGCGCAAAGTACCGAGGCGAGTTCGAGGAGCGGCTGAAAGCGGTGCTGCAGGAGGTTACATCTGCCGAAGGCAGCATCATCCTGTTCATCGACGAGATGCACACGCTGATCG
This sequence comes from uncultured Alphaproteobacteria bacterium, assembly GCA_963770355.1. Classification (GTDB taxonomy): domain Bacteria; phylum Pseudomonadota; class Alphaproteobacteria; order Rhizobiales; family Xanthobacteraceae; genus Bradyrhizobium. The sequence continues at coordinate 74,387 of CAVYPL010000023.1, read as the reverse complement.
GTGCCGGCAAGGCCGACGGTGCAATGGACGCGTCCAATCTCTTGAAGCCCGCGCTGGCGCGTGGCGAATTGCATTGCATCGGTGCGACCACGCTCGACGAATATCAGAAGCATGTCGAAAAGGACGCCGCACTGGCGCGGCGGTTCCAGCCGATCTTCGTCAGCGAGCCCTCGGTCGAGGACACCATCTCGATCCTGCGCGGACTGAAAGACAAATACGAACAGCATCACGGCGTGCGTATTACCAACTCCGCTTTGGTGGCGGCGACCACGCTGTCGAACCGCTACATCACCGATCGCTTTCTGCCGGATAAGGCCATCGACTTGATGGACGAGGCGGCGGCGCGGCTGAAGATGCAGGTCGATTCCAAGCCGGAAGAACTGGATTCGATGGATCGGGAAATCATTCGGCTGAAGATCGAGCAGGAGGCATTGAAGAAGGAAACCGATGCCGGCTCCAAGAGCCGCCTGCAGACGCTGGAAAAGGAACTCGCCGACCTCGAGGAGAGATCGGCGGCCCTGACCGCGCGCTGGAGTGCGGAGAAGAACAAGCTCTCCAATGCGCAGAAGCTGAAGAGCGAACTCGACGCATTGCGCATCGAACTCGCCAACGCACAGCGTCGCGGCGAATTCCAGCGCGCGGGCGAACTGGCCTATGGCCGGATTCCCGAGCTGGAAAAGAAGCTCTCCGAGATCGAAACCAAGGAAAACTCCGGCGAGATGATGGAGGAGGCGGTCACCGCCAACCACATCGCGCAGGTGGTGTCGCGCTGGACCGGCGTGCCCGTCGACAAGATGCTGGAGGGCGAAAAAGACAAGCTGTTGAAGATGGAGGACAGCCTCGGCAAGCGCGTGATCGGCCAGGCCGAAGCCGTGCGTGCCGTGGCAACTGCGGTGCGCCGTTCGCGCGCGGGCTTGCAGGACCCGAACCGGCCAATGGGCTCGTTCATGTTCCTGGGGCCGACCGGCGTCGGCAAGACCGAATTGACCAAAGCGCTCGCCGAATATCTGTTCAACGACGAGACCGCGATGGTCCGCCTCGACATGTCCGAATACATGGAGAAGCATTCGGTCTCGCGTCTGATCGGCGCGCCTCCGGGCTATGTCGGCTATGACGAGGGCGGCGCGCTCACCGAAGCGGTGCGGCGGCGTCCCTATCAGGTCGTGCTGTTCGACGAGATCGAGAAGGCGCATCCCGATGTCTTCAACGTGCTGCTGCAGGTGCTCGACGACGGTCGCCTGACCGATGGCCAGGGCCGCACCGTCGATTTCCGCAACACACTGATCATCATGACCTCGAACCTCGGTTCGGAGTTTCTGGTCAACCAGCCGGAAGGCGAGGACACGTCAGCGGTGCGCGAGCAGGTGATGGGCATGGTGCGTGCGCATTTCCGGCCCGAGTTCCTCAATCGTGTGGACGAGATCATCTTGTTCCATCGCTTGCAGAAGAGCGAGATGGGCCGGATCGTCGAAATCCAGTTCGCCCGGCTCACGCGGCTCTTGGAAGAGCGCAAGATCGTGCTCACGCTCGACGCTGCGGCCCGCGACTGGCTCGCTGCTAAAGGCTGGGACCCCGCCTATGGCGCGCGCCCGCTGAAGCGGGTGATCCAGCGCTATCTGCAGGATCCGCTGGCCGAGATGATCCTGGCGGGCGAAGTCGCAGACGGCGATCGGGTCGCGATTTCGGCCGAAGGCAATGTGCTGACCTTCAACGGCAAGGCGCCGACCACCGCCGACATCGCGCAGTTCGAAGCGCCGGTTCCGAAACGGAAGCTGAACTAGGGTTTCAAAATCCCCCTCTCCTTTTGCAGGAGAGGGGGATTTTCGTTTCGGAGTTCACGAAAGTTTTGCCACTGGTTCTTCGTGATCGAGTTCAGCTCGCGTGCAGGTGACAGGCGACCGCACGTCCCGGACCGATCTCGCGCAGCGGCGGCTGGTCGGTCTTGCAGACCGCCATCGCGCGCGGGCAGCGAGTGTGGAAGCTGCAGCCGGGTGGCGGCCGCAGCGCGCTCGGCACTTCGCCCGAAATGACCGCGCGCGGCCGGCGGGCTTCGACTTCGGGATCGGCGACCGGCACCGCTGCCATCAAGGCCTCGGTGTAGGGATGCAGCGGATTACGATAGAGATCGTCGCGATCGGCGATCTCGACAAGGCGGCCGAGATACATCACGGCGATGCGCGTCGAGATATGGCGGACCACGGCCAGGTCATGCGCGATGAACAGATAGGTCAGCCCCAGCCGCTCCTGCAGATCCATGAACAGATTGATGACCTGCGCCTGGATCGAGACATCAAGGGCGGAAACCGGCTCGTCGGCGATCAACAGGCTCGGCTCGAGCGCCAGCGCGCGGGCGATGCCGATGCGCTGACGCTGTCCGCCGGAGAATTCGTGTGGGTAGCGATCGGCCATATCGGGCAACAGGCCGACGGAGGCAATCAGCGACGCGATCTTGTCGCGGGTCGCCGCCTTGTCGGCATCGAGACCATGCACGGCCAGTGGCTCGCCGACGATGCTGCGTATCGTCATGCGTGGGTTCAGCGAGCCATAAGGGTCCTGGTAGACCATCTGCATGCGGCGGCGGACGGCCAGCAACTCCGCGCCTTGATGTGGCGCGATGTCCTGGCCCTCGAACACGATGCGCCCGGCGGTCGGTGTCAGCATGCGCAATACCGCAAGCCCGGTCGTCGATTTGCCGGAGCCGCTCTCGCCGACGAGACCCAGCGTTTCACCACGCCGGATGGTGAAGGAAACGCCGTCGACAGCTTTGACGGTCGCGACCTTGCGCTGGATGATGATGCCCTTGGTGATCGGGAAATGAACCTTCAGATCCTCGACGCGGAGGATGAGATCGTTTGCGGGTTCGGGCAAAGCATCAGACATGGGCGAAGCACGCCTTGGCATGGCGATCCGCAACATGGATGAGCTCGGGCTTCGCGGTTCGGCATTGGTCAAGGATCGAGCGACAGCGTGGCGCGAAGGCGCAGCCGGGCGGCAGGCTGGCGAGATCGGGCGGCTGGCCCTCGATCGGCATCAAGCGACGGCCACCGCCACCATCGAGGCGCGGGACGGAGGCCATCAGGCCGGTCGTGTAGGGATGTTGCGGACGGGCGTAGAGCTCGCGCGCTGGCGCCACCTCGACAATCCGTCCGCCATACATGACCGCCACGCGATCAGCATAGCGGGCGACCACGCCGAGGTCGTGCGTGATCAGGATCAGCGACGAACCGGTCTCGCGCGTGACTTCTTTCAGAAGATCCAGAATTTGCGCCTGCACGGTGACGTCGAGCGCGGTCGTCGGCTCGTCGGCAATGATGAGGCGCGGCGCACAGGCCAGCGCCATAGCGATCATGACGCGCTGGCGCATGCCGCCGGAATATTGGTGCGGGTAGGAGCCGAGCCTGCTTGCCGCGTCCGCAATACGCACGCGGCCGATCAGTTCGGTCGCGGCTTCGTAGGCTTTGCCCCATGGCGTGCCCTGATGCACGTTGATCGGCTCCGCCACCTGGAGGCCGACGGTCAGCGCCGGATTGAGCGAGGACATCGGCTCCTGGAAGATCATCGCGATTTTGTTGCCGCGCACAGCGCGGATGCCGGGATCGTCGAGCTTGAGGAGATCGACGCCGTCGAACAGGATTTCGCCGCTCTCGATCCGGCCCGGCGGGTTCGGGATCAGCCGCAGCACCGACAACGCGGTGACGCTTTTTCCGGACCCGGACTCGCCGACGATGGCGAGCGTTTCGCCGGGATCGACATGGAACGAGACGCCGTCCACCGCGGTCACGGTCCCGCGTTCGGTGCGGAACCGCGTCGTCAGGTTTTTGACTTCCAGCAGCGGGCGCGTCATCGCCGCTTTCCCCGCTCAGTAGCCCATCTTCTTTTTCTGCTCCTGGTCGATCCAGATGCGGGCATAGATCGGTCCCGGCCGAACGGCACCGGCGCGCAGCTCGCCGCCGTAATTCTTCACCCAGGGCCACCACGCCGTGAAGATGTAGGGCGTCGGAAGCCAGATGTAGGGCGCCTTGTCGAGGATCTCCCGCGTCATCTCCTTCAGCATGGCCTGGCGCTTTGTCTCATCCTGTTCGAGATAGACGGCATCCATTTTCTTGTCGTATTCGGGATCGTTCCACTGCGACGGATTCCACACCTGACCGCGGACAAAACTCTTGCGGATGGTCGTGGTCGGATTGGTGTGGCCGTTGCCCATGAGGTAGCCGGGCGCGTTGGTCTTGCTGGTCATGGCGGAGAGGAACGCGCCGTATTCCAGCGGCTGGATGTCCATCTTGACGCCGACCTGTTCCAGATAGGCTGCGATCAGCGGCAGCAGATCCATGTGATCCGGCGAGCAGGAGCAGACCTGCACCTTGAAGGTAAATCCGTTCGGCAGGCCGGCCTCAGCCAGCAGCTTCTTGGCCTTCGCGGGATTGTAGGTGAAGAGCTCCTTCACGGAATCCGGCATCGCCTCGAGCGGCTCGAAATAGCCGAGATAGTCGGGATGCTGCGGATAAGCGAACAGCTCGGCGTTGCCGCCGTAATATTCCTTGACGATTTCCTGCTTGTTGACGGCGAAGTTGAGCGCGCGGCGAACGCGAATGTCGTCGAACGGTTTTGCATCGACGCGCATGGCGACGAACTGGCCCGTCATCGACAGCCATTTCGACCACTGCAATTGCGGCGCGCTCTTTTTCAGCTCATCGACCGCCGACCAGCGGACGTTCTCGAGAATGTCGAGTTTGGCGGTGCGCAGCGCGGTCAGGAAGGTCGCCTCATCCTTGATGGTGCGATAGACCACCTTGTCGAGCAGCGGCAACTTGACGTCGACGCCGTTGATCTTCTCGGTGCCCCAATAGTTCGGATTCTTGACGTAGGTGTTGGAATTGCCCTGCACGAAATCGGCAAGCATGAACGGCCCGGTGCCGTTGACGTTCTTCCAGTTGCCGGCGCCGGCGTCCGCGACCTCTTTAGGCACGATGCCGGAATAGTAGCCCCAGCCGAAGCGATAGTCCCACTCGGCGTTGTAGTTCTTGAAGGTGAAGACCACCGTATGCTTGTCGGTGGCCTCGACCTTTTCGAGGTGATCGAAATAGCCGGTGATCTTCTTCGGGCTCTTGTCGAGGCGGTTGTAGGCGAACACCACGTCGTCGGCGACCATTTCGCGTGCCGCCATCACGCCGGGCTTTTCGGGAAACATCACACCCTTGCGCAGGTTGATTTCAAGGCGCAGCGGGTTCTGCTTCCAGGTCCAGGTCTCGGCGAGTTCGCCCTTGATGGCATCCGACGGCAACCACGCGTCGGCATAGAACGGATGCTTGCCGCCGAGCCGCCTGGACTTGGAGAGGTCGGCGACAAAGAGCTGTTCGTAGACCGCGCCGGTGTCGTGGTTGTGTTTCCAGTTCCAGTCGGCGGAATCCCACGACAGCGCCGAGAGCGTGACATAGACGGTTCCGACTTCCAGCGTCCCGCCGGCCTTCGGCGGGGCCTCGGATTGCGCCAGCGCAGGTGCCGCGAAGGCGAGCGTGGCGGCGATCGACGCCGCGGCGATCTGCAACGAAGTGCGAGAATGAGACATGATTTCCCTCCCGGTTTTTATTTTCGAATTTATCTCGAGCCGCGCATGCGCGGATCGAGCAGATCGCGCAACGCGTCTCCGAATACGTTGGTGGCGTACACGACGACGGTCAGACAGAGGCCCGGCGCCAGCGCCAGCCAGGGTCCCTGGAACATGAAGGTGCGGCCCGATCCCGACAACATGCCGCCCCAGGTCGGCGTCGGCGGCGGAACGCCGAGACCGAGAAAGGAAAGGCTCGACTCGGCGAGAATGACGGTGCCGACACGCGTGGTGAACAGAACGATGATCGGCGGCATGATGTTGGGCAGGATATGCCGCCACAGGATACGGCCGGTCGAGGCGCCGATCGATTGGGCTGCGTGCACATACATGTTCTCGCGCACCGAGACGACCGCGGATCGGATGATGCGCGAACCGGCAATGCCGAGCAGCAGGCCGAGCGTGAAGATGATCTGCGGCAGACCTGGACCGAGCACGGACACCACGACGAGCAGGATGATCAGGTCCGGAAAACTCATCCAGGCGTCGACGAAGCGCTGCACGATCAGGTCGAACTTGCCGCCGAGATAGCCGGTCAGAATGCCGATCACGATCGAGACGATGGTCGCCAGCGTCGCCGTCGTGAACGCGATGATGACGGATATTTGCGCGCCGTAGAGACAACGCGAGAGCATATCGCGCCCGAGATTGTCGGTGCCGAACAGATGCGCCAATGACGGCGCCAGCAGGCGGTTGCGCGGACTGATCTGATTCATGCCATAGGGCGCCAGCACATCGGCGAACAGACCGCACAGCAGGAACAGCACGAAGATCACGCCGCCGGCCGCACCAAGCGGCTTTTCGCGGAACAGCCGGCCCACAAAGCGAAATACGCTGCCGCGTTCGGAGCGCGCCGAGGTGGTGGGCACATCGATCGCCATCGCCATCAGCGGTACCTCACCTTGGGATCGAGCAGGCCGTAACTGAGGTCGACGACGAGATTGATCAGCATCACGCAGAAACCGATCACGAGGCTGACGCCGGTGATGATGGGATAGTCGCGCTGACTGATGGCATCGAGCAGCAACAGTCCCATGCCGGGAATGACGAAGATCTGCTCGACGATGACGGCGCCGCCGATCAGGATCGGCGCCTGCAGGCCGATCAGCGTGACCACCGGGATCAGCGCGTTGCGCAGCGCGTGCCTGACGACGACGAGCTGTTCGGAAAGCCCCTTGGCCCAGGCGGTGCGGATATAGTCCTGGCGCAGCACCTCCAGCATCATGGTGCGGGTCAGGCGCATGGTGATGGCCGACAGCGCGGTCCCGAGGATCAGCGCCGGCAGGATCATCTGCTTCAGATTCTGCAGCGGATTCTCGGTGAAGGGAACGAATTTCACTTCCGGCGACCAGCCCCACCAGATCGAGGGGAATACCATCACCATCGTGCCCATCCAGAAGCTCGGCACCGCGAGCATCAGGATGGAGAAGGAGCGGGTGAGATAATCGCCGGCGGTGTCCTGCCGGATCGCCGAATAAATTCCGATCGGGATCGCCGTCAGCAACGCCACGATCAACGCCATCAAGCCGAGTTCGAACGTCACCGGCAGCCGTGCAGCCAGCAGTTCCCGCACCGGCGTGTTCTGCCAGAGCGACTTGCCGAAATCGCCATGCAGGAGAATGCCCCCGATCCAGGAGAAATATTGCAGCCACATCGGGCGGTCGAGGCCGAGTGTCGCGACCAGCTGGTCGCGTGAGAGCTTGTCGGCGCCGACGTCATTTTGCGCGAGCATCATGTCGATGATGCTGCCGGGCACGAGACGTACGATAACGAAGACGATCAGGCTGGCGAAAAACAGCGCAGGGACGAGCGCCAACAACCGCCGTGCCAGATATGCCTGCATCGTTCGAGTGCCCTGCCGCCTTCGTCCCTGCAGCAAGAGTGGACCTCGCGCGAAACGCCCGCAAGGACTATCGCGCCACGCGCGATGCGACCTTTTCGCGGAGCAGCCCGACAGCAAGTCCGCGCATGCGCACGACATTCCGCGTCGCGGAACGGCGCGTCGTCTGCGTTCAAATCAATGAAGTTCAAGAAGTCTTTTCAGATGGCTCAGCGATTGCTGACCTGCCGCACCGGCGAACCGCCGGCCGTTCCGGTCGCGTCGGAAACACGCGCGGCGCTACCGCGATTATTCATCTGGGCATCGAGGCGATCGCGTTCTTTCTCGAAGCCTGCCATCACGCTGCCCTCGAGCGAGCGGCCGCGTGGCAGCTTCACGCGCAGCGGATCGACGAAGCGGCCGTTGACCAGAATTTCGTAGTGGACGTGGGGACCGGTCGACTGACCGGTCGATCCGACGAAACCGATCACCTGGCCCTGTCGCACCCGCTTGCCGATTTCCATGCCCTTGGCGAAGGCCGACATGTGGCCGTAGGCGGTCTCGTAACCGTTATTGTGCTTCAGGCGGACGTATTTGCCGTAACCGCCCTCAGGCCCGACTTTCTCGACCACGCCGTTGCCGGACGCGAAAATCGGTGTGCCGTAGGACGTAGCCCAGTCGACGCCGGTGTGCATCTTGACGTAGCCGAGGATCGGATGGCGGCGCCCGCCGAAGCCGGAACGCATGATCGCGTTGTTGACGGGTTTGCGGACCAGGAACTTCTTCGCGCTCTTGCCGGTCTCATCGTAGTAATCGACGACGGAGTTGTCGGGGGTCTGGAACCGGTAGTATTTCTTGGTTTCGCCGCCGACCGTGAGCGAGGCGAACAGAACTTCGGTCTTTTCGGTGATGGTCGCGCCTTCGTCTTCGCCGGCATAGAACACGTCGAAGGAATTGCCGGGCTGCACCTTGCGCTGGAAGTCGACGTCGTAGGAATAGATCCGGATCATATCCTCGATGACGCTTGCCGGCACCTTGTTGCGCAGCGCGGTCTCGTAAATGCTCTGGTAGAGCCGCACGCCGCTGCCGTCATCATCATCGTCGTCGTCTTTGTCGGTCGTTGCCTCGGCCACGGTATTCATGCTCTGCACGTCGACGGCGACATATTTGCCGATGTCGGACAGTGCGGAAACGGCTTCGATCGTGGTGTCGTTGGCGACGATCACGCGATAGGGCTGCAACCTGACGCCGGGACCGGGGGCTGCCGGCGCCATCAGAATTCGAAGTTTCTGACCTTCCCTGAGGCCGCCGTCGCGGCCGCGGGCGCCGAGCGTTGCGGCGATCGCCCTGGCCTCGTCCGGTGTTGCGCCCTGATCGCGCAGAATGGAGGTGACGGTGTCGCCCTTCTTGACGACGTGAACACGTTCGTTGGAGGGGTTGCCGCCTGTTGCTTGATCTTTGGTCTTCGGCAGCAGCGTGACGTTTTCCGGCACCACCCGGGTTTCAAAGCCGGCATAGGGATCGGCGACGGTGCCTTCGGAGGCATAGGCCAGTTTCATGTCGGACTGCGTACCGCTGGCGTCGGCCGTGGCATTGGCGAGCGCCGTGTAGCGTACGCCGCCGGTGTTGCCGCGCCAGTTCGCGGCGTCGCGCACCCGCATCAGGACGTCGTCGAGCGCGACCACGGCAGCGAGCTTCGCCTTCGGCAGCACGGTGCCGAGGTCTTTGGTGACGAAGGAAACCTCGGCATCGGGTTCGACGGCGTCGGCATTGTTCGGATCGTCGGCGGCGGCGGGCGCCGTGGTGCCGACATCGGTCAGCATGCGCTGGGCGTTGAACGGTGGGATCTTGGCGGAAAGATCGCTCGTCGTCATCGAGAGATTGCCGGAGATGCGCACGAACGGCCGCACCCGCATCACATCGCGGTTGCCGACGCGGGTCACGGTGGACACCCGCATCACATTGCGCGCGGCGGTGGACTCGCTGGGCGGCGGCAGGCGGTCGCTCTTGTGCAGGCTGACGGTGCGTTCATTGGCGCCGAACGCACCGCGCAACGCGCCCTCGACGCGTTCCGGCACCTTGGCAAAGGTCATTTCGCCGTCGAGCGACGCAAAAACGGCGCCGCCGATGAGAGCCGCGCCGCACAGACCGGTCAGGATAGTGCCGCTGAACCACTGGACGGAGACACGGCGGCGATCGATCACCGCGGCCTCGGAGCCATCGACGGAAAGTGGCGGCTCGTGACCGAGATCAATGATCCCGGTCTCGCGTCCGTAGCCGCTTCCGCGTGACGCCTTCTGGCTCAACCCTGTGTCCCCCCAAATTCCATCAACATTCGACAAGACCCTCGCTCATCCCCAGTTCGTTCTGTCGCCCTCTGGAAAGAGCGATCCCGGAGCATGGCGTGCCGCACGGATGGATATTCGGGAATCAGAGGCCAGAAGAAGACCGGCCGGAATCTCGAACGTCAATGCTGTGCGGGTCTCTCGATGTTTCTCGGCCGCGTAGGGAAGGCGACGGGTTCGTTGGAGATCGCCTGCCCCTGGTAGACAAACACCGGTAGCCCCCACTGGCGTCCGGTGATTCATTGCATACGTTACAGTCAGATCGTCGCAGGATTGTGGCTCAAGTACGGCGCAAAGTCCCTAAAAATCAGGACTTCTTGGCGTCGTAAAATTCTTCCACATCGTGCGACATTTTGTTGACGATGGCCGTTGACAACCCGATCGGGCGGGCCTATAACCCGACCACTGAGCGCGGCGCTGCATTGGCCCAACGGCCAAGGCAGTCTTTCGCGCCCGTGAAGCTCCTCATTACGATGAGTGAATTAACAGCCGATCCCAATCGGTTGTTATTTGTCGTCGGATGAGTTCTTCCGGAGCCTTCCAGCAGTGGAAGGGTGGGGCCCTTGGGTCCCGGGCTGTTTGACAAGTGAAGATGAAGAAAGAGAAACGTGGACGGCGGAGTCCTTGCGAGTCTCGATTACTTGAATACGCAAGTATTGAAGTATTGAGACTGGACGAAAGACTTCGGCGGTACACGTTTACATAGGTTACACCATCGTCGTCAGCGATGTGAATCGCGGGCGATAAATATGGTGGGACCTCGTCAAACGTTGTGATCAGCCGGTTTAAAGTTTCAAGTCCAACTTGAGAGTTTGATCCTGGCTCAGAGCGAACGCTGGCGGCAGGCTTAACACATGCAAGTCGAGCGGGCGTAGCAATACGTCAGCGGCAGACGGGTGAGTAACGCGTGGGAACGTACCTTTTGGTTCGGAACAACACAGGGAAACTTGTGCTAATACCGGATAAGCCCTTACGGGGAAAGATTTATCGCCGAAAGATTGGCCCGCGTCTGATTAGCTAGTTGGTGAGGTAACGGCTCACCAAGGCGACGATCAGTAGCTGGTCTGAGAGGATGATCAGCCACATTGGGACTGAGACACGGCCCAAACTCCTACGGGAGGCAGCAGTGGGGAATATTGGACAATGGGCGCAAGCCTGATCCAGCCATGCCGCGTGAGTGATGAAGGCCCTAGGGTTGTAAAGCTCTTTTGTGCGGGAAGATAATGACGGTACCGCAAGAATAAGCCCCGGCTAACTTCGTGCCAGCAGCCGCGGTAATACGAAGGGGGCTAGCGTTGCTCGGAATCACTGGGCGTAAAGGGTGCGTAGGCGGGTCTTTAAGTCAGGGGTGAAATCCTGGAGCTCAACTCCAGAACTGCCTTTGATACTGAAGATCTTGAGTTCGGGAGAGGTGAGTGGAACTGCGAGTGTAGAGGTGAAATTCGTAGATATTCGCAAGAACACCAGTGGCGAAGGCGGCTCACTGGCCCGATACTGACGCTGAGGCACGAAAGCGTGGGGAGCAAACAGGATTAGATACCCTGGTAGTCCACGCCGTAAACGATGAATGCCAGCCGTTAGTGGGTTTACTCACTAGTGGCGCAGCTAACGCTTTAAGCATTCCGCCTGGGGAGTACGGTCGCAAGATTAAAACTCAAAGGAATTGACGGGGGCCCGCACAAGCGGTGGAGCATGTGGTTTAATTCGACGCAACGCGCAGAACCTTACCAGCCCTTGACATCCCGGTCGCGGACTCCAGAGATGGAGTTCTTCAGTTCGGCTGGACCGGAGACAGGTGCTGCATGGCTGTCGTCAGCTCGTGTCGTGAGATGTTGGGTTAAGTCCCGCAACGAGCGCAACCCCCGTCCTTAGTTGCTACCATTTAGTTGAGCACTCTAAGGAGACTGCCGGTGATAAGCCGCGAGGAAGGTGGGGATGACGTCAAGTCCTCATGGCCCTTACGGGCTGGGCTACACACGTGCTACAATGGCGGTGACAATGGGATGCTAAGGGGCGACCCTTCGCAAATCTCAAAAAGCCGTCTCAGTTCGGATTGGGCTCTGCAACTCGAGCCCATGAAGTTGGAATCGCTAGTAATCGTGGATCAGCACGCCACGG
>CAVYPL010000023.1:0-57500 GCA_963770355.1 uncultured Alphaproteobacteria bacterium | reverse complement strand
AGAAGGAAGCGCTCGCCGATCTCAACGACGCGCTGAAATCGCCCCCGCCGGCGATCGAGAACAAGGGCAATATCGATCTCGTCGGCAAATATTACGACAAGCTCGCCGAAGTGCTCGGCGACAGACCAGAAGTAAATCAAGGCGGATCGACAGATCAAGGAAAAGCCCCGGAGAAATCTCCGGGGCTTTTTTTGTTCGTGTGATCGGCGTATCAGGTGCGGGTGCGCATCCGCATCATGAAGCTGTCGTAGCTCAGTTCCGCGACCTGCATTCCATGCCAGCGATTCGTTACGGAACGCCGACAGGCTGGCGTACATCTTGTTGAAGTGCGGATTGGTCTTGGACAGATCCGCATAGATTTCGTTGGCGGCGCTGTAGCAGGCCTCCAGCACCTCCTGCGGGAACGGCTTGAGGATCGCGCCGGCCACCAGCAACCGCTTCAGCGCCGGCGGATTGACGTAATCGTATTTGCCGGTGACCCAGGTGAAGGTGTCGTACGAGGCGGTTTCGATCGCGGCCTGATAGTGCTTCGGCAGCGCGTTCCACTTCTCGAGGTTCATGATGTTGTGGCCCTGGCCGGTGCCTTCCCACCAGCCCGGATAGTAGTAGTACTTCGCGACCTTCACGAAGCCGAGCTTTTCGTCGTCGTAGGGGCCGACCCATTCGGCGGCGTCGATGGTGCCCTTCTCCAGCGCCGGATAGATGTCGCCGCCCGCGATCTGCTGCGGCACGCCGCCGACCTTGGCGATGATGGTGCCGGCGAAACCGCCGACGCGGAATTTCAGGCCCTTGAAATCCTCCATCGATTTGATTTCCTTCCGGAACCAGCCGCCCATCTGGGCGCCGGTGCTGCCGGTCGGAATGCCGATGCATTTATATTCCTTCAGGAGGTCGTTGAGCATCTCCTGCCGCCGCCGAACCGCAGCCAGGAAATATGCGCCCGCGTGTTGAGACCGAACGGCAGCGATGTGCCGAAGGTGAATGCGGGATTCTTGCCCCAGTAATAATAGAGCGCGGTGTTGCCCATCTCGACGGTGCCGTTCGAAACGGCGTCGAGCACCTGCAGGCCCGGCACGATTTCGCCGGCGGCGAATGATTGAATCTGGAATTTGTTGTCGGTGATTTCGGCAACGCGTTTGACGAAATATTCGCAGCCGCCGTAGAGCGTATCGAGCGCCTTCGGCCAACTCGCCGTCAGCCGCCACTTTATCTCGGGATTGGCTTGGGCGATCGCGGGTGCTGCAACCGCACTCGCGGCGAGACCGACGCCGCCCACTTTCAAGAAATCACGACGTTTCATGCGCTTCCCCTCTGTGTTTGCCGATACCTGACCAAGGGACAACGATCTTGAATGTCGTTTTTCAGTTCGCCGATGGCCGGTGTTGGACTGGTGATTGTGAAATGGGCCCTGAAACCGAGGCTCTTGGTCTTCGATGCAATTCCCCCGAATTGATGGACCTGCGGGCAGGATGACCAATCGGGGGTCGATAATCAAGCGTTCTGCCGTCGACCGCAGTTGCGAAGAAGCCTGCACTTTGCCGCACCCGACGAAAGGCTAAGACGGCAAGCTGACGCGACCGGCTCCGTCTGCTAGTGAAAGCGGCAATCGGTGCTGGAGCAGGCAATGGCAGACAAGAAAGTCGTGGTCGCGGGCGCGACGGGGCTGGTGGGAAATGCCGCGCTGCGGCACTTCGGCGCGGAGGGTGGCTGCGACGTTGTGGCGCTGGCACGGCGCAAGCCGCGCGAACTCCACGGCGCGCGCCATGTGCCGGTCGACCTGACCGACCCTGCGCAATGCCGGCGCGCCGCGGCCGAACTGCAGGGCGCAACCCATCTCGTCTATGCCGCGCTCTATGAAGCGCCGAACCTGGTCGACGGCTGGCGCGATCCGAACCAGATCCGCACCAACGACCTGATGCTGCGCAATCTGATGGCGGCGCTCGAGCCGGTCGCGCCGCAACTACGGCACGTCGCGCTGCTGCAGGGCACCAAGGCCTATGGCGTTCACGTCCGGCCGCTCACCGTGCCGGCGCGCGAAGGCCGCTCGGAAATGTACGAGCAGCCGAACTTCTACTGGGCGCAGGAAAATTTCTTGCGCGAACTGCAGAAAGGCAAGGCCTGGCACTGGAGCATTCTGCGCCCGGTGCTGATCGTCGGCGTCGCGATGGGCGGCGCGATGGATCTGATCCCGCCGCTTGGCGTCTACGCCGCGATGCTGCGCGAACAGGGCCGGCCGCTCGACTATCCCGGCGGCGCGGCGCGGGTATCGCAGGCGGTCGACGTCGATCTGCTGGCGCGTGCCATCGCCTGGTCGGGTGAGGCCGCGGCGGCGCGCAACGAGGCCTTCAACGTCACCAATGGCGATGTCTTCACCTGGGAGAATGTCTGGCCGGCGATCGCGGACGCGCTCGGCATGAAGCCGGGCGACGCCGTGCCGCTGTCGCTGGCGCAGGAATATCCGAACTGGATCGCGCCGTGGGACGAACTGCGCCGCAAGCACGATCTGATTTCACCCGGCCTGGAGGACTTCGTCGGCCTGTCGTTCCAGTATGCCGACTACAGCATGCGCCATGGCCAGACCGAGCCGGGGCCGCCCTCGATCGTCTCGACCGTGAAGATCAACCAGGCCGGTTTCACCGAGATGATGGATACCGAAGTCGATGTTCCGCAAATGGTTCGTGCAGGCGCGATCGAGCCGGCTGCTGCCGTAAAGTCCGGCGCCGCGCCGTTACTGGTGCGCGTCTTCGAGTGGGACGGCTTTTGCGGTGCTGACCAGCCAGCAACCGGCTGACGCCACGATCAGTCCAACGATCGCCAGCGGGCTCGGCTGCTCGCCGAGCAGCAGCCAGGCCAGCACCGCCACCGTTCCCGGCACCAGATAGAAATTTGCGCTGGTGCTGGCCACGCTGCCGCGCACCAGCATCGCCGAATAGAGCCCCATGCCGCCGAGCGAAACCATCAGCGCGCCCCAGGCGGTGGCGGCGACCGCCGAGCTGGTCCAGTCGGCCTGTGGCACTTCCAGCAGCCACGCCCCCAGCGAGGAGGCCACCGCGGCCGAGATGAATTGCACGGTAGCGCCGGGCAGTAGCGGCATGCCGCGGCAGAACCGCCCGAAATACAGCGTCCCTGACACCAGGCCCATCACGCCGACAAAGGCCAGCACCAGGCCCTGAAAGCGGGCCGGGCTCTCCAGCGCCGCCTCGCCGACCACGAGACCGACGCCGACCAGACCCAGCGCCAATCCGAGCCACTGCGCGCCGCGCAACCGCTCGTGCAGCAGCGCCACGCCGAGCGCCGCCGTCATCAACGGCGTCAGCGATTGCACCAGCGCGATATGGGCCGCCGGCGCGATCGTCAGGCCAACATGCGGCGCCATCAGCCCGAGCGCATTCAGCAGCGCTCCTGCCACCGCGCAATGCAGCCAGCGCCATCCCCCCAGCGGCTGCGAGGACCGGCGCAGCACGAACATCGCGATGGTCAGGATCGCAGCGCAGGCGATCAGCCGGACAGCCACGAACAGCAGCGGCGACAGGTGCCGCAAGCCGACCTTTCCCGAGATGAAAGAAGAACTCCAGAGCAGCACGAACAGGAACGGCGCAAGCCTGACGAACATTCCGCTTCCAGTCTCAGGCGGCCATTCCTGACCCGGTTCTATCGCGGCGAGGAAAACGCCGCCTCCATCGCCTTGCGGGTCTTGATGGTGTCGTTGTTAGCATCGACCTCGACGTCGCTCCAGCGCACCACGGCGCCATGGGCAATGTCGTTTTTCAACTTGACGCGATGGGCAAGGCCGATCGGCAGCGCACCGGCGGCAAGGCTGGCCGCGGCCGGCATCAGTCTGCCCCACACCGTGTAGCCGCCTTCGCCGTCGAGCATTTCCCCCGCTTTCAGGTCGCGCTTGGCTACCGCGGCGACGTCGCCGCGAAAGCCGTGCGGCTGGCCGGTCGGCTCGTTGCGCAATGCCGCCGACAGCACCGAGATGTTCAGCTCCAGCCCGATCAGATGATAGGGCTTGTACATCGCGGCATATCGGCCGGAGGCATCGGTCTTCAGCCCGTATTGCTTGAAACAATCGGCGGCGTAGTCGTTCGGCGCTTCCAGCACGACATAGACGCCCCAGCGCAGGTCACGAAACACCGGGCGTCCGTCGCGTTCCAGCGACGACACCACTTCCACCACGCCGGACTTCTCCAGCACGCCGCCCTTGTCGCGCGGCCGCATCACATGCGGCAGGTCGTCGACGCCGCAGGGCGGGAACAGCAAGCCGCCGGTGGGGACGTCGAGACCGGTGGCGTTGGCGATCGCCGCCATTTCGATCGCGGATTTGGTACCGTCCAGAAACGAGTTGAACATCTGCGGGTTCATGCCGGCCGACTGCGCCTCGCCTGCCGTCAGCCCGTAATGGCCCCAGACGCCGTCCGGGCGTGACGTCGTGATAGGCCGGCAGGTACTTGGTGCCCTTGCCGGCGGCAACGACGCGAAAGCCTGTGGCGCGGGCCCAGTCCACCATTTCGGCGGTCAGCGCCGGCTGGTCGCCATAGGCCAGCGAATAGACCACGCCGGCCTTGCGCGCCTCCTCCGCGAGCAGCGGGCCCGCCAGCACGTCGGCCTCGACATTGACCATCACCACATGCTTGCCCGCCGCAATCGCGGCACGGGCATGCCGGATGCCGACGGCGGGATTGCCGGTGGCCTCCACCACCACGTCCATCGCGCCGCCCGCGATCGCGCGGACGCCGTCGTCGGTGAAGGCGGTTCGCGCGATCCGTGCGTCGTCCCAGCCGACGGTGCGGCAGGCCTCGCGCGCACGGTCGCGGTCGAGATCGATGATCAGCGGCACCTCGAGGCCCGGCGTGTGCGGCACCTGCGACAGGAACATCGAGCCGAACTTGCCGGCGCCGATCAGCGCGACGCGAACCGGCTTGCCGGCCGCGAGGCGGGCGTTGAGGAGGTGATGAAGGTTCATGGGGGATTCCAAATAGCTGAGTCGGTCATTCCGGGTGCGCGTCATGGCCGGCGCGAACCCGGACATCCACGACGTTGAGTCGCAGAGACTCAGATCGTGGTCCCGAGATGTCCGGGATTCGACGCTGGCGCGTCACGCCCGGAATGACAGTGTCGACGCTGTCTACTCCGCCGCCTGCCGGTGCGCCCGCGCCAGCCGCAGCAGCGCGTCGTCGTCGACGGTCTGGATCGGCGTGAAATCGCGGTGCGCGATGTATTCCGGCCGTGTCGGGGTGCGGATGTAGTTCGAGACCGCGTTCAGCGTCAGGTAGACGATCTTGCGCGGATACGGCGTGATGTTGCCGGCCGAGCCGTGCACCAGGTTGCCGTGGAACATCAGCATGCCGCCGGCCTTGCCGGTCGGCGCGACGATGCCGCCTTCCTTCACCAGCCGCGTCACCGTGACCTCGTCCAGCGTCCACAGCGGATAGGATGTGGTGGCGAGGTCGTGCGCGGCCGGCAAATCGCCGGCGTGCTGGCTTCTCGGCACCAGCATCAAGGGGCCGTTGATCGGCATCACCTCGTCGAGAAAGATCGCGATGTTCATCGCGCGCGGCTGCGGCATGCCGTCGTCGCGCTTCCAGGTGCCGTAGTCCTGATGCCACTGCCAGACGTCGCCGGTGAAGGCCGACTTGGCGTTGATCTTGTACTGATGCATGTAGACTTTTTCGCCGAACACCTGCTCGACGGGGTCGATCATGCGCGGATGGGCGCCGAGCGCGCCGAAGGCTTCGTTGTAGAGATGGGCGGCAAAGGCGGTGCGCGGCGCGCCGCTCTTCTCGCGCCACACCTCCGGGCGGTTGGCGTCGTAGATGCCCTCGGCCTCGCGGGCGAGATAGGCGACTTCCTCCGGGCTGAACAGCTCCGGCAGGAACAGCCAGCCTTCGCGGTTGAACGTGTCGATCTGCTGTTGGGTCAGTTTCATGGCGTTTCCTCCTGGTGTTATTTGTTGTTCCTCCTTCGTCGTGGCCGGGCTTGACCCGGCCATCCACGTCTTCCTTGAGCAAGGAAGACGTGGATGCCCGGCCAAGGCCGGGCATGACGGATGCTACGCGGCCTCGTCAGTCGCCTTCAGTCTTTCCTCGGTCATCCGTCCCGCCGTCTGCGCATGCGCCAGCGCCGCGGTTTCCGCCCCCTTGGCGTTGCCGGCCAAAATCTGCGCGGCGATGGTTTCGTGTTCGGTCCAGGCGCTGTCGCGGTAATCGAGCTCGGCCAGCACGGTCGCCATCGAGCGGCGCATATGCGGCCACTGCGGCGCGATCATTTCCTCGATTGCGGGGTTGCCCGACAGCCGGTGAATGGCGCTGTGAAAATCGACGTCGAGTGCGATCAGTTGCGTCAGCGAGGTCTGCGCATGGATGGCCCGCCCGGCGTGCAGCGCCGCCTCGAGCCGCGCCCGCCCGGCCGCATCCGTTCTGGCGCGTCCGGCAGCGAGCCGTGCCGCCAGCGCGTCGATGGCGCCGCGCACCTCGTAAAGCTGGCGGATGCGCGAGGGATCGAGCCGCGTCACCTCAAAGCCGCGGCGGCCGCTTTCGGCCACGAGGCCCTGCCGGTGCAGCAGATGGAGCGCGTGCGAGACCGGCTGGCGCGACACGCCGAGCCTTTCCGCCAGCTCGTTCTGCCGGATGCGATGCCCCGGCGGCAGCGAGCGATCGGTGATCGCTTCCAGGATCCGGGCGTAGACCTGGTCGATCAGGTTGGGGAGCGGGTCTAGCGGGGTCATGCCGGCTGTCCGATTTGGAATACGGAATTCCGTATTCGATAGCGGTACTGCCGCCAGCCGGCCGCGGTCAAGGGCTTCCGGCCAATCTCGGCCGGTCGAGGGAGCCGGTCGTGCTAAATTTACCGCCGCGCGCTAAGAACGAGCCGTGGCCGACCTTCGGCCCGGGCTTTTCGCGTCTGTCGCCTCATCCGCTCCAACCACCCCCAAATCCTGCCTGTCATGTCAAAGTCCTGGTCCATGCTGCGACCGACCATCCGGAAACGCATCCTCGGCATTGCCATCGGGTTGATCTTCCTGATGGCGATCACGTCGGCGCTGTCGACAATGATGACGCGAAAGATTGCCCATCAGCTCGACGAACTCAGCAGCAAATATGTCGAGGCCTACGGCCACCTGGCGCGGATGAATGTCCGCTCGCTGGAGCAGGCGCTGGCGCTGCGCCGCATGGTGATCGCGAAGATGCAAACGCCGCCGGATGACGCAGCCTTCGCGGAGCGCCGAAAAATCTACCTGACCAAGAGCGAGGAGATCGATCTGGAGGCGCAGGCCGCGCGCGCCCTGATCCAGGCCATTATCGAAGACACCTCGACCGCATCAGACAACTTCCGGCTCGGCCGGATCGATGACCGCATCGAGAATGTGAACGGGGATCTTCGCCGCAATTTGAACGAAGAGAACGATCGCATCATGCCGCAGCTCGAAGCCGGCAATTTTCAGGAAATCAGGACCAGCCTGGTCCGGGCCGACGCGCTTCGCGATCAATTCAGCCAGAAGGTCGAGGAAATCCGCAAGGACATGATGGCGCAGGTTCGCAGTGATTCCGTCGTGACGATGCGGGACCAGCAGACCGCCATCCTCATCTCCCTGATCCTGACCGTGCTCGCCGCCATCCTCGGACTGATGTTCTCGCTGTTCATCTCTACCGGCATTACCACGCCGGTCCGGCGGCTGCTCGACGGCACCCGCGCGGTGGAAGCTGGCCGGCTCGACGCGTCAATCGACGTCACCACCAAGGATGAAATCGGCCAGCTCACCACTGCGTTCAACAACATGGTCGAGCAGTTGCGCCACAAGGAACGCTTACGCGAAACCTTTGGCAGGTATGTCGACCCGCGCGTCGTCGAGGGGCTGATCGACCCGAAGGCGCTGACCGCGAGCGACGGCGAGCGGCGGGTGATGACGGTGCTGTTCTGCGACATGAAGGGCTTTACCAGCCTTAGCGAAGGCACCACGCCGCAAGGCCTCGTCAAGGTCATGAACCACTATCTGTCGACGATGTCGGGCCCGATCCGCGGCCATCGCGGTATCATCGACAAATATATCGGCGATGCCATCATGGCCTATTGGGGCCCTCCCTTTACCGAGAACGGTGAACAGGCGGAGCTCGCCTGTCTGGCCGCCGTCGACATGGCCCAGCGCGGTGAGGCGTTGCGGACCGAACTGGCCGAATTGCTCGGTGTGCGGACCATCCCGAGCGATTGCACCGTTCGCATCGGCATCGCCACCGGCGAAGTGCTGGTCGGCAGCATCGGTTCGGAATTCATGATGAGCTACACCGTGATGGGCGACGCGGTGAACCTGGCGTCGCGGCTGGAAGGCGCCAACAAGGTCTACGGCAGTCACTCGCTGGTTTCGGAGCCCACCATCAAGGCGGCCGGCGATGCGATCGAGTTTCGCGAGATCGACCGGGTGGTCGTCGTCGGCCAGACCCACCCCGAGGCGGTGTTCGAGATCATCGGCCGCAAGGACGAAATCGACGAGACGTTGTTGCTGCTGCGGGATCGCTATGCCGAAGGGCTTGCGGCCTATCGCGGCCGCCAGTGGGACGACGCGCGCGAGGCGTTCCGTGCCGCGCTCGAACTGGTTCCCGGCGACGGCCCGTCGACCGCGCTGCTCGAACGTATCGATGGCTTCCAGGCCAATCCGCCGCAAGCGGATTGGGACGGCGCGTGGCGCCTCGATCAGAAGTAACGCGCGTTCACGTCGCCAGGAAATCCAGCACGATCTCGCAATATTTCTGCGGCGCCTGCTCGAACATCGGATGGGTGGCGCCAGGGATCATCTGGGTAGCCGATCCCTTCACGTTCGCCGCCAGCGTATGCAGCACCTGCGGCAGCGTGCCCTTGGTGTTGGCGCCGCCGATGAACAGCGTCGGCGTCTTGATCGCTTCTGCATCGGCCTTGGAGAACGGCGGGCGACTGTCCTTCATCTGCCCGATCAGCGTGGTGGCGTTGTCGCGCAAAAGCTGCTTCGGCGTCGCCGGCAGCCGCTTCCAGGCGCCGGGGCCTTCCAGCGCGTCCATGAAAATCTGCAGCCCGCCGTCGATGTCGCCCTTGGCGATCACCTCGGCGGAGGCCGCGATCCGCGCCGCCAGCGGCGAGGGGCCGGGCTTGAACGCGGGGTCCAGCGTGCCGTCGAGTTCGCCGCCCGGTTCGGCCAGGATCAGCTTGCGCAACAGATCCGGCCGGCGTTGCGCGACCCGGAAGCAGATGTGCCCGCCGCGCGAATGGCCCATCAGGTCGACCGGCTTGCTCTCGAGTTGTTCGATGAAGGCGATGACGTCGTCGACATGCTGGGCGATCGAGTAGGTGTCGCCGACACCGTCCCAATGATCGGGAAAGAAGTGCCGCAGCGACACCGCGATCAGGCGATGCTTCCGCGTCAATGGCCCCAGCACCGACGACCAGATCCGGAAATCGCACAGCGAGCCATGCACGCAGACCAGCGGCGGGCCGTTATCGGGGGTCTTGCCGACCTCCAGATAGGCCATGTCGTATCCGTTGACGCGAAGCATTTGCATGGGAGGCTCGTGAAGGTGGAAAGGGCGGGTGCCATTGAATGGCTGACGCGGGACCCCAGATCAGCGGAAGTTGTTTATGCCGTCAAGTTCCCCCAGCTTTCGGGTGGATAGCAAGGTTCTCCAAGCCTAAATTGGGATGAGAAACGAAGCTTCCGGGCATTGAACGGGAGAATTGGAGCCAGCCATGACCGGGCACCACTTTGCGATATTCGACACGTCCATTGGCCGCTGCGGCATCGTCTGGGGCGAACGCGGCATCACCTCGGTGCAACTGCCGATGGGCAACGAAAAGATGACCCGCACCCGGCTGCAGCAGCGCCATGACGATCTGGTCGAGACGCCGCCGCCGCCGAAGATACAGGCCGCGATCGAAGGGATCGTCGAGCTGCTGGAAGGCAAGCCGAACGACCTCGCCGACGTCGTGCTCGATCTCGACGGCGTCCCCGAATTCAACCGCGGCGTCTACGACATCGCGCGCAAAATTCCGCCGGGCAAGACGCTGACCTATGGCGATATCGCCAAGAAGCTCGGCGGCGTCGAGCTGTCGCGCGACGTCGGCCAGGCGCTCGGGCGCAATCCCTGTCCGATCGTGGTGCCTTGCCACCGCGTGCTGGCGGCCGGCAACAAGCCCGGCGGCTTCTCCGCCAATGGCGGCGTGGTCACCAAGCTTAAGATGCTGGAGATCGAAGGCGCGCCGGTGAACTACACGCCGAGCCTGTTCGACTGAGCGATCGATCTTTTGTTTTGACGCGTTTTCTTGACGCGAACCGGCGGCCACTTCGCTGGAAAACGCTCTAGCGCCCCTTGAAATCGGGCTTCCGCTTCTCGTTGAACGCCAGCACGCCTTCGCGGCGATCCTCGGTCGGAACCATCCGGTTATACGCTTCGATCTCGAGCGCGAGCCCGTCGCGCAGCGAGGACTGCAGGCCGCGGTGGATCGAGAGCTTGGCCTGCCGGACCGAGATCGGCGCATTGCGGGCGATATGCGATGCGGTCGCCAACGCCTCCCGCAACAGATCTGCTTGCGGAAAGACTTCGTTGACGAGGCCCCAGGCCTGCGCCTGCGCCGCCGTAAACGGCTTGCCGGTCAGGATCAGTTCCTTGGCGCGACGCTCGCCGACGGCGCGCGGCAGCGTTTGGGTGCCGCCGCCGCCCGGCATGATGCCGAGAGTCACTTCGGTCAGCGCAAAGCGCGCGCCTTCCGCGGCGTAGAGGAAATCGCAGCAGCCGGCGATTTCACAGCCGCCGCCATAGGCGGCACCGTTGACGGCGCCGATGATCGGCACCGGGCAGTCGATCAGCGCCCGCACCATCCGTTCGAAGATGACATGCTGGCGCGTCCATTGTTCGTCGGTCATGCCGCGGCGCTCCTTGAGGTCGCCACCGGCGCAGAACGCCTTGTCGCCCGATCCGGTCAGGACGATGCAGCGCAGGCTTTTGGGATCGAGCGCGACATCCTCGAAGCAGCGCACCAGATCCTTGCCCATCTGGGTGTTGAGCGCATTGGAGGCGTCTGGCCGGTTCAGCCGGACGATGGTGACGTGCTCGCCGGCGGCTTCCAGCGAGAGGGTTTCGAAGCCTTGCATTTCCGCGCTCATATCGCCTCGCAGGAAAATCCGTTGCCGGCGCGGCGGATTTTCCCTGTTGACGGCGAGGGGAAATGCGCGGTGCAGCACAGCGTATCGGTGTCGCAATAGCGTTCAAGAAAACCGCGCCGCGTCGATGCGGCCTGTGCCTGGTCGACGTCGAATTTCGCCGACAGTTCCGGATAGCGCGTCTGCAACGGCGAGTGCATCAGGTCGCCGGAGAAAACCGCGTCATCCTTGCCGCGGCCGAAGGTGAAAGCGACGTGGCCGGGCGTATGGCCCGGCGTCGGCAGGATGCGGGCGTGGTCACCGATCGCGTAATCGTCGCGCACGATCTCGGACTGTCTGGCCTCGACGATCGGCAGCACGCTGTCGGCGAACGGCGGCACTTCGGCCTTGGCATTCTGCTCGGTCCAGTAATCGAACTCGGTCTTGCCGAACACGTAGCGCGCCTTCGGGAAGGTCGGCACCCAGCGGCCGTTCTCGAGCCTCGTGTTCCAGCCGACATGATCGACATGCAGATGCGTGCACATGACATAGTCGATATCGGCGGGCGAAAAGCCTGCCGTGGCGAGCCCGCGCATATAGGTATCGTCGGTTTTCATGTTCCATTTCGGGCGCAGCGGCCGCGGCTTGTCGTTGCCGATGCAGCTGTCGATCAGGATGGTGTGGTGCGGCGTCTTCACCACATAGGACTGGAAGCACAGGATCAGCGTGTCCTTGTCGTCGAGCGCGCCGGCCTTTTGCATCCACGACCGGTTCTCGGCCAGCAGTTCCGGCGTCAGGCCCGGCAGCATGTCCAGCGCCGGCAGGAAGGTGGTTTCCTGTTCGATGATGCGGTGGATGGTGAGATCGCCGGCGGTGAATTTCAGGCTCATGTTTTTCTCTATTTCCTGTCGTGGACGGATGGAATGACGAAATTGGTAAGCGTATCAAGCGCGCCGTCGCCCTGGTGCGCCTGGAAATACAGGCCTGAGGTCGTCATCATGACCAGATCGAGTTCGGGCACGATGAAGATGCGCTGGCCGCCGGAACCCATCGCGGCGACCCACTTCACTTCGGTGTCGCCCGAAATCGAACGTCCCAGCCACCATTGCCGGCCATAGAAAAACAGCCCGCTGAAATAGCCGATGGCCTGGAAGCGCGGCCGGATCGATTGCTCGATCCATTCCGGCGAGACGATCTGCCGGCCGGCCCACTCGCCCTTGTTCAAAATCAGTTGGCCGATTTTCGCGGCGTCACGCGGACGAATGCGGAGGCCGGCAGCGGCGGCGACCTTTCCGTTCTTCGGATAGGCCTTCCATTCGAAATCGGTGATGCCGAGAGGCCCGAACAGCGCTTCGCGCGCGAAGGCCTCCAGCGTCTTTCCCGACACGCGTTCGAGGATGCTGCCGAGCAGGTCGGTCCCGCCACCATTGTAAACCCACACCGTGTCCGGCGGCGCGGCGATCGGTCTCGCGAGGACGTAGCCGATCGGGTCAGCTTCGTATCCGAGATGCGGTTCGTCGTTTTTTGGGTCATTCCAGCCGAGATTCTCGTCCCACCGCATCCCCGATGACATGGTCAGGAGATGGCGAACCGTGATCTGGTCCCAACCCGGCGATGCGAGCGCGGCATATTCCGGGAAGAACTTGACGGCGGGCTCATTGGTGCTGGCGATCAGCTTGCGGTCGATGGCGATGCCGGTCAGCAACGAAACCACGCTCTTCGAGGCCGAGCGCATGTCGTGTTTGGTGGTGGCGTCGAATTCGTGCCGTCCGCCGTTCTCGCCCCAGGGCTCGTCATAGCCGGCAAAGTATTGCTCGAATACGAGCTTGCCGTGACGAACGATCACCACCGCATGAACATCGGCCTCGGTTTGCTTCAGCCGGGCGGCGATGGTGCACAATCGCGCGCCGTCGAGGCCGACGCTTTCGGGGGAGGCGGTGGTCCAGCCGTCGTCGAGCGCGGTTGGCGAACCGCAGGCCAGATTTCGTTGGCCCAGCGACATCTGGTTCGATTGCGCCAGTGCGAAACCGGACGCCGCGAATACGAGAACGGCAGCGAGGCCGAGGTGCCGCAATGTATTGCCGCCCTCGCGCATGCTGCCGTCTCCGTCTCTGTCGTTACGCCGTCGGCGGCACCGAGATCTTGACCGACGGCCGTTCCATCATTTTCTGGTTGAAGGCGTCGAGCCTCGGATAGGCCTTGCGCCATCCGCAGTCGGCAAAGCGGAAGTCGGCATAGCCGAGCACGCAGACGAGACCGATCTGGGCGATATTGAACGGCCCCGACAGCACGTCGGGCCGGGTCTCGAACCGCGCCATGCCGGCCCAGGCCCGGTTCCAGTGGTCCTTGTGCCAGTCGCTCCAGCGCAGCCCCTCGGGGCGCACCATCTTCTCGTAGCGACACAGCAGCATCGAATCGAGCATGCCCTGCAACAGCGAATGGTCGCTCTTGACCCGCCATCGCTCCGGTCCGGAAGCCGGGATCAGCTTGTTGCCGCCGGCGAGTTCGTCGAGATATTCGACGATGACGTAGGAATCGAGAATGACGTCGCCATTGTCCAGGATCAGCACCGGCAGCTTCTTCAGCGGCGTGATCTTGGAATATTCCTCGTTGGGCTGCCCCGGGACGACCGCCGCCGGCGTGAACTCGATCTTGTCGATCAGGCCGGTCTCGATCGCGGCGATGCGAACCTTGCGGGCGAACGGCGAGGCGGGAGAGAAGGTGAGTTTCATTTCTTTTCTTCCTTGAGTAAGGAGGTGTCCGTCATCCTGGGGTGCGAGCACTTGCGAGCCTCGAAGGATGACGGTTTGTCGTGGCGCATCCTTGGAAACGCGCGCCGAGGGCGCGCTCCTCAGGATGACGGCAGAGTGTCTTACGCCGCGACGATTTCCTGGCGCTGCTCGCCGAGGCCTTCGATGCCAAGCGTCACGACGTCGCCGACATTGAGGAACTGCGGCGGCTTCATTCCGGTGCCGACGCCGGGAGGCGTGCCCGTGGTGACGATGTCGCCGGGCAGCAGCGTCATGAACTGCGAGACATAGGAAATGCACTTGGCCATGTTGAAGATCATGGTCGAGGTCGATCCGGTCTGGCGGCGCTGGCCGTTGACGTCGAGCCACATCGACAGCTTCTGCACGTCGGGCACTTCGTCCTTGGTCACCAGCCACGGGCCGAGCGGACCGAAGGTGTCGTGCGACTTGCCCTTGGTCCACTGGCCGAGACGCTCGATCTGGAAATTGCGTTCCGAGACGTCGTTGCAGACGCAATAGCCGGCGACGTGGTTGAGGGCATCGGCTTCGCTGACATACTTGGCACGGGTGCCGATGATGGCGGCGATTTCGACTTCCCAGTCGAGCTTGGTGGAGCCGCGGGGCTTTTCGACCGCGTCATTGGGGCCGCTCAGCGCGGTATTGGCCTTGATGAAGAAGATCGGTTCGGTCGGGATCGGCGATCCGGTTTCCTTGGCGTGGTCGACATAGTTGAGGCCGATGGCGACGAATTTGGAGATGCCGGTGACGGGGGCGCCGAAGCGCGGCTTGCCGTCGACAGCGGGCAGCTTGGAGGCGTCGAGGGCCGCGAGTTTGGCCAGCGAGGCCGGTGCATAGGCCGCACCGTCGAGGTCCCCGACATGACCGGAAAGATCGCGCAACTGGCCGGATTTATCGATCAGGCCGGGCTTTTCCGCACCCTTGGCGCCGTAACGAACAAGCTTCATTTTTCACTCCCTGGCGGGTTTTCTTGAGGACTTCACGACTTGGAATGCTTTTGGAACAGCGCGAGGGGAAATTCAACTGCCGATGCGTATCGCATTGCACCCCCTCATTTTGTAAAGGCTTCGTAGGGTGGGCAAAGGCGCGCTTGCGCCGTGCCCACCATCTATCCAGACCGCCGGTTTGGATGGTGGGCACGCTTCGCTTTGCCCACCCTACAGGGAGCTTACGACCCCAGAGCAATGAATTTGAAGGCGTCGCCGTCGCGCCTGATATGGCCGGCATTGAAGTGGCCGCCGATTACCAGCGTCGGCGTGTCCGCAAAGCGCGAGAACAGCTCGCGCCGTGTTTGGACCGACTGCCGGGGCTCGGAATCCGCCGTCGACGACCAGTCGAGATGGGTCATCTGGCAGGGATGGTGGGCGACATCGCCGGTGAGCAGGCCCTCCTCGCCGTCAGACTTGATATGAATGCTCATATGGCCGGGGCTGTGGCCGGGCGTCGGGATCAGGGTGATCTCGTCGGCCAGCCTGGCATCGCTGGCGACAAGGTCGGCCCGGCCGGCATCGGCGATCGGCTTCACGGAATCGTTGAACACGGCCAGTTTGTCGGATTCCTCATGGCTGTGGTCGCGCCAGTACTCGTATTCGGTCTTGCCGAAAACATACCGTGCCTTCGGGAAGGTCGGCACCCATTTGCCGTCGACGAGTTTGGTGTTCCAGCCGACATGGTCGACATGCAGATGCGTGCACAAGACCGTATCGATGCTGTCAGGCGCAAAACCCGCCGCCGTCAGGGTGTCGAGGAAGGGGTCCTTGCGCTCGTTCCAGGTCGGCACCTTGCGGCCCTGCTTGTCGTTGCCGAGGCCGGTGTCGACGATGATCCGGCGCGACGGCGTCTCCACCAGCAGCGAGTGGATCGACATCTTGAGCCGGCCCTCCTCGTTGGCGAAGTGCGGGATCAGCCAGGGCAGCTTCTGGATTTCCTCGTTGGTCGCCAGCGGCAGGATGAACCGCGTGCTGCCGACCGTTTCCAGCTCGACAATCTTGGTGATTTTGACCTTGCCCACATTCCAGTGCATCCGGCGTTTCCCTGTTCTATTTTTTCATTTTCGTTCCGGCGTGGCTCACCGCGCGCAGTCGACGATCACGGTGCCGAGCTTGTCGCCCTTCTCCACCGCCAGATGCGCCTGCGCGGTGTCCGACAGCGCGAACTGCGCGGCGACGTTGTGCAGGCGCTGGCCCGCCGCCAGCCATTTCGTCATGTCGGCCTGACCAGCCGCCAACAGCGTCGGCGGCAGCGCGAACAGCACCAGCGCGCGCAACGCGATGCACTTTTCCATCAGGTCGCGCATCGGCACCACGGGCGTACGGTTGCCGTTGGTGGCGTAGACCGCGATGGTCGAATTCATGGCCATCAGTTTCAGCGTGGTGGCGATATTGCCGCCGAAATCGACATCGACGACCCGGTCGACGCCGCGTTGCCCGGTAAAGGCCATCGCCTTCGCGACCACGTCCTCGGTCTTGTAATTGATGACGAGATCGGCGCCGGCGAGCCGCGCCTGTTCGGCCTTGGCCGCTGAACTGACGGTCGCAATCACCCTGGCGCCGCCCCACTTGGCGAGTTGCACGGCGTAGTGGCCGACGGCGCCGGCACCGCCGGTGACCAGCACGGTCTGTCCCGCGATCGGTCCGTCGCAATAGAGGCAGCACCACGCGGTCATGCCGGGAATGCCGAGCGTGGCGCCGGCCGCGAACGACAGGTTATCCGGCAGCGGCGTCACCAGATGCTCGGCGAGCGCAATATATTCAGCCGCGGTGCCGAAGGCGCGGCCGTTGCGCTGGCCGTTGAACAGCCAGACCCGCTGGCCGACCTTCAATCGCGTGACGCCGTCGCCGACCTGGTCGACGATTCCGGCGCCATCGCTGTTCGGAATCACGCGCGGATATTCCATCGCGCGATAGCTGCCGCCGCGGCGGCCGACGTCGGCTGGATTGACGCCGGATGCCTCCAGCCGCACCCGGACTTCGCCCGGGCCGGCCACCGGTGTCGGCATCTCGCCATACGTGAGAACCTCGGGCGCGGGGCCCGAGCGTTCGTACCAGACCGCTTTCATCTAACGCCCCTTCAGCGGCACTAGAGCGTGCCCGGAAATGCGCCGCCGTCGAGCAGCAGATTCTGCCCGGTGATGTAGCCGGCCTTGGCGCTGCACAGGAACGCGCAGGCCTGGCCGAATTCCTCGGGATCGCCGAAGCGTCCGGCCGGGTTGAGCTTGGCGCGCTCGGTCAGGAGCTGATCCACGGTGATGCCGCGCTTGTCGGCGTCGAGCTTGGCTACCGGCCCGCGGATACGGTCGGTATCGAAGGGTCCCGGCAGCAGGCCGTTGATGGTGACGTTGTTGATCACGGTCTTGCGCGAAATGCCGGCGACGAACCCGGTGAGGCCGGCGCGGGCGCCGTTCGACAGGCCCAGGACCTCGATCGGCGCCTTTACCGCGGCCGAGGTGATGTTGACGATGCGGCCGAACTTGCGCGCCATCATGCCGTCGACGGTCGCCTTGATCAGTTCGATCGGGGTCAGCATGTTGGCGTCGATCGCCTTGATCCAGTCGTCGCGGGTCCAGTTGCGGAAATCGCCGGGCGGCGGACCGCCGGCATTGTTGATCAGGATGTCCGGATCGGGACAGGCCTTCAACGCGGCCTCGCGGCCAGCAGGCGTGGTGATGTCGCCGACGATCTCGGTGACGGTGACGCCGGGATTGGCCTTGCGGATTTCATCGGCGGTCTTCTTCAGCGCCTCGGCGCCGCGCGCCGTCAGCGTGACATGCACGCCCTCGTTGGCCAGCGCCATGGCGCAGGCGCGCCCCAGGCCCTTGCTGGATGCACAGACGATGGCGCGACGGCCTTTGATCCCAAGATCCACAGTTTCACTCCCGTTATGTCAGGTGATTTTTTGAAGTCCGATGGCCGCACTGTAGCCAAGTCGGGCGGCCCTGATAAGTGGCTGCCCGCCGTCCGAAATGCATATCAGTAAGTCTATTATATCTGCTGGTTTCGCTTCAGGCGATCGAGGGTGGCGGCGACATCCGGCGGCAGCGATTTGACGCCTTTTTGCCCGGCCGCCGAAAGCCACGGCCGCAGTTGCGAACCGGTCAGCCAGGACGGCTGAAGCTGCGGCGGCAGGAACTGGTCAACGACCAGGACGATCGTTATCGCGATCAGGCCGACGCGCACCGCGCCGAGCATGGCACCGCAGAGGCGGTCCACGATCCCGGCTTCGGTTCCGGTGGCCTCGTCGATCGCCAGCCGCGCCAGCCTGCCGAGGGCGATGCCGGCGAACAGGAAGATGCCGAAGAACACCAGGCCGTTCTGCGCAATCGTGGTAACGAGCTTGCCGTTCACCGGCGGAGAAAACAGAGACATCGCCGTCATCGCGATCGGTGCCGCAACGACATAGGCGAGGATCGTGACGGCGCTGCGCACCAGTCCGGTATTGAAACCGGTGATCATGGCGATCGCCAGGCCGATATAGATGACGGCATCGAAGCTGTTCATGGCGAATCTCTCCGCCAGTTTCGATACCCCTGTTTCATCAAGGAACCGGATTCGCGATCGTTAAAATCGTCTGTAAAAAAGCAAGCGCGGCCTCAGGATGACGACCACGCTTGCTCAGCTCACCCGCATCTCGGCCTTGATCATATCGGCCGCCTTCTCGCCGATCATGATCGTGGGCGCATTGGTGTTGCCGCCGATCAGGGTCGGCATCACGGACGCATCGACCACGCGCAGGCCTTCGAGGCCGTAGACTTTCAGTTTCGGATCGACCACCGCGAGGGGATCGTTGACGCCCATCTTGCAGGTGCCGACCGGGTGATAGACCGTGTCGACGCGCTGGCGCAGCAGGGCGCGGATCTCGTCGTCGGTGTTGACGCCTTCGGTGTACATTTCCTTTTTCTGCAAGGCCTTCAGCGCCGGCGTCTCCATCAGCCGCCGCGTGGTCTTGAAGCCCGCGACCATGGTTTCGAGATCCGCCTCGTCGCCGAAGAAATTCGGATCGATTTCGGGCGCCGCGAACGGATCGGCGCTGCCGAGCGCGACGGTGCCGCGGCTCTTCGGCCGCAGCAGGCAGACGTGGCAGGTGAAGCCGGTGCCGCGATGGCGCTTGCGGCCGTGATCGTCCGCCATCGCCATGCCGAAATGCAGCTGGATGTCGGGGATGTCGAGATCGGGGCGCGTCTTCAGGAAGCCGCCGCATTCGGCGAAATTCGAGGTCATCGGCCCGCGGCGCTCGCGCCGGTACTGGCCGATCGCGCGCAACAGCCGCGGCAGCGCTTTCAGCGAGAGGCCGTTGAAGTTCGGATTGTCGGACATGTAGCCGAACACGAAATCCGGATGGTCCTGCAGGTTCTGTCCGACGCCGGGCAGATGATGCACGCTTTCGATGCCATGCTTGACGAGCGCGGCGCCGTCGCCGACGCCGGACAGTTGCAGCAGTTGCGGGCTCTGGAACGCGCCGGAGGCGACGATCACCTCGCGCCGCGCGCGGATCTGCTTCAGCTCCTTGCCCTGGCGGTATTCGACGCCGACGGCGCGCTTGCCTTCGAACAGGATGCGCGTGGCGTGCGCCCCGGTCTCGACCCGCAGATTGGCGCGTTTGCCCATATGAGGGTGGATGTAGGCGCGCGCGGCGCTGCAACGCTCGCCGTTGCGCTGCGTGACCTGGTAGACGCCGAGACCCTCATGCTCGTCGGCATTGAAATCCTCGCGCAGCCGGAACTGGGCTTCCTGCGCCGCCTGCAGAAACGTCTGCTGCACCGGATTGTCGGTGCGCAGTTTGTTGACGGAAAGCGGGCCGTCCTTGCCGTGATACTCGCCGCCGAAATCGGCGTTGTTTTCCGAACGCTTGAAGTAGGGCAGCACGTCGCTGAACGACCAGCCGGTGTTGCCGAGCGAAGCCCACTGGTCGTAGTCGGCGCGGTGGCCGCGGATATAGACCATGGCGTTGATCGCCGACGATCCGCCAAGTCCCTTGCCGCGCGGCTGATAGCCGATGCGGCCGTTGAGGCCCTTTTGCGGCACGGTGTTGAAGGCCCAGTTGTTGACGTTGCCGGCGACCATCAGCACCAGCGCGAACGGCGTCGTCACCACCCAGTTGTCGTTCTTGCCGCCGGCATCCAGCACCGCCACCGAGGTCTGCGGATCCTCCGACAGCCGCCCCGCCACCGCGCAACCGCCGGAGCCGCCGCCCACCACCACGAAATCGTATGTATCCGTCACGCGTATTTCCCCCGGAATATTATGTTCTGACGCGCCCTCATAGGCCCGCTTTGGGGCCAAAACTCCGCTTTTGCGGCGTTTATGGCAAGGGCGGTTCCACGGGGGCGTTTTGGCGGGTTTTCGGCGTCACAAAAACCTCAAAAACGGAGACCTTTGCCCTTTCCAAAGCAGGTGCACGTTGATACATACCCCTCGCACCCGATGGCTTTGCCCGGGTTGCCTTCTCAGGAAGCCTCCGGTCGGGACGATCGACGCCCAAAGCGTTGGCCGCTTTCGCTTCGGATCGGTTTTTTGAAAGGCATCGCAACGGTTTAACGCGGGGTGGAGCAGCCCGGTAGCTCGTCAGGCTCATAACCTGAAGGTCATAGGTTCAAATCCTATCCCCGCAACCAGAAAAGAGCCCGTCAACTCAATGAGTTGGCGGGCTTTTTCGTGCTGTAGTTTGTCCAAATCGTCCTCTGGGCCAATTCAACAAATGCTAGCGAATACAAAGCTTTCCGATGCCGTAGCATTGCGTGTCGGCTCGTCTATGTCCCACGTTCGGCACATGGAAAGGACGTTGTGTTCGCGAAGCGTTCGTGCGTCATCAAGGGTTGATCGTCACCGTGCCGATACGCCGCGTAGCTCGTAGCGAACGGACCAGCCGCCGGCCCTGACGGCGGATAGCCGCGCCGGCGACAGCCACCAGAACCAACCAGCGCCGCACCTGCCGAACGTCTCCATGGTGCGGTCGGCGATAGAACACCTCGATGGTGGCGCCGGTCGTATGCGGCGGCTCGTCGGCCAGCGCGCTTTCCTGGGCCGGCCGTGAGGGTCTGCGGTGCCATCACGCCGCTCTCTCCGCGGGCTCCGGCGAGGGCCAAGCCGCGCAGGTAGTCCGCCGCCTTGGATGCCCGGCTGCAGGCTGTAAAGAATGCCCGTTTGTCGGCCTTCAGAAGCTCAATCCAGTTGGCGATATAGCCCGCGCTCCGGACGTCACCGTCAAAGCCAAATTCGGCACACAGGAAGGCGGCGCCCAATTCCGCAATCAGTTCCTCCGCCGCGTAGTCGCGCGAGCCGAACCGGTTCTTCAAGTCCCGATCGAGGCGCGACTTGTGGCCGGTCCAATGCGTCAATTCGTGGAACGCTACATTGTAGAAGTGATCGGCCCCCTTGAAGCCAGCGAATGCCGGCATCGAGATGAAATCGTGGCTCGGCACGTAATAGGCCTCGCCGTGGCCCTCGCGGATGTCCGCGCCGGTTGAGTGCAGGAATGCGTCGGCAAGCTCGTCGCGCGTGTCGGGATTGCGAACGCGGATTGGTTTGCCTGTGCTGATGCTGTCGGGCAGGTTCTCGCATTGGTCGACATTGAAAACCGTGTACTCGCGCATCATCGGGATCAGGCGCGTTGCGGTTCTGTCGTCCGCGCCTTTGTCCCGGACCTGCAGTTGCTTCACGAAATACACTTTGGTGCCGCGCTCGCCCTTGCGCACGTTGCCGCCCAACTCCAAGGCCTGCTTGAACGTTAGAAAGCGCGGCGTGCGATAGCCGGCCGCCTGCGCCATCCACAACAGAACGACGTTGCATCCTGAGTAGGGCCGATTGGCTCACGGCGTTGCACGGGGTATTCGCGCCCGGGGTTGCCGACCACGGCTTAACCCAAGGGGCGGCGCCGGCTTCTAGCTCTGCAACAATGCGCGCCGACACCTCGGCGTAGAGATCACGTTTCATGGCTCGCCTCGCTCCTATGGCTGACGCGACCACGATCGGCCGCATGCCATAGCCGCGACGGGCAAGGCTTCTAGGTGTGGGTCAGGCTGAAGGGCGCAAAATCGACCCCCCGGGGGGCATGGACAGGCCACCCCCTCGCTCGCGCGCGAGACCCACCTCAGAAATACCCAGGACCAGAAAAAGTGCGTTAACTTTGTGGCGTTAAGGTAACCACGATCAGACGGGCGCGGGGTCTGCGGAGCACAGGGGAGCGTATGGCAGCGATTAACCACCCTCGTGGGCACGGCTTTTCACATCGACGCAACGCGCGCATTCTGCCGTCACCTCATGCCGGACAATTTGCAACATGAATTATGAAACCAACAATCTCGACGAAGCCGCATACCTTGCGCTGCAGGGCTACGACTTCACCGTCACGCGCACAGGACAGATTTCTGCGTCGTTTTCTTTTGAGACCGACAACCATTTCAACGAAGTTCGCGCCAGGTTTTGGAAGGGCGAGGCGACGGTGCAGCTTCACTGCTGGCTCGCCACGCGGTCTGCTCTGAAAAACGAATGTGCCGGACAGACACTTTTCGGCAAAACGCATTCCTTCACCGTCGCTCGTACCCGCGGAGCGTGAGACAGTGGCAGCCGTAACGACGGGCGACAAATACTGGTACCGTGACGGGCCTACGATCAAGGGCGCGATGTTTGGCAATAGGCTGCCGCACACATCCCGATTGGCGGAAGGCAACTTCTACCGAACCCAGGAGGATGCACGGCTTAAGCGGAACGCCTTGTCTCGCCCGATGGCGTCCTCTTAAGCCCTGAACATTTTTCGGGGCACGCTTTTCAGCAACCACAATCGACCGCTTGCCGTAGCTACGACGGGCAAGGCTTCGACGCCTGGTTAGCCGGATGAATTTTACTCACCGCAGAACATGGACGGGGCCCCGTCTCGCGCGCGCGAAGAGGTGTGCCCCGCACATAGAACCTATGAAAAGCAAGAACCATTGAACCATTAACGTAGCTCAGAGTTGTTGCGATCTCTCTCGTGTTAGCCCCGAGGGTCAGAAATCACATTGCAAGACTATCCGGGAGTTTGAGACGGCGTAGGCGGCGGGTCCAGCCTGATATCAGCCTCGGGGAGGGCGATGCTAGAGCGGAGATGGCTTCGCCTGCCGTCTGCCCTGCGCCGCCGCCGGTTCACGCTGGCGGGTTTTTCTTTGGCAGTGCTCTTCAGGCCGCGTCCGACCCACGTATGTTTGATTCGCTGTACTTGCGAAGGTGAGGGCGCATGGCGACGCTTTGGATCAAAATGTACATGCGTTGAAGGAATTTCTTGATAAGGCGTGGCGCTATCTGGCGTCACCATCATTGCCGCGATTTCAGCGGCAAGAAATGCGCAACCAAATGAGGCTGACAGAGGAAACTCTGCGCATTGCTCTCAAAAACATAGCTACACGTTAGCGCGCACTGGTTCAAAACTATAACCAACGTCACAAACTGCGTTCGCCACCAGCACTGCGACTGTTGAGCTTCAACGGATAGGCAAACATGGTCCGCGGGCACTTCTTAAGGAACCTCTGAGCAACGTCACTTTTTCACACTCAAGCGTAAGATCCGAGACTGCACGTCGAAGCGGGGTGTTCTCGACCTCCAGCTCCTTCAGCCGTTTCACCTGATCGCCCTTCAGCCCGCCATACTCATTCCGCCACCGATAGTATGTAACTTCGGTCACCCCTATCGATCGGATCGCCTCAGCGACCGGTTTGCCCTGCGCTGTCAGCACTTCAACCTGCCGCAGCTTCGCGACAATCTCTTCCGCCTTATGTCTCTTCTTGGGCATGCTGCATCCTCCATCTGGCTCAAAGCCATACTTCAGGGAGGACCACTTTCAAGAGGGCAGACCAGTCTGCATTCCGCAAGTAAATGAAGTCCAGCTCTATGCCTTCGACTGCCTGGCGTATGACGGCGACGAACTAAGCCGGCTGCCACACCCCGGCCAGAGCGACCCTGGCCTTACTCTATGCCCCCAGCCCAGCCGGGGTCGTCTCTTCCTTTGGGCAAGGAAAGCCCGCCAGGTTGTCTTCCGTCGCAGCATGGACGGATCACCCTTAGGACAAGCGCTAGTTGTGGAAAGTATACCCCCGGGTTCGCTGGGAGCGGTGACGGTGGCGAGTAGAGACAAGTGCGCGGGCTCCATAGCCCGTGAGGAACCCCAAGCCAAAGATCGACGCGGAGCCTGCTAGCAATAAGAGCGAGTTATGATCCATGGAGTGTCACCGGTTGTGGACAGCAGTCACAGCAACGAGAACCGTCGCGCCCAAGATTATCATCGTGAAGAGCATGCTTCCCTCGCTGCAAAGCCCGTAAACTTTCACGCGCTGGATTATTAAGTGCGCCGCAGCAAATCGGTTCCTAGACCAAATTCGGGAACAAGAAGTTCGCTTCCCCCAGGCGACACTGAGGCCATTTCTTCGGCAAGTTCACGGATTTCTGGCGGTGACGAGAATTCCCGTCCGAGCATTTACGACCGCCCCGCCAAGGTCACCACGTTGCCATCATCCGGCGCCGGCAGTAACTCCACGGCGCGATCGATCAACGGACGGCCGTCGGCGGTGAGCATGAAGGGCAGGAACACTGCCTCGAACGAAAGAATGCCGCACTCGATCGCGGTGACCTGGCCCTTGATCCAGTCGCGCAAAATGGAATTGACGGCGACGTGGCCTTGCGCCAGCGCGGCCGCCTCATAGTCGTGGCGCAAACAGCGGCGCCCTGGCGTCCAGGGCTTCGCCTTCAGGAACAATGCAGCCCAACCCTTGGCGGACGTTCGCAGTTGCACCTGCCGTCCGCGATAGGCGAAGGCCAATAGCACCTCGCACTTTGAATAGTCGTCCATGAAGCCAACTGACTCGCATCCGAGCCGGCGCAGGATTATAGCTATCTCCTCCCGAGCCGCACCGCCGCTGCGGGCGCGGGCATAGGGCGCGGACGGTAATGATCTTCTCCGCATCGGTTTTTCTCCTCATCAGGCCAT
Source organism: uncultured Alphaproteobacteria bacterium (assembly GCA_963770355.1). GTDB lineage: Bacteria > Pseudomonadota > Alphaproteobacteria > Rhizobiales > Xanthobacteraceae > Bradyrhizobium. The sequence continues at coordinate 32,681 of CAVYPL010000023.1, read as the reverse complement.
CGGTAACTTTAAGACCGTCCCGCCCAATCGTGCTAGAATTTATTCTGACGATCAGCTCGCCTTCGGCCATCCACAAGAAGGCCCGGACCGGGGCGCTGAGGCCATGACCCACCGTATCCGCCTTATCAAATATGAAGCCGTGCCGAACTGCGGATCCTGTGAAGTGCGGCCAGCGTGTTTTTTTACTGCGACGACAATCCCGGCTGCCGGCACAGCTCAAAGCCCCGCCTCACAGCGGGGCTTTTTTGTTTGGCGAAGTAGCAACCAAATAGGTAGCGGCCGATAGGTTCGCACAGTATCAACGCGCCTGACCCAGTAGGTCCGATGCTGGCGACCGCTTTGGTCGGCGGTGTTGCTGACTCCAGTCCCTGCCGGTCAGCGCGTAACTTCTCGGCCTGGATCGGACTGGTTCCGAAGCAGTACTCAAGCACTCAAGCGGAGGGAAGGAGCGGCTCCGCAGCATCAGGCCGCATGTGGTATGGGGGGCGACTGTGGGACGCCGGCAAACACTAGGGGCCGCTCCTTCTTGATGCGGCCGGCGAGATAGGCGGCTGTCTTCCCGCGCTTCAAGGTTCGGTCCGAACCTTGATAGCTGGTCCTGGGTGCGCGGCGCCTGAAATTGCTGGAAGGAGTTGGAGCGGATCAAAGGGACTCGAACCCTAAACCTCCGTCCCGGGTAGGGACGGCGCTCTGCCTTTAAGCTAGACCCGCGTGAGCCCATTGAAGGCGGCCAAACCTTAGATTTCGGTGAATTTCACTTGTAGAATTTAAGTCGAACTGGTTATTTCGGACGGCTAAGGGCGGCTGTATTCCAAAGTAGCTGCGGCGGCCCAGGTCGACAAAATTCATAATTCGGGAAGCGGCGCTCCCTAGGAGCCGGTTATCCTTCGGCGATCCCGGACTTCGCCGACCTCGAATTCGGCCCCCAAACTTTCCAGCACCTGCCTGATCCTGTGACGAATTCTGATATGACATACATGCCGCCCGGCTTCAAAATTTTCCACGGTGCCAACGCTACACTGCGCCAGGGCAGCGAGCCTCGATTGTGAGAGGACCAGCAAGGTCCGCGCCGCCCGGCACTGCGCGGACGTCAGGACATTGTTGGCGTTTTCCACGGTCCACATCGGAATTCCCCAGGGTTGGCGATTTCCGGTTTGATTTGCCCTCGCGGCCGCCCGATTGATCAAGGTCAAAGCTGAGCATGCGCCGCATCAATGCCACGTCTCGCACGCCGCCTGAAGCTGCGGCCGAGGCGGCTGAATGAGGGACAGTGCGATGGGTAAGCGATCCAACTTCGAGCGCCGCGAGGCTGATTTCTATCCGACGCCACGGTCGGCAGTGCTGCCGCTGATCCCGTACCTGCGCGCTACGGGCACCAAGACCTTTGCCGAACCCTGCGCCGGCGAGGGCGACCTGGTCCGGCACCTGGAATCGTTCGGGCTGGCCTGCGTCGATTCCGGCGATATCCGCACCGGTCAGGATGCGCTCGGCCTCGACCATTACGGCGTGGCCGACGCGATCATTACGAATCCGCCCTCCACTCGCGACCTGATGCACGGCTGATCGAGCACTTCCAGCACATTGCGCCAACCTGGCTGCTACTGGAAACGAATTGAGTGTCGCCCCTGCAGGCAGCCGTTCTTGCCGCGCTGCTCGGACATCGTGACGATCGGCCGGGTGAAGTGGTTCGCGGATTCGAAGCACACCAGTAAGGATAACTTCGCCCGGTTCCAGTTCGATGGCAGCCACAAGGGCGCCACGGCGATTCACAGGCGCAACCAGGGTGAAGAGATTGCCCGACCCCGACGGGCCGGTCCCATCTTTCCTGGTGCCCCAGAAACCGCATTTGGGACTACGCGCATGAAGGCCGCCCTTGAGGGCCAGTATAACCACCATAATCGGCGGCGGAGGATGGTCGATCCTAACTGCGCTGAACTTTAGGTCGCTCAGATACCTGTGACCTTAGGATCGCGCGCGCGCCAAGCCGCAGTTAATGAACGGTGCCAATCGCATCCAAATGCGATCGAAGGTCCCATAAGATTTTTCACAATTCAGTTTTATAAGTTCTCGAGGTAAAGCGTCGCTGTCGAAAGGTAGTCTATCACGTGGGATAATTGGGGTTAACGCAATGCCTGAAGCTACATCGATCCTCCAGGAGCTAGACGACGCCATTGTTAAGGGATCGGCAGAAAGCCGCGAGCGAGCCCTGTGGCATGCGACCGATTTACTGATAGCCGGCCGGTACTCGGATAACGAGATCTGGATCTTCGGCGAAGTAATCGGAAGGTTAGCCGAAGAGATCGAAGTTGTGGCTCGCGCCCGGCTTGCAAACCGGCTCGCCCATAGCCGTAATGCTCCAACCAATGTCATTAGAAGTCTCGCATTTGACGAATCGATTGCTGTCGCGGGCCCTGTCCTTCGGCATTCCGAACAGCTCGATGCCAAGACTTCTCATTGCCAATATCCGATGCAAAGGCGAGGTTCATCATCTGGCTATCTCAAAGCGGAAAGCACTGGGGGAAAGCGTTACGGACGAACTTGTGACACGCGGCAGCAAAGAGGTGCTGAACTCAGTCGCGACAAATAGTGGCGCGCGATTTTCGAATTTCGGCTTCCTTCATATGGTCAAACGCTCCGAGAACGATTCGATCCTCGCTGAGAGCCTCGGGTCGCGAAAAGACATTCCCAGGCACGTTTTTCATCAACTGATATCCAAGGCTTCAGAAGACGTGAAAAGGAAGCTCGAGCAAGAACGTCCGGATTTAGCCGCACTTATTCAAACGTCGGTGACCGATCTTGCGGGTGCCTTGCATTCCAAATTCGGCCCTGCGTCGAAGGATTACTTTCAAGCGAAGCGGACCATCGCGTTGCAATATCGGCACGGCAACTTGAATGAGAAAAGCATCTTGGAATACGCTCTATCTCACAAGATCGAAGAGGTCGCTGTAGGATTATCGTTGCTGTGTTCGTTGCCCGTCGAAGTAGTGGAGCGAGCGTTGCTCGACGCCAACAGCGAACTGACCTTGGTGCTGGCTAAAGCTCTCAACTTCTCGTGGGAAACCGCGATGTCGTTACTGTTTCTTGGTGCTAAAAAGCACCGAATTTCTACGGGACAGCTGGATAGCATGAAGGGCGAATTCGCTCGTCTCAATGCTGAGGCGTCGCAAGGCGTTCTCAGATTCTATCGATCCCGTAAAGAGGAGGCCGCTGCTAAATCCGACTTGCGCTGCCTACCGCAACTGCACGCGCAGTGAACGATTCACCCGGCAACAAATATTCTTAAGCGGAGCGCAAATAAAATAGTACGGCCAACCCGAACGGACATTGGGCGCGCTATGCGAAGCAGACGCCGACCCGTCTTGCTGTTCGCCACACGATGTGGCCCCGCTGACGAATATTGCGAGCAACGAAGTTGATGGTTATTTCGTGCGGAATGCCCGCAGGGTTGGGAACGTCAAGCGCAGCACCGCTCGACGATACATTGCGGATAGTGCACTCGATGTCCGTCCCGTCGAACTCGATCGTTCCGGCTTTGAATACACGTTGGCGGGTCGTTGCACGTCGCTCAGTCATGGTTCATGACTTAAGATACAAGTTTGAACACTCTATAAATGACGACGAAAAAACTTGGGGCTAGCCGAAAACCGATCGGTAACCACCGGGGACCCGTGGTCGCATGCTAGCCGCGTTTTATTACGCACTGATTTGCGTCACCGATGGCCCGCGGCGTCCCCCGGTGGGCTTTTCGTTCCGCCACCCTCAATGGCGTGTCGGTCAGCCGACCCGATGCCGCATCACGCGCGATTTCAATCGGGACTTTTCGACTTAAATTCTACGAGTGAAATTCACTGAAATCCAAGGCTTGGGCGCTTTCAATGAGCTATGCGGGCCTAGCTTATGGCAGAGCGCCGTCCTTACCCAGGACGGAGGTTTAGGGTTCAAATCCCTTTGGTCCGCTCCAACTCCTTTCCTCGGCTGCCCGGCTCTGCACGTGCCGTTCGCCATCCCCACCGCCGTTTTGGCGGGTTTGCTGCCTCGACATCCTCGGAAGGATTGTGCGGCTGCAGTCCATCCAGGCGCAGCCGTTTTGCCTTGCTGCGTATCGCCCAGCGTGGGCGGTGCAACAGCTCGACAAGTTGCGACACCGAGTGTGTTGGCCACAAAGTGGCCAATTCGCGAAGTTCCTGGTCGGTCCAACGTGACATTATGGAAACCGCCGGTGAAGCGCCGTCAGCAAGCCGACCGTGGAGATCGCCGCCGGAAATAGCCGAAACATACTGCCTGACACCCCCGGCATCGGCGTGAGCGCGGGCGATCTTGAGGACTTCATTGCCAACAAGGCCGATTTGAAACTTGGGTTCAAGCTGGGTCTCGTCAAAATTCTTTATCCGAACGGCGGCGTCAGTTTCGACCCCGTCACCGACCGCCTGATCAGCATCAGCCCGCCGCCTTCAAGCCTTGGCTCGCCTCCGGCACCATGGGTCAATCCGGACTCGGCTATCGCGAAGGCTCAAGCCGCGCTCAAAGCCGCACTAGCAGCTGCCAGCCCACCAGCTACGCGACGGCAGAGCCTGCTAGCGCCGCCCGCTCCCGGCAATCAGCAGCCGATCCAGTGGCCGATGCAACGTCCGGGCTTCTGACACTGGAGGGCGCGCAGGTGGCAACGTTTTACAAACGCAGCCCGAAACCTGCCTATTCCCGCAAGCCGCGCCCGGTGCCAACGCCGATCAAGCCGCCGCGCCAGTAGGGACGGTAAATCAATCGCTCGACACCGGCCTTCTCTGGTGCCCTGCCAGTTGCTGCATTGCGCATGATCGAGGACTATTGTCTTCACGCTCATGCCAGCGAATGTGCGCCTTGATATCTTTGACCGGATCGTTTGCGAGGCGTTCATAACTTTCGTTTGTCATGTCGTTTCCGTGGTGCTGTTCCCTGGCACCTCAACCCCGGTAGGCCTTACAGCTGCCGGGGTTAAAGTCATCGCTTGCTTTTACAACCACCGGGCAACCGTGAAGCTGTGATTGGAACCGTGGTCGTCCAGTTGCAGGTCGGTGATGGCGAACACATCGGAAAATCCGATCCGTTTCGGCTTATCTCCGATCCAGTTGTCGTCGGTCATGACGACCGCGCCGTGCTTGACGATGGCGTCTTTCCAAGCCTTCAACTTGCCGGGGTATTTCAACATGCCGGTGTTGTTGTGCGCGTAGCGCTTGGTGGCGCTATCGAAGAAACGGTGGTGGGCGGTCGGCAGCGTAGCCTTGCGGCCGTCGTCCCAATGGACATCCACCAGCCAACTGCCAAGTTTGCCTTTGATTTCCTTGTTGCCAATCCTCATTTCCTTGCTCCGTTGTTCAGGTTTCCCTGACACCTCAGCCCCGGTAGGCCGAAGCCGCCGGGGACCAGGGTTAGTGGATACGGAAAATCGCCGACGAGCCCGCGTCGTCGCGGCTCGCTGCGACCGCCATTGCGTGTTGCAGCTCCACCAGCGTCACGTCGAGCCAGCGAATGCGCGCCACGATCTGTTCGACAGTCATATCGGCGGGTTCGGCAGTCACGCCCGCATCGTCAGTCATAGGTTTCATTGGTTGCTCCGGTGTCAGGTTTCGCTGACACCGCAACCCCGGTAGGACGCGAGGTCCGCCGGGTGTTGAGGGCTAGGCCGTAAGCATGGGTGGTGACCGTTCCATCAGGCCGTAAGCATGGGCATGATCAAATCTGCCCGGTACCTGACAGTGACGACGGCCAACATGTGGTTCGCCAGCAGGCTGCTGTAAAACAAAGTGACCTTCATCGGCTTGCTCCGCTCTTGTTTACTCTGTCCCGATCTGATATGCGGATTATACACATAATGAGCGTGATAAGCAACATAAATCGGATTACAAAATGCCCACAAAGCTCGACGGTGAAATCCAGCGTCTGAACATGGTTGTGCCCACTGCGTGGGTGAAAAAGGTCGACGACTGGCGGCGGAAGGAACCTGACCTGCCGAACCTGTCGGAGGCTATCCGGAGGCTGGTCGATATGGGGCTGGAAAGCGCAAAGAAGGGCGGCAAGGTCCGCTAGCTCGGCACGACCGCTAGACGGCTTGCGCGCCTATCTCGTGATCATCGCGCGTACCCCTCAGGCAGTCCCAATCCGTTCAGCGTTCAAATGAAACGCCCTCGGCGGCTGGTGACCTCAACCTTGGCGTGGTCAGCCTACGGCGGCCATGCCAATATCCGCTCGCCCGAGTTACTTAAACTGCATTTATAGAATTGGAACTAGCGAAAAGCACGATGCGAAACAAAAAACGGCGTCTCTGTTTATGGTCTCCCGCATTGGCCGTTCTTGCGATGCTGGCCGCAGCAATTAGTCTTGGAAGCTCATCCCTCTGTGAAGCAGCAGCAGGCTCCAAGCGTGTATTGATATTGAATTCTTTTAGCCCTCAGTTCAGTCCTTGGATCGACTTTGCTCGGATGTTCCGCTCAGAGATAGACCAGCAGTCGCCGAACGCGGTGGACTTTGTGTACCACTCGCTCGGGGATCCGACAGCGAGTACTGAACAATCGGAATCGCTGTTTGCCGACTATCTCGATGCTCTTTACCCGACGCATCAATTCGACCTGATCGTCGCCATCGCCGGGCCAGCGGCTAACTTCGTCCAGCGGCATCGGCAGCGTCTTTTTCCAAGGACGCCAATGATCTTTACCGCTGTGGAGAATCGGCGGGTCCAGTACGATAAGTTAACCGAAAAAGATACTGTGGTGGCTACCGCAATCGATGCCCGTGTTATTGTTGAAAACATCCTGCACGTTCTCCCGCTCACAAAGACAATTGCAATTGTGAATGGCGGTGTCTCTGCCAACGAAAGGTTCTGGTTGGGAGAAGTGCGGCGAGAGCTTGCGCCACTGGCCGGTCGAATTGAACTTAAATGGTATAATGAACTGTCGTTGGAAGAGATCCTCAAAGACGTAGCGAACCTTCCGCCTCACAGTGCGATCTACTGGGGTCTAATGAATGTCGATGCGGCAGGTGTTGTATACGAAACATCCGCTGTCTTGAAAAAGTTATCCTCTTCAGCCAATGCGCCGATTTTTACCTACGACGATACGTTTTTTGGAGAGGGGATCGTTGGAGGTCCGATGCAATCCCTTGCTGAAAGGAGCAGGATAGCAGCGACAGTTGCCGTTCGAATCTTGGATGGAGAGAAGGCAGGTGACATTAAAAACCTGCCCATCAACTTCGCATCACCGAAATTCGATTGGCGACAAATGCAGAGGTGGGAAATTAGCAGTAGTGTTCTGCCTGCCGGTAGCACGGTACATTTCCAGGAACTAACGATCTGGGAACAGTATTCGTGGCAGATTGCACTCACCGTCGCCGTTGTTCTCTTGCAGGCCGGGCTTATCTTGGTCCTACTGCGTGAGCATCGTCGGCGTCAATTGGCGGAAGTGCAGACCCGGCAGCGCACGGCGGAACTTGTCCATGTCAATCGATTCGCGACCGCTGGCGAACTGACCGCCTCAATCGCTCACGAAATCAATCAGCCGCTCGGTTCTATTCTGACCAACGCCGAAACCGCTGACGTGATCCTACAGTCATCGAGCCCAGATATTGCTGAACTGCAGGATATCGTGAAGGATATTCTGCGGGATGACCGACGCGCCAGCGAAGTCATCCGAAGAATGCGCAGCCTGCTGAAGAAAGCACCTTTCGAACTGAAAAACTTCGATCTAAATGACCTCGTAGGAGAAACTATTGAACTTATTCATGCCGTTGGGCGAAAGGTCGAGTTCGATAGCGTGATCACAAGGGATGCGCTTCCGATCCTCGGCGACCGCATTCAACTTCAACAAGTCATTCTGAATCTTGTCGCGAACGGGATCGACGCAATGAAGGACACGAAAGATGAAAGCCGCATCATGACCATTCGGACTTCGCGCGTCGAAGAGTTTGCACAGCTATCCGTATCGGATCGCGGATTGGGCATTCCCGCAAGCAAATTGAAAATGATCTTTGAACCGTTCTTCACCAACAAGGCGGAAGGCATGGGCATGGGGCTGTCCATCGCGCGCACCATCATCGAGGCGCACAATGGGGTGATATCGGCAAGAAATCGGGACCATGGCGGTGCATCGTTCAGGATCAGGCTGCCTCTGGTCTCATAGGCGAGCCGCAGTGCCGAGAGCGCGAGGAGCAATGGCTGTATTACCAGCGATCTGCTGCTGCGTTCACAAGGTCGCAAGCACGACAACGACCGCAGCCATGCTGAGAACGATAGTCGCAATACCGACCGCTTCGATGATGGAAGCCCGTCTTGGGTGAAATGGCATGCGGTATTCTGGACGGCGAGCGAGTGGCACGTTTGATTTGGATCAAACGGAGCGCGGCGGCGCGCGCCGGAAAGCGATGGAAGGTGGGCCACCTTCATAAGCTAAAATTGAACAGGACGGGACGGTCGTTCTCTCTCGGTTTCGTGCTGCGCGTGATCCGAGTAGAGCGGCGAGGTGCGTTGATATGGATCAACAACGCTACAGGCGTATCGGCCTCTATTTGAATGCGGCTGACGGTTATATCGACGTTCAGGCGCTAACCTGCGGCCAATTGGCCAACACCTATCAGGAAGACGCAGATTATCTGACGACCTGGTATAGTGGCTGGTACAACGGTCTTGCCAAGAAGCATGCGATGAAGGTCGACCGAGCCAAGACCCTTGAGCACGAACTCATCGTCTATTGTAAAGCCAATCAGGGCAAGAAAGTCATTCAAGCTATCGACGTGGTCTTCAAGAATTACAGGGCCGAGAGGGGTATTAAAATCAAGGAGTGACGTCGAGACCTCCACTGCGTCACGAGGATGGTCCTCGGCATTGTCTGCGACGGCCCACGCGATCACGGTCCATGAGACCGGCCCGAAGGTCGGCGCAGTTCGCTGTAAATGGGGAGCCATGACGGGGCCGTTCCAGCCAGTGAATACGGGGCGCTGGAGGATGCCAATAAAGCCAGTAAAATAAATAGGTGATACAAAGTGATTGCGTACGCAGTCGAAGCGTATTTGAGTACTGCGGGGAGTGAGCATAATCAAGCGTTTAGGGAATGACCTTGCCGCAATTGGTGAGCGCCATTAGGCTTCAAGGCCGTAACAGCAAGTTGTGTAAATGGGCAGTCAGTTTCCCCCGACAGAGCAAGAAGCCAGTCACGACACCTATCTGGTGTTCGACGACTTTGGCGAGCGCTTGGGCCGTGCATGGCGCGAGACCGACGAGGCTGCTACCGACCGCACGACGCTGATCCGCAATCTCATGGACGGCCAGTACGGCAACCCGGTTCGCATCATCGCCTTCAATACGGCCGAAGGCTGGAGCCGCGACGTGACGTTGGACATCCCCGACGAGCTGCGCCGCCGCTTCGTGGAGTACGACGAGGTGTCAGCGTCGCTGCAGGATTTCGTCGAGACCGCCAGCCGCGCGCGCTGAGCACGGGAGAAACTCGTTGAAAATCAATCTGAAGGACCTTATTGAGCGAACCCGTAACATTGAGATGACCCCGGCTCGACTACGCGAGCAGCGCTGCAGCTTCGCCTACGGTAATACCCGCATCGAGAATGATCTCATCACGCGTGAGATGATCGCCGGTCTCGCAAGGAAGCTGCACCCCGAGTAGGCGCGGTTGCCGACGACCGGAACAGCGGATCCAAGATCCGTCTCATCAAGCACGAAGCCGTGCCGGGCTGCGGCCCGGGCCGTGGAACTATCCCCATCCTGTCGCGTAGGTCTGGTGGCGGCGCATGTCGCGTACCGTGTTGTCAAGGGATCCTTGGTTCATCAGCCCCCAGCTAGGCCATGGATCCCTTAATTCGCGCCCCATGTCTGATGCAGATCCTCAAAAAACGGGGGGCGGCATAGCTCCCGGCTGGAGGCGGTGGGTTGAAGAGGTGGCTGGCGTCAGAGGTCCAGTCCCTTGGCCACCGCTCTGCCCGCGCCGAGTTCGGCTTCCAGCGCGTGCTGGAGTGCGTCCGCTTCCGAAGTCTTGCCCATCATGCCGATGAACAGCGGGTGCAGGAAGTAATGGTATGGATCAGCGCGACCGCCATCACCGATGGCAATCAATTCACCTGTGCTGGCCATCCCGTGCAGCGCCCGCCGTAGCGAGCGCTCGGGCGACGGGCGCAGCCCGACACCCGGCTCGGCCCCGACAAGGCGTGCGGCGCGTATCTCTTCAAACGTCATGCTTATTGACATCTACCGGGATCGTCAGAGCGGAATCGAGATAGCCATCAAGATAAGGCTGGCGGCCCGTATGCCTGAAAACAAGATACGGAAAATACTTAAAGGGTTGATTGCTAGCGGTTTCGTGGAGGAATTTGAGGGGTTGCAAGGCAACCGAGTTTATCCACTCACGGATGCAGGTAATAACCACCCTCAACGCGATCTATCCTCTCGCCGCGCGGCGGAACCACGGCTACCTGTCGAATCAGACCGTGTACGAAAAGTGCTTTCAACGATTTTCGACTCGGGGGCGCTGCGCATCCGAGACGTTACCGATACGCTGAGAATTCCGCGCCAATCGACAAATGCGCTCATGCAATATCTCAAGCGAAAGCATTTGGTGGAGAAGATTAGTTCAGAATTTGAAGCGTCATATTCATTGACCGATGAAGGGCGCGCAGCCTTGGCGGAAATGACGCGAAGATTTGCTGCATAGCTACCGCAACATGAGATGCTGTCAGATGTCGCTTGTCGGTCAAACTTCCTCCCTGGAGGTCGGGCCGCTTCCGCCGAGTGCAGACATTGGTCGGGAGGGCAGTCCGTTGGTCAAGCTGCGCAATTCTGCTTACACCCCCAGTTTTGCTCGACCGTCCGGCCAGCATCAGCGAGCGCGGCGCGCCAGACCGGCATACCGAGCACAATCTCGAAACCGGCTGTGGTGCTGTTGGCCACCAAGTACGCTTGCGCGGCGGCGGCGCGGAGCGCGGTCTCGATATCGAGCGGGGTCGTTTCCGGGTTTGCCGCCAGCACCTCTGTGACAACGGTGGTGATGGCGCGGACATTGCGGAATGCGGTCGGCGGCGAGCAGCGCGCGCCGAATGTGTGCGGCGTGATCATCACGCTGAACGAGAAGCCCAGCCTGCCGGGCGATGACCGCCGGCACTTCGTGGCGTGGTCCGATGCTGTGCTGGGAGACTTCGCCAGCGGCTACTTCAGCGGGATCTACGGATGGACGCCGCCGGCGGACTGGATGCTGTCCGCCCCCTCGATCGACAAGACCGTGGTGCGGATCCGTTCTGACCAGAAATTGCCGGAACGTGTAGTCTACGACACCAACCTCCCCCCGGCGCCGACGACCCGAATTGCCGCGGCCCCGGCTGCGCCGCCCGAGGACGTCAGCGCCCAGGCGGGGGTGCGCGACACCTTTGCCAAGTTCGTACACATCCGGCCGACATTCAGGATCGCGACGGAGGCGTTCTGGTCATGGCGACACTGTTCGGCATGTTTCCATTTTTGGAGACGCTGTTCGTCGACAGCGGATATCAAGGACCGAAATTTGCGAAAGGGCTTGCAAAGGTGCTGCCGCACCTCGACGTTGAAATCGTCAAGCGTTCCGATCAGGCCAGCGGATTTGTGGTCTTGCCAAAACGCTGGATCGTCGAGCGCACGATTGCCTGGCTCAATCGCTGCCGAAGGCTCGCCAAGGATTGGGAGAACCTCAACAGAAAAGCGCTCGCGTTCTTGCGCCTCGCCTCAATCCGCCTCATGCTCAGAAAACTATGCAATCCGGCGTGAAGTCTCCGGACAAACTCTAAGAAACTTGAGGATCGCGTGCTCTGCTGCGACGATGATACCGGAAGAAGTGGTTTCGTCTTCGTCGGTCATTTCCTCTTCGCTTTCAGCCCAGCTCGACCAGCATCACAAAGCCGCCGCTGCGGCTCGGCCTTCGTCCGTTACTTGATATTCGACGTTGCTGATGTTGGTCTTGAACGGAATTAACCACCCCAAGTCGACCAATCTATCGTATCTGCTGCGATCAATATTTCCCGCCGTGTATTTGCGCCCGCCGCCCGCAATGATCTGACGGATTAGCTTAAGTTCCTCTTCGACGCCGGTCATGACTTCGCTTTCATCTTCAGCCCCAATTCTACCAGCCGGCGGCGGGCTTCAAACCGCGCGGGACCGCAGCGCCTTGAGCCCCGCAGGCGTAAGCCTGATTGCTTTGCCTTGCTTTTCACTCCGGCTCTCGATCCAACCGTAATCAACTAAGCGGCTGAGCATCAATTCACCTACCGGAACGGGCAGGTGCGCGACGACCTTCCAATCGTCCAAGCTTAGACATTGCATCACTGTTCGCTGAGCCATGTTTGGGACTTCAGCCGAATTTTTGTCAGTCACTTCTTGGTCGCTTTCTCGGCCGACTTCTCGCCCGAACTTCCAGGTTCTCTGGCCGCTTTATCACCGTCCGCATGTATGGGCTGCGCTCCGAGGCCATCGACGGTCAGGGTTCAGCCAAGGTTCGGGCTGCCTCGGTGCGAATCGGGTTCTTTGGTCCGACCAATGCGCGGGACGGGCCGACGCGCAATTTAAACGCGATCGTTTCCTTTCAGTTCCGGGCGGCCCAATGCAGCAGATAACACGGGTTGACTTTACGAATTTATCGAGAAGTGAATTTGTGCGTTCCATGTTAATTCTCCTATTGCTGTCTCGGTGCTGCACGATTGCATCGGACTGGATCACGACACTGAATCTCGCGACAATGTGCTTTAGGTCAACTGTCGCTGACTTGGCTCTTGAGTTTAGATGGCCGGATATCGAGGCCTCCCATTGCGGTAAACCAAACTTTCCCGCCTGGCTTTTAGCTCCTCCGACTGTATAGGACGCGACGTGGGTACAAAAAAAGCCGTCAGGAGAATGCATTATCCACCTCCCGACGGCTTTGCCAGGCCTCTCGGCGGCGAGAGTCTTGACTCCTCCACAGCCGCATTGCGTTTCGTCGGGAAAACAGCGCCGACGCGGTTTGTTCGTGATTATACCCAGTTCGGGTTGCCTGACTTTTGGGCTTTCGTTTTAGTAAACCGCCGATTCGAGATGGAGCGCACTATAAGCGACGCTGGGCGATGGGGCCGAGAGTCTGATGCGAAACGTTGAGGGCGGTTTCACGATGCGCCGAGCCAGCGTGGAGACGGTCAACCATCGCGGGCCAAAAGTGCTACGCGTCGATCGACGCAATTTCCGCAATCCTGACCTATCTGCTCGTCGGTTCAAGGCTTCGTCAGTTCAGGTTGCAGATCGCCAGTCGCAAAGTCGCAATCGATGTTTTCCAAAGCTATGCGGAGTGCGCTGGATTTAAAGGACAGCATCGGTGTCCTATTGATTAGCACACGGTGAGAGTTCCCGGCGCTAACGCGGCGCGATTGCGACGTGCCCCAAGCCTTTCAATTTTTGGACTCAAATTTGACTCCCGACTCAAATCACTTTGGATAGGGCAACTGGGGTGCATTGGTTATTTGATTTGGAGTATTGCCATGGAAACAGATCATCTGCCCCGCGATGCGCAAGCCCACCTCGCTAGACCGTCGCTTTGGGTTGCCGAGCCCGTCGACGATTCTTTCTCCCTCCTTGAGAATGCTCTTCGAGGGGATGAACCTCCTCTTTGGGATAATAACGAACACACCGAAGACGTTCGCTCGCTCCTTGAGGAAAATGCCCGACTTCGCGGGCTTTTGGTTCAGCTATCGGCCCTCATCTGCAAAAACGTCGTTCACGCAAGATAACGCAGTAGCAGTATCATGGCAGAACCGTTCCCAGTGTTGGCGGGCGCATGCTCTTTGCCCTCGCCGGCGTACCTATCTACACTAACCCCGTATGGGCAACGGGAGAAACGCGCTGCTCGTAACCACAAGCAAATACGCGAATTTTGCCAGTTCCTGGCTCATGAGTGGGAAGGGAACCGTCAGCATTCTTATGCCGTTCCTTCCAAAGGAAAATCGCGGGGGTGGTCCCGTACGGTAGACGGTAAATGGTCGGCGGTTGGTCTGGCGGATGCAGTATCGAAATACGCCTCGCGCGGAAAAAACTTTGCTGAGAACAAGGCCGAGTTTGATCGATTGGCTGCCGAACTGCAGTCCGCTATTCAGCGTGATTCCAATAGCGATGTTTGCGCTATCTTGCAGGCGATAATGCATTGGGGCGGTGTAGATAATAAGTTATCGACAGAAGCGGACCTTTGAGTGGATCGAACGAAACGCGGATGAAATTTCTGCCAAGCTTATCGAACGCCGTCGATCTGATTAAGGACGAACAAGCCTCGCTAGATTCGTTTGACGGTGTAAATCTGACAATGAATTCGACGATGACGAAGATCGTGAGCCTCGCTGACCCCGAACAGAAGCTTGTGACCTACGACGGTCGACTCGGTGGTGCGCTCAGCTACTTCGTCGCCAGATTTACGGAAGAACGACAAATTCATCAATACGATCTTGCCGATCAATTGCTTTTTGCCGTGGACCGAGAGCCCAAACGAAACCCCGAGACGAACCGCATTCATTTTCCGGCATTGTTCGGCAAAACCAGAGATCGCTGCCATGCCTCGATGGTGCGATGGGCATCGCAACTAATCTGGCAAGTCGCGAAAGAATGCTGCGCGAGTCCGAGAGAAATCGAAGCTGCCCTGTTTATGTGGGGATATAACGTGATGTGGCGATATGTCGCCGCTACAGAACCAGGACATTAGCCGATGTAGACTTGCCGCACTCGCTGCATCTAGCAGAGTCGCCCATCGATGCAGTCGCAATGGAGTTCTATTTATTGAACGGCCTGCTGAATACGGAAGTCGTCTACGTGATGCCCGGATTTCAGTTTCGCTAACAACCAGCGCGGCTGCTTGCCACGACCGGCCCAGGTCTGCGACGGATCTTCGGGATTGAAAAACTTGGGAAAGACGGGTGGATATGGTCGACGTTCGCGCGATCGCGGCTCGCTACTAGCGATAGGCTTAAGCGCCGAAAGTCGCCTCTCAAGTAAGTTCCTTTCGGCGATTATCTTTTCGGAGAGCATCCTGGATATTGCCAAATGCAACGACCACAAATCATCGATGGTCATCCGATCAAAGTAGTTGTTCTTCATGAAGGTCCCCATTCATGAATCCGGTTCCACCCTAGCAGGTTCACAACCAATTGCGTTGAGCAGATGGCTGTAGTGTGGCTCTAAAATTATCGGTGGCACCATCTTTGCGACATCATTCGGTCCTGCTTGTGAGATGGCCGAATGGTTGGAGGCGGCTTTCATCGGAGTCGCACTTTGGTCGCCGAGCTAATCGCGAAGGCTTGAGTTGCTATCCAGTTCTCTTCGATACGCGCGAGACCTATGCATGGGATCAGCAAAACCACCGAAAACCAGCACTTCGGATCGACGCTCGATTTCGAGCGCGCGACTATGGCAGAAAATGTCCGAAGTAATTTCTCTGCGAGAGAAAGTGGCGCAAGCCGAATTGGCGGCGCACTTGTACAGTCTAACCCCTGGCCAGAGTAATGAAGAACCGAAAGAATAACTTGGCAAGTTCTCTGATCGAGTTCGCGGGAATTGGAATCTGCCGGACAGGCGGGCGGCACCAGAGGTGCCTGTGACGGCATCTCGACCGCCGATCGCAATCCACGAGTTGGCTCATGCTTCGTCACACAATACGGGGCATCGCGGTTGATCAGACCAACTGCCTTTTCGTCAGCCGGCAACGACGTCAACTGTTGGTGTCGCGATTGCAGCAATGCCGCTGTGACAAACATGCAATAGCCAAAATGATGCCGCACGAATCGGCAGACATAGTCGTCCGTGAACAAGCCTCTAAGGGACTGAGCGGGGTTCTGTTTTTCGGCGGCGGAGGCATTTGAGATTGCAGGGAATGGGAGCTTGAGACCCCCAAACCTTGCAATTTGATTTGTGGATTCCCTTTCGCTGCGGATCATGATTCTGTGGTGCATCGGAGGGGACGATGCGACCGAAGAAGCACAGGACGACTGGATCGAACGATCTGTTCCGGGCGCGGCTGGACCAGATCATCAACCTGAAGCACGAGCTGGTTCTGCTTGCGGGCAAGATCGATTGGGACTGGATCGACGGCGAGATCGCGCCGCTCTACAGCGAGAACGGCCGGCCGGGGATCGAGACCCGCTTCATGATCGGGCTATTATTGCTCAAGCACATTTATGGGCTTTCCGATGAAGGGGTGTGCGAGCGCTGGGTCCACGACCCGTATTTCCAGTTCTTCACCGGTGAAGAGTTTTTCCAGCACGCCTTCCCGCACGAGCGCTCGGACCTGAGCCATTGGCGCAAGCGGCTCGGCGACAAGCTGGAGCTGCTACTGGCCGAGAGCCTGCGGGTGGCGCACGGGGCCGGCGCGTTACGCGGCCAAGACCTCAAGCGGGTCACGGTCGACACCACGGTGCAGCCGAAGGCCATCACCTTTCCGACCGATGCCAAGCTGCTGCACGCGGCCATCAAGGGGCTCAACCGCCTGGCGAGAAAGCACGGCGTCAGGCTGCGGCAATCCTATTCTCGCGTGGCCAAGACCGCCGCGATGATGGCGGGCCGCTACGCCCATGCCAAACAGTTCAAGCGGCATCAACGGCAGTTGCGCATCCTGCGCTCCCGGCTGGGCCGCATCATCCGCGACATCCGCCGCAAGCTCGAGGGCCAGCCAGCACTGGAGCAGGCATTCGCCCTCCCGCTTGGCCGGGCCACGCAGATCCGCTCGCAACAGCAGCGCCAGCGCGGCTGGAAGCTTTATTCTTTCCATGCCCCCGAGGTGGAGTGCATCGGCAAGGGCAAAGCCGCTGCGCCTTACGAGTTCGGCGTGAAGGCCTCCATCGTCACCAACAACCGCCGGGCTCCCGGTGGCCTGTTCGTGCTGCACGCCAGGGCGCTGCCCGATAACCCCTACGACGGCCACACCTTGCGGGACGTCATTGATCGCACCGAGACACTCACCGGCTGTCCGATCGAGCGGGCCTATGTCGACAAGGGGTACCGCGGCCACGACGCGCAAAATCCCCGTCGTGTCTTCATCTCCGGCCAGAAACGCGGCGTCTTCGGTGTCATCAAGCGCGAGCTGCGCCGCCGCTCCGCCATCGAGCCCATCATCGGACACCTGAAGGCCGAAGGTCACCTCGGCCGCTGCTACCTCAAAGGCCGCGCCGGCGATGCCGCCAACGTCGTCCTCTCAGCCGTGGGCCACAACTTCCGCCGCATCCTCGCCTGGCTCAGAGAATTCTTGTGCCTGTTCCGGCTCACACTATGGCGCGCGCTCGTCTGGCCAGCTCCGTTCAATCGGGCTTCTTAACGGACGACGCCGGGTGCTGGGACCATCGTGACGAGGCCCGCCATGTCCCGCTGGACCGACAAGGAACTCCGCGAACTTGTTACCTTGTGGCCGACAAATTCGGCTTCGCAAATTGCCAAACAGTTGCACCGCCGACGCTCGGCGATATGCAGGAAGGCAGAGCGGCTGTGCCAGGCGGGACTGCTACCGCACAATCCTGCCCAGGATTTCGACGTCTATCCGTCAAAGCGGCGGTCGCCCGAATTAGCGCCGTGACGACGCCACGCAGGCCCCGCACTGGCCGCAACGCTGATCGCCGCCAGGCCTTCCATCCAGCGTTCTGCCCGGCAATGGTAATTTGCGGGACATCTTCCTGCATCTCGACGAGACCCAGCTCGATTAGCTGTGCCAAATGCTGCTTGTTGATCATCCAACTTCGTTTGGCGGCAATGTCCTTCAACGTCCAGCGCAGATCGATGGCATCCAGGCCTAACTGGGCGAGTGGGTCCGTCTCTTCTTCCATCTATTGATCATGCTCTACCGACTCCCGGCGCGCAATGCCTGGTGAAATTATTGCAGCCGGCGACCGCTGCCACCATTGCGGGGTTGCGGCGGTAGAAAGGCGACTGCGCGACTAGAGAAGGACCGTTTCGAACTTTAGACACCGATCGCACCGCGCCGATCGACTGGCTGCGGAGGAGAAAATAACGTCTCCAGGGCGCACGAGTGTCATGTTGGACCAGCGAGCGAATACAATTGGCCTGCGCCACTTGTCGGGGTCTAGAGATAGCCTGTCGGCTGTCCATCCCTTATCTCGTCAGAGCCACATCCTTGAATGCTGCAACCAGCGGCTTCTCTAACTTGCCATCCATCCTCCTGACGATGTCGTAGGCATCTTCGCGCGACATTGTGGAACGGTAGGGACGATGTTCGATCAGTGCAGCAAAGATGTCGCAGATCGTCAGAAGACGAACGGTATCTGAGATGTTGTGTCCAGACAGTGCGTCGGGATAGCCGCTGCCATCGAGGTATTCGTGGTGGTGACGCACCGCATCAAGCACTTCCCGCGAGATGCCCGCGCTGCCTTTCAGAGTTTCATAACCGGCGACGGGGTGCGTTTCGATTAGCGTGCGTTCCTCGGCGTCCAGCCGCCCAGGTTTGTCGAGGATCGAAATCGGAATAGCTGCCTTCCCGATGTCGTGAAACATTGCCGCCGTATGCAGCCGTTCCATGTCGGCCTGGCTCAGACCGAGACTCAAGCCGAAATCTACCGCAACGCCGGTCACCAGGAGACAATGCTGGTAGGTCCCCTCATGGTGGCGCCGTACCGATGCGAGCCAGTCCGACAGGCCGTGCTCGGTAATGGTGTCGGCAATTTTTCTCCCCGCGTTTCTCGCTCCTTCGACATCGACCGGCGCACCGCTCAACACTGCCCGGAACATCGATGCGATACTGGCAGCTCCCTCAGCGGCTCCCGCCCGCCCACGGAGCTTGTTTTCACCGGTCTCGACTGGCGACAATCTAGAATCTGTTAGTTCCGCCGCCAAGCGCGCACCCAAAGTCCCGGGAAGCACCTGCGTTGCGCCGAGCGCGTAAGCCTGCGCAATCGACACACGTGTATTCTCGATAAGAAAGAGCCGCCGGCGTATCTTGCTCAGTTGTGCCGAGAGTTGCTTGAGGGCAGAAATGTTTTCCAGGTTGCGCAAATCTGCCGCCACGACAACGGCGTCGATGTCGCAGTGCTGGAGGCTTGCACCACTCAAAAGCTCGGAGCTTACGCCGTATTGCGGCGGCAAGGTCGCGCGCAGCATCGACAGCTTGCCAACGGTATCGCCAATGACGTGAATGCGCATGATCGGTTCGATTCGCTCACCCCGCCGCAACGGCTTAGCCGAAAGATGTCACGATTATTGAAACCATAGCCGTTACCGGCTCGGGTGTACCGAGCGTCATTAAATTGCCCATCGGAGCACGAGGAGATCCACTATCGCTGCCATTACAGCCTCATAGGGGAAATTTGACTAAAGCCCTTAAGGATTCCTGAAGAGGACAAGTCAGATCGCCGAAAGCTGCAACGCCACTCAAGCGGAGAATGTTCGCTCAGCGATGTTAAAGCCCAGAGGCGAGGTGCGGCGCGTTCCGCGTTAGATGCTGCGGGCGCTGGGCTTCCGCCGGAAAGCTAAGCACCGCGCGAAGTATGGGTAGGGAAGTAGGTCAAACTTCTATCGTTGCTCATAAAGCCTAGAATTATCAATCAGTTGTGTAATTGTTGCGCGAGACCGCGGGTGCAGCGCGCACTTGGCACATCGCTGTGGTTTGTGCATCGTGGCACAATGCGCTGTTCGCGAACCAATTTGTCGCGCTTTATGCCCAGCGCATCCACCGAAGCTTGCATCCGCTCAAGCAACAATTCCGCCGACGTCGTACTAATGCCGGAACGTTGAAGCGTGAAGACTTCATTCTGCTGCCTACGAATTTGCAAGCGCAGCCTTTCGATCTCAGCGCAGATGAATTGAAGGGCCATAGCGCACTCAACTCATCGGGGACGTCGCCGAACTTTCTGATCACCTTGGCGTCACTGAAATCGCCAGTAGAAGGGTCGCCGGTACGGCTGAAGGCGACTGCGCCGACGTGATCTTCTTTGCGAGATAACGCCTCAGCGCGCATTACAGCGGCGTTTGGATTGAAGCATTCCATGGGCTCGCCAGCAGCAATGCCGTCATCGGCGACGACGAACGGCAGCGCGACGTATAGGTGGCCTCCGCCATGCCCGACTCCAACTACTTGACCCGATGGCTAAATTATGTTCTCTATATGTTCTATTGTCAATAGGAGCATCGGCCCTTTCGACCGGCCATCTCCCAAGTGGGCCGTCATGGCAGATCAGATCGTCATTACGGAGAAAACCAGTCAGGCCAAAGACGTCCGCGCCGCAATTGGTTCTCGCTACGGCGATGTTCTTCCCGCTGAGGGCCATTTGTTCGATCTCCTCGAACCGGAAGACGTTGTTCCGGCCTGGAAGCGGTGGTCCCCGATACTTCTACGGCCTGAAGGTCTTTACGGAACGCGCCCGGCAGAGGGTGGCAACAAGGCCGCTAAGCTCCAGGCTATTCGCGAGGCGTTGCGCAGGGCCAAACGGGTTTGGCTTGCGACCGATTGCGACCGCGAAGGTCAGCTGATCGGTCAGGAAATTCTTGAGCATTACGAGTATCGCGGTCAGGTGATGCGGGTGCTGTTCACCGCGCAGGATCCGCAGACCATCCGCGACGCATTCGGTCGTGCAAAACCCAATATCGAATACGCCCGCCTATACGCCGCCGCGGTTGCGCGCCGACAGGCCGATCAGATTTACAACCTGTCGCTCACTCGCACCGCAACCGTCATCCTGGGACAAGGCGCGCGGAAAGTGATTGGAGTTGGTCGTGTAAAGACGCCGACATTAGCCATTGTGTGCAAGCGCGAGTTGGAAATTCGAAACTTCGTGCCGCTTGCCTATTTCGAAATTGTCGCCACCGCGAAAGTTGCGGGCGGGCAATTCCAGATGCGGCATGCGCCGCAGGCCCGAATTGTTAAACGCGAAATTGCCCAGGACGCAGTCAAAGCGGCTGAAGGTTTCGAGGGCGCACTTGCCGTGCGCGTCGAAGATAAGCGGCAAGGGCCACCCAAGCTGCACGATTTGCCATCGTTGCAGAAACTCTGCGGCTCTCGCTTCGGTTGGTCAGCCAGCAAAACGCTCGAATTGACGCAGGAGCTGTATGACGGCCAAGGCAAGAAGATTATTACATATCCTCGCGCAGAGGTTCGCTACCTGCCGCAGAGTTTGATATTGGACGTACCGCGGATCGTGGCTGGACTGCGGGTTGGCCAATCGTTCGGCGCGATTCCTGTACCCGAGCCGCCGATGATTCGTAGAGGTGCGAGCGGCACTTTCTACGACAAGGGGCTTGAGGGTGCGAGCCATCATGCCGTCATTCCCAATGTCAACACCATCGACAAACTGCCGGAGGTGTGGCCCCGCCTGTCGTCTGACGAGAGGAAACTCTTTGATGTCATCGCGCGAGCGTATTTGGCCGCCCTGATGCCCGACTTCCGTTACCGGCAGACAACCGCAACGCTCGATGTGCACCGCTTCGAATTCCGCGCAGCCGGTCGCCAGCCCATCGATCTCGGCTGGCGAGCCGCATTCCCGGAGTGGCAACCCGCCGACGAAAAGGGCGATGAGGCGCAATTGCTGCCGCCGCTGCGCGACGGCGAGAGCGCGCAACTGCAAGATCCAAAAATTGAGAACAAGGAGACCCGGCCGCCGCCGCGTTACAACGAAGGCACTCTGATCGAGGCTATGCAGAATGCCTGGCGTTTTGTTGATGACGAGGTTCTGCGGGATCGCTTGAAGGAGGCCAAGGGTATTGGTACGCCCGCGACCCGAGCCGAGATCATCGGCGGGCTGAAGAAGCAAGGTTTCCTCATTGCCGAGGGCAAGAATATTGTGCCGACCGAGATCGGCCTGTCGTTGTTCGGCGTTCTCAAACAAGCCGATCCGGCGCTAGTCGATCCGGGTGTGACCGCGCAACTTGAATGCCTGCTCGACGACGTCGTTCTAGGCAAACAGGAGATGGTTGGCGCTATTGACGCCGTATGCGATGTCGCCGCGCGCATTATCAGCAAGCTGAAGGAGGGTGCTGGACCTTTCTTGCTTGGCAGTGCAGGGGGCAATGGCACAGGAACGTATCCACCGACGCCTGCGATGAAACGCTTTGCTGACAGCCTCGTCCGGCAAAAGGGCATCAAACCGCCGCCCGGCTATAAGACATCGTTATCGATCTGCCGCAAATTCCTTAGCGAACACGCGCCTAAAAAATCCGACGGCGAAACGCCCGGTAAGCTCGACCCCAAACCGGCAAGTCCAGTACAGTTGTTGTACGCCAAGAAGCTGGCTCAGGGAAAAGGCGTCATCATCCCCGATGACGCGATGACCAAATCGGCCACGATGTCCGCGCGGATCGATGCAAATCGAGTCAGAAAACCCGGCAAGGTTGATCGCAAAACCTCCGACAGGCCGGTAGGATCGGCTGCACTCCAGGTTGCACCACCGAAAAGGACTCGAAAACGAAAAGTTAACGCCGATGCCGCTTCGACGGCTCCCGTGTCAGCAAACCCAAGCAGGACGCCACTGCGGATTCCTTATGGCAACAAGGAAGTCGCTCTGAAGCTCGGTGCACGTTATGGCTCCGAGGGGTGGTATGCTCCCGCTGGAGTTGATTTTTCAGCGTTCCGCGAACGGGGGTGGCTCCTTTAGGCGGTATCACGCTATTCATGAGAAAATTAGCCTGCTGGACCTTGAGGCGGACCTGGTTGAAGCGCGCAAAGAAGGTCGCGATGCCGCAGACCACCATGGTATCGCCGCCCATCACGCGGGCAGGACCTATGACGACCGTTTCCTGGCGTACCTCCGCGACGTTGTCGCACAGCACGGCGCTTGCGACGCGCCCCGCAGCTCGCCGGCCGCGGTCCTTCAAGTCGATGACGCGCGATCGGGCACGATGACCGCGATCCGGGGGTTAGGGTAGCGTGAAGCCGCGCTAGGCGTGTACTCATAAGACGCACGGATCGAATGTCTGCTCTTAACGGGCAAAGCGGACAACATCTGCTCGGTGTGAGAATTTCCGATTTTGGCCTGCCCATCTCGGACTTCGGTCGGGTTGCGGCGCGAACTCCGGGGATTACGGCCCCAACTGCGTTCCACAACGGCCGAAGCGGTGCTTGCCGTGCCCACTCGCCTATTTCTCGCCCCTTCTCCGCCCAGCTTAGAGCGCGTTTCGCATCCACGATTGCCGCAATGAGAACTGAGCGTGCCCTTAGTCCGGGGGAGCAAGCGATGCGTACCGAGTTGTCCTTTCGGCGCAAGCTGCGCCGCATGCTTGTTGTTGTCACCATTGTTGGCCCCGTGGCGCTGACGCCCGAAATGAGTGCAGCCGAAGGCTTGCTTGATTTCTTTTTCGGTGGCGGCCAGAAGCAACAGCAGCAGGCCCCGTCCCTCGGCAATCCTTTCAACAACAATCCGCAGTCACCACCGCCGCGGTCGGTCGTCGCAAGCGCGGGACCTGCATTCTGCGTGCGCAGTTGCGACGGCAAATATTTTCCGCTGATGCGCGGCGCGGCCTCGCCGGCGCAGTTGTGCCAGGCCTTTTGTCCGGCAAGCGCGACCAAAGTTTTTTTCGGCTCCAGAATTGACATAGCCTATGCCGCAACCGGCGAACGCTACGCCAATAGCGAAAACGCCTTTGTGTATCGGAAGGCGCTACGCGCCGATTGCACCTGCAACGGCCACAGTCCCGCCGGTCTTGCGCCAGTCGATCTCGCAATGGACGGCTCGTTGCGCTCGGGCGACGCGCTCGCCACCGCTGACGGGCTCGCCGCCTATTCCGGCATACGGGTCGGCAACGACCAGGCCCCGGATTTCACGCCGGTAGCGCCTTCCGAGGTGACCCGCACGCCGCTTCCGGCGGCGACCATTACGCCGAAGCCGGTGCCCGCGCGCGACTAATCTAGCGCGTAGATGCGGATTGATGCTGCAACTGCCCGACGGTCGCATCTTGCAGGGTTTCTTCTGTTGTTGATGGCACAGGGCGGACATATCGAGATGTCTGCTATTTGGTCGCTTTCGTGGGAAAAGCGGACATCCGCCAGCGGGTGCGAACAAGTGCATGCTTATGAGTACCCGCCCTATCGTGCCGCCGGGTCAACGACCCTGTTACTTTTGCAGCCGCAGCGGCCGAAGCCACATCACCTCAGGACAACCACGTTGCTCGCCTGCTGCGCCTCGACCAGGCCAATGACGTGACGCGCGACGGCCGCCATGATCCGCCTGTCTTCCGCCTCGTAGCCGTGCCGGTCGTAAACGTCGGTCACGCCGCTGGTCTGGTGATTGGCGATCCGCTCCATCGCGTCGCGGCCGAAGCGGAGCCGGGTAATTGTCGTTAGTGCAGTGCGACGCAGATCATCTGGCATTGCGCGCTCAATGCCAATCTCGGCTACCAGTCGTTTCATCAACGCGCCTGATCGGTTGACACCACCCCTGTCCTGGCGGACGCGCACCCGTGTGTCCTCGACGCTGTCGATGGCCACGCACAACCTCATCAATATGGTTGCCATCACTGCTGTCTCGGACGCGGTTCTGCTCTCCCTTCTGACCGGCGGTTTGAGATTGCCCCATTTGCTTGTGAGCAGCGCACAGATGCCCCCCAACCAGCCGTTGCCAAGCGACACCCCAACTTAGGACACACTGACACGGCTGGCGCACAGACACGGCGGACGCCACGACATGGGCGGGCGCACCCATGGCGTCACTCCGTGATCTTGCGGGTGACGACGCTAACTTTCTTGCCATCCTCAGAAGGAGGCTTCGGGTGCCCCGCATAGGTAGCTTACAGGGCGTCATTTTCCGCTAACTTTATGGCCTCACCAAAGGTCCTCGTACCGTTGACCTATATCAATCGACCAACTTGGCCTGTGCTGGAGCTAGTCTGCTCAGGCAATTTCTCTTGTGGGCAGTTCCATGCCAAAGGTACAAAAAAAGCTAGGTACCTTTACCGAGCGTGGTCCGCTAATTGTGCTGGCCGTCGCGATAGGATTGGTGCTGGGCATGCTCGGACCTGCCTCCGCACAGTTTTTTAATTTCGGCGGAGTTCAGCAGCGGCCGCAGCCACAGCGCGGCGGAGGCTGGTTTGGTAACGATCAACGCGGTGGCGGCTGGTTTGGCAACGACATGTTTGCGCCGCACCAGCAGCAGGACGCGCAGCCTCGTTCGCACGGACGGCAAGCGGCCCCGATGGTACGCGAAGATTTCTCAAAGGCGCCGCCGCCCGAGAAGCGCAATACTGTTCCCGAGCGCCAGGTTCTTGTGCTCGGTGACTCCATGGCGGACTGGCTCGCCTATGGGCTTGAGGACATCTATGCCGATCAGCCTGAGATGGGTGTGACCCGCAAACACAAGACAGTCTCCGGTCTGATCAAGTATCAGCCGAAAGGCAATCCAGCCGATTGGGCCGCCGCCGCCAAAGGCATTCTTGCCACCGAAAAAGCGGACGCCATTGTCGTCATGCTAGGCCTTGACGACCGCGTCGCAATCCGCGAGCCGGCGGCCGATAAATCCGAGACCAAGTCGGCGGACAGGAAGGACGCCAAGGCCCAACCGGATCGCAAGCCTTCGGCCGAAAAACCCGCGGCGAAGCCAGACGGCGCAACAAAGGTGGTCGATCCCGAATTGTCGCCAGACGATGCAGACAGCAATGGTGCGCGGTCGGTCACCGGACCGGAGAAGAGCGCGGGTACGCAGAACGGCCTCCAGGAGTTTCGCGACAAACGCTGGGTGGAACTCTACAGGGAAAAGATCGACGAGATGATCGGCGTACTCAAGGCCAAGGGTGTGCCGGTGCTGTGGGTGGGTCTGCCGGCGGTACGCGGCGCCAAGGCGACCGCCGACGCGGCGTTTCTGGATACGCTCTATCGCGATGCGGCCGGCAAAGCCGGCATCACCTACGTCGATGTCTGGGACGGATTTGTCGATGAAGCCGGCCGTTTTTTGCAGCAAGGCCCCGATTTCGAAGGGCAGATCCGCAAGCTGCGCTCCGCCGACGGCGTGTATTTCACCAAGGCCGGTGCGCTCAAGCTTGCGCGTTATGCCGAGCGCGAACTCAGCCGGCTGCTGGCTGCGCGGTCAGCGCCGATTGTGCTGCCCACCGAACCGGCAACGCCGGACGCCAATGCATCGCCAGGTCAGCCGGATCCGCGTCCGCTGGCGGGGCCGATCGTTCCCCTGGTGGCCTCTTCTGTCGGTACGGATCAATTGCTCGGCGGTCCGGGGTCGCGGCCGGTGACGGCTGATGCGCAGGCCGCGCGGGTAATGGTCAAAGGTGAGGCTTTGTCCGCACCTGCCGGTCGCGCCGACGATTTTGCCTGGCCGCGACGCGAAATCGGACGCGAAGGGGCCAAGGGTGAGACGCCAGTGGCGTCAACATCGCTC
The DNA here is from genome assembly GCA_963770355.1 of uncultured Alphaproteobacteria bacterium. Taxonomy (GTDB): domain Bacteria; phylum Pseudomonadota; class Alphaproteobacteria; order Rhizobiales; family Xanthobacteraceae; genus Bradyrhizobium. Next base: position 6,377 of record CAVYPL010000023.1, on the reverse strand, counting down.
GAGTCCAACGCCCGGGCGCCGGCGGCTTCACCACAGCCAAAAACGCACCGCCGCTAAAGAAGCACCGCCGCTAAAATGGGATCTCCAATCGTTCTTGTTCCAGGAAATGGCCTGAAGCCTGTTCCGGCGCTCAGCGATGTACAGTTCCGCTGCCTTAAATACCTACGCAGGTACTTCCAGCCGATGGCCACGAACTCCGGCGTGACCGTTGATCTGCCATTCAGGCGATGGCTTGCTCGCCAAATGCCCGATGTGGCTCAATGACAACACTGACATGAAATCGCGTGATTGATGCCGCAATAGCACTCGTCTGACTTGGTTCAGCCCCGATTGGATTGCGACCTTTGCGTACCGGATTCAGTAGGCGGGGGACGATATGTTTTCCAGCAGTTTTGCCAGAACTTCGTACGTCGACATCAAAGCTAGCCTTATTTGTATTGCGCGCCTTTGGCTCGGCCTCTGGTGTTCGGAGCGTCGTGCAACGGCTTGCCGTTATTCTAGGTACGGCTTTGCTCACGGCCTGCACACAAGCACATCTTGCCAACAATAATTCCGAAATAGTCTCGCCAAGTCGCCAAGCGTCCCAGGAATACAATCGCGCTATATCGTTCGCGCCAAAGAGGCGCGTGGCGGTCGCAAGAAAGCACACTCCTTTCGCATCGAACAAGAAAGCAGCCGCGACACAGGTCGCATCGCACGGGATTGCCAGCTTTTACACGGAAGGAACAAAGACTGCGTCCGGCGAGAAGTTCAATACGCACGAATTGACGGCCGCCCATCCCACGTTGCCATTCGGCACCCGGCTGCGCGTAACGAACGTCGCCAGTGGGCAGTCCGTGACGGTCCGCGTCAATGACCGCGGTCCGTACGTCCGCGGACGGGTTGTTGACGTTTCCTACGCTGCGGCCGAAACGCTGGGAATGGTTGGAGGCGGTGTCGCAAAGGTCAAACTTGACGTCGTCCAATAGCCGGCACGACCGACATAGACGTGACGCGATGAGTGGCGCGGATCCGGTGGCAGAGCGGGAAGTGGGCGCGTTTGGGCTGTTGCGGGGGACGGATTGCGGTTTGGCGGTCGAGATGTCGCCACAGCCGGGGCAGGGGTCGATGAATAACGTTGTTGATCGAGTAATGACTTCCTATGAAAAGTTACCCGCGATTGAGGGGCTGGCCCGTGAGGAAATCAGAGTGAAAGTGGGCCAGTATCTCGCAAAACTTTCATCCGCAGGTCACAGCGAGACCGATGAACTCATCTATTACGGCTTAGCCTATCTGCGTATCCTTCACGAAGGTCCCGATCCTCGGTACACGGGCTGCTAAGGTTGCATTCCTGTAGCCCTGCGCTCCCTGCGCGTTCTACGGCGTTTCTGCGGCCTCTACAGTGTCCTAATTTCAATTCTGCGATGCCATGACGACCTAACCGCCGTGGTCCGCGCGGTTCGTCGCACGTTCGATCGCGACGTTGCCCGGCATCAGCATCGCGCCTAGCAAGGCAACGGAGCGGCGCACGCCGCCGTGGCAGGGGAGGTTCGGATTTACGGCAACTGCGGTTGCCTTGCTCTCCGAAGGGTGAAGGCTATCGCCACCTCTCCTCGCACTCACGCCACACCGCCTCGCTCGCCGGGTTCTTTCCTCTTGAGCCACGCCTTCGATGGCCCGCTGCGATAGCCCCGATCATAAAATCCGCAACGGTGCCCTTCGCCCAGCGCGGGAGGTCCGGGACCGTGCGGCGCGATGCCTTTCTCAAACGGGTTTAGCCGGCTGGCTGAAGAGAACGCATCCTGAAGACGAGTGTAATCGGGTGTCACACAGACCATCTATCGCAGCCTGTTTGTCCAAGCGCGCGGCGTGCTCAAGAAAGAGCTGCTAGCCATCTTCGATCGAAGCGCTCGATGCGTGTCAAACTTTTTCTTCACGAATTTCAGCAGCGGCTTTCCGGTCCGTTTCGGAGTACCCCCGGTTCAGCGAAGCATCCTTTCCACAGTCCGCGCCGGTTCCCGCGTGCGTCAGCTTCCACTGCCGCGAAACGCGCATTTGCCGCAGGATCGAACGAGTAGCGTAGACCACGCTCGCCTTCTCCTTCTCCAACTCTTCATCACTGATTGTTCCGACGTTCGCCTTCAGAGCATCGTGCGAGGTTCGGTAATGCTAATTTTGGCTTGGCCGGCCAACTCTTCAGCCCGTATAGGCCAACGCCGGAAACGTTGCGACTATCAAGGCCGCAACGGTACTGCCGAGACATTTCGCAACTTGCTGATGGAAAGGTCGACTCCCACGCCGCGAACGCCTCGTTGAACGCGCGCTCGCCGGGCACACTCCTTTCAAGTTTCGACTTTGCGATCTGTCCTCGAAATGCTAGCTTCAGAAAGCCTTGGGCAGGGGAGATGTCAGTGAAACCGATCACGGCATTGGCCGCCAACAAGTTGGGCAAGCTCCTGACTAAGGATTTTCGTCGTATTTTCGGCCCAGCCCATGATGAAGTGGCAGAACGACTTGGCTCCTTCGCGAGAAGCACCATTGAATGCTTGGGAAGAAGCGACGCGCTTTACCACAATTTCGAACACACCTTGCAGGTCACAATGGTCGGTCGTGACATTCTACAGGGAATGACGCTGTCCCAGCGAATAGAGCCAGAAGATTATTGCCACCTGATCGTCGCCTGTCTGCTGCACGATATTGGTTACATGCGCGGCGTTCTGAGCGGCGATACCGAAGATGAATTTGTCGTGGATGGAAAAGGCAGGAGAATCTCCCTTCCTCGTGGCGCATCAGATGCGGCTCTCACGCCCTATCACGTCGATCGCTCGAAGCTGTTCGCGTTCGAGCGCCTTGGAAATTCACCAAACATCAACGCATCACGTATTGCAGAGGCGATTGAAGGTACGCGCTTTCCAGCCTCGAGGAACCGGCGTGATGCCAACGAGAACTTAGAACCAAGACTCGTTCAGGCTGCGGACCTAATAGGTCAGCTTGGCGATCCGATGTACTCTCGTAAAGCGAACGCGCTTTATTGCGAATTTGAAGAGATAGGGATGAATCGACAGCTTGGGTATTCGTCCCCGGCCGATATTATCGACAAGTATCCAGCCTTTTTCTGGGATAGCGTCTCGATGCATCTCGACGACGGAATAAAATATCTGAATATGACGGTTTCCGGCCGACAATGGATAGCGAACCTTCATCATCATATACTGTGTGCGGAGCATGGCCATCGTTTCATGGGACCCCAGCACTGAGAAGCGACGAGACACAAGGAGGTCAATCAATGTCTGCGAACGTCAAAACGAGTGCGCACGAGGGGTCTGCCAGGATCTACCAGTTCCCTGCCAGGGGCCGGGCGGGTCTCGGGGGACGTCGCTACAGCATGACCAAGGATGTGACCGAACTGGTCGAGCCGGCAGTCATCCTGGTCGGTTGCAGTGGCAGCTGGTACCACGCAGCCGCCATCCGTGAATCCTAGCCTGGCGTGACCATTGATGCCAGCGCGCGGGGAGCCTTAATGGCTTCCGACCTTGTCTGCGGAGGCAGAATGCCGTCTTGGACCGGAAAACCGTCCACGGCCACCGTTGTCGTCGCGTTCCACCGGCCAGGCGCCGCCGCTACAGCGAGGCGTTTCGGGTGCTGGTCGGGGCGCTCGACGAGGTTGAGGCTCTTGTGCCGAAGCGATCCTCCCAGATCGGGAACAGGAAAATCCAGAGCGCAAATTTGCCTGAAGCGGCAAAACGTAGGGCTCTTGAGTCAACGCAAGTTGGCTAGAACGAAACCTCGATGTCGACAAATTCGATCAGGACGCTGTCATCGAAGCATCGTGCAGCCCACCACCTTGTCGCTGATCGGCCATCAAGCGCGAGTCAGTTTGGCCTTCAGCGGGTGACTTCCTGTCTACCGATGGATGGACATATTCTCAGCCGGTCGGAATGTCCAAAACGTCAACAGCAGACGTTCAAGCTGATGACATTTCTCATTTCGTTGGTAGAGCTTCCGAAAACGTCCACTTTTCGGGAATAATTTCTGGCACCGACGATAAAGAAACCGGTCATCATTGCCGGCGTTTTCCTCTGGTCGCGAAGTCTTCGGCGATGACCGTGAAATCCGGTCCGGTACGAGTAGCGGGCCCTGCCGAATAATCCGTAATTAGTCGTCCGTGAACAAGCCTCTAAGGGACTGAGCGGGGTTCTGTTTTTCGGCGGCGGAGGCATTTGAGATTGCAGGGAATGGGAGCTTGAGACCCCCAAACCTTGCAATTTGATTTGTGGATTCCCTTTCGCTGCGGATCATGATTCTGTGGTGCATCGGAGGGGACGATGCGACCGAAGAAGCACAGGACGACTGGATCGAACGATCTGTTCCGGGCGCGGCTGGACCAGATCATCAACCTGAAGCACGAGCTGGTTCTGCTTGCGGGCAAGATCGATTGGGACTGGATCGACGGCGAGATCGCGCCGCTCTACAGCGAGAACGGCCGGCCGGGGATCGAGACCCGCTTCATGATCGGGCTATTATTGCTCAAGCACATTTATGGGCTTTCCGATGAAGGGGTGTGCGAGCGCTGGGTCCACGACCCGTATTTCCAGTTTTTCACCGGTGAAGAGTTTTTCCAGCACGCCTTCCCGCACGAGCGCTCGGACCTGAGCCATTGGCGCAAGCGGCTCGGCGACAAGCTGGAGCTGCTACTGGCCGAGAGCCTGCGGGTGGCGCACGGGGCCGGCGCGTTACGCGGCCAAGACCTCAAGCGGGTCACGGTCGACACCACGGTGCAGCCGAAGGCCATCACCTTTCCGACCGATGCCAAGCTGCTGCACGCGGCCATCAAGGGGCTCAACCGCCTGGCGAGAAAGCACGGCGTCAGGCTGCGGCAATCCTATTCTCGCGTGGCCAAGACCGCCGCGATGATGGCGGGCCGCTACGCCCATGCCAAACAGTTCAAGCGGCATCAACGGCAGTTGCGCATCCTGCGCTCCCGGCTGGGCCGCATCATCCGCGACATCCGCCGCAAGCTCGAGGGCCAGCCAGCACTGGAGCAGGCATTCGCCCTCCCGCTTGGCCGGGCCACGCAGATCCGCTCGCAACAGCAGCGCCAGCGCGGCTGGAAGCTTTATTCTTTCCATGCCCCCGAGGTGGAGTGCATCGGCAAGGGCAAAGCCGCTGCGCCTTACGAGTTCGGCGTGAACCATCGTCGTCCCCGGCCGCAGCGTGCCTGCGATTCTGCTAACGGCCTCGCGGTCGAGATATTCGATCCGCGCGAGTTCCTTGTTTGACCAGATGTCGGCTGGCACTCCTGCGTCGGGATGACCGCGCAAACCGAATGCAGTCCATTTCAGTGTATGTCGGTCTTCCGAGGGCCCAATAAGCGAAAATAGATGCGTGCCGAGAGGCTGCGATGGATCAACAATATTGATGGCCGTTTCAAATGCGACTTCCCCGTCAGTCATCAGATAGGCCTTGCGGTCGGCAGCAGAGACCAAAATGGACATGACCGGTTCTTCGTTGGCAGGGCCCTTAGTCTTTTTGGAAGAGTTTGCGTTGCTTTTCGCGGTATCCGCTCCCTTCGCGATATCGTCAGGCAATATCAGCCCCGCCTGCAGGGCCGAACTGTGCGGCGAGTCCTGATCTGCGATGATGACCGGTGAGCCGTGCTGGGTAACGGAAAATAGTAGCTCCGAGAACCGAATTGGCAGCCTAATACAGCCGTGGGAGGCTGGATAGCCGGGCAAGTGTCCAGCGTGAAGCGCGATGCCGTGCCAAGTCAGCCGCTGCATATTGGGCATCGGAGCGTTGTTGTAGATGCTGGAATAATGTTCCTTGCGCTTCTGCAGGATTGTAAATACTCCGGTGGGAGTTTCATGTCCTTTCGCCCCGCTGGAACAAGTCGAAGCGGCGATGGCAAGTCCATTGCGGAAGACGTGAACGATTTGATGCGGAAGAGACACCAAAACAACGACAGGCCCACGCGGCGAAAGCTCGGGCCGCCATATGAATTCGCCTCGCTTGAGGTTGGTGATATCGGCGAGATCGAGTGCAAACGCTCGGGTCGCGGATAGCAGCAAAGGCGCGGTGAAAAGAGCGTGGATCGCTTGACGACGGTTCACTACTTCTCTCGTCTATTTCGACTGGTCCGACGCGCTTGACCATCGGATTTGATTCGCCGCTTACTTTCAACTAATCGCGCTGTGTGGCCAAATTTTGCGAGTGTTAAGTGTTAAGTGGCAACGGAATTGGGTTTTGTCGCCGCGTACAGCAATGACCCTGTGAATGCTGATCGAATAGTGCCCCCATCGGCGCCGTCGGGACCCCCTCAAGCCATTGATTTTGTTAAATGGGATAATGGGACCCCCACGCGGATCGTGGTCGAGACCCCGCGCCGAAACAGAAGCGAC